>NZ_JRKJ01000002.1 GCF_000770795.1 Lysobacter dokdonensis DS-58 | reverse complement strand
CGAGGACGCGTGCGTCGAGCGACGGCGACGGCTCGCCCTGCGGCCCGACTTTCGCCAGGCGCTTGGCGAGCATGCGCTCGTCCGGGGTCAACCCGGCGTCGCGTGCATTGTCGTCGTGCGTGCTCATGATGCTTCCGCTTCCCGATCCGTGCCGCCCAGGCCCGCGCGCAACTTGTCCATCGCGTAACGCAACCGCGACTTCACCGTTTCGCGCCCGACGCCCGTGATCGTGCCGATTTCCTCCAGCGTGAGTTCCTGTTCGAGGCGCAACAGCACCACCTCGCGTTGTTCCGGCGGCAGCGCATCGAGCGCCAGCTGCAGCCGCCTGCGTTGTTCGAACTCCGACAGTTGCCGCTCCGGCGTGTCGGGATCCGGAATGCGCGCCGCGCGCTCGTCGCCGTCGTCCGGCGCCGGCGGGCGGTACTTCGCGGCCCGCCAATGATCGCCCAGCCGGTTGTGTGCGATGCGATACAGCCACGTGCCGAAGGGCGCATCGGGCGACCACCCGGCGCGGGCGGCGATCACCTTCTGCCAAGTGTCCTGGAACAGTTCATCGGCCAGCGCGGTGTCGCGCAAATGCCGGAGGAAATAGCGGTACAGGCGGGTCCGGTGCCGGCCGTACAGCTGCTCGAACGCAGCGCCGTCACCGGACACCCAGTCCAGCATCAGTTGCTCGTCGCTGGCCTGCGCCCCGTCGTCCATGGCGCGCAGCGTACGGGCTGGCGCGGGGACGGGGAAGCGGCCGTCGGTGGCGGGGGCGGCGGTCACGTGTGACCAGAAACGAACCAGTCGGCCCCGTGGGGTTCCGGCGAAGGCCCGGATTTCCGTTCATCGGTTCATGGACCCTCGCAAGCGCCCCTGCCCATCCCCCCGTGCGAAACCGCGTGAAGGCTGTATGCTCGGCCTCATGTGTGGGGGGATGACGTAAACGTGCGCAGCCCTGAGTTGGCTGGAGCGGTGGGGACCGCGGCACTGTCTGCAGGGCCGGCGCTGGTGCGCTGCGTCCGCGAACTGCTGCCGGCGGACACCCGCATCGTGCTGTGCTGGCGGGATGCCGGCGGCGACGCCTATTCGGCGGACGACGCGGCGCCGGCGGCGTTGGTGGCGCGCGCCCTGTCGATGCTGGGCACGAAGGGCCGTGCGCGCGAGAACGGCATCCTCGACCACTGGACCACCGAGCAGGGAATGGAGGTCGTCCTCGCCGCGCAGAGCGCGTCGGGCGCCACGCCGCTGAAGGATGCCTGGCAGGCGATGGCCCGCCGCACGGTGGCCGCCACGCTCGACGCCTGGCAGGCGCGCAACCGCGTCGCGGTGCTCGAAAAGAGCGAACGCCTCCAGCAGGCGCTGTACGAGATCGCCGATCTCGCCGGCTCCAGCCTGGAAATGCACGAGATGCTCCGCCGCATCCACGCCGTCGTCGGTTCGCTGATGTACGCGGAGAACTGCTTCATCGTGCTGTACGACGAAGTGCGCCAGTCGCTGCGCTTCCTGTACTTCGCCGACCGCCACGACCCGTACATCGCCGATCCCTCCCACGAGATTCCGGTCGCCGAAGTCCCGACCAGCCTGACGATGGCGCTGCTGCGCCACGGCGAGGCGCTGCTCGGACCGTCGGCTGCGTTGCGCGCGAAGCTGGCAATCCCGCCCGACCCCGTACACGGCCCCGATTCCGAAGACTGGCTCGGCGTGCCGATGCGGCGCGAAGGCACGGTGTGCGGCGCGATCGTCGTGCAGAGCTACGAGCACCGCGCCAGCTACAGCGACGAAGACCGCGCGCTGCTGCAATACGTCGCGCAGCACATCCTCACCGCGCTCGACCGCCGCCAGGCCCGCAGCGAACTCGAACGCCGCGTCGAAGAACGCACGCACGCCTTGCAGGAAGCCAACCGCGTATTGCAGGCGGAGATCGTCGAACGCCAGCGCGCCGAGCGATTGCAGCGCGCGTTGTTCCGCATCGCCGAATTGTCGATCACCTCCGAGAGCCTCGAGCGTTTCTACGCCGAAGTGCATGATGTGGTCGGTGAACTGCTGTACGCGCGCAACTTCTACATCGCGCTGCTGGCGGGCGAGGGCGACGAACTCGAATTCCCGTACTCCATCGACGAACGCGACCCGAACCGCCCGCGCCGCAAGTTCGGCATGGGCATGACCGAATACGTCATCCGCACGGGGCGTCCCGTGCTCGCCGACCGCAATGCCATCGAGGCGCTCGACCGCGAGGGCAAGGTCAAGACCTTCGGCACGCTTTCGCACAACTGGCTCGGCGTGCCGCTGTTCCGCGACGACATCGTGGTCGGCGTGATCGCGGTGCAGAGTTATTCGCCGGCGGTGGCGTTCACGCCGCGCGACCAGGAACTGCTGACGTTCGTCGCGCACCACATCGGCGCGGGCCTGCAACGCAAGCAGGCGCAGGAGAACCTCAAGGCCGCGCACAGCGAACTCGAAGGCCGCGTCGAATCGCGCACGCGCGAGCTCGCCGAAGCCAACGCCGAGCTCATGGCGCAGATCGGCGAGCGCATGCACGCCGAACGCCGCCTCACGCACCAGGCGCAACACGACACGCTCACCGGCCTGCCCAATCGTGCGCAATTGCTCGAACGCCTCGGCCACGCGATCCAGCGCGCGCGCAGCGGCGCGGACGACGGGCGCACGTTCGCGGTGCTGTTCCTCGACCTGGATCGCTTCAAGCTCGTCAACGACTCGGTCGGCCACGCCGTCGGCGACGAACTTCTCATCGAAGCAGGCCGCCGCATCGTCGCGGCCGTGCGCGCGGGCGACACCGTCGCGCGCCTGGGCGGCGACGAATTCGCGATCCTCGTCGAACAGATCGACGGGCAGGACATGGCCGAGGAACTCGCCGGTCGCGTGCTCGGCGCGCTCGGCGCGCCGGTGTGGATCGCCGGCCGCGAACTGTTCCCGACGGCCTCCATCGGCATCGCGCAATGGCTCCCGCGTTATCGCAGCGGCGAAGACATGCTGCGCGACGCCGATGCCGCGATGTACCGCGCCAAGGGCGCCGGCCGCGACCGCAGCGCCGTGTTCGACGAAGCGATGCGCGACGAAGCCACGCGCATCCTCGACCTCGAAGCCGACCTGCGCCGCGCGATCAACGCCGACGCCTTCGTGCCGCACTACCAGCCGATCGTGCGCATCAGCGACGGCGCCGTGCTCGGCCACGAAGCGTTGCTGCGCTGGCAACACGAAAAACGCGGCGTCCTCTCGCCGGGAGAATTCATCGGCGTGGGCGAAGACAGCGGCCTGATCGAACAGGTCGACTGGCTGCTCTACGCACGCGTCATCCAGGACATGGCGACCTGGAACAACAACGGGTACGTCTCGGTCAACGTCTCGCCGCGCCACTTCCGCTCGCTCGACTTCGCCGAGCGCCTGCTCGGGTTGCTCGAAGGCTCGAACGTCGCGCCCGGCCGCCTGCGCATCGAAATCACCGAAGTCGCGCTGTTCGACGACGCCCCGCGCGCGCTGCGCACGCTGAGCGAGCTGCGCGCCCACGGCGTGCTCGCGCTGCTCGACGACTTCGGCACCGGCTTCTCGGCGCTGTCGTACCTGCACCACTTCCCGATCGAATGCCTGAAGATCGACCGCAGCTTCATCGCGGGCCTGTCGACGGCGCAGCCCGAAAGCCTCGCGGTGATCCGCGCGATCCTCGCACTCGCGGGGACGCTGAACATCGACACGATCGCCGAAGGCATCGAGACCGAGGCGCAACGCGATGCGCTGATCGGGCTGGGCTGCGAGAGCGGGCAGGGCTACTTGTTCGCAAGGCCCGCCGCGCGCTAAACGTCGCGCACCACCAGCAAGCGATCTTCCGTCATATCCCGGATCGCGCTACGCACACCCTCGCGCCCCAACCCCGACATCTTCACTCCGCCGTACGGCATGTTGTCGACGCGGAAACTCGGCACGTCACCGACGATCACGCCACCGGCTTCGATGCGATCCCACGCGCGCATCGCATGCGTGATCGATCCGGTGAACACACCGGCCTGCAATCCGAAGTCGCTGTCGTTGACCAGGTCGATCGCCTGCTCGAAATCGTCGAACGGTTCGAGGATCGCCACCGGGCCGAAGGCTTCCTTGCGATAAAGATCGGTGTCGTGCGCCACTTTTTCCAATAGCGCCGCGGGCAACTGGTTGCCCTTGCGCTTGCCGCGCACGAGTGCCTTCGCGCCGCGCTCGATCGCCGCATCCATCCATGCTTCGACGCGCTTGGCGGCGTCTTCATCGACCATCGGGCCGATGAAGACTTTCTCGTCCTTCGGATCGCCCATGCGCAGCTTGCCCACGGCGTCCTTCATCTTCTTCCGGAACGCCGCGTACTGCGCGCGGTGCACGAAGATGCGCTGCACGCTGATGCAGCTCTGCCCGGATTGGTAATACGCGCCGAAGACCATGCGTTCGATCACCGCATCGAGCGATTGACCGGGATCTTCGTCGACGATGCACGCGGCGTTGCCGCCCAGTTCCAGCGTGACCTTCTTGCGCCCCGCGCGCGCCTTCAGGTCCCAGCCGACCAGGCCGCCGGTGAAACTCAGGAGCGCGAGGCGTTCGTCTTCGACCAGCAACGCGGCATCTTCATTCGAGCAAGGCAGCACGGAGAACGCACCGCGCGGCAGGTCGGTCTCCGCCAGAACCTCGCCGATGATCAACGCGCCGACCGGCGTCTTCGCGGCGGGCTTGAGCACGAATGGGCAGCCCGCGGCCAACGCCGGCGCGACCTTGTGCGCGACCAGGTTGAGCGGGAAGTTGAACGGCGTGATGAACGCGCACGCGCCGATCGGCACGCGCTTGACCATGCCGCGGTAGCCGCGCGTACGCGGCGAGATCTGCAATTCGAGCACTTCGCCGTCGATGCGCGTGGCTTCGCCGGCGGCGATGCGGAAGGTGTCGATCAGGCGCGTCACTTCCCCGCGCGCATCGCGGATCGGCTTGCCGGCTTCGACGCACAGCGCGAGCGCAAGTTCTTCCTGGCGCTGCGTGAAGCGGCGCACGCAATGCTCCAGCACGTCGCGCCGCTTGTCCGGCGGGAAGTCCGCCATCGCCTGCCGCGCCTTGTAGGCGGCGACGATGGCCTTGCGCACCAGCGCGGCGTCGGCGAACCCCACGCGCGTCGCGCGCTTGCCGGTGAACTTGTCGAACACGTCGAGTTCCGACGCGCCCGGGATCGGCGCGTTGGCGAGCCAGCAGGGGTAGTGTTTCGACAAACCTTGCTTCGCCATGGCGCTCTCCTGTCGTGCTTCAGTCGTCCGCGTCGACCACCCGCAGCGGCAACGTCCCATCGCCCAGGCGCGCGCGCACGCGGTCGCCCGCCTGCACATCCTGCACGCTGCGGATGACGTGGCCGTCGTCGCGCTGGAGGATGCTGTAGCCGCGGGCCACGGTGGCCAGCGGGCTGACTGCTTCGAGCGAACGCGCCAGCCCGCGCAGATGCACCTGATCGTGGCGCAGGCGCCGTTGCATCGAGGCATGCGGACGCGGGCGCAGGGCTTCGAGGCGCTGGCGGAGCAGGGCGATGCGGCGCTTGGGCGCCATCGTGCGCAGCACGGCGTCGGCGTGGCGCATGCGGTTGCGCAGGCGTTCGAGGTGTTTGCGGAATGCGTGATCGAGGCGACGCTGCGCTTCGGCCTGGCGGCGGCACAGCAAGTCGAGGCGTGCGCGCGGGCGCATCGCGTGCAGGCGCAGCGCCGCGCGGTCGGCGCGTTGCGCATCGCGATGCAGGTGGTGCGACATCAGGCGCGACGCACGGCGCTGCAGGCCCTGCAAGCGCAGCGCAAGGTCATGGCGCGAAGGCACCAGCAATTCGGCGGCGACCGACGGCGTCGGCGCGCGCAGGTCGGCGACGAAATCGCTGAGGCTGAAGTCGGTTTCGTGCCCGATGGCCGAGATCACCGGCACGGGCGATTGCGCGATGGTGCGCACCAGGCGTTCGTCGTTGAAGGCCCACAAGTCTTCGAGGGAGCCGCCGCCGCGCGCGAGCAGGATCGCGTCGTACCGCTGCGAACGATACGCACGCTGCAACATCGACACGATCTGGGCGGGCGCCGCTTCGCCTTGCACCGGCACGGGCAACACGTCGACGTGCAACAACGGAAAGCGCCGCGACAACACGCTCAGCACGTCGCGCACCGCCGCGCCCGACGGCGAGGTCACCACCGCCAGGCGACGCGGGAACGCCGGCAGCGGCCGCTTGCGCTCGGTCTCGAACAGCCCCTCGGCCGTCAGCTTGGCCTTCAGTTCCTCGAACGCGCGCCGCAACGCGCCTTCACCGGCTTCCTCCAGCGAGTCGAGGATCAGCTGATAGTCGCCGCGCGCTTCGTAGAGGGTGAGGCGGCCGCGCGCGAGCACGCGCAAACCTTCGCGGGGGACGAAGTTCAGCCACTGGCTCTTGGGCTTGAACAGCGCGCAGCGCACCTGGGCGCGGGCGTCCTTCAGCGTGAAATACAGGTGCCCCGAACCGGGCCGCGACAGGTTGCCCAGCTCGCCCTCGACCAGGACCGACGGGAAGGACCCTTCCAGCAGGTCGCGCGCCAGCGTGTTGAGCTGGCTGGGCGAGAGGATGCGGCGGGCGTCGTCGCGGGACATGCGGGACCGGGAGGCGGCGGGACACGTTAGCGCAGGCGGGCGCGCGGGTCACGCACGGTAGAATGCGCGCATGTCGAACGTTGCCCCCATCGCCCCCGTGAACGACCGCCCGCCCTGCGCCGACATGGGCTTCGGCCCCGCGCCGCGCCGCGCCACGCGGCAGGTGCGCATCGGCGGCGTGGCCGTCGGCGGCGACGCGCCGGTGGTCGTGCAGTCGATGACCAACACCGACACTGCGGACGTGGCCTCGACGACCAAGCAAGTGGCCGAACTGTGGCGCGCGGGTTCCGAACTCGTCCGCGTCACGGTCAACACGCCCGAAGCGGCGGCCGCCGTGCCGCGCATCGTCGAGAAGCTCGAGATGATGGGCGTGCACGTGCCGATCATCGGCGACTTCCACTACAACGGGCACCAGTTGCTCGCCGGCGAGCCGGCGTGCGCGCGCGCACTCGCCAAGTACCGTATCAATCCCGGCAACGTCGGATTCGGCAAGAAGCGCGACACGCAGTTCGCGCAGTTGATCGAGTTCGCGATCGCCAACGACAAGCCCGTGCGCATCGGCGCGAACTGGGGCTCGCTCGACCAGGCGCTCGCCGCGCGGTTGATGGACGAAAACCACCTGCGCGCCGATCCGTGGGATGCAGGCCGCGTGCTGCGCGAAGCGCTGATCCGTTCGGCGCTCGATTCCGCCCACCGCGCCGTCGAACTCGGCCTGCCGAGCGATCGCATCGTGCTGAGCGCGAAGGTCAGCGGTGTGCAGGAACTGATCGCGGTCTATCGCGAACTCGCCACGCGCGGGGATTTCGCGCTGCACCTGGGGCTCACCGAAGCCGGCATCGGCAGCAAGGGCATCGTCGCGTCCAGCGCGGCGCTCGCGGTGCTGTTGCAGGAAGGCATCGGCGACACGATCCGCATTTCGCTCACGCCCGAGCCGGGCGCCTCGCGCACGCAGGAAGTCATCGTCGCGCAGGAACTGCTGCAGACCCTCGGCCTGCGCGCGTTCACGCCGATGGTCACCGCGTGCCCGGGGTGCGGGCGCACGACCTCGGAGTTCTTCCAGGAACTGGCGAAGACCGTGCAGGCCCACGTGCGCGAGAAGATGCCCGAGTGGAAGATCACGCACCCGGGTGCGGAAAACCTCACCCTCGCGGTGATGGGGTGCGTGGTGAACGGCCCCGGCGAATCGCGCCACGCCAACATCGGCATCTCGCTGCCCGGGACGGGCGAAGCGCCGGCCGCGCCGGTGTTCATCGACGGCGAGAAGGCGAAGACCCTGCGCGGGGACAACATCGCGCAGGAGTTCGTGGGGATGATCGACGCGTACGTCGACAACAAATTCGGTGCGCGCGCCTAAGGCGAGAGCACCCAGTGCGTCCCGTCCGCCGTCTTCACCGCCTTGAGTGCGCCGCGCTGCCCCGGTGACACGCGGTTGCGCCAGATGCGCGCGATGTCGCGGATGACCGGCACCGATTCGACGAAATACGAGTGCGCCAGGATGCTGTCGTCGACGTTCGACGCATCGATGGTGTCGATGCCGCGCACGACCAGGATGCCGTCGCCCGCGTCGCCCGCGCGCGGGTAGCCGTGCACTTCCTTCGAGGCCTTGAGCGCGAGGTCCTTCGTCGAGGCGTAGAGCGTCACGCGCTTGCCGGCCTGCATGAGCCCGGGCGCGAGGTCGTTGCGGAAGACTTCGGCATCGACGTCCGGCGCGGCGAGGATGATCTCGCGGAAGCGGCCGCGCAGGTCGGGGCGTTCGAGCATCAGCGTGGCGATCGCGCGCGTCAGCCCGCGGTTGCCCATGCTGTGCCCGACGAGGAACAGATTGTCCGCGCCGGATTTCTCCGCGACATCGGTGATGAAGCGCTTGATGTGCGTCGTCGACCATTCGATGTTCGACTCGTCGACCGTGTACCCCGAGAGACTCGCCTGCGACGGCCAGCTGAAGAAGATCGGCGCGCCGTCGAAGGACAGGTCGTACGACAGCTGCGCGGTGCGCCGCGCGGCATCGGCGAACGAGACGTTGTAACCGTGCACGAAGACGAACGCGTTCTTGCCCTTCGACGCCTTGACGCGCGCTGACAACGCACGCAGGAACACGTCCCTCGGTTGCGGCGTCGCGGTCAGCAACACCACGTGTTTGGCCGGGTCTTCGCGGAATTCGAACCGCAGCCATGACGGTTCTTCGAGTTCGCCCGCGACGTGGCCGCGCGGAATGCTCACGGTCGCCTGGCCGTACGACATCGGGCCGCGCTGGCCGCCGTAGCGGTCGGCGACGGGCGTGTTCCTGAAGTCGGCCGCGGGTTTGCGGTCGGTCGCGTAGAACACCGGCACCTGCGCGTAGTTCTTCACATCGTCGATCGCGGGCGGCAGCGTCGCGCGCGTCGGCGTGTTGCGGTGCTGGACCGAACCACCCGGCGGCGGAGGCGGAGGCGGAGGCGGAGGCGGAGGCGGGGGCGGGGGCGGCGGAGGTGGCGGAGGCGGCGCCGAGCCCGTTTCGATCGGGGCCGGCGAACCGGTGTCGACATCGGCATTCGTGGCGCAGCCGGCCAGCAGCAGGCCCAGGCCCGCGATCAAGAGCAATCGGCGCACGTCGTCCCCTTCGATCCTGTGCAGTCGCCCAATCTACCTGCGGCGCGCGTACGCCGCCAGCGCGTCGGCACGCCCCTGCGCCAGGTCGACGACCGGCGTCGACGGATACGACGACGTCCCGAGTTCGGGGATCCAGCGCTTCACGTACGCGCCCTCGGGGTCGAAGCGCCTGGCCTGCAACTGTGGATTGAAGATCCGGAAATAGGGCGCCGCATCCGCGCCGGTGCCCGCGACCCATTGCCAGCCCAGCGTGTTGTTGGCCAAGTCGTAATCCACCAGCGTCTCGCGGAACCAGCGCGCGCCGTGCAGCCAGTGATTGCGCATGTGTTTCGTCAGGAAACTCGCGACCAGCATGCGCACGCGGTTGTGCATCCAACCGGTGCGCCACAGTTGCCGCATGCCCGCATCGACGATGGGGATGCCGGTGTTGCCGGTTTTCCATGCGTCGAATTGCGTTGCATCGACAGGCGCCCAATCAAAATCGTCGAAGCGCGGATCGAGGTTGTCGTTGGTCGTGCGCGGAAAGTGATGCAGCAGGTGGTGCGCGAACTCGCGCCAGAACAACTGCCGCAGGTACGCGATGCGCGCTTCCTTCGGTGCGCCGCATTGCGCGATGGTCGCATACACGCGCTGCACCGAGACTTCGCCGAAATGCAGGTGCGGCGACAACGACGACGTGCCATCGACCGCCGGCAGATCGCGCGCCTCGGGATACGCCTCCACTCTCGAGACGAATGTCTGCAACGCCGTGCGCGCACCGGCTTCACCCGGCATCCAGTGCGACCAGAACGGGCGATCCCACGCGGGCGTCGGCGCGGGCAACACGCCGTCGATCGCCTCGCCGTCGAACGCCACCGGGGGCAACCGCGCCGGCGCATCGAACACGCGCGGCGTGCGCATGCGTGCGATCGCGCTCTTGAAGTACGGCGTGAACACCTTGTACGGGTCGCCGGCCTTCGTTTCGACTTCCCATGGTTCGATCAGCAGCGCGCCGTTGTGGCTTTCCGCATGCAGGCCAGAGCGGCGCAGGCGACGCTTGATGTCGGCATCGCGTTTCTCGACCAGCGGTTCGTACCGCCGCGTCCAGAACACCGCTTCGGCCTGCGTGCGTTGCGCGAGGGCTTCGAGCGATTCGAACGTGGGCCCGCGCACGCACACCAGTTTCGAGCCGCGCGCACGCAGACCCGCGTCGAGCGCAGTGAGGGAACGACGACGCCAGGCATCCGACGCCGCCCCCGGCGCCCATTCGCCTTCTTCCTCGGGTGCATGCACGTACACCGGGACCGGCGCGTAACCCTGCGCGAGCGCCGCCTGCAGCGCGGGCTGGTCGTCGAGGCGGAGATCGTCGCGGAACCACACGAGGGCGCTGGGCATGCGCCCAGTATCTCAATCGAAGGTGTAACGCACCTGCACGCGGAAGGAGAGCAGGGGATCGCTGTCCGCCGAACCGTCCGGCATGCGCAACACGGTCAACGGCACGTACAGCGCTTCGAGCGCCGCGCCCCAGTGCGCGCCGAACGACCGGCCGACACCGAACGCAAGGAACCCGACATCGTCCGTCGCCGTCAGCCGCGAGTAGTCGCGGAAGCCGTAAGTGATCGCGTCGACCTGCACTTCGTTCTCCATGCGCACCATCCCGCCGGTGAGGTGCCACGTCCACGGCCCATCCACGAGCGCCGCGGTCGCTTCGAGGCCGTAATGGTTGAGTTGCAGCGTGTCGCTCGACGCCGCTTCGCATCCGTAGGGATTGCGCTCGAAGTGCACGCCCGCGAGCTCGGCGGGACAGGTGACGTCGCCGACCACCGCCCCGTGCAACCCGAAGGCGCGCAGCAACACGATCACGCCGTCGGCATCCACCACGCGCCGCGACACGGCCGCCGCCCAGACATCGCGCGCCTTCGCTCCGTCGATCTCCACCGGCGGGGTCCACGCAAGCTCGACGATAAAACCTTCCGGTAATCCGACCCAGCCGCGCACCCGCCCGAAGGCCGGTGACTTGTTCAGATCTTCGTTCTTCTGACCATTGAACCCCACCGCGCTTTTGCGGGTATCGAGGTGCGGCACGTCCCCGAGCTCGACCGCCGCCTGCCACTGGCCCGGTGCGAGGACGGGCGGCGGGCCGAAGGCGGTCATCAGCGTCGAGGCCGTCCTGTAGTGCATGGCCCAGGCTTCCGGGCGGTCGCCGTCGAGGACCTCGTCCTCGCGGATGACTTCCTGCGCGGCCAGGGGGAAAGACGCGAAGGCCAAGGCGATGCCCGCGAGGCGGGCCGAAGGGAGCGGGCACATGCGCACGAATACCGGCGATCGGCGGGGGTGGTTCAAGGCGGCGTGGCTGGCGGGCTTCCTGCTGCTGGTGCTCGGCCCGGCGCAGGCGACCTTCCATCTGATGAAGATCGTGGAAATCTTCCCCGGCACGGCCGCCTCGCCGCAGGCGCAGTACATCGTGCTGCAGATGTACGCACCCGGGCAGAACCTGGTGGGTGGGCACGACCTGGTGTTCTACAACGCGGCCAACCAGATGACCGCGAGCTTCGTCTTCCCCAACAACGTGCCCAACGGCGCGAACCAGTCGCGCATCCTGATCGCCACGCCGCAGGCGGCGGCGTTCTTCAACGTCGCGGCCGACGTGACCATGCCGGCCGCGCTGATCTCGGCGGGCGGGAAGGTGTGCTTCGCCGACTCGATCGATTGCGTGGCGTGGGGCGCCTTCGCGGGGCCGCCCGCGGGCGTGGGCACGCCGTTCAACGCCAGCGGCGGCCTGACGTCCGGGCGCGCGGCGGTGCGGCGGCTCAACATCTCCGGCGGCGCGACGTCGCTGGAAGCCACCGACGACACCGACAACTGCGCGAACGACTTCGCCTTCGGCAATCCGGTGCCGCGCAACAACGCGGGGCAATCGGGCATGACGCCGGCATCGACGTGCGGCAACGGCACCGTCGAAGGCCTGGAGCAATGCGACGACGGCAACACCAACAACGGCGATGCGTGTTCCAGCACGTGCCTGGTGACGTCGGCGCCCCCGTATCGCCCGTATGCCGATTTCAACGGCGATGCGCGTGCTGACATCGCGTGGCGCAATTCGAGCAGCGGCGCGAACGCGATCTGGCGCTCGGGCAACGCCGCGACGCAGCAGGCGGTCGCCAGCGTGCCGAACACCACGTGGCATGTGGTGGGTATCGGCGACTTCGACGGCGATGGCATGAACGACCTGTTGTGGCGCAATAGTTCGTCGGGCGCCAATTCCATCTGGCGCGGCGGCAACGCGGCGACGCAGATCGTCGCGGCGACCGTGCCCGCGTCGTCATGGAAAGTCGTGGGCGTCGGCGATTTCGACGGCGACGCGCGTTCGGACATCGCATGGCGCAACGACGTGTCGGGCCAGAACACCATCTGGCGCTCGGGCAATGCGGCCTCGCAGATCGGCGTGAACGGCGTGCCGAACCTGCAATGGCGCATTGTCGGCGTCGGCGATTTCAACGGCGACGGCCGCAGCGACTTGTTGTGGCGCAACACCGCCACCGGCGGGAACACCATCTGGCGCAGTGGGTCCGCTGCGACGCAGCAGGCCGTCGCCACCGTCGGCACGCAATGGACCGTGGCCGGCGTCGGCGATTTCAACAACAACGCGATGGCCGACATCTTCTGGCGCAATTCGGCCAACGGCGCGAACGTGATCTGGCCATCGGCCAACGCGGGCGCCGCAAGCGCGGCGGCGCTGACCAACAACACCTGGCACGTCGAGGCGGTGGCCGATTACGACGGAGACCGCCGCGCGGATGTGTTGTGGCGCAATTCGTCCAGCGGCGCCGATGTCATCTGGCGTTCGGGCAACGCGGCCACCTCGCAGGCGATCGCGAGCGTGCCGAACCAGACGTGGACGGTCGTTCCCTGACCGTCCGGGCGATCAGGCTTCCCAGTCGTGCCCGCCCGGCGCCGGCGCCAGCGCGGGCGCGCCGAACGAGGCCTGGATTTTCGCGACCAGATCGTCCGTGATCGCTTCGGCGATGCGCGCTTCCCAGTCGCGGAGCTGGCGCTCGTCGGCGTGGTTGGACTTGCGCATCTCGTCCAGGACGGTTTCCAGCGTCTTGATGTTCATGGCCTTCCCCTGCAAGGCGGTGCCCTGTCGTGGGCCCGCCAAGCATGAGCCATCCGGGTGAATAGGGGGTGATCTTTTTGCCGGTGTGGGGTCGGGCGTTTGCTACCGTAGCCAAAAGCCACGGATTTCCGAATGCGCTCGATCGCCGCGTTGCTCGTCCTGTTCCTCACCGCTTGCGCATCGCACCAAACTTCTGCGCCGACCGTCTCCCCGGCGACCACGCCGGAAGAAGCCGACCTCGTCGACCTCCGCACGCTCGTCCCCGACATCGACCTCGACATCCGCTACGCCGGCGCGAACAACTTCACAGGTGCGCCGGTCGACGGCTACGACGCCCCGAAGTGCTACCTGCTGCGCCCGGCCGCCGAGGCCCTGGCGGCCATCGAGCGCGGCCTGCGCGACGACCACCTCCGCCTGCGCCTCTACGATTGCTATCGCCCGGTGCGCGCGGTGCGGCGCTTCGTCGAATGGGCGCACGCGCCCGAGGATGGCCGCACCAAGGCCGCGTATTACCCGTCGTTCGACAAACCCGACCTGCTCGGCGACTACATTTCGCCGACCTCCGGCCACAGCCGCGGCGCGACGGTCGACCTCGACCTGCTGGAATGCGACGACACCGGCGTGTCCTGCACGCCGCTCGACATGGGCACGCATTTCGACTTCTTCGACACGCTCGCCAACACCGAGTCGCGCAAGGCCACCGACGCGCAACGCGCGAACCGCCACCGCCTGCGCGACGCGATGCAGGCCGGCGGCTTCCGCGATTACAAGATGGAGTGGTGGCACTTCACGCTGGACCCGGCGCCTTCGCCGGGGGTCGCGTTCGACATCCCCGTGCGCTAGTCCAGGTACAGCGCGGCGATCTTCTTCGCCGTCTCGTAGGGCTCGGGGTCGTTGCGGTTGGTCAGCACGACGACAGTCAGGCGCCGCTTCGGATACCGCACGATCACGTTGCGGAAGCCGACGGTTTCGCCCGAGTGCCACAGCGTTTCCCCTGTGATGCGCCAGCCGAAGCCGTATTCGATGGTGGGGTCGTCGGTCTTCGTCGCCGGCGTGAACGCCTGTTTCCACACCGGTTGCGGCAGCAGGCGGTCGTCGTACAACGCGGCATCCCATTTGGCCAGGTCGTCGATCGACGAATAGATGCCGCCATCGCCGAGCACCGCGCTGGTCGTGCTCTGGTCGGTGCGCGTCCACGCGCCGTTCTCGAACGTGTAGCCGTACGCGCGATGGGCGACGGTCGAAATGCCGTTCTCGTACGCGACGGTGTCGCGCATCCCGAGCTTGTCGAAGATGCGCGTGCGCAGGAAATCGGCGTAACGCTGGCCCGATGCGCGCTCGACGATCAGCGCGAGCAATGCATAGCCGCTGTTGCTGTACCGATACGCGGTGCCGGGTGTGAAGTAATGCTTGCGTTCCTGCTCCAGCAACCGCAGCACGCCGCGGTCGTGGATCTGCGACGTGTCCTTCGGGTCCATCAGGTCTTCGTAGTCGATCAGGCCCGAGGTGTGCGTGAGCAGGTGCCGGATGGTGATCGCGTCGTCTTCCTTCGGCAGCGTCGGCAGGAAGCGTTTGATCGGATCGTCGATCGACAGCTTGCCGTCCTGCGCGAGCAGCAGGATGGCGGCGGCGTTGAATTGCTTGCTGACCGAGGCCAGGCGGAAATTGGTGTGCGGCGTGATCGCGGTCTTCGCTTCGAGGTCGGCGAAGCCGTAGCTGCGGCGCTCGATCGACTTGCCGTCGCGGACCACGAGCACCGACGCGCCCGGGCCGTCGCCCGCGTAGTCGTGCATCACGGTGTCGAGTCGGTCGTTCATCGCGGGCGTGGTTCCGGCGGTGCACCCCGCCAGCAGGACGGCGGCTCCGAGCAACAGGCGATACGACATCGGCGTGGCTCCCCTCGGGACCGGCGGAGTGTACGGCGACTTCTTCCCCGCTTCACACAAGCGCCATCGGCCGCTCACGGCGGCCGGCGAGGGTAGGGACACCATCCGACAAGGACACCGCCATGGCCGCACACCTCCGTACCCCGGGCCACCGCTGGCGCCTGGCACTCTGGACCGGCGCGGCCGCGTTGCTGGCGCTGCCGGCGGTCGCCATGCGCTTCACCGACGAAGTGCAATGGACCGCGCGCGACTTCATCACCTGGGGGGTCATGCTCGCCACCGCGTGCGGCGCGTACGAAGTGCTCGCGCGCAGGAGCGCCAGCCTGGCCTACCGCGCCGGCGCTGCGGCCGCCATCGGCACCGCGTTCTTCCTGGTGTGGGCGAACCTCGCCGTCGGCGTCATCGGCGACGAACGCAACCCCGCCAATCTCATGTTCATCGGCGTGCTCGCCGTCGCCGTCATCGGCGCGCTCCTCGCAAGTTTCCGCGCGCACGGCATGGCGCGCGCGATGGTCGCCACCGCGGTGGCGCAGGCGATCGTCGGCGGCATCGCGATCTTCGGCCGCCTCGACGTGCCCGTGGCGCTATTCGCCATCACCGCGATGTACGTCGTGCTGTGGATGGGCGCGTCGGTGTTGTTCCGCAAGGCGGCGCGCGCCTGAGGCCTGCTACTCGCGAATCAGGTGGGTGATGAACAAGGCGCGGTGGTCGGGCGAATCGACGATCGCAATCGACGGCTCGCGGAGTTGCGCGGGCCGGTACCAGGGTTCGGCGTGCATCGCGAACAAGACGTTCTGCCAATCGTCGACATCGAAGGGCGCCGTTCGCGGATCGCGATTCGCCGCGAGGACTTCGCACATCGTCGAGCGGCATTCGAGCCCGACGATTTCGAATGCGCGCGCGTTGCGCTGTCGCGCGAAATACTCGCGCAGGCGCGGCTCGACGATGTCGGCCCATTCGGCGTCGCGCTTTTCGGCGGCGAAGACCGCGTGGTACTGGCGTCCGGTCACTATCGCGACCGGCGGGCCGTCGTCCGGCGCGGCTTCAAGGTAATCGGCAACGGCCGCAGCCGCGGGCCGCAACGGCGGTGGGCGCGACACCGCGGTGCGCTTCCCTGCATCCACGGCCGTGGAGGACGATGCGACGACCGTGCTTGGCGACGCTGCGTGGCTCCACACTTCGCCGACCTGCGAAGGCGCCGACGCAGTGGCCGGTGCGGCTTGCGCGTCCTGCGTCGGTTCACGCGAACAAGCGCCGCACAGGAGCGTGAGCGCTACCAACATCGCGCGATGTGCGCTTCCAGTCACCAGTGCCATGCATGCCACCCCGACGTTGTCCGAACTCACATCTGATCGCGGTCGGGTGCATCTTGCAACAGTGTCTTCGCCAGGCGCACCGCATCGATGCGTCCTTCGTAGTAATGCGGGAACACGCCCTGCACGCGGTAGCCGCAGCGGCGATAGAAGGCGATGGCGCCGGGGTTGTCGGCGCGGCATTCCACGTCGACCCGCTCGATACCCGCGATGCGCGCGGCGTCTTCCAGCCACGTGAGCAAGCGTGCGCCCAGGCCGCGTCGGCGTTGCGTGGTTTGCACGCCCAGCAGGACCAGGTGGGCCGTGGTGTCGCCGTAGTCCATGATCGCGAAAGCGTGCAAAGCGCCGGTCCCGTGGGCCACGGCGACGTTCGTCGTGCGGCTGCGGATGGCGGCGAGGATGCGCGCGGGCGTGTAGCGCCAGTGCAGCCCCCGTTCGATGGCATCGCGGGAGAGCGCGGCGATGGCCTGCGCATCGGCGGGCGTCGCAAGGCGGATGGCGGGCAGGCCGAGCATTGGGGCGAGTCTATGCCCCGCACCGTTGTCCCGCGGTCGAGGCTTGGATAGTCTGGCGCCGGGGAATCCGAATCGCAGGGGAAGTCATGCAGCATGTGTCCGTCGCGGCGCCGAAGCCGCGCGCGTTGTCGTGTTTGATCGCGTTGTCGTCGATGCTCGCCTTGTCGAGCTGCAATCCGGCGTACCAGAAGCCGGCCTCGCCCGAGAACACCGCGAGCGTGCGTTTCACCACGCCGCAGGAAAAGGGATGGTCCTCGGCGATGAACGCCTATGTGCACGATGGCAGCGACAAGTGCGGCACGCCGAAGAAGATCTTCAGCATGGGCGGCGGGATGTTCAATTTCGGCGGCGGCAAGAAAGCCGACGGCGACATCGGCATGCCCAAGGATCCGGCGACGACCTACGTGCCCGGCCGCTACTACGAAACGCGCGTACCGGTCGACAAGCGCTTCGACTTCACCGTCGCCGGTGGCGAACGCGATGGCCAATGCTTCCTCAGCGGCTCGTTCCAGCCCGAGGCCAATGCGCTGTACGAAGTGACGTACAAGACCGACCGGTTCAAGTGCTACGTGCGCGTCGACCGCCTCGTGGCGGACAACGGCGCGGTCTCGCGCAGCCGGGAAACGACCGCGCACATGCGCAGCCGTCCGTGCACGGCGTTCTGGAACTGATGACCATGCAACGATCGATCCTCCTGCTCGCCCTGTGCGGCGCGATGTCGCCCGCTTTCGCCGCCGACGACGCCGTGACGTGGAAGCTGCCGTGGCGCGCCGGTCTCGAAGTCACGCACGCGGTGACCGACTACTCGGTGGAAGAATCGCCGGGCGAACGCTTCGCCTATCGCATGACGTCGAAAAGCACCGACCGCATCGTCGATGCGTCGCCGAACGGATTCGTCCTCCAATCGTCGAGCGCGGACGAAATGCTCGAGGTCGAGGGCGACGCGGAGCGCGAGAAGCAGATGCGCAGCGTGATGGCGGCGTTCGCCGGCATGGAGGCGCGCGTCGAGCTCGATGCGTCGGGCCGCGTCGGCGACATCCACGTGGATCCGGCCCGCCTGGCGCGGATCCTGGCGACGGGCGGGCCGATCATCCGCGAAATGATGGAATCGGAGTTCGAGTCACTGCCCGACGAAACGCGCGAAATCATCGCCCCGCACAAGGACGCGATCATCGAAGGAATCGTCCAGAAGGCGTTCGGGGCCGAATCGATCGTGCAGACGACCCGCGATGCCTTTTTCGTCACGCAGCTGATGGGCCTGACGTATCTCCCCGGCGTGCCGCACGAGTTGCAAGGCACCATGGACGACACCGAATGCGGCGTGGTCCCTGCCACGGTTTCCGCATGGCTCGATCCGACGCGCACCGATGCCCGCCTCGCGACCGTGAAGTTCCGTCGCGAAGCCCAGCCTGCCGACGCGCAGGACGAGGACACGCAGGAAGGTTGCGGACGCGCCGACTTCTCGCTGCTGGAAGAAGGCGACATCACCTTCGACCGCGAGACCGGGATCATCGAGACGATGAACGAGCGAGAGCTGCGTCGCTCGGGAGAGTCGAACCGTACGAGCGAAAGCGAGGGGCATCGCATCCCGGCGCGCCCGGAAGGCGCCTGACCCCATGCGCCGCGTCTACGGACGCGGCGGCTTCGCCACGCACTTGCTCTCCTTGTCGCTGAACACCTGTCCTTCCGGACAGTCGGCGAGCTTCTCTTCCACCTTGCGCATCGACAGACAGGTCTGCCTGACCTCGTCGCAAACTTTCTTCGCCGGGCACATCTGCTCGCGCGCGGGCATGCACATCGCATTCCCGTAGCGGCCCTCGCACCGTTCCACGCCGTTGCACCACGAGCCGTCCTGGCACTCGCGGTCGCTGACGCAGGATTGCGCGTATGCGCCGCCGTGCAGCGCAAGGAGGAAGAGCAGGGACAGCCAGGCTTGCGATCGTGCGTTCATGCACGAGCCAACGCAGGCCGCGAAAGAAAAAGGCCCGCGTGAGCGGGCCTTTCGAATCGTGGTGGAGCGGAGGAGGATCGAACTCCCGACCTTCGCATTGCGAACGCGACGCTTGCCCCCTCGGAGCGAGCGGAAAGTCCTATCGGTTCAAGGACTACCTGGGATAGCTAACTCATTGATTAATGGGATAAGTGCCTGGTAAGCCGGGAGGGTGTCGGCGGTGGGTCCTGATGCAATGCAACAAAAGACCCTACATTCCGTTCACGCCATTCCGCCAGCTAACTTCAGCATCGTTCAGATGTCGAAACATACCGCTCTTGATGCGATCAATCGCGTTGCCTGTGAATGGACTCATTCTCCACGGGTAATGCCTCCTGATCTCCTCAATTCTTGAGATTATCGAATCGAATGCGTCGCTTTCGCGCTGGATCACGATCAGTTCGTCCTCTGAGATTGCTAGAGCCGCCGAGCTAGTCACTCGGTTGTGGATCTCGACTGCCTGGGACACGAGATCGTCCAAATCCTTGAATTGATCAGGTGAGGAAAGGGCGGCGATGCGGGGCTTTGACGTCGCTGTCAACTCATCCTGCAAGAGATCGAAAGTCACTTTCTTGGATGCGCCGCCGGATGCGTACGCTTCGGTCGCGCTGATTGGCTTCCAATAAATCCTTCTTGATTTCAGGTCAACGCAAACTACGATTGTGGGCACGGAGAATCGTTGCCAGTAGGAGATGTCAGAGCTATCGACATAAACGTCGTGCTTGTTGGCAGATGGAAGAGTCTCAAACGACTTAACCTGCACCTTGACGACGTTGCCGGTCGCACAATTCTGCTCGTCGCATACTTCAATTTCTGCGTCGACTCCCAAGTCCACACTTTGTAGGCGGCATGGCCAGTTTAGGGCGCGTGTCAATAGGAATGCAGCAAGGTATTCCCCAGCGTCGCCATTAACTGATCGTTTTGGATATTGCTTCGACATTGCGATTCCTTTCGTAGTTCGTCAGGCAAGCGGGGGCGAGGCTTTAAAAGCCACGGTAGTAGAAGGCCGCGATCTTCCTCGCGATTTCTACGAAGTCAACCCCAAACCGAGACGCATTGGATGGATGCTTATCCAGCATGAAGAATCGATCCCATGCGAGCTGAGCTACATGTGCTTCGCTCTCATCAAAGGACGAGAGCAACGCATCCGTTTTGCTTTTGGAGTAGCCAGCTTTCATTAGACGATCGCGACTGCGTTCGATACGAGCCTGTCTGTTTGCCTGCCTGGCATCTATGATCATCTTCTGAACCCAAGACTCCCACGCCAAAATGGCGATAGGCTCAGGTTCGAAAAGAACGCCAGACTCCCAGGTGGAAGCGTCCGCCATAGCTTGAAGGTGAGCCGTCCCTCCGACCAATGGCCGGTAGAACGCCTTTGCTGCTTCGACAGATTCGTACGCTGATAATTTAACTGCTGGGCCGACGAGAGCCACTGCAGGAGCGCGGGGGCCTTGCGCCAAAGCGAGAATTCCCGCGAAGCCTGCGCAGGCCGCCATGAAGACTAGAAGGTTGCAGCCGCTAGCCTCGTTTAGCGACTGAAGAACAGGGGTCAATTCGTCCCACGAAAGAAACTCATTTCCAGAGCCATCGTCGATGCCTTCATCGTTTCCGTGGCTCTCAATATGAAGAATCTTTCCGGTGGAAGCTGCGGAGTCGATCGCAGCCAACAGGTCCGCCTTCGTCGCGCATCGAACATACGTCGACCAGCCAGGCTTGATGACTTCCAAGTACGCATGGAGTCGAAGACCCGTGCGGGGCTCGCCCAGCTCGTCCTGCAACCATTCAACTATAAGCACCCCGCCAACCCTGACGTCCCCAATCGGAGGGGGTTTGGGTAGCGAATGAAAAGTTCAGTCTCTTCCGCTGTTAAATCATCCATTCGCGGGGATCGTTCAGAGCTTCTTGCCAAAGAGATCTAGGCCGTTCAAGCAGAGGGAGAAGATGGCATCAGCTTCAATTTTGCTCAGGTTGGTCGCGACGGAGACAATCAAAGGCAAGTTGGGATCAAAGGTGTCGTCAGAAGTAATGTTCGTTCGGTCGTCGTCGAATTGTTGTGCGAGCTCCACGGGGAAGCGCTTAAGGCGATACTCGATTTATCAGCCGCAAGTTCTTCCCTGAATGGATCGGAGGATGTTGGTCCGTTGTAGCGATAGAACACGCCGTAGCGATAAGTTGCCATGAGCTTCTTCCTGACCTGACCTAGTATTTTTTTGCAGTCTATCGAAGTCCTAGAATCATCGCCGCCAGCGCTGTCCACCTGATCCGCAGTGGGCGACTGGCTGAGTGAACTCCATAGAGGGCCTCGCCATGCTGCTAACAAGACCGTCAAAGAGGTAGGGCTAATTAGCGCCAGATGGGCGTGCAGGCCATTCTTTGTACTTTCTAGGGAACAGGTTGATTCCATCCCGTCGCAGCAATTCGAAGACTGCAGCATGGCGAAAGTTCTCAGACCCGCGGTTCCTCGCTTGGAACTGCAATATCCACACGTAAATGTCTGCGAGTTGCAGGAAGCGGCTCAGATGGGACTGGGTAAAGTGAACTGAATCAACGAGATGGGTGATGCTGCGGCCGACCGCAAAGTCAGTGCCGCGGGCCTTGTAGTCAGCGAGAGAAACCCGCGTGCTTGGCAGCACTCTGATCGTTTTCGCGGTCGCCGATTAGCATTCCCAGCTCCCGGCGACTCCGCATGTGGTCGTTAGCTCTTTCGCATAGAAACATGAAAGCAATGTCTTCAGCGTTCTGAGTATCGGCAAGAAGATCGCTATTGATTCTAATGTCTATTAGATCGACATAATCTAAGTTAAGGATGTCGACCAGTCGGCGCAAGATATCAATTCTTGCTGCGAAGTCGTTCCAATCCTTAAAGTTTTTCTTTCGATGGAATATCTCCGCCGCATGAAACTCCGTGTTTTGTACCAGGCGGGAGCTACCGAATACATCCTGAGCAATAGCGTTAATTTGCCCTTCAACCTCAAGGAGTCGAGTGTCCTCAATGACAACAGCACCGATGTGGTAGGAGGGGTGGTTGTTGTCGTTTTTGGATTCATCGAAAAAAATAAGTCGCATGACGAGCTCCTAGATCCGTTGCGATCCGCGCATCCCCAGCGGTCCACGATGCACGACTGGCCGGAGTTGCTCTATAGAGGAGGGCCACGTCGCCTTAGCACTTCGAGGGCATGGCGAGTTCGTTGATAGCTGCTTAGGAGTCTCAACTCGCCGGACGACGAAAGCCTTTAGCCACCCAGGAGATCAGAGCGATAAGCGCGTAAACCGCGCCCCAGCCAAAAATGGGTGGGATCGAGGCAGCCATGATTACGCCGACCCAATTGATTTGGCTGCGATCAGGTCTCCCTTGGGCGAGGGCTCCCCGCGCGCAGCCATGGGCTTCCTCGAACGTGAATGTCTTTGTGGTTGATGGCGCCGCTGGCTGGGTGCATTGAGGCTCGACGCCCGGAATTGTCTCAACAAAGTACGCGTCACTCCGTGCACGGTCGGCAAGCTCAACAAACGCCAGCGCGAGAATGAAGATCAGCCAGGCGCCAGTGAGAAGCACCCCGATGCGCTGCCACCCGTTTAGTCGGTCGAGCATGCCTGTCTCCGAGAGGTTTATTCGAACCCTGTCCATCGCGCCTTAATCAAGGGGCTTGCCCCTTCTTTCAGATCGCCGCGCTCAAATAACTTTGACGAAAACAAGAAGTCTTCAGACACGCGAACAACTAGCAGCTTTTCAAAGTTGCCCGCGCGCTTCACGTACACACGGTCTTTCTTCTTTTCCGGTGAGATCGTCTTTACCTCAACCAATGCGACGCCGATCGTCCCGTCTGATCCTGCGAAGTGCTTTGGATGTCGAACAAGGCCATGGCGGATCTCCGCATAGAGTTCCCCCAACTCCCCCCAGATTTCGAGGTAACGGCCAGTCAGGTCTTTGTATTCCTGGGCGACGCTAACGAGATCCAGGAACACCCGCGTCAGTTCCAACACGCTTGGGGGGCTTCTCCGCTCGCATAGGTCCTCGGGGTCTTGCTCGTCGTTGAGCTGGCTATTTATCCATTCCCAGCTAATCCACTCCCCGTCGTCGTAGATGCCATCGCTGGGATCGTTGATGAGGACATCGGTCATGGAACAGCGCGGGCTGCTATTCATTCGTTGGAATCCGAATCGGCAGCGAGCGCAGGCATCGCGCCGGTGGGCGGCACAATTAACACACCCCCGTCCGGACTCACGAGCAACCAGTGAAGGTTGAGCGCTTCGGTGACGCGTCTGGACACTCTGGCCACCTGTGTTCTGAAGGCTGGGGTATCTGGAATCGCCAGCCCATACATCATGTTTCCCGCCGTGACGGCCTGCACGAGTTGACCCAGCCCAGTCCTGAAGTCCAGACCGATTTGCGTTGTGACGCCTTTGACCTCGATATGCCATGACTGGCCATTCGCAAGACTTTGACACAGCAAGTCAACGCGACCTCCGCTATCAATCTCGTACCCCCGGTTCGCAAAATGCCGTTCAAGCGCATGCTGCACGAAGCCTTCGTGCGGGAACTCAGCGCCGCGCTTGTAGCTCCGGGCCATGTCAAAGTAGTCAATAGATTCAGCAGCTATATCGTAAACCAGCCGACGACGTGGCTGTTTACGCAGAAAAAAAGACTGCCCTTGTCGAGGCGGCTAGGAATAGTTCTATGCTGCTAAGCAGCAAGTGGGCGGTGCTCCGCACGGGTACGATAAGTTGCCGGTGAACAATGGGAAAGGGCGTCAGATGAGTAGGATGTGGATGGTCCGGGGCGATGGCGGACGCTTGTATGAGGACTTTCGCGAAAAGGGCGTGGCTGCGATTGGCTGGGCAGACCTCGGGGAAAAGGTCACGAAGGGGATGACGCGCAAACAAGTAACGGAGCAGTTTGCTCAGTTGCACCCGTCGCTAGCCCGAGGTCAAGTTGTGTCCGGGGCATCCCAGGTATGGCGCTTCATCAACGATATGAGTGTCGGAGATGATGTCATCACGTATTCGCCGGCAAATCGCACATATCTTGTTGGCAAGATCTCTGGCGAAAGCGCTTATCGACCTGAGTGGGCAGAGCAGGACATGGCTGTCGCGCGGCCGGTCGCGTGGGAGCACGAGGTCGAGCGAGATGCTCTAAGCGATCAGGCCAAGAATAGCCTTGGGTCAACACTGACAGTGTTTCTTGTGCCGGCGTTGGCGACTAGCGAACTACTGGCTGCTGCTCTAGGCCAGCCGATGCAGAATTCTGCTGCCACCGATCCTCTAGAAGAAGAAGTGCCTGACGCCCTGGCTGATGTTCAGACGCTCGCGGTTGAGCGAATCAAGGACATCGTTAGTGGACTGGGTTGGAGCGAAATGCAGGAACTGGTAGCAGGCATCTTACGTGCCATGGGCTACAAGACCCAAGTGTCGCCTGCCGGCGCCGATCGTGGGAAAGACATCGTCGCGTCCCCTGATGGATTCGGTTTTGAGAATCCGCGAATCGTCGTAGAAGTGAAGCATCGCACGGGTCAGATGGGTAGTAGTGCTATCCGCAGTTTCCTAGGCGGCCGCCACAAGGACGATAGAGGCCTTTACGTCAGCACAGGCGGGTTTTCTAAGGATGCGTTCTACGAGGCCGACCGAGCCGCTGTCCCATTGACGCTTTGGACGTTGGACAACGTGGTTAGAACGCTTATAGAGCACTATGACGCGACCGACAGCGAAACGAAGCGTCTTGTTCCACTTAAGCGCATGTACTGGCCGGCGTGAGTGGCAGGTAAGGTGATTGACGTCTACTTGAATGATGACGCAGTCGAGCGTTTCGGCCTTCTGGCGCCCACCCGGCCAGAGCGATTTCCGTCTAGACCGCCCCGCGCTTGGGCTAATACCGTGCGTGCCGGCTTGGGAGACGAACTGCACTTGTGTACGCAAGAGGTGCAACGTGACGAGCTGCGGGAGCTTTGGAAGGCTGATCAAAGTGTTCATTCGCTTTTCTGGACCACGATGGCGTGGGGAGGAATGCACCGGCGTCATGCCAGAACGCTTGCGGGACAGGAAGAATCGGCGCTCCGGGTGTGCGAACGACTTAAGCGCGCTGACATCACCGGAACCGAGGCGTTCGAAGAATTTGCGTCGCTTAGCACCTGCGGGACCATTCCTGGCTTGGGGCCGGCGTTTTTCACCAAGTTGATATTCTTCTGTTGCCCTACAGAAGACTCATTCATTCTCGACCAGTGGACAGCGTGTAGCGTGCACTTGCTTACGCTCCAAGCGAGAATGCCCGCTGTAGTAGTCAGCAAACGCAGTGAAATTCCGACCAAAATTAGTGCTTACGTTTCGAATCGCGTCACGGCTCACGATTACGGTCGATTCTGTGAAATCGTGCTTGAGCTGGGGGAGCGCTTGGGTATTACTGGTGAGGAAGCCGAGCATCGAATGTTCGGTCTGGGCGGACGACAACGGACTGCGTGGCGACAGCACGTAATGGAAAACTGGCATGAAGTTGCCAAACGGTCGAAGTCCTAGGTCCACCGCCAACCGCGCAATCCCGCTGATCCGCGGTGGATGGCTGGTCGATGTCAGTCCATAGAGGAGGGCGATGCAGCGGGGAGGCGGTTTCGGAACTCCACGCATAATGCGTCGAAGTCGTCAAACTCCGGCGTGCCTCGATATGTGATGTCGCGCAACGCTTCCATCAATCGCAAGGCAAGCCCCTCCACCGCTTGCTCAAGTGCCTTTGCATTTGCTCGTATCGTGCGAAGCGCTGTTATGACGCCTTCGACATCACCGTCTTTCAACTGCTTCCCGTAGGTTTCAGCGAAGTGGTGCACCACCCGGTTCCTGTCATCTACGAGATTCGCGAGATCGGCTTCGAAGTGATCAGACTTCGAAGTCGATGCATCCACCAGCTTCCCGACAAGATCGCCAAGTGTTCGCCGCTTCAGTTTTTCAGCGCGCGCTAGAGCACCCGCGAGACTTGGATCTTTTGTATGGGTGAACGGAAGAATCGCTTTCAGGTAGTGTTCGGAAGATTGGGCGGACAGCACGATCGCCCCGACCAACTCCAAAATCTCTGTTCTGGCATTCATACTGCCTACGACCCATCCGATGACCGCCCCGCTTGAGCGTAAAGGCATCGGGGTTTGGTGGATAGGTCTAAGGCCGCTACCGTTAGGCGTCACGGTGACCAGAAGTGATTGGGCAGCCGGGGTGAGTTTGGGCCGCGACTTTCGGCGCGCGCGGCTTCCGATATGCTCCGTCTGATAGGGGGGCTATGCGCTGGAAATCTGACAGGGAAGACGAGTTCTTTTACCTCAAACTGGCCTTGATGCTCGCCGTGGTTGTTAACGTGATTGCAGGTCTAATTGAATGGAACGCCCGACGCCAGGCGGCAGCGTTTACCCGTGAGCTAATGCGGCCTGCCACGCTAGAAGAACTGCGACAAGTACAGCAGATGTTTCCCATCGAGCCATTGGATGGGTCCGGTACTGTGCGCAAGCGGTCGAACCCAAAGCCAGTCGTCACACCACACAGCACGCCGCTTGGTCATCCCCGACCCAGGCAGAAATTGCTCATGCGCCGGTCTATGAGCCTCAACGGCGTGATGATCCCTTGTTCATGCACGAACGCTGCATCGACGGCAGGTGGTACCGGAAGGAGGGGCAGGAGTGGAAGGCTATCGGCAAATGCCTCTAGTCGGTGGATGGGGGCGGTGGCCCATGTCTATGGCTGACCAGCATGGCGTCGCGCATCACAGCACACACTGCTTGAGTCCGAACGTTCTCCCGAGATCAGTCGATGACCACTGAGCGACGCAGAGCCTGCTCTATCTGGGGATGCTCGTTTCCCATGAGCGAGTTCACCTATGGCAACTGGGAAAACCGTTCGTATTGCCAAACGTGCAATTGAAGGCAACGGGCAGCTTATGTCGCAGGTGGCGTGGACGCAGCTTGTGCTTTTCGGGATGAACAGCGTAGGAAATTGAAGTCCTAGAACCATTGCCGTCCGCGCCATACAACTGACCCGGAGCGGACGTTTGGCCGGGTGGACTCCGTGCCAGAAGCGCAGTTACTCCGGTTCAGTGGCTCTAGCTTATGTACGGCCTGACGTAGCCTTTGATTCCCAGTTCTTGCTGGATGACCCGCAACGCCGCTTCGTCAGCTGCCACGCTTATAGCCTGGTCTTGCCCGGTGACCGGCGGAACTAGGTCGAACTGGTAGGGAAGGTTTAGCACGAAGCCACCTTCATAGCCTTTGCGAATCTGTACTCCGGGTTGTTGATATGCTGAGAGAATGCGACCGAACGCTGTTCGACCATCCACGTCTAGGATAAGTAAAGACCCGCCGCACGCATCGGTGAATCTTATCTTGGCGAGTCGGACAACCTCAGCTTGAGCAGCATCGCTGCCTGCCTTGATGGCGCGCTCCAATGTCGAACGAAGGGTCTCTAACGTATTGGGAATCGTCATTATGAGTCTGATTGGCGGGTGGCGGGTTTTGTGTGGTCGGCCCTGGACGACTGGCCGGGGTCACTTCATAGGATTGAGAAAACGCTTCAAAAGAAGCGGATCGCCGACAACCTGCAGCGCTTTCGCCCTTGAGGCATTAGTGAAGCTACGGGACGGTGCAGGTTGCTTCGTACTGGCCGTTAGGAAGTTGGAGATAGATAACCCTGCCGCCAGCAAGGTAGATGCGGCAAAGGATGTAGTCCCATTCTGAGCCATGCACTTGAATGAGCGATTGTAGTTCCGCTGTTTCGATCAATGGAGTCGGAGGAATTTCGAAGCCTGTTTTTAGTAGCGATTGCAACGACGGAAGTTTTTCGAACGACGCATCGTCGGAGATGTCCGTTCCGTCAATTTCAAACGTGATGGAACCGCCGTTCGCTTTGAACGCGTTCCACTCCGCTTGCTTCTGTTGGCTGTACGTAATGGCCATAATGTTCCGATACTGTTGATTGAGCAGTCTCACACTCTTACTAGGCCCCATCGGCGTTGCCCTCAATGGAGAAGCAGTCATTTGCGAACAACTGAACTAACCGCGCCGCGAAGCGGCGTGGGGCCTATCGGCTAATAGTAGCCGACAGGACAATACGCTGAGTCGAACTGATACACCTGACCAGAGATGTCGCCGAACCTTTTGCAGCTGACCGTCTGTTTATACTGCGGAGCAGCTTGAGACTGCATCTGCTGCTGTTGATAGGCCCGTTGCATTTGATACATCTGCAACTAGTCGGGCGTCATTGCATCCCTATAGCCAGTCTCAGCACCATTTTTGTCCATGCACATGATTCTCGTCTCTGACAAAGGCCTACCCTGCCTGCAGTTTGAATCACCGGTCATGTAATAGTTGCCGTTGTAATAATTTGGCACTGCAGTTGTGGCGCAGCCGGAGATCAGTAGTAGTACGCCTGCCGCAATAAACACCTTCTTCATTTCATTCCCCCTCACGCTAAGGAGATCTACGATTATATTTGGGTGTTGGTTGTGCGCGGTTACGGCATTCCGGCATCACGTCGATTCTTGCCTCGGAACATTGCCAGCGCGCCCATCATTGGACTCTCCAATGGATGTTCCCTGCAAAACTTGTCCAAGTAGGCGCTGATCGTAGGTCCATCTGGCAGGACTACAAAAGGGCTCTTTACCGTCGTGTACTCCGCAACATTCAGTCCGCTCAAGAATCCTTGGGCCCATGTGACATGCATGTGCGACAAGGAGTCATCTGATCGGGATTCAAGGTATTGACCGCAGGATGCTGTCCCAGCGCCGCTGACTGCGAAGCCAGATGACTGTGCCGAAGCGACCCCAGCGCTAGTCATGAGCGTGATCGCTACCAGTGCTTTGGGTGAACTGAGGATCCATCTGATTTGCAGCGAAATGAAGCGCTGGAACATTTTCCCCCCGGAAATGTTTGGCTTCCTGACAGTATTCTTGACGTAGGCCCGACCTGCAACGTGGGCGGCATCGCCATCGTTGGTGCGCGGAGACCGAAAGTGCATCGGCTCACTATGCCAGCGACCCGGGGTGAATTACTTGCGGGGCTCTAACAGTCGAGGGCGACGGGGCGAGTGGTGCGCTCTCTGACGCAGTGCGGCACATCGTTCATGCGATAGACTGCTGATGCAGCCTGGGGAGGCAGCCAAATGCAACCGAGAGTCGTGCTGGGGGTAGTCGTGGTTGCCGTGGCGATCGCACTGATTCCGTCGATGCCGTACGGGTACTACCGAGTGATGCGATGGGTCGTATGTGTGGGGTGCGCCTGCTTGGCGCTCTATTCGCTTCGATCGAAATCCGAGGCCTGGGCATGGATCTGGGGCGCGATTGCGGGCATCTACAACCCAATTGTGCCGGTGCATGCGAGCCGGGAGATTTGGTCGATCGCGAACGTCGCCACGATTGTTGTCGCTGGATGGTTTGCGACTCGCCTCCATGGCTTAGAGCGATCGGACTGAGGACGGGAACCAACTACGCCAGTTCTTCAACGACGTCATGAGCAAACGTTTAGTCCCGGTATAGCGTCATTGTATTTTGCCCGTAGCATCCACCCCACTCCGTTACCTCAATCTCCCTCGGATCGCCCAACTCGTTAGCCGTGATTTCGAAGTGCCAGGACAAGGGGGCGTCGCCGTCACAGTGCAACCGCGAGGGTGCACGATTGAGCGCGCAACGCACATCAACGTATTGCCCCCGCAGTGCCGGCTTTAGTAGGGCGCTCTTCACCATGCAAAGGTCAGACGCTCCGTCTTCGTAATGGACACGGAGCGTATTCGCAGTCATCGTCATGCCCGTGACTCTGGTGATATGGTCTGTACTCCAGGTCCCGCGTAGAGATTTTGGAATCTTCAATGCTTCCGTGTTGCACGCAGCCAGAAGGCAAAGAGTCGAAATTGCGAAGTAACGTGAAGGATTCAGGACGCCCATAGCTATTGCACCGTGCGGCAGCAAACATCTGGCTCGCTGCCTCAGCTGTCGCCTGCAAACTGAAGGCCAAGGTTGGTAACGCCAGTTACATAGATCTGGTTGTACACATCCCCCTCAGGATCAGGCACGCGGTGAACGTACACGGCATAGACGTATCCGAGGCGTTCCGCCTCGAACGCCAGCGCCGCTAAGTCTTGAAAATCACGAAGGTCAGCCGAAGCATTTCCAGACGGCTCAAAAAATCCTGTCCCGGAGGAAGCCATTCTTAGGAGCGTTTTCATATCCACTCGATTTCCTCCGAGTACGTAAGTTCGCCTCTACGTGCCCTCTTCGAAGTAGTCACTATCGACCTTGGGGATGTGAACCGCGCGGACACTAATGCCGACTTCATGGTCGATCATTAGTTCTGCGAGCTTTACCCCGTCAACTAGGACGACATGGCCCACTGATGCAGCGTACTGGACGGCCTGTTGCGAAAAGGAAGAGGTCGTAATAAAGACACCCTTGGTAGCCCGCTGTCCCGCCAAGGCGCCAAAGAAGGCCTGGATCTCAGGTCGACCAACGCAATCCTTCCAGCGCTTTGCTTGTACGTACACGCGCTCAAGGCCGAGTCGATCGAGCGAAATAATGCCATCGATACCACTGTCGCCCGGGCCACCTACACGCTGCAGGTCGCTACGGTTTGCTCCGTATCCAACCGCATGTAGAACATCAAGCACGACCTCTTCGAAAAACTGCGGCGTTACCGACATGAGCTGGTCAAGAAGATCGCCAGCGACCGACTGTTTGATTTCAGAGAGCGCCTGGTCGAGGCGGTCGTCGGGACTTTGAACGGTCTGAATTTGTGCGGATAGGACGACCGGCGCGGGGGCGCGGTCTTCGTCAACAGGGCGCAGCCGAACGTCGAGCGCTTCGAAGGCAATCCGCTGGACTTCTGCGTCAGGCAGGGGGTTCGGCGCTAACGCCGAAAACGCCATGCCCTCAGCCGTTAGCTGCCAATAGCCCCGCTTTGGACTAGTGGAATATCCCGCCCGCTTTAGTCGGTCGTGCGCCCAACCCGCCCGGTTCTTGTAGACCTGCTGACCGCTTGACACTGTTTCCTGGCGCTGCTCCTGATTGAGCCCTAGCGCACTGGCCACTGCTTCGTAGGCTTCCCTTGTAGCCACAGGGATCGACTGCGTGGCAAGAAAGCGGAGTAGGGGGTCGATGAACTTGTCGTAGGTAGGGACAGGCATTTCGGTGTTTGCTTAGCGGGTGTCCACCAAGATAGCCCAAGGTGCAAAACCTCTGTGACGCACTGCAGCAGTGGATTTTGCCAGCCCCGAGAAGAGCCAACGCCTTGTGCGCGTGCCACTAAGTTGGACGACCGACTGAGAGTGCCAGGCTAAGTCGGGTACCAATCGCAGACGCTGCTACCGAAAGCGAACATGGGCCCGGATTCGCGCGTTGGCGTTATCCTCCTGCCAGGGGGAACACACGTGCTCATCAAATCCGCCGACGACCAATCGGCTTTCATCGCGCAGCTCGAAAAGGCTGCGACAGGGCCAAGGGCCGCAGCAACTGTGATCAATTTGGAGACGACCCACTTTGGAGAGGGCGGATGAGGACACTTGGCGTCTTGATCTTTCTAACCGGACTTGTCTTGGTAACTGTCTCGTTCAACATGCAGACGACGGTCACCACACCTGAGCGCAAGGTCGGTGAGGGCGAATATGCCCTGTATGTACCCTCCCACACCGTACACAACATCGGCCTACTCGAAAGGCGCCGAAGTCACTTCATGCTAGCCGGCCTTGTCACGCTAGTTGGTGTGCTGATGATGGGATTCAGCGCTATTGGGGGGGCGGAGGCCGATCGAAATTTGAAGCCGTGCCCTATCTGCGCGGAACCGATCCGCCAAGCTGCATCTAGGTGTCGTCACTGCAATAGCGAGCTACCCGATTCATTCCGAGATACTACGTCGCCGCATCTACGACAGGTCCGCGTACGTCAGTTGAAAGCTTCCGAGATGGAAACGATGGAAGCATTCGGGATTTCATACGTGGATGGGCGATTTCGCTTTGGCGAATACGAGTACGACGGATTGGCAGAGGCTGTTATTCACGCGAAAGCGGCGAAAGCTACGGTCTAACTTCGCAATCGACAGGGAGCAGCATCGCAGGGGGGGCAAAGTGAGTGGGCTGGAAGCATGCTTTCGAGTCCCCCGTCCCATTGAGGGCGATGTAGACTCGGATGCGTTCTCCCTAGTCGAAGTCCTAGAACCATCGCCACGAGCGAAATCCCAGCGATCCGAAGTGGACGACTGGCAGACTGGCAGAGTGAACTCAATGCAGGGCGGACACCAATTTCGCTGGCGTGGCGTTCTGAAAGTTCCGAGACTTCAAGCCAGTCGTTTCCCTTGGCGAAGATGGGTCGGCGAGAGCCGCTTCACTGCGCCAAAGGCCTCCGCGTAAGTCCCAACGTCCCATTGCCATGCTTCTTGGATCTGGTATTGGCTGTCGTACAGAATCCAGATCAGGTAGTCCCAATCGTAATTCGCAGCCTTCGGGACCCAGGTAACAAAGCTGCCTGGTTTGCCACTGGGGCGGTTGCCTTTCACTTGGTACCGCGCTCCATTAAAGATGAAGTCGTGGCCCTTCTGGACGACGCTGCATCCTTGCATCCCCTGCGAATACGCACCAAGGGAGCACCCGACCAAGAGTGCGGCGTCGTACTCCGACAAGACGGTGGTGATTTGCGGCGCATTGCCGAACGCGCGCTCCCACGCCAATGCATTCTCGACAAGCTTTTCCCGCAGTTGAGTTATCGCGACCATGTGCCGGTGACATGTTGAGCCAGTTACGGCCCCGGATCGTATTCTGCTTGTAGGTCGTCGTGTAACGCGTCTAATGCCTCTTCGATCGCTTGCCTGCATCCGCGCTGGAAGTTATCGGTGTCATGGTCGCAAGCTTGTTCTTCATGCAGGTCTCTATCGCTAGCCCACGTGTACCCACGGATCTCCTCCGCGCACGTGTCCGCGCACTTCAGTTGGTGGTAAAAGCGCGCCCCGGTTAGAGAAAGGATCGGTCGGTTCTGCTCGGTCGATAGGGCCTGTGCCTGCTCGTCCGTGCAAACTTGAGTGGTCTTGCATTTGCGCATCTCAGCGAGGCGCTGTTCCCGTGCGGAGGACCCGCAACCTGAAATTGCGAAAATGGCTGCAAAAACGGGTAAGCAGAGAGCATGCATGGGGTGCGGGGGCATACGGTACCTGCTATCTGTCGGTCCCCAAAGAATATCGGACTTGCTGCCGAGTACTTGATGCAGTGCATCACGAGTCGACGTTCTAGAACCATCACGATCCGCGCAGTCCCACTAATCCGAAGTGGACAACTGGCCGGGGTCACTCCATACAGGGCCTCGACTGCCGGGCGAGTAAGGTTGTCGCCATCTTCCAGCAGGGGGACCCGTCTGTGAAAAGCTCGTCAGCCGTGCTGCCAGAAGCGTTTTCAACTTGCTTCGAAAGTGCCGCAACTCGTTTAGGGCGAGCTTTGGAAAAACTCGAATGGCCTTCGGGCGGTAAGGACGCACCTTGCCACGAAGTCAACGCGGTCTTCAGTCTTGCCCACTGCCTCGGCCATCTGGAGCCGCAGTTTGACCTATATGCCGAAGGAAACCTGGGCCGCAGGGGACGTGTCGACCTGATCGGCTCGAATGGCGAAATCGCTTTTGCGCTCGAGGCCAAAGGTTGGGGCGACATTGGAGATCGTGCAAACAGCATCTTGGGCGACATCAGTCGGATTCAGAGCTTTTCGCCTACGGCGAGTGAACTGGCGAACAATGTAGTAGCTGTGGACTGGTGGAGTCAGGCGTCAAAACGGTTGGGAATTATCCTAATTACGAGCTTCAGAGGGGTTGAGGTCGCAGAAGCATGGACGGCAAATGACGAAGGACGAGCCATTGAGTCCATGTCCGCATATACGACACCGACCGCCATGGCTTTGAACGACAACGGCGAACCGCAGGCCTTCTTGCACTTGTATCGGAAGCTTCGAGAAGTCCGCGCAGAATGCGGCGCGTCTTTGATCACCAAGGGCGATAGATGGAAGGATTGCGGCGAAGGTTGGTTGCTATGGGCTGCATTCCTGCTTCAGTCTAATGCCGCAATCGAGCTGAAGTCCTAGAGCCATCGCCATCCGCGCCATCCGTGCCATAAGACCATCGCCATCCGCCCCCTCACTGATCCGAAGTGGACTAGTGGCTAGGCAAACTCCATAGAGGCTACCCCTTTGATCGCGCCTTGAGGACTCTTGCGCGCGTTGAGTGCTTCTTAAGCGACTTCAAATATTTGTCTTGATGCTCGGTCGTCACTTTCTGGTCGAATGTGCGATTCGCCATGCGTGCGCTTGCAAAAAACTTTCGTCGATCGTCCGACGGCAAGTCATCGTGGAACGATTCCAAGATGATGTCTCTGATCACTAAGCCGCGTCGAAGCGCCCGATGCCCCAATTTGGTCAACTCCAGCTTATGCTTCTTGAAGACCTCGCTCCGTTCCACGACAACAAGTCCTTTTGTCTCAAGGCTCCGAATTGTCGTGACTAGGCTGCTGGGCGTAACACCGATTGTTCGTGCGATTTGCGCTTGTGTGCATTCAGTTCGTGATTCAACGCTTTTGGCAATCTCTGTGAGCACCTGCAATCCAGTGATCGTCAAACGCGGCGATGATTTTTTGAGCGCCCCGTCAAATGCGCCGTAGAGTCGATTGCAAAACAGCAACAACTCATCGAAGGCGGGGTAGGGGATATCGTTGCGAATTGCCATGAGATGACCGTGGCGCATTGTTGGATATCCAACATTTGACCATTTTTTAGAGCCCGAAGCTTTCCTCCAGCAGCCGAGGCATTCCGCCGAAGCGCTAACGAGAGGAAGCACAGCTATGCATGTTTATGGCAACACTGCCCGCGCGACGCGCATCTTGAAGGCCCGCGCCATGGGTGCCTCGGCCGTCGCAGCAGCGGAACACGAGGTGACGATTACCTTGGTGGGGCCGGTGGTTATGGCCCACGACGTCTCGGTGCGTCGCGACTGTTACCCGCAGTACGGCTACATGACGCCGTTTGAGGCAACTGAGGAACTGGCCCGCCAGCTCCAGCAGGGCGTTGCCTGGTTCGCAACCAACGAAGGCATCAAGAGCCCGACCAAGGCGACTTACAGCCCGTTGTACGCCACGCCGACCATGGGTTTCGACGTGTGGCGCCTGCGTCAGGTGCTTGACGAACTTGGCGTTTCCTACTGGTTCTTCGTGCAGCACGCGATGCAGTTCTGGGCCCAGAAAAAGGTGGCACGCAAGCGCGTGCCCCGCCCAATGCAGCTCTGCACCCCCACTGTGATCGACTTCGTGATGACTCGCTGGACTGATCCCCAGTTCCGCTTCGCCACGCCCATCTTTGATGACTGGGACCAGCGCTTCAAGGTCGAACGTTACGTGGGAGACCTCGTCCAGACTGCCGCCCGCAAGCTGATTGATCAGCGCCTCGACGATGCTATCGCCCTCGGCTACAACCCTGCGCATGCGCTGGCGCCGTTCGTGGGCAAGGTGCTGACCAAGGCGGAAGCCATCCACCGTTACGGCGAGTCCTTGGTTGAAGAAGCGGCGGCGTACACCCCCGCCGACGAAGTGGGCGACCTGGGCCCCGTGTAAGCACCCACATGCCTGACTGAATCGAGCGGGAAGGCGTGTCCTTCCCGCTCAATCCATCGAACAAATGCAATTGGCCTATGCGTAGGCCAAGGGAGGAGTGTTGCCATGAAGAAAGAAAATCAACGCGGTGGCTCGAAGAATGCCAAGGGGGAAAAGGCAAAACAGTCGGGCAAACGGACGAAGCGAGCGCGAAAGAACACTGTAGGAACTGGCCGGAATAAAGCAAAGCATCCGGCGCTGCGGGCCGAGGCAATAGAGCGTGTAAGCAAGTTTCAGACGATTTGCGACATTGAGGACGACAACGAGCGTCTTATCGCAAAGCGCCTGTTCGAGCGCACCTACGTGAACAGTGAATTGCGCAATAACGAGCCAAGCCTACAAGCCACCTGTTGGGTCGCGTACCGCTACATGGACTCCATTGAGCGTACGAAGGCGTTCGCACAGGAATACATCGCGGCGTATCGCCGTGCGCACACCCACATTGATCCTGAAGCCGCCCCCCGCAAGCGTCCAGTTCAACCCAAATTGTTTGAGAACAGCCGTGATGTGATTACCAACTTGTACAAGGCGCGGCAGGAGGCAGATCGTCGTGGCATGCCGTATGACTTGTTCTTGGACATCCTGATGCATGGCAAGGTTGTCAATGACAAGCACAAGCAGCCACCATTGCCAAATCAACTGCTTTCTCGCAAGCATTCGATGGCGCGTCTCACGTCACATCCTACGCGAGATGAAATTTCCGCCCGGTTGTTCTTGCGTAGCTGGGATCGGCGGTTTTTCGCGGTGCGGTCCGAAGATGATCCAGTGCAGGCGGCGGCGATCGAGGAGCTGCGGGCAGACGTGTTGCGCGCGGATGATCCGGCAGGCCGTCTTGCGAAGTACTTGTCCGTCCCTGGACTAATTGACGAAGTGCGCGCCCGCGTCCTGTTTGAGGGCGAAGTTGTCGACGCCGCCGTGGTCCGTGCAACGAAGACGCGACGACCGGCCCATGATTACGACCCGGCCGATTTTAGGCCGGCTTGCTTCGGGCACCGTATCATCGCCAAGGACTCACCTTGCCGGGACTGTCCAGTAACCCGCGCGTGCAAGGCGTTCCGAGCTCGCGTCACAGGCCGTTCGATCAGTGCGACGGGTAGTGGCGATCCACTCGTGGCGAGGCAGCGCACGCAGGAGCGAGATCGGAAGCGGAAGCAGCGAGGGAGGGAGCATGTTGATCCGGCTGGGGGCACTGGCTGACGGGGATGTCACGCTTCCCTTAAAAGCTAAATCAAAAGCTTAAAGAACTTCTGCTTTGCAGAAGATTCTTTTAATTACGCCGAAACAGAAAACGCCAGTTGACATTGCACGTGGACCTGCGGGGCGGTCGGGCCTTCGGCCCACCCACCCCTACGGCCCACGTGTGGCGCCTTCGGCGCCAGGTTTTTATTCCGCAGGGTTTCAGGGAATCACGGACTTTAAGACCCCAGGCAACCACTACGGTGTCGCTTCAGGTCCCGGATTACCCACATCGTGCCTTCGGCACACTGGGCACATCCGGCAAGCGCCAGGATTGCGTCCGTATAAAGCGTTTTCGCTGTGACGCGTCATACCTGGCGCACGCTGCATTAGTGACCGAAAACCACCGTCGGAACTACGCGCCAAACCGCACGAATCGCGCTACAGCGAGTGCCGGGTATCCAGGGGCCCCCAGGTAGCGTGTTGACTCTTGTTCGCATCAGATCGCTTGCCGTTGCGGACTAGATATAAAGTATCCGGAAGTGCGAAGGGGTGGGGCTGATGCTGTCGGAATTGATCGAAGCGAACGGGAATTTGCTGGTGCCGCTGGCGCTGCTTGTGGCGATAGCCACATTGGCCAAGGGCATTTTCGGATTGCATCGATCGAGAAGCGCCGACCGAAAAGATTTCCTTGAACTGTGGCGAGGGGATCATCCAGACGACCTCTGGTTGGAGGTAGCCGTTAGACATCTGGTAGGCGAGTACATGCCAGCTCCGATCATCCGGATGCTCTGGGCGGGGCCGCAGGCTGGTCGCGCGCTAATGGAGGTCGCCGAGTGCTGGCCTCTGTTTGAGTTTGATCCGGCTACAAACGGGGTTCGCTGGCGCAGCACCCGGTACTCGACAAGTCGAAAGCGTTTTTGGTGGCGGGCTACGTATTGGGCTGCCTACTTGATCTCGATGGGTATAGCGTTGTTGCTCGCATTGCCTTTGATCGGTGAACGTGGCGCTGGGGCAAGCTTGGTGCCGTGGGTGTTCGTGCTGGCGGGGGCAGTCGTGGGGTTGAGCTGCGCGTACCAGGCCGACCGCCTCGCGACCGCATCTAAGTCAGGCCCGAAGTGGCTTGCGCTTCCATAGTTCAACGGCAGCATTCAGGGCTTCACCAATCGCGTCAGGAACCATTCCTAGCGCGCGAGAGCTGCTGGGGTAGCTGTTGTGCTAGAGAATGCGCCAGGAAGCGATTGGTTGGTCCGAACTGGATGCGGATTATCCGCGCTTGTTTGGCGCGCCTTGCTTGGCTAGTTGTGCAATCGCTTCCCGCTTACCCATGCCACGCAAGGCAGCAAGGGCAGCTACCTGCGACGGACGAGGAATCGTAGTGCCATCTTCCCAGTTGTAAACGGACTGTCCCGACACCCCGGCGAGTCGACCGTAATCCCCGGCAGATAACCCAAGCTTGGCGCGGTGCGACTTCAAGCCTTTGGTGGAAAAACGAACCTTTGTCGTTTCAGCCGATTCCGAGGGGGTTGCTCGCTTGCTGGATCGAGTCGCAGCAGCCAACTGACGCTGGAGGTCCGTGACCTGGCGCTTCAAGGCAGCGATGTCCCGCCTGTATGAAGCGCCCGACTTACGCAGAGCATCGGTCTGGGCCTTGACTTCTTTGCGGGCGAGGCGGGTGATCTCGGACTTAAGCAAAGTGGCGATGTTGGGCATGTATGGAGTTCATTGCGGGGGCCGCCGATAGTAGCCTGTTGACCATGCCATAAGAACCGGTCAAATCGCCCAGGCGAACACATGGAATACACATCGAAACCTCGGTCTGGTCGTCCACGATTTGGACGCAATTTAGGGGGCAGTTAGCACGGCCGAGTAGGGGGTCAACAACCTATGGAGCACTAGCCCATTGCTCCCTGAACTTTAGCGAGGCTTCGGGCGATGATCCCTGCCGCACTTTCCGCGCGTCCCTCCCACAGCGCTCCAAGGAAGGCAAACTAGCTGGGGGACTGCGTTGGCTCATGAGTAGAGCTGCATGCGCCGGAGGCCCCCGCGAGGCGGCGTAGCTGGCCGTGGGATGACTGGGTCAGGCCCTCTTCTCGGAAAATGACCATCGCCCTATGCCGAGAGCGCCAGAAGACAGACGGGACGCCTCCCGAGCGCGGTTGCGTCCCCGGACCTAACGAATTTAATGCAAGAGTCATTTCGGAAACTTCGGGAACGGCATCGGAACCTTTCGTCATTTATCCTGCACGTCTTGGGGGAGGCAATAGATACGTGGAGGGCGGCAATCCCCCACAGGTGTAGATCCGACCACTTTGGGGAGCGCACCTAGCACCCATTCACCAGAATTTACGGCTCGGGCTAATTCCTGGCCAATCGTTACGTTAAGCAGGAACCACGGTATGACTAGTACCCAACAACGCGCCGCTCTACAACGCCAGATATGGCAAATCGCCAACGATGTCCGCGGCGCCGTCGATGGCTGGGATTTTAAGCAGTACGTGCTCGGCACCCTGTTCTACCGCTTCATCAGCGAGAACTTCGCCAGCTACATCGAAGGCGGCGACGACAGCATCCGCTACACCGAGCTGGCCGACAGCGTCATCACTCCCGAGATCAAGGATGACGCCATCAAGACCAAGGGCTATTTCATCTACCCCAGCCAACTGTTTGCCAATGTGGCCGCCCGCGCCCACGGCAACGAGAAGTTGAACACCGACCTGGCCGCCATCTTTGTCGCCATCGAAAGCTCCGCCAACGGCTACCCCTCCGAGCACGACATCAAGGGGCTGTTCGCCGATTTCGACACCACCAGCAACCGTCTGGGCACTACCGTCAAGGACAAGAACGCCCGCCTAGCCGCCGTGCTCAAGGGCGTGGCCGGGTTGGATTTCGGCCATTTCGACGCCGCCCACATCGACCTGTTCGGCGATGCCTACGAATTCCTCATCTCCAACTACGCCGCCAATGCCGGCAAGTCCGGCGGCGAGTTCTTCACACCGCAGCATGTGTCCAAGCTGATCGCCAGGTTGGCCATGCACAAGCAGACCAGCGTCAACAAAATTTACGACCCGGCCTGCGGTTCCGGCTCGCTGCTGCTGCAAGCCAAGAAGCATTTTGATGCTCACGTGATCGAGGACGGGTTCTTCGGCCAGGAGATCAACCACACCACTTACAACCTGGCGCGGATGAACTTGTTTCTGCATAACATCAACTACGACAAGTTCGACATCCAGCTGGGCAATACCCTAACCGACCCGTATTTCGGCGGCGACAAGCCCTTCGATGCCATTGTCTCCAACCCGCCGTACTCGGTTAAGTGGAAAGGCAGCGATGACCCCACCCTGATCAACGACGAACGCTTTTCGCCGGCCGGCGTGCTGGCGCCGAAGTCCAAGGCCGACTTCGCCTTCGTCCTGCACGCGCTCAGCTACCTCTCCGCCAAGGGTCGCGCATCCATCGTTTGCTTCCCCGGCATCTTCTATCGCAGTGGCGCCGAGCAGAAGATCCGCCAGTATCTGGTGGACAACAACTATGTGGAAACGGTGATTTCGCTGGCGCCCAACCTGTTCTACGGCACCACTATTGCCGTCAACATCCTGGTTCTGGCGAAGAACAAGACCGACACTCGCACCCAGTTTATCGACGCAAGCAGGCTATTCGATAAGAAGACCAACAATAATGAACTTTCCGAGATGCACATCGAACAGATCATGCAGGTATTCGACAGCAAGGCTGATGTGCAGCACTTTGCCAAGTCGGTGGACCTAGAGGTGCTATCAGGCAATAGCTACAACTTGTCGGTAAGCAGTTACGTGGAAACGCCGGAAACCCGGGAGGTGGTGAACATCGCTGCGCTCAATGCTTCCCTTAGGGCGACCGTCGCCCGTATCGATGACGTGCGCAAGGAGATTGATGTCATCGTTGCAGAGATAGAGAATGCAAAGCGAGAGGTAGCACGATGAGCCTGGAGAAGTGGCTGGCTCAAGATGAAGTGGAGTGGCGGGAGCTGGGCGAAATCGGAGACTTTGTTAGAGGCAAGAGATTTGTAAAGAGTGATATCCGAACAGCCGGAGTTCCCTGCATACACTACGGTGAGCTATACACGCACTATGGAATTTCGGCTACGGAATCGAAGTCATTTCTCGACGCCGATCTGGCCGAGAATCTGCGGTGCGCAAGCCATGGCGATGTCATTATCGTTTCCGCTGGCGAAACGATCGAAGATATCGGTGATGGAACGGCCTGGCTCGGCGAGGGAGATGTTGTAATTCACGATGCATGTTTTGCATATAAGAGCGATCTGAACCCCGTATATGTTTCGCACTTCCTAAGATCCACATCCTTCAAGGACCAGATAAGAAGGCACATCTCCTCGGGGAAAATATCTTCAATCAACTCGAAGGGATTGGGTAAGGCGAAAATACCAGTCCCATATCCAGCCAATCTGCAAAAGTCATTGGCATTTCAGGCCGAAATTGTCCGCATATTAAGCGCCTTCAATGAGTTGACCGATGAGCTCGTCGCCAAGTTGGCAACCGAGCTGGTCTCCCGGAAGAATCAACACGAGTACTACCGCGACCACTTGTTGAGTTTTGAAGGGAGTGGGGTGGAGTGGAAGGCGATTGGCGAAGTATTTGATTTGAAAAATGGCTACACCCCGTCCAAATCAAAGGCCGAGTACTGGACTAACGGAGAAATCCCTTGGTTTAGAATGGAAGATATTCGTACGAATGGCAGGGTCCTTAAAGAATCAATCCAAAAAGTTTCTGCATCATCCGTAAAGGGGCAATTGATTCCCGCCAATTCTCTAATAATGTCTACGACGGCAACTATTGGAGAGCACGCTCTTGTCGGGATACCTTTTTTGACCAATCAACAAATAACTAGCTTCACTATTTCCAGTGCTTACAGTGAAAAAGTCGATGTGAAATTCATGTTTCACTATTTCTATAAGTTTGGAAAATGGTGCTTGGAAAAAGCAAATAAAAATGGAGGGATGGGAATCATTGGAACGGCAAAGCTAAAGCAGTTCCAGATCCCCATTCCTTTGCCGGAGGAGCAGGCACGTATCGTTGCGATCCTCGACAAGTTCGACGCCCTCGCCAACTCCATGAGTGAAGACCTGCCGCGCGAGATCGAGCTGCGCCAGAAGCAGTACGCGTATTACCGCGATCTACTGCTGAGCTTCTCCAAGCCGGAAGCGGTAGGTGCATGACGTGGGCAAGACGTTGACCGAGATTGCCCAGCAGCTGAAAGACGTTGACAAGAAGGTGCAGCTGATCTATGCCTTTAACGGCTCGGGAAAAACGCGCCTTTCCCGAGAGTTCAAACAGCTAATTGCACCCAAGCCAGACGTTAATGGTGGCGACGAAGTTGAGCTGTCGCGCCACAAGATCCTTTACTACAACGCCCTTACCGAAGACCTGTTCTACTGGGATAACGACCTGGAGCTGGATGCCGAGCCAATACTGAAGATCCAGCCTAACTCTTTTACGGACTGGGTATTGAAGGATCAGGGTCAGGACCAGAACATCATCGCCACCTTTCATCGCTATACCAGCGACAAGCTGACACCGCGGTTCAACGAAGAACGCAAGGACGAAAGTACGGGGGAAGTTGTCGCCAAAGCCTTCTCGGAAGTCACCTTTTCTCTGGAGCGCGGTGATGACGAGCGCACCGGGAATCTCAAAATCTCCAAGGGTGAAGAGAGCAGTTTCATCTGGAGCATTTTCTTCAGGCTTATCGAGCAGGTAATTGGCGTCCTGAACGTGCCAGAGCCCAGCAACCGAGAAACCGACGAGTTCGATCGGTTGGAATATGTGTTCATCGACGATCCGGTCAGCTCATTGGATGACAACCACCTGATCGAACTTGCTGTCAACCTCGCAGGACTGATCAAGAGCAGCGAGTCCCACAAGCTCAGATTTGTAATTACCACTCACAGCCCACTCTTCTACAACGTACTCCACAACGAACTTGGCCTGAGTGCCAATGGCAAGAAGGAAGGCTGCTACCTACTGGAGCGATTCGAGGACGGCAGCTTTAACCTGAATGTCAAATATGGTGACTCTAATCGGAGCTTCTCCTACCACCTTCATCTAAAGAAGGCTCTCGAGCAGGCGATCGCCGCCGATGAGGTCGAGCGCTACCACTTCACTCTGCTGCGCAACCTGTACGAGAAGACGGCCAGTTTTCTCGGGCATCAGAGGTGGTCGGAACTCCTGCCTGACGACCGGCAGACCTATTTCAATCGCATCATCCAATACACCAGCCATAGCACCCTCTCCAATGAGACGGTTGCCGAGCCCACACCGCCGGAAAAGCAGACGGTCAAATTTCTGCTTGATCACCTGATCAACACCTACGGCTACCTCCAGCAACGGGACGTTCCAAATGGCTGACTACCTGACGCCCATTGCCGAATCGAACAGCTTCATTGTCCTGGACAAGTACAGCCGTGAATGGCAGGTCGCGGAGAGCTACCAGAGCGAGGACGCGCTGGAGCGCGAGTTCATCCACGACCTGGCCGCCCAGGGCTATGAGTTCCTGCCGGGCCTGAACACGCCCGAGGCCCTGCTGGCAAATGTGCGCGTGCAGCTGCAGGCGCTCAACGCCGTGCAGTTCTCGGATGGCGAGTGGCTGCGCTTCGTGGAAACCTACCTAGACAAGCCCAGCGACGGCATCGTTGAGAAGACCCGCAAGCTCCAAGACGACTACATCCACGACTTCGTGTTCGACGATGGGCGCATCCAGAACATCTACCTGCTGGACAAGAAGCACATCACCCGCAACAAGCTGCAGGTGATCAAGCAGTTCGAGCAGACGGGCAGCCACGCCAACCGCTATGACGTGACTGTGCTGGTCAATGGCTTGCCACTGGTGCAGGTGGAGCTAAAGAAGCGCGGCGTAGCGATCCGCGAGGCTTTCAACCAACTCCACCGCTACAGCAAGGAAAGCTTCAACAGCGAGCAGTCTCTGTACAAGTACTTACAGCTGTTCGTGATCTCCAATGGTACCGACAGCCGCTATTTCGCCAATACCACGCGGCGTGACAAGCACAGTTTCGACTTCACCATCAACTGGGCGAAGGCGGACAACGGCCTGATCAAGGACCTGAAGGACTTCACTGCCACCTTCTTCCAGAAGCACACCCTGCTCAATGTGCTGCTGCACTACTCGGTGTTCGATGTCAGCAACACCCTTCTGGTGATGCGGCCCTACCAGATCGCCGCCACCGAACGCATCCTATGGAAGATCAAGAGCGCCCATGAGGCCAAGGGCTGGAGCAAGCCTGAGGGCGGCGGATACATCTGGCACACCACCGGCAGTGGCAAGACCCTGACCAGCTTCAAGGCGGCGCGCCTGGCCACCGAGCTGGACTTCATCGACAAGGTGTTCTTCGTGGTGGACCGCAAGGATCTGGATTACCAGACCATGAAGGAATACCAGCGCTTCTCGCCGGACAGCGTGAACGGCTCGGACTCGACCGCCGGCCTCAAGCGCAACCTGGAAAAAGACGACAACAAGATCATCGTCACCACCATCCAGAAGCTCAACAATCTGATGAAGAGTGAGGGCGACTTGCCCATCTACCAAAAGCAGGTCGTTTTCATTTTCGACGAGTGTCACCGCAGCCAGTTTGGCGAGGCGCAGAAGAACCTGAAGAAGAAGTTCAAGAGATTCTATCAGTTCGGCTTCACCGGCACTCCGATTTTCCCGCAGAACGCCCTGGGCGCGGAGACCACCGCCAGCGTGTTTGGCCGTGAGCTGCATTCCTACGTGATCACCGATGCCATCCGTGATGAGAAGGTGCTCAAGTTCAAGGTGGACTACAACGATGTGCGCCCGCAGTTCAAGGCCATAGAACAAGAGCAGGACGAAAAGAAGCTTAGCGCCGCCGAGAACAGGCAGGCGCTGCTGCACCCCGACCGCATCCGTGAGATCAGTCACTACATCCTGAAACACTTCCGGCAGAGGACGCACCGGCTGCAGCACGGCGCTAGAGGTTTCAACGCCATGTTCGCGGTGAGCAGTGTGGACGCGGCCAAGCTGTATTACGAGGCGTTCAAAACGCTACAGAAGGACAGCGACAAGCCGCTGAAAGTGGCCACCATCTTCTCGTTTGCCGCCAACGAGGAGCAGGACGCCATTGGCGAGATTCAGGACGAGAGCTTCGATGTGTCGGCCATGAACAGCAGCGCCAAGGAGTTTCTGAGCGCGGCTATTGCCGACTACAACTCGCTGTTCAAGACCAACTTCAACGTGGACAGCAACGGCTTCCAGAACTACTACCGCGACCTGGCCAAGCAAGTGAAAGCCAAGGAAATCGACCTGGTGATCGTGGTGGGCATGTTCCTGACTGGCTTCGATGCGCCCACGCTCAACACCTTGTTCGTGGACAAGAACCTGCGCTACCACGGCTTGATCCAGGCGTACTCGCGCACAAACCGCATTTTTGACGCCACCAAGACTTTCGGCAACATCGTCACTTTCCGAGACCTGGAACAGGCGACTGTCGACGCCATCACCCTGTTCGGCGACAAGAACACCAAGAACGTGGTGCTGGAAAAGAGCTACAAGGAGTACATGGAAGGCTTCACCGATGTGATGACCGGCGAGGCGAGGCGTGGCTTCGTGGAAGTGGTGGGGGAGCTGGAGCAGCGCTTCCCCGACCCCGCCACCATCGAGATGGAAGCTGACAAAAAAGCTTTCGTGAAGCTGTTTGGCGAATACCTGCGCGTGGAGAACGTGCTGCAGAACTACGATGAGTTTGCAAGCTTGAAAGCCTTGCAGGACGTCGACTTGAGCGACCCAGCGGCCGTGGAAGCCTTCAATGCCAAGTACTATCTGAATGACGAGGACCTCGCGGCGTTGCAGGCGGTCAAGCTGCCAGCCGAGCGTAAGCTCCAGGACTACCGTTCGACCTACAACGACATCCGCGACTGGCTGCGAAAGGAAAAGGCCGCCACCGAGAAGGAGCAATCCACCATCGACTGGGACGATGTGGTGTTCGAGGTCGACCTACTCAAGTCGCAGGAGATCAACCTGGACTACATCCTGGAGCTGATCTTCGAGCACAACAAGAAGAACCGGAGCAAGGCCGACATGGTGGACGAAGTGCGCCGGGTTATCCGCGGCAGCCTGGGCCACCGCGCCAAGGAAAGCTTGCTGGTGGATTTCATCAACCAGACCGACCTGGACCGGATCGGCGACAAGGCCAGCGTAATTGAGGCCTTCTTCACCTTTGCCCAAGCGGAGCAGAAGCGCGAGGCGCAGAAGCTGATCGCCACCGAAGGGCTGAATGCGGAGGCGGCCAGGCGCTATATCGCCAACTCACTCAAGCGGGAATTTGCTAGCGAGAACGGCACCGAGCTCAACGCGATTCTGCCCAAGATGAGTCCGCTGAACCCGCAATACCTAACCAAGAAACAGAGCGTGTTCCGGGTGATCGCTGCCTTCGTTGAGAAGTTCAAAGGTGTTGGCGGCCAGATCTGACGTGTAGGTGGGGGAAGCCCGCCGAGCGTAAGCACCGGCCCTAGTCTGCCGAATTCTGCGCATTTGGACACTTCACCACGTAGAAGAACTCGCGACTGGAGGCGTCTTCTCCTTCTGGGGCGCGAGCGCGCGCGAGACGCGCGCTCGGCACGGGACCTCGCGGTGGAACTTCAACGTCGCACAACGAAGTTGGGGTGCGGACTCTCCTCGGAAGCGATGCATCCGCAATTGAGCTTATCGCCATCGTCGCAGACGCCTCGACCCGGAATGACTCGACTCGGGACCTCGCCTGATACTCCACGCGCCGTCCGCGTGTCTAGCGCACGCCAGCTTCGCACGTCGCTCCGGCCGTGCCTCACGGATCCGCCTCGCGCGAATACCGATCGAAAGATTCCGAACCGTTTCCGAAGTCCAGAAACGAAAAGGGCCGCTTGCGCGGCCCTCGTCGTAATCGCTTGATTTATTGGGCTTTCTAGTGGCGCCCCACGGAGATTCGAACCCCGGTCGCTACCGTGAAAAGGTGGGAAGGACGGTTGCCCCCAAGTGGCCCCGAAGCAAAGTGCGTGTAAGTTTTGCGACTGCCGCAGCTAAGTGATCAGGTGCCAGGTGCGAGTACCGAAGCGTCATCTTGATGTCCGAGTGTCCGAGCAGTTCACGCACGGTGTTGAGGTCAACGCCCGCCATAACAAGCTTGCTGGCGAAGTGATGTCGCAGATCATGGAACCGAAAGTTTTCTAGGCCTGCGGCGTGCGTCAACGCAGTCCAGGCCGTCTTGACGTCAGCAACACCGAATACGTCTGGGCCGTTGGAGCGTTTAGACCATGCTCGAAGAACGTTCGTCGCTTCCTCATTTAGCGGTATGTGACGCTGGCGAGCGCTTTTCGCGGTCTCGGCCCGAACTGTCAGGACGCGGGCTTCGAGGTCGATGTCTGACCAGCACAACGACAACAACTCGCCACGGCGCAGCCCGGTGTTCATTGCCAACAGAACCACGGCTGTCAGGTGGTCACCGAATCCAGCTGCCTCGAGCTCCGGTAGTAATCGCTTGCCACGCGCGATTCGCCATCCGTTTCCGGACTCGCGCGCTGCAATCATCGTCGCATCGCGGTCAGCAAGCGCCTTGCGCAACTTGCGTTCTTCGGCCTGATTGAGGAACCTGACAACTCGACGGGACTCAACAGGACGAAACGGGAAGCCGGAAATGGGCTTCACCACGTCGCATTTGACCACCTCGTTCATTGCTTTTGAGCGCGATTGGCACCGCAGTTGCTTGTGGCAAGCATTTCTTGCAGCAGCGCGATCTTGGGTCTCCAGTGACCACGGGTATCGACGACACCGAAAGTGCACTGATTTCTTCCATATCGCGGGTGCCGCGCTAAGCCTGTCCGATCCAAGAGATCGTCTCCGTTGGCGAGGATAGTGCGTTCGCCGGAGTGCTCGCTTGTGGACCGCAGGAAATTCGTGGGGTCTGGCCTTGCCGCATTCCTCCTTGGACCCTCGGCATGGACGGGGGCGTTATTCGCGCAGGTCCTCTCGCCTGCCGCGACCGATCGCACTTCGGCCTTACCTCCAAAAATCTTGTGCGGACTGCGCATGACGCTTAGGCGGGAAGACATTCCCGTTGATCGTCCCACGATCATTTGGGCGGACATCGTCACCCTAGAAGGCCGATTAGAAACGAAGGGACACAGCTTCGGGATTACTGCGCGTCAGCTCAATTTCGCTCAAAACGCGCTGATAGACACCAGCGGCCCGGAAGCGTCGCCATCTTTCCCTGCCGGCGATAAAGCCTCCTTGGGAATCAATCAAGGAGACAACGGTCGGAATGGCGACAACGGCGGTCAGGGTGCATATGCCGGAAGTGTGCTGCTAATCGCGGACACCATTCTTGGCGAGATTTCGGTCTTTGCGCCAGGTGGAGACGGAGGCGATGCGCAGAGCGGTGGTGATGGGGCGAAAGGCGCAACTGCGCCTCCACAACCTAAGAAATGCAGGCCCGGAATACAAGGCGGTGCAGGTGGACGTGGCGGCCTCGCTGGTAAGCCCGGTGACGGCGGGCCGGGTGCAAGAGTCCAGATCTACTCTTCCAGGAATGCGGATTCCACCCCTGAGTTCAACGTTGAAGGCGGCAAAGCAGGTGCCCAAGCGTCCCACGGAAATCCTGGCGAGGGCGGTGACGGCGGACGTGGTGGTGAGATTAGCTACACGCTTGAGCCGAGTTCGCGGAACTAGCCAAGGAGCCCAGTATGGCCAGAATCCCCGACTGTAAACCTCAGCCAGGCGGTCCCCGTGGACCAGCCGGGGAGCCCCGATTAGAGCCGATCGACAGCGCGATGGCTGGCATAGGCGGAACAGTCGAGCAGCATTCGCTTGCTGGCGCAGATTCATATCCGCACTTGCAAGCCCTGCCCCCGCTGCACTGGATAAACAGCTACTTGCATTCAGCGGAACTCGACTACGTGAACGCTGACGTGGCGCTGTGCGTTGAGAAGCTTGAGTGGGTTACAAGATTGCAAAGCTGGTGCACCTTGGTAAGTCCTGGCTATGCGGATTATGTGATCGATAAAGCGAGATCGATCGCGACGAATATTCTTGCGGGCCGTGATGTTTTTGGCCGAGATCAGACGTACGTCCCTCTGCTCTCTTATGATTTCTTGCGCGACCAGGTGCAGCGGCACATCGACAACTCCAGGGTGGTTGAAGGCGCTAGGGATTCACTTCGCTCAAGGCTCTCGGATCAGATATTGATCCGTTCAGAGGTAAACAAGACCATTGCGGCACTGGCTTCCGACTCGGAGATGGTCAAGTCGCGAATACAGCGCAACTTTGAGCTGTCTCGGGAAATGCTGCAGCAAATCGAGTCGCTTCGAGACGATCTGGATCGAGTCTGGCATCAGTTGGACGCCGCGTCTGAGAACTTCAAGGCTGCGCTGCGACGGAAAAGTGGCGGGTGTGGATTTAGTGACGCTCTAAGCTTCGCTGCCATGGTCGCTACTGTTGCTGCAACGGGCGGATCTGCGCTCGCTGTCACTGCTGCGGCGTCGACTTCACTTTCGAAATTGAAGGCGATGAAGTCAGCACCACCAAGTGCAACAGATTCGTGGTACCAGCCCATCGTCAATGACGTAAAAGAAATTGCGAAGATCGTTGAGCCTGCTGGAAAGTCCATCGAGGAGTTCAAGAAGAACTACGCAAAGGCAAAAGATGCAATCGACAAACTTGAAAATCCTGGAGTTGCGCAACCACAAGCAACGAAGGTGAGCACTGACTACATCAAGTTGGTAGCAAACAAGAGTACGTTTGATGTTGAAATAGACAAGTTCCGAGAAATGCCAGAAGCGCAGACATATAAGCGTCTGATGGACCTGTTTGTTGCAACTTCTGAAACCAGAAATAACAAGATCATCGAGCACGATAATATTGTGCGGGACATCTGGGCGGGGTGGGCTCAAATTCGAACGAATGTCGCAGACTCAGGTGCGCTATCGGCCTCGCTACAAACGGATTTTGAGTTGGAGGACGTGACGGCGGCATTAGACAGATCGCTTACTCAGTCAAAATGGAACTTGATACGTTCGTTGTCTTCCTTATCAAGAACATTGGAGTACATTAGTGGAAACGCAGCGTCCGCCGTTTACGACGATCACTCCGTAGGGGCCATCGCGGCGACGTTTGACATGATTGACGCGCAGTATTCGTCGACACTGGAATCGCTTGGCCAAGGAGCAGTTGAGGCCACCAATCTGAGCATCCTGCTAAAGGATTTGCTGCCAGCCGACTCAATCCAGCGTCTGATTGATGGGCAAGCGGTGATGTTTTCGATTCCGCTAGATCATCCGGTCTTTGCCGGGCGTTACGGAGTCACCGCTCGCAGAATTCGCGTTGTTGAGCTTCCCACCGGTGCCAACGATATGCGCGTCACCTTTCAACATGAAGGTCGCTCTATCATGCGGTTTCGGGACGGCAGCTTGCGACCGTTTACGCATCAGCAGGTGAGGGCAATCTATCAGCTAGATCACAAGGGCGCGGAGATTGATGTCGGAGAACTCGGAGAGAGAAGCGGTGCGTTTGTTGGAGTTAGCCCGTTTGGACCTTGGAAACTGCAGGTTAACGGACCAGAGAAATCGCGGCGTGCGGTCACCCAGAGTCGCGTGAGCTTCAATGTGCTGAGCAGGCCAACGCCGATCTAGGAAGCGATTGGCTTCGTAGCAGCAGCCAAGTCATCTTGCCCTAGTTTCTAGTGCTCTGGGGCGATGTGCTTTGATGCCCCAAATACTCGCGAGCTCGCGCAGGATCTTCAGTTGTTCGAACGCCGCCCGTTAGCTCGAGAACAAGGCAGCACGCTGCAAGAGATCCGAGTTCTTAGCCCCCTTCGGGGCGACACCTAGGCTGGATAGTTACGGCTGATTTTTGCAACAGCCGCAGCCAAGTGATCGGGCGCGAGATGTGAATATCGCAAGGTCATCTTGATATCGGAGTGGCCCAGTAGCTCGCGCACGGTATTCAGGTCGACTCCGGCCATGACCAGCTTGCTGGCGAAGTGGTGTCGGAGGTCATGGAACCGAAAGTTCTCCAGGCCTGCGGACTCTATCAACGCAGTCCAAGCCGTCTTGACGTCAGCAACACCGAATACGTCTGGGCCGTTGGAGCGTTTAGACCATGCTCGAAGCACTTTCGTGGCTTCGGCATTCAGCGGTATGTGACGCTGGCGACCGCTTTTCGCGGTCTCGGCCCGAACTGTCAGCACGCGGGCTTCTAGGTCGATGTCAGACCAGCACAACGACAACAGCTCGCCACGGCGCAGCCCGGTGTTCATTGCCAACACAACGACGGGTGTGAGGTGATCGCCGAACCCACCAGCCCCGATATCTGGCAGGACTGACTTGCCACGCGCGACTCGCCAGCCATTTCCGGATTCGCGCGCTGCAACCATGGCTGCATCGCGATCCGCTAGCGTCTTACGCAGCTTGCGTTCTTCGGCCTGATTGAGGAAGCGAACAACGCGTCGCGATTCGACGGGGCGCAAATGGAGGTCCGAAAGTGGGCTTCGATCCAACATGCCCCACTTGACCGCCTTGTTCATCGCCGCCCGCAAGCAGGCGAGGTCCCGAGAAGCCGTTGCTCGGGATACGGCAGCGATCCTCTTTAGCCACCACTGATCAACCCACGCCGGGTCGATTTCCGACAGGTCACGCGGTAGGGCGTCAGCAAATGCGGCTTCGATCCGATCAACCCACTGTTGACCCCTGCGCAAATGTCCGACGGCCCAAGGGGCGTATCGATCGCTCAGAAAGCCAGCCAGTGAGCACCTGGCGCGGTCCTGCTTCGCAATGCTGGGTAACCCACGCTGGATGTGCTCGGCCATCGCCTGCGACGCGTGTGCGCGTGCCTGGCCGAGCGTCAGATGCCCCAGTGCCCCTAGGGTGCGTCGCTTGCCCCGGGTCCACTCGATGATCCAAGCCTTGTGCCCGGAGGGCTGGACCCGCAGGAGCAGGCCCCTGACCTGCGTGTCCCTGAGCTCGTAAGGGCGTTCTTGGGGCTGGGCCGACTGGATAAGACGCTTGGTGAGCTGTGCTCGCATGTGATCCCTCGTAAGTGCACGTGTAAGTGCACGCTAGGAAGGACCGCGAATCGGTGTTCGGATAAGGACCATCCGCATTAATGCTGCGGAACCACGGAAGTCCTTGAAAGAAAAAGGCCCGCGTGAGCGGGCCTTTCGAATCGTGGTGGAGCGGAGGAGGATCGAACTCCCGACCTTCGCATTGCGAACGCGACGCTCTCCCAGCTGAGCTACCGCCCCACGAAGTCGCGCAGTATACGGAGGCCTCGCAGGGCTGCCAAGCGGTGCGTGGCGATCCGCACCGCGAATCGGTGCCGATCCCCGTTCAGTTCGGGCCTGCGGCCAGCAACGGCTTGAGGCGCGCTTCCAGCTGTTGCCTGCGCCAGCCGGAGAGTGCGCCGGGCCAGTCGTGTCCGTCGAGCAGCGTTTCCAGCCAGCGGCGGGAGGCGAGGACGCCGTCGGGGAGGCCGAGTTCGCTGGCGACCTGCGCGGTCATGTCCTGCAATTTGCGCAGGGCCGCTTTGTCGCGCTCTTCGCTGCGCGGCGGCGGCGATTCGGCTTCGTCGGGCAGGGGCGTGGTCAGCGCGTTCCACAGGGCGTCGACCAGGCTGCGCGGGGATTTCGGGATCGCGTCGAGCTGGCGCTTGAGCGCGTCGCGGTCGATCGGCGGCGTGCGCGCGAGCGTTGTGGCCAGTTCGTTGTCGAGGATCCAACTGCGCGGGCGGTCGCTGCTGCGGGCGTAGGCGTCGCGCCAGCGGAGCAGGCGCAGCAAACGGTGCTGGCCCGGCGTGTCGAGGAATTGCGCGGCGCGCAGCGCCAGGTGCGGCCAGCGTTCGCCGGCTTCGTCGGCGCCTTGCGCGAGGCGGGCGCTGTCTTCGTCGAGCCATGCACGGCGGCCGAGGTCGTCGAGTTTGTCCGAGAGCGCGCGATACAGCGCATCGAGATGCACGACGTCGTCCGCGGCGTACTGCAGTTGCGCATCGCTGAGCGGGCGGCGCAGCCAATCGGAGCGTTGCTCGCCCTTCGCGAGCGTCACGCCCAGCATTTCCTGCACGAGGCGCTGATAGCCCATGCCGGCGCCGATGCCGGCGAGCCCCGCGGCGATCTGCGTATCGAACAACGGCGTCGGCGCCACGCCGCACGCACGCTTGAACGCGACGATGTCCTCCGACGCGCTGTGCATCACTTTCAGCACCGCCGGATCGGCGAGCATCGGGGCCAGCGCTGCGTTCATGCCGTCGCGGAGCGTATCCACCAGCAGGATCTGCGGATGGCCGTCCGCGTCGTCGAGGGCGATCTGCACCAGCGCCAGCTGCGGCCAGTAGGTGCGTTCGCGGATGAATTCGGTGTCCAGTCCGACGCGGGTGGGGCGGTGCGCCAGGCGTGCCGCGAGGTCGGTGGGGTCGGTGATCCAGTGATGCACGAGGTGTCTTGCGAAAAGGACAGGGCGCCAGACTAACCGGCCACCCGCGGCGAAGCCACGGTTGCCCTGGACAGCGGCCATGGCCCACCATCGTCGTGTCACGGCCCCACGGACGTTCATGACGCCTCCACGGACCCGCTCGCCCCGATTGCTTGCCTTCGCGTGTGTCCTCGCGCTCGCCGCCTGCGACGGCAAGCGCGTGGGCGACGCGGACACGCCCGAAGCGCAGCGCAATCCGCTGGTGACCATCACGGGCGAAGAAGCGGTGGTCGTCCCGGCATGGCAACCGCCGCCGGTGATGATCGAACCCGGAGAGGAATCGACGGTGCTCGCCGAAGCGAACACGGCGCTCGGGGAAGGACGCCTGTTCGGCGGTCCGCGCGACGCCGTGCCGCTGCTGCTCGAATTGTTGGCCCGCCAACCGGGCGATGCCGACATCCAGCGGGCGCACGCGCGCGCCATCGCATTGCTGATCGTCGCGGGCGACGCCGCGCTGGCCCGCATGGACAACGATCCGAACGGCCTCGTGCGCGCGCACGAAGTCGGCGAAGTGGGGCGCACGGCCGCGCCGGCGGATGCGGGCATGGTCGCGTATCTCTCGCGCGTGGATCGCGCCGATCAATCCGTGCAGCTCGATCACCGCGGCGAACGCGAACTGCAATCCGGCCGCCTGGGCGAAGCGCCCGGCGATCGCGGCGCGCTGGATTATTTCCGCGAAGCGCTTGAACGCCGCCCCGGCGACGCACGCGCCTCGCAAGGCATCGCCGCGGTGGAAAGCGCGCTGATCCGCCGCGCGGAAGACCGCGCGGCGCAGAACGATTTCGACGGCGCCGAGCAACAATTGAAACTCGCCGAGCGCGTGCGGCCCCGCATGACGACGGTCGACGACGCGCGCCGCCGCATCGCCACGCAGCGCCGCGCCGGTGTCGACGCACTGCGCGACAAGGGCATGGCCGTGCTCATGCGCGAGAACGGCTTGCCCGAAGCGCGGCGCACGTTGTCGGAAATGCTGCGAATCGCGCCGCCCGGCGATCCGGCCGCGACGGAATTGCGCACGCGCATCGACCAGGTCGCGCACTACGGCCTGTTCCGTCCGGGGCAGGTGTTCACCGACGCATTGCAGAGCGGCGCGCGCGGGCCGCAGATGGTCGTCGTGCCGCACGGCGGCTTCCGCATGGGCGCGCGGGAGGGCGAGACCGATGCGAACAAGTCCGAACGTCCGTTGCATTACGTGCGCTTCGACCGCGGCTTCGCCATGGCGCGCACCGAAACCACCGTCGGCGAATTCCGCCGGTTCGTGCAGGCCACCAACTACAAGCCGCGTGCGGTGCGTCGCGGGCATTCGATCGTGTACGACGAACGCAGCGGCACGCTCGTGCGCCGCAGCAACATCGATTGGCGGCACGATTACGTCGGCCAGCTCGCCTCCGACGCGATGCCGGTGCTGCACGTGAGCGCACGCGACGCGGAGGCGTACGCGCACTGGCTGTCGCAGCAGACCGGCGAACGCTATGCGTTGCCGAGCGAGGCGCAGTTCGAATACACCGAGCGCGCCGGCAGCGAAGGCAGTCTGGCGTGGCCCGGGACGATACCGCCGCGCTTCGCGGGCAACATCACCGGAATGGGCGATGTCTCGCCGACGGGGCGGCGCTGGCGGAACGCCTTCCTCGGCTATTCCGACGGGTACTGGGGGCCCGCGCCGACGGGGCGCTACCCGCCCAATGCATTCGGTCTTCACGACCTGAGCGGCAACGTCAGCGAGTGGGTCGCCGACTGCTGGCACGTCGGGTACCGGCGCGCCCCCGCTGACGGGCAGCCGTGGGTCAATCCCGGTTGCCGCCAGCGCGTGATCCGCGGCGGTTCGTGGGTGAGCGCACCGGCGCAGGTGCGGTCGGCCTGGCGTTTGTCGACGGATGGCGACACCACCAATGCGCGGCTCGGCTTCCGCCTCGTGCGGGAACTGTAGGGCGCGGTCCACTCGCAAGGAGCATCGCGATGAACATGCAGTACGGGAACCAGCAAGGCCGGCGCGGCATGGGATTCGGCGGCATCCGCTGGTGGGTGCTGCTGTTGTTCGCCGGTTACGCGGCGTATTACTGGTTTTCCAATCGCGTCGACGATCCGCTGACCGGCGAGAAAGTGCTCATCGACCAGAGCATCACGCCAGACGACGAAAAGGCGCTCGGCCTGCAGGCCTGGAACGAGTTGCAGCAGACCGAGCAGATCGTCCCGCCGAGCGATCCGAATGCGCGCGCGGTAAAGGAGATTGCCGCGCGGCTGATCGCGAAGATCCCGCAGGTCTCCGACGCGCTCGCCGCCGAACACGGCATGCAGGCGCCGCACATCGAGAAGACCTTCGATTGGGACGTCAACCTGATCCAGTCCGAACAGGTCAACGCGTTCTGCCTGCCGGGCGGGAAGATGGCGGTGTACACCGGGCTGATTCCCGTCGCGCAGAACAACAACGCGATGGCGGTGGTGATGGGCCACGAAATCACGCACGCCTTGCTGCGCCACGGCGCGCAGCGCATGTCGGAACAGAAACTCGCGCAGATGGGCCAGATGGCCGGCGCGATGAGCGGCATGGACCAGCAGCAGATGCAGGCGGTGATGGCCGTGTACGGCTATGGCCGCGCGCTGCCGTATGCGCGCAAGCAGGAAACGCAGGCCGACGAGATGGGCCTGATGCTCGCCGCGGCGGCGTGTTTCGACCCGCAGGAAGCGATCCCGTTGTGGGAGCGCATGGGCCAGGCGAGCGGCGGGCAGGCGCCGCCGGAATTTTCCAGCACGCACCCGAACCCGGGCACGCGCATCCAGAACCTCCAGGCGTTGATGCCGAAGGCGATGGAGTACAGGAAGAAGTTCTGCGAGACGGCGCAGTAAGCGCCGTCGCGCGAATCAGAAGCTCATGAACAGGCCGCCGTTCACCGGGATGTTGGCGCCGGTGATGAAGCCTGCTTCGTCGTTCGTCAGGAATTCCACGGTCCGCGCGATTTCGCTCGGCTTGCCGAGGCGGCCGACGGGCACGCTGGCGACGATCTTGGTGCGCACGTCTTCCGGCACCGCCATGACCATCGCGGTTTCGCAGTAGCCCGGCGAAACGCTGTTGACGGTGACGCCCTTGCGCGCGACTTCGCGCGCCAGCGCCATCGTGAAGCCGTGCATGCCGGCCTTGGCGGCGGAGTAGTTCGTCTGGCCGACCTGGCCGGTCTGCCCGTTGACCGAGCTGATGTTGACCACGCGTCCGAAGCCGCGCGTCGTCATGCTGTCCACCACGTGGCGGCACATGTTGAATACGCCGTCGAGGTTGATGTTCATCACCGACTCCCAGTCGGTGCGCTCCATCTTGCGCAGGGTCGTGTCGCGCGTGATGCCGGCGGCGTTGACGAGGATGTCGATCGGGCCGCGTTCGGCCTCGACCTTGCGGACGAGGGCGCCGCAGGCATCGAAGTCGCCGACGTTGCCGGATTCGAAATGCACGTCGAGGCCGTCGACGTCCTGGCGGAACTGGGCGATGCGCTCCTCGCGCGCGCCGAGGTCGGCGGCGACGACGGTGCGGCCGGCGAGGGCCAGGGTCTTGCAGATCTCGGTACCGAGACCACCGATGCCGCCGGTCACGACGGCCACGCGCTTGCTCATGGGAATTCCGATTGGTGCGGTGCAACAGGAGGCCGCAGCGTGCCAGCGGCGAACTCAGCCGTCAACGCACGCACGTCACGCCCCGGACGCGGGGGGCGAAAGCCTCAGACCTTGGACTTGTCCTTTTCCTTGGGCTGGTCCTTCTCGTCCCGCGGCGTGGCGCGCGGGGCGGCGGGGCGGCCCATGCCGCCGACCAGGCCTTGCTGGAAGTCCTTCCACATCTCCAGGTTCCGCTCGGTCAGCTGGTTGAGCATGGTCCACGGCGCCTGGCCGATCAGGCCGCTCATCTGCTGGCGGAACTGTTGCTGCTGCTCGAGGAACATCTGCATCGAGCGTTCGAGGTAGTTGCCCATGAAGCCCTGCAGCGAATCCCCGTAGAACCGGATGATCTGGCTGAGCAACTGGGTGGAGAGGATCGGTTCGCCTTCCTGCTCGTGCTCGGAAATGATCTGCAGCAGCACGCAGCGCGTGAGGTCCTCGCCGGTCTTGGCGTCGCGCACCTCGAACTCTTCGCCATCGACGATGAGCTGGCGCACGTCCTCGATGGTGATGTAGCTGGAGATCCGCGTGTCGTAGAGACGGCGGTTCGGATACTTCTTGATGACGCGGACTGGCATGTGCGGTCGACCCCCGAAGACGGCGTGCCCGAGCATGGCGCACCGCAACAGGGGATTGCAACTGGGCTGTCAAGACCCTCAGGTCATGAAGGTGAATCCCCGGGTTGCCGGGGATTCACCCACGGGCGTCACCAGCCCATGTATTGCCCGCCGTTCGCCGAGAGGTTGGCGCCGGTGATCCAGCCCGCTTCGTCGGGGATGAAGAACGCCACCGCGTATGCGATCTCGTCCGGTTCGCCCAGGCGGCCCGTGGGGATCTGCGCGACGATCTTGGCGCGCACGTCTTCGGGCACGGCCATCACCATGTCGGTGCCGATGTAGCCGGGGGACACCGTGTTGACCGTGATCCCGAACTTCGCATTCTCCTGCGCCAGCGAAATCGTGAAGCCGTGCATGCCGGCCTTCGCGGCGGCGTAGTTCGCCTGGCCGTACTGGCCCTTCTGCCCGTTGATCGATGCGATCTGGATGATGCGGCCCCACTTGCGCGCGCGCATGCCTTCGATGACCGGGCGCGTGACGTTGAAGCAGGAATCCAGGTTGGTCGTGATCACCTCGCGCCACTGTTGCGAGGTCATCTTGTGGAACGTGGTGTCGCGCGTGATGCCCGCATTGTTGACGAGGATGTCGACGGGGCCGAGTTGCCGTTCGACCTCGCGCACCATCGCCTCTGCATCCGCGTCGCTGGAGACATCGCCCGCGGCAAGCGCGACCTCGATGCCGTCGGCGCGCAGCTTCTCCTGCCAGGCGCGCGCCTTTTCTTCGTTGCGGTAGTTCGTCGCCACCCGATGGCCCGTCAGCGCCAACCGCCGGCAGATCGCCGTGCCGATGCCGCCCGTGCCGCCCGTCACCAGGGCTACCCTCGAAGTCATGCGCCTCTCTCCTTGATGTGCGTAAAGCGTGCTGTCCCAGTCTAGGGCGCGATTGCGACACCCGTGTTGTGCATCGCAACGGATTCCGACGGAACGCGTGAAGGCGAGAAGCCGGCCAGCGCCGCGGCGAGCGTTCCGGCGACATCGGTGCACGCTTCCAGCGCCGCCGGGTCCTGCCCGAGCGCGCGCCAGGCCCACCGCAGCGCGGGCAGGGGGGCGGCGGCGTCGTCGATGGGGGCCGCGTCCATCGACTTCGACAGCTTGCGCCCGTCGGCATCGACGATCAGCGGCAGGTGCGCGTAATCCGGCGTCGGCAGGCCGAGCGCGCGCTGAAGCAGGATCTGGCGCGGCGTGGAATCGAGCAGGTCGGCGCCGCGCACGACATCGGTGATGCCCTGCGCGGCATCGTCGACGACGACGGCGAGTTGGTAGGCCCAGAAGCCATCGGCGCGGCGCAACACGACGTCGCCCACTTCGCGGCCAACGTCCTGCGTGACGCGGCCCTGGATCGCATCGTCGAAGGCGACGACCTGTCCTTGCGGCACGCGCAGGCGCACGGCCGGCGTGCGACCGGCCTGCGGACCGGTGACGCACGCGTGGTGCAGGCCGCCGTTGTCCGCCAGGTCCGCGCGGCTGCACCAGCATTCGAACGCTGCGCCGCTGGCGAGCAACCGCCCGAGCGCGTCGCGATAGGCGGCATCGCGCGCGCTCTGGTAGAGGATCGGGCCGTCGGATTCGAAGCCGAAGGCCTGCAACGTGCGCAGCTGGCGTTCGATCGCGCCGGGTTGTTCGCGGGGCGGGTCGAGATCCTCGACGCGGATCCACCATTCGCCCCCCGCATGGCGCGCCAGCAACCAGCTGCCGAAGGCGGCCAGCAACGAGCCCGGATGGAGCGGGCCGGTGGGCGAGGGCGCGAAGCGCCCGCGACGAACGGGATTCCGGGGAGGCATGGACGGGGCGGTTCGCATCGACATTCGGCTTGAATTTATACGAAGCTCGCCACACTTCCCCTACATGGCCGCTTCCCCCGCCGGCCTGGTGAGATACAACCCATGATCAAGCGCGTCGTCCTGTTCCTCGCCACCAACCTCGCCGTGCTCGCGCTGTTGAGCGTGGTGATGGCGATCTTCGGCATCAACCCGCAGTCGGCCGTGGGGCTCGTCGTGATGGCCGCGGTGTTCGGTTTCGGCGGCTCGATCATCTCGCTGCTGATCTCCAAGTGGATGGCCAAGCGCAGCACCGGGGCGCACGTCATCACGCAACCGCGCAATGAAACCGAACGCTGGCTGTTCGACACCGTGCAGCGCCAGGCGAAGGCCGCCGGCATCGGCATGCCCGAAGTCGCCATCTACGACGCGCCGGAAATCAACGCGTTCGCCACCGGCGCCAACCGCAACAAGGCGCTCGTCGCCGTGTCCACCGGCCTGCTGCGCGCGATGGACCGCGACGAGGCCGAAGCCGTGCTCGGCCACGAAGTCAGCCACGTCGCCAACGGCGACATGGTCACGATGGCGCTGCTGCAGGGCGTGCTGAACACCTTCGTCATCGTGCTCTCGCGCGTGGTGGGCCGCGTCATCGACGGCTTCATCAGCGGCAACCGCGAAGGCGGTGGCGGCGGCATCGGGTACTACGTCATCGTGTTCGTGCTCGACCTGGTCTTCGGTTTGTTCGCCAGCATGATCGCGATGTGGTTCTCGCGTCACCGCGAGTTCCGCGCCGACGCCGGCGGCGCAACGCTCGCCGGCCGCGACAAGATGGTCGCCGCGCTGCAGCGCCTGTCGCTCACCTACGGCGAAAGCACGCTGCCCAAGCAGGTCGCCGCGTTCGGCATCAGCGGTGGCGTGGGCCACGGCCTGCGTCGCTTGCTGATGACGCATCCGCCGCTGGAGGAGCGCATCGAGGCGCTGAAGAATTGGCAGCCGGCGGCGAACCAGGTGCGCCAAAACGTGGTGACCTGAAACGAAAAAGGCCCGCTTCGGCGGGCCTTTCTCCTTGGTGCGGCTTACTGGAAGTCGTAGTCCATGTCCGGTCCTGCGGCGGCCAGGAAGTGCCCCTGCACGTAGTCCACGCCGCTGGTGAACAGGAACGTCATCGAGCCTGCGTCCTGCACGAACTCCGCGATGGTCTGCGCCCCCTGTTCCGCGGCGCGCGCGCTGAATTCCTTGATCTTCGCCTGGTTGTCCGGGTTCTGCGCGAGTTCCTGGATGAAGGCGCGATCGATCTTCACCAGTGCCGGCTCGAAGTGCTGCATCAGCTGGAAGCTGTTGAGGCCCGTGCCGAACTGCTCGAGGCCGACGCGGCAACCGAACTGCTTCACCGCCGCGCGGAAGGCCTGCGCCTGCTTGAGGTGCGTGAAGACCTTCGACTCCGGGAGCTGCAGCACGAGGCGGTCGCCCTGCACCTTGTTGAGCGCGAGCTGCTCGCCGATGAACTTCGCCAGCGTGTCGTCGCCGAGCGAGGCCTGCGTGATCTTGACCAGCAGCGTGGTGTCCTTGCGCTGGCGCGCGCGCTCGGCGATCACCTGGATCGCGCGGCCGGCGACCCAGCGGTCGATTTCCCACAACAATCCGTGCTCCTCCGCCACCGGCAGGAACATCTGCGGCGGCACCAGCTCGCCTTCCTGCGCGCCACGCAGACGCAGCAGCGCCTCGTAAGTTTCGCCCGGCTCGCCGTGCAGGCTGATGATGGGTTGGTAGTGCAGCACGAAGCCGTCGCCGTCCACCGCCGCGCGGATGCGGTCGACCCACGCACGCACGCGTTCTTCCTCGGCGCGATCCACCGCGCCCGGATCGAAGATCTCCGCGCGATTGCCGCCAACGCCTACCGACGACTGCACGCCCTGGCTGGCCTTGGCCAGCACCTGCGTGACCGACGCGATCTTTTCGCCGATCTGCACGCCGCCGATGCTCACCGTCGCCGACAGCGAACGCTCGCCGACTTCGAACACGTGGCCCTCGAACGCCGCGCGCACCCGCTCGGCGAGCGCGACCGTGCCGACGTGGTCGCTGTTCTTCGACAGCACCGCGAATTGATGCTCGCCGAAGCGCGCGGCGATGTCGTCCGGGCCGAGCGCGCTGCGCAGGCGCGTGGCGAGGCCGGCGATGAGGTCATCCGACGCATCCAGCCCGATTTCCTGCATCAGCTTGACGAAGTGGTCCGGCTCGATCAGCAGCAGGCCGTGGTGCGCGCCGCTGTGCGCGGCGCCGGCCACCGACGACTCCAGTTGCTGGAGGAACGTCGGGCGGTTGAGCAGGCCGGTGGCCTGGTCGCGCTGGCGGAGTTCTTCCACTTCGCGCGCGAGTTCCGGATCGGTCTCCTGTCTGCGGAACACGATCTGGATGCACGGCTCGCCTTCGTAGAAGGCGGAGGTGAATTCCATCGTGGCGGGAAAGCGGTTGCCTTCCTGGTCGAGCGCTTCGAGCTCGTAGCGCGGCGGAGGTGCCTCGCCCTTCGACAGCCCCTTGAGCAGCGTCTTGAAGTTGGCGACATGGCTTGGCGCGACGAGGTCGAGCAGCGACATGCCTTCGATGTCGTCGAAGGAATCGAACCCGAACATCTCCAGGTATGCCTGGTTGGCGCGGATGTGCATGCCTTCGTGCACATAGGCGATCGGGTCGCGCGAGGAATCGATGAGCGCATCGCAGCGGCGTTCGGTCTCGCGCACCTGCGCTTCGAGCAGGCGCTGCGCGCGGCGGGCCTCGAGGTCTTCCCATTCCGCGCGCACCGTGGCCAGCACGTGCGGCATGCGGCCGCGCAGGATCAGGCCGCGCACGCCGCGCTCGCTCGCTTGCAGCAACGTGGTGTCGTCGACGGTGTCGACCACCATCAGCAACGGAATGTCCTTGCCGCTGGCGTCGATGGCCTGCATCGCGGCGGCCATCGTCGGGTGCTTGGCGTCCTTCGCGGCGATCACGAGGTCGAGCGCGCCGCCGACAAGGGCGGGCAGGGCGTCGTCGTTTTCGGGGCGCGACACGCGCACGTTGATGCCAGCGTTGCGCAGGCCGCTGAGGATGGCTTCCGCCGCCTCGACACTGTCGTCGACGATCAGCAGTCGCAGCACGCTGTCCTGTTTTGCTCGCATCCGGGTCTCTCTGGGTCGCGGGGTCGACCGGGGAGTGGGAAAACGGTTCCGGCGACGGACGGTTGACCTTATGGCACGAATGGCCCGTCAAGGTCCATGCGTCGAACGGTCAGGAGAGGGGTCTCTTGCCCGGATCGCCGGGGAGTTCACGGACCAGGCGGGGCACGAGGTACCCGGACAGGCGGGCGGCGAGCGTGCGGTGCAGGGACAGGGCGGTCGCATCGTCGACTTCGAAATGCGCCGCGCCCTGCACGCGATCGAGCTGGTGCAGGTAATAGGGCAACACGCCGGCGCGGTGGCCGCGCTCGCTCAGCGCCGCGAGGGACGCGACATCGTCGTTGACCCCGCGCAGCAACACGGCCTGGTTGAGCAGCATGGCCCCGGCATCGCGCAGGCGGGCGAGGGCGGCATCGACCGCGGGGTCGAATTCGTTTGCATGGTTGGCGTGCACCACGATCGTCACCGGCCAGGGCAGCCCCCGCAGCCAGGCGACCAGGTCCTCGTCCACGCGGTCGGGCAGCACGATGGGCAGCCGTGTATGGATGCGCAGGCGCTTGAGGTGCGGGATGCCGGCCAACGCATCGGTGAGTTCGGCGAGCTTCGGCGTGGCCAGCGAGAACGGGTCGCCGCCGCTGAGCAGCACTTCGTCGATGGTCGGGTCCGCGGCGATGCGCGCGACCGCCTCGCCCCATCCGCCGGCCGCCGCGGTGTCGCCCGCGTAATCGAAGTGCCTGCGGAAGCAGTAGCGGCAGTGGACCGCGCAACTCCCGGTGGCGACCAGCAGGGCGCGCCCCCGGTATTTCTGCAGCACGCCGTTCGCGGTGCGCGCGGCGGCATCGCCCACCGCATCGAGGCCGAAGCCCGGCACGAGGCGGTCTTCATCGTCGAGCGGGAGCACCTGCCGCAGCAGCGGGTCGTTCGCATCGCCCGGGCGCATGCGGGAAACGAAGGCGCGCGGCACGCGCAGCGGGAATTGCGCCGCAGCCGCATCCGAAATGCACGAAGCCAATGATTCCAGGCCCAGGAGGGTGAGCAATTGCCGCGGATCGCGCACGGCATCGCGCCACTGGTGGCGCCAGTCGGGCGTCGCAAGCGGCTGCAGGGGAAGGGCTTCGGCAGGTATCATGGCGAGCTCGGCATTCTAGCGGCCCCGTCAACGGCCCGCCGGGCTGCACAGGCAATCAATCAGGAGCGACACCGTGGCCACCCTCGGCATGAACGACGTCAAGACCGGACAGAAGATCCTGGTCAACAACGACCCCTGCGTCATCATCGACACCGAATACGTCAAGCCGGGCAAGGGTCAGGCGTTCACCCGCGTGAAGTACCGCAGCATCAAGTCCGGCCGCGTCGTCGAAATGACGATGAAGGCCACCGACAGCGTGGAGCAGGCCGACGTCGTCGATACCGACATGCAGTTCCTCTACGCCGACGGCGAGTACTGGCACTTCATGAACCCCGAGTCCTTCGAGCAGGTGCAGGCCGACAAGAACGGCATGGGCGGCGCGGACAAGTGGCTCAAGGGCGAGGAAGAATGCGTGGTCACGCTGTTCAACGGCACGCCGATCATGGTGCAGCCGCCGAACTTCGTCGAACTCAAGATCACGGAAACCGATCCGGGCGTCCGCGGCGACACCTCGGGCGGCGGCGGCAAGCCGGCCACGCTGGAAACCGGCGCCGTCGTGCGCGTCCCGCTGTTCGTCGGCCAGGAAGAAACGATCAAGGTCGACACGCGCTCGGGCGAGTACGTCAGCCGCGTGAAGTGATGGACCCTTCGGCCTTCATGCAACTCGCGATCTGGCTCGCCGGCGTCCTCGTCGCGGCGGTCGCGGTGCTGTGGCTCTGGAACACGACGCTCCCGCGCGTGTTCCCGGGGAGCGTACGCGCGCTGCGTTTCGGCGAAGCGTTGCGCCTGATGCTGCTGGCGTGGCTGTTGTTCGGCGCCGGCGCCTTCGGGCTCACGTTCGCCCTCGGCGCGGGTCTCTGGTAAGCGTGGCGTTGGAGGCCTGCGACCTGCTGATCGAAGCCGGCCACGTCGTGCCGGTGCAGCCGCATGGCGTCGTGCTCGCCAATTACGCCGTCGCCGTACGCGACGGCGCCATCGTCGCGGTGTTGCCGGTGGCCGATGCGCGCGCGCGGTTCGAGGCGAAGGACGTCGTCTCGCGCCCCGACGGCGTGCTGATCCCGGGCCTGGTCAACGCGCACGTGCACAACCCGATGACGCTGTTGCGCGGCGTCGCCGACGACCTGCCGCTGATGGAATGGCTGCAGGGCCACATCTGGCCGATCGAAGCGGCCGTGATCTCGCCGGAATTCGTCGCCGACGGCGTGACGCTCGCCATCGCCGAAATGCTCCGCGGCGGCACCACGTGCTGCAACGAAAACTACTTCTTCCCCGACGTGCAGGCCGCGACGTACCGCAAGCACGGGTTCCGCGCGCGCGTCGGGTTGCCGGTCATCGATTTTCCCACCGCGTGGGCGCGCACGGCCGACGAATACTTCGACCGCGCCGGCGAAGTGCACGACCAGTGGCGCAACGACCCGCTTGTCGCCACCGCGTTTGCGCCGCATGCGCCGTACACCGTGTCCGATGCGAACTTCGAGCGCATCCGCATGCTCGCCGACCAGCTCGACGTGCCGGTGCACTGCCACGTGCACGAGACCGCGCATGAAGTCGCCGAAGCGCGCAAGAATCTCGGTCAATCGCAGATCGCGCGGCTGGATCGCCTCGGCCTCGTCAACGATCGCCTGATCGCCGTCCACATGACGCAGCTGACCGACGCGGACATCGCGTTGTGCGCCGAGCGCGGCGTGTCGGTCGCGCATTGCCCGGAATCGAACCTCAAGCTCGCCTCGGGGTTCTGCCCGGTCGCCAAGCTCGCCGCCGCCGGCGTGAACCTGGCCATCGGCACCGACGGCGCGGCCAGCAACAACGACCTCGACATGTTCGGCGAAATGCGCACCGCCGCGTTGCTCGCCAAGGCCGTCGGTGAAGACGCGTCCGCGTTCGATGCCTTCACCGCATTGCGCGCCGCGACGCTCGGCGGCGCGAAGGCGCTGGGCTTCGACGAGGCGATCGGGTCGATCGAACCGGGCAAGCAGGCGGACCTGGTATGCGTCGACCTCGGCGCGCTCGAAACGCAACCGCTGCACCACGTCGTTTCGCAACTCGTCTACGCCTGCGGCCGGCATCAAGTGAGCGATGTCTGGATCGCGGGCCATCGCAAGCTGGAAAGCCGCATCCTCGTCGACATGGACGTGGACGGCATCGTCGCCAATGCGCGCCAATGGCGCGACCGCATCGCCGCGGTGCGCACGGCGTGAGGACGGACCTCGCATGACCTCCGCGCAACCGAACGAAGACAACTTCCGCCAGGCCGAGCTCGACCGCTTCAACGAGCTCGCGCATCGCTGGTGGGATCCCGACGGCCCGCAGAAGGCGCTGCATGCGCTGAATCCCGCGCGCCTGTCGTACATCACCGATCGCATCACCTTGCAGGGCGCGCGCGTGCTCGATGTCGGCTGCGGCGGTGGCTTGCTGAGCGAAGCGATGGCCGCCGCCGGCGCGGACGTCACCGCGATCGACCTGGCGCCCGACCTGCTGAAGATCGCGCGCCTGCACGGCCTGGAATCGGGCGTCAAGGTGGATTACCGCCAGATGCCGGCCGAAGCGCTCGCGGAAGAATCACCCGCGACGTTCGATGCCATTGCCTGCATGGAGATGCTCGAACACGTGCCCTCGCCGCCGTCGGTGTTGCAGGCGTGCGCGACGATGCTCAAGCCGGGCGGCCGCCTGTTCCTCTCCACGTTGAATCGCACGCCGGCCGCGTTCGCGCTGGCCATCGTCGGCGCCGAATACATCGCGCGCATCCTGCCGAAGGGCACGCATCAGTATCGCGACTTCATCAAGCCGTCCGAACTCGCGGGCTGGTTGCGCGAGGCGGGCCTGGAACTCGAGGACGTCAGCGGGCTGGTGTACGAACCGTGGCGCAACGCCGCGCGCATCGGCCGGCGCACCGACGTCAACTACCTCGCCTGCGCGCGCAAGCCGGAGTGAGCGACGTGCCATTTCCGAAAGCGGTGCTGTTCGACCTCGACGGCACCTTGCTCGACAGCGCGCCCGACATGCTCGCCACAGTCGATGCCATGCGCGCTGCACGCGGCCGTGGCCCGATGGACATGGCGACGTTGCGTCCCGTCGTGTCGAAGGGTGCGCGCGCGATGACCGCCGCTGCGTTCCCGGACGTGCCGGCGGACGAACGCAACGCGTGGATCCCGGAATTCCTCGACACCTACCATCGCGAACTCGGCAAGCACTGCACGCTGTTCGACGGCATCGCCGCGATGCTGCGTGCACTGGAAGACGCCGGGTGCGCATGGGGCATCGTCACCAATAAACCTGAGTATCTCGCGCGCGACCTGATGCCGATGCTCGGCTGGGAAGCGCGCTGCGCGGTGCTCATCGGCGGCGATTCGCTGCCCGAACGCAAACCGCATCCCTTGCCGTTGCTGCATGCGGCCGATGCGATGGGCGTCGCCGCGTCGGATGTCGTCTACGTCGGCGACGACGAGCGCGACATCCAGGCCGCGCGTGCGGCGGGCATGAAGTCGGTCGTCGCGCTGTGGGGTTATCGGCTCGACAACGACGATCCGGTCGCGTGGCAGGGCACGACGATGGTCGAAACGCCTATCGAACTGTGCACGGCGGATCGCTGGCCGTGAACGCGGTGCGGGACCCCGCGGTCGACGAGATGCTCGCGAAATGGCGCGCGCGCTGGCCGGAGTGGCCGCTGGCCGAGCCTTTCGTGGCGCCGCTGCATCGCGAACGCGCAGTCGCGTGGTTCGCGTTGCGCGACGAGCTGACGCACGCGGCGTGGCATGGCGTCGATGCACGTCCCGGCGAAGCGAAGCTCGCGTGGTGGGCGGAGGAATTGCAGGGATGGTCGCGCGGCGTGCGAAGGCATCCGCTCGGCATCGTGTTGCAACGCGAACCGGCCGCGTGGCCAGTGCTCGCGGCGGCGGTGCCGTCGTTGCTCGCCACGCGCGAACGGCCGGCGACGTTCGACGATGCCTTCACGGGCATCGCGCCCTTCGCCGATGCGGTCTCGACCATCGCCGCCACGTTGTTCGGCGGCGGCGAAACCGCGCCGGCGCACAGCGTGGCCGCGAGTCTGCTCGGCGAACGCGCGCTGGCCGGCGGCGATGCGGGCGCGCCGCTGCAATCGGTCGCGCAGGCAGGGCAGGGCGCGGGGGATGGCACCGCCGCGCGGTTGTGGGCGCAGGCGTTGCTCGAACGCTGGCCGCCGCCGCACGGTGGTTCGATCCCTGGCCGCCTGCACGCGGCGCTCGTGCGCGAACGCCTGCGCCGTTACAGCACGGGCGCGCAGGATCGCCCGCTCCCCGCCTGGCGCGCATTGCTGACTGCGTGGCAGGCCGCTCGCCGATAGCGGACAGTGCGTTCCGGCCACGCCATCACGACCCGGCCCACCCCCTCGCTACAATCCCCCGCCATGAACACGCGTCCCCCCGCCATGCTCCCCGACGTCGCCCATGAGGCCGCCGCCCTCGCGCGCCCGCTCGACTGGGTCGGCATGGACCGCATCGCGGTCCCCGTGCGCATCCACGATGCCGACGGGCAGGCCGTGCAGGTGGCCGCCGATGTCGACGTCGCCGTCGACCTGCGCGACGGCCAGGCGCGCGGCATCCACATGTCGCGCCTGTACCTGCAGTTGCAACAGGCCTTCGCGAGCGAGGCGATCACGCCCGGCGGATTGCGCCGCGTCCTGCAGGGCTTCGTCGATTCGCAGAAGGGCGCATCCACGCGGGCGCGCCTGCATATCCGTTACGAACATCTGCTCCAGCGCCGCGCGCTCGCCAGCGACAACGTCGGCTGGAAGCGTTATCCGGTGACGATCGAAGCCGAGCTCAGCGAAGGACATCTGCATCTCGCACTCGGGTTCGCGGTCGAATACTCGAGCACGTGCCCGGCGTCGGCGGCGTTGTCGCGCCAGGTGAACGCCGAACGCTTCGCCAGCGATTTCGCGGCCGCGCGCCCGATGTCGACGCAAGTCGTCGCCGAATGGCTCGCATCGGAACGCGGCCTTGCGGCAACGCCGCACGCGCAGCGCAGCCGCGCCGACGTGCGCGTCGTGTTGCGTCCGGCGTTCGACGAGCTGCCGTTACTCGATCTCGTCGACGCGGTCGAAGCTTCCCTCGGGACGCCGGTTCAAACCGCGGTCAAGCGCGAAGACGAACAAGCCTTCGCCGAACTCAACGCCGCCAACCTGATGTTCTGCGAGGACGCCGCGCGTCGCGTGGCGGGTGCGTTGTCGAACGACGCGCGCATCGAGCGCTACGACATCCGCGTCGCGCATTTCGAAAGCCTGCATCCGCATGACGCCGTCGCGCGGGTTTCGGGGACGAACGCCTAGAGCAGGTCGCCGCCGGCGGACATCATGCGTTCCATGCGGTCGCCCATGCCGCCGATCTCCAGGATCAAGCGGTCGACCTCGCCCGGCGACACGCAGTCGTAGGGGCGGTTTTCGCACAGTTGCAGGTAAGGCACGCCGTCGAGTTCGCCGATGGACAGGTAGCCCACGCGGCTTTCCCAGTTGAACGCGAGCGCGCGGCGCGCATCGAGCCCCGTGGTCGGCGCGACCGCCGTGCTCACGCGCAGGTAGTTGCGGCCGTCGTCGTCGACGATCTCCGACAGGAAGATCGCCTGGTGGCGCGTGCCCTGCTCGAGCGAGAGTTCGACGCACATGACGTACGGCTCCGACATGGTGATGCGGAAGCCGCCCTGGGCCAGGTGCGTACGGATCTGCTCGAAGTTCTGCATGCGGGGGAAGGCCGGGGGACGCGGAATCGCTATGCTAGTCCCTCATGGCCGACCTGTCTCCCGCCGAGCGGATCATTGCCGCCATCCGTGCCATTCCCCCCGGGCAGGTCGCCGGGTACGGGCACGTGGCGCGTCGCGCGGGGCTGCCGGGCCGTGCGCGCATGGTCGCGCGCGTGCTGCGTGAACACGACGGCCCCGAGCTGCCCTGGCACCGCGTGCTGCGCAGCGACGGGCGCATCGCGTTCCCGCCGAATTCCAAGGGCTATCGCGAACAGACGCAGCGCCTGCGCGCCGAAGGCGTCGACGTGCGCGCCGGCCGCGTGCGCATCGCCGAATCGGTCCGCGATCTCGACGGCGATCTCGACGCCGCGCTCTGGCGCCCGCGCTGAATCAACGCGGGCGGCGGCGCATCCAAGCCGCGATGCTGCGGCGTTCGCGCGTGGCGGGCAGTACTTCGTGCTCGCATTCGCTCAGGAACACGATGCTGCCGGTGCGCGGCACGATGTCGATTTCGCCCTCGTCGAGCGCCAGGCGCAGCGCGCCGCCGTCGGTGTCGATCCAATCGGGATTGAGGTAGGTCACCAGTGACAGCACGCGCGCGTCGTCGTCCTTGAACCGGTCGCGATGGCGCGCATAGCGCGTGCCCGGCGGATACGCGGCGTAGTGCGCCTCGACTTCGTCGGCGCCCAGGAACAGGCGCCGGTTGAGTTCGATGCGCAGCGTATCGAGCGCGGCGAGGAACGCGGCGGCCGCCGGGCCCGTGCGCGGGTTGTCGAGCCAGAGCGTCGAGTCGCCGCGGATGTCGGCGCGCGGGCCATGCGACGCGCCACGGCCGACCGATGCGGGGGCCAGCGCCCCTTCGGACAGGAGCCGGTCGAGGTCGTCGCGCAGCGCCCGCGTCGTGTCGGCATCGGGGAAGTCGGGAAGCCGGCACGCGCCATGGGTGCGCAGGGCGTCGGCGAGGGCCGCGACGTCGTGCACGGCGGCATTCGGGATCATGCCGCTATGATAGTCGCGCTCCCCCCGAATCCCCCGTCGAAGAGAGCTTCCCCCGCATGTTTCCCCGCCTGCCGCCCGTCACCAAGGCGTTGCTGATCGCCAACGGTGTCGCGTTCGTCCTGCAATACCTCGCCGGCTCGGCGCTGGACATCTTCCAGCTGTGGCCTATCGGGCTCGACCAGCTTTCGCCGTACGCGCAGCCGTTCATGCCGTGGCAGTTGGTGACGTACGCGTTCCTGCACGATCCGCAGAGCATCTTCCATCTGTTGTTCAACATGCTGGCGCTGGCGATGTTCGGCGCGCCGCTGGAATACACCTGGCGCAGCAAGCGCTTCGCGACGTACTACTTCGTGTGCGTCGTCGGCGCGGCGTTGTGCCAATTGGCGGTCGGCTGGTGGGCGATGCAGTCGGGGAGCGGCGCGGCGCCGACGCTGGGTGCGTCGGGCGGCGTGTTCGGTTTGCTGCTCGCGTACGGGATGTTGTTCCCGAACCAGCGCGTGATGTTGTTGTTCCCGCCGATCCCGATGAAGGCGCGCACGCTGGTCATCGGCTATGGCGTCATCGAGCTGCTGCTCGGGATCTCCGGCGCGCAGCCCGGCGTCGCGCACTTCGCGCACCTGGGCGGGATGTTGTTCGGGTGGTTGCTGATCCGCTATTGGCGCGGGCAGCCGCCATTCGGCGGCGGCCGCAAGGGGCCGCCGCGTCCTCGCATCGTGCGTTAGGGCCAGATGCGGATCGGATCCTTCGACACCATCGCGCTGCCGGCCTTGCACGCGTAGGCCTCGCCGAAGGCGGGCAGGTTCATCAGCGGGCCGTTGACGCGCCACTTGCCCGGCGCGTGCACGCCCGTCGCCGCGCGTGCGGTGGCGTCCTGCGCACTGCTCTGCTGCGCCCACAGGTTCGCCCACCCCTGGAAGAACGCTTTCTGCGCCGTCGCATCGGCCGATGCGTTGGCGTTGCGCCACGCATCCCACGCGAGCTCGACGCCCGACAAATCCGCGACGTTCGCGTTCAACGTCTGCGAGGCATTGATCTTGATGCCCGTCAGCGCCGGATCCTCGAACTGGCCGTACTGCGTCGTGACCTTCTGGCCGAGCGCATTCCACGCGTCGTTTTCCGCCGGCGTCCACCAGTCGCGCACGGTGTCCTTCGAATCGACCAAGCGCCCCTTGTTGTCGACGGCGTGCCCGAGTTCGATGCCGACCAGCGCACCGAACGACCCGTACTGCGACGCCGAGTCCGCGCTCATGTCGAGCACCGGGCCCTGCAACATCGCGGCGGTGACGATCAGGCGGTTCTGCGCGATGTCGTAGGCGAGGGTGGGCTGCTGCGGCAGCACGTCCCATCGGCGATCGGCGTTGCCACGACCGATGCGCTTCATCTCCTCGCGATGGCGCCACGTCGATGCGATCAGCATGTTGCCGCCGAAACTGCCGCGGCCCATCGGCTGCACGCTGTAATCCAGGTCGCGCCGCGGCGTGCCGATCTCGATCTTGAGCTTGTCGAGCTTGGCTTTCGCTTCAGCCTTCGCACTGGCGCCCATCCACGGGCTGCGATCGACCGCACGGCCGAGCGCACTGCGCACGTCGGTGGCGATCTGCTCGGCGCGCGACTTCGTCCCCGCCGGCACGTAACGCGCGGCGTATTCGTGGCCGAGCATCGGGCCGGCGGCGGTGGTGATGGCGTCGAGCACCTGGCGCCAGCGTTCCGGCGGCGTGGCCTGGCTGCGCAACACGCGGCCGCGGAACTCGAATTCCGCATCGCGCCACGCCTTGGCCAGGTACGGCGCCATCGCATTGCCGACATGGAAGCGCAGGTACGCCTGCCACTGCGCCGGCGGCAGGCTGCCGGCCATCGCGTCGAGTTGCGTGAACAACTGCGTGTTGGCGATCGACACCGTGTCGTCGGTGACGCCCTGCGCCTTCAGGAATTCGGCGAGTTGCAACCGCTTGTACGTCTTGCCGATGTCCTTGACCGCCACCGGCGCGTAATTGGACTGGAACTCGCGCAGCGACACGATCGGCTTGCTCGCCTGCGCGATGCGCGTTTCCAGGTCGATGACCGCCTTCGCGTCCGCATCCAGGCGCGTGGCCGGCGTGCCGGACAGCGTCAGGATCTTCTTGACGTAGTCCTCGTACCGCGACATCACGGCCTTGGTGTCCGCATCGCCGCGCGTGTAGAAGGCCGGGTCCGGCAAGCCGAGGCCGCCCTGGCCGAAGTAACCGATGTGGCGCGACAGATCGCGCAGGTCGATGTCCGCGCCGAAGTTGAACGCGACGGGGATGCCGACCTGGTGCAGCGCGGCGATGGCCGGCGGGATGTCCTTCGCCTTGCGGATGCCGTCGATGCGCGCGAGCAGCGGCGCGACGGGATTGGCGCCGTCGCGCTCGACCGCGGCTTCGTCCAGGCCGCTGGCCCAGAAATCGCCGAGCAGTTTCTGCACGTTGCCTTGCGGGCCCTGCATCGCGGCGTCGAGCAGGTCGCGTTGCTGTTGCAGCGAACGCTCCGCCAGTTCGCCCATCGCCGAGACGCTGCCCGTGGCCGGCTGCGGATGCGCCTTCGCCCAGTCCGCCGTGGCGACGCTGTAGAAGTCCGTGCATGCGGTGGGCGCGGGTGGCGCCTTGGGCTTCGACGATTTCTTTTTCTTCTGCGCCATCGCGTCGGGCGAGGCGAGGCCGGCGACGAGCACGACACTGAGGGCGAGGGCGAGGGGAGCCAGTCTTTGCGTCATCGCATGCAACCCGGGGGAAGAAGTCCGCCCGAGTGTAGCAAGGGGTCCGGGGCACCCGGGATGAACGGAACCGGCAGCGGATCACAAAAGGAAAAGGCCCGGTTTCCCGGGCCTTTTCTTCATGGGGATATCGGGAACGCGTTACCAGATCACGATCCGCTTTCCGTCGCCGCGCACCATCGGGTCGTTGGCCTTGCACGAGAACGCCGTGGCGAACTCGGGCATGTTCGACGGCGCGCCGATCGCGCGGAAGTTCGCCGGTGCGTGTTCGTCGGTGTTGATGCGCTGCTCGAGTTCCTTCTCGGTGAAGCTGCGGCGCCACACGGTGCCGAAGTTGAGGAAGAAACGCTGGTCGCGCGTGAAGCCGTCGGTCTTCGGGTCCGGCGTGCCGTCGGTGGCGTGCTTCATCGCGGAATACGCGACGTTGAGGCCGCCGAGGTCGGCGATGTTCTCGCCGAGGGTGAGGTCGCCCTTGACGTGCTTGCCCGGCAGGGCTTCGTAACCGTTGAACTGGTCCACGAGCTGCCCGGTCAGGCCACTGAAGCCCTTCGCATCCGCCGGCGTCCACCAGTTCTCGAAGTTGCCGGTCGGCCCGAAGCGGCTGCCCTGGTCGTCGTAGCCATGGATCATTTCATGGCCGATGACCGCGCCGATGCCGCCGTAGTTGGTGGCGTCGTCGGCCTTCGCGTCGAAGAACGGCGGCTGCAGGATCGCGGCCGGGAAGACGACTTCGTTGCGCAGCGGGTTGTAGTAGGCGTTGACCGTCTGCGGGCTCATGCCCCATTCGGACTTGTCGACCGGCTTGCCGATCTTCGACATTTCCCACTTGTAGTTGAACTCGTTGGCGGCCATCACGTTGCCGAAATAGCTGTCGCGCGAGGTGCTCAGGCCGTCCCACGAACGCCACTTGTCCGGGTAGCCGATCTTCGGGGTGAAGGCGGCCCACTTCTCCATCGCCTTCTTCTTGGTGTCCGGGCTCATCCACGCCAGGTTTTCCAGGCGCACCTTGAGGGCGTCGCGCAGGTTCTGCACGAGCTTCTCCATGCGCGCCTTGGATTCGGCCGGGAAGGCGACCTGCACGTACATCTGGCCCAGCGCTTCGCCGGCCTGGTTCTCCGTCGTGCGCAACACGCGCTTCCAGCGCGGCTGCATTTGCTTCTGGCCGCGCATCGCGGCGTTGTAGAAGTTGAAGTGTTCCTGCACGAACGCATCGCCCAGGTAAGGCGAGGCTTCATCGATCACGTGGAAGCGCAGGTAGCTCTTCCACTGGTCGATCGGCGCATCGCTGCGCATCTTGTTCCACTCGGCGTGGAAGGCCGGCATGCCGAGCGAGAAGGTCTTCGGTGCGGCGACGCCCTGCGCCTTGAAGAATTCCTCCCACGAGAAGCCCGGGGTGATCTTGTCGGCGTCGGCCACGGTGACGGGGTTGTAGTACAGCGAGACGTCGCGCTGCAGTTCGGTACGCGTCTTGGACACCTTGGCCAGGCGCGTCTCGAACGCGATGACGTCCTTCGCCTGCTTGGCGGCGTCGGCGGCAGGGACGCCGGCCAGCTTGAGCGTGTTGACGATGTGCGTCTCGTAATCGGCGAGGTTCTTCTTCTTGTCGGCGTCGAAGTAGTACGGCGCATCCGGCAGGCCGAGGCCGGACTGGCTCGCGTACCCGATCGTCATGTCCGAATTCTTGAAGTCGGCCTCGGGGCCGAAACCGATGATCGTGCCTTCGCCCTTCGCGGCGGTGTCGCGCAGGTAGGCGGAGATGGAGTCGGCGTCGGTCAGCTTGTCGACCGCGGCCAGGCGCGATTCGATCGGCTTGATGCCCTGCGCGTTGACCTTCGCCTCGTCCATGCCGGTCGACCACAGGTCGCCGACGATCTTCTGCACGCCCGAGGCGTCCTTGGCCGCGGCGGCCTGCTCGGCGAGCTGGCGCTGCACGGCGGTGGAACGCTCGTCGAGCATTTCGAACGCGCCCCACGACGTGCGGTCGCCCGGAATCGGGTTGGCGGCAAGCCACTTGCTGTTGACGTAGCCGTTGAAGTCGGTGCAGGCGTTTTTCGCCGCGTCGATGTCGCCCGCCTGGAAGAAGTTGACCGGCGGCAGCTTGCTTTCGTCGAGCGTCAGCTTCGGCGCGGCGCTATCGGCGGACTTGGCGGCGTCGGCGGCCTTGTCGCCCGGCTTGCAGGCCGCGAGCGCGGCCACGATGGAAAGGGACAGCAAGAGGACTTGGGGTTTGCGGCTCACGGGAACTCCGGGATCGGGAAGTCGGGGCGCCCCGGACCGCGGGGCGACCCCCGACTGTAAGGGGTGCCGGGCCCGCCCAAGGGGTGTCGAAGGTCACGCCGCGGCCGCTTCCCGCAATTCATGTGCCCGTTCAGGCCCGAGATACGCCGTGATCGCCTGCCGCAGCGCGTAGATCAGCGGGATCAGCACGATGGCCGCCAGCATCTTGTAGGCGTAGTTGACCGAACTGACCGCGAGGAACAGGGAGATCGGCCAGTGCTGCGGCCCGATGACGAACGCGATGTAGAGCACGACGAAGCTGTCGACGAGCTGCGAGACCGCCGTCGAACCGGTCGCGCGCAGCCACACGTGCTTCTCGCCCGTGCGCTGGCGAATGCGGTGGAACACCGCCACGTCGATCAACTGCCCCACGAGGAACGCCACGACGGAGCCGCCGATCGTCCACAACCCCTGGCCGAACACCGCGGCGAAGGCCTTCTGGTAATCCGGCACGCCCTGGCTTTGCGCGGCGTCGACCCACCAATCCGCGGGCGCGAGCGAGATCGCGGCGAAGGCGAACAGGAAGCCATAAACGATCAGCACCACCGCGATCCACGAAATCATCCGCACGCCGCGCTTGCCGAAGAACTCGTTGATGACGTCGGTGAAGATGAAGACCATCGGCCACAGCAGCGTGCCCGCGGTGAAACTCAGCGAACCGCTCTGCCCGAACAGGTTCCACTGGAACGGCGCGACGCCCAGCGTGTCCTCGAGCGCGAAGATCTTGACGCCGATGAACTCGGCCAGCACCGCGTTGACGCAGAAGAACGCCGCCAGCGCGATGAACAAGCGCGTGGCGCGGTCGGCGAGGGGATGGGGGTGCATCAGTCCTTTGCTTTCTCGCCGAGCGGTGGCGGCGCGAAGGGGATGGTTTCCGGCGAGACCGCGCCGCCGGAGATGATGAAACTCATGGCCTGGTCGACGGACCAATCGGTCGGCGTCATCTTTTCCACCGGCACGATCTCGAGATAACCGGAGGTCGGGTTGGGCGTGGTCGGCACGTACACGGCGGCGAGCTCGCGCCCCGTGCCGTGTTCGCGCATCACGCGCGTGACGAAACCGACGCTCTTCATCTCGGTATGCGGGAAGTCGATGAGCACGACGCGCTGCGTGCCGTCGGGTTTGGTCTGCAGGATGTCGAGCAACTGGCGCGCGCTGCCGTAGATCGTCGAGGCCAGCGGAATGCGCTGCACGAGACGTTCGAACCACTTGAGCATCGTCTGGCCGACGACGACGCGCGCCATCACGCCCGACAACAGGATCACCGCGAGCGTCGCGGCGACGGCGAAGGCCGTCTGCACCCACGGCTCGACCAGCCAACCGAAGGTCTGCGGATTGCCCTCGGCGACCGTGGCGAGCAGCGGCCCGATCAATGGACGGCTGATGTCGGACAACAGGACGAAGACGAACTTCAGCACCACCCACGTGAGGAAGATCGGCAACAGGGTGAGCACGCCGGCGATGAAGAGCCGGCGGAGGCTGGGGCGGGGGGAGGGTTTGCGCATGGCGCCCATGGTACGGGCGCGCAGGTCAGTCGTGAACGAGTTTGACCGCCACGTCGTCGTATCCGCGCGCGCGTTCGATCGTCCGCGGCTTCGGCCCGCGCCAGCCGGTGCCGGCGATGGAGCCGTCCTTCAGCCACGTCGCGTACGCGCGCCCTCCGGTTTGCGCGGGGTTGGCGCCGAGTTCCGCGCTCGAGGGCAGGCGCACCTTGTTGCCGTTGCGGCTGGCCCAGTGCGTGTAGGCGACGACGTCCTCGTACGACACGCAGACCACTGGTTGCGTATCGGACTGCACGAAGCCGGGCTCACGCCAATCGCGCGGCTTGACGATGCGCAGCAGCGACATGCGCTCGCGGCACAGCGACGATTCGCGGCCCGTCGCCGCAACGAAGCGCCCGTACTCGGCGCGCGTCAACGTGCGCAGCGCCGGTTGCGATTGCGTCGTGTTGCCCGTGCCCGCGGCGATCGCGACTTCCGGGGCGTCGGCTTCGGCGACCTTGATCTTCTCGGCGCGCGCGCGAAGCGTGTCGCCCAGGGCCTGGTCGCCGGCGAACTCGTTGGCCAGCGCGGCGGCGGCGAGCGCGTCCTTGCGGTCGCGGGACTTCTCGCTGGCTTCCACGCGTTTGCGCAATGCCTCGGCAGCCTTCTCGTGGATGCCGTGCAGCGCATCGGTGCCGAGCGGCGCGGTACGGTCTGCGAACTGCGTCGCGCGCTGCAGATAGTCGCGCGCCTTGTCTTCGTCGCCGCGACGCAGGCGCATCGCCATCTCGTCGCCGAGCGAACCGAGCACGCCCACCACCAACGGCGGCAGGCCCGCATGCGCCGGGTCGGAATCCCACGCGGCGAGCACGCTGTCGTAGGCGTTGTCGCCCTGCGGCGCGGTGAGCTTGCGCGCGGCCAGTTGCGCCTCGGCGTTGGTGACCAGTTGCTGCGCCGGCGATTCCGGCGGCGGCTGCATCATGCGGTCCACGACTTCCGGCTGGATCGGCTTGCGCAGTTCGGGCAGCGTTTCGACGCGGAAGAAATCGGACGTGTCGGCGTCGTGCTGCGAGGCCACGCCGATCATCGCCGCGCACAACAAGCCGCCGCCGATCAGCAGGGGCTTGGGCAACACGCGCGTACGGCGCCACAGTTGCGCGAAGTTGGCGACCATTGCACCGAAGGAAAATCCGCCGCGTTCGATGCGGTCGAGCGCTTCGAGCATCTGCTGCGCGCTGCGGAACCGGTTGGCCGGCGACTTGGCGAGCGACTTGTCGATGAAACGCTGCCAGTGCATCAGTTCGGCGGGCAGGCGCGGGATCGGGTCCTTGGCGTGCATCACCGCCATGGACAGCGCGTCGGCGGCGTTGAACGGCAACATGCCGGTCAACATCTCCCACGCGAGCACGCCGATGCTGTACAGGTCCGCGCGGCTGTCGACTTCTTCGCCGCGCGCCTGTTCCGGCGGCATGTAGGCGGTGCTGCCGACGGCCAGGCCGGTCATCGTCAGGCGCGGATTGATGCCCTTGCGCAGCGCGATGCCGAAGTCGGCGAGCTGCGGACGCTCGGCGTCGTCGAACAACACGTTCTCGGCCTTGACGTCGCGATGCACGACGCCGCGCACGTGCGCGTAATCGAGTGCTTCGAGCAATGCGCGCAACGTGGCGATGACGCGTTGCTGGTCGCGCGTGCGGCCGTCCTGGCGCGAGATGCGCACGCCGAGGTGGCCGCGCCCGAGGTAGGGCATGGCATAGAAGGGGAGGTCGTCGGCGGTGCGGCCGACTTCGTAGATGCCGACGATGTTGGGGTGGTCGAGGCGCGCGATGGTGCGGGCTTCGTTCTCGAACCGGCGGCGGCTGACCTCGTCGGTGAGCGCCTCGGGCAACATCACCTTGAGCGCGACCTTGCGCCCCAGCGATTCCTGCTCGGCGAGATACACCGTCGACATCCCGCCCTGGCCGATCTCGCGCAACAGGCGAAAGCCTGCGATGCGCGGCAGGGCACTGGCGGCGTCGTGATGCGACGACGGATCAACGCTCATTGTCAGACGGTCCCCTGTTCCGTGGCGGAAGAATACGCTGGCGCAGGACGGCCAGCCAGACGCGGGGAGACGCCTGGAGGCCGCGTTGCTGATCAGTTCATGCGCGCAGGCGCGTGAAGGCCGTCTTCACATGGCGTGTTGCGACGCAACGTGACGCGTGGCGTCGTTGCGTGATGTGCGTCACCCGTGCAGGCGTCACACCAGGAGCAGCGATGCCATGCGGCGGCGCATGCGGCCGACGAGTTCTTCGTCGTCGACGATCTGGAACGCATCGAGCAATGCCTTGCGCGGCAGGCCCTCGTCGAACGTGCGATCGATGCGCAGCATTTCCAGGAAGTGTTCGAATCCGCCCTCGGCATCACCCGACACGATGCGATGCACGCCGAGCAGATGGCGTGCGCGCAGGTCCTTGGGATCGCTGGCGATCGCCGCTTCGAGCACTTGCGGCGCCGGTGCGTCCTTCAGCAATGCGGCGAACCCGAGGCGCGCACGCGCGCGGATCGCGCGATCGTCCTGCGCGAGGTTGGCGGGGAGCGCATCGAGCAGTTGTTCGGCTTCGTGTGCGTTGCCGGTCTGCAACAAGGCGAGCGCGAGGTCGAGGCGATGCTCGGGCTTGTCGGCCTCGGTTTCGACGAGCTTGCGCAGGCGCATCACGGTTTCGTGCGGATCGGGCTGCGGTTCGGGCGCGACTTCCTGCGCGGCCGCATCGTCCTGCGGCTGCCCGGGCACGATGCCGTGGTGCGTCAGGAATTCGCGCAGCTGGCCCTCGGGCAACGCGCCGGGGAAACCATCGACGAGCTGGCCGCCCTTGACGAGATAGACGGTGGGAATCGAGCGCACCTGGAATGCGGCGGCGAGCTGCTGTTCCTTGTCGACGTCGATCTTCGCCAGGCGGAAGGCGCCGTTGTATTCGTCGGCCAGCTTTTCGAGGATCGGACCGAGCGTCTTGCACGGGCCGCACCACTCGGCCCAGAAGTCGACAAGGACCGGCGTTTGCACCGAGGCCTGCAAGACGTCGGCCTCGAAGGTCTCGGCGGTGGCGTCGAAAACGAACTGGGAAGCGGTGGTGGCCATGGCGATTCGCGAAAGTGGGATGCGCAACAGATGGGGACGCCGGTGCGGCGCGGCAAGCCCGCACGCTAGCATGGCCGCATGAGACGACCTTCCACTTCTCCTCCACGCTTGCCCTCCGTCCGCTGGATGACCTCGATCGCGCTGCTGGGCTTCCTCGCCGCGCTGCTGGGGTTCGGCGCCGCGCTCGACGGGTTCTCGCATGCCATGCATCCGGTCGCGCTGCTCGGTGCGCGCGGGGTCCCTCGGTGGTGGGCTTTCGATCTGTTCGGATTTCTCCTGCCGGGGTTGCTGGCCTGGGCTGCGACGGTGCGCCTGTCCATCGCCGACCGCGCGCGCGATGCCGACAGCCGATTGCTCGGCGTCGGCTGGACGCTGTGCGCATTCGCGGCCCTGGCATTCGCCGCGCAGGGCGTGCTGCCGGTGGATGCCGCGAAGGGATTCGGCTACGGCCTGGGCAAGGTGCACACGGCGGCGTGGACGGTGTGGTGGCTGGCATTCGTCGCCGGTGGCCTGCTGTTGGCGGTGGCTTGGCGCGGACGCATCGCGGCGCAATTCGCCATTGCGCTCGCCGCGGCGCTGGTGCTGGCCTTCGCGATGTTCGTCGCGGTGCCTGGCGCGCCGGCGATGGGGCAGCGCATCGGGATCGTCGCGTGGCTCGCATGGCTGGCCTGCGTGGCGTGGGGCGTGTTCGACCGGCGGAGCGCATCAGCGGGCTGACCCCGGGCACGTGGCGACTGCGAGCGCGTCGGCGGATGCCGGCGTGATCGCGCAGGGCCGCGTGTCGCCCTCCAGGAACCATTCGGAACCGTCGTCGGGAATGCGCGCGATGCCGTCTCGTCCGACGCGTGCGCGCGTGATGCCGGCTGCGTCGGTGAGGCGCGCGCCGAAGGGCGGGGCCTGGCCGTCGTCGACCACGATGCGGACGAACGTGGTGGGGCGGTACGCGCTCGACAGCGGCACGTCGACAATCGCCCCGGCGCGCGGAATGACGTCGCGTTCGGTCCAGTCGAACGCGACATCCGGGGAGGCGTCGCGCACGTCGATGCCGACGCGATTGCGCCGATAGGGCGTCAGGTGCGGCACGACCGCGTGCCCGAGGCGATCAAGGCGAATCCCGGGCGCCTGCAGCAACGATGTTCCGACACCATGTTCGGCGCGCACGAGCGCGATGGTGTCGCCGAGCCACGGCCCGAACGTGATGCCGTGCGGATGCACGAGGGCGCTGCCGTCGAAGGTGAGGGAGGACTGCCGCAACCCCGGCGACGCGCTGAGGCCGGCATCGACGCGCCCGGCGCTTCCGGTGTGCGAAAGCGCGGCGTTGCGTGTCGTCGTGGTGCCGTGCATGGCGCGCGATTGCGTGACGCCGAGGTTCCATCCCGTGCGCGCGTTCCATGCACCGCTGACACCGGACTGCAGAACGGAATGTGCGGGTCCATGGCGTGCGTGGACGTGCGCCGACCCGCGATCCTCGCCGACCTGCAGCGGGAAGGAGAGGGCGATGGTGGCGTGGTTCGACGTCGCGCGCATGAACCCTTGCGCGTGTTCGACCGTTGCATGCAGCACTGCACCATTGCGGCGCGCAGGAACGGACCAGCCGAGTTGCGCGCTGCGTTGCGCCGCGCGCGTCCCGTGCCATCGGCGATCGACGAAGGTCATGCGCATCCCGTGGCGGCGTTTGGCGGACGTTGCGTGCAACGTCGCGTCGATGCGCCGCCGCTCGCGGAGCGGGGAGGGCGTGCGAACGGCGAGGGCGTCCTGCAGGGTGCGGAACGCACGCGGCCGGTGCGAGGCGGAGAGTTGCAACGTGCTGCGCGACGCGACGCCCGTGGTGAACGTCGCGCGGGTGGCGGCGTCGTGGCCATGGAGGCGATCGATCGACATCGCGCCGGCGCGCGCGCCGAAGACCACGCCGAGCAGCGCCTCGGCGTGTCCACTGGTCGCCTGCGCACCGGCGCGCACCGTGAGCCGATCCCGAACGCCCGCTTCGAGCGCCCCGGCGACGACGGGCGCCTCCCATGTTTCCGCGCCGCGCAACCGCCCCGCCGTCAGGCCGAAGCGCTTCCGGCCGGCGCGCAACAGGCCGGGCATCACCCAGTAGGGCACGCGGAACGAATGGCGGCGGCCATCGGCTTCCTCGACGTGCACGTCGAGGTCGCCGCCCTGGCCCTGTGGTTGCACGTCCGCGAGATCGAACGGGCCGGGGGGCACCGTCGTATCGAACAGCAGCCGACCGCCTTGCCGCACATGGATGCGCGCGTTGGTGTCGGCGACTCCGCGGATGACCGGAGCAGGGCGCGATTGCGACGCAGGCAGCATGCGGTCGTCCGATTGAAAGCGCACCCCGCGCAACGCGAGCGAATCGAGCAGCAGGCCGCTTGCCTGGAAGTCGCCGACCGTGAGACTGGCGTCGAACCGCGACACGTCGCGCTCGAGAGAAGCCGACATCACGTCGCTCGCGATCGCGTCCGTCCCACCCCACGCATGCATCGTGCGATGCCGCCACCGCCATGCACCGATGTTGGCGCCGGCATCGAGGCGTACGCTGCCGCGATGCGCAGCCGGCCCATCGCGCGTCTCGTGGTGCAGCAGGTTGGCGGCATAACCGAGGCGAAATGCGGTGATGCCGGCGTCCAGTGTCGCCGGATCGATCGCATCGCTGCGCGTGGCGAGCAGCGCCTGCGGGATCGAGACGTCGAGAGTGCGTTCTCCCGCGTCGTGGCGAACCGATGCCGCCGGATGCAGCGACGCGATGCTTGCGCAATAACCGCCCGCCAGCCGGTCGCGCTGTGCATCCGTCAGCCGTGCGGCCGACACGCCGAGCCACGCGACGAGCTCCCCATCGAAGCACGGCGCGACGGGATCGCCTTCGAAACGCACGCCCCGTCGGCCGAGCGGATCACCGTTGCGCATCACTTCGACGTCATGGAGGCCGGCGCGCACGACGACAGCGGACTCGAACGGCGCAACGTCCGCGCCTCGCGCATTGCGCAGCATCGATGCATCGAACCGGACGCGCGGCGCGGCCGGTTCCGCTGCGTGCGCCGCGGCGCACGCGATGGCCAGCGCGAACGCAGGCGGCCCGCGCTTCATTGCGCGCGCGCCTCCGCCAGCGGGCTGTCGAACTTGTCGCGTCCACCAAGATCGTTGATCGCCTCGAACACGATGCGTCCGCTGCCGCCGCGCGCCTTGGAATAGGGAACGACGACGCCCGCGAACGGCGCGACCATCACGCCCTGCACGTCCCACCCATCGTGCCCGGCGATGCGGGCGATGGTGACGTGGTAAGGCGTGGGGTTGTCCACTGCGATGCGCGCGTCGTCGAGCACGCGCCAGTGCAACGCTGCGGGCGCCTCCGCCGGCGCACCGGGCAACCCTTTCGGCCGGTGGAACAGCTTCACGCGCGTTTGCAGTGCGATCTTCATGTCGGACCCTTCAGCGGTCGCGGGTGGGTCGGGGGGAACGTCCAGCACGTTGAGCCAGAACAGCGTTTCCCGATCCTCCGGCAGCACGCCCGGCAAGCGATGCACGCGCAGTGCCTGGCCCTTGCCCGGGTCGATGCGGAACAGCGGAGGGTCCGCCGCAAAGGGCACGTGCGCGCCCTCGATGGGCGAGTCCACCCAGGCTTCCACCAGGACCGGGTATGCATGCCGATTGCTCAGGCGCACGGTGACGTCGCGCGCGTCGCCGGAAAAGACGACGCGCGTATTGGCGAGCACGACGCCCGCGTGCGCACGGGGCGCGAACGCGAGCGCGTGCCAGACGCACCAGCACGCCGCGATGCGTATCGCGCATCGCAACGTCGCGCCACTCACGGGTAGTGGAGCGAATACACGACGCCGGCGGTCACCATGCCGGGCATGGCGCCGAAGGCGCCGACGTTCGCGTACGCCACCTGGTAGTCCATGGTGTCGGACGCGCTGTAGAGCGTGTTCTCGGTGCGTTGCAGCTCGCTGCCGACGGCGATGGGCGTGCCGTCGCCATCGAAGAGTGCGAGGTTGATGTCGGTCAGGCTGGTGCGCAGCGTGCCGGAGGCCGGATCCACGTTGGGACCGCCCTCGAAGAACACGCGCACGCCGTTGGCGACCGACGTGCAGTTCTGCAGCGACATGCGGAACATGGTGCGACCGGCCATGTCGCCGGGACCGAGCTGCTCGTTGCTCACGACCGGCAGGCGCACGGTGAACGACGGCGTGCCGCCGGTGCCGCCGACTACCTCGCAGGTGGCATCGGTGATCTGGCCTTCGAAGTGGATCTGGCCGGTGTTGGCGGCCGCGCCTGGCGAGGCCAGGCAGCCGGCGACGAACAGGACGGGGAGGGTGGCGAAGAAGCGGGAACGCTGGGGTTGGATCGGGTGCATCGGGACACTCCTTGTTGGGTGTGTCCCCATGCTCCGGATCCGACGGCGGCCGCACAGTCGGGCAACGCCGTGTCGTCGTATCGGAAAACCCCGAACGTCAACGCATGCGCGACGCCATCGCCCTCAGCGCCAGCGCAGTTTCATCGCAAGAATGGTGCCCGCAAGCCCCAGCGTCACCGTGTTCGACACGATCATGGGCCACGAATGCAGTGCCACGCCGTAGGCCAGCCAGAAGGCGACGCCGACGGTGAAAACGAGATACATGTGCAGGGAAATGCTGCGGGTATCTCGCGTGCGCAGCGTTTTCACGGCCTGCGGCACGAACGCGACGGTGGTGAGGGTGGCGGCGACGTAGCCGGTCCAGGTCAGGTCGATGTCCATCCTGCGAGTATCGCCGAGCGGGCCCCGTTTTCGCGGGACCGCGCGGGTGCGCGGTCTGATAGGCTTTCCAGCCCTCTTTCGTGCAGTCGCCCCCGATGTCCGCCGCCCCCGACGCGCCCGCCTACGACCCCCGCACCCTCGAAGCCGCCGCCCAGCGCTTCTGGTCAGACCGCCGCGCGTTCGAAGTGTCCGAGGACGATCCGCGCCCGAAGTTCTTCTGCCTGTCCATGCTGCCGTACCCCTCGGGCGCGCTGCACATGGGGCACGTGCGCAACTACACCATCGGCGATGTCATCAGCCGCTTCCAGCGCATGAACGGCCGTAACGTGCTGCAACCGATGGCGTGGGACGCCTTCGGCCTGCCGGCCGAGAACGCCGCCATCAAGAACCGCACGGCGCCGGCCAAGTGGACGTACGCCAACATCGACCACATGCGCGACCAGCTCAAGACCATGGGCTACGCCATCGATTGGTCGCGCGAATTCGCGACATGCCGTCCGGATTACTACGTGCACGAGCAGCGCATGTTCGTGCGCTTGCTGAAGAAAGGGTTGGCATACCGCAAGAATTCGGTCGTCAACTGGGATCCGGTGGACCAGACGGTCCTCGCCAACGAGCAGGTCATCGACGGGCGCGGCTGGCGCTCCGGCGCGGTGGTCGAGAAGCGCGAGATCCCGCAATGGTTCCTGCGCATCACCGATTACGCGCAGGAGTTGCTCGACGGCCTGGACAAGCTGCCGGGCTGGCCCGATGCCGTGCGCACGATGCAGCGCAACTGGATCGGCCGCAGCGAAGGCCTGGAGTTCGCATTCAAGGTCGACGGTACGAATGACGAACTGCACGTGTTCACCACGCGCCCCGACACGCTGATGGGCGTGACGTTCATCAGCATCGCCGCCGAACACCCGCTGGCGAAGCACGCCGCCGACCGCGATCCGTCGCTGGCGGCCTTCATCGAAGAATTGCGCCACGGCGGCGTGTCGGAAGCGGAGATCGAAACGCAGGCCAAGCGCGGCCGCGACACGGGCCTGCGCGCGCTGCATCCCATCACCGGCGAAGCGTTGCCGATCTACGTCGCCAACTTCGTGCTGATGGGCTACGGCACGGGCGCGGTGATGGCGGTGCCGGGCCATGACCAGCGCGACTGGGAAATGGCACGCCATTACGGCCTGCCGATCCGCATGGTCATCGTCTCTCCGGAAGTGCGCGACGCCGTTGCGGAAATGGCGCACGACATCGCCGTGCACGACGATCCGATGGACGCCGCACTCCATGGCGGCAGCGCCGATGTGTACGAAGTGCGCGCGGCTGTCGAGGTCGTGCAGGATTTCGAACGCAAGATCCAGGAAGAGGGTGCCTACACCGAGCGCGGCCTGCTGGTGAATTCGGGCGAATTCGACGGCATGGATTACGACGAGGCCTTCGAAGCCATCGCCGCCCGCTTCCAGGCCGAAGGCCATGGCACGCGCCGCGTGAACTTCCGCCTGCGCGACTGGGGCGTCAGCCGCCAGCGTTACTGGGGCTGCCCGATCCCCGTCATCTATTGCGCCAAGTGCGACGCGGTGCCGGTGCCGGAAGACCAGTTGCCGGTCGTGCTGCCCGAGGACGTGGCGTTCTCCGGCGTGCAATCGCCGATCAAGGCCGACCCCGAGTGGCGCAAGACCACGTGCCCGCAGTGCGGCGGCCCGGCCGAGCGCGAAACCGACACGTTCGACACCTTCATGGAGTCGAGCTGGTACTACGCGCGCTACACCTCGCCGGGCGCGGCCGACATGGTCGATGCGCGCGCCAATTACTGGACGCCGGTGGACCAGTACATCGGCGGCATCGAGCACGCCATCCTCCACCTGCTGTATTTCCGTTTCTATCACAAGCTCCTGCGCGACGCGGGCCTGGTGCACAGCGACGAGCCGGCGACCAACCTGCTGTGCCAGGGCATGGTCATCGCGGAGACGTACTTCCGCGACAACGCCGATGGTTCGAAGGAGTGGATCAACCCCGCCGACGTCGACGCCGAGCGCGACGAACGCGGCCGCATCACCGGTGCGCACCTGAAGGCCGACGGCAAGCCGGTGCACATCGGCGGCGTCGAGAAGATGTCGAAGTCGAAGAACAACGGCGTCGACCCGCAGGCGATGGTCGATCGCTTCGGCGCGGACACGGTGCGCCTGTTCTCGATGTTCGCCGCACCGCCGGAGCAATCGCTCGAGTGGAACGAAGCCGGCGTCGAAGGCATGGCGCGCTTCCTGCGCCGCTTCTGGCGCGAGGTGCTCACGCATGTCGCGCAGCCGGATCATCCTGAGGTTGCGCCCGCAACGCTCGACGCCGCGCAGAAGACGCTGCGCCGCCAGGTGCACGAAACCATCCAGAAGGTCGGCGACGATTACGGCCGCCGCCACAGCTTCAACACCGCCATCGCCGCGCTGATGGAACTGCTCAACCATGTCGCGAAGTTCGACGACATGAGCGACCAGGGCCGGGCCGTGCGCCACGAAGCCCTGCAGGCGATGGTGCTGTTGCTCAATCCGGTGACGCCGCACGTGTGCCACGCGTTGTGGCAGGCACTGGGCCACCCGGAAGCGCTGCTCGAGGACATCTCGTTCCCGAAGGCCGATCCCGACGCGCTCAAGCGCGACGCGCTCACCCTGGCCGTGCAGGTCAACGGCAAGCTGCGCGGCACGATCGAAGTCGCGCCCGATGCGCCGAAGGACCTCGTTGAAGCCGCGGCGCTCGCCGAGCCGGCGGTGGCGCGCTTCCTCGAAGGGCAGTTCGTGCGCAAGGTGATCGTGGTGCCGGGGAAGGTCGTCAACATCGTGGCTTCGGCCTGACCGGGGACGCGACGCGCTTGCCCGCCATCGCCCCCTCGTCCAGACTGGCCCACATGCGAACGCTCCCGACGCTTGTCCGAGTTGCCGTGCTGCTCGCGCTCGTCGCGCTGTGCAGCGCCTGTGGCTTCCACCTGCGCAACGCGCTCGTGCTGCCGGCCGAACTCAATCCGGTGCGCGTCGTCGCGCCGGATCCCTACAGCCCGCTCGCCGAGTCGCTCGCCGACGCGATGACGCGTGCCGGCGCCCAACCGGCGACGGATCCCGCGCAGCCCTCGACGACGCTGCAGGTCCTGTCCGAACGCTGGGGCGACACGCCGATCAGCATCGACGAAAAAGGCCGCGCGCAGGAATTCAGCCTGCGCTACGCCGTGATCTTCACGCTGGTCGATCCGGCGGGGAACGTCGTGGTGCCGCAGCAGGCTGTGGAACTCTCGCGCGATTACGTCGCGCCGCCGACCGACGCCGTGGGCGCCACGTCGGAGCGCGAACTGCTCGCCAAGGAACTCCGCCGCGAAATGTCGACGGCCATCCTGCGCCGCGTCGGCGCGGCGTTGAACGTCACGCACCCGGAAGACCGCGGCAACGCACCGGCGCCGGCCGCCGCCGCACCCGCGCCGCAATCCTGACGCGATGGCCGAACTCCGGCCCGATCGGCTCGCGGCGCAGCTCGCATCCGAGCCGCTGCGGCCGGCCTACCTGATCGCGGGGCCCGAAGCGCTCGTCGTGCTCGAAGCCGCCGATGCCGTGCGCGCCGCCGCGCGCGAGCAGGGCATCGGCGACCGCGAGGTCTATGACATCGAAGGCCGCGACCCGGATTGGGACAGCGTCGCCGCCGCATTCCAGGCCCCGGGCTTGTTCGCCGCGCGGCGCGTCGTCGAAATCCGCATGCCGGGCGGCAAGCCGGGCAAGGACGGCGCGGAAATCCTCGCGCAATTCGCCGCGGATCCGCCGCCCGATGTCGTGCTGCTCATCACCGCGGGTGAGTGGAGCAAGCAACACGGCGGCAAGTGGAGCGAGGCACTCGGGCGCATCGGCCACCAGTTGATCGCCTGGCAAGTGAAGCCGCACGAACTCAATGGCTGGATCGACGCGCGCATGCGCGCGCGCGGGCTGCGCGCCGACCGCGACGCGGTGCAGGCGCTCGCCGATCGCGTCGAAGGCAACCTGCTCGCGGCCGCGCAGGAAATCGACAAGCTGTCGCTGCTCGCCGAAGGCCGCACGCTCGACGTGGCGGCGATGGAATCGCTGGTGTCGGATTCGGCGCGCTACGACGTGTTCCGCCTCGTCGATGCCGCGATGAACGGGCAGGCGACGCAAGTCGCGCGCATGTTGCATGGCCTGAAGGGCGAGGGCGAAGCGGTCCCCGCGCTGCTCGGCATGGTGGCGATGGAACTCAATCGCGCGGCGTTGCTCGCGCGCGTCGCCGCACGCGGCGGCAACCTGCAGGCCGAATTCAAGGCGCAGCGCATCTGGGATTCGAAGCAGGCCGCATACACGCGCGCGCTCAAGCGGCACGATGTCGCGCGTTGGGAACGCTTCGCGGCCGAGATCGGCCACGTGGACCGCATCGCGAAAGGCCGCCCGCAGTGGGGACGCGATCCGCACGATGCGTGGCTCGCGCTCGAACGCGTGCTGCTCGCAGTCGCCGATCCCCGCGCAATGCAACTGCTGGGCTAGCGCATGACGCCGCTCGTCCTGTGCTTCGGCGGCACCTTCGATCCCGTGCACACCGGCCACCTCGCCATCGCGCGCGCGGTGCGCGATGCGTTGCATGCCGACGTCCACCTTTTGCCGTCCGCCGATCCGCCGCACAAGGGCCCGACACACGCGAGCGCAGAGCAACGCGCGCGCATGCTCGACCTGGCGGTCGAAGGCGAACACGGGCTGATCGTCGATCGCCGCGAACTGCGCCGCGCGGGCCCGTCGTACACCGTCGATACCTTGCGGGAGTTGCGCGCCGAATACGGCCCGCACGCGCCGCTGGTGTGGATGGTCGGGGGCGACTCGGTGTTCGGCCTGGACTCGTGGCATCGCTGGCGCGAATTGTTCGAGCTCGGCCACCTGCTCGCGATCGACCGGCCGGGCTCGCCCATCGATCCCGATGCCCTCAAGGCCCGGGCCCCCGAGGTCCACGCCGAACTCGAACCGCGCTGGTGCCGGCCGGCGCAGTTGCACGCGCTTCCGGCTGGTGGCTTCGCCGAATTCCCGCTTGGCGAGGAGCGGCCGGAGTCGTCGACGGCGCTGCGCCGCCGGATCGCGGACCAGGCGCCGGGTTGGCGGGACTGGCTCCCGGCCCCCGTCGCGGACCTGATCGCCGCATCGGGCCTCTACGGACGGCCGGTTCCGTGATGCCGACGGTTTCACGTCGGCCGGTCTTCACCGCCTCGTATAATCCCCCCGTCTCCACCGAGCTCAGCTGCCCTTGACCACCGCCGCGCAAGTCATCAAGACCCGCCTTCCCAATCCGCCGCCGCCGGCAGACGTCCTCCTCCAGCACGTGCGCAACGCCGTCGAGGAGCTCAAAGCGAAGGATGTCGTCGAGATCGATGTCCGCGGCAAGACCAGCGTCACCGACCACCTGGTCATCGCGTCGGGCACCTCCACCCGCCACGTCAAGTCGATCGCCGACGAAGTGGTCAAGCACGCCAAGAAGCTCGACTGCATGCCCCTGGGCGTGGAAGGCGAGCGCGAGGCCGAATGGGTGCTCGTCGACCTGGGCGATGTCGTCGTCCACGTGATGTTGCCGCGCGTGCGCGAGTTCTACGCGCTCGAGCGCCTGTGGACCGTCGGCGACCAGCCGCCGGAAGAAGAAGACGCGCTGATCGCCGGCCGCGAGTGAGTTGAAAGCGCGGCTCATCGCCGTCGGAGAACGGCCGCCCGCGTGGGTGGCCGACGGATTCGCGGAATACCGCAAGCGGCTGTCGCACTGGCTGCCGCTCGACCTGGTCGAAATCGAACCCGGCATTCGCGGCAAGGGCCGGGATGCAGCGCGCGCGACGTTCGACGAAGGCCAGCGCGTGCTCGCCGCGATTCCGAAAGGCGCGCTCGTCGTCGCACTCGATGGTCGCGGACGCACGTGGAGTTCGGAACAACTCGCGCAACGCATGGAAACCTGGCGCGGCGCGGGGCGTGACCTGTGTTTCCTGATCGGCGGGCCCGAAGGCCACGCCGCCGAAGTGACGGCCCGAGCGGACGAGACGTGGTCGCTCGGGCCGTTGACGCTGCCGCACATGCTGGTGCGCCTGGTGCTGGCGGAACAGTTGTATCGGGCGAATGCGATGTTGGCCAACCACCCGTACCACCGCGCTTAGCGCAGCACGAACTTCACCGGCACCAGTCCGATCGACTGCACGGCCTGCCCGCCTTGTGTCGCGGGGCGGAACTTCCACTTCTTCAGGATGTGCTTGCGCGCGGCGTCGTCGAGCGCGCGGTTGCCGCTGCTGGTCTGCACGCGCACGTCGAGGGGCGTGCCGTCGACATCGACCAACACTTCCAGGACCACCGTGCCTTCGATGCGGCGCGCCATCGCTTCGCGCGGATACGGCGGCGGCGGGGCGCTCGCGTATTCCAGACTGTCGCTGCGCATCGGGCCGACGGGCGGCTGCACGGTTTCGACGACGATCGCCGTGTCGGGGTTCGGGTCGTAGGGCGGTGCGACATCCACGCCGACGGGATCGACGATCGGCGGCTGTTCGACGCGCGGTTGCGGCGTGGGCTGCTGCACCGGGCGCGGATCGATGCGGCGCGTTTCGGTGGGCGGCGGAGGCGGAACCGGTTCGACTCGCTTCGGAATCAGCCAGATGGGAACCGTCACCTCTTCCTTCGGCAACGCTTCGGGCGGCGCCATCGGCATCATCAGCAACATCAGCGCCGCCACGTGCAGCGAGATCACGCCGGCGAACGCGGTGATGCGTGCGGGGCTCGGGCGCTCGGCGAGATGTCCTGCCTGCGCGCGGCGGGCGGGAAGGGACGGTGCGATCGTGTGCGACATGGCGGATCTCCGTGGTGGCTGATCGCTTCAACGCACGGAGATCGACAACGGGGTTGTTACTTCGCCGGATCCGCTTGTTCGTCGGTGTCGCGGTCGATGCCCGGCTCGTCGGGCTGGTTGCCGGGCTTGGGGACCTTCGCCTGCGCATCGTCCTTGTCGCGCGGATGCGTTTCGGCGTAACCGGGATTCCTGCCCGCCCGCGGGTCGGCCGCGGGCGGGGTGTCGCGTTGCTTGTCGGCCATGGCGCGGGTCCCGCGTATGCGCGTGATGCGCGATGGCCCCAGTGTCACTGGCCCAGGTCGAAAACCACGTCAAGGCTCACCGACAGCGTGGTTTCGCCCGGCGCGACCGAGGTTTCCTTGGCCATCGCCATGTCGTTGGCCTGCGCACGCATCATGTACGGCATCGGCGGACGCACCGCGCCGCCTTCGGTAATGCTCACGACGCGGCGCACGCGCAGGCCCAGCGCCTTGGCATAGGTTTCCGCGCGCGCCTTGGCCTTCGCGAGCGCGGCCAGGCGCGCTTCGTCGTACGCGGGCTCGGGCTTGTCGATCTCGAACGACGGGCCGTTGACCTGGTTGGCGCCACTGGCGACCAGCGCATCGAGCACCTTGCCGAGCTTGCCGATGTCGCGGGCCTTGATGTTCACCGTGTTGCTGGCCTGGTAGCCGGTGATCGTCGGCGGCGAGTTCTCCGCGTACTTGTATTGCGGCTGCACCGAGATGCCGGCCGTCTGGATGTCGCGCTCGGCGATGCCCGCCGCGCGCACGGCTTTCATCACCGCGTCCATCTGCGTGGCGTTGTCGCGCATGGCGGCGTTGGCGTCGGCGGCCTGGGTGACGACGCCGGCGGAAATCGTCGCCACGTCGGGCACGCGACGGGATTCGGCTTGCGCCGAGACCGAAAGCAGCGTGCCGTCGGCGGGGATCGGGGCAGTCTGGGTGGCGCTCTGGGCGTGGGTCGGCATGGCGGCTCCGAAGGCGAGGGCAAGGCCGAGGGCGGCGGCAAGGCTGAGGGGGCGCAGGGTCATTCGTGGCTCCAGGGTGAGGGGTGTTCTTCCGTGTCGCGGCACTGTCGTGCGGCGGAGTGAACGAACTGTGAGCCCTCACGGGGTCGAGCCGGCGGCGTGCGCGGGACGACGTACAGCAGCGGGTTAGACTCCCGCCGATGCTGCATCTCGCCTCGCGTTCCCCTCGACGCTCCGAACTGCTCTCCCGCCTGGGATACACGTTCGGCACCCTCGAGCTCGACATCCCCGAACACCGCGGCTCCGCGGAAAGCGCGGGGGACTATGTGCGCCGCGTCGCGCGCGAGAAAGCCGGCGCGGGCCTGCTGCAGGTCATGACCAATCCGGGCGCGGTCGTGCTCGGCGCGGACACCGAGGTGATCCTCGACGACGAAGTCTTCGGCAAGCCGCGCGACGCGCACGACGCCGCCGCGATGCTCCGCAAACTCTCCGGCCGCACGCACCAGGTCATCTCCGCGGTCAGCGTGGTGAACGCCGCGCGCGAAGCGCAGGTCGTCTCCGAATCGCAGGTCACCTTCGCCACGCTGAACGACCACGACATCGACGCGTACCTGTCCACCCGCGAATGGGACGGCAAGGCCGGCGCCTACGGCATCCAGGGACGCGCGCAAGTGTTGATCGCGCACCTGGCCGGCAGCTTTTCCGGCGTGATGGGCCTGCCGATGTTCGAAACGGCAAGATTGCTGCGCGAATTCGGAATCGCACCGGGGAGCGCGCAACCATGAGCGAAGAGATCCTGGTCAACGTCACCCCGCGCGAAACGCGCGTGGCCGTCGTCGAGAACGGCATGCTGCAGGAGCTGCACATCGAGCGCGGCTGGCGGCGCGGCGTGGTCGGCAACATCTACAAGGGCCGCGTGCAGCGCGTGATGCCCGGGATGCAGGCGGCGTTCGTCGACATCGGCCTGGACCGCGCCGCGTTCCTCCACGCCAACGACATCGTGCGCGCCTCGACGCTGCCCAACGTCGCCGGCGACGAACCCCCGCTGCCTCCCGCGCAACCGCGTCCGATCCTCGACCTCGTCCGCGAAGGCCAGGACATCGTCGTGCAAGTGGTGAAGGACCCGATCGGCAGCAAGGGTGCACGGCTCACGACGCAACTCTCGATTCCCTCGCGCTATCTCGTGCTGCTGCCGCAGTCGCGCGTGGTCGGCGTGTCCTCGCGCATCGAGGACGAAACCGAACGCGCGCGCCTGAAGGCGCTCGTCGCGGAATTCGCCGGCGGCGGCGAGCAGGGCTACATCGTGCGCACCAACGCCGAGGGCCAGCCGGCCGAAGCGCTCGCCGAAGACATCGCCTATCTCAGCCGCGTCTGGGCGCTGGTGGAAGACCAGCAGAAGACGACGAAGGTCGGCGCCTGCATCTACGAAGACCTGACGTTGCCGATGCGCGCGGTGCGCGACCTGATCCGGCGCGACGTCGAAAAGGTGAAGGTCGATTCGCGGGAGACCTGCGAACGCCTCCAAGCGTTCGCCTCGCAATACATGCCCGGCCTGGCCGAGAAGATCGAGCCGTACAGCGGCGCGCGCCCGATCTTCGACCTGTACGGCGTCGAAGACGAAATCCAGCACGCGCTCGAAAAGGAAGTGCCGCTCAAGTCCGGCGGGTATCTCGTCATCGACCAGACCGAGGCGATGACCACCGTGGACGTGAACACCGGGTCGTTCCTGGGTCAACGGAACCTCGAGGAGACCGTTTACCGCACCAACCTCGAAGCGGCGCAGGCGGTCGCCCGCCAACTGCGCCTGCGCAACCTCGGCGGCATCATCATCATCGACTTCATCGACATGACCGACGCCGAGCACCGCCGCCAGGTGTTGCGCACGCTCGAAAAGCAACTGGCGAAGGACCACGCGAAGACGACGGTCTACGATTTCTCGCCGCTCGGCCTGGTCGAGATGACGCGCAAGCGCACGGTCGAATCGCTCGAACGCCAGCTGTGCGAGCCCTGCCACGAATGCGGCGGCCGCGGCACGCTCAAGACCTCCGAAACGGTGACGTACGAAATCTTCCGCGAGATCACGCGCGCGGTGCGCCAGTTCGAAGCCGCGCGCCTGCTGGTGATCGCATCGCCGAAGGTCGTGGCACGCATCACCGATGAAGAAAGCGCGGCGGTGGCGGAGCTGGAGGAGTTCCTCGGCAAGTCGATCCGGTTCCAGTCGGACGAGCAGTACCTGCAGGAGCAGTTCGATGTCGTGCTGCTCTGAGATGCGTTGATGCCGACGCCTTTCCGACGCCGGATGCGGCATGCGCGGCGCTTCGTCGGTTACGGCGCGCTCGTTGCGTTGATCTTCGTCGCGCTGCTCGTCGGGATCGCGAAGCAGATGTTGCCGCTCGCCGAGCGGCATCCGGATCGCATCGCCGCGTGGCTGAGCGAGCGTGCGGGGATGCCCGTGCGTTTCGCGAAGGTCGAGACCGGCTGGACGCGGCGCGGGCCGTTGCTGCGGCTGGATGATCTGCGCATCGGCGAGGGGGCGCAGTCGGTCCTCATCGGCGATACCGAAATGCTCGTCTCGTTGTACGGCGGTTTGCTGCCGGGCGGGACGTTCTCCGAATTGCGCCTGCGCGGGCTCGACCTGACGGTCGAACGCACGGCCGATGGCCTGTGGTCCGTGCGCGGTTTGCCGGGCCAGCAACAACCGCAGGGCAGCGATCCCTTCGCCGCGCTCGAACGCCTCGGCGAGCTGCAGATCATCGGCGGCCGCCTGCGCGTCGTGGCGCCGACGCTTGGCATCGACGCGACGGTGCCCCGCATCGATCTGCGCCTGCGCGTCGAAGGCGACCGCATCCGTAGCGGCATGCGCGCGTGGATGAAGCCGAACGTCTCGCCGCTCGACGCCGCGCTCGACTTCGACCGCAAGCGCGGCGATGGCCGCGCCTACGCCGGTGCGGTGAAGGCCGACCTCGGTGCGTGGTCGCCGCTGCTGCACGTGCTCGGTGTGGAAGTGCAAACCGGTCGCGGCCGCGCGCAGGCGTGGGCGGAATTGCGCGGGCATCGCGTTGCGTCGATCACGGCGGATGCGACGCTCGACGACGTCGCGTTGCGGGGCGCGCCGTTGGCCGATGCGAGCGTGCCGCAGTCGCGCTTCGGCCACGTCGAGCTGCATGCGCGTTTGCAGAATGCGCAGGGCGAATGGCGCTTCGATGCGCCGAAACTGCGCATCCACGGCGGCGGCGTCCAGCAAACGCTCGACGGCCTGCTGTTGATCGGAGGCAAGCGGTTCGGGTTGCGCGCCGAGCGCGTCGACGCCGGCCCGCTGCTTGCGGCGTCCGCGCTCAGCGATCGCATGGATGCGGGCTTGCGCCGCTGGATCCTGCTCGCCAAACCGCAGGCGGTGCTCGAACGCGTCGAAGTCGTCGGCATGCATGCCGGCGCATTGCAGGCGCACGGCACGGTCTCGGGCGTGGGCTTCGCGCCGGTCGGCAACTCGCCAGGCCTGCGCAAGCTCGCAGGCGAGGTGATCGGCGACGCCGACGGCCTGGTGTTCACCGCGAATCCGCAATCGACGGTGGACTTCGACTGGCCGGCCGGCTTCGCGATGGTCCATCCAGTGACGCTGACCGGCCAGATTGCGCTATGGCGCGAAGGCGCGGGCTGGCGCGTGGGCACCGATTCGATCCGCGTGCGCGGCCGCGACTTCGGCGTGCATGCGCGCGGCGGCGTGTGGTTCCAGAACGACGGCACGCGGCCGTGGATCGACATCGCCACCGACATCGACGCGACGACGCTCCCCACGGGCAAAGGCTTCCTGGTCCGCCACCTGATGCCCGATGCCACCGAGCATTGGCTCGACATGGCGCTCGTCGGAGGTGGCTTGAAGAACGGCCGCGCGATCGTGTCGGGCGATCTCGATGATTGGCCCTTCCTGCACAACGACGGCTTGTTCCGCGCCGACGCCGAGCTCGACAACGCGTCGGTGAAGTTTTCCAACGACTGGCCGGCGACGGACCATCTGTCCGGCCCCATCAGCTTCGTCGGCAACGGCTTCTCGGTCGAAGGCAAGGGCGCGCTGGCCGGCGTGACCGTCTCGCACATCGCGGCGGGGATCCCCGATTTCAGCAAGTCCGAGTTGTACGTGCAGGCCGAAGGCGCGAGCGATGCGTCGAAACTGCTCGGTCTCCTGCGCCAGAGCCCGCTGAACAAGGAACACGGCGAAACGCTGGCGAACATCGAAGCCAGCGGCGCGGCCGCGGTGACGTTCGACATGCTGTTGCCGCTGCACCTGCCCAATGCCGTCGGCCGCACGAAGGGCACCGTCGAACTGACCGGCGCGCGCTTGCGCGAGAAGCGCTGGGACCTGGCGTTCGACGACGTGCGTGGCAAGGCCGAGTACGGCGATGGCGGTTTCGCGGCGAATGCGTTGTCCGTGCGCCACGCCGGGCAGCCGGGCACGCTCGGCTTGCGCGCGGGCGAGGCGTTCGTGCGCGACAAATCGAAGGCCTTCGAAGCCGACATGCAGGTCGCGATGGATGCCAAATCACTGGTCGATCGCGCGGGCAACCTCGGATGGCTGCGGTCGTACATCGACGGGCGTTCGCCGTGGAGCGTCGCGGTCGCGTTGCCGAAGACGACCAAGGGCGCGGCGACGCCGACGAAATTGATGTTGCGTTCCAACTTGGTCGGCACGGCGCTCGACCTGCCCGCACCGTTGAAGAAGACGGCGAACGCCTCGTTGCCCGCAACCATCGAAGCCGATCTGCCGCTCGGCGAGGGCGAAGTGCGCGTCGCGTTCGGCACGCTCGCCGCGTTGCGTTCGCGCACGCGCGGCGACCAGACGGGCCTGCGCGTCGTGCTGGGCAGCGATCGCGTCGACGAAGCGCCGCCGGCGTCCGGTCTGATCGCCACCGGCCACGCGCCGTCGCTCGACCTCATCGACTGGATCGGCATCGCCGAAAGCGGCAAGGGCGCGGACGACGCGAAGGGCAACGACATGCCCCTGCAACGCATCGACCTGCGCACCGACCGGCTGCTGTTGCTCGGCGGCGTGTTCCCGGATGCGCGCGTGCTCGTCACGCCCGGCACCAACGCGAGCAATGTCGCCGTCAGCGGGCCCGCGCTCGTCGGCAACGCCGTCGTGCCCGATGCGAAGGGCGCCGCGATCAGCGGCCGCATGGAGCGCGCATATTGGCGTTCGGCTGCACCGGCGAAGACGACGGCGACGGCGAACGCACCCATCGCACCGCCCACGGCCGATCCGCATCCGATCGATCCCGCATCGATCCCGGCGTTGTCCTTCGACGTCGCCGACCTGCGCATCAATGCGCTCTCGCTCGGCAAGGCGACGATCCGCACGCGGCCCACCGCGACGGGCATGCGCTTCGACACGATGCAGGCGCAATCCGACCAGCACCGCGTCGCGTTGACGGGCGAATGGAATGGCATGGGCGCCGCCGCGCGCACGCGCGTGGCGCTGCAGATGGACAGCGAAGACTTCGGCAAGTTGATGGATGGCCTGGGCTTCGCGGGGCAGTTGGCGAGCGGCGAGGGCACGGCGAAGTTCGACGCGACCTGGCCCGGCGCGCCGCGCGAGTTCGGCGCGCGTGGCGTGGACGGCACGCTCGCGCTCGACGTGAAGAAAGGCACGCTGCTGGAAATCGAACCCGGTGCGGGCCGCGTGCTCGGCCTGCTGAGCATCGCGCAATTGCCGCGCCGCATGCTGCTCGACTTCCGCGACTTCTATTCCAAGGGCCTGGCGTTCGACCGCATCGACGGCCACGTGCGCCTGTCGCAGGGCAAGGCGCGCACAGACGACCTCACCATCGACAGCCCGGCCGCGCAGATCGAAATCACGGGCGCGGCGGATCTGCAGGCGCAGACCTTCGACCAGACCGTCGAAGTGATCCCGCGCGCAGGCAACCTGCTCACCGTCGCTGGTGCCATCGCCGGCGGCCCCGTCGGCGCGGCCATCGGCGCCGCCGCCAACGCGGTGCTGAAAAAGCCGCTGGGCCAGTTGACGGCCAAGACCTACCGCGTGACGGGCCCCTGGAAGGAACCGAAGGTCGAAGTCACGAAGAAACCCGCGCCGCAGGGGCGTTCCAGCGCCTCGGCAGATGGCGCGCCGAACGGATGAGCCGTTCGCAGGCGGTTGCATCACGCCGCCTGAAGCACCATCTGTGTCTGCGTCATTCCCCCGTTCCCCCGGATCGCCCATGACCCTGCCGCTGAAGATCGCCGAATCCCGCCTGCTCGTTCCCGCCGGCCTCGCCACCGGGGCGCTCGATTCGGCGTTCGGCGCGTTGCTAGGGCCGGGCATCGATTTCGGCGACCTGTATTTCCAGCACGCGCGCCGCGAGAGCTGGACGGTGGAAGACGGCATCGTGAAGGACGGCGCGCACGCGATCGAACAAGGCGTCGGCGTGCGCGCGATCTCCGGCGAGAAGACGGGCTTTGCGTACTCCGATGAAATCGACACGCCGGCGTTGCTCGAAGCGGCGAAGTCGGCGCGCGCCATCGCGCGCGATGGTTCTTCCGCTTCGCCGCGCGCACTGGTGCCCGGAACCGGGCGCTCGCTGTATTCGGCGGACGACCCGATCGATGGGATGCCCAACGAAGCGAAGGTCGAAGCGTTGCGCGCCATCGATCGCCTGCTCCGCGCCGCCGACCCGCGCGTGAAGCAGGTGATGGTGTCGCTCGCCGGCGGCGTGGACACCGTGCTCGTCGCGCGCAGCGATGGCGTGCTGGCCGCCGACGTGCGCCCGCTCGTGCGCCTCAACGTGCAGGTGATCGTCGAACAGAACGGCCGCCGCGAAAGCGGCTACGCCGGCGGTGGCGGGCGTTATTCGTATGCCGAACTCCTCGCCGACGGCAAGCCCGAACACTTCGCGCGCGAGGCCTTGCGCCAGGCGCTGGTGAACCTCGACGCGATCGATGCGCCCGCGGGCGTGATGCCGGTCGTGCTCGGCAACGGTTGGCCCGGCGTGCTGCTGCACGAAGCGGTCGGCCATGGCCTGGAAGGCGACTTCAACCGCAAGGGCACCTCGACCTATGCCGGGCGCATGGGCCAGCGCGTAGCGTCGCCGGGCGTCACCATCGTCGACGATGGCACGCTGCCGGGCCGCCGCGGTTCGCTCAACGTCGACGACGAAGGCACGCCGACGTCCTGCACGACGCTCATCGAGGACGGCGTGCTCGTCGGCTACATGCAGGACACGCACAACGCGCGCCTGATGGGCATGCAACCCACCGGCAACGGGCGCCGCGAATCCTTCGCGCACCTGCCGATGCCGCGCATGACCAACACCTACATGCTCGCCGGCAACCACGACCCCGAGGAGATGATCCGCTCGGTGAAGAAGGGCCTGTACGCGGTGAACTTCGGCGGCGGGCAGGTGGACATCACCAGTGGCAAGTACGTGTTCTCGGCCACCGAGGCGTACCTGATCGAAGACGGGAAGATCACAGCGCCGGTGAAGGGCGCCACGCTGATCGGCAACGGTCCGGAAACCATGCAGCGCGTGAAGATGATCGGCAACGACCTCGCGCTCGACGAAGGCGTCGGCGTGTGCGGCAAGGACGGGCAGAGCGTGCCGGTAGGCGTGGGGCAGCCGTCGCTGCTGATCGATCAGCTCACCGTGGGCGGGACGCAGGCGTGACCAGCCCGCGGTCAAGTTTCGTCGCTGTCTTCCGATTCGGCCTGCATCGCATCGCGCACCACCTGGAAGATCTCGCGATACGCGCGCGGTGGTTTGTTGCGCTTCTTCTCTTCGCCGGCGTTGCGCACCAGCGTGCGCAGGTGTTGCCGGTCGGCGTGCGGGTGTTCGTCGAGGAACGCGCCCAGCGCTTCGTCGCCGCCGTCCAGCAGGCGGTCGCGCCACGCTTCGACGCGATGCATCGCCGCCACTTCGCGGCGCGCGGCCTCGCCCTTTTCGTCGAGCGCATCGCGGATGGCGTCCAGCGTTTCGTCGTCTTCGCGGCGCATCTGCTTGGCCAGGAACTGCAATTGCCGCTTGTGCGCGATGTGCGAGGTGATGCGGCGCGTCTCGAGGATGTGCGGCATCAGCGAGTCGGGGATGGGCAGCTTGGAGAGCTGCGCGTCGGTCAGCACCGCCAGCTTGCCGCCCAGTTCCAGCACGTCGAGCGCCGCGCGGCGTTGTTCGCTGCGGCTGGGGCTGTGGAATTCCCCGGTGTCCTCGTCTCTCCCGCGCATCGCTCGATCCCCGCATTCGTTCGCCATCAAGGATAGACCATTGGACAACGCCCCCCTGTCGACGACCGATTCCATGCCCGCCCGCGACGGCAGCGTCGCCCGCCTGGGCGTGCTGTCGGACATCGCGCGCCAGCTCCTCGACCGCGCCCGCGCCGCCGGCGCCACGCAGGCCGAGGTCTCCTGCTCGCAGGAGCACGGGCTCAATGTCAACGTGCGCATGGGCGCGGTGGAGACGGTCGAATCCACGCGCGACCGCGGCATCGCGGTGACGGTGTACTTCGGCAAGCGCAAGGGCAGCGCCAGCACGGCGGACCTGCGGGAGGAAAGCCTGGCCTCGACGGTCGAGCAGGCCTGCGCGATCGCGCGGCACACCGAAGACGACGCCGCCTCCGGCCTGGCCGATCCGGAACTGATGGCGCGTGAGTTGCGCGAGTTCGACGGCTGGCATCCGTGGGACATGGACGCCGACCGCGCGATCGACTTCGCGCTGGCCTGCGAGAACGCCGGCCGCGAAAGCGACGCGCGCATCGAGAACAGCGATGGCGCCTCCGTCGGCAGCAGCGAGTCGCTGGGCGTGTACGCGAATTCGCATGGCTTCCTCGGCGCGGAACGCAGCACCCAGCACACCATCGGCTGCGCATTGATCGCCGGGCGTGGCGACCAGATGCAGCGCGACGGCTGGTACACGACGGCGATCAGCGCGAACGATCTGGAAGCGGCGGCCCTCGTCGGCCGTCGTGCGGCGGAACGCGCGGCGTCGCGCTTGCAGCCGCGCTCGCTCCCGACGGGCGAGGTGCCGGTGTTGTTCGCATCGGAGATCGCGCGGTCGTTGATCGGGCATCTGCTCGGCGCGGTCTCGGGCGGCGCGTTGTATCGGCGCGCGAGTTTCCTCGTCGATTCGGTGGGCACGCAGTTGTTCCCCGACTGGTTCTCGATCGACGAAGACCCCTTCATGCCGCGCGGGTTCCGCTCGGCATCGTTCGATTCGGAAGGCGTGGCGACGCGTGCTTCGTCGCTGATCGGCGGCGGCGTGTTGCAGCGTTACGTGCTCGGCAGTTACTCCGCGCGCAAATTGGGATTGCAGACCACGGCGAACGCCGGCGGCGTGCACAACCTGCGCATCGCGTCGAACGCGGGCGATTTCGATTCGATGGTGCGCGGCCTGAAGCGCGGCCTGCTCGTGACCGAGTTGATGGGGCAGGGCGTCAACGCCGTCACCGGCGATTACTCGCGCGGCGCGGCGGGCTTCTGGATCGAGGACGGCGAAGTGAAATTCCCGGTCGACGGCATCACCATCGCCGGGAACCTGAAAAAGATGTTCGCCGCCATCGAAGCGGTCGGCACCGACATCGACCCGCGCTCGCATATCCGATGCGGGTCGATCCTCGTCGGCCGGATGACGGTGGCCGGCGAATAGCGGTCGACGTATACGAAAAAGGCGACGCTTTCGCGTCGCCTTTTCGTGTCGCGCCAGCGTACGCCGATCAGTTGATCAGGCGCAGCGTGAACGGGTAGCGGTAGCTGTTGCCTTCGTTCGCCTTGATGGCGGCGATGATCGTCAGCACCAGCGCGGCCAGGCCGATCAGGATCATCAGGAAGAAACCGATGACCACCAGGATCAGGATCGCCGAGACCACCATCGCGAGCGTCACGGTGATCTGGAAGTTCAGCGCCTCGCGGGCCTGCTCGCCCGTGAAGGGCATGGTGTCCTTCTTGATGAGCCAGATCACCAACGGCCCGATGATGTTGCCGAACGGAATGACCAGCCCGATGAGCGCGGAGAGGTGGGCGAACATGGCCCACTGGCGTTCTTCCTGCGAAATGCCCGAAGTGCTGTTGGTCGGATCGATGTCGTTCATTGCGTGTCCCCTTGGAAGTGGATCGCGCCCGCACTGGCGGTCGGTGGGCCAACTGTCGGCCGCCGGTCCGCCTGCGTCAAGCGCGCGGTGGCTGGTGGTCGGTGAAGCCCGTCACCGTCCGGCGACCTGGTCGCGGTCGAGGCGGTCCAGGCGTTCGTCGAGGGGCGGGTGGGTCTTGTACAACTGCGCCAGGTTCCCCGAGCTGGAACCGGCCGCCATCATCTTCTGCAGCACCGCGTAAAGCGCCAGCGGGTCGTAACCGGCACGTGCCAGATAGACGACCGCCGCGTGGTCGGCGTTGTACTCCGCGCCGCGGTCCAGGCTCGTGGCCATGATCGTCGCGCCATGCTTGGCGACGTACTCCTTCGCCATGCTGCCCGCGATGCCACCGCCGACGGCGACGTTGGAGGAGGCCGCGTCGGTCAACGCGCCCTGTGTCTCCTGCTTCTTGATGACGTTGTAATGATCGCGTTGCACCACGTGCGCGAGCTCGTGCCCGATCACCGCCGCGACTTCATCGTCGCCGGCCAGCACCTCGTACATGCCGCGCGTGATCAGGATGTAGCCGCCGGGCGCCGCGAACGCGTTGATCTCCGGCGCGTCGATGACACCGAAACTCCACGGCAGGTCCGGGCGCGAGGTTTGCGAGGCCATCCAGCGGCCCACGCGATTCACGCGTGCCTGCGCTTCGGCGTTGTCCCACAACTTCGCGGCGCCGAGCACGCGGCCCGCGATCTCCGGGCCGAGCGCCGCTTCTTCCGCGGCCTGTTCGGTTTCCGATTTGCCCTGCGCGGCTTCGGCGACGTTGGCTGCCGAATCCACCGGCGCCGGCGCACCGATACCGACCGCCGACAACAAACCGCGCGCCATCGAGAATCCGCTGCGCTTCTGCTGCTGCGTCGCCTTCGGCGCGGCATCGGCCACGGGCTTGAACTCGTTCGGCAACGCGACCTGCTTGGCCTGCAGACCCTTCGACTGCGCATCGGACGCCGCGGCATCCGGCGTCACGCGATTGCCTTCGAGTTGCGCCATCTGCGCGGCGTCGTAGCCCGCGGTCTTCAGGTCGTTCTCGTCGATGCCGCGCACGCCGGCGGTTTCCGAGGCACGACCGGTGCCGGCCTTGCCCGAGAACAGCGCGTTGTTGGTCTTTGCGCCGGCCTTCGCGTACTGCAAGCGCACGTCGTTCACGCGCACGAAACCGTTGCCGCCGGCGGGCAGGGTGACCTGGAACCACAGGCCCTGTTGGCCGGCGATGCTGACTTGTTCACCTTGCTTGAGCGTCGCCACCGTGGGCGACTTCAGGTCCGCGGCGCCATGCACCTCGACCGTGGGCTTGTGCACCGTCGCGGTCTGCCCGGCGGCGAACGCGGCCGCGCTGCACAGCGCCAGCGCGAGGGAAAGGATCAGTCGATGTGTGAATCCGGATTGCATGCAGCGACTCCAGCTTGTAACGCGTCTGACTGCATGAACGGATTTTCCCGCGAAAGCGGCCACTCCTGCTGCCGATCCAGCGCGTTGCCGAGGGCTTCGCGCAAGCGCAGGCGTTCTCCGCGGTCGCTGTCGTCGAGATCGTCGTCGACTTCGCTGGCGACCATGCACACCTTCACCGTGCCGTCGTCGTCGAGGCGATCGTCGTGCGCATTCAGATGGTCGTGCCATCGCCCGAGGTCGTGGCGCGCGCGCGCGGTGGCTTCTTCGCGCGTCGCGCCTTTCCAGACGAGCACCATCAGATCGTCGAGCGTTTCATGCAGCCAACTCTTGCGTTCGACGACGCCCTCGAGCATCACCGCATCGCTGCCCGCATACAGGAAACGCCGCAGGCGGCGGCGGTACTCACGGCGGCGACGCGCCGCGGCACGGTCGTCGAGCGAGGGATAGGTGGCGAAACGCAGTCGCGCGAAGACGAGCCAGCGATGCTTGTCGGGTTCGAAGCGCGGCAGGAAATCCTCGTTGCCCACGGCGCGCCCGCGCTGGATGGCCGCGTACGTGCGGCACAGGCCGAAGCACAGGCTCACGAAACCGATGCTCGCGTAGATGTCGAAGAACGCCCCGAAGAACGTCAGGCCCGCGTAAGCGAGCACGAGGAGCAACAGGTTGGTGGCGACGAAGATCGAGTCGATGTCGCTCGCCGGTTCGCCGCGCCAGAAGGCGAAGGCGGTGAGCACGACGAGGATCGCGGCGAGGATGTATTTCAGCGATGCAGGCGGCAGCCAGATCGCGCTGCCGTCGACAAGCGCGGCGACGGCTTCGGCGTGCAGTTCGACGCCGGGCATTTCCAGGTCGACGGGCGTGGGCTTGGTGTCGTTGAGGCCCGATGCGGTGTAACCGACGACGGCGATCGCGTTTTCCAGCGGCGGCAGCGCCCGCTTGGCGTCGCGGCAGATGGGCTTGTCTTCGATCAGGTCGGCGGCACTGGCGAAGGCCAGGCGCGAATCCGATCGCCAGTTGATGCGCACCGACGCCGGGTACGACGCCATCGGCCGGCCGCTGTCGTAGGCCGCCAGACGCAACGCGAGCGAAGGAATGCCCCAATCGCCGGCGGTCTCGCGCAACGGCATGTCGCGCAGCATGCCGTCCACGCCGCGCGTGACGTCCACCAGCCCGGCGTGCGCACGCATCTGTTCGCCGAAGGGCAGCAGCAACGCGACCTTCGGTCCCGGTTTGGCCGGGTTGCGCTTCAACGCAAACGCACCGGGCGCCTGGGACGCGGGAATCGCGCCTTCCGATACGTCGTAATCCGAATGAAGCCGCGATGCGCCGAACACGAAGCGGCCTGCACCGCCTTCGGCCATCGCCTCGAGCGTCATGTCGCCGCCGGGATCATCGGGCGATGCATCGGCGAACATCACGTCGTAACCGACGGCCTTGACGCCCGCACGGTCGAGCGCATCGAGCAGGTCCGCGTGGCGTTGCCGGCTCCAGGGCCAACCGCCTTCGCCCTTGCGCACGAAGTGTTCGATGGAACAGTCGTCGATCTCGATCTTGACCACGCGTTTCGACGGTTGCGGTTCGATCGGCCGGCTCTTGATCACCTTGTCGAACACCGCGTTTTCCGCCGCATCCAGCGAGCGCGCACCGGTCCAGTCGTACACCAGCCATGCGACCGCACCCAGCGCGAGCAACGGATAGAACACGAACTTCACGCGCAACGCGAGCCACGCCAGTGGACGCTTGTACCCGCGCTCCAAGCGGCCCCACGTATCGATGAAGCGTTGCGCCAGCGTGGCCATCGCCGCGTCGATGACGCCGAGCAAGGTGCGCGAGCGACGCTTGCGCCGGGCCATGGCTCAGTGTTTCCGGTCGACCGCCGCGCGGCCCAGCGCCGCGAGCGCATCGGTCTGCGCGCCGAAGGGGGCCAGCGCTTCGTGCATCGCGGTGGCCAATGTCGCGAGGCGTCCGCGCGTGGCGGGCAGGCCGAGCAACGCGGGGAACGTCGCCTTCTGCTGCGCGGCATCCTTGCCGGCGGTCTTGCCGAGCGAGGCGCTGTCGCCTTCGACATCGAGCAGATCGTCGCGCACCTGGAAGGCCAGGCCCAGCGCATCGGCGAAGGTGTCCAGGTGTGCGCGCGTGTCCGCGTCGGCGCCCGCGGCGATCGCGCCCATGCGGACCGATGCACGCAGCAGCGCGCCGGTCTTCATCGCATGGAGGCGTTCGAGTTCGGCGACTGTGATCGCCGCGCCGCCGGTGGCATCGATGTCGAGCGCCTGGCCGCCGCACATGCCCACCACGCCCGAGGCGCGCGCGAGTTCGGCGAGCATCTCGACGCGGCGTTGCGCATCCAGCGGCGCGCGCGCGAGCACATCGAAGGCGAGCGATTGCAAGGCATCGCCGGCGAGGATCGCGGTGGCCTCGTCGAAGGCGACATGCACGGTGGGCTTTCCGCGGCGCAGCGCGTCATCGTCCATCGCGGGCAGGTCGTCGTGCACCAGCGAGTAGGCGTGGATGAGTTCGACGGCGACGGCGGGCGCGTCGAGCGCCTGCAGGTCCGCGCCGAACGCGGTGCCCGCGGCGTAGACGAGCAGCGGACGCATGCGCTTGCCGCCATCGGTGGCGGCGTACCGCATCGCGGCGTGGAGACGTTGCGGGGGCGTGGCGGCGTCGGGCAGCGCGGCTGCGAGCGCCGCGTCGACGCGCGCGCGCCACGCGGCGAAATCGATGTCAGGCATCCGGGGCGCCGAACGGCTCGGCGTTTTCGGGTTGTTCCGGATCGCTGAGCAGGCGCACCCGCAGTTCCGCCTGTTCCAGCGCGGTCTGGCATTTGCGGTAGAGGCCGACGCCGCGCTCGTACGCGGCGAGCGATTCCTCGAGGCTCATTTCGCCGTGTTCCATCTTCTCCACCAACTGTTCGAGTTGGTCGAGGGAGGATTCGAAGTCGGCGACCGGGGACGGGGTTTCGGGCGAGGGTGCCATGCGTGCAAGTGTGAGGCCGTCCGTTGCGGCCGGTCAATCGGAGGACGGGGTCCAGCGCAGGCCCGCATCACGGGCACGCAGCCAGGTGTCGAAGTCTTTCGCGATGAGGCGGTCGCCCGCGGCGAGGACCGAGTCGTCGACGTCCACCAGCAACGGCAGGCATTCGCGCGACCACGGCGGCAGGCCGGCGTCCTGCAACGCGTGCTTGAGGCTGTGCGAGTGCGTGCGGCCGGGCAGGGCGATGCGTTCGCCGCCCTGGCGCAGCCGCACGCGCAGCGTCGTGTCGAAGGCGGGCGCGCCGATCAGTTCGAGCGTGCCGCCGTCGGGGAGGATCAGCGGCATGCGGCCGTCCCAGGTGTCCGACCAATCGGCGGGGAGCGGCGCGGGGATCGTCGTCGCGCGCCAAAGGTCGCGCCAACGGCGGAGTTCGGCGCCGGCCCATTCGAAACGGAAGTCGGTGTCGGAGGCGTTGGTCGCCAGGTCCCGTTCGATCTGCGCGATGCCCTCGGCCGGCAGCGGCGGAAGCGCGCGTTCGGCGATCCAGCGGCGCAATGCGCGGGCGCGGCGTGCGGCCGGCAGCGCGCGAAGGGGGTCGATGGCGAGCACGCGCGGATCGTCGGTGCGCGCCTGCGCGAGCGCTTGCGCATCGTCGTCGGCGAGCAACGCGGCGGCTTGCGCGCTCAAGGCCGCGGAGCGGGCGAGGGCGGCGTCGGCATGCGGCCATCGTTCGCGCAACAGCGGCAGGATCTTGTGGCGCAGGTAGTTGCGGTCGTGCGCGAGGCTGTCGTTGGCGGGGTCGTCGATGAAGTGCAGCGCGTGGTCGTTCGCATAGGCGCGCAAGGTGTCGCGCGGCACATCGAGCAGCGGGCGCCACAGCCAACCGTTCGCGAACGGGCGCAGCCGGCGCATCGCGGACAGGCCATCCGGTCCCGATGCACGTAATGCGCGCAGGAGGAACGTTTCGGCCTGGTCGTCGCGATGATGCGCCAGCGCGAGCAGTGCCCCGTCATCCATTTCCGACGCGAGCGCCGCGTGCCGTGCTTCACGCGCCGCCGCTTCGAGCCCGAGCTTCGAACGTTTGTCGATCACCACGCGCGCGATGTGCAGCGGCACGCCCAGCGATTCGCACATGCGCTCGCAGTGCGACGTCCACGCATCGGCGTGATCGCTCAATCCATGGTGGACGTGGATCGCGCGCAGCCCCCGCGCCCGCACCTCGCGCATCGCGGCGAGCGCGTGCAGCAAGACGGTGGAATCCAGGCCGCCGCTGAAGGCGACGAAGACCGGCGCTTCACGCCCGGCATCGGGCAATACGATTGGCAGGGCGGTCGTCATCGGACCGCCACCGTTACGCGGTTTCCTGCAGCGCGCGTTTGGCAATCTCGACCCATGCCTTCTGGTCGCGCTGGTAATACTTCGGCGCGAGCGACGCGCGCTTGACCGTTTCGGCGAACACCGCGTTCGCACGGTCCGCATGGCCGCGACGCTGCAACAGCTGCGCGTAGCGCACCCGCGCTTCCTCGCCGGTGAAGTCCTGCACGACGGCGGCGTACTCCTCGAGCGCCTTCTCGATGTCGCCGCTGGCTTCGACCGAGCGCGCGTACAACAGATGGCCTTCGCTGGAGCGATACGTCGGATTCGCGGCGATCAGGTCTTCCAGCGTGCGGCGCGATTCGCCCGGCAGGCCAAGCGCGAACTGCGCCTTCGCCACGCCGAGCATCAGCACCGGATCGGTGGCGTACATCCCGCTCATCGACTTGCGAAACAGCTCCAGCGCCTGCTGGTAGTCGCCGCTGGCCATGCTCTGCTCGGCGAGGCGACGACGGTTTTCGAGCGTGTCGGCGATGTCGAGTTCACGCGCGGCGCGGCGCTTGCCGTGTTCCGGATCGATCTTCTGCCGCACGCCCTGTGCCATGCGGCGCGCAACGGGGTCGCGGTGCAGGTTGGGCATCACTTCGGCGAACACATACACCGCCACGCCCAGGAACGAGCCGATGATGATGATGTAGATCCAGAAATGCGGACGGCCGCTGCGCACCGCGTGCACGCAGCACGCGATCTGCAACAGCACGGACAGCACGATCAATGGCATGGCGGCGGGCTCCCCTCCCGGCGTCGTGTCAGGCGACTTCGTACGCCCCGTAGGACCGCAGGCGCTGGTAGCGGCTTTCGACGAGTTGCGGGGCCGGCACCCCGGCCAACGCATCGAGCTCGTTGACCAGCACGGCCTTGAGGCGCGTGGCCATCTGGCGCGGGTTGCGATGCGCGCCGCCGATGGGCTCGCGCACGATCTTGTCGATCAGGCCCAGTTCCTTCAGGCGCTTGGCCGTCATGCCGAGTTGCTCGGCGGCGTCCTTGGCCTTCTCGGCGGTCTTCCACAGGATCGACGCGCAGCCTTCCGGCGTGATCACCGAGTACGTGCTGTATTCGAGCATCAGCGTGCGGTCGCCGACGCCGATGGCCAGCGCGCCGCCCGACCCGCCTTCGCCGATGACGGTGCAGATGATCGGCACCTTCAGCTCCGACATCTCCAGCAGGTTGCGCGCGATGGCTTCGGACTGGCCGCGTTCCTCCGCATCGATGCCCGGCCAGGCGCCGGCGGTGTCGATGAAGGTGAGGATGGGCAGGCCGAAGCGTTCGGCCAGCTTCATCAGGCGCAGCGCCTTGCGGTAACCCTCCGGCTTGGGCATGCCGAAGTTGCGGCGGATCTTGGCCTTCGTGTCGCGGCCCTTTTCGTGCCCGATGACGACGACGGGGCGGCCATCGATGCGCGCCAGGCCGCCGACGATGGCGTTGTCGTTGGCGAACGCGCGGTCGCCGGCGAGTTCTTCGAACTCGTCGCAGATCACGCGCAGGTAATCGAGGGTGTAGGGCCGCGCGGGATGGCGCGCCAGCTGCGAGACCTGCCACGGCGAGAGGTCGCGGAAGATCTGCGCGGTGCGCAGGCGCAGCTTGTCCTGGAGGGCGTGGACTTCGGCGTCGACGTCCACCGCCGGCCCGTGGCTGGCATGGCGGAGTTCCTGGATCTTCGCTTCCAGGTCGGCGATGGGCTGCTCGAAATCGAGGTAGTTCGGGTTCATTGGCGGGAGTGTAGCCCAGCCCCCCGGACCGTACCGAGGCGTGCGGATGGGTATGCTTCACGGATCCACGAAGGAACTTGCATGGCACGGGATTGGCGCGGCTGGGTGGCGTTGGGGTTGCTGGCGGTCGCGGGGTCGGCGCAGGCGTGTTTCGTGGCGCCGCGCGTCGAACAGGTGGCACCGGGCATCCTGCGGATGCCGCCGCGCTCGGCGCAGGCTTCCTGGGCGGTCCTGCCCGTGCACGGCAAGTTGCCCGAATCCCGGCTGCGCAGCGGGGGGAACGAACCGGATTGCTCGGTGGACTTCATCGAGTCGCCCGACCACCCCGCGCTGGTGTCGGTGAACACGACCACGCCCCACGCGGTGCGGCTCTCGCTTGCATCCGGCGACCACGTGTATGGCCTCGGCGACAAGTCCGGGCCGATGGACCGACGCGGGCGCGTCTTCACCTTCTGGAACACGGATGCGTATGCGTGGGATGCCGCGCGTGATCCGCTGTACAAGTCGATCCCGTTCCTGATCGTCGAACGGGCGGGGCGCGTGTTCGGCGTCTTCGCCGACGCGACGCAGCGCATGACGGTCGATGTCGGCAAGACCGATCCGAACGCAATCCTGTTGACGGTCGCCGACGGCCCGCTCGATCTCTACGTGATCGATGGGCCCACGCCGCGTGCGTTGCTGCAACGCTACACCGCGCTTACCGGCCGCACGCCGCTGCCACCGAAGTGGGCGCTGGGCTTCCAGCAATCGCGTTACACCTACCTGCCCGAGGCGCGCGTGCGCGAAGTGGCGAAGACGCTGCGCGACAAACGCATTCCCGCCGATGCGATCTGGCTCGACATCGGTTTCCAAGATGCGAACAAGCCGTTCACCGTGGATCGCAAGGCGTTCCCCGATTTCGAAGGGATGCTCGGCGACTTGCGGAAGGATGGCTTCCACACGGTGCTGATCACCGACCTGCATATCGCGAAACAAGCGGGTTACGCACCGTACGAGAGCGGCAAGGCGATCGATGCGTTCGTGAAACGCGAGGGCGCCGATTACGTCGGCAAGGTGTGGCCCGGCGACAGCGTGTTCCCGGACTTCTCGCGGGCGCAGGTGCGCGATTGGTGGGGCGGGTTGTACACGGACTTCGTGCGCATGGGCGCGGCCGGGTTCTGGAACGACATGAACGAGCCGTCGGTGTTCGACGTCCCCGGCGGCACCATGCCGGACGACGTTGTGCATCGCTATGACGACGGCAGCACCCGCACGCATGCGCAACTGCACAACGTGTACGGCATGCTCAACGCGCGTGCGACGTACGAAGGCTTGCTGCAGCTGACACCCGACGGACGCCCGTTCGTGCTGACCCGCGCGGCGTATGCGGGCACGCAGCGTTACGCAGCGACCTGGACCGGCGACAACACCGCCGACTGGCACCATCTCGCACAGGGCGTACCGAACATCCTGTCGCTCGGGCTGTCGGGCATGGCGCTGGCCGGCGACGACATCGGCGGGTTCATCGGTTCGCCGCCGCCGGAGTTGTTGACGCGCTGGTATCAGCTCGGCGCGTGGCAGCCGATCTTCCGCAGCCACGCGGCGACGGATACGCGCGATCACGAAGCGTGGGTCGATGGCCCGGTCCATGAAGCGTTGCGGCGTTCGGCCATCGAACAGCGGTATCGCTTGATGCCGTACCTCTACACGCTTGCCGAAGAAAACGCGCGGACCGGTGCGCCGATCACGCGGCCGGTGTGGTTCGAGTTTCCCAAGGCGGGCGGGAGCGACCGGGACTTCCTGTTCGGCCGCGATCTGTTCGTCGCGCCGGTGGTGAGTGAACGGCTCGATGCGCATGTCGTGCAGTTGCCGCCGGGCGCGTGGTACGGGTTGCGCGACGGGAAGCGGTACAGCGACAAGGTCACGTTCGATCCGGCGCCGAGCGAGGTGCCGGTGTTCGTGCGCGCCGGCGCGATCGTGCCGATGCAGGCCGTGGTGCAGCACACGGGGCAGGTGCCGAAAGGCCCGCTCGAAGTGCACGTGTGGTGGCCGGAAGGCGATGCGCCGTGCGATGGGGCGCTGTACGACGACGATGGGACGTCGATGGCGTACCAGCGCGGCGAGTTCGTGCGGATCGCCTTCGCGTGCCGCGTGGAAGGTGATGCGTTGGTGGTCGAGGCGAAACGCGAACAGGCCGGCTTCGCGCCCTGGTGGCGCGCGGCCGAAGTGATCGTGCATCGCGCCGATGGCACGACGCGGACGCACCACATCGCGAACGCGCGCGCCGATTGGACAGCGACGTTGCGTTAGTTCGGGTACGTCAGCGGCGCGCCAGGCCCCACCGGCAACCCGAGCGCAATCCACACCGCGAACAACACCGACCACGCGATCGCCAGCGCGATGGAGTAAGGCAGCATCGTAGACACCAGCGTCCCGAGCCCTGCTTTCGGTTCGTACTTCTGGAAGAACGCGATGATCAGCGCGAAGTAACTCATCATCGGCGAGATGATGTTGGTGACCGAATCGCCGATGCGATACCCGGCCTGCACCATCTCCGGCGCATAGCCGAGCAGCATGAACATCGGCACGAAGATCGGCGCCATCAGCGCCCACTTCGCAGATGCCGAACCCAGGAACAGGTTGGCCACCGCCGTGATCGCCACCAGGCCGATGAACAACGGGATCGCGGGCAACTCGATCGCCTGCATGATGCCCGCGAGCTTGACCGCGAAGATCAAGCCCAGGTTCGTCCACTGGAAGCACGCGACGAACTGCGCCATGAAGAACACGAGCGCGATGTAAGGGCCGAGCGCCGCCATGCTTGCGCCCATGCCGCGAATGACGTCTGCGTCGCTGCGCAACGTGCGCGCGCCGAGACCGTACGCGATGCCCGACACCACGCCGTACGCGAAGATGATGCCGACGATGCCCTTCAGGAAGGGCGAATCGAGCACGCCGCCGGTGTCGGTGTTGCGTAGCAGGCCGTTGGCGGGAAGCACGAGGGCGGCGATGAGCACGCTGAGCGCGAGTGTCGCGTAGAGCGCCCAGCGCAGGCCGCGGCGTTCGCTTTCATCGGGTGGCGCAATGGTGTCGCCGCCGTCCGCATTCGCTGGCGGGGTGGCGAAGCGCGGCGCGACGACACGCTCCGTCACCCACGTCGCCACGGCCACCACGAGCACGGTCGACACCATCATGAAGTACCAATTCGCCGCCGCGCTCACCGTGTAAGAAGGATCGACCAGCCGCGCCGCTTCCTGCGACAGCCCCGACAACAGCGGATCGATCGAACCGAGCAGCAGGTTCGCCGAGAACCCACCCGACACGCCCGCGAACGCCGCCGCCATCCCCATGATCGGATGCCGTCCCGCGCCCTTGAACATCAAGCCGGCGAGTGGAATCAACAACACATATCCGATCTCGCTCGCCATGTTCGACATCACCCCCGCGAACACGACCACCGGCGTCAACGCCCACTTCGGCGCCGCGAACACCAACCGACGCAACGCCGTCCCGATCAAACCCGAGTGCTCCGCAACGCCGATCCCGATCAACGACACCAGCACCGCCCCCAAGGGCGCGAACCCGGTGAAGTTCGGCACCAACCCGGTGAGCAGGCGGTGCAACCCCTCGCGCGACAACAGGTTCACCGCACGAATTGACTCGCCAGTGGCCGGATGCGCCGCGGACACGTCGAGCCACACCGCGACCGCGGAGGCGACGATGACGGAGAGGGTGAGTAACGCGAACAACGTCGCCGGATGCGGCAACGCATTGCCGCCGACTTCGACGACGTGGAGGAAGCGATCGGTCAACGAGCGCCGCGGGGCGGCGCTGTTCGATTGAATGGCCATGGTGGGATCGAATGGAATGGATGGACCAGTCCAACGCCACGCACGCTAGTCGCGCAATTGTCCCTGGGGGCAAATATCGTCGATGTCGATATTGGACTTGGCCGACCGGTCTTCGCGTTCGGTCACGAGGCCCACGGCTTCGCGAGCGAGAGCCGCACCGTGCGGACACCCGGGATGCTGCGCAGGACGCCGGGCAACGCGGCGTCGGCGCGCACGCCCTGGCCGCCGTTGATGTTCAAACGCCCGACGGCCGTCGGCGTGATCGCTTCGAGCAACATCGGCGTCGCGCCGGGCAGGTAGGGATGCAACGCGCGTTCGAACTGCGCCAATGCGTCCTTTTGCCGCAAGTCCAGTTTCACGGACAGGCGCTGCGCGAATTGGCTGCACACCTGCGAGAAGTCCCAGCACCGTTTCGCACGCAGCGAGAAGCCGCCGCTGAATTCGTCCTCGCGCAATCCGCCTTCGATCACGAGGATGCGGTCGCGCGTAAGCAGTTGCGCGAAGTTGTAATAGGCCTCGGCGAAGAACGCGCATTCGATGCGGCCGAGCCCGTCTTCGATCTGCACGAAGGCCTGGCTGTCGCCGCGCTTGCGCATGCCGATCACCTGGCCGGCGATCACGATCTGCATTTCCGGGCGCCAGCCGCGACGCTCGCTGTCGGGCATCTCGCTCCACAAACGATCCAGGTCGCTGAGGTCGTGGCCGACGAGGCCGCGCAATTCTTCGCGATACGGGTCGAGCGGATGGCCGCTGAGGTAGTGGCCGAGCGTTTCGCGTTCGCCCTGCAGTTTCTGCAGCAGCGGCCATTCGTCGGATTCGGGCAGCGAAAGATGCAGCGTCGGCGCTTCGGGCATGGCGCCGAACAAGGACACCTGGCCGGCTTCGCGTTCGCGCGCGAGCTGATCGGTCGCCTTGAGCACTTCGGGCAGTTGCAGCATCAGCGAGGCGCGGTTGCGGCCGAGCGCGTCGAGCGCGCCGGCGTTGACCAGCGCTTCGAGTGCGCGGCGATTGAGCTTGGAGCCTTCGACGCGCTTGCAGAAATCCAGCAGGTCGATGAACACGCCGTTGCGCTCGCGTTCGTCCGCGATGGCTTCGCACACGCCGCGGCCGACGCCCTTCACCGCGCCCAGGCCGTAGCGGATCGTCTTCGGGTCGATCGCTTCGAACATGTAGACCGACGCGTTGACATCCGGCGACAGCACGTCGAGCGTCAGCGTCCGCGCTTCATCGAGGAAGCCGACCACCTTGTCCGTGTTGTCCATGTCGGAGGACAACACCGCCGCCATGAACTCGGCGGGGTAGTGCACCTTCAGCCACGCGGTCTGGTAGGCGACCAGCGCATAGGCGGCCGAGTGCGACTTGTTGAAGCCGTACTCGGCGAACTTTTCCATCAGGTCGAAGATCGACGAGGCCACGCGCGCATCGACGTGGTTGGCCGCGGCGCCGGTTTCGAACTTGACGCGCTCCTTCGCCATTTCCTCGGGCTTCTTCTTGCCCATGGCGCGGCGCAGCAGGTCGGCGCCGCCGAGCGAGTAGCCCGCCAGCACCTGCGCGATCTGCATCACCTGTTCCTGGTACACGATCACGCCGTAGGTCGGCGCGAGCACGGATTCCAGCAGCGGGTGCGGGTAACTGACTTCGGCGTTGCCGTGTTTGCGATCCACCCAGTCGCGGTCCATCCCCGAGCCCAGCGGGCCGGGGCGGAAGAGCGCGGCGAGCGCGATGATGTCTTCGAACGTGTCGGGCTTGGCGCGCTTGAGCAGCTCGCGCATGCCGCGGGATTCGAACTGGAACACCGCGACCGTGTCGCCGCGTGCGAACAGTTCGTACGTGGGCCTGTCGTCGAGCGGGAGCGCGGTGATGTCCAGCGGCGCTTCGCCCGCGAGGGCGCGGCGCTTGTTGATCGCCTTCACCGCCCAATCGATGATCGTCAGCGTGCGCAGGCCGAGGAAGTCGAACTTCACCAGGCCGATCGATTCGACGTCGTCCTTGTCGAACTGCGTGACGGGATTGCGCCCACGGCCGCCTTCGTCGTGTTCGGCGAACAGCGGGCAGAAGTCGGACAACGGGCTCGGCGCGATGACCACGCCGCCAGCGTGCTTGCCGGCGTTGCGCGTCAAGTCTTCCAGGTCGCGCGCGAGCGCGAGCAGATCGCGCACGTCGTCTTCGGCCTGCATGCGCTGCATGAGTTCGACCGACGACAGCTCCGGGTTTTTCTTCGCCGCGTCCGATTCGCCGAGGGCGTCGTCGAGGCAGATGCCCAGCGTGTTCGGAATGCACTTGGCGATGCCGTCGACGAAGCCGTACGGATGCCCGAGCACGCGGCCGGTGTCGCGCACGACGGCCTTCGCGGCCATCGTGCCGTAGGTGATGATCTGGCTGACGCGGTCGCGACCGTACTTGGCGGCGACGTAGTCGATCACCTCGTCGCGGCGGTCCATGCAGAAGTCGATGTCGAAGTCGGGCATCGACACGCGTTCGGGGTTGAGGAAGCGCTCGAACAGCAGGTCGTACGGGATCGGGTCCAGGTCCGTGATGCCCAGCGCCCATGCCACCAGCGAGCCCGCGCCCGAACCGCGGCCCGGGCCGACGGGAATGCCGTGGTCCTTCGCCCAGTTGATGAAGTCCGCCACGATCAGGAAGTAACCGGGGAACCCCATCTTGATGATGACGTCGAGTTCGATCTCGAGGCGTTCGAAATACGACTCGCGCGTGTGGCCGGCGGCGATCGGCGCTTTTTCCAGGCGCTTGACCAGTCCTTCGCGCGCCTGCACGCGCATCCAGCTGTCCAGCGTTTCGTCGTCGGGCACCGGGAAGGCGGGCAGGTAGTACGTGCCCAGGCGCAATTCGAGATTGCAGCGCGTGGCGAGCGCGATGGCGTTGTCGAGCGCATCGGGGACGTCTGCGAACAACTCCGCCATCTGCTCTGATGATTTGACGTACTGCTCGGCGCTGTAGTCCTTCGGGCGCTTGGGGTCGTCGAGCACGCGGCCCGTCGCGATGCACACGCGCGCTTCGTGCGCGTCGAAGCCGTCTTCGTCGAGGAAGCGGGCGTCGTTGGTCGCGATGATCGGCAGCCCGCGGCGCGAGGCGGCATGCAAGGCGAAGGCGTTGAACGCGTCTTCGTGTTCGCGCGCGGTGCGCGTGAGTTCCAGGTGCAATCGCTCGCCGGTGAACTGTTGCCACTGCGCGAGCCATTGTTCGGCGAGTTCATGCTTGCCGGCCAGCGCGAGCCGGCCTGCTTCGCTGTTGCGGCCGGCGAGGAGGAACAACCCGGTGTTTTCTTCCTGCAACCACTGCGGACGCACGACGACGCCGTCGTTGCGATGGCCTTCCATCCATGCGCGCGTGAGCAGGCGCGAGAGGCTGAGATATCCGTCGCGATCGCGGCACAGCACGGTCAGGCGCGTGGGGGCTTCGTCGCCGTCGGCCAGCAGCAGGTCGGCGCCGGCGATGGGCTTGACGCCCGCGCCCTCGGCCGCCTTGTAGAACTTCACCAGGCCGAACAGGTTGTTCTGGTCGGTGATCGCCACCGCCGGCTGGCCGTTGGCCACGCAGCGTTTGACCAGCTCCGGGATGCGGATGGTCGAATCGACCAGCGAGTACTCGCTGTGCAGGTGGAGGTGGGCGAAGGCGGAGGCGGGCATGCCTGCTCAGTTTAGAGGAGGCATGCCGCCGGTGCTTCAGCTTCCGATACGGAAGGGCGCCTCCGCATGCCCGCGACGGCTGTAGTGGCTCGCATTGACGCGCATGTGGTGTTGCCACAGCTGGATTTCGGCCAGGCGGTCGCGGATCCACGCGGCGCGTTGCTCGTCGCCCGTGCCGGCGGCGCCGTGCTCGGTGCGATAGGCGCAGAAGTCGCGGTAGTCCTCGGCTTCGCTGGCGAAGGCCGGCCACGCCAGTTCGAGCAGCAGCACGTCGTCGAGCTTGCCGAGCAGCGGTTCGCGGTCGGGGATCAGGTCTTCGTCCTGGTCGAGGTAGCCGATCAGCTTGGCGAGCCGCGCACGGAGCGCATCCGGCGGGTCCCAGCAGTCGTCGTCGAGCATGTGGCGCAGCTCGTCGATGCGGCGCAGGCGGCGGTCGAGCACGTCCTGCGCGGCCTGGGCGGGCATGGAGGCCAGCCAGACGCACAGGTTGCGCACGCGGTCGGCGTCGACGCGCACCGCGTCGGGGTAGAGCTCGTGGAGCAGGGCATCGAACTGGACGACCGCCTCGGGGCGGATCACGGGCCCGGCATCGGATTCGGCGCCGAAGGACATCGGCAGCGGATCGTCGGTGATGGTGGGGGCGGAAAGACGCATGGCGCACCTCCCTTTAAGGAAACGGCGGCCTGGGCAGCGATTTTCCGGGCCCCGTTCCGGATTGGATGCACTTGGAGTCTGCGCCGTTGCAACGGCGAATGTCCAAGGCTTGAAGTCGGGGTGCCGAACGTCCCGACCGGCGGTAGCCGGGATGCGCGGGTTTGCGCGTTGGGCCAGACGATGCAGGACTCCATCCGCGACCCCGGGCAGGTTTACCGCTTCGACGATGTCGAGGTCCGCGCGCGCCCGATCGGCGTGCGGCGCGGCGACCGTGTCATCGGCGTGGAACCGAAAGCCCACGCCGTCCTCCTGCAATTGCTCTCGCATGCGGGCGAGGCCATCGAGCGCGAGCGGCTGCTCGACACCGTCTGGGGCCACCGCCACGTCACGCCGAGCGTGCTGAACCGCATCGTCGCGCAGTTGCGGCGTGCGCTCGGCGACGATGCCTCCAACCCGCGGTATATCCAGACGCTGCACGGGCGCGGGTACCGGTTCATGGTGCAGCCCGAGAAAGTCGCGGACGGCCATGACGGCGCGGGCGAGCAGGACAACGTCGAGGACGCGACGTCGCATTGATCACCGCCGGTCGGCCGGCCGCGGCAGGTTGTCGCACGCGACGATGAGTGCATTGACCAGGCTTTCCACGAGCGCGAGCAACTGTTCGTGTTGCCGTTGGTCGTTTTCGCGCGCGTACATCGCGCGCTCGACGTGCATCACCGCGTGGTCGCCGGCGTGGAACCGGCTTGCGTGATTGATTTCGAACGGTTTCATGGCGGGTGTTCCTGCGTCGTTGAACGGGGACCGGATGCTCGCGCCCGGGACGCGCGGAGTCTTGATGGAACGCTGCGGAATCGCTGCGGATTTCGTTGGGAAGCGCGCCGATGAGCGACGCGGCGGTCTATCGCTTCGATTCCGGCGAGCTCGACGGTGCGCGGCACCGCCTGCGCATCGGCGGGCAGGCGGTCGAACTCGAGCCCAAGGCCTTCGCCGTACTGGAAGACCTGCTCGCGCACGCAGGCACGCTGCGGAGTCGCGACGACTTGCTCGACGCGGTGTGGGGCCATCGGCATGTCACGCCCGCCGTGCTCAATCGTTGCATCGGCCAGGTCCGCAAGGCGCTCGGCGACCATGCCGAATCGCCGCGCTACATCCAGACGGTCCATACGCTCGGTTATCGCTTCATAGCGCCGGTCGAGGTGGTGCCCGAAGCGGCCGCAACGGACGCCTCCGACGTTCCACGAAAGCGCAGGATCGGCTGGATGGTCGCGGCCGCGATCGCCGGTGTCGCTCTCGTCGCAGTCGTCGCATGGCGTTCGCGCGATGGCGCGTCCGCGCCCGGCGAGGTCGTCGCGCGTGCGCCGACGCAGGTGGTGCTCGTCCGCTTCGCGATCCCACCGCAAGCGGCGGGAATTGCGCCGCAGGTGCGTGCGCTGGAAGCCAGCGTCCTGCAGCGGTTGCGGATGCTGCCGGGGTTGCGCGTGGAGCGGGGCCTGGCGCGCGACGACGCGATCGTGCTCGCCGGCGATGTCGTCGGACCCGCGCCGGACTGGCGGCTGCGGATTCGCGTGCGCCATGCCGCCACGCCGTTCGAACGCGCCTATCCGCTGCAATTGGCGACGCTCGGCGAGACGGCCATCGGCGTGCAGACGGATGTCGCGCGCCTGGTGCGTCCCGACAGCGCGACGTTGCTCGCACCCGGCGGCGCGCTCGACGCGGGCGAGTCGATCCGCAGCGGACTGCGCGCACGCGCCGGCCTGAAGCAACGCGACCGCGACGATGCGATCATCGCGTTCCAGCGCGCGCTGCAGATCGATCCGACGAATGCCGACGCGTGGTGCCACCTCGGCGGCATGCACTTGCTGCGGGTGAGCGAAAACCTGGCGAGCAAGGACACGGTCATTCCCGCCGCCAGCGAAGCGATCGAGCGCGGCTTGCGCCTGGACCCCGCCTCATCGGCCTGCCTTGTGCAACAAGGCGAGTTGCTGCGCCTGCGCGAACGCTTCGATGAAGCCGAGCGCGCGTATCGCCGCGCGCTCGCGCTGGAGCCGACGCTCATGGAGCCGCGGCTCGCGCTGGTGATGATGGACGGCGACCGCGGCCATTACGCGCGCGTGCGCGACGGGCTCGAACGCATCGTGAGCGAACATCCGGAAAAGGGCTGGCCGCATTGCGAATTGATCGGCGCCTACGAAGCGACGGGCGAACCCGACAAGGCCCGCGCGTTCGAAGCGACGGTCTATGCACGCCATCCGCGATTGCGCGACGTCAATTGGTATTCGCCGTCGGTGGACATGATGTACGGGCGGCCGGCCGCGGGCATTCGTCGATACCAGCAGATCGCCGCGATCGATCCCGACGACCACAGCTACTCGCTCGTCACCGCGTACGTCGCGGCGTGGCTCGGCGACACCGCATTGGCGAAGGCGGAACTCGATCGCGCCGGCGTCCTCGACACCAGCCACTACCTCCAGGCGCATGCGTGGTTGTTCTTCGCGCTCGGCGATCCGGAAGGCGCGTCGACGTGGTTGCGTTCGGCGCAAGTGTCGCCGTCCCTCGCGCTGTACCAGCGCGCTTTGCAGGCGCAAAGCCTGGCGTTGGCCGGGCACCGCGACGCCGCGTTGCGCGAGTACGCACGCGTGTACGAAGGCGGTTGGCGCGACGACGATCCCGTCGAGCACTCCGGGGCGGGGCCGGGTTACGCCTCGCATCTGCTGAACTACGCGGCGCTACTTCCGCCGGGCCCGACGCGCACCGATGCGATCGCCTCGGCGGCACGCCACCTGGCGAACAAGCGCGCCAACGGCCTGGGGTTGCCGTGGGTCGACTACCAGGCCGCGCAGATCGCGGTGATGCAGGGCGACCGCGCGGCGGCGATGGCCGCGCTCGATCGCGCCATCGATGCCGGCTACACCGACGTGTTGTCGCTCTATCGCGACTTGCCGTGGCGGATGCTCGACGACGATCCGGCGTTCGAACAACGCAAGGCGCGACTGGCCGCCATCGCGCAGGCGCAACGACGGTTGCTGACAGGCGATGGCGCCGATACGGCGTCGGTCGTAGCGCGCTAGTCCTCTAGTGTGGGCTCCGGCTGGAAGCCCTCATCGGCCAGGATGCGCGCAAGCCCGTTGCCGTCGAGCGCATCGCCCAACGGAATGGTGGCAAGGACGACAGCATGTTCGCGCACCGCCTTGCGCAGTCCTTCGCGCCATGCATAGCGGACGAGGCCGTCGAGGTCATCGATGCCCTGGCTGCGCGCGATGGCGCCGTTGGTGAGCGTCGACCAGCACGCACGCACCGGCGGGACCGACCGCGCCGCACGCGCGGCGGCAACGTCGCCCGCGATCCACGCATCCGACAGCGCCTGCGCCGCGGGCCACCAGGCGTCGACGCGCGTCATTGTCTCCGACAGGCACCCGATGTCGGCATCGCGCGGCACGTCGAAGCTTCGCACCGTTTTGCGCGCATCGTCGATCGGCAGGCGCGCGTGAGCGTCGATCACGGGGACGCGGTGGGCCTTCGCGGCGACGCGGAGGAGGGACTGGAGATCGTCCTCGACGGAAAGCCCGTGCGCATCGAGGCCCGCCTGGTACAACTCGAACGCCGCATACATCGGGCGCTGGCGGTCCAGGTCGTCGCTGCGCCCATAGCGCATCTTCACTTCGATCCAGTGCGCGAGCACGTCCGCGGGAAGCACGTCTTGCAGCCGCGCGTCGCCGGCGTTGAAACGGACTTTGCGAATCGCCGGATACAACGTCATCGCGCGGAAGAGCCCGACGTTGTCGCCGACCACGAGCCCCTGGCGACCGAGCACCGCGCCCGACTCGGCGACTCGCCGGCTGATCGCATCGCCGTGGAACTTCGTGCCCTTGCGCACGACGCCCAGATCGCCGACGACCCACACGGTCTTGTCGCCGCGCACGTATTTCCACATCGGCGGCCCGGCGGACGCGCGGATCTCGACGGTCGATAACTCCGCGGGCGTGAGGGGGTCTCCCGCCACGGCTGTGGTGGCGACCAAAGCGAGCGACAAAGTAAGGAGCCGTCGGATCATGGCGCGTCCAGCAGACGTAATTGGGGCATTCAGACAAGCAAACGCGTTGCAGGTTCCACCAGCGCGCTCGCCGTTCCTCCGCCTGTAGCGGCGAGCGGGAACATACGAGGGGCACCCGGGCCGTGTCTGTCAGGCCACGTCCATGATTTCCAGTGTTTTATCGCCCGGCTCGTCGCGAGGGAGCTTCGGGGCGTCGCAGAAATTTCGTTCGCGTCAATCTTCGACGATTGCTTCCGCCACTTCGACCGGCAGCAACGTCCCCTGCAGCGCATCGCGCACGGGCGTGAAACTGCGGCGGTGTTGCGGGCACGGCCCGTGTTCCCGCAGGGCCGCGAGGTGTTGCGGCGTGGAGTAGCCCTTGTGTTCGTCGAAGCGGTACTGCGGCCATTGGCGGTGCAGTTCGACCATGTGGCGGTCGCGCGTCACCTTCGCGAGGATCGAGGCGGCCATGATCGCGCGGTCGCTCGCGTCGCCGCCGACCAGCGCCTGCGCGCGGCACGACAGGCCCTTGGGGATCGCGTTGCCGTCGATGCGCGCGTATTCGCACGCGTGCAGCACGCCGTCCACCGCCAGGCGCATGCCGAGCATCGTCGCGTGGTAGATGTTGAGGCGGTCGATGTCGTCGACTTCGATGCTGACGATCTTGAAGGCGACCGCGCGCTCGACGATGCGCACGTAGAGTTCTTCGCGGCGCTGCGCGTTGAGTTGCTTCGAATCGGCCAGCCCGTTGATCGGCGTGCGTCCGGGCTGGAAGACGACCGCGGCCACGACCACCGGGCCCGCGAGCGGCCCGCGCCCGGCTTCATCCACGCCGGCGAAGCGCGCGGCCGGGGCGGTGGGATCGGTGGTGGCGGGTTCGAACGACATCGGCGCGGATCGTGCGATGGGCCGACGCATTCACGCAAGCAGTTCGGCGATGGCCTCGGCCGCGCGGGCCGAGGCGCCGCGGCGCAATGCGAGGTGGAGTTCCCGGAAGCGGGCCTGCAGCACGAGTCCCGGCTCCGGCGTGGAGAGCAGCGGGTGCAGGGCTTCGGCGAGTTTGTCGGGCGTGCAGTCGTCCTGCAGCAGTTCGGGCACCAGCGATTCGCCGGCCAGCACGTTGGGCAGGGAGACGTGTTTGACCTTCAGCAACCCGAACGCGCGGACGATGGCGTGCGTCAGCGGCGAGAGCTTGTAGGCCACCACCATCGGGCGCTTGCACAGCATCGCTTCGAGCGCGGCGGTGCCCGAGGCGAGCAGGACGGCGTCGCCGGCGATCATCGCGCGCTGCGCCTGGCCGTCGAGCACCGTGACGTTTGCAAGGTCGGCGGGCAGCGCGGCTTCGATCGCGCGCCGGCAGGCGGCGTTGGCCGCGGGCACGACGACATGCAGGCCGGGCAGTTCCTGCGACAGGCGCGCGGCTGCGGCGAAGAAGATCCCCGCGAGCCGGTGGATTTCGCCCATGCGCGAACCGGGCAGCACCGCGAGCACGCGCGCGCCCTGCGGGATACCCAATGCCTCGCGCGCGGCGTTGCGATCGGGTTCGAGCGGCAATGCATCGGCGAGTGGATGCCCGATGTAGCGCGCGTCCACGCCATGTTGCGCGTAGATCGCCGGTTCCATCGGGAACAGACACAGCACCCGATCGGCGCTCTGGCCGATCTTCGCCGCGCGCGACTGGCGCCAGGCCCACAGCGACGGGCTGACGTCGTGCACCGTGCGTACGCCGCGTTGCTTCAACCACTTCTCCACGCCGAGGGTGAAGTCCGGCGCGTCGATGCCGATGAATACGTCGGGCTTCCAATCCAGCATGCGTTCGCGCAATTGGCGACGCACGCGGAGCAGGCGCGGCAGGTGCGCGATCACTTCGGCCAGGCCGAAGACCGCGAGTTCGGAGGCGTCATGCCAGGCGTCGAAGCCGGCGGCGCGCATGTTGTCGCCACCGATGCCGGCGAATTGCGCGTCGGGGAAGCGTGCGCGCAAGGACTCGATCAGGCCTGCGCCGAGTTGGTCGCCGGAGGTTTCCCCCGCGACCAGGCCGATGCGGAGGGGACGCGCGCCCATGCGTCAGCGCAGCAGGTGCCGTTCGCCGCGGCCGATGAACTCGACCATCGCGCGCACGTCGTCGCTGTCGCTCGCCATTTCGCGCAGTTGCTCGAGCGCTTCCTCGAGCTTGGCGCCGGAAACGTAGAGCGTGCGGTACGCGCGCTTGATCGCCGAGACGCGCGCGGCGTCGAAACCGCGACGCTTCAAGCCTTCGCTGTTGATCCCGCGCGGGCGGCCGTAACTGTCCTGCGCGACCATCAGGAACGGCGGCACGTCCCCGTTGACGAACGCGCCCATGCCGATGAACGCGTGGTCGCCGATGCGGCAGAACTGGTGCACGCCGACGAAGCCGCTGAGGATCACCTGGTTGCCGACCTCGACGTGGCCGGCGAGCGTGGCGTTGTTCGAGAACACGCAGCCGTCGCCGATGATGCAATCGTGCGCGACGTGCACGTACGCGAGCAGCCAGTTGCCGTTGCCGATGCGCGTGACGCTGGTGCCCGTGCCCGTGCCGCGGCTGATGGTGACGAACTCGCGCACGACGTTGCCATCGCCGATCACCAGTTCCGTGCGCTCGCCGGCGAACTTCTTGTCCTGCGGGTCGCCGCCGATGGCCGCGTGCCCGTGGAAATGATTGCCCGTGCCGATCTTCGTCGGCCCGGTGATCGTGCAATGCGGGCCGACGATGGTGCCGTCGCCGATTTCGACATCCGCGCCGATGACGCAGAACGGGCCGATGCGCACGTCCGCGCCGATGCGCGCGCCCGGGTCGACGACCGCGGTGGCATGCACCTGCGCCGTCATGGGCTCAGCCCTTCACCTCTGCGCAGAGGATCTCGGCGCAGGCGACCTGTTCGCCGTCCACGCGCGCGATGCCCTGGTACAGCGCCATGTTGCGGATCGTGCGCTTGAGTTCGACGTGCAGCTCCAGGCGATCGCCCGGCACCACCATGCGGCTGAACTTCGCGTTGTCGATCTTCACCAGGTAGAACAGCTTGTCCGTCGCCGCGGCCGCGTGCGAGAGCTGCGTCAGGATGCCGCCGGCCTGCGCCAGCGCTTCGATGACGAGCACGCCCGGCATCACCGGATGGCCGGGGAAATGGCCGTTGAAGAAGGGCTCGTTGATCGTGACGTTCTTGATGCCGAGGACGCGCTTGTTCGCCTCGAACTCCGTCACGCGATCGACCAGCAGGAACGGATAGCGATGCGGCAGCAAATGCTGGATGGCCACCACGTCGAGGGGGAGTTGCACGTCCATCGTCTTCAATCCTTGTCCGGGGCCGCCACGCGGCGGGCCAGTGCATCGAGTTGCTTGAACCGCGCGGCGCTCTTGCGCCAGCTGCGATTGTCCATGATCGGCGTGCCCGAGGAGTACTCGCCCGGTTCGCGGATCGAATGGGTGACCAGGCTCATCGCGGTGACGATGACCCGGTCGCACAGTTCCAGGTGCCCGAGGATGCCTGCGCCGCCGCCCACGAGGCAGTAGCGGCCGATCTTCGCGCTCCCCGCGACCGCGGCACAGCCGGCCATCGCGGTGTGCGCGCCGATCACGACGTTGTGGCCGATCTGGATCTGGTTGTCGAGGCGCACGTCGTCTTCGAGGATCGTGTCTTCGAGCGCACCGCGGTCGATGGTGGTGTTGGCGCCGATTTCGCAATCGTCGCCGATCACCACGCCACCCAGCTGCGGCACCTTGAGCCAGCGGCCGGCGTCCATCGCCAGGCCGAAGCCATCGGCGCCCAGCACCGCGCCAGGATGCACGCGCACGCGTTTGCCCAGGCGGACGCGCGTGACGAGCGTGACGCGCGCGATGAGTTCGCTGCCTTCGCCGACGACGCAATCCTCGCCGACGATGCACCCCGGGCCGAGCGTCGCGCCTGCGTCGACGATGCTGCGTGCACCGATGACGACGTGCGGGCCGATGTGCGCCGACGGATCTACCGTCGCGCTCGCATCGACCACCGCGGTGGGATGGATTCCCGGCGTGATGTGCGGGACGGGTTCGAACAACGCGGAAATGCGCGCGAACGCGGAGTAGGGGTCGCGTGCGATCAGCGCGGTGCCATCGAAACCTTCCGCGTCATCGGCGCGCATGACGACGACGCCGCATTGCGACGCCGCCAGTTGCGCGCGATACCGGGGATTGGCGAGGAAGCCGAGCGAATCTGGACGGCCGTTGGCGAGCGTCGAGACGCCGCGAACGATGCGTTGCGCATCGCCCGCGACCTCGAGCCCGAACTTCGCCGCCAGGTCCGCTGCGGAAAACGCCGGGGCGCCCATGGCATCGTGCTCCGTGGGCGCCGCGGTCAGAACGACCCGCCGAAGGTGAACTGCAGGCGCTCGGTGTCGTCGCCCGGGAAGAACGTCGACGGATCGGCGTCCTGCGTGCGCAGCGGGATCGCATAGCTGATCGACAGCGGGCCCATGGGCGAGCGCCACAGCAGCGCGACGCCGGCCGATGCGCGCAGTTCGCTGGCATCGAAGGAGTCGAAGTCGGCGAAGACGTTACCCCAGTCGAGGAACGCCGAAACGCGCGCGGCCGGGGAATCGAACAGCTTCGGGAACACCAGCTCCACCGTGCCCACCGTCTTCAATGCGCCACCGATGGGCTGCGACTGGAAGCCGTTGAACTCGCGCGGGCCCAGCGAGTTGTCGACGAAGCCGCGGACGCGGCCCGACGAGGTGATGCCGCCGGCGTAGAAGCGTTCGAAGAAGGGCAGGCCGTCGGAGTTGACCGTGCGCAGGAAGTCGTCCGACGCGGTGGTGCAGGGCACCGTCATGTCGTGGCACAGGTCGCGGTAGGTGACATCGCCGTAGTTGTCGCCGTAGCCGATGTTCACCGCGGTGAGCAGGATCAGCGACTGGCTGAGCGGGAAGTAGCGCGAGTACTGGTACTCGGCCTTCCAGTACTCGGCCGTCGAACCGGGCATCGCGATTTCCACGCTCGCGCGGTGGTAGCTGCCCACCGACGGCATGAAGTAGTCGTTGCGCGTGTCGCGCGCGTAACCGAACTGCGTGCGCCAGGCATGGAACGTGCGCTGGCCGACGGCGGTGATGTAGTCATAGATCGACAGCGGCGTGCTGGCCGAGAGCAGGATCTCGTTGGTGTCGATGCCCACCAGCGCCGAGACGGTGTCGTACTCGGTGATCGGCAGGCCGAGGAAGACCTGGCCGGCGCCGCTGTTGGTGGAGTAGTTCGCCACGCCGTAGTCGCTGTAGTCGAACTCGCGCCACCACAGGTTGTAGCCCAGCGACATGCCTTCGTCGGTGAAGTACGGGTTGGTGAACGAGAAGTCGTAGCGCTTCTGGTAGCTGCTCTGCTGCGCGGCGATCGACACGCGGTTGCCGCTGCCGAGGAAGTTGTTTTCCTGCAGCTGCACCGACAGGTTGACGCCGGAGAGCTGCGAGTAACCCACGCCGAACATGAAGCTGCCCGAGGTGGTTTCCTTGACGGTGAAGGTCACGTCGACCTGGTCGTCGGTGCCGGCGACCGGCACGTTCTCGACTTCGACGGTTTCGAAGTAACCCAGGCGCTGCAGCCGCACCTTGGAGCGGTCGACCGCGGCCTGGGAATACCACGCGCCTTCGAACTGGCGCATTTCGCGGCGCAGCACTTCGTCGGCGGTGCGCGTGTTGCCCTTGAAGACCACGCGGCGCACGTTGACGCGCGGGCCGGGGACGACCTGGAAGTTGATGCCGACCGTCTTCTTTTCCTGGTCGACTTCCGGGATCGGGTTCACCTGCGCGAACGCGTAGCCGATGTTGGCCAGCGTGGCGACGATGGTGTCCGAGGTGTATTCGAGCAGGCGGCGGGAGAAGATCTGGCCTTCCTTGACCGGGATCATCTTCTCGACTTCGGCCAGCGGCAGGATGGTGTCGCCGGTGACCTTCACGCCGGAGATCTTGTACTGCTCGCCTTCGGTCAGGCCGGCGGTGATGTACATGTCCTGGCGGTCGGGGCTGATGGCGACCTGCGTGGAGTCGAGGCTGAAATCGACGTAACCGCGGTCGAGGTACCAGCTGGTGAGCTTCTCCATGTCGCCGGAGAGCTTCTCGCGCGAGTACTGGTCGTCGCGGCGGTACCACGAGAGCCAGTTGTGCTCGCGCGATTCCCACGAATCGGTGATCGCCTCGTCGCCGAACTTCTCGTTGCCGACCAGGTTGATGTGCTGGATCTTGGCGGCCTTGCCTTCCTTGACGTTGATCGTCACGTCGACGCGGTTGCGGTCGAGGCGCGCGACCGTGGGCGTGATCTCGACGTTGTACTTGCCGCGGTTGTTGTACTGGCGGTTGAGTTCCTGCGTGACGCGGTCGAGCGACAGGCGGTCGAAGGTTTCGCCTTCGGCCAGGCCGATGTCCTTCAGGCCCTTGGTCAGGTCGTCGGTCTTGATGTCCTTGTTGCCGGTCAACGTGAGTTTGTTGATGGCGGGACGTTCGACGACGGTAATGACGAGGATGTCGCCCTGGCGGTCCAGGCGCACGTCCTCGAAGAAGCCGGTGCCGTAGAGCGCGCGGATGGCGTCGCCGGCCAGCGAGGCGTCCAGGCGGTCGCCGCGTTCGACGGGCAGGTAGGTGAACACCGTGCCCGCGGAAATGCGCTGCAGGCCTTCGATGCGGATGTCGCTGACGGTGAAAGCAGCCGGGTCGTTCGCCGGGCCGGGCGCCGGGGCGGCATCCTGCGGGAGCGCGAACGGATTGGCTGCCTGCTGCGCCGCGGCGGGCGCGGCGATCGCCGAAGCGAGGGCAAGGGCGAGCAGGCGGCGGGAAAGGTGTCGCGTCATCGTCACGTCCGGTTGGGGGTTGGCGGCCACCGTGGCGGTGGCGGGTCTGCAGGCTGGGTGCGGGCGGCTAATGGAAGAAAACGTCGTTGAACAACGCCAACCCCATCAGGCCGACCAGCAGCGCCAGGCCCACGTACTGCCCGGCAGCCATCGTACGCTCGCTCAGAGGGCTGCCCTTGACCAATTCGATAAGGTAATACAGCAGGTGTCCCCCATCCAAGAGCGGAATGGGCAACAGGTTGAGGATCGCCAGTGAGATCGACAGGACGGCCAGAAAGTTCAGGAACCAGGCCAGTCCCAGTTCGGCCGTCGCACTCGCCGCGCGGGCGGTGGTGATCGGGCCGGAAACGTACTTCGTCGACGCATTGCCGGTGAGCATCCGGCCCATGAAGCCGATCGTGTCGCGCGCCTTGTGCCAGGTTTCGACGAAGGCCACCGGGATCGCGTCGATCGGCCCGTAGCGGCGCACCGCGTCGAACGCCGGCATCTGCCCCGATGACTTGTGGATCACGCCGATCCGCGCCACGCGCTTGCCCGTCGCCTCGTCGATGTCCATGCGCGGCGTCAGCGGGAAGGCCAGGCGGCGCGGCTCCCCGCGATCGTCCTCGCGCAACACCTCGATCATCCCCGGGCCCCCGCGCGCGGCGAGCGCCTGCACGCGCGGCGCGATGTCCGCGTAATCGGAGACCGGCTGGCCGTCGATGGCGAGGATGCGGTCGTCTTCGGCGAGCACGCCGTACGCGGGCGAACCGGCGACGATATCGTTCACGATCGGTGGTTCGAGCTGGTAGCGCGCCGTCAGGCCGACGAGCGTCGGCGCCTGCAGTTCGTCGAATCCGTCTGGCAACTTCGACAGGTCCAGCGTGCGCGTTTCGGTATCGCCGTCGGCGTCGCGCACCTGTACCGGCACGCGTGCGCGATCCAGCCCCGCCAGCGCGAGCGCGAAGCGCACGTCGGTCCATGTCTGGATGGTGCGGTCGCCGATGCGCAGGATCTGATCGCCCTTGCGGATGCCGGCTTCGGACGCAATGCCGTCCGCGGCGCCGACGACCGGCGCGTATTCCTTCAGCCCGACGACGTACGCGCCCCACAGGAAGAACACGCACAGCACGATGTTGGCGATGGGCCCCGCGGCGGCGATCGCGATGCGGCGTAACGGCGACTGGCGATTGAACGCGCGATGCAATTCGGAGGGCGCGACGTCGAACTCGCGCTCGTCGAGCATCTTGACGTAGCCGCCGAGCGGAATCGCCGCGATGGCGAACTCCGTGCCGTCCTTGTTGCGGCGCATCCACAGCGGCTTGCCGAAACCGACGGAGAAGCGCAGCACCTTGACGCCGCACCGCTTGGCCACCCAGTAGTGGCCGAATTCATGGCACGTCACGAGCACGCCGATCGCGACGATGAACCACCAAATGGGACCGATGTAATCGCTCATCTTTGCGTCTTCGATCCGTTGACGGCGGACTGCGCGAATTCGCGCGCAGCGCGGTCGGCCTCGCGCAACGCGTCCAGCGTATCGGCGGGGCCGGGGGGGAGCGCAGCCAGGGTGTCTTCGACCAGCGCCGGAATGCCAAGGAAAGCGATGCGGCCCTGAAGAAAGGCTGAAACCGCCACTTCGTTGGCCGCGTTGAGCGTGGCCGGCGCGGTGCCGCCGGCGCGCAACGCGGCGTAGGCCAGGCCCAGACAGGGGAAGGCGTCGTGGTCCGGAGGCTCGAAATCCAGGCGGCCGTGCTGCAGCAGGTCCAGGCCGCCCACGCCCGATATCACGCGCTCGGGCCACGACAGGCCCACGGCAAGCGCGGTGCGCATGTCCGGCAAGCCCAGCTGTGCGAGCGTGCTGCCATCGACGAATTCGACCAGCGAGTGCACCAGGCTCTGCGGATGCACCAGTACGTCGATGCGACCTGCATCCACCCCGAACAGGTGATGCGCCTCGATCACCTCGAGGCCCTTGTTCATCAGCGTGGCCGAGTCGACGGAGATCTTCGGGCCCATCGACCACTTCGGATGCGCGACGGCCTGGGCGGGCGTGACATCGGCGAGCGAGGCGCGCGAACGCCCGCGGAACGGCCCGCCCGAGGCGGTGAGGCAAATGCGCTTGAGCCCTTCGCGCGCGTGCGCGTCGGGCAGGCATTGGAAGATCGCGTTGTGTTCGCTGTCGATCGGCACGATGCACGCGCCGGCGTCGTTCGCGGCATGCACCAGCAGTTCGCCGGCGAGCACCAGCGACTCCTTGTTGGCGAGCAGCAGGCGTTTGCCCGCGCGCGCGGCGGCGAGCGTCGAGCGCAAGCCCGCCGCGCCGACGATGGCGGCGACAACGGTGGTGCAGGCATCGCCGTCGACGAGTGCATCGAGTGCGTCTTCGCCCGCATGCGCCTGCGTGCGCAGGCCGGCGTCGCGCAAGCCGTCGCGCAGCGCGTCGAAGCACTTCGGATCGGCGATGACCGCATGGTCCGGCTGATGCGTGCGGCACAAGGCGAGCAACGCATCCACCTGCGTCCCCGCGGCGAGCACGCTGGCGCGCATGCGCTGCGGGTGGCGCGCGATGACGTCGAGCGCGCTCGTGCCGATCGAACCGGTGGCGCCGAGGACTGCAACCTGCTGCATGGTCAGAAGCCGAACAAGCCCTTGCCGAGCGCGAAGACGGGCAGGGCGGCGAGCACGCTGTCGATGCGGTCGAGGATGCCGCCGTGGCCGGGGATCAGGTCGCCCGAATCCTTGGCGCCGACGTGACGCTTGAGCAGGCTTTCGAACAGATCGCCGACCACCGAGAACAACACGGTGACCACGACGACGATCGCGACGAAGGGCAGTTGCGCGACGGTGGCGCCGGCGAACGGCGCGGCGGCCAGGGCGATGACGACCGAGGCGAGCATGCCGCCGACCAGGCCTTCGACGGTCTTGTTCGGGCTGATGCGCGGGCTGAGCTTGTGCTTGCCGAACTTGCGCCCGGCGAAATACGCGCCGCTGTCGGCGGCCCAGATCACCAGCAGCGCGATCAGCAGCCAGCGATGGCCGTTGGGCTGGCTGCCGTGGATCAGCGCGAGCGCGGCCCACGCCGGCACGACCGCGAGCGTGCCCGCGGCGAGCTTGAACATGCGCGCGTGCGTGTCGTGGTCGGAGGCGAAGTTGAAGTTCTTCAGCCACAGCATCGACAGCAGCCACCAGATCACGCCGACGACGGTGGCGACCTGGAACAGCACGAAGCTGTAGCCGGTGGCCGAGCGCGACGCCCAGACGATGGCCACCATCAGCGCGAGGTTGGCGACGAGCAGCACGGCGCGGTGCAGCGTGTCGTCGATCTCGGAGAGGCGGAACCATTCCCACAACCCGGCGAGGAACAGCACGGCGGCGAGCGCGACGAGCCACGGCGTGTCGAGGAACAACACGGCCGCGATCGCGAGCGGGGTCATGATCATCGCGGCCAGCAGGCGCGTGCGGGTCATTCGTCGGTCCCGAGGTCGGGGGGCGGTGGGAAGGAGGCGGAAACCTGCGCCCCGGTGAGGCCGAAGCGCCGCTCTCGCATCGCGTAATCGGCCAGGGCCTGGCGGAGTGTGGCGGCATCCACGTCCGGCCACAATGTTTCCGTGAACCACAGCTCGGTATAGGCGAGCTGCCAGAGCAGGAAGTTGCTCACGCGCACGTCGCCGCCGGTGCGGATGAACAGATCCGGCGGGGGGAGATCGGACAGGGCCATGCGCGATGCGAAGGCGGCCTCGTCGATCTCCTCGGCCTTCACGCGGCCCTCGGCGACATCCCGCGCGAGCGAACGCGCCGCATCGACGATGTCCCAGCGCCCGCCATAGCTCGCGGCGATGGTGAGGTGCAGGACGTCGTTGGCGCGCGTGGTGGCCTCGGCGGCGTCCATGCGCGCACGGATCGCGGGGCCGAAGCGTTCGCGTTGCCCGATGAAACGGATGCGCACGCCGCGGCGGTGCAATTCCTCGACTTCACGTTCCAGCGCGTTGAGGAACAACTTCATCAATGCGCCGACTTCCTCTTCGGGCCGCCCCCAGTTTTCGCTGGAGAACGCGAAGAGCGTCAGTGCGTGGATGCCGTGCTCGATGCAGAAATCGACGCAGTTCTGCACGGCGCGCGCGCCCGCCCGATGCCCGATGACGCGCGGTCGGCGACGGCGTTCGGCCCAACGGCCGTTGCCGTCCATGATGACGGCGAGATGGCGCGGAACGCGCGCCGGCGATGCGTCGGAAGGCATGCAGGGGCCGTGGCGTCAGACCGCCATCAGCTCCTGCTCCTTGGACTTGACCACTTCGTCGACGTCCTTGATCGCCTTGTCGGTCAGCTTCTGGATGTCCTGTTCGCTCGCGCGCTCTTCATCCTCGGTGATCTGCTTGTCCTTCAGCAGTTCCTTGATGTGGTGGTTGGCGTCGCGGCGGATGTTGCGGATGGCGACCTTGGCGTCTTCGCCGCCGGAATGCACGTGCTTGGACAGTTCCTTGCGGCGCTCCTCGGTGAGCGGCGGCAGGTTGATGCGGATGGTGGTGCCTGCGGTGTTGGGCGTGAGGCCGAGGTCGGAGGCGAAGATCGCCTTCTCGACGACCGCGACCATCGGCTTTTCCCACGGGGTGATCGTCAGCGTGCGCGCATCGGCGACGGCGACCGTGGCGACCTGGCTCAGCGGCATCTCGGACCCGTAATAGTTGACCTTCAGGTGGTCGACCAGCGCGGAGGTGGCCCGGCCGGTGCGGAGCTTGGTGAGCTCCTGGCGGAACGCATCGACGCTCTTCTGCATGCGGGTGGAGGCGTCTTTCTTGATGTCGGCGAGCTGCATGGGCGGTCCCGGGTCCTTTCGATCAGCGCGAGATTATAAGGGCGGAAGCCCTCCGGCACCCCTCGTCAGTAATGGGGGGCCCGGTCGTGGTCGTCGTGACAGCCCGATCCGAACTCGATCTGCAGGGTCGGATGGTTGATCCCGAACCGTTCGTCGAGGTCGTGGGCGATCGAATCGATGAAGACGTCGTGGTCGTCCGCGTTGGCGCGCACCAGGTGGGCGGTCATCGCGATCTCGCCCGCGCCCAGCGACCAGATGTGCAGGTGATGCACCGCCGTCACGCCGGGGCAGGAGGCGAGGAAGGCGCGGACGGCCGACTGATCGATCTGCCGGGGCACCGCATCCATCGCGGCATTGAAGCTGTCGCGCAGCAGGCCGAACGCGCTGAAGGCCACCACCGCGCCGACCAGCAGCGCCGTGAGCGGATCGAGCCAGCGCCATCCGAAGACGAGCATGCCCGCGCCCGCGAGCACGGCCGCGAGCGAGACCGCGGCATCGGCCAACAGGTGCAGGAACGCGCCGCGGCGGTTGAGGTCGTCGTGCCCGCCGTGCATGAACCACGCCGCGCCCAGGTTCACCGCGATGCCGATCGCCGCGACCACCATCACCGTCGTGCCGGGCACTTCGGGCGGCGCGAAGAAACGCCGCACCGCTTCCCATGCGAGTGCGCCGGAAAATCCGGCGAGCACGATCGCGTTGGCGAGCGGCGAGAGCAGCGTCGCGCGGCGCCAACCGTAGGTGTGCGTTTCCGTGGGCTTGCGGCGCGCGATGACCGCCGCACCCCATGCGAGCGCCAAACCCAGCACGTCGCCGAGGTTGTGCAACGCATCGGACAGCAGCGCGAGCGAGTTGGTCGCGAAGCCGTAGGCCGCTTCGAGGATCGTGTAGGCGAGGTTGAGCAGCGTCACCCACGCGAATGCGCGGATGCCGGCATCGCCGTGGTGGTGGTCGTGCGCGTCGTGCGAGTGCCCGGCGCCCATGCGGCCTCAGCCGCGTCCGCGGACGAGCGTGCCGATGTTCTCGCCGCGCAGGATGCGCAACAGCACGCCCGGCTGCGACATGTCGAAGATGCGCAGCGGCAGGTCGCTGTCGCGCGCCAGTGCGAACGCGGCGGTGTCCATCACTTGCAGGTCGCGCGAGATCACGTCGTCGTAGGTGAGCGAATCGAAGCGCACGGCATCCGAATGTTTCTTCGGATCCTTGTCGTACACGCCGTCGACCTTGGTGGCCTTGAGCAGCAGGTCCGCGCCGATTTCGATCGCGCGCAACGCCGCGCCCGAATCGGTGGTGAAGAACGGCGCGCCGACGCCCGCGGCGAAGATCGTGATGCGGCCCTTTTCGAGATGGCGGATGGCGCGACGGCGGATGTAGTCCTCGCACACGTCGTTGATCTTGATCGCGCTCATCACGCGCGCGCGGCCGCCGCGCTTCTCGAGTGCATCCTGCATCGCCAGCGCATTGATGACCGTGGCCAGCATGCCCATCTGGTCGCCCGTCACGCGATCCATGCCGCCGGCCGCCAGGCCCGCGCCGCGGAAGATGTTGCCGCCGCCGATGACCAGCGCGATCTCCGCGCCGGCCGCCCTGGCCTCGATCACCTCATCGGCGAGCCGCCCGATGATCTTGGGATCGATGCCGTAGTCCTCGTCGCCCATCAACGCTTCGCCGGACAGCTTGAGCAGGACACGGCGACAGGCGAGCTGGGACATCGGCGACTCCTCGGGGACGGGGGAAATCCGCGGGGATTCTAGCCGATGCGGCCGTGAGGGGAGAGGCCGCAATCGGTGCAAACCGTGCAATGACAAAAAACCCGCGGTTGCCCGCGGGTTTTGCGTTCGCATCCGTTGGAACGGAAGGTCAGACCTGCATCGCCTTGGCGACTTCGGCCGCGTAGTCTTCCTTCACCTTCTCGATGCCTTCGCCGACGGCGAGGCGCTGGAAGCCGACGACATCGGCGCCGGCGGCCTTGGCCGCGGCTTCGACCGTCTGGTCGGTGTTCAGCACGTACGGTTGGCCGTACAGCGTCACTTCGTTGACGATCTTCGCGATCTTGCCGCTGATGATCTTCTCGAGGATTTCGGCCGGCTTCTGCTTGTCCTTGTCGGACATCTTGGCCAGTTCGATTTCCTTTTCCTTCGCGACGAATTCGGCCGGGACGTCCGCGGCCTTGTTGTGCGGCGGGTTCATCGCGGCGACGTGCATCGCGACGCCGCGGGCGAAGTCGGCGTCGCCGCCCTTCACTTCGACCAGCACGCCGATCTTGCCGCCGTGCACGTAGGCAGCGACGTTGTTGGCGCTGTCGATGCGGACGAGGCGACGGACCTGCACGTTCTCGCCGACCTTGGCGATGACGGCGGCGCGGGCTTCCTCGACGGTCTCGCCGGAGGGGAGCTTGGCGGACTTCAGCGCTTCGGCGTCTGCGGCGCCGGAAGCCAGCGCGGCCTGCGCGACGGCGTCGACGAAGCCCAGGAAGTTGGCGTCCTTCGCGACGAAGTCGGTTTCGGAGTTCACTTCGACCAGCACGGCCTTGTTGCCCGACTGGGCGACGCCGATCTTGCCTTCGGCGGCCACGCGACCGGCCTTCTTGTCGGCCTTGGCCAGGCCCTGCTTGCGCAGCCACTCGGCCGCGGCGTCGATGTCGCCGTTGTTTTCGGTGAGCGCCTTCTTGCACTCCATCATGCCGGCGCCGGTGCGCTCGCGCAGGTCCTTGACGAGGGAAGCGGTGATTTCAGCCATGGTGACCTCTGAATAAAAAAGCTGGATCCCCGCGGGTGCGGGGATGACGAGCGAATGGGGCGACGCGAGCCGCGCACGATGGCGCGGCTGCGTGACAACCGATGCTTACTCGGCCTTGGCGGCCGGCTTGCGCGGGGCGGGCTTCTTGGCCGGGGCGCGGCGCGGGCCCTTCTTGTCTTCGCCTTCGGCACCGGCGGCTTCGGCGAAGTCTTCTTCGCGGACGTTGGCGGCCGACGGCGCGGCGGCCTTGCCTTCGAGCACGGCGTCGGCGGCGGCGCGGGCGTACAGCTGCACGGCGCGGATGGCGTCGTCGTTGCCCGGGATGGCGTAGTCGACCAGGGCCGGATCGTAGTTGGTGTCGACGACCGCGATGACCGGGATGCCGAGCTTCTTGGCTTCCTTGACGGCGATGTCTTCGTGGCCGATATCGATCACGAACAGCGCGTCGGGCAGGCGGTTCATGTCCTTGATGCCGCCGAGCGAGGCTTCCAGCTTGTCGCGCTCACGGCGCAGGCCGAGCACTTCGTGCTTGACCAGCTTCTGGAACGTGCCGTCGGTTTCGCTGGCTTCCAGTTCCTTCAGGCGCTGCACGGACTGCTTGACGGTGCGGAAGTTGGTGAGCGTGCCACCCAGCCAGCGCTGGGTCATGTACGGCATGCTGCAACGCGTGGCTTCTTCCTTGATCGCCTCGCGCGCCGAGCGCTTGGTGCCGACGAACAGGATGGTGCCGCGCTTCTGCGCGATGGCCGAGATGAAGTTCATCGCGTCGGAGAAGAGCGGCATCGTCTTCTCGAGGTTGATGATGTGGATCTTGCCGCGGGCGCCGAAGATGTACGGGCCCATCTTGGGATTCCAGTAACGCGTCTGGTGGCCGAAGTGCACGCCGGCTTCCAGCATCTGGCGCATGGTGATCTGGGGCATTGCTGTAACTCCTGACAGTGGAACCGGCCGCCCATGTCTTGGTGGGGCGGACCATTGGTTCCGGGGTTGGGCCTCCCTGTCGCTTCCGCCTCCGAACCTCTTGCGAGGCACCCCGGGGCGGGCTGTTGCGGCAGGTGTGGATTCGAGGATCGACGCCCCTCGTGGGCGCAACGCAGGGCACGGGCCCGGCGAAGGAGCGGGATTCTAGCCCGTTCAATGACTTGCCGGCAACCGCCGGAACGCTCCGGCACGGGGGTGTGATGGCCGGAAAGCCCCCGGGGAGGCGATAATCCCCCCATGTCCATCACCATCAAGTCCCCCGCGGACATCGAGAAGATGCGCGTCGCCGGCCGCCTGGCCGCCGAGGTGCTGCAGGTCGTCGCCCCCCACGTGAAGCCGGGCGTGACCACCGCCGAACTCGACAAGATCTGCCACGACCACATCGTCAACGTGCAGCAGGCCATCCCGGCCAACGTCGGCTACCGCGGCTTCCCCGCGACCGTCTGCACGTCCGTCAACAACGTCATCTGCCATGGCATCCCCAGCGAGGCCAAGGTCCTGAAGGACGGCGACATCCTCAACATCGACGTCACCGTCATCAAGGACGGCTGGCACGGCGACACCTCGCGCATGTACTTCGTCGGCACGCCGTCGGTAATGGCCAAGCGGCTGGTGGACACCACGCGCGAAGCGATGTTCCGCGGCATCCGCACGGTGAAGCCCGGCGCCACGCTCGGCGACATCGGCAACGCGATCCAGCAACTGGCCGAAGGCGAACGCTTCAGCGTCGTCCGCGAGTACTGCGGGCACGGCATCGGCAAGATCTACCACGAAGACCCGCAGGTGCTGCATTACGGCCGCCCCGGCGAAGGCCTGGTGCTCAAGCCCGGCATGACCTTCACGATCGAACCGATGATCAACGAAGGCGCGCGCCACACCAAGCTGCTGCCCGACGGTTGGACCGTGGTCACCAAGGACCGCAAGCTGTCCGCGCAATGGGAGCACACGGTCGTGGTGACCGACGACGGCGTCGAGATCCTCACCCGCGTGCCGGGCGACGACAACGATCTATGAAAGAGCCCGCCGCCGCCTCCAGGCCGGCGGCGAACGCGCCGTCGGGTGACCCGCCCGCATGGGCCACGCAGGCGCGCGCGCGCCTGGTGGACGCGGACGCGGCACTCGCCACGCGCTTCGACCGCAACGAAGACATCGACACGCTGCTGCGCGACCGAGCGATGGCCGTCGATGCGATCGTGCGCGACGCGTGGTCGCAATGCATCGCCGATGACGCACCGCTCGCCCTGTTCGCCGTCGGCGGATACGGCCGCGGCGAGTTGTACCCGCAGTCCGACATCGATCTGCTGGTGCTCGCCGATCCCGACGCACAGGCCGCGCAACACGACGCACTCGCGCGTTTCTTCGCGCTGCTGTGGGACGCGGGCCTGCAAACCGGCCATGCCGTGCGCTCGCCGGCCGAATGCACGAGCGCTGCACGCGACGACATCACCGTGCTCACCGCGTTGTCCGAAGCACGTCCGTTGGTGGCCGATGAACGTGACCTGCGCGCGCTGCTGCACGCCATCGACACGCGCCATGTGTGGCCCGCATCCGACTACTTCCGCGCCAAGCGCGAAGAACAACGCGTGCGCCAGGCCCGTTTCGGCGACACGTCCGACAACCTCGAGCCCAACCTGAAGGAAGGCCCCGGCGGCCTGCGCGACATCCAGACGCTGCGCTGGATGGCGCTGCGCGTGCTGGGCCAGCGCGACGCACAGGGCATGATCGCGCTCGGCCAGCTCGGCGCCGACGAATACGCCACGCTCGAACGCGAACGCCGTGCCCTAGCGCGCCTGCGCTTCGGCCTGCACCTGGTCGCCAACCGCCGCGAAGAGCGCCTCCGCTTCGATCACCAGAAGACGCTGGCCGCGCGCTTGGGCCACGTCGACGCCGATGGCACGCTCGCCGTCGAACAGATGATGCAGGGCTTCTACCGCAGCGCGTCGGTCGTGCTGCGCATCAACGACCGCTTGCTGCAACGCTTCGAGGAACAGCTCGAAGGCGAAGTCGCGCCGGACGTCATCGACGACACGTTCGAGCTGCGTCGCGGCTATCTCGCCGCGCGTGACCAACACTGGCCGAACGGCGACACGGCCGCGATCTTCGCGCTGTTCGCGACATGGGCGGCGCATCCGCGCATCCGCGGGCTGCACTCGCAGACGGCGCGCGCGCTGGCCGAGTCGTTGCCGACGATCCTCGCGTACGCCGACGCCACGCCCGCGTTGCGTGCGCAGTTCCTCGCGTTGCTGCGCGGGCCGCAAGCGGTCGACACCGTCGCGCGCATGGCGCGCCTCGGCGTGCTCGCGCGTTGGCTGCCTGCGTTCGCCCAAGTGTCCGGGCGCATGCAGTTCGACCTGTTCCATGTGTTCACGGTCGACCAGCACACGCTCGCGGTGCTGCGCAATATCGCGGGCTTCGCATCGGGCACGCCGGACGAGCGGTTCTCCATCGCGCACGAAGTGCATCCGCGCCTGCGCAAGCCGGAGCTGCTGCTGCTCGCGGGCCTCTTCCACGACATCGCGAAAGGCCGGGGCGGCGATCATTCGGAACTCGGTGCGGTGGATGCGCGCGAATTCGGCGTCGCGCACGGCCTGAGCGAGGCCGACACCGACATCATCGCGTGGCTGGTGAAGAAACACCTGTTGATGTCGGTCACCGCGCAGAAGCAGGACATCTCCGATCCGGACGTCATCCACAAGTTTGCGCGCGAAGTCGCCGATCGCGAGCGCCTCGATCTGTTGTACCTGCTGACGTGCGCCGACATCGCGGGCACCTCGCCGAAGTTGTGGAATGCGTGGAAGGATCGGCTGCTCGCCGACCTGTACACGGCCACGCGGCTGGCGTTGCGTCGCGGGCTCGAGCATCCGGTCGCGAAAGCCGATCGCATCGCCGAATCGCGCGCCGCGGCACAGGCGATGCTCGCGGACTTCGCCATCGATGCAGGTGAGGCGCAGGGCCTGTTCGTGCAGATGCCCGATGAAACCTTCCTGCGCGCGCGGCCCGACCAGATCGCGTGGCAGGCCACGGTCGTGCGCAGCGCGAAACCCGATCGCGTGCGCGTCAGCGCGCGCACGTTGAACGCGAAGGGCGCTGCGGGCATCGGCGCGCTGGAGGTCTTCGTGCTCGCGCCCGATCGCGACGGTCTGTTCGCGGCGATCGTCGCCACGCTCGATCGCGCGGGCTTGGCCATCATGCAGGCGCGCCTGTTCGACGGGCCTGACGGACGCGTGTTCGATACTTTCGAAGTGTTGCCGGCCGAAGGCCAGCGCTCGGTCGCGGCGGAAGAAGTCGAACGCCGCCTCTCCACGGCGCTCGCCGTGGCCGACCTCGATACCATCAAACCCGCGCGCCGCAACCAGCCGCGCCACCTGCGCCATTTCCGCATCGCGCCGCAGATCGGATTCGCCGACACCTCGGACGGGCGTCGCACCATGCTCAGCCTGGTCTGCACCGACCGGCCCGGCCTGCTCGCCGATGTCACGCAAGTCTTCCGCGCGCAGCGCCTGCGCGTGCACGATGCACGCATCGCGACCTTCGGCGCACGCGCCGAGGACGTCTTCCAACTCACCGACGAGCGCGACCACGCGCTCGACGACGCGCGCCGCGACGCACTGCGTGCCGCGCTGTCGGCCCTATTCGATGGAGATCCACGATGACCGCCCGCAAGACCGCACGCAAGAAGACCTCGAAGGACGCGCCGCAAGCCGCGCCCGGCCTGAGCGTCGAGGAGCTGAAGTTCCACATCGACAGCGCGTGGGAGCGCCGCACGATGCTGACGCCGGAGGAGATCGAATGGGCGACGCGCCCGTCGGTCGAGCGCGTGATCGAAGGCATGGAGAGCGGCGAGTTCCGCGTCGCCGAGCCCGACGGCAAGGGCGGCTGGCTGGTCAACGAATGGTTGAAGAAAGCGGTGCTGCTGTACTTCCGCGTGCGCGAGATGCAGGTGATGGAAGGCGAGCCGGCGCCGTTCTGGGACAAGGTGCCGCTGCGCTTCCAGGGCTTCGGCGAAACGCAGTTCCGCAAACTGGGCGTGCGCGTGGTGCCGGGCACGGTGGTGCGTCGCGGCACGTACCTGGGCAAGGACGTCGTGCTGATGCCGAGCTTCGTCAACATTGGCGCGCATGTCGGCGCCGGCACGATGGTCGATACATGGGCGACGGTGGGTTCGTGCGCGCAGGTCGGCAAGCATTGCCATATCTCGGGCGGCGCGGGCATCGGCGGCGTGCTGGAACCGCTGCAGGCCTCGCCGACCATCATCGAAGACCACTGCTTCATCGGTGCGCGCTCGGAAGTCGTGGAAGGCGTCGTCGTCGGGCACCACAGCGTGATCGGCATGGGCGTGTTCCTTGGCCAGAGCACGCGCATCTACAACCGCGCGACGAAGGAAATCACGTACGGCTACGTGCCGCCGGGTTCGGTGGTGGTGTCCGGTTCGCTGCCCGCGGCCGACGGGACGCATTCGCTGTATTGTGCGGTCATCGTCAAGCAGGTGGATGCGAAGACGCACTCCAAGACGTCCATCAATGATCTGTTGCGTGGCTGATCGATGACCACCCTCTACGGCCTGTCCAACTGCGACACCTGCAAGAAGGCGCGCAACTGGTTGCAGCGCTTCGGTGTCGAACACACGTTCGTGGACTACCGCGACAACCGCCAGGCGGCGGCGACGCTCGCCGATTGGGCGAAGCAGGCCGGCGGGTGGGACGCGCTGATCAACAAGTCGTCGACCACGTGGCGCCAATTGCCGCCCAATCGCAAGACGCCCGGCAGCGATGCGGAGTGGCAGTTGTTGTTGAAGGAGTATCCGCAGTTGATCCGACGGCCTGTCGTGGTCACCGACGATGGCGTCGTGACCCAGGGCTTCACCGACAACGGATTCAAGGCGCGCTTCGCAAATGCGTTGCAGGAGCGGGCCAAGTGAGCGGCGTGCTCGCGTTGACGAAGGCATTGATCGCGCGCGCGTCGGTGACGCCCGATGACGCGGGCTGCCAGGCGATGCTTGCCGAACGCTTGTCGCGCGCGGGGTTCGCGTGCGAGTCCCTGCGCTTCGGCGACGTCGACAATCTGTGGGCGACGCACGGCACGGAAGGTCCGGTGCTCGTGTTCCTCGGTCACACGGATGTCGTGCCCCCCGGGCCTGTCGATGCGTGGGCGAGTGACCCGTTCGTGCCGGACGAGCGCGACGGGCGGCTGTACGGGCGCGGCGCGGCGGACATGAAAGGCAGCGTCGCGGCGTTCGTCGCCGCGCTGGAGCGATTCGTTGCCGAGCATCCCGGACATCGCGGCACGGTCGCGATGCTCGTGACGTCGGACGAGGAGGGCGATGCGATCGACGGCGTGCGTCGCGTCGCCGACGTGTTCCGCGAACGCGGGCAGCGCATCGATTGGTGCGTGACGGGTGAGCCGTCGTCGAAGGCGAAACTCGGCGACCTGCTGCGCGTCGGCCGTCGTGGCACGTTGTCCGCGACGATGACCGTGCGCGGCATCCAGGGCCACGTCGCGTATCCGGACAAGGCGCGCAATCCGATCCACCAGGCACTGCCGGCGTTGGCCGAACTGGTCGCGCGGGAGTGGGACGATGGGTTCGAATCCTTCCCGCCGACCAGCCTGCAGATCAGCAACATCCATGCGGGCACCGGCGCGAACAACGTGATTCCCGGGGAGTTGCAGGTGCTGTTCAACCTGCGCTTCAACCCGCGCTGGAGCGCGGCGGAACTGGAAGCGCAGTGCGATGCGATCTTCCGCAAGCACGCGCTCGAGTATTCGATCCACTGGCATCGCGGCGGTGAACCCTTCCATACGCCCGAAGGCCCGTTGCGGGCCGCGGCGCGTGCGGTCCTTGCGGACGTCGCCGGCGTCGCGCCGGAGGAAAGCACCGGCGGCGGCACGTCCGATGCCCGCTTCATCGCGCCGCTGGGCGCGCAATGCGTGGAGATCGGCCCGGTGAACGCGAGCATCCACAAGGTCGACGAACACGTCTCGGTCGCCGACCTCGAGGCCCTGCCGGATCTGTATCTCGCCCTCATGCGACGCCTCCTGGCCTAGCCGGTTGCGCCGTCGCCCGGCCCGCGCTAACGTCGGTCCCATGACGTTCCGCCAGAACAATCGCAATTCGAATCACGCCAGCCTCCCGCGGGCCGGCGATTCGTGCGTGCGATAGAACGTCGACCACGCAAGATTCGCCCCGAAGCCCGCGCCGCAAGCGCGGGCTTCCTGCGTTAGCGGCCTCCGAAAACCACAGGAGTCCGTCCCATGTGTTCCATCCTCGGTGTATTCGACGCCCGGCCGCACGCCGACCTGCGTCCGTTACGGCCGCTCGCGCTGTCGCTCTCCGCGCTGCAACGCCATCGCGGCCCCGACTGGTCCGGCGTGCATGCCGATCCGCATGCGTTGCTCGTGCACGAGCGCCTGGCCATCGTCGATCCGGCCGGCGGCGCGCAGCCGATCGTCTCGCGCGACGGCGCGCTGGTGCTCGCGGTCAACGGGGAGATCTACAACCATCGCGTACTGCAGGATGGGCTCGCGCAGCCGTACGACTTCACGACGGGCTCCGACTGCGAGATCGTCAGCGCGCTCTATCGCGAGGGCGGGCCGGAAGCGTTCGCACGGCTCAACGGGATCTTCGCGTTCGCGTTGTGGGATGCGGCAGGCAAGCGCGTGGTGATCGCGCGCGATCCGATGGGCGTTTGCCCGCTGTATTGGGGGCATGACGCAGACGGCCGGCTGTGGGTCGCATCGGAAATGAAGGCGATCGTGCGCGTGTGCCCCGATGTGGCGTTCTTTCCGCCGGGGCATTTCTACGACAGCGCGAGCGGGACGTTGGAGCGTTTTCATTCTCCGCAGTGGCGCGACTACGAAGCGACGCGCGACGTTGCGGTGTCACCGCCGGAATTGCGCGAAGCGCTCGAATCCGCCGTGCACCGCCAGCTCATGAGCGACGTCCCCTACGGCGTGTTGCTGTCGGGCGGCCTGGATTCCTCGATCGTCGCGGCATGCGCGGCCCTCCACGCACGTCGCCGCATCGAGGACGACGACCGCAGCGAAGCGTGGTGGCCGCGCCTGCATTCCTTCGCCATCGGCCTGGCCGATTCGCCGGATCTCGCCGCGGCGCAGATCGCCGCCGACGCCATCGGCACCGTGCACCACGGATTCACGTACACGTTGGAGGAGGGCATCGACGCGTTGCCGGAAGTCATCCGCCACGTGGAAACCTACGACGTGACGACCATTCGCGCGTCGACCCCGATGTTCCTGCTCGCGCGGCGCATCAAGGCGATGGGCGTGAAGATGGTGCTGTCGGGCGAAGGCGCGGACGAGATCTTCGGCGGCTATCTGTACTTCCACAAGGCGCCGGATGCGCGCGAGTTCCATGCCGAGACCGTGCGCAAGCTCGATGCGCTGCATCAGTTCGATTGCGCGCGCGCGAACAAGGTGATGATGGCCTGGGGCGTGGAAGCGCGCGTGCCGTTCCTCGACCTGGCGTTCCTGGATGTCGCGATGGCGATCGATGCCGAGGCCAAGTGCGTGCGCCTGCGCGGCGGCCGGCGGATCGAGAAGGCGATCCTGCGCGAGGCGTTCGACGGGATGTTGCCGGAGGCGATCCTCTGGCGGCAGAAGGAGCAGTTCAGCGACGGGGTCGGTTATGGCTGGATCGACGGGCTGAAGGCGCATGCGGCCCGCGTGGTCGGCGATGCGGAGTTCGCGATGGCCGCCGATCGGTTCCCGGTCAACACACCGGAGACCAAGGAGGCCTACCTGTATCGCAAGTGGTTCGAGGACGCTTTCCCCGGTGATGCCGCGGCGCGTACGGTGCCGGGTGGGAAGTCGATCGCGTGTTCGTCGCCGGCAGCGATCGCATGGGACGCGAGTTTTGCCTCGCGCGCCGACCCCTCCGGCCGTGCGATGCGCGAAGTGCACGCCGCCGTCGCGCCCCGTGCGGGCGAGACGGCGACAGCATGAACATCAGAACTGGAAGCCCAGGGCCACGCCGAAGTACGTCTTGTCGGTGTCGACGGTCTTCTTCGCCATCTCGCGCGTCGAGACATCCGTGGAGACGTCCATCCAGCGGAAGTCGCCCCGCGCGAACCAGCCCTTCGACAGCGCGATGTCGATGCCGGCGACGGCGGCCGGGCCACTGCCGTTCGACAGCTTCAGCCCTGCGACTTCCTCATGGGCGCGGTTGGTGGTGATGTCGCTGACGTTGTTCCAGTGCCAGCCCGCGCCGATGAAGGGCGTGACGCGACCCATGCCGCCGAACCGGTACTGCGCCATCAGCGCGATGGGCGCGGTGGAGTACTTCGCGACCTGGATGTCGTGACCCGGGGCATCGATGTCGAGCGCCTGTTCCGCGCCCTGCGCGGCCCACACCTCGACGGCGAAGGACGCGCTGAGATGCAACGCGGCCGACACGCTGAAGACCTCGTCGCCGCTTTCGTTGTCGAACGACGCGTTCGCCTGCATCGCCACCGGGATGTGCCCGATCGGGTTGGCGCCGCCGTCCATTGCGCCGTAGCCGCCGGTGAAGGTCAGGAGGGGCTGCCGGAGGCGAGAGCGGAGAACGGCGCGAGGGCGAGGGCCACCGCGAAGAGGGAGGTCTTGGTCATGCTCGATTCCAGTTGGGGAAGAAAAAACGCCGCGGCATCCTAGTGATGCGCCGCGTTTCCTCCCCTGCGGAATCGCCTCTCAGTCGCCGACGAAATCTCGCGGCTGCAAGGTCAGCGTGTGCGCCGTCGGACCGGGCAGGAAGGGCGTCGGGCGCCCTTCCACCCAATCCTCGTGCCCTGCGCCCCAGAACGGCGACAGCGGATGTCCGCTCTGCCCGCCGGGCATGTGGAATATGCCGTCCTCTTCGTGGCCGGGCGCCACAACCATGCGCTCCGATGCCCCGTTGTCCGGCGACTGCGCGCGTGGCGTGGTGCCGTCGCCGGGTAACGGGTCCGACGGCATGCACAACATCGGCCGTGCGAAGAACAGCGCACGCGCGAGCGGATGGCAGATGCGCGCGGCGTTCGCTTCGCCCCATGTGCGCTCGGCAAGCGGGCCGTCGCTTTCGAGATCGGCGCGCACTTCCTTTGCGGCATCTTCGAACAACTCGCCCCACGATTTGTAACGCCGCGGCAGCAGGTGCGTCGGCCGTTGCGTGACCATCGGCCATGCAACGCCTTCAAGGTTAGGCATCGACGGCATCGCGAAGTCCTGCCCGAGTTCCGCCTGCGCAGGCGCGGTCAGCCCATCGGCAATTCGCGCATGTACCGCGCGACGCCACGCCCGCACGATGCGGAAACTCACGGACGACGGCGCCGCGTGGCCTTCCCACTTCTGCGATGCACCGGCGAGTGCATGCAGCGCCGGCGTACCGGGCGCCTTCGATTGCGCTTGCATCAGCCGCCACCAGCGTTCGAGGAACACCGCGCGATCGTCGAGCTGGATTTCGAGCAGCGACTTCTCGTCGAACTGCGGCCGCGCGAACAAATCGTCGCGGATGCGCCGTGCGCGCACGCCGAGCCAGGTGTTGCCGTCGTACAGTCGCGCGGCGCCGGGACGATCCTGGACGGTACGCGCATTCGCGCTCCACAACCGCGCCGACGTCGGGCGTGCGACGACGGGCGAGGCATCTCGCCGCAACGCCCACGGCGTGCATGCGCCCGCATCGGCCATCGGCGCATCGCAACCGGCCGCGCGTTGCGGCAACGGGCCGATGATGCGCCAGGCGATGTCGCGCTTGTCGGCGATCAACAGGTTCTGCGCGGGGATCGCGGCGCGGTCCGCGCGCGCAAGTGCATCGTCGAGGTTGCGCGCGTACGCCATGTCCATGAACGCGAGCCGCAACGAACCCGGCAGGTGCGCCGACCAGCGCAACGCGAGCGCGTCGCCGTTCTCGGCGTCCGCGAGCACCGGGCCCCATGGAGATTCCTCCACATCGATGTCGACCGGCGCGGCGCCCGCGACCTCGATGCGTTCGCGATGCACCTGTAACGGCACGCATTCGCCGCCAATGCGATAGCGCGCGGTGCCGCACTTCACGAGGCGCCCCCAATCGGCGTTGTCGATGTAGCCGTTGGTGAAGCCCCACGCGACGTGCCCGTTGCTGCCGACGACCATCGCCGGCATGCCCGGGAGCGTCGCGCCGGTGATGTCAACGCGGCCTTCTTCGGCGCGCGGATCCGGATAACGCAGTCGCGCGCGGAACCAGATGTTCGGCGCACGCAGCGACAGGTGCATGTCGTTGGCGAGGATCGCGCGGCCATCGCGCGTGGCGTCGCCACTGACCGCGAAGTTGTTGCTGCCGATCGCGGGCGGATCGGGCAGGGGGTGCGTCGCGGCGAGGAACGGCACCGGCAGGTCGCGCAGGTTCGCTTCATCCGGGCCCGGCAACGTCGCATCGCCCGTCGGCGGACCGGTGAGCGGCGCATCCCAGCTCGACCCGCCGTGCGCGATCAACGCATACAACGCCGGCGGCACGTGCGCCTGCAGCTTCCACAATGCGAGTTCCCGCTTGTTGGCCGCATCCTGCAGGTCGAAATACATCGCATATCCGACCAGCGGCGTGTCTTCCGCGCGCCAGGGTTGCGGCTGCTGGCGCAAGACCAGGTACGCCCACGGGCGTACGGACAATGCCTGCAAGCCCGCGTTCACGCCCGCGGTATACGCGTCGATCTGCGCCCGGCGATCGCCTGCGATCTCGTTCAACCGTTCACGCACGCGCGACCGCATGCGATGCACGCGCGCCGCCTTGTCGACACCCAGCGCGACTTCGCCGAACAACCCCGACAACTCGCCCGCGGCCGAGCGCCGCATCAGGTCCATCTCGAAGAAGCGTTCCTGCGCGTGCACGAACCCCAGCGCGCGCAAGGCGTCGGTTTCGTTCGCCGCGTCGATGGTGACGACGCCGAGGGCATCGCGCTGGATCGTCACCGGCGCGGAAAGACCGGGCAGCGATTGCGTCCCGTCGAGCTGCGGGAGGCTCGCGCGCATCGCGATCCACGCCGCGAGGAGCGCGATGACGAACAACGCCAGCAAGGCCCAGACAATCCGAACGATCCAGCGCAGCATCAAGCCCCCTGGTGTGCGGCGCGCGTCAGCGCCGCTGCATTCGATACGCCACCGCGTGCAGCGACGTCACGCCCTCGTTCCGGAAAGACGCTTGGTCAGCGAGGATGTCGCGCCGTACGAGCACGTCGACATCCCACTCGGGTCCGAACAGTTCCCGCACTTCGGCTTCGCGCACGGAGAAGGGCGGGCCCGCCTTCTCGTGCTCGGGAAACTCCAGCGTGATCATCAACCCGACGCAGCCCTGCGGCAGTTGCGCGTACACCTCGCGCGCATACCGGCGACGCAAGCCCGGCGGCAACGCGATGATCGCCGCACGGTCGAAGAACGCCTCGCAATCGGCGAGATCCTGCGCATCGAGCTTGAACACGTCGCCGCACAGCACTTCGATCGGACCGGAGATCCACAGCGCGCCATCCGGCGTTTGCTGCACCTGCGCCATCAACCGCTGCTCGGCGAAGAATTGCTCGACCGCCAGTTCCGCCAGCTCGACGCCGAACACGCGATGCCCATGCTCGGCCAGCCACGGCATGTCGACGGTCTTGCCCGCGAGCGGCACGAACACCGTCGCACCCTCCGGCGCGCCGATGCGCTCCCAGCACTCGACCAGCAGCGGAGACGGCGTGTCCTGGTGGAACCCGGTCCGGCCCTCGCGCCAGCGCGACAGCCAGTTCTCGCGATCGTGCTCCAACTCGGTGGTCATTCGACGACGAGCCCGTCGACCTTTTGCCAACCGCGCGGCAACAAGCCGCCACGCGAAGCGCGCGCACCGACGTAGTCGTCGAGTTCCTTGAACGAGAGCGTCATCGAGCGAGCGCCCGACTTCACCGACAACTTGCCGCCCGGCGGCACGACGGCGACCGCGACCACGCGCTCCGTGCCGAGCTTCGCCTTCGGAATCTCGATGATCTTGTTGCCCTTGCCCTTGTCGAGCTCCGGCAGGTCCTTCACCGGGAACGCGAGCAGGTGGCCCGCGGTGGTGACCGCGACGACGCGATCGCTTTCGACGGCACCGACGAGTGCGGGCTGCACGACCTTCGCGCCGGGCGTCAGCGACAACATCGCCTTGCCCGCCTTCTGGCGCCCGGTGAGATTGACGAACTTCGTGACGAAGCCGTAGCCGTGCGAAGACGCGATCACGAACCGTGTTTCATCGTCGCCACTGGCCATCGCCTGGAACGACGCGCCCGCCGCGGGCGCGAACCGCCCGGTCAACGGTTCGCCGTTGCCGCGCGCACTCGGCAGCGTGTGCACGACGGTGGAATAACTGCGGCCGGTCGAATCCAGGAACGCCACCTGCTGCGTGCTGCGCGCGCGCACGGCGGCGAGCAACCCGTCGCCTTCGCGGTAGGACAGCGACGCTGCATCGACGTCATGGCCCTTCGCCGCGCGGATCCAGCCCTTCTCGCTGATGACGACCGTCATCGGCTCGCTCGGCACCAGTTCGGTTTCGTCAAGCGCCTGCGCCGCGCCGCGCGCGACCAGCGGCGAACGGCGCGCGTCGCCGAACTTCTTCGCATCCGCCAGCAGTTCGTCCTTCACCAGTTTCTTGAGCTTGGCCTTGCTGTCGAGCGTGGAGAGGATCTTTTCCAGTTCCTTCGCCAGTTCGTCCTGTTCGCCGCGTATCTTCATTTCCTCCAGGCGCGCGAGTTGTTTCAGGCGCGTGTCGAGGATGTAGTCCGCCTGGTCTTCGCTCAGCGCGAAGCGCGCGATCAACGCATCGCGCGGCTCGTCCTCGGTGCGGATGATGCGGATGACCTCATCCAGATTCAGGAACGCGATCAATAAACCCTGCAGCAGGTGCAGGCGGCGTTCGACCTTGTCCCGGCGATGCTGCAGGCGACGCACGACGGTCTTGGTGCGGAACACCAGCCATTCGGACAGCAGCTGCTTGAGGTTCTTGACCTGCGGGCGGCCGTCCTCGCCGATGACGTTGAGGTTGACGCGATACGAGCGCTCGATGTCGGTCGTCGCGAACAGATGGCCCATCAACTGCTCGGCGTCCACGCGGTTGCTGCGCGGCACGAGCACCACGCGCACGGGGTTCTCGTGGTCGGATTCGTCGCGGATGTCTTCCAGCCACGGCAACTTCTTGGCGCGCATCTGCGTGGCGATCTGTTCGATCACCTTCGACGGCGAGACCTGGTAGGGCAGGGCCGTGATGACGATGTTGGCGTGTTCCTTCACGAACGTGCCGCGCGCACGCACGCTGCCCAGGCCCGTTTCGTACATCTGCAGCAAATCCGCGGCCGGCGTGATGATCTCCGCCGTCGTCGGGTAGTCGGGGCCGCGCACGTGCTCGCACAGGTCGCGCACGCTCGCTTCGGGATCGTCGAGCAAGCGCACGCAGGCGGCGACGACTTCGTTGAGGTTGTGCGGCGGCACGTCCGTGGCCATGCCGACCGCGATACCCGTCGTGCCGTTGAGCAGCAGGTGCGGCAAGCGCGCTGGCATCCACGCCGGTTCGTCCAGCGTGCCGTCGAAGTTGGGCGTCCAATCGACCGTGCCCTGGCCCAGTTCGCCCAGCAGCACTTCGGCGATGGGAGTGAGCTTGGATTCGGTGTAGCGCATCGCGGCGAAGGACTTCGGATCGTCGCTCGAACCGAAATTGCCCTGGCCTTCGATCAGCGGATAGCGATACGAGAACGGCTGCGCCATCAGCACCAGCGCCTCGTAACACGCCGAGTCGCCGTGCGGATGGTATTTGCCGATCACGTCGCCGACGGTGCGCGCGGATTTCTTCGGCTTGGCCCCGGCGTTGAGCCCGAGCTCGCTCATCGCGTAGATGATGCGGCGCTGCACCGGCTTCAGACCGTCGCCCAGGAAGGGCAGCGCGCGGTCCAGTACGACGTACATGGAATAGTCGAGATACGCGCGTTCGGCGTATTCGCGGAGGGGGATTTGCTCGAAGCCGTGGAAAACGGGGCGGACGGTGTCGTTCATCAGATGCTGCGTAAGGCGAGTCGCCGGAAGTGTACCCGCCGCCGCCGGATGAAGAATGTTTCATGGTCCGGCAATCGGCGCGAAAGCGCCCGCGGCGCAACCTGTCCCGGCGATATCCCATCGCCCCATCGACAGGAGTTCCCGCCATGATCATCCGCAACAGCCTGCTGCTCCTCGCGCTCGGTGCCGTGGCCGGCACCGCCTTCGCCGCCTCGCCCCAATCCATGGCCACCCCCGCGCCGGCCGCCAAGTCCACCGCCGCCAAGGCCGAACACAAGGACAAGCGCACCTGCGAACAACGCGGCAAGACCGGCCACTGCGAGAAGTGGTCCAAGGCCGACAACACCAAGGCCGCCGCCAAGAACAAGTAACGACCTCCCCGATGCGACCCCGGGCGGCGTGGCGATCCCCTGACCCCGCACCGCCGCGACCGCCCGGGCTTCGCACCTTCGCAACCGCACCCCGGCCCGGCGCTATCCTCCGGGCCGGAAGGAGGCGGCGATGCGCATCCTGTTGATCGAAGACGACGCAGACACCGCCGCCTGGCTCCGACAGGGCCTGAAGGAGGCGGGGCACGCGGTCGACCACGCGGGCGACGGCAAGGACGGCCTGTTCCTCGCCACCACCGAACCCTACGACGCCTTGATCGTCGACCGCATGCTGCCCGCGCTCGACGGCCTCACCGTGCTGCGCACCTTGCGCGGCGCCGGCAATCGCGTCCCCGCGATCGTGCTTACCGCGCTCGGCGACGTGGACCATCGCGTCGAAGGCCTGCGCGCCGGCGCCGACGATTACCTCTGCAAACCCTTCGCCTTCGCCGAACTGAGCGCCCGGCTGGACAACATCGTGCGCCGCGGCGAGACCACCGGCGCGGCGGCGGAAACGAAACTGAAAGTCGGCGATCTCGAACTCGACCTGCTGCGCCGCCAGGCCCAGCGCGGCACGCGCCGAATCGATCTGCTTCCGCGCGAATTCCGCCTGCTCGAAGCACTGATGCGCCAGGCCGGTCGCGTGGTCACGCGCACGATGCTGCTCGAACAAGTGTGGGACTACCACTTCGATCCGCAGACCAACGTCATCGACGTGCACATCAGCCGGCTGCGCCAGAAGATCGACCACGGCGAAGCGACGCCGCTGCTGCACACGGTGCGCGGCGCGGGCTACCGATTCGGCGACGCGTGAACCTCGCGCGCACCCTGCGTTCCACCAGCGCGCATCTCGCGGTGGCAGTGTGCGTGTCGTTCCTGCTCGGGTTCGCGTTGCTCGGCGGCGCTGTCTACATGGCCGTGTCGACGCTGCTGGTGCGCGATGCGCGCGAAGCCATCGCCGCCGAAAGCGAAGGCCTGCGCGATGCCTTTCGCGACGGCGGGCGGGCAGGGCTGGCCGAAGCGGTCCGCGACCGCATCGCACTGCCCGATGAACCCGATGCGCTGTACGCCGCCTGGTTCGACGACCGAATCGTCGCAGCGAACGTCGCGCGCGGCAGCCTCCCCGCGCGCGACGGCTGGCGCGAAGCGCGCGACGCCGACGACACGCGCGTGCTGTTGCAACGCACGACGCTCGCACCGGGCGTGGTCGTCGCCACCGGATTGCGGCTGCGCTCGGAAAGCGGCTTCCTCGCGATGGGCGCGCACGACGCTGGCCGCGCTCGCGATCGCGGTGGTGCTCGGCCTGGCGATCGGCGCGATGACCGCGCGGTGGGTCGCACGACGCTTGCAGGCGCTCGATGCGACGGCCGTGCGCGTCGGCGCGGGCGAGATCGCGTTGCGCGCACCGGTCGACGGCACCGGCGATGCCTTCGACAATCTCGCGCTGCGGTTCAACGCGATGCTCGACCGCATCGAAGCCCTGCTGGCCGGCGTGCGCGAGGCCACCGACCACATCGCGCACGATTTGCGAACGCCGCTCACGCGCATGCGCACGCGGCTCGACCAGCTGCGTTCGCAACCATCGGTGGACCCCGAAGCGCTCGAACCGGCCATCGCCGACGCCGACCAACTCCTGCACGCCTCCGGCGCGCTGCTGCGGCTGGCGCGCATCGAGGCGCAGGGCGGTATCGAGGCCGAAAGCAGCGTCGACCTGTCGAAGCTCGCGCGCGACGCCCTGGACCTCTACGAACCGATCGGCGCGGAACGGGGCATCACGCTCACGCTCGATCCGCTGCCGTTGACCGTGCGCGGCGACGTCGACCAACTGTTCCAACTGGTCGTGAACCTGCTCGACAACGCGATCAAATACGCACCGCCGAACACCGCCGTCGCCGTCTCCATCCACCGCACCGGCAACCACGGCTGCATCGCGGTGGCCGACCACGGCCCCGGCATCCCGGACACCGAGCGCGACCGCGTCTTCGACCGCTTCCACCGCGGCGAACGCCACCGGGGCACCCCCGGCAGTGGCCTCGGCCTGAGCCTGGTGCGCGCCATCGCCGTGCGCCACAACGCCCGCATCGCGCTCGACGACAACCACCCCGGCCTGCGTGCCACCGTCTCGCTGCCGCTGGCGTTCACGAACCCCGCATCCGCATCGCAGGATCCGGGCCAGACGCGTTGACATCCATTGCGCCGCACCGCACCATACGCGCCCACCTGCCCGGGTGGCGGAATTGGTAGACGCACTAGTTTCAGGTACTAGCGAGTAAAATCGTGGAGGTTCGAGTCCTCTCCCGGGCACCAACACAAGATTCCGGAACGTCCCAGACCACCCCGGAAGTCGCCAAAAACCCGCCCCGTAGGCGGGTTTTTTGTTGCCCTGGCATCCCGGGACGCCTCCTTGCAACCCGGCTCCAATGGAGCCATATTCGGGGGCATCTGGCGGCTGGGGGCACATTGGGCCCACCTCCGCCCCGCGGTGGAGGCTCCGTCGTCGTGGCGAACCTGACCAACAAGCTCTCGGATGTCTTCATCCGTTCCGCGCCGCCCGGCCGGCATGCGGATGGACACGGCTTGTATCTCGAAGTGACGAAAAATCTGTCGCGCTATTGGCGCATGAAGTATCGCTACGGCGGGAAGGAAAAGCGGCTGGCGTTCGGCGTGTACCCGGAGGTCAAGGTGGCCGAGGCGCGCCAGCGTCGCGATGAGGCCCGCCGACTGTTGCGCGATGGCCGCGATCCGTCGGCGGTCAAGGCCGAGGCCAAGACCGCGGCGCGTCGGGAGGCGATGGCGGGCTTCGAGCTCGCAGCGCAGGGCTGGTTGGAAGCGAAGCAGTTGGAGTGGGCACCGGAGACGTATCGGAAGGCGCGGTATCTGCTGGACACGTACCTGCTGCCGAAACTGCGCCGCAAGTCGATCGCCACGCTGACCACGCGCGATGCCATCGCCGCCTTGCAGGACGTGGCCATCCAAGCCCCCGCGCTCGCGGTCAAGGCCAGGCAGTACCTGCACGGCATCGTGGACCACGCGGTGCGCCAAGGCCTGCGCGACGACGGCCGACCGCTCTCGTTGCAGCACGCCCTGCCCAAGCGAACGAAAGGCCATATTCCTGCGGCAACCGACCTCAAGCTGATTCGCAAGCTGGTGCGCGCCATCGACGAGTACCCGTCGACCGTCGTGCGGGCGGCCTTGCAACTGGCGATGTACACCGCGATGCGCCCCGGCGTCGTGGCGGCCGCACGCTGGGAGGACATCGACTTCGACCTGCGCGAGTGGCACGTCCCCGGCGCGCGGATGAAGACCAAGCACGACCACATTGTGTCGCTGCCCATCCAAGCCCTGACGGCGTTGCACGCAATGCAGGCCTACACGGCAGGCGGCACGTACGTGTTCCCGCCGCTGGCGCGGCAGAACACGCCGCACCTCCACCGCGATTCGCTCAGCAAGGCGCTGCGCGAGATGGGGTTCGCCGGCCAGCACGCGACGCATGGCTTCCGCGCAATGATGCGGACGATTGCCCGCGAACGCCTCGGCCTCGACGCCGACCTGCTCGAAGCGCAGCTCGCACACGCCAAGAAGGGTGAGGTCAACGCCTCCTACGACCGCACCAAGTTCGACGACACGCGCCGCACGGCCATGCAGCGGTGGGCCGACTACCTGGAACGAATAGGCACGGCCAAATAGCACTCGCTACTTGCGCGCCTATTCGTCGTCGCATCCGCGCCGACGACATTCCTCTTTCCAGGAGAAGGCGCGTGGAAAAGTTCGAGTTTTCGAGGACGCAAAACAAGTTCCTGTTGGACCGCGGTGTGTGCCAAGAGCAAATCGGGCGCCTGCGCTCCCTGCTGCCGGTTGTCCATCTCATGCTCACCCAATATCGGGCGGCGAGCCATATGCGTCCGGCGCTGGTGGGCATCGAGGATGCTGCGAGCAAGTTGGGTGCATTGCTGCGCGCATTGCTGTGCGCATCCGACCAAGACTCGCGCAACGCTCAAGCGGTTATCGAGACCGGCGGCAAAATGTGGGGCCTCATGGTCGTCGAAGGGCGGGCGTCGCCGCCGACCTGCGTGGTGGTCCCGCAAGCAATCTCGATGCTGGATGCAATTTCGACTGCCGCTCGGGCCGGGTTGAAGCTGTGCGAGGGCCGCGACGGACGTCCCAGCGGCCTGGGCGCGGCTGCCGTCGGCATGATCCATCAAACGTTGGCCTTCGGTTGGCATGCAGAAGCACGCCGAGGCAATGCGCCGAAGAAGCATTGGGACGTCGTGCTTCGGCCCGCGGTCGAAACCTGTTTCGACGTGGTGGGCGCCGCTGCGTCTATCGAATGGTCGCTCAAGCAATACGGAAAGCAGCGAGGGGCGCAGGCGCTCGCGTTGGAAAACATGTTCGCCCAACGCGCTACCGCGCGTGGTTCCCATCCCGACCGGGAGGAAACTTAGGAAAAACTTAAGAGTTCCCTGCTATTGGCCAGCGCTGATTTCGCGCGATCGTCGCCTCCGAAGCCCGGGGTGGTCCTGGGCAACGCGAGGAATCCCGCGATGAAGCGGAACAAGCAGGCCGTGTGGGCCGCGTACGAAAAGAAGCTCGACCAACCCGTGCACTTCCTCCGCAAGCGCGAGGTGTGCGCGCGGGTGGGGTTGAGCAACTCCGAACTCCATCGCCGCATCGCTGCCGGCGATTTCCCGGCGCCGATCAAGCTGGGCGACCGCTGCCGCGCCGTGGGGTTCTCCTCGGCGGAAATCGAGGCGTGGATGGCCGCGCGCGTCGCCGCCCGTAACGAAGGAGGTGCCGCATAAAACCCTTCATTTGGTTCGACGATCCGAACACGTTCGTGAAGACGGGTGTGGAGCTCGGCTTGTTCTCCCTCCTGAACGCCTACGAGGACGGTGTCTTGGTCGTGTCGGACGACGTTTCGCGTGAGGACGCCTCGGAAATCTTCGCCGACGCCGGTGTGATGCGTGCCCTGCTGGAACAGTCGGCGGACATGGAGTTGCTCAACAAGCTGATGGGCGAACACTACGAGCATCCGGAGTTGCGCCGAACGCGCGGTGAGGGCGACGGCTCCTAGGCGCGGGTGGATTTTCGCGAAACCAAACCTGCCCACGTCGGGATTTTCGTGACGCGGGGCTCCCAGTGCGAGAGGCGCCGCTGCCGTAGCGTCGAGAGATTGGCAGCGGCGCCAATGAGGAATGGAGGAGCAGGGGAAATGGCTACAGCGGATGGCAACGGCCTCATTGAAGGCTTGCGGCCGTTTATCCCGCCCGGCGCGTATCAGATGCGCCTCATCGACTGGAAAACGGTGATGTACAACGGCCGGCAACCCAAGGTCGTGTTGCAGTTGGCGGTGTGCAGCAACGGGTACATGGGGACGCCGTTGGAGCGCTGGTACAACGCGACGAGATTGATTGGCAAGGTCGGGCGCCACGGCGGCTTCGCCGCGCCCGGATCGGGCGACCTGCTTTTCGAGTACGTCGACATCACCGGCAACTCACCGCGGAGGAGCGATCGCATCAACCTTTCGCATCTCGGCGATCGGCTCCTGCTCGGCCACGTCGAAACGGTCGTCAAAAATCAACGACAGCGAGTGCGGCCTATCGATTTGCGCTACAGCGTCGTCAGGCGTTTGGAGAAGGCGACTGTCTAGCCTTACCCGTACCTATACCTGTTCCCACACCTACCGCGTCATCCCTGAGAGTGTGGTGCAGCAAGCGTTTCAGCGTGTGCGGTTGGCAAGGATTTCGACTTCAGGCTCTTGGATCGGTAGAAGCCTGGATACCCGTCTATCTGTAAATCTACCGGCCCCGGTCGTCGCGCAGTACATCGCACGGCGGTCGGGGTCCAAGTCATTGCCGTCATGCTGAACACCTGGCGCGTGCGCGCGCGCGAATGACTTAGGTGAAACCGTCATGGTCCGGAAATCCGATATGCGCTGCGGCGCGAAGACGCGGCTGGGCGGGAAGTGCAACGCCAGACCCGCGCGCACCGGCGGACGCTGCAAGTGGCACGGCGGGTGCTCGACCGGCCCGCGGACGTCCGAAGGCAAGGCTAAGGTTGCGTTGAACCTGCCGCGCACAGCGCCATGTTCGCGCGCTCGAAATCCAAAATAGGAAGCTGTTGCCTAACCCGCTGAGGATTCGCGTGGGCCCCACGCCGCACGCGGAGGGGGGTGCAGCTTGAAATGTCACGATGCCCGGGGGCTTCTACAGGGGGAGCCCTAGACTCATGTCCGACGCACTCCGTCAGATGCACCCCCAATGTGCGGAAGGGGTAGGCGCTACCTTCAAGTCACGCGGAAATTTTGCGGCGCGGCATGCGCCCTTCCGATGCGATGGCGCGCAGATGCATTGCGTGCCACGAGGAACGCGGCCCCGACCTCACGACGCCAAGTCGTCGAGGATCGGGCACTCCGGTCGCGCATCGCCGTGACACCGGCGGGCGAGTTCTTCGAGCGTCCGCTGCATCGCCTGCATCTCCGCGATCTTCTCCCCCAGCGCTTGTGCGTGCTGGCGCGCGAGCTTCTTGACGTCGGCGCTCGCACGCGCGCGGTCGTCCCACAGCCCGAGCAAGTTCGCGATTTCCTTCATCGAGAAGCCCAGCGTCCGTGCGCGCTTGATGAAGCGGATGCGGTGCAGGTCGTTGTCGGTGTAGATGCGGTAGCCGGCGAAGGTGCGGCCCGCCTCGGGGATCAGGTCGATGCTCTCGTAGTGCCGGATCATCTTCGCGCTGACGGCCGTCAGGGAGGCCGCCTCGCCGATGTTATGGAAGCCTTGGGACTTGGCGTCGGCGAGTTCGGGGCGGGGGGCTTTCCGGGGCATGGCGGAGGTCCTCACGGGGATGGCGACCAGCGGCGCAGCAACAGGGTATTCGACACGACGCTAACCGACGAGAAGGCCATGGCGGCACTGGCGATCACGGGGTCCAGGAGCCCCATCGCGGCGAGCGGAAGGCCGAGGATGTTGTAGCCGAAGGCCCAGAACAGGTTCTGGTGAATCTTGCGGGTCGTGCGGCGGGAGATGTCGATGGCATCTGCGACCAGGGCGGGCTCGGAGCGCATGAGGGTCACGCCGGCTGCATGCATCGCGACGTCCGTGCCGCTACCCATCGCGATGCCGACGTCCGCGGCGGCGAGGGCGGGCGCGTCGTTGATGCCGTCGCCGACCATGGCAACGCGGCCTTCGCGCTGAAGGTCGCGCACGACGTCGGCCTTGCCACCCGGCAGGACTTCAGCGCGTACTTCGTCGATTCCCAGCGCGCGCGCGACGGCCTCGGCGGCGCCGCGGTTGTCGCCCGAGATCATGATCGTGCGCAGGCCCATGCCATGCAGCCGCGCGATCGCTTCGCGTGCACCGGGCCGCGGTTGGTCGCGGAAGGACAGCAGGCCGAGAAGCCGAACTCGATCGTGGATTCGCTCGGCAAGCCAGGACACCGAGTGACCCGACGAGGAGAGTAGGGCGTCGCGCTCCGCCAGTGGTGACAGGTCGACACCTTCCTCGCGCATCCACAGCGTGCTGCCGAGGAACAAGTTTCGGCCTTCAACTGAACCACGCAGGCCACGACCCGGGACCGCCTGCAAATCGTCGGCCGTACTCACCGCCTCGTCGAACGCGGCGACGACTGCCTTCGCGAGCGGGTGTTCGGACCCCGACTGCATCGACGCCGCGAGGCGCAGGAGCTCACGGGCGTCGCCGTCGACGGCTACGCGCTGGGCGAGGACCGGCTTGCCTTCGGTCAGTGTTCCGGTCTTGTCGAAGGCGATGATCGACACGTTCCTGGCGATTTCCAGCGCCTCGGCATCCTTGAACAGCACGCCGGCGCGCGCCGCCACGCCCGTACCCGCCATCACCGCGGTCGGCGTCGCCAAGCCCAAGGCACACGGACAGGCGATGACGAGTACGGCAACCGCGTGCAGGATCGCCGCGCTCCAATCGCCGGTCGCCAGGCCCCAAGCCGCGAGCGTTGCCAACGCGATCGCCACGACGACGGGGACGAACACGGCGCTGACACGGTCGACGATCCGTTGGATGGGCGCCTTTCGTCCTTGCGCGTCCTCGACCATCCGGATGATGCGGGACAGCATGCTTTCCGCGCCAACCGCCGTTGTGCGCACCACTACGCGACCGTCGCCATTGACGGCGCCGCCGGTGATGCGATCGCCGATACCCTTGGCCACCGGCAGCGATTCGCCGGTCACCAGCGATTCGTCGGCATGGGTGCGGCCGTCAACCACCTCGCCGTCCACCGGGAAGCGTTCGCCAGGGTGCACGATCACAACATCGCCGGTGACGACTTCGTCGATCGCAAGTTGATGCTCGACGCCATCCCGCACGACGCGGGCCGTGTTCGGTCGCAGCGCCTGCAAGGCGCGGATCGCATCGGTGGTCTGCCGCTTCGCACGCCCTTCCAGCCACTTGCCGAGCAGGATCATCGTGATCACCGCCGCCGACGCCTCGAAGTACAACGGCCAGTCGCCGTGGTGATTCGGTGCGCGCAGCAAATTGAAAAGGCTCAGCCCGAATCCGGCCGACGTGCCCACCGCGACGAGCAGGTCCATGTTGCCGGTGCCCGCGCGAACGGCGCCCCATGCAGATTTGTAAAAGCGCCAGCCCAGCCAGAACTGCACCGGCGCGGCCAACGCGAGTTGCCACCAGCCGGGAAGCATCCAGTGTCGGCCGACCAGCGCGCCGAACATGGGCAACACGAGGGGCAGGGAAAGCAGCGCGGCGATCACCACCTTTTGTCCCTCTCGCATGCCGGAGGTGACCTGCGCGTCCGCCGAAGCCCCCGCGTCGTCCAACGAGTCGGGAATGGCGGTGTAGCCCGCATCAGCCACGGCAGCGTGCAGGGTTTCGTCGGCGATCTGCTTCGACACGCGCACCGATGCGCGCTCGGTCGCAAGGTTCACGACGGCTTCCGCCACACCCGGCACTTTGTGCAGCGCGCGCTCGATACGCGCGACACACGACGCGCAGGTCATGCCCTCCACCCGGAACTCGGTAGTGCGGAGGGACTCGATCGGGAGAGCGACTTCCACGTTCATGGCAACAGCCTCTGCTGGGAATGCCGGGCAGCCTGGGCCTTCCCATGATGGGAAGGTCAACCGCATGCAGCCTCACGCCTTTCGACGCCGAGGTCGGGTTGACCTTGCACTTGGTGCAGGCCCCAGGGTGCGCGTCCCCCAAACGCCCACGAGGCTCATCGCGTGCCCACCGTTCGCCCGTATCGCCGTTCGCTCCTTTCCCGCGCCTTACTAATCGCGACCGGCGCTGTCAGCCTTCCCGCGCTGGCCGCCGACGAGTGCGGCCCCGCCTCGCCTGGCGGGCAAGTCGTGTGCACGCCGACGCCAACGCCGATGCAGCAGGTGCGGTACGAGGGTGTCACCGATTTTGAAGTCGTGCTGAAGTCGGGTGTCACCGTCGACGGCACGCTGTTGCCGGAACGCGACACCGCGGTCGTGGTTCACGGCGACGGCGCGATCTCCCTCAACGCCGAGGACGGGAGCGTGATTCGCAATGACACCTGGCCCGCAGTCGATATTGCATCGACCTCAGGCTCGGTCAACGTGCGCGTCGATGCGGTGTACGGCGGCTTCGCTGGCATCGCCGCCGTCGCGGGCGGTGACGTAAATGTGTGGGCGAATCATGTGGAGGGCGACTTCGCAATCCTGGCGAACAGCTTGGGCGGCAACGTCACCGTTGATGTCGCCTCAGTGTATTCCGGGCCAGGTGGTGCGGGCGTCTGGGCCGACACGACGGCCGGCAACGTACTGATCCTCGCTGGCGAAGTGCTCTCGGAAGGCGATTTCGGCAAGGGGCTCTACGCCTCGTCGGAAAACGGCTCGGTCGCAATCGAAGCCGGCTACATCCGGGCCGAAGGCATCGGCGCGCTGGGCGTGCTGGCCGAGTCTTGGGAGAACGGTAATGTTGTCGTCGACGTCGACACCGTAGCGGCGGCGGGCGAGGGTAGTGTTGGCATCATCGCGGCAGCCGGCGCAGGCGACGTCGCGATTACCGCGAACTGGGTCAGCTCGCAGGGTCATGATGGCCTGGGCATCGGCGCGTTCGCATTCAACGGCGACGTGTTCGTTGATGCCGAGGGCGTCGCCACCGACGGCGACTTCGCAAGGGGCATCGACATTGGCGCGTTCGGCGACGTCGCGGTCCGAAATGGCTCCGTTTTCACCACGGGCGTCAGCGCGGACGCGGTCAGTGTCGAAACAGTGGGCGACGTCGGCGTGCAATCGCAACGGCTCGCCACGTATGGCAACGATTCCTACGGGCTGCGCGTCCTGACCAGCGGCAATGTCGCGGTCGATGTCGACGAGATCACGACCTTCGGCGAGCGCTCGGCAGGTCTGCAAGTCACCACCGGCAACGGCGATATCACCGCGCGAGTCGGGCGCGTGCACACGCTGGCGACGACGGGCGACTGGTTCGCCGTCGGCCTGAGTGCGTGGGCGGGAGACGCGACGTTGATCATCGACGAAGAAGTCCGTGCTGACTCCGGCTACGCCGTCACCATGGCGTCCCTGACGGGTGGCGCAGGAATTAGCGTGGCCGAGGGCGCGCACGTTTACGGCCAGGCCGTTGCGATCGACTCGGCGACCGCAACCGGCACGCGCATCGATATCGCGGGTGTCGTGGAGAGCGGCGCTGGCCCCGTCATCAAGGTGTCGGGCAACGACTGGGGCGACGGTGCGGCCGACATCCGCGTAGGTGCGACAGGTGTCCTGCGCGGCCGCATGGAGCTGTCGCGCGGCGACGACAACCTAGCGAATGCCGGCACATTCGAGACGTCGGGCGTCAGCGTGTTCGGTGAAGGCGGAGACCGATTCACGAATCTCGGAAGCATTGTGCTGCAAGGCGAAGGCACTGCCATCAGACTCGCCGAATTGGAGCGATTCGAGAATGCCGGTCGGGTCTCGCTCGCCAACGGACGCACGGGCGACGTCTTCGCCGTCGACGGTACGGTGCACGGTGTGCCGGGCGGTGTGCTGGCCATTGATGTCGACATCGACGACAAGACGGTCGACCGCATCGAAGTTGGCGGCTTGTCAGGCACCAACGCGCTCGAACTCGAACTCGCTGGCCAAGGGTCGCTGTTGGGCTTGTCGGGAATCCGGGTGCTCACCTCGGACAGCGCACAAAATGGAAGCGAACTGGTGCTCGCCGACACCAGCCGCAACGTCGGGTTCATCGGGTTCAACCTGAAGTACGACGGCCTGGCCAGTTGGACGCTCGAAAGCGACCTCGCTGATGCCGCATACCTGGCCGCCGCCGTCCCCTCCGGCGTGCGCGACTTGTGGCGACAGGGCACGCAGGCGGTGTCCACGCACCTAGCCGTGACGGATGCGCGCGCTGACACCGACGGCGTGTGGTTCCAGTTGGTGGGTGGCGACTTCGAGGGCAATTCGCACCTGTCCCACGCGCGCGGGTCGCGTGAGCTGGAATGGCAAGGCACGCACAACGGCATACAACTGGGCGCCGAGACGTCATTCGGTGATTGGCGCGTTGGTGTCACCGGCGGATACGGCCGGGCGACGATGGACCTAGGTGCAGATGGCGAAACTCGGCTCGATTCCATCAACGCCGGCGCCTATGCGCGCTATTGGAAGGCGGGATGGTTCGCGGGCGCCGTCGTGCGCGGCGAACGGGTCGACTTGGAGACCGATTGGCAATCCATCGGCCTGGCCGACCAAGGTGACGGAAGCGCGGTGGGCATTGAACTCGAAGCCGGCCACCGATTCACGATGTCACGCGCGTGGATTGAGCCGCTCGTGCGTGTGTCGTGGATCGACGTACAGCTTCCCGAACAGCACGGTCAATCTGGGGAAATTCGGTGGGAGGACAGCGCGCTATCGACCGGCGAGCTGGGGCTGCGCATGGGCGTGCAGGGTTGGCGCGACTTGCGCCCGTATGCATCGATGTCGATCGCGCGAGAATTTGGCAACGGCGATGCAACGGTGTACGACATCGGAGCGGACACGGTGCGGGTCTCCGACGAAGGTGGGCGGACATTCGGCCGCTTCGCCGGCGGCGCGGAGTGGTCCCTGGGACGCGTCGACCTGTACGCCGAAATCGAAGCGCGCGTAGGCGACATGGAGGGGGTCGGTGGACGGCTCGGCGCGCGCATCAGCTTCTGATCGACGAGACTGCCACCGGGACCTGCCGGTGGCAGTGCGACTGCTGTTCGGAGCGCATGACAAGGATGCGATGTTGTTCTCGCACGTTTTCGCACCCGGCGCGATCGTCACGGACCGCGAGCGCCTGTTCAAGGGCATCGTATCGATCGTCGCATGGCAGCGTGACTTTGAAACACGCTACCCGGCGCACTCGTTCGAGCCGCTCCGGCTCGCGCGGAGCGCGCGCAACGTCGTCGCGCACATGCGTGTGCGCGGCGAGTTTCCCGGCAGCCCGCGCAAACTGTCGTATCGGATCGAACTTCGCGACCATCGCATCGTCGCGATGCGCGTATCCGAAGTGCGCTGAAACTGTTGCTACTTGCGGCAGCAGCGCAGCCAGCGACAGAGGTGGCGCTGTAGTCGTTCGATTCGGCGACGCTCGCATTCAAGGTGTTCGGCATGCGCGCGCAACATCGCGCGCAACGTCGATTCGTCCTTCGCCTTCGCGATCACTTCGGCGATCTGGCGCATCGACAGTCCAGCGTGTCGCGCGCGGCGGACGAGGCGTGCGCGGCGCATGTCTTCGTGGGAATACTGGCGGTAGCCTGCGGCAGTACGCGTCGCTTTCGGCAGCAGGCCGCGCCGCTCGTAGAGGCGAAGCGTGGCGGGCGTAACGCGGATGCGGCGCGCGGCCTCTCCGATGTCGAGGGAGTCGTGGCGAGCCATCTGTACTGTGTGACCGCAAACGGGCGGGCCACCGTGCGCCTTACCACGGGGGGAAGGTCAATCCGCTGCTTGCGCTTGACCTTCCTATCGGGGCAAGGATCACCCTTCGCCCATCGGCATTTTCGCCAGACGGGAGAGTCCCATGAATTACATCGTCGAAGGCATGACCTGCGCGCATTGTGAGCGCGCCATTACCAAAGCCATCCACGCGATCGATCCACAGGCCAAGGTTGATGTCGACCTGGCGGGCGGCGTCGTGACGATAAGCGACGGTGTGGACGCCGGGCTGGCAACGGCGGCCATTGAAGCGGAAGGCTATCGCGTGGTGTCCGTGCAGGGGGCGAAGGCCGCCTGCTGTGGGACTTGCCGAGCTTGATTCCTCAATCGGAGAAGAACCATGAAACTCCCTGAACTCGTGATGTTTGCCGCCCTCATCATCGCCACCGGCGACTGCCTCGCCGGCAACCCTTCACAGACGTCGGCGACGCTGCCGGTGAAGCAGCAGCGCGCCGACGACTTCACGCAGTACGACACGGACGGCAACGGCCTCTTGTCGAAACCCGAACTGGCCAAACATCCGATGGGAGCGCACGCCTCGATGGTGGACGCCAATCGAGACGGGGTTCTCGACAAGCGCGAGTTCGCAGAACTGGAACGCATGTGAAGCAGCGGCGAACCTGAATTGCAAAGGTACGAAGATATGGAATTGCCGGAACAGCACGAGCTTGCACTCGACCACGCATGGCATCTTGCGCGCGAGTATTTGGGCGGCCTTGAGCAGCGTCGGGTTGCGGTGTCAGCGCATCCCGAACCGATTGCTCCCGAAGGGATTGGATTGAATGCGGCGTTTGCCTACCTTCGTGATCACGTTGCCCCGTATCTGTCCGCCTCGCCGGGTCCGCGGTACTTGGGGTTCGTCACTGGCGGTGCAACGCCTGAGGCGCTTGCCGCGGACTGGGTGACGAGCGCCTGGAACCAGAACGTCTCGAACAAGGTGGGCTCGATCGCCGCCGACGTTGAATCATGTACGGTCGCGGCCTATGCCGACATCTTCGGGTTGCACCCGGCAATGCATGGGCAATTCGTGAGTGGCGCCACCGCCGCCAATCTTGTGTCGATGGCGACGGCGCGCCACTGGGCGGAGCGCACGCACGGCGCACTTCCGACCGTGTTCGCAGGTGCCGCGCATTCCAGCATCCTCAAGGCAATGGCCATCACCGGCATTGGCCGACATCGGCACGTTGCCGTTGCGACACAACCACGTAGAACCGCCGTCGACGTCGTCGCGCTGCGGGCGGCCCTCACGGCGCACGAGGGACCGTCAATCGTCGTGGCGAGCGCGGGTGAGGTGAATACCGGCGACTTCGACGACCTCGTCGCCCTCGCCGATGTGTGCGCGGAAGCTGGCGCCTGGCTGCATGTCGATGGCGCGTTTGGCTTGTTCGCAGCCTTCGACGATGCGCTGAAGCCGATGACCGCGGGCATCGAGCGCGCCGACTCGGTGACGGTGGACTTGCACAAGTGGCTCAACGTGCCCTACGACAGCGCGCTCGCATATACGCGATGGCCCGAACTTCAGCGCGAAGTCTTCGCGGCCACCTCCGCTTATCTAGGCGACGACCCCGATCCGCTGCACTACACGCCGGAGAACTCGCGTCGTTTTCGTGCGCTTCCAGCGTGGATGGTGCTCGCTGTTCAAGGGCGCGCGGGAATCGGGCGCTGGGTCGCCGACAACTGCCGACAGGCACGCCTGCTCGCCCGCGGCGTCGAATCGCTGGGGATGGATGTATTGCACGATGTCTCACTCAACATCGTAGCGTTCGCGCCCAAGGGTGCCGACGCTGCCGAACGCGACGCGTTTCTCGCGCGGCTCAACGCCACGGGCGTCGTCTTCATGACCCCCACGGTGCTGCACCAACGCGCCGCGGTGCGCGCCGCCTTCTCCAACTGGTCGACGACCGACGCCGACGTCGACCAAATCCTACAAGCCATCGCCGAATGCATCGGCGGCACGACGGAAACTGCCCCATGAGCACGAAACCCCAAGGTTGGATCGTCCACGCGTTCACCGAAGGCGGCGGCGGTGGCAATCCCGCGGGCGTCGTCGTCGACGCCGACGGACTCGACGCAGCCGCGCGTCTGCGCATCGCCGCGCGCGTAGGCCTTTCCGAAACGGCCTTCGTGTCGGCGTCGGCCACAGAGACCGTTCGGTTGGAGTTCTTCACGCCCACGCGCCAGATCGCACACTGCGGGCACGCAACGATCGCGACGTTCGCGTTACTGAAATCGCTCGGTCGAATCGGCGAAGGGCACCTCTCGAAGGAAACCATCGAAGGCCCCCGCGCCGTCATCGTGGAGGGCGATCGCGTATCGATGGAGCAGCGCGCACCGCGTTTCGAGCCCATCGCCCCGCGCGGACGCGAGGGCGCACGCATCTCGGCCTCGCTGGCAGGTACGCGCCTGCACGACATGCGCATCGTCGACACCGGCAATCGCTTCGCCGTGCTTGAGGTGGAGAGTCGCGAGGCGCTCGCGGCCGTCGATCCCGACCAGACCGCCATCGCCTACATCAGCGAGTCGCTGGACCTGGTGGGTTACTACGTTTACTCGCGCGAAGGCGCGCCCGCCGGCCGCGTCGCGACGACGCGCATGTTCGCGCCCCGTTACGGCATCGATGAAGAAGCGGCGACTGGCATGGCAGCCGGGCCGCTGGCGTGCGTCCTGTTCGATCGATTCTGCATCGGTCCGACGCTCGCGGTCGAGCAGGGAGCCCTGATGGCCGTGCCGTCGCCCAGCGCGATCCACGTCCGGCTCGACCTTGTCGACGGCGTGATCAGCCGCTTGTTCGCGGGCGGTAGCGCACGCGTCGAACGCCGCGTCGCAGTCGACCTGGAAACGGCATGAACAACGTCTATCGGATTCGCCGCGGCGAAGGTGTCGCGTCCCTGCATCTCGACCACGTTCAGGACCTGCCGCTACTTCCCGATGAAGTGCGCATCCGCATGCACGCGGTGTCGCTCAACTTCCGTGATCTTCTGGTTGCCAAGGGGCAGATGGGTGCTGGTGACGTACGCATTCCGGCATCCGACGGCGCTGGTGAAGTCGTCGAGATTGGTTCCGCGGTCACGCGATTTGCAAAGGGCGATCGTGTCGTTCCGACCTTCTTCCCGGAATGGTTGGCGGGCGCCCCGGACGACGCGGCGCTGTCGAAGTCGCTTGGCGGGAATGTCGATGGCGTGTTGGCGGAGCGATTCGTCGCGAAAGAATCGGCGCTGGTCCGTGCCCCGGAGAGCCTGACCTGGGCGGAGGCTTCAACGTTCGCGTGCGCCGGCGTTACGGCATGGCACGCGCTCTTCGGCATCGGATCGCTGCGCGAGGGCGATCACGTCCTGATCCAGGGGACCGGCGGCGTGTCGACATGGGCGTTGCAGCTTGCCGTCGCCGCCGGCCTGCGGCCCACCGTGCTTTCCAGTTCGGACGAAAAGCTACAGAGGGCGAAGGCGCTGGGCGCCGCGCATGGAATCAACTACGCGAACGAGCCGGCCTGGGATGCGCGCGTGCAGGATTTGACCGGCGGTGCGCACCGGGTCCTCGACGTCGGCGGAGCCGGCACGATCGCTCGGTCGATCGCGAGTACGCGCGCGGGCGGCACGGTCGTGACGATCGGCGGCGTCAGCGGTGGATTCGCATTGTCGATCGATCCTTTCGCCTTGGTCGGACCACGTTCGGTGACGGGCGTCGTCGTGGGGTCTCGCGCAATGACCGAAGCGCTGGTTGCCTTCATTGACGAACATCGCGTCAAGCCGGCCATCGATCGCGTGGTGCCCTTCAGGGAGGCGGCTTCCGCCTACGCGCGGCTCGAATCCGGTCAGCCTTTCGGCAAGGTCGTGGTCGCGATCTCCGACCCGTAGGCGACCGCGATCCGTCTTTCACGAGCCGATCGGGTAAAGTGCCGCCATGCGTCTCCGGGCCATCCTGCTCCGCCTGCTGCTGTGCTTCGCCCTTGTGGCGAACGGCACGTCGGCTGTGTATGCGAGCACGATGATGGCCTTCGGTGCCGGCATGGATGCAACGGCCGCCGCCCATGACGCCGCGCCGCCGTGCGACGACATGCCGGCGATGGCGCATGCGGCCATGACCTCCGACCATGACGCGCCAGCGTCGCCGGTCGCGCATGACGATTGCTGTCCGCCGGGCGCCTGCCTGTGCAGTTGCGTTTCGCACGCGCCCACGATCCCGACATTCGGGTCGATCGCAATTCCTGTGCGGCCTTCGGCCGCGCCTGGCGCCGCGCTTAGGGTTTCGTTCGCGAGCCCGGCGCTTCCACACCTGATCCGACCTCCCATCGGCTAAGCGGCCCCCCAGCGCCTGCATGGCGCTTCCGCTCGTGCGCGTTCGATCGCGTACGCATGCCCGATTTCTTGGAGTGGTTGGATGTCTTCCGATCGTTTTCTTGGAGCGCCTGTCTATCCGGCGCGTCGTCAGTTTTTGCAAGGTCTTGCCGCAGCCGGCGTGCTGGCCGGCTTCGGCGGTTTCCCGTTGCGCGCTTCCCCTGGTGTAAAGCGCAACGCCACGTTGAGTGGCACCGAGTTCGACCTCGTCATCGGCGAGTCGCCGGCCAACTTCACCGGCCGCACGCGCACGGCCATTACCGTCAACGGCTCCATCCCCGCGCCCTTGTTGCGGTGGAAGGAGGGCACGACGGTCAATTTGCGCGTGAGCAACGCACTGCCCGCGGGGTCCATCCACGGTCATGAGGCCTCGATCCATTGGCACGGCATCCTGCTCCCCGCCAACATGGACGGCGTGCCCGGCATCAGCTTCAACGGCATCGGGCGCGGCGAGACGTACCACTATCGCTTCACGGTGAAGCAGGGCGGCACGTACTGGTATCACAGCCATTCGGGGTTCCAGGAGCAGGCCGGGCTCTACGGGCCGCTCGTCATCGAGCCCATCGCGCCCGAACCATTCTCATACGACCGCGAACACGTCGTGATGCTCACCGACTGGACCGACCTCGACCCGTCGGCACTGTTCGCGCGCCTCAAGAAGATGCCGGGGTACGACAACTACTACAAACGCACTGTCGGTGATTTCGCGCGTGACGCGAAGCGCGATGGCATGTCCGCCACGATCGACGACCGCAAGACGTGGGGCAAGATGCGCATGACGCCGACTGACCTGTCGGACGTCAACGCGAACACCTACACCTACCTGATGAATGGCGCGACATCGCTCGCGAACTGGACCGGCCTGTTCCGGTCCGGCGAGAAGGTGCGCTTGCGCTTCATCAACGGTTCGTCGATGACGTACTTCGACGTGCGCATCCCGGGCCTCAAGATGACGGTGGTCGCCGCCGACGGGCAGTACGTGCATCCGGTGACGGTCGATGAGTTCCGCATGTCGCCTGCGGAGACGTACGACGTGATCGTCGAACCGACGGGGCAGGACGCCTTCACGATCTTCGCGCAGGACATGGCCCACACGGGTTACGTCAGCGGCACGCTCTCCGTTCGCGACGGCCTCCGCGCGCCCGTGCCCGCGCTCGATCCGCGCGCGATCCTGAAGATGGCGGACATGGGTCATGGCGGGATGGGTCACGACATGCCCGGCATGGGCGATGGCGCGATGCATCAACACGATATGGCGGGAATGCAACCCGACGCCATGCAGCACGGGGCCGGCATGGACCATTCGGCCATGGGGCACGACATGTCGGGCATGCAGCACGGGACGGCGATGCCGGTGCACCCGGCAAGCGAAGCCGGCAATCCATTCGTCGACATGCAAACGATGTCGCCGACGCCGCGGCTCGACGATCCCGGCATCGGCCTGCGCAACAACGGCCGCAAGGTGCTCAGCTACGGCATGTTGAAGAGCACGTTCGAGGACCCCGATGGCCGCGATCCCGGCCGCGAAATCGAACTGCACCTGACGGGCCACATGGAACGCTTCGTGTGGGGCTTCAATGGCCAGAAGTTCTCGCAGGTCGAACCCCTGCGCATGACCTACGGCGAGCGCCTGCGGATCGTGCTCGTCAACGACACGATGATGTCGCATCCGATCCACCTGCATGGCATGTGGAGCGACCTGGAAGACGAGCAGGGGAACTTCCACGTCCGAAAGCACACGCTCGACATCCCGCCGGGAACGCGGCGCACCTACCGCGTGCGCGCGGACGCGCTCGGTGGCTGGGCGTACCACTGCCACCTGCTGTTCCACATGGAAGCCGGGATGATGCGCGAAGTGAGGGTCGAAGAATGAGGACGTCCAAGCTCACGACGCTCGCGATCGGGTTGATGCTGTCGACCGGCGCGGCCGCGCAGCATCACGATCATTCGTCCATGCCGATGCAGATGCCGATGCCAGCAAAGCCGGCACCGGCGCCGAAGGCCGCGCAGCCAGCGAAACCAGCACCCAAGCCAGCGACCAAGCCGAAGCAGAAGCCTGCCCCGAAGCCGCCCGCCGAAAAGCCCGTCGACCACTCGACGATGGACCATTCGCAGATGCAGATGGACCACTCGACGATGGACCACTCGCAGATGCAGATGGGCGACGCGATGTCCGCGCCCGGCGAGCTACGCACGCCGATCCCGGCGCTGACCGACGCGGACCGTGAAGCAGCGCGTCCACCCGAGCACGCGCACCCCGTGCACGACAACACCGTGCACTCGAAGGTCCTGTTCAATCGGCTTGAAGCTTTCGATGCCGACCATGGCAACGGGTTGGCGTGGGAAGGGCAGGCGTGGATTGGCACCGACACCGACAAACTTTGGCTGCGTTCGGAAGGCGAGCGCGTCGATGACCGGACAGAGGCCGCCGATCTTGAGGTCATGCACGGCCGGCCGATCGCTCGCTGGTGGGACGTCGTCGGTGGCGTTCGGCACGACTTCAAACCAGGCCCGTCGCAGGACTGGGCGGCAATCGGTGTCGTCGGCTTCGCGCCCTACAAGTTTGAAGTCGAGGCGACGGCGTACATCGGTGCCTCAGGCCGAACGGCGGCGCGCATCGAAGCTGAGTACGAGTTGTTGCTGACCAATCGGCTGATCCTGCAACCACTGGTCGAAGCCAACTTCAACGGCAAGGACGACGAGCGACGTGGCGTCGGTTCCGGCCTGTCGACGATGGAGGCGGGACTGCGGCTTCGGTACGAAGTGCACCGAAAGTTCGCGCCCTACATCGGCGTCGTGCATGAGCGTGCGTTCGGCGACACGGCGGACTTCCGTCGCGCGCTTGGCGAAGACAAGAGCGACACCCGCATCGTGGCGGGCGTCAGGGTTTGGTTCTAAAAGGGGGACGCCAAAATGCCTTTCGTAAAGCGATCAACGCTTTTCACACTCGCGGTCCTGTCCGGCGTCGGCCTGCTCGCCTTCGCCGGCTTCGTCTACTCCGGTGCGTATGACATCGGCGCCGACAACGCGCACACGCGCCCGGTGCTGTCGCTGTTGCAGACGCTGCGTGAACGGTCCATTGCCGTTCGCGCGCAACAGCTCATGCTGCCGACCATGAACGATCCCGCCCGCATCCGCCAAGGTGCCGGCAACTACGATGCCATGTGCACCGGGTGCCACCTCGCGCCGGGCATCGCGGAAACCGAGTTGAGCAAGGGCCTTTACCCGGCGCCGCCGAACCTCACGCGCGAGAGCGTGCCGCCACGCGAAGCGTTCTGGGCAATCAAGCACGGCATCAAGGCGTCCGGCATGCCGGCTTGGGGCAAGAGCATGAACGACGAGTCCATCTGGAACATGGTCGCGTTCCTGCAACAACTGCCGAAGCTGGACGCTGGCGGCTACCGCGACATGGTGGCGCACAGCGAAGGGCACTCGCACGGTGGCGGCGAAGCGGCGCACCACCATCTCGACAACGACGAGCGCGAGAGCGACGAGCACGAGATGGAAGAGGCGCACGGCGGGCAACACGCGCATCAGATGCCGGCATCCGCGTCGACGGTGCCCGAGCACGGTAAGCCTGGTCATCATCACTGAGCATCCAGCATGAACAACGCCAATCATGACGATCCGCACGCGCATGCCCACGCGCATCACCACGGCCATGGGGACACTGCGGTTTCGATGCGATCCGCGAAGAATGCGGAAACGATCTACACCTGTCCGATGCACCCACAAATTCGCCAGGTGGGACCGGGCACTTGTCCCATTTGCGGCATGACGTTGGAGCCGGAACTCCCGTCGCTGGACGACGACGAGAATCATGAGTTGCGCGATTTCTCCCGACGGTTCTGGTGGACGTTGCCGTTGACGATCGTAGTCCTCGTGCTCGCGATGTGGGGCCATCGCTGGGCTGCGTTGTCGCCGCAGGCACGGGCTTGGTTGGAGTTTGCGCTCAGCGTGCCGGTCGTGGCGTGGGCGGGGTGGCCGTTCTTCGTGCGTTGCGCGCAATCCATTCGCAATCGCAGCCCTAACATGTGGACGCTGATCGGCATCGGCGTGGCGGCGGCGTTCGGTTACAGCGTCGTCGCCACCGTGGCGCCAGGGCTGTTCCCGGCTTCGTTTCATGCGCACGGGCGCGTGGGCGTGTATTTCGAGGCGGCCACGGTCATCGTCACCCTCACGCTGTTGGGACAGATGTTGGAGTTGCGCGCAAGGTCGAAGACATCCGCGGCGATCAAGGCGTTGCTGGGGCTCGCGCCGAAGACCGCGCGCCGAATCGGAGACGACGGCGTCGAAGAGGATGTTCCGCTTGAAAACGTCCACGTAGGTGATCGCTTGCGCGTGCGCCCGGGTGAGAAGGTGCCGGTGGACGGAACGGTGTTGGAGGGGCAGGGCAGCGTCGACGAATCGATGATCACCGGCGAGCCCATCCCGGTGCGCAAGGACGCGGGCGCGCGCCTCATCGGGGCGACGATCAACGGCACCGGCTCGCTCATCATGCGCGCGGAAAAGGTGGGCGCCGACACCGTGCTGTCGCAGATTGTGCAGCTCGTCGCGCAGGCGCAGCGGTCGCGTGCGCCGATGCAGCGCATGGCCGACCGCGTGGCTTACTGGTTCGTGCTCGCCGTCCTGGCCGCCGCTGCGATCACCTTACTGGCGTGGGGCGTCTTCGGACCGGAACCTGCATGGACCTACGCGGTGCTCAACGCGATCTCGGTCCTGATCATCGCGTGCCCCTGCGCCTTGGGCCTGGCCACGCCGATGTCCATCATGGTCGCCACCGGGCGCGGCGCCACGGGCGGCGTGTTGTTCAAGGACGCGGAGGCGATCGAGCGCTTCCGCCAGATCGACACACTGATCGTCGACAAGACGGGCACGCTGACCGAAGGGCATCCCGCGTATCGCGATGCGGTGGGCGCCGACGGCGTCGCGCCCGCCGAGGTGTTGCGCCTCGCCGCCAGCCTGGACCAAGGCAGCGAGCATCCGTTGGCGGCGGCGATCGTTGCCGAAGCGCGACGTCGCGAAATGACGCTTGCCACCGTCGAAGGGTTCGACTCCGTGACGGGGTTCGGCGTGCGCGGTGGCGTCGACGGGCGCGAAGCGGCGCTCGGCAATACGCGATTGATGGAACAGGTCGGCGCGGACATCACGCAATGGCGGGACAGGGCGGAAGCATTTCGCAAGGACGGTTCCAGCGTGATGTTCCTTGCCCTCGATGGGCGCGTCGCGGGCGTGCTCTCCGTCGCCGACCCGATCAAGGAGTCGGCACAGCCGACGTTGGAGGCCTTGCGGCGCAGCGGGCTGCATGTAGTCATGGCGACCGGCGACGGCGAGACGACCGCGCGCGCAGTCGCCTCGCACTTGGGCATCGACGAGTTCCATGGGGAAGTCAGTCCGGCCGACAAGGCCGAGCTTGTGCGCGCGCTGCAAGCGCAGGGTAAGCAGGTGGCGATGGCAGGTGATGGAATCAATGATGCACCGGCCCTGGCCGCCGCCGACGTCGGCGTCGCGATGGGCACAGGCACCGATGTCGCGATGTCGAGCGCGCAGGTCACGCTGGTCAAGGGCGACTTGCGCGGCATCCTACGGGCGCGCGAGCTGTCCGACGCCACGGTGCGGAACATGAAGCAGAACCTCGGGTTTGCCTTCGCCTACAACGCGCTCGGCGTCCCGATCGCTGCCGGCGTGTTGTACCCGGTCTTCCACGTCTTGCTCAGCCCGATGATCGCGGCGCTCGCGATGAGCCTGAGTTCGGTTTCCGTCGTCGCCAATGCGTTGCGGCTTGGGGCGGCGGGGGGCAAGAAAACTGATTCGCGGTAGCCAACAGGAGAATCACCATGGAGCACGAACACGCGGCGCACGGAAAGCAAGCGAACCAGCACGGGCACAGCGGGCACTACTTCCGCTTGCTGGTGATGATGGGACTTTCATTCCTGGCGATGTACGCCCTGATGTACGCCATGGTGGACCGATTCGCGAACGTCTACGGGAGCGTCAACCAAGCCTGGATGGCGGGGCTGATGGCGTCTCCGATGCTCGTCATCGAATTGTTGGTCATGGGCGGCATGTATCCGGACAAGAAGCGCAACGCGCTGCTGATCGTGGGCGGAATCGCGGCGATGATCGTTTTTTGGGTCTTGATCCGTCAGCAAACCGCCGTGACCGAGCGTCAGTTCCTGCGCTCGATGATCCCGCACCATGCCGGCGCGATACTCATGTGCGAGGAACGAAAGGGTCGCGATGGCGCCGAAGTGCAAGCGTTGTGCGCAGAAATCCTAGCATCACAGCGCAACGAAATCCGGCGGATGAAGGCGTTGCTTGACGACGAAAGCAGGACGCCATGAACTTCATCGCCGCCTACCGATTGCAAGTCGGTATACAGCGGCGCGTCCACCAGCGCGATGTACCAGCCCGAGGACAGGCACTCTACCGGTCCGGGTGGATTGAACGAAGGTGCGCATGGTGACGCCAGCCTGGGCTCTTGGCAGTGACAATCGGTCACCGAGTGACCGACGAAAACTGTGCCGAGCTTGGGTAGTTGGGAGTGTGCCGCCGCCGCGCTAAACGGCATCAACACTGAAAGTCCGGCGTCAAAAGCTGCGCCCTCACGATCGTTGGATGGGCGGCCGAGCGCCTCAGATAAGTGGCTCTTTCGCTCACGCTCGCAATACGTCATTCGCGTAAATGTTGCCGAGTTACTCAGCACCGGGGGGGCGCCATGAATCAGTTGCACGTTTATCGCCAGGGCGACGGGAGATATCTTCTGTCACGCCTGTGGCCAATTGATGGGTCACTCGCGCCTACGGTGCCCTGTCTCTACCTTGGGACGACGGAAGCGCGTTTTGCGAACGCCCGCTTAGGCGATGCGATCGCAGAACAGATTGATGCCCAAGGGTTTGCATTAGTGGAGGGAAAGGACTTCCTTCTCGGGGGTGGCAGTTCTGCAAATTTGCGACTTATTAGGGGCGGCAGAAACGACGAGTACGCTGTGAAAGTTAAGGGATGATATTGTTCGCCAGCGCCACTCGTCCGGCGTGCGCGTGGCTCTCGGGCCGTGCATCAGAAGGGGCTCCGTTACGATCGGGCCCCTTCTTTTTTGCCTGCCGTAAAAGCGCGCGTGTCCGACGTTCCGTCTTTTGGAGGTCGATCTTGGTTCGACGCTCCTTCTCCTTGCCTAGTCACGTCGACTGAACTTCTCGATAAGGGCGAGCGCCAACAGGATCAACACGATCGCGCCCGCGACTACGCCAAGGTAGAGCGCGAGCGGCAGAACGACACTTGCCCAGAAATGATGCATCTCGAACCTTCGGCGAGCGAATCAGGGCCGAGGAGTTGAGTTCTTGTAGATGATGCCAACGAGAATCAGCGAGAACGACAGCAGGCGCGCGAGCACATATCCAGGCTGGTACTCGGTGGAGCTTTGAAGGATCACTGCAAAGACACCTCTGTTGATCGCCTCAATTGCAAACGCTGCCGAGAAAAACAAAAACAGTTGATCTCTGCTGGATTTCCAGAATTTCAGAAAAAGCAACGCTGCGACCGCGCACCCCATTGAAATCATTCCGAGCAAAAACGGTTGCATGTCAACGCTCCTCGAAGATCAGTCCGTAGACCAGTGCGCTGATTGCGGCCAAGCTGAGTCCGTGCCTCAGCGGCCATAGCGCAACGCCCGGCATCATCGCATCCTCGATTACCAGGGCGATGTTGGATAAAGAAAGAAGGAAGAAGCAAACGCCGCTCCACCACAGCATTCGCGAGCCGCTCTTCCTCCACCCCTGAAACAGGAGGATCGCGCATGCAAGTGCCGCGAATGCACATAGCGCGTATGTCAGCAGAGCCATCAGGAGTCCTTTCTTACGTCGAAAGCGTCCGCGAAGCGGCGCGCCTTCCTCTCGGTAGTGGCGTGAATCAGGCGGGTAACTTCGATCAAGCTTCGCCCATACATAGTCGACAGCTCGTCAACCGCGTGTGCGATGTTGTCCGACTTTGGAAGGTACTGCGCATTCTCGCCGAGGCGCACGGCAAGCCCCCTAGACTGCAAGTCTTCGACCAGCTTGGAGGCAGTGGAAGGCGAGACATACAGCCTCGCGCTCAGTTCCTGTAGCGACCAGGCCGTACCCGTTGAACGCAGCAAGAGCAGCGCTTCCAGATGCGCCACGCTGGAAATCTTGGCGACAACGAACCGTCGCAGGTCTTCGGAAAGGGTCATCGTATAAATCGTCCTGCTCGTCCTGCCCGCTATCTACGGGGTCCGTCCCGCGTTCTTCCAGATCGAATACATCACCTGTCGCGCCTCAAGCCACGCCAATTCGTCCCCAAGGTCGATCCATAACTCATGCAGCACGGCTTCTGCATCACCCCATTCGCGCAGCGATCCGCTTGCCGCAGCGATGCCGAACTTGCATGCGAGGTCGTAGCTCCCTCCACGGGATGTCATGCGTCTATCAAGCGGCATCCGATCGCCTGCGCTCTTCACCCCGTTTGCACACCTCTTGCGGACGCATGATAGACAATACCGCCAGCCGCGCCGCAAGTTCCCGGACATCGTGAAGGACCACCGGCGGGTAATGCAATCATTCGTCGTTCGCTGGCACGTTCGTGCGACAGGGGAGTGCTCGCGTCTCTAGTTTTGTCCTTAATGCTCAGATACCTTCGACTACAGCTTCGATTTCTCCTTCCCCTTGCGGCCGCGATGGTGATTGCGGCCTACGTGGCGCTTCCGTTGATCGACAAGCTCACGCTGCGGTGGTTTACGCGCGACATCAGCGCTCGTGGCGCGCTCGTGGCCAATGCCCTCCACGATTCGACGATTGACGCGTTGGCCTCGCGCGATGCGCATCGCCTCGCGTTGCTCTTCGATCGCACCGCGCAGGACGAACGGGTGTTCGGCATCGGGCTCTGCTCCTCGGATGACTTGTTCGCGCGGTCGAGTGCATTTCCGGCCGCGTTGTCATGTGCGGACGCCAGGCAAACCGCTGGAAAGGAAAACCCGCGCGTGACGCTTCCCGGCGGCGCGGTCCTGGTCACTCGTCACTCGCTGGTCGCCGCGGAGACTTCCGTGATCGAGGCTGAGCCGGCGTCGGAGATGATCCTTTTACATGATCTGAGTTTCATCGAGCGCCGCAGTCTGGATACTCGACGCTACTTGATCGCATTCCTTGCAGCGCTCGGCTTTGTCGTTGCGATCATTTCGATGTTCGTTGCGCAGATTAGCTGGCGCGGATGGATTGCGGGGGCCCGCGCTTTGCTTCGTGGTGAAGTTGGTCCCGCAGGCCCCATGCCTGCCGAGTTGGCGCCGCTTGCCGATGACCTTCGCAGCCGCCTTCGACAGTTGGAGGATGAGTATCGACGCGCGCGAGGGCCTGAGGCCGGTTGGACCCCGGAGCGGCTGCGGGGCCTTTTGCACGCAGAACTGCGAGGCGACGAGATCATCGTCGTCTCCAACCGCGAGCCCTACATTCATGATCTCGATCAGCACGGCGGCGCCCGCGTTCGTCGCCCGGCGAGTGGTCTAGTCACTGCGATCGAGCCCGTCATGCGGGCGTGTTCGGGGACGTGGATCGCGCACGGGAGCGGGACGGCGGATCGCGACGTGGTCGACCTCCATGATCGCGTCGCGGTTCCACCGGATCAACCGATGTACTCGCTTCGCCGCATCTGGCTAACGCCGGAGGAAGAGCAGGGGTATTACTACGGCTTTGCCAATGAGGGACTGTGGCCCCTATGTCATGTTGCGCATGTCCGGCCGGTGTTCCGCGAGTCGGATTGGCAAACCTATCGTGCAGTCAATCAACGGTTCGCCGAAGCCGTCCTCAGGGAGGCGCGCACTGATGATCCCGTCGTGTTGGTGCAGGACTATCATTTGGCTCTCGTTCCCGCGTTGGTGCGCGAAAAGCTTCCCCAAGCCACGATCCTAACGTTCTGGCATATTCCTTGGCCGAATCCGGAATCCTTCGGCATCTGCCCGTGGCGTCGCGAAATCCTGCTCGGATTGTTGGGCAGCACTATCTTGGGTTTCCATACGAAGTTCCACTGCAAGAACTTCCTTGAAACCGTTGACCGATTCATCGAGGCCAGAATTGAGCACGAGCACTCGGTCGTGGCTGTCGCCGAGCGGGAGACGTTCGTTGAAAGCTATCCGATTTCAATTGAATGGCCACAACCGCTGGAAGGAGATTGGGCGTCGCCCTCCGATTGCCGACGTCTCGTCATCGAGCGCCATGGGCTTCCCGAGCACGCCATTATCGGGCTTGGTGTGGATCGGTTCGACTACACCAAGGGCATCGTGGAGCGTCTGAACGCGGTCGAGCGCATGTTAGAGAAGTACCCGAGTCTCATCGGCAGATTCGTGTTCGTGCAGGTGGCCTCTCCGACGCGCTCTTCGCTTGACGAATACCGTGCTTTTCAGCAGCAGGTTGAGCGCCTCTCCGTCAGGATCAATTCGCGCTTCGGTGCCGGACGCTATCAGCCGGTCGTGTTCCTTGCTGAGCACCACGATCATGCACAGTTGATCGAGCTCTACCGGGCGGCAGACATTTGTGTCGTCACGAGCCTCCACGACGGGATGAATCTCGTGTGCAAAGAGTACGTAGCATCCCGGGATGACGAGCAGGGCGTCCTGGTGTTGAGCCGATTCGCCGGCGCTGCGCGCGAGATGCACGAGGCGTTGATCATCAATCCTTACCATGTCGAGGAAACCGCAGATGCGATTTATCGCGCGGCGAGGATGTCGTCCGGGGAACAACGTGAGCGCATGATTAGCCTCCGGCATACGGTGCGTGACTTCAACGTATTTCGCTGGGCAGGGCGCATGCTCAGCGACGCTGCGCGTTGGCGCCTCCGCGCCCGCGTGGAAGAGCGCGTCCGGAAGCATGGCCTGCCCGAGTTCGGCGGGCGCTGATGAGCAATCCTTGACTCATGCAGCCAACGTCGATCGAGCTCGCGGCCGCCGCGATTTTCGGACTCGCCGTCCTCCACACGTTCGCGGCGAAGCGTTTCGAGCGCCTTTCACATCGGGTGCCCAACCATGCAGGGGTCTTCCATCTTCTCGGAGAAGTGGAGGTCGTCTTCGGTTTCTGGGCGATTGTCCTCATCACCGTCATGGCCGCATCGGTGGGGCCGACCGAAGCGACAAGCTATGTCGAGTCCCGCAATTACACCGAACCGCTGTTCGTGTTCGCGATCATGGTGGTGGCGGGTTCCAAACCCATTCTCTACGTCGTGAGATCGATCGTGCATGCGATCGCCGATCGGCTGCCGTTGCGGTCCGGCGTTTCCACGACCTGGCTGGCGCTTGCCGCCGTGCCTTTGCTGGGCTCTTTGATCACCGAACCGGCGGCGATGACGATTGCGGCATTGATGCTGGGCCCCGTCGCGTTTCGCAGCGACGTGCCCGAGATGCCGAAGTACCTCGCGCTCGGCGCCTTGTTCGTCAACGTCTCCATCGGCGGCACCCTGAGCGCCTACGCGGCCCCACCGATCCTCATGGTTGCCAAGACGTGGGACTGGGACACCGGATTCATGCTGGCGAACTTCGGTTGGAAGGCCACGCTGGCCGTGATCGTCAACGCGACGCTCGCGACGCTGGCCCTGCGCAAGCACCTCCCGGACCAAACGATGCGCGACGACGAGACACTCCCTGTGTCAGTCGTCCTCGTGCACTTGTGCCTGCTCGCAGGCATCGTGGTGAGCGCGCACCACGCGGTTGTCTTCATTGGGCTGCTGTTGCTGTTCTTGGGCTTCGCGCAGGCCTACGACCGCTTCCAGAACCCCCTCATCCTCCGGGAGGCGCTGCTGGTCGGCTTTTTCCTTGCCGGCCTGGTCGTCCTGGGAGGCCTGCAACGCTGGTGGCTGCAGCCGACCATCGCCGGGCTGGATGACGTGTCCCTCTTCCTAGGGGCGATCGGGCTCACCGCGATCACCGACAACGCGGCCCTAACGTACCTGGGCTCGATCTCCGGAATCGTGGGCGACGCGCGGTATTGGTTGGTCGCGGGTGCGGTCGCGGGCGGTGGCCTGACCGTTATTGCAAACGCGCCCAACCCAGCCGGGGCGTCTCTCTTGAAGAAGGGGTTTTCCGACGAAACGATCAGTGCCACCGGATTGCTTGCAGGTGCCTTGCTACCAACAGGGTTGGCGGCGCTCGCATTCGTGCTGCTTTGAAGCCGCCGTGAAAACACAGCAACCGGATAATTGGCGCCCGATATTGGTCGAAAGCGGACATCTGGCCGGCGTCCAAATATCAGCAGAGCCGTCCGTGCGCCAAACGTACCTTCACCCCTAGCCGGCGGGCGTGGCGTTTTAGCGCTGCGGCAGCGCGCGACCAAGGGCAGCCCAACTAGCCTTCTGCGGCATCGCCGGTCACGCGATCGTGTGCCCTCTTGTCAAGTCTGACGCTTTTTGATCTCGAGGATGCGGCGGCGCCGCTTTGCCAAGCGCAGGTCCCGTGACCGGAAGACACCCCGGGTCTCATGCTTTGGGATGGCCGGTGGCCAGTATCCGCTCCCGACCTCGACCCGTAAGATGTCCTCATGAGCCGCCCCAAGGGGGAATGGGCCTAAGTACCGGGCCATCGAAAATTTCGTGGCAAGCATGGGCCCGACGCATCCTCCGCCATCAGCGCAGTTTCACTGCACGCCGTCCGCGGCACGCGCATCCGAACGTCCCCTAGCCCTGATGGCGAAGCGCATCGACCACAAGCGAGAACGCGAGCGACGGCTGGCGACGACTCGGGTAATACAGGTGGTAGCCCGCAAACGGTTCGCACCAGTCTTCCAGCACACGCACCAGTCGGCCGTCGGCGATCGCCGGCGCCGCCATCTCCTCCATGAGGAAGGCGAGCCCGATGCCACGCACGGCGGCGTCCAACGCGACGATCGAATCGTTGACCACCATCGGTCCCTCCACGCGCACGTTGACGTCGCGGCCGCCGCGCGAGAACTCCCAGGCGTACAGGCCACCGCGCGTGGGCAATCGCAGGTTGATGCAGCGGTGTGCGGTGAGGTCCTGCGGGGTCTGCGGGATGCCGTTGCGCTTGAAATATTCGGGCGAACCCACCAGCGCCTGGCGGAGGTCCGGACTAATCCGCACCGCGATCATCTCGTTCGCGAGCTGCTCGCCCAGGCGCACGCCAGCATCGAACCTGTCGGCGACGATGTCGACCAACGTCGCGTCGAGGTCCAGCTCGACGTGGATGTCTGGGTATTCGGCCATCAGGCCCACGAGCGCAGGCAACAGCACCGTCTGCGCGGCGTCCCGGCTGGTCGTGATGCGCACCAGTCCTGCTGGTTTCTCCCGCTGCTCGCCGATGGCCCCGATCTTGGCGTCGATGTCCTGCAACGCGGGCTTCAGCGTCGCGATCAGTTCTTCACCAGCGGCCGTGGGCGAAACGCTGCGCGTGCTGCGGGCGAGCAGGCGCACCCCTAGGCGGGCCTCCAATCGCCGCACGGTATGGCTGAGCGACGACTGCGACGTCCCCAGCTTGGCCGCTGCCTTCGTGAAGCTGCGCTCCTCGGCGACCGCAAGGAAAGCGACGAGATCGGAGAGGTTCTGCCGCTCCATTGATGAATCCTGAGCATAGGGCCAATCGGGTTTTACCACTTTATCAATATGGGTGGCGAGCGAATGATGGCAGCCCCCGAACGAACGGAAAGCCCGCCGCATGAAGACCCGCAAGCTTGGCGAATTGGAAGTGTCCGCCCTTGGCCTGGGATGCATGGGCCTGAGCTTCGGCTTCGGCCCTGCAACTGACAAGCGCGAAAGCATCGCCTTGATCCGCTCCGCGTTCGATCGCGGTGTGACGTTGTTCGACACGGCGGAAGGCTACGGCCCGTACACGAACGAAGAACTCGTCGGCGAGGCGCTTCAGCCGATCCGCGATCGCGTCATTGTTGCCACGAAGTTCGGGTTCGACATCAACGACAAGAACGAGATGGTCGGGTTGAACAGCAAGCCGGCGCACATCCGCGACGTCGTGGATGCGTCCTTGCGCCGCCTGCGCACCGACCACATCGACCTGCTGTACCAGCACCGCGTCGACCCCTCCGTGCCGATGGAGGACGTCGCAGGTGCCGTGCGCGACCTCATCGCGGCAGGCAAGGTGAAACACTTCGGCCTTTCGGAAGCGAGCGTCGAGAACATCCGCCGCGCGCATGCGGTCCAGCGAGTCTCGGCGCTGCAATACCACTACTCGCTCTGGATGCGCGAACCGGAGGCCGAGTTGCTGCCGCTGTGCGATGAGCTCGGCATCGGCTTCGTTCCGTGGGGCCCGTTGGGTCAAGGATTCCTGACTGGCAAGATCACGCGCGAGACGAAGTTCGACGCGACCGACCTGCGCTCCACGTTCCCCCGGTTCACGCCGGAGGCGTTGGAGGCCAACTTCGTCGTTGTCGACTTCCTGAAGGAGATGGCGTCCCGCAAGCACATCACGCCGGCGCAGATTGCCTTGGCGTGGCTGCTGGCGCAGCGTCCGTGCATCGTCCCGATCCCGGGCGCGCAGAAGATCGAGCACCTCGACGACAACCTGCCGGCCGCCGAGCTCGCACTTAGCCCCGCTGACATGCAGGAGATTGATAGCGCGTTTACCGGCATCGACCTGGTCGGCGCGCCGCTCTCGGCCGCACTGACTGCCGCCATCGATCGCTAATCCAACATTTCAGGAGAATTGAAATGCAGACCCGCAAACTCGGGGCCCGCGGTCCCGTCGTTTCCGCACTCGGATTTGGTTGCATGGGACTGAGCTATGGCTACGGCCCCGCCGTCGACAAACAGCAGGGCATTGCCCTGATCCGCGCGGCGTTCGAGCAAGGTGTCACCTTCTTCGACACCGCCGAAGCGTACGGCGCTGCCAACGAACAGTTGGTAGGCGAGGCCGTTGCGCCGTTCCGCGAAAACGTGGTGCTCGCGACGAAGTTCGGGTTCCGCGATGGCAACACAAAGCTGGGCCTCGACAGTCGACCGGAGCGCATTCGGGAGGTTGCCGAAGAGTCGCTAAAGCACCTGCGCACCGACTGCATCGACCTGTTCTACCAACATCGCGTCGATCCGGCAGTGCCGATGGAGGAGGTGGCCGGCACGATCAAGGACCTGATCGTCGAAGGCAAGGTCAAGCACTTCGGGTTGTCCGAAGCAGGTGCAGAATCGATTCGCCGCGCGCACGTCGTGCAGCCCGTGACGGCGCTGCAAAGCGAATACTCGCTGTGGTGGCGGCAGCCTGAGCAGGAAATCCTGCCGCTGTGCGAGTCGCTGGGCATCGGCTTCGTCCCGTTCAGCCCGCTCGGCAAGGGGTTTCTCACTGGGAAAATCGACGAGACCACCCCATTCGGCGAAGGCGATTTCCGCAACGTTGTCCCGCGCTTCTCGCCGGAGGCTCGCCAGGCCAACCAAGCGCTTGTTGATCGTCTCGGCACCATCGCCGCTGACCGACAGGCCACGCCCGCGCAGATCGCCTTGGCTTGGCTGCTGGTGCAGAAGCCCTGGATCGTGCCGATTCCCGGCACCACGAAAGCGCATCGTTTGACGGAAAACCTCGGCGGCGCCGACCTCACGTTGACGCCATCCGACCTGCGGGAGATTGACTCGTTGCTGTCGAACATGCAGGTGCAGGGCGAACGTTATCCCCCGCAACTCGCTGGCCTTGTCGGCAGGTAAGGAGCCCAAATGAAGAATGTCATCGTCGTTATCGGCGCAGGATCGATTGGGCAAGCGATCGCGCGGCGCGTCGGCGCCGGCAAGCATGTGCTGCTGGCGGACCTCCGCGAAGAAAATGCCAAGGCGGCTGCCAAGGTCCTCGGCGACGCTGGCTTCGAGTCCAGCACCGCGGTGGTCGATGTTTCATCCCGCGCGTCGGTGCAGGCCCTGGTGGACACGGCCACTGCGCTGGGCGAAGTCACCGGCGTCATCCATGCCGCCGGCGTTTCGCCATCGCAGGCCCCGCCCGCGACGATCCTGAAGGTCGACCTGTACGGCACGGCGCTGTTGCTCGAACTGTTCGGAAACGTCATCGCGCGTGGCGGTGCCGGCGTCGTCATTTCGTCGCAGTCGGGTCATCGGCTCGCAGCGTTGACGCCGGAGCAGGACAAAGCGCTTGCGACGACACCCGCCGACGCACTGCTCGACCTGCCGATGCTGGCGCCGGCGGAAGTCACCGATCCCTTGCATGCCTACCAGATATCCAAGCGCGGCAACTCGCTGCGCGTGATGGCAGAAGCCGTGCGGTGGGGCAAGCGCGGCGCGCGCATCAACACGATCAGCCCCGGCATCATCATCACGCCGTTGGCGCGCGACGAGCTCACCGGGCCGCGCGGGGCCGGCTATCGCCGCATGCTCGATCTCTCCCCCGTCGGTCGCGCCGGAACGCCTGACGAGGTTGGCAACGTCGGTGCGCTCTTGATGGGCGCGGACGGCGCGTTCATCACTGGCAGCGACTTCCTCATGGATGGCGGCGTGACCGCCAGCTACCGCTACGGCGAACTTGCGCCGCAGTAAGTCTTTCGGAGAAATACATGCACATCGATCGCAACGGCTCGCTGCCCTCCGTCAAAGGACCCGCCGAATACTTCACCGGCAACGTCCGCATCGACATGCAGTTCCAGCGCAGTGGCGAGTCCCGCGTCGCTGGTGCATTCGTCACGTTCGAGCCGGGTGCGCGCAGCGCCTGGCACACGCATCCGCTCGGGCAAACGCTGATCGTCACGTCCGGCATGGGCTGGACGCAATGCGAAGGTGGGCCGATCGTCGAGATCAACGCCGGCGACATCCTGTGGTGCCCGCCCAACCATCGTCATTGGCACGGCGCGACGCCGACCACGGCGATGACGCACATCGCCATCCAGGAAGCGTTCGATGGCAAGGTCGTCGACTGGATGGAGAAGGTGACCGACGCCGAATACAACGCCGGTCCTGCCACCCCCTGATTTGAGGAAAGCACCATGCGCGCAACCGTGATGTACAAGGCCGGCGACGTCCGGATCGAGAATGTTCCCGATGCGAGCATCGGCAGCCCCACTGACGCCGTCGTGCGCGTCACGCGCGCATGCATCTGCGGCAGCGACCTGTGGCCATACAAGGACCTGCAACCTGTCGAAGGCGGCCGTCGCATGGGCCATGAGGCGATCGGCATCGTGGAAGCGGTCGGCGCCGAAGTGCGTCGTATCAAGGTCGGCGACTTCGTGATCATGCCGTTCGCGTTTTCGGATGGCACCTGCGATTTCTGCCAATGAAGGCTTGCACACCTCGTGCGTGCACGGCGGCTTCTTCGGCGGCCAGGCAGACGGCGCGCAGGCTGAAGCACTTCGGGTGCCCCGGGCGGACGGCACGTTGTATGCGTTGCCCGGTGGCGGCGACGAGGCGCTGACCGCATCGCTGCTCAGCCTTTCCGACGTCATGGGCACCGGCCACCATGCCGCGCTCAGCGCGCGCGTCGGACCCGGTAAGCGCGTTGCCGTGATCGGTGATGGCGCGGTGGGTCTATGCGGCGTCATCGCCGCGAAGCGCTTGGGCGCGGAGCAGATCGTCATCATGGGCCGACACGCGGATCGCATCGCGCTGGCGAAGTTGTATGGCGCGACGGACGTCGTCAGTGAGCGTGGCGAAGCCGCGGTCGCCCGTGTGCGTGAACTGACTGGCGGATTCGGCGTGCACTCCGTGCTTGAGTGCGTCGGTAGCGCGCAGTCGATGCAGACGTCGTTGGACATCGTGCGCCCCGGCGGTGCCATCGGTCGCGTCGGCGTGCCGCATTACGACGCAATCCCGTCGGCGCAGCCCGCGTTCTTCGCCAACGTCACCGTGAGTGGCGGACCCGCGCCAGTGCGCGCCTACATCGAAGAGCTATTGCGGGACGTGTTGGAAGGTCGCATTGAGCCGGGCCGCGTCTTCGATCGCATCGTGGGACTTGATGGCGTACCTGATGGGTATCGAGCCATGGATGCTCGCCAGTCGATCAAGGTGATGGTCAAGCCGTAAATCAGGCGTCGGGGTCACGATGGCCCCCCTCGGGCGCCGCCTTACCCAGAGGTCCCACGCTAATATGGGTAGCCGCAGGGGAGGTGTCCCATGGGTTGGCTGGACGAATGCCGCGATAAATGTCGCCAGGTCAAGTTCCTCTCCGAGCACATGGAGTGGGACGAGAAGTCGAACCATCTCGGGTCGCTGAAGGCTACGAGCCAACTGCTTGACGAAAGTCGCACGTCGATTCCCGGTCTTTACTTCAAGGGGGTCTACAGCTCGAAGCCTGTGACGGGCGACGTTTATTCGTTTGCGCTCATGGCGCTGCAAGGTCGGGAACACCACCGAGTTTTCATGCTCGAAGTCTATCCACCGCATGTCGTCTCCCATCGAGGTAAGACCGAATGGTTGATGGGACCTCACCTGCATCTGGGCGATGAGCGGCTCGAACAGGTCACGCGCGCCGTGCACGGGAACATCAACAGTGTTTCGATCACGCGCTGGATCGAGCGCTTCCGACGTCATGCGCAGGTGCGCGACAATGGTGGAATCCGCCTGACTCACCCACTTAGCGACACGTTGTTCGGATGAGCGCCCTCGACTGCCAGTGGTTCGGTGCCAGCAACGGATGGCACTGCAAGAAGATCGAAGGGCGGGCAGAGGAAACTCTGTACGTCAGCACGCCGGTGCTGCTCGCAGACGGGAAGCCGCTGGATTTCTACCTCATCAAGCGCGGCGCCGCGTTTATGTTCACGGATGATGGGCTGACGCTTTTCGCGTTGCAGAACAACGGCATGGAGATCGATAGCCGTCGACACTTGAAGGGTTTGGAGTCTGTCACCACTCGAATGGGATTCGAGATCGGGTTGAATGGCGCTATCGAGGCCGTAATCCCGGAAGGTCAAGTCGCTTGGTGGATGGGCCGCGCCCTACGAATGTTCTGCGGCATCGCTGACTGGCAAGCGGAGCGATTCGAGCAGCACGATGAAGACTTCAGCCTCACCGACGAGGTGGAGCGGTTGCTCAAGATCAAGGCGCCGAATCGAAAGCTGACCATCAACCCGCGTGTGAAGCTCAAGGGCCTGGACTACAGCTTCGACTTCCTTTGGGGCGAAACCTATGTCGATGCGATCTCGCCAACGGCGCAATCGGTCAGCGCTCGACTGCGAAAGGCGATCCTAGCTACACAGGGGGACGACGACATCGGACTGCTGTTCATCCTCGATGACCGCTTCGACAGGGATCGAGCCGATAGGGAGTTGCCCGTCCTTGGCCAGGTCGCTCAGACCGTTCGGCTTTCCGACTTCGCGGAGCATTACGCCGTCGTCTCGGATTGAGGCCCCAAGGGCGAGGCGTCTTACAGGCCCCATCTTTTCCGACTGCTACCCCGGTGCTACCCGAGGCGTAGGCGAGCCGGAAAAAGAAACGCCCCGCCTAGGCTAAAACCCAAGCGGGGCGCGGTATTCGCATGGTGGCCGGGGAGGGAATCGAACCCCCGACACTTCAATCCCTTGGGGTAGGAACGTCATCGACGCACGCGTCCAATGGATTGCAGGGCGATTCTGGGGGAATCGCTGGGGGCATATAGTAGGAGGTTGGGCAGAATGCTCGCGTTTGCGGGTACGAAAGTGCAGGTTCGAGTCCTCTCCCGGGCACCAAACAATAGTCCGACGCCGTCCACCGCAGTCCGACGAATCCTCAAAAACCCCGCCGAAACGCGGGGTTTTTTGTTGCCTACCGTCCGTCGGCGTCCGTAGAAGTACTGTAGAAACCACGGGTAGAAGGGGGTAGAAGGTAGGGTACCCCGGTTGGAAGAACCATTTCTCCAACATGGCAACAAGGCTGTCCGATCTGCGCATTCGCAACGCCAAGCCGGGCCCGAAGCCCTACAAGATTTCGGGTGGCCGCGGCTTCTGCATCTGCGTGATGCCGGACGGCGCGAAGTACTTCCGGCTGCGCTACCGGTACGCCGGTAAGGAAAAAATGATCAGCCTCGGCGTCTACCCCGAGGTGTCGCTCAAGGAGGCGGAAGCCGGCGCCTCTCACGCCCGCTCCCTGCTGCGACAGGGGGTCAACCCGTCCGAGGATCGTCGGGAGAAGAAGCTTGCTCTTCGCCAGGCCGAGCGGCACACCTTCGCTTTCGCCTCATCCCTCTGGGTTGAGCACAACACCCCTCGCTGGAAACCGGCGACGGTGGAGAAGGTCCAGCAGTACCTAGACAAGGATCTGCTCCCCTCCCTTGGTCATCGCCCCCTGGGCAACATCTCGCCAATGGAGCTTGGTGCGGTGCTCGAGCGCATCGAGAAGCGCAAGGCATTGAACGTCGCCAAGAAGACCAGGCAGTGGCTGAGCGCGATCTATGGCTTTGCGATCGCCAAAGGGCTGACGTCTAGTAATCCTGCCATCCATCTCCGCTCGATCGCGCTGTACCAGCCTGAGCCCAAGAACCACGCACACGTGACGATTGAAGAACTGCCGAAGTTCCTCCGTGCGCTCGATGGCTACCGCGGGTCAGAATTCGTGAAAACCTGTGCGTGGCTTGGTCTTTGGACGGCGAACCGTCCTGGCGTCACGCGCTCGCTGAAGTGGAGCGAGCTCGATCTCGAGGAAGAGCTTTGGATCATCCCTAAAGGAAGGGAAGGCATGAAGCGTGGTTACCAGCACGTGACGCCCTTGCCGCGGCAAGCCATCGAAGCACTCCGACAGTTGCATCCGCTCACCGGGAAGTACGAGTACGTTTTCATCGGCCGCAACGACTGGCGCAAGCCATTGAGTGATGGGGCAGTCGCTGGCCTGATGAAGGCAATCGGCTACGGCGGAAAGCAGACCGCGCATGGATTCCGACATCTAGTGAGCACCGCTCTTAACGAGAAGGGCTACGACCCAGACTGGGTAGAGCGCCAACTCGCGCACGGAGACCCGGACGAAATCCGCGGCACGTATAACAAGGCGGTCTACTTGGATCAGCGGCGCAAGATGATGCAGGAATGGGCCGATTATCTGGACGAAGCGCTGCGCGGTTCGCCGCAGAAAGTGCAGAAGAAATCCGGCGGGGCCGGATAAGCGGTGCGGCGGGGTGGTAGGCACCCTGCCGCACCTGACCACAAACGTTCCACTGGAGAACGCTCATGGCTATTACGAAGCATAACGAAATCAACGAGCTGATGAATTTGGCATTCGGATACGACTGGATCGAGCTTGGGATGACGTCTGATACGACCGGGCTTGAGGCTGCTGCGAGTTACAGCCAGAGCGTAGCTGAGAATTGCTTCAGAGCTCGAGATACGCTGGATGCCTACAGACTCGGCATTGAAATTGATTCTGACGAATGGGATTACACGATTAATGTGGTGTCTAAGCTTTTGGGAGAAGCAGGATCGATCGCGTTGCACGTGGAAAGAACATCGAGCACTTTCCTGCGAGCCCCCGCTCTGCAAACTGAATTGCAAAGGTCCGCGGAGCGTCATGCAGCACGTTTATCTGGCGATAAAGAGGCTATCCAGGGTTGAAGTAAGAGCGCCCGCTGAGGTTGCGGGAGCGCCAACCTATTCGCCGAACCTAGCGACGCTCGTTTGCGATAGCGAGTGTCGCTAACAAAATAAGGATGCGACTCGAATGACCAAGTCAGTTCGGAATTTTAGCGACTGTACGGCTGATTCAATACTTGAATTGAATGAGGCGGTAAAGTTTGTCTGCGACCGGATCAGACGCGATGATGAAAGGGATCGCAATGCCGAATGGCGCGCGCGTGCGTGGTTGCGCGAGACATGGCCTGGAGCAAAATCCTTCCAACTTGGCGACCTCATTGATCGCGCATTGAAGAGGAATGATGAGTGGCGCGCGGCATTCGAAGCGTGTGACGGGAAATGGCGAGATCCAGCCAAGGCGACAGTCGCAGCCACGCTTGGCGAAATGACGCTCAGGGCCGAGGCGCACCAAGTGCTCCACACGTTTGAGCAATCGCAAGCTGCACTTGATGACGCCTTGGTACGGCTCGCGGCCGCGGAGGCCGAAAAGGTCGAATTGCGCAGTGCGGTCGCCACGTACAAGACAAAGGAGGCGGAACGAGCGTCGGAAAGCGAATCGCAGAGAAAAAAGGCAAAGCGGGAGAGAAAAGTGTAGAGCCCGAAATTAGCCATCGAGATTTGCGGCTCTACAAGTATCTCTGCTCCTGAATCAATCACGGCCGCCCATGGCCGCAGGAGCACGAACGTGGCTGCACTCCCTGAATGCGGATTCGTCCGCCTCAGCTCGATCATTGGTGACCGGAAGGCCGACCCACCGATCCCGGCAATGATCCCGATCAGCAAGTCCGCTTGGTATGCCGGCATCAAGGCGAAGAAGTACCCCCAACCATCGCATGCGCTCGGCCGCGTATCGGTTTGGAACATCGAAGACATCCGACGTCTGATCGCGGAAGCGTCGCCGGGCGCCGCCAATGAGCAGGAGGGCTGAACCATGGCCCTCAATCCCATGAAGCCGGACGAATCAACCATGGCCCAGCGCCTCGGTGCGACCACGCGCCGCATCACCGAAGCCGTGGGGCAGGTGCGCGACACCGCGCTCATGCGGCCGTTGCAGGCCCTCGACCAGGCGCACGCCTCCGCCCAGCAGGCCGCAGGCAACTTCGTGCGCGATTTCGGTGCCTCGTACACCGCAGGCAAGCCCGTCACTGCACCTCCTTCCTTCGGTTCCTCGCGACGTGCGGCCTCAGCCCTGAACGCCGGCGCATCAACGCCTACGGGAGCGGGCTCCACCCCGAGCGGCGGAGCCCCGACACCGCCCCGCCCGAACTTCGCCGGCGCGCAAGGCAACTTCCGCCTCTTGCCACTGCCCGCGCTGCGTCCCGGCGATGCGAACACCTTCACCGGCGCCAACGGCGTCACGCAGGTCGTGCAGTCCTCGGTCGCGGCTCCCGTGTCCCGTCCGGCCTTCACCGCGCCGAGCATCGCACCGGTGGACGTTCCCGGCGTCACGGGCCAGTCCGAGTCGACGGCTCAGCGTGCCGGGCGCGAGGCGAGCATCAGCGAGATCGGCAGCCAGTTGTTCCAGTTGCGCGGCAAGAACACCCGCTCCGCGCGCGACGTCTCCAGCGACCTGATCCGCACGCAAGCCGATCTGACGAACACGGCGGGCAACCAAGCTGTTGCGTTGAAGGCAGCCAATAGCGAAGCACAGACACGCGCGAGCCTAGCGGCGTTGGACCGGCAGGGCGTGAACGACCTCGGCGTGACCGCAGTGCGGGCGGACAACGAACGCGCATCACTGCTCGACGCCGGTGATACCGAGCGCGAGCGCATCAAGCACGAGCGTCCGTCCCTTCTCCGCGATCGCGACGGTGGGTACCTGCTAGTGAATCCCGCTCAAGGGGTAGCGCGGCCTGTTCTCTCCAACGGTCAGCAGGTACGCGGCCTCGTAGAGGGTGCAATCACGCCTGTTGATCGCCTCGCGAGCCTGCAGGAGGAACTCGCGGCCTCGCAGCAGTCGCTGGCTCCAGACGCCGTGCGCATCGAAGCGTTGCAGCGGCAAGTCGATCAAGTGCGCGCTGGAACTTCAGGCAACGCCACACCTAATCCGATTCGTCCCGGCTCGTATGAAGAGTTCTTGGCGAAGGCGAGGGCGGTGAACCCGAGGGCGTCCGACGCGGACATCAGGGCGTACTACGACAAGACCTACGGCGGTGGACGCAAGGAAGGTGCACCTTGAGCCGCAGAAAAAGCAAAACCGCGGGGGTAGGAGCCCGCGGTTTTGAGAGACAACAAATTGTCGCACTGCACGCGAAATTTACCACAGCCCGGCGGCGGCGCAAGCATCGCCCCCGCCCGTTGCCGACGGGCCTTCTTCGTGCGCGAGAAGCTGTCGACGGGCGGTTGCCGCCGGTCACCCAGCACGACATTCGCACGCACGCGCGCCTGGTGGCTCGTCGGCGCTTACAGGACGAACAGTGGCGCCGAGAGCGTGGCTACCCGTTCTGCTGACCCTCCTTGCCGGTCTGGCGGCGCATGAGTGCTGCCGGAGCGGCATCTACCGATTTCGAGGCATGTGCATGGCCCGCATTCGAACCATCAAACCAGAGTTCCCGCAGTCCGAAAGCATGGGCCGGGTGTCACGCGACGCCCGACTCCTCTTCGTGATGTTGTGGCCGATCTGCGACGACCACGGGAGGACTCGCGCAGGCTCGCGAATGCTCGCGAGGACTCTTTTCCCGTACGACGACGGAGAAGAAGGGCTGGTTCGCACGACGGGCTCCGATGTGAGCGCCTGGCTCGACGAACTGGAGGGCGAGAACTGCATTCGCCGCTACGAAGTGGACGGTTCGCAGTACCTGGAGATCTGCAACTGGTTGAAGCACCAGAAGATCGATAAGCCGAGCAAACCGCAATTCCCCGACCCCTCGGGTACGACTCGCGACACTTCCGCGACTCCTCGCGAGGATTCGTCGTTGGAAGGGAAGGGAAAGGAAGGGAAGGGAAGGGAGACATCGGAAAAGTCTCCATCGGGTGAATCGAGGAAGCGCAAAACGTCCGTCCCCGCCAACTTCGGAATTTCTGACCGGGTGCGGAAATGGGCGAGTGAGAGAGGATTCACTCGACTCGAAGAACGCCTCGAACACTTCGTTGGCCAGGCAAGGGCGAAGGGCTACGCGTACGTCGACTGGGACGAGGCGCTGATGAACGCCGTCAGGGACGACTGGGCGAAGCTCGGGAACGCTCCGCAGGCGTCACCTGCTTCGTTGCCGGAACTCCGCGCATGAGCCGCGCTGACGCTCTCCTGCTGGTCGAGCAGCAGTTGCTCCACACCGTCCTGGTCAAGCCGTCGTCGCTGGCGGAGATGTCGCTGCAGGCGAGGCACTTCACGACGGAAGCCTTCGCCGAGCTGTGGGAGTACATCACCCGCCACAACGTCGAGGGTAGTCCCGCGGACTTCATCGTTGTCGGCGAAGCCGCCGAACGCGATGGACGACTGGCGATTCGAGACCTGGCCTTTCGCCTGGCTTGCGACAAGGACCTCATCGCCTGCAGCAATCCTGCCTACCAGTCGAAGCTTGTAATCGAGGGCTGGCGGTCTCGCGAAGCCTGGCGGGTCGCGGACGAACTTCGTGCGTCAGCGGCTCGGCGCGAAGAGGGCGCTGTCGATCAAGCGATCTCTCAGCTCATGGGTCTCTTCGCGGACGAACGCGATTGCGAGCACACAGCCAAAAGCGCCATGTCCGCAGCATGGGGACAGGTCCTGGCAGCCCATGAAGCCGGTGGCGCGCTAATCGGAGTCCCAACCGGTCTCGCGGGGCTGGATGACTGCCTCGGGGGCTTGCACGACTCCGATCTCATCGTGGTTGGTGCGCGGCCTGCAATGGGCAAGACCGGCCTGTTGCTCAGCATGGTTCTGGCCGGCAGCGTCGATCACCAACGCAATGGCTGTCCCGTGGGGCTGATTTCCGCGGAGCAACCACATGAACAGGTGGGCTTGCGTTGGATGGCGACCGGATCGTCTGTGTCCGTCGGGCGGCTGCGCACCGCGCGTATCGAGGACCACCAGTGGAGCGGCCTGACAGAAGCGGTCAGGGCTTACAGCGATCGTCCGATCCGCATCTACGATCGGAGCTCGCCTGACATTGCCGACGTTGCGAGAGTGGCGCGCCGCTGGAAGCACCAGTTCGGTATCCGAGCGCTGTATGTCGACTACCTCCAGAAGCTCGAGAACACGTCTTTGTCGAAGGCGCCAAGGCATGAGCGCGTCGGTTCGATCGCGAAATCATTGAAGAACTTGGCGCGCGAGCTTCGGATCCCGGTTGTTGCCTTGGCACAGGTGAGTCGCGACGTCGAGAAGCGTGAGGACCAGCGTCCGCTCATGTCAGACCTGGCGGACAGCTCGGAAATCGAGAAGGAGGCCGACCAGATCATGACGCTCTGGCGCGACCTCTCGAACCCAACGGCCGACTGCGCGCCCGCGGAGATCAACGTGGTCAAGAACCGCCACGGAAACATCGGTCGGGTCGATTGCCTCTGGCGCGGCGCGCAGACGGCCTTCGTCGACGTCACCGACGCCCGCGAACCTTAGGAGCCCCTAATGGCCCGGAAACATCGAAAGTTGCACCCACTCCAACTCGCACGCCTCGCCCGCGAGGTCACCGCATCCGCCAGAGCCATCGTCGAAATGGAAGCGCAAATGCGGGCCGGCGCTGTTAACGGGAGAGAGTCGAAGACCGAGCAAGTTGTGGAGTCCCATCAGCTCATCTACGAGGCGAAGGAGCTCAATCTCGCCGTGTGTGCCCTGCAAGTCCTCACGGCTCAGGTGCGCGAAGAGCTCCACCTGGCTGCGAAGGAGACGAAGAGAACTAAACGCCAGATGCGAAAGGAGGCGCCGCGATGTGGGGCGTTCAAAGCCGCGGGCGGCCGCTGCAGGACGCGTCTCGAGCCTGGCCAGTTCCGTTGCCCCCTGCACGCCGCCGTGCAGCGTACGAACCGCTTGAAGCGGGCTAGGGCGGCAAAGAGGGCGCAGCCTCAGTCTCACAACGAGGAGGCCATAGCCGATCAAGAGAGCATCGCGAAGAGGTTCGGAGGTGGCACGTGATTGGCCTATTCGATCAGGGCGTCGAGCCTGCCAACGATCGCGTCCAGCATCCCCGCCTTGACGCCATCGGTCTCACCGCTGGCCATCGCAAGGGCGGCGACGTGCTTCCGAAAGGCCACAGCGACCTCCGGCGGCTGGGAAACAGCTGCGAGCATCGCGATCGCGGATGTCAAGGCGTCGGCCACACTGGCCAGGTCTTCGTCGATGGGCATGAGGGGTGGCCTCCTGAAGGGGTAGCGCGAGGCTACGACCGAGGGGGTCCCCTGCCTATTGTCCTAGGGCAGACCTTCGGATGAGGGGCACACCCTTAGGGGGTCGTCACTTCGACGAGGGTGTCTGCACGCGCGCACGAATGACTTTGGTGGGGAGACCGATGAAAAACGGGATGTCTGGAGGGTGGGGGTACACCCCCTTGAAGAAGCGGAAGGGTGGGGGCAGGTGCAGGGCAAGGACCGAGAGGGGTTCCCCCTGCCCGGAATACGCCGAGGAGGGATACACCCGCTGCCGGCGTCACCACGGGCTGTGCAAGGCGCTCACGAAGGCTGGCAAGCCCTGTCGCGGCGGGAAGCTCCGAGGGGGACGGTGTAAGTGGCACGGGGGTCTTTCGACGGGTCCGCGGACCGTCCAAGGCAAGTCGAAAGTAGCAATGAACTTTCCGCGAGTACGCGCCAAAACTGGAGCGGGGTGAGTAAAGCAGTTGACTCTTAATCAATAGGTCCAAGGTTCGAATCGTTGACGGCCCACCAAGATCAAGCACTTAGGGAAACCTAGGTGCTTTTTTTTGTCTCTCATTTTCCGGGCATTTTCCAGATCATTTTCCGGAATGCCTCTGAGAGGGTTGCTGTACTTGCTTAGAGCAATTGATTTGCAATCAACACGCTTAAGCACTTCGGAAAAGAAGAGGGCGCGGCTGCAGCCACGCCCTCGGTAACGTCATCCGATTAGCTTCAGTGCGATGTCCAGTAGCGCCCCAGCAAGCTGCGCCCCGAGGACAAACAAGTGCAGCACTTCCGCCTTTCGGCCTTCCCGCTTACGCATGGCAATTCCTTTTGCACAGAAGGACGGCGCTTCATGCGCCGGACACCGGGAGCCCGGTGACGACTTGCTCCAACGAGGGCATCTCAATGCCAAGCCGTTGCGAGCGCGTTCCGTGTAAAGACCACAGCACGTGGATCCGGCGCTCATTCGGTCCTCTGCGGTCGCGTGACGCCGGAGATTACCAACTGCCTTGCCTGGCTGGTCGTGGAACAAAATGCTCCACGGCGACTATCTCAGTGGCTGTTGAGACGATCCTGATGTAACTAATTGACGGGCGTTGGGGAGGGAAGCGTCGTGATCGAGCTGATTAAATTCCTTCAGGGGGAATGGGGCACGTTGATCACTGCTCCGTTCACATTCGCTCTCTTCTTTGTAATTGCCGTCGCCGTGGCATACGCGACTGCTCGTTGGGCATTTCGTTCGGTTATCGATCAACTGCGCGCCCAAATTGACACGCTGGAGAAGCAGCTAGATGACTTTCGCGAACGTCTCGGTTTACTGCCTGCGCACGGCAACGAATACGTCAAGCTTAGCCACGCCGATCTCAAAGACTCGACGTTGAAGTTGGTCGACTCAGTGCGCGCGCTCGTGACACAAGCTGACCAAGCTGGCCGGGAAGAGCTAGAGAGCTGGTTTGACCAAATCAAGGAACGTGACGAACAAAAGCAGCAAGAAATCTTCGAAAAAAGAGTGCGCGAAGTGACTGCTGCGCATGAAGCTGCGATCGCCGAATACACTCGGAAATTCAAAGTTAGAGCGATTCTCATGAAGGATGCATTGCGGGATCGCATCCCCTCACCGGGGGGGGGCATAGATTTCAAGTACGAGAATCCAAATAGCACGATGCTGCTCACGCACATCGCTGATGATTTGGAACGACTTGCTCGCCAGCTTCGACCCTGACGTGCACCCTCGTCGCCTAACTGGCCCTGTTCGCATAAACGGCGATCCGACCGGCCTGGCCAGTGTCCGCTTTCGACCCAAAGCGGACATTGCCCGTTCCAGTCATTGTGCTTGTAAGCTCGTCGCCATCTGGGGAGTTCATTGAGTCGAAGCATGCCCATGCGCATCGTGTTCGTTGCCACGCTGCTGGCGCTCGCCCTTCCCGCGTGTGGCGCGAATCCCACACCCGTCCCGATCTCTGCGCTGTTGAAGGACCCCGACGCCTACGACGGAAAGGAAGTGCGGATCTCGGGCGCTGCCGTCGTGCGCTTCGAAGCGGTATTCGTCTGCCAGTTCGTCGATGACATCGTCGGCGACAGCAAGCGGTGCCTATGGATGGTGCCGGGTGACATCAGCGACGGCGCGGTTCGCCTCGCGCCAATGCACAACCGAGTCGTCGAGATCACCGGGGTCTTCCGCGCGAAGCGACACGGGCACATGGGCGCTTACGGCGGAGAGCTCGTCGTGACCAAGTACGCCATCCTGGACAAGCACGAACGCGGTGACGTGCCGCCGGTGCCACCGTCACCGCCAGGGTCGTGAGTCCATGACCCGGTGTCACTCTCCCGCCGATTTCCTCTACATTGCGCCGAGTCATCAGGCAGGGGCCCTCATGGTCAGACGCATTCGTTCTTTCGCCGCTGCAGGGGCCGTTGCCTGTATCGCCACCGCTTGCGCCGGTTTATCGATCGATCTCAGCCGGGACGTGGACTACAACACTGCCACGGACACGGTGGCCGCATTGTTGTCGGCGGTCGCGGCAAATGACCAGGCCAGGGTCGACTCGCTGACGACCCATTTCGACACGCCGCCACCTTCTCCCGAAGCCCTCGCGAGCTTGGCCAGCTACTACGGCGGTCTTGCAACATCGTCGACCGTCGCCGGACCTTTTCTGGATGATCCGGAGATCGCGATGAACGACATTGCCGGTCTCCGACGTTACTTCGACACTGTCGGAGCGCTCCAACAGTACGAGTGGGACGCGGACGCCCACGCGCTCTCCCTCAAGTTCGCATGCATTGCGTCCGACGGGCCGCGCTGCGTCAATCGCCTCTACTTCGTGTTCCGAGACAAGGTGGGTGACCACCCGCGCGTCAACATGATGATTGGTGTTCGCAACAACCCAGCTTGGGCGAAGCTATGGGCGGACTTGCCGAACTCGCATGACCTGGCGCCTGCTGCCCCCGCGCCAGCGATCGAAAAGGCGCTCGCACAGTTCGCAGCACCACTGGGCGCGGACGTGCTGGAGACGAGCACCTATACGTTGAGCGTCATCGCCCACTGCCCTGAAGGCGAAGTGGGCTGTTCCAACCTGACCGCATCACTGTCGAACAAGCAATCGGGGAAGAAAACGTCACTGACGGGGAGTACATACATGGCGAAGTGCGCGGACCGCGTGACCCCGTGCCACCTGGGCTTCTACGACCTCAAAGCAAGCGGTGTTTCCGTTCGCGCGTATCCAGACGGCCAGCTTGAGATCCAGTCTCCCGGGCTTGGTGATTCCAGCGAGCGCGGCGCTTGGCGGAATTGACCACCGGGGCCGGCCCAATGTCCGCTTTTGGCCGATAGCGGACGCGGATCACCGGGTTGACCTCTAACGAGCGGGCATTCGGCCAACTCCTCGCGCTGAACTACGTGGTCCGGTAGCCTGCGTGAATCCAACGGGGAACTGCATGATCAGAAGACGAGGCACGCGCGTCGCCATGATTGGTGCTGCGATCGCTTTCGCGTTCGGCCTGGTGATCCTGTGGTTCGTGATCAAGATGGCCCACGGGCGCGCGGAGTATGCTGATGTCACCCATGCGCCCGAATACGTCGGCATCGTGGGCAAGGAATACGCCTTCGCGATTCCGATGCCTGCCTGCGGAATCACCATGGATCGGGACTACAAGCCGCCTGCCGACGAGGTCGTCGTCATGGCGCCACCCGGCTTCAGCGGTCCCGAAGTGCTTTGGTGCGATGACCTGCCCGAAGGCACCGCATTTCGTGTCGTCGGCGTCAGACGCTGTAGCAACTGCCTGGACAGTCGCGAGGACGAAGTCATGGTCGATATCCTGCCGGGACGGGGGTACAGGGGATTGCCGGTGGAGTTGTATTCGGATGATGTTGTGTCGAAGGACGAATCCGGCCGGCCTCGATTAAATTTCCAGTACTACGCGCCCCGTTGATCCTGCTGACGCTTGAATGCATTGGAAGGCGTCCCCTTCACCAGGTGACCGCTAACGACCCAAAGCGGACATTCGGCCGACGTAACATTAATCCGTCGGTTGCTGCGCTATTTGACCTGCAATTCGCGCCGTTCCGGAAGATGAACGAAGCTCTGCGGCAAGCCCCGCGGCGGGTGACTTTTCAGGTGGGTTGGGGCGGCGGTATTCTCCGCGCCGTGAAGCTCAACGTATTCGCCTGCAAGGACGGGTTTCTGCTGTCGTCCGATTGCATGCTGGCGCCCCGTAACGCGACCAGGGCGCACTGGCCCGTCTCTGCTTTGCTTGGGGTCGTGGACTGCGAGGAACTCCCGGCCGATCTCTGCTCGTTCATTGAACAGGACATCGACGACAAGCAATTCTCTTTCGTCAGTACCGCTGAGGCGTTTCGCGTCGGCATTCCCGGGCTTGCGAGCAAGAATCCGCCGCCTCAAATGGCATAACTCCGCCTGCATTTCGCGTTAGGTTCACGCGGGCGACTCGAGTACACCGCACAACCATTCACGTACGCCAACCTTTGCTTCAGCCTCGCTGTCGAAAGTTGCGCTTCGATGCTCGTCAAGTGGTCTGTGCAAATTGACCGTAGCGACCCACTCATCATGAACACCCGCCCGGACCACTCTGGCGTAGTCAATGCCGTCGGTTCCACATCGCAGATGCTCGCCTTTATGCGCTTCTGACGGGTACCACGAGAAATCTTCGATGACCATTTCGCAATCGGAACGGTCAGGGAATTCGACTCGAATCGATAAGCCTTCGCTTCTCGTCGGTCAGGACCTCCGTCTCTGCCTTCGTCAGGTTCTCTGGCCTCGGTCCAATCTTTCTCAGCGGTGCCAGTCCTTGTTCGCTTACCTGCCGATATAATTCTTTGGCTTCCTGCACGCAAATTCGGATGCTCTTGCATTCCTCTGCAGACCTTGAGAGCGATTCGTGCAAGGCGGCACGTACCCCTCGACTGGCTTCGATTGCCGCATCTAGGCGCGCGGTTGCGTGCGCCGACTCTGGGCTCATGGCAGCTCGTCCTGAATAGGAGCTGCACGGAGGCCCAAGTTCTGCGGCGCGGTGTTCTCGTCGCGGTGCACACTCCTTATACGCCTTCTGCATGCTTTGTCGAAAGAAGTGTCCGCCTAGCGCGACTGGTTGCGCTCCGGACGACCTGGCGATGACCGCTTCTGGCCGGATGCGGACTTTGGGCCGGGGTGACTGCTATCACCCAAACGGACACTAGGCGGACATCTTCCAGTTGCGCGGGCTGCCCCAGGAAGTCCCGCTTGTCGCGTAATAGTGTAGGCGCGCAGCATCAACGCGAATCGTTAATCAACCGCCACTCGCCGGGCACCTCCCGCGTCGCGCTGAGTTAACTGATTCCGGCCTACGCTTGCAGACGCCGCATCGTGGCGGCGAGCAGGACCAGCAGGTTATGGCACGCGGAAGCAAAGACGCTTACACCGACAAGCAGAAGCGACAGGCCGAGCACATCGAAGAAGGTTACAAAAAAGATGGCGCGTCGGACGAGAAGGCCGAACGGGTCGCTTGGGCGACTGTTAACAAGCAGGACGGTGGCGGCAAGAAGAGTGGTAGCGGACGTTCCCACCACACGTCGAGACGGTGACGCGTCTGATAGACCCGTTCGCGCGTCGGGGAAACCCCTCGGGCCCGCGAGCAAGGCGTCACTGTCTCACCCCAAACGCGAGGGGACGCGGCGGCGCCTCGGCAACCGCGCCGTGCTTTAACCACTCGATCGCCCTGCTGCGATCCCGGAACATCCCCGCGGAGAAGCCCAGGGCATCCGCGGCGGCGTGCAACTCCGAAATGCTGCCCTCGGGACAGTTGACGTATGCGATCCGCGCGCCGGCAAGCTCGTGCCGGCCGCTGAGAGCCTGGAAGAAGGCTTCCTTTTCGAGGGGGTCCCCCACCACGTGCCAGGCAAGGGTGAAGTCGACCAAGAACCGGGCGATGCCACGCGCGGCTGCGGTCTCGCAGACCTTTTCCATCGCGCGCCGGCGATCGGCGTACGTCACCGGCCCGGTCAGGACCGCAGACAACCGGGTTTCACGTGCGGAAAGATGCAGGGAGAGGTGCATGGGAGCGACACGGGGGTGTCGGTCGTCGGGGGAAGGCGCGGACGCTACTCTTTCCTCTGATGAGCCCGCATCCGTAATCCACCCTCGGCATGGTTGAATACGTATTCACCGCCGGGCGAGACGCAGAACTGTAAACCCGCATGTGGACGTTTACACCTTCCCGGATTAGGTCAGGGCGGCGACCTTCCAATCAGTACCGACGACACCGCGCTCGTCGTCAGGAGCTTTCATCCAGGGCCGCTGGCGTTGACAAGAGTCACGGCAGCGCGGGCAGGGCATCCCGCAAGTTGAATAATTCAGGCAACTGCGGCGAGCTTTGACACGTGCTTGTTCTTGCCGGTCATATATTCGGACTCTCGGCGCTTGTTCCGGCTTCGTTGGCAGCGGAATCTCCACGCCGAGAGGACCAAATTTGTGAGGGTCTTCGGCGCGTACATGGCCTACTGTCTTAAACCGCTAGATGAATCCACCATCCTGCTCACGTATGCGGGGTTGGTTGGATACTTGGAACGCGCAAAAGCTCTGCCCCGGGCTGTCGATCGCATGCGTCATACGGGCGCTAAAAACCTGCTGGTCGACTTCACCCACGCGGTGGTCGTGGAAGAGGGCGCGGCTGAGCGCGCCGACTTCATCGCTTGCGCGATTACCGCGTTTTCGGTGCCCAACGCAAAGGTTGCTTTCGTGGGGGTTTCCCGAAGCATTGCTTGGCCCGCCGAGTTGGCGTGCCAGGTTAGGCACGTGCCCGCCATCGTCTTCCCGGATCTCGAAAGCGCGGTCGATTGGTTGGAACACGGGGCTTTCAGCCCAGTAACACAAATGCCACGTCCGCAACCTGCATCCCAGCCTGCATATCCGTCGCGTAGCTGACGTCAGTCCGGACCTCAGTGTTCTCTCAGTCGAGTGCACCGGACGCGGGGCGCGGCAGTGTGGCGAACTGATCGATGTAGACGCTCTCCGACATACCCACCGGGGCGTATATGCGCGCCCCCCAATCGACCCCCATAGGCGCTTTTCGGAGCCTGTACACCGCTACGTGCCCCGTCGGTAATTCGTGCTCGTGAATCTCCGATACCTCGGCCACCCATCGACATTCGCCATGGAGGGGTCCGCCGACGAATTGGACCAAAACACATGCCACTTGGCTCACTGGCCGCCCCTGGTCTCGTTCAGCGCCCACGGGAGCGCTGTCCGGCGATTCTAGTGCGCCTGCGTTTACTCCGGTATCTAGTTTACGCGCGAGGCGGGGATGGGCTTTGAAGTATTCCAGTGGGGTCAGGAATGGCGCTGGCGGTTGGTCGGCCCGGACGGAATCGTGGCCCGAGGGGAGCCTTGCGCGTCTCTGGAGGAATGCCTAGAGGCGATTCGCCTCGCACGCGGCACCAACGAAATCACCCCCATCTACAACTACGATACGGGCGCGTTGCTCGCTATCTGAGGCAGTCCACTTTCATAGAAGACAAGCGTGCTAAGACTCTTGGTGGTTCCGCGGTTCGAATCCCGAGTTCCATCCTAACTCGCGAATCCGTGCGATCAGTTCGGCTATCGGCTGCACGCGAATCTCTGGCAAGTTCACGAGCGTGCAGACGCCAACGTGAGAGTTATCGTCGGGGTTCTGCCAGATCATCACAGTGTGATGGCCGTCGGTAACGCAGACGCATCGGCTGTCCTCAAGTGTCTTTCGCGTTAAGTCTTCGACACGCATGACGGACGGTCCAGAATGATGGCGGCTCTACCTCTGCGGTTAGCCTAGCCCCTCTTGCCGGACTTGCGAAAAATCCCGGCGGTGACGCCGGTTCTCGAAATCCCCTGCCATCGTAAAGCTGAGGCGTGCCACTTCACCCGTTCTTCGTGGATGGGAGGCGAAGCTCACCGCATGACGGAGTGCGATCTCGAGGTAAACGTCTATGGCTGCCGGCACGGGATACTGATGTCCCACGCCTGCATGGTCCCTCCTATAGAGGCTGAACGCTTCCGTTCGTGCTCCTCACGTCTTGGTCTGATCCGTTGTCGCGACTTGGGCCCCGTGTACTGCGAGCGGATTCGGAGTGACATTGAATCCAAAGCCTATTCCTTTCTTACGTCGGAAGAGGCCCATGGTGTCGATGTCTCGCGGCACATATTGCCGGCAGACTAACCGCGCCTTCGCCGATAGCGGACATAGGAACGAACCAGCTCGTATAAGGGGCGATCGCGGGGGCTGGCGAGTGGCCGCTTTCGACCCATAGCGGTCACTCAGCGTGGCTGCTCCTCGCCGACTCCAGCTGAGTAGCTGATGCCTAGCGGACTTCCTTTTTCTAATCAATTGCCGGGCGTAGATCGTTGAGCATGCCTTGGCCAACGTCCGTCAACTTCGGAGGTGTGCTCCCGTCAATCAAGCCTTGATCAAGCAAGCGTACGTACAGAACATCCTTCGTCGATGCCTTGCCGCACCGAATTCGTTCAAGCTTGTAGAAGAGGTCGAGTTGTTCCAAAGCCGATTCTTGTCGGCGATCGCTATGGCGACGGCCATGATGTTCGTTCCAGCCTTTCTCGACTTGGGCCTCGACGGCCTCCCATTCAATACCGGATCGATTGCCTTCAATCCATGTGAGCCGGGCAAGCGATTTGACGTCAGCCCAGCTGTGACCCCAAAACAAATTCGTGATAGCAGCGATAAAGCTCTCCACCTCTAGTGAGGTGGCTGCGTTCGTATTCATAACGGCCTCCGATGAGCTGCACGGAGGCCCAAGTCCGCGGCGTCAATTGGGTCGCCGCTGTGCGCTATTTTATACCTCTGTCCATGTGAGGCAGGCGCGTCTGGCTGTCCATGTGAGGCAAGCGCGTCTGGCTATCCATGCTGAATCGTTAAGCAGGCCACGTGCTCGGGGCGTCCGAATCGGCGCCTAGGGACCGCTCGTCGGACACAGCTGAGAGGCATCTTGTTATGCCCATCAGACACGTCCTAGATTTTCCTCCGCGGGAGGTCTCGCATGGACGAGAAGCACCTACTGGAGCAGGCCGAAGAGGTTTCCTTCTTCGTCCAAACGTTGCAGTCCGTGTGGCACAACGAACCATGGGAAGAAGTCGAGCCGTACGCCGAGCGGGCTTGGCGGCAAGTGACTCGATTGGGTAACAATTGGCCGTGGTCGACCGTCAGGGACTTCGTTCGCGAATCCTGGCGTTAACAACATTGTTGTTCGCCTCACTGCGCGCTCAACCTAGGAGTTTGGCCAATGTCCGCTTCTGGCCGAAAGCGGACACGTGATTTGCCGCTAGCAGGCGAGTCAGACCTCCGTTTGTTCGGCCATGCTCAAGGCGTCATCCACCTCAACGCCCAGATAGCGGACCGTGCTCTCAATCTTCGAATGACCAAGCAATAGCTGGACGGCGCGTAAGTTTTTGGTGCGTTGATAGATCAGGGATGCCTTGGTGCGACGCATCGAGTGGGTCCCGTAGCTAGGCTCACCCAGACCGATGCTTCGCACCCACCCTTTGACGATGCGTGCGTACTGCCGCGTCGAAAGGTGCGAGCCGTCGCATTGGCGACTTGGGAATAGATAGCCATCCGGCGGGAGATGGCGCGATTCGATCCACGAAGCCAGAACGTCGCGAGTCGGAGGGCTGATTTCAAATTGGACGGGGCGCCTAGTCTTGCGCTGAATTATGCGCGCGCGTGGCGCAATCTGCGCCCCGTGGGTTACGTCGCGCACATGGAGACGGACCAGGTCACAAGCCCTGAGCTTGCTGTCGATAGCCAAGTCGAAAAGGGCAAGCTTGCGAACATCGTCGGCGAGCTGGAGTCTGAACCGGATGCCCCAGATTTCCTTGAGCTTGAGCGGGGCCTTCTGTCCCACGAGCTTGCCGCTATTCCAAGCGGGTCGTTTGCACGGTTGGTTCATGACGTTCTCCGTTCCCGGACAGGAAGGAGAACTTGGACTCACGGCCGTTCAGCACCGGGTGTGTGGCAGCTTTCGGCCAAAAGCGGACATCCGTGCATCGTTTGGCGAGGGGATCAGGCTGGGGATAATCGTTCGTCTAACGGTAGGCGCACAACGAACTCAGCGCCCTCGCCCGATATCCCGGTGCTGTGTGCGCTCACGTCGCCGCCATGCAGCAAGACCATCTGCTGCACCAAACTCAGGCCGATGCCGAGGCCGCCATGCCCTTCGCCGACCACGTTTACGTCGGCCTGTGCGAACAGCTTGAATATGCGGGGCAGTTGCTCCGGCGGAATGCCTGGTCCGTTGTCGCGCACACGCAGCACCGCACGATCGGCCTCGCGCGAAAGGGACAGCGTTATGCTGCCGCCGGGCGGCGTGAACTTGGCGGCATTGTTCAAGAGGTTGGTGAGCACTTGAACCAACCGAGTGCGGTCTCCCAGCACCCACATCGCCTCGCTGCCGACGTCGACCGTTAAGCGGTGGCCGCGCTCCTCCATCAGAGGCCGCACCGCCTCAACACCTTCGTTAATCACCTGCTGCAACTCAAGCGGGCGCAAACTCAGTTGCACCTTTCCGCTGGTGATGCGGCCTAGGTCGAGCAGGTCATCCACCAGGCGCTTCAATTGCGGCACCTGCCGGGCGAGGATGTCGCGCGCCGCGATGATGCGCGGCTTCACCGGCTCGTCCATCTGCATGATGGAGACCGCGTTCGCGATGGGCGTGAGCGGGTTGCGCAGCTCGTGGCCCAACACCGCGAGGAACTGGGTAAGTCGGCGCTCTTGTTCCTCTAGCGCGTCGATGCGGCGGCGGTCGGTAAGGTTGCGAGTGACCTTGGCGAATCCGCGGTGGCGGCCCTCGGCGTCGTAGACTGCGGTTATTACGACGTTAGCCCAGAAGAGGCTGCCGTCCTTCCGTACGCGCCAACCCTCCTCTTCGTACTGGCCGTCGCGCAGGACCATTTCCAGCTCCTGCCTCGGCCAGTCGATGTCAACCTTCTCCTTCGGGTAGAAGATGGAGAAATGGCGACCGATGATCTCCTCGGCGGTGTAGCCCTTCGTGAGCTGGGCGCCGAGGTTCCAAGTTGCGACACAGCCTTTCGGGTCGAGCATAAAAATGGCGTAGTCGCGCACGGCGTCCACCATCAGCCGGAACATCTCCTCCGACTGGCGGAGCAACTCTTCTTGCTTACGCCGCTCGGTGAGGTCGCGGGTGATTTTGGCGAAGCCACGAGGGGCACCATGCTCGTCGTACAGGGCCGTGATGACCACGCTGGCCCAGAAGCGGCTCCCATCGCGGCGCAGACGCCAGCCCTCGTCCTCGAATCGGCCAGTACGCTTGGCCATGTCCAGCTCGTACCCAGGGTAGCCGGTAGCGATTTGTTCGTCAGAATAGAACAGCTCAAAGCTGCGACCGATGACTTCCTCTTCGGTGTAGCCCTTTAACCGGCGCGCGCCCTCGTTCCAGGAACGGATGCGGCCCTGCGCGTCGAGCAGGAAGATGGCGTAGTCGGCCACCGATTCGACGAGCCAGCGAAAGTCGGCGTCCGTGACGGGCGCGACGTCGTGACGCGAGGTACGATCGATTGGGGAGGATACGGACATCGGCGGCACGATACGCCGTTGCTGAACGGCGCGCCAATCCGGACGTATGAGACCCTTTTGCGCAGCAGGTGCCTTGGTGTCCCGTCCTGATCCCACCGGTCGTGGTCGTGGCGATTATGGCGGGATGCGCGCAGAAGGGCCGCTTGAGAGGCGTCCGCTTCGGCGAGATGCGGAATTAGCTAACGCTCGAAGTGTCGCTCTGCGTCGAATTTTTCAAGGAGGCACTTCTGCTTTCACGTTGTGCACCTGCTGAGACTCAATCAGCAATTGGGAAACGCGCTTGCGAACCGGCGCCACGAATTCCTCGCTAATTTCCTGCACGCTGATGAGCAACTCCACTGTGGACGACGAAGCCGGGTGCTCCCACAGCAGTCGGGAAATGTAACCATCGCAAGCCCGGACCGCTCTGACGGCAAGCATGCGCTCGATCGTGACGTCTTCCAGCTTTTCGAGCGTGGGGCGGCTCATGTGCGGCAGCGTCTCCTCCAGAACCGGAAAAGCCCAGCCGTAAAACCACTCAGCGATGCGCCGTAAAACTACGGGAATCGACGCCGCGCTCCCAGCGAGCTTTCAACAGTTTCAGGACGTCGCACGGGTTCCTCGCCTCCATTGTTCGAGGGTAACCAACGCATAGAGCTGATTTTCGACCTGACGCTGGATTTCCCCGCAGACGTCCTCAGGAAAGTCTTCGCAGCGCACAGTTCCTATCGGTATAAGGGGGCCGTGAGCGTGGCGCTCATGAAATGAGGGCTGCAAACACTCGGGGGCGATAAGCACGCCGCCGTCCCGACAACGATAGGCTTTAAACCGGTCGCTCATGTCTGCAATTTCCCTGCGTAAGAACAGCAGAGGCTGGCTGTGAATCGCTACTCCTCGAAAAGCGTTGGGACGCTACTACCTCATGCGTCAAGCACGGTTGAAGGTCCCCAGGGCGTCCGCTTTGGGTCGAAAGCGGTCACGGTCGAATGTCCGCTATCGGCCAGAAGCGGACATTCGCGAATGTCCACCAATCCCAGTTTGCAGGGTCCTGGAGCCCCGCCCGCGACGTTGACGCGCATAGCGATTGAGTTGAAATCCGCTATACGACGCAGGTTTTGCACAAAAAAAAGGGCGGAGCAATGCTCCGCCCTTTACTCGCCGAATCGTGTGGATTATCGGAGGGACTTGCCCCCCGCGTCATCCGTCGATTGCTTCGAATCCCCGGCGACCTGGCGGTCCGTGTCGGTGCCCGGATCTTCGGCCTTTACAGGCTGCGATTCGTTGGCGCCCTCGACCTTCTTGGCCGGGGGTGTCTGCTGGCCAGTGCTCTTGCCGGCGTCGGTGCTATTGGAGTTATTCATGCGTCTCACCTTTGTAGGATCCCGAATCGGGATCGTTGATTGGCCATCGCCAAAGATTGCCTGTTGAACAGGCCTTGGGGCTCAAAGGCGAGGATGCAATTCGGTGAGTGCCGTCGGACAGACATCCGTGTTGTCCGGTGCCCATCCAGACTGCGCGCCCCCTGGTTACAGAAGCGTGATGTGGAAGAAGACAACGCGTCGTATTGGGCCTGATGCTGCCGCGCTCATGGTTGCCGCTTCCACGAGTAGTGCGGACCTTCGGGATGCCAAGGCTCTGCATCAGTCGCACGTCTCCGCAAAAGAGGTGTGACTGATAGCGGCGGCCAACCTGTTCTCGGTATCGAGGGGGCCGTGCACAGATTCCAAAGAATTGCTCGCGCACGAGAGCGGCGTTGCGACGGCGACGGATGTTTCATGATTTTGCCTCGCGTCAAATCACTTCGGCATGGGAATGACACCGTAGTGTGCGCCTCCGGAAGTCGATGAAACTGTATGGGGTCATTCCGGCGGTAGCTCTCGTGACGCCAAGGAGATGAGGAGCAGTGCATAGTGCGTTCGCCACGCTTTACGTCGGCCCTTAGCACTCGCCTGGCCGTGCCGACTCTGAGGTTTTATCGCAGTTCCTCTGGTGACTCTCCATGAAATTCAATCGACGAATCCTTGCGCGCAGACTGGGCCGTCTGCTTAGCGGTCTCGTTCGAACGCCAACACGGGGCGAGACTTACGATGCGCCTATCGATCCGGCATTCGATCACCAGATCAAGAAGCACGTCCGGCGTGACGCTATTGCTGCCGTTCAGTACGCGGGGTGGTCTGATGCGCGCCGCGCCCTTCAGGACGACGTCAAAGCGGGTCGCGATAGTCTGAGCGAGTCGACGTCGCACTACGGATTGCACGGATGAGACCTGAATCCCACCACTGATGCCCTTGCGTCGTTCACGTCCGCGCCAGAGTCACGACTCGGTCACGGGCGAGGGCGCATTGTTTGTCCAAGGCCACCGTGCCATTCGTCCATTTTCGACGCCCGCCGACTTGCGAATTGGCTCCGCGCTTCATGCGCCGGCCCGTAAGAGGTGTGGAATGTTCTCCTTCGCTCAACTATTTGAATCTCGCCCTTGGCGATGGCGGCTAGTCGCGTCCGCGCAATCGTCGAAAAATCACAACCTCACATTGCGTGAGGTGCTTGAATCTCTCGAGGCGTACCGCAACTGCGCAACCGTTCGGTCGCCTTACCTCCAGCGTCTCATCTACCTAGTGAAAGACGACGTCGCGAGCTCGGAGCGTTTCCCGCTTCGTCGCGGCGGTCCGGATACACCCCGAACGCGGGGCGCCTGGAGATCTCGCTACAACCATCTGCATCGCTACCTTGGTTTGGGAGGTGCGTTCATCGCACGCCCTGATGTCGCTAGCGCGGAGGCGCTGTCGGCAGCCGAATACGAGGGCTGGCCCTTGCCCCGGACGTGACGTGAACCAACTACAAGCAGATGAGGAGTTAATTGACATGGGTAATGAATGGTCTAGCGGCATAGAGCGCGCGCGCGAGTCAGATGCTCACGTCGCAGCCTTGCTGACATCTTCCCTGATCGCGCGAGCTACGCACCCTTGTGGGACAAGCGCGGTGCTGGAGGCTGAGAACGCAGTGAACCTGTATCGGTGCGTTCTCGCGGCCTTGGCCAAGGGCGAGCGTGATCGATTTGACGAGTCCGTGAGTCCGACGATGGATTCGGCAGCCATGCAGAAGCTCGATGTATCAAGGGACGGAGTGAAATTTCGATATCGGAGCATTCTCTACGACAAGCTCGACGACGCTTTGTCCTATGCTCGGATCGATCGAGAGCGTCAGGCCGAAGGCTCATAGGTCAAGAGCGCATTGCCTCCACCTGGCTCACAGCCATTACACGCCGAAAGCCGAAGTGCGGACCGAGTGTCCGCTTTGGGTCGAAAGCAGTCACCCGGTAACCAATGGCAGCTTTCGGCCAAAAGCGGACATCCGTACTTTACTGAGCGCGGCTGATCAAATGTGTTGCTCTACGATGACGTCGGCGCGTCGGCATCCATGGCAATCAACGCGGCGCGCTCCCGGAACTCGTGCGCGGCGGCGACGATCACTTCGTGCGGCTCGTCGAGCGCGTCGAGCCACACTTGCAATTCGCCGAACGGAGTGGCTGCCGACGCAAGCGACGGCCGCACGAACCGCATTAGCCAAGGCAACTGGCGCGCGAACCGATGCGGCGAGGCGATGGCGATGAGGAGCCTTCGCACTTTGTAGCCCCCAGAAGCGGTTTCCACGTACTTCAGGCCCACGATGGACACCCAGGGGATTCGGCCAAACGCGGCGTGCCGCAGGCCGTGCGCATCGATCACGAGCGTCGGCCCGGATTTGAACAAATAGCCGAAGACCAGCATTCCGCACGGGATGGCGAACAGCACTGCGCCCCCGACGACCTGCTTGGCGCTGTTCGGATCTCGCGTTGGCACGAGGACGATCGCAACCATGAGCAATACGCTCACGACGGTCCCGATCACCCACGATTTGCGAATCGAGGCTTCGAATTTGGACGAACGCGAAAGTGCCTCGATCGCGCTGTCGACGGCCAACCCGATGTCAATGTCGAGGCGGCGCCATTTCCATAGGGCGGCGATCGCGATCACCGCACACATGGGCACCACCGCGGCCGGCACGGACGCCGGCCAGGCAAAGCGGTCACGATGGAACATCACGACAACGCTTACGCCGATGCACGCCCCCACGAGCATCGCCAACACCACACGCAATCCGCGCACGCCTTCGTTCCCCTTGCGAACCGCGACATCGTAACCGGTCGCCCCGCGTTGGAAAAATACACCTGCGTATCGGATGTCCGCTTTGGGTCGAAAGCGGACGCTGCCGTAGCGAAAACGATCGGCTCCCTGCAAAGCTCGACCACGTGTCAGCCCCCTGAAACAGCCCGACGTTCGACAGTCTCCGTCACCGTCCGGCTTTCGGTTTTGCCGGCCGCGCCCTGGATCTCCACCTGGGTCACACTGGTTCGACTCCGAACATTCCCGGCCGTATCGGTCTCGAAAGTGACCGTCCTGGTCCCGGTCACGCGCTCCTTCGCGCGCTCGCGCAGTGCCGCGTCCAGCGTCACCGGCTGCTGCATGATCTCCCCGGCAGCGACATCGGCCTCGGCGCGAGCGCGACGAAGTGCGCCAGGGTCGACCCCCATCTCGACCGCAAACGTCGCACCGTCTGGCCGCGTTGCTTTTTTCGTCAACGTTCCGGTGCCCTCGGCTTCGCTGTCCTGGTAAGTGACGCCCTCCCGGATGTCAGCGGATCGCAGGTCAAACGCCTCCAGCGTCTTGATGACCGACTGGGGATCGCATTCCATGCGGAATGCATTCCACGTAAAGATCCATCGCCCGCAATCGGCGCGCGTGAAATCGCCGGCCTTGAGCCAAGTGTCGACGCGCTCTTCGAGCTCGCTGCCATTGAGAAGCTGCATGGCGCCCTTGGTCGGCCTGAAAACACGCACCGGAAACTGCCAACTGCGCGCCCTGTCGTCGGCCGTGGCCTCTTTCGGAAGATCGTATTCCAGCTCCAGACCGCCCTCGCGCACGGCGATCACGCGCTCGAGAATGACATCGCGACCATTGGAGGATCCCGAGCCGCCATCACTGGTCCGCCCGGAGGTTTGGTAAGACTTGCTGATCTCGTATTCGTCGCCGGCCCTCGGCGCGGATTGCGGTGACGCGCTGCGTGCATTGCCGGCCAACAAGAACATCGCCGCAACTGCGCCGACGACCGGAATGATGTGCAACTGACGCTGGTTGGATCTGTCCATTCGGGCGGGCCACTTCGTGCGGATCGACGTTGAACGTACCCCACGCAGGCAATTGGCGCCATGCGTTACCGAAAGGCGACGACGTGACCAAGCTTCAATTGGGTCGAAAGTGGTCACTACTACTTGATGTCCGCTATCGGCCAAGAGGGGACATTCGCCGATGCCATCTGTCAGGTGTCGGCCAAGCGCGGTAGCGCGTGGCGCAGTTCTCGTTGCTCATAGCTGGCGACGCTATTTCCCCGGTGCGCAGGGACATCACAGCCTGAACCGAAGCAACTATTTGGGCACGCGTTCAGGCCGAAATCACAGACCAACTACGCGCCAGGGTACAGAAGGCGTTGTTGGGCTGCGATCCAGGGAGGGCAAATGAGCAAGGTCTATAGAGTCGCCGCGTATCCCAGATCCCAGGGGAATTTCCGCCCGGTCGTGCTCGTGAGCGATGACGGTGATCCTGGTTATGTGCGCGAGCGCGCGGTTCCCGGAATGGGATGCGCCACGATGGAAATCGCCGCCAAGGCCGCCGCGGAGTACGTCGAGGTTCTTCGAGAGGCCAATGTGTCCTTCATCTCCCCGCGCAGGAGATTGCTGCTCGAAGACCGACCACGCGTGGCGACGAACGGTTGCGAATGAGCGCAACGCGGAGCACAGAGGCATGGTAAAGCCAAATGATGCCTCCGCTTGGCACGGAAGTGGTCGATGAAAAACAAGGCCTCGCCGAACGGCGAGGCCTTGTGGATCAGCGCGACGGGGACTGGGGAGATTCGCGCGGGGCTGGCGTCCCCGACACTCGCAGGCTGTCGCTCAGAGCACGATCGGCCCGATGCCAGAAGAGATCCTTCGGACATTCTGCCCCGTCGACGCCTGCTCGGAAAGAGATGCCCACCGCATGTCCGCTGTGGGTCGAAAGCGGTCATCAGGGGTGACGGTCGGTCACGGGGCGGCGGTCCGGGGGGCGAAATGTCCGCTAACGACCCAAAGCGGACATTCGATACAACGCATGCGGACCTGCCTTGACGCTGTGGCGGGCCGACCTGAATATCCCGTGCGTGCGCCCGATCCGGGCGCTGACAAGCGTCAGAGCACCAATGAAGTTCTTCCGTCGCCATTTCATCTACGTCCAGGTGTTCCCGGATCACTTCACCGGCCGGGTGCTCGGTGATAAGCGCACGGTCAGGCGAGCGTGCCACTCGCTCGACAACCGTCGCGCAGAAATCAAGGATTTCTCGCGTATTCGGGACCCGCTGAGATCAATGTTCAAGGAGTTGTCGCCCGGCTTTTCGCTCCGGCGGCCCGTCGCGCTCATGCACTTTGTCCCATCGCACTACGTCCCGACTCAGGCGGAGCTGGAGGGCTTCAAGAAGACCGCAGAGCGCGCAGGTGTTTCATTTTGCTGGATGTCTAAGTGGGAGACACCGCATACAGATAGCGAACTTGAACTGGTATGGCAGGCGCTCTGACAAAGGATCTAATTAGGCGCCGCATGTCCGCTCTTGGCCGAAGCGGAGTCGCTGACTTGTCGGGCACGTGCCTGGCCGATAACGTGCGCCGTGGGCAGGGTGGTAGTGGGGGATGCATGGGGCTGTGGCGTTGGCTCACTGGGGGCGAGTATTCGGAGCCGTTTACGAAGGCCGAACACGTGCCGGAAATCGAATCCGACGAGCCCGAACGCGTTGACCCGTTGTTCGGTCCCTTGCTGCGACGAAGGACCGACCTGAGGGGCAAATGCAGCGTCGACGGCGTGACCTTCGAAGTGCAGTTCGACGCCTCCGATGACGATACCCTCTCGGCTAGTCTTGCACTCGGGCGCTCATTCTGGCCCGGCGCGTCCGAGTGGGTGCGTCTAGCGCGCGAGGTGCTAGCAGAGGAGTTCTACCGCAATGCGATGGATTGGGCGGAGATTGACGATGAGTTTACGGTCGAGGACTTTAAAGGCGTAGTGACGCCGACGACGTTCTGCTTCAGTACCGACGTTACCCTGTGGTTCGACGACGGCGAGCTCTTCCACGGCCACTTCCTGAGCGTGTCGGGAGGGCGCGAAGCGCCGGAATATGCGCAGATGATGGGGTGATGGTATCGATCACCGGTGACCGCTTCAAAGCGAGCTTTTCAGGGAGCCGATCGTTTTCGCTGCGGCAGCGTTCGCTTTCTAAACGGAGAGGACCACGCCCACGCACCAGCGCGATGGAGGCAAGCGCAACTTGCAGGAATGGGTGACGTATCATCCCTACACGATCAACCGTCCGCTTGGTACGTTGGTCCCATGAACAAACTTCGTTTGAGAGTTGCCGCAATTGACTTGGAGCGCCTTGCAAGCGAAGCGCTTGCCGCCGGCTATGTGGACGCATCTGGTTTGGTCAGGGGCCGCATCGCAGACCTGATCCAACTGGCAAAAGCAGATCAGATTGACAGTCCGGTCAAGGTTGGCAACGGATTTGACTATGCTTTCAGCGAAACGCGGCTTGGCGAATGCGTCGAGCTATGGAAAGCATGGCTGGAGTTCATCATGTACATAGAAGACTATGACTTGAGGCCATAGTCGAGAGCGCGTCCGCTCATGGCCGATAGCTGCCATTGCTCACTTGGTGACTACGTTCGACCCAAAGCGGACTCACTGACTTGTTCTGGGCGGGCGAGGACTCGTGCAGTTGCATGACCGAGCAGTCGACGCGCTATGTGCTCGTCCACCCGACCATTTATTTCCGCGGAATGAACGTCAGGCCGCCCAGTGCGTCACGGTACGCCGTCACGAAGCTTCCGACGAAATCCTCGCAGCTCACCGAAGGGTCTTGCCGCTTCTGTGATGCGCAAGCGCCAGATTCCTCGGTGAGGGTGGCCAACCCTTTGGAAAGGAGGAAGAGGGAGTTCCAGGAGTATCCGATTTCATAAACAGCATGCGCCGCGGCATCGACGCAAATGGCATGGAACGAGACCATCGTTCGGTCGAGTTCAATCGGGCTGTTCGGTGCAGTCGTCACGCAGGCAGGATTGACCGTACTCGCGGCGAAGGTCACGCCGGGGTGGATCTTCGTTGCGACATCGAGGGCGGACTGGCCGGCTTCGACGGCTCCCTTGTAGGTCACGCTCAATGCATAGGAATCCATGCCTTTCACGCCAGCCAACAGCGCGATCGTACGGGGCTCGTCCGCGTCGACCATGTAGTGCCATTCGGCCGAGGCGCTCAAGCCAGGCGGGGCGCCGTATTCGAAGACATAGCCTGGCGTTTCGATCCGGCCGCTCGCGGGCCGCCGTCCCTGCGCTTCGTAGTTCGGTGATCCAGCAATCGCGCAGGTCGATAGAAGACCGCCCAAGACAGCGGCTCCGCATTGCAGCGAATGACGCACGGTGATCCCCCCGGAACGGCGCGCAACAGAAGAGTCGCAATCCTCCCGAAGGCCGTTGTCGTAGTCAAGGCTATGCCCACTTCTGGCCATTGGCGGACAGAGTCTGAGTGTCCGGTTTCGACCCAAAGCGGACACTCCTTTTGCTGCTTCGCATCGGCGCACTCCGACGACCTCAATGTCCTTCGCAGCACGCTGGCACTGCCGTGATCGGCAGTAGTTTTACTGATCCCTCGTGTGTAATTCAGCGGTAGTCGGCGTCCCACGCTTTTGGCGAATCTACGAGGCCGTCTCCCCGGCACGAGGTCTCGCGATGAAACCCATCATTCGCAACGTCATAGGGCTTTGTGTCGCGTTGACCCTGACGGGTTGCCAGAAGCCCGACGAGCCGTCGGCGAGCGCGCCCGCCGCGACACCTTCCGCGGGCACCTCTCAGCCGGCGGATGCCGGGAAATCGACGTCGGCCGCTGCTTCACAGCCGACACTGGTGACCGAAGACAACTTCGTCCGCGCAGAGAGCGACAAGTATTTCAACACTCGGGTCGCGGGGAATGGCATCGGCAAGCTCGGTGTCCTCCGCGAGTTGATGCCGATCGACAAGCAGTCGGTGATCCGATCGAATCGTGACACGCTGTATTCGCCTGGCGTTTTTGACCTCGAAGCCGGTCCGGTAACGGTCACGCTGCCGGATCCAGGCAAGCGGTTCATGTCCGCGCTGGTGATCGACCAAGACGAGTACGCGCTAAAGACAGTGTATGCACCCGCGACATTCACCGTATCGAAGACCGATTCCGAAACGCGGTACGTGCTGATCGGCGTTCGGACGTTTGCTGATCCGAATAGCCCTGCGGACATGAAGGCAGCCCACGCGTTGCAGGATCAGGTTAAGGTGACGCAGGCCGGTATGGGTTCTTGGGAAGTCCCCGGTTGGGATTCGGCGAGCCAGGACAATGTCCGTGCGCAACTGATCCTGCGTGCTGCGAAGTTGGCCGACAGCCGCGGGATGTTTGGTCCGAGAGGGAAGGTGGACCCGGAGAAACACTTGATCGGCGCCGCCAGCGGATGGGGCGGAAACAACGAGAAGGACGCGCTCTACCTGACCGTCGTGCCACAGAAGAACGACGGGAAGACCGTGCACACGATGAAGATCGCGCCTGGTGTTCCGGTTGATGCCTTCTGGTCGGTCAGCGTGTACGGACCCGATGGCTACTTCCACAAGAACGATCTGGACGCCTATTCGGTCAACGATGTCACCGCGAAGAAGGCGGCCGACGGTTCGGTCACCATCCAGTTCGGTGGTTGCGACGGCAAGGTGCCGAACTGCCTGCCGATCGTGCAAGGCTGGAATTACTGGGTGCGGCTCTATCGCCCGAAGCAGGTCGCACTCGACGGAACCTGGAAGTTTCCGGAAGCCAAGCCTGCGTCCTGAGCATTCGACGCGTTGCCGCTCCATGCGGTTGCAGATGTCCGCTTCTGGCCGAAAGCGGACGTGCGCTTTGGGTGGCGGCTTTCTACCCAACGCGGGCACTTGGCCGATGAAGCCCCTTTTTCGTTGGCGCAGCAGGGAGCGGCGTCGTTCCGGTCACGGCCTACGGCACCATGCGCGGCCAGGGCAGCGGTCCTGAGCACTAGTGACACTTCGCCGTTGAATTGCTCGGACGACCGAGGTATTACTGCCGCCCTCCCTTTAGCGCTGCGGGGGGCGCATCGTGGCACACGAGATCTTTTTTGGAGACGGATTCGTCGAGGCCATCTACATGGGGAACGTCACCTATGCGGAGCGGCTTTCTGTCCTAAAAGCACTCGCGGAATCCAAGGACGCCGCGATCGAGGTACCGCTGTTGATCAACTTCCTCGATGCGGTGCTGGTAGATCCCGACGACCAACTGAATTTCATGGCGCATGTCATGTCGCAACCCGAAATTCAGGGGCGTTTTATCGCGATGGTGGGATTGTCTGGAGAGCATGCGCGCGCCGCGGTGCTGGCGGCTGCGGCGCTCGACGCGCACCTTCGGGTGTTCAATGACCGCGACCAGGCGCTATCGTGGCTGGGGCAAAGGACCCAAAGATTCGAAGTCGGGGCGTAGCCGCGTTCTGCATCAAAGAACGCGCCGTGTGAATCGAGTGCGACACAAGGCCATCCACGCTTCTCCTTAGAGTTTGGGGTGCTGCAGAGCGAGCATCGGAAGACGAATCTGCTTCGCTTCAGAGCAGCTGACAAAGGCGAATTGCTGGAGATCGATGTCTTTAGCGACGCGCTCGCATAGGGGCGGTGGTGGCTCATCGCACATGACCAGGCCGAAAATTTCGGCAACTGGACGGTAGGCCTCGGTGGCCTCACGAGGGGCGAACATGCATTCGGCGGACAACAGATACCCGCCAGAGCAAGCGAACACGTTGAGCTTCATGGCTGCGGTCCTGCGCCAGCCCCTAGGTGACGCACCAGCCCCTAGGAGCGCAAATGCTGGCGGATGCCTTGCGGGCCGAAAAGTAAGAACGTGGTCCTCAAAGCTGCGTGAAAAGGGCGATTGCGCCGGGTGCAGCAGCGCCCCCGCTCCGCGCGGGTCGCCTTTGGCCGATAGCGGACATCTGACTTGCCACTTGGAGCCCGGTCAGACCTCCGTCTGTTCGGCCATGCGCGACTTTTAGCTTGCTCAATTGCTGCGGCGCACCAGCCACTTATGGCTTGCTGCGTGTGCGAATTCGGGGGCTTCACACCTCTGCCGGGACCACCGGCGTAAAAGAATCGTGCATCGCGGCGAGTTCACTGCGCCGCTGACACTGGGCCTCCATGCAGCTCCATCGAGGATCGCTGCCATGAGCCCAAATCATCCAGATACCGAGCGCCTTACGGCTGCTATCGAAACGCGAAAGCGCTTGCGGGAGGAGACTCTGGAGATCCTGAAACAGGTGCGCCAGTCCGTAAGGAGCGGGCGCTCCGTCTACGAAACAATTAGAGATGTTCCGGATTGGCGACACGTACGGCCCGAGGACGATGAACTCGCCTAGGCGGAAGTAACTGCCCGCTCTGGCCGATAGCGGCCAGTTGCCGTCGACCCAAAGTGGACATCTCACCAAAGGTCGCTGGCGCCCCTTACACTCGACTGCAAGTGTCGATACATTGGGGTTGCCGCATTGCGACAAGGCTCAAATGGACCGCCGTCCTCCTATTAACGACGGCGGTGGTGCTCGGCTGGCGGTCCCTAGTGTTGTTCGAGAAATCCGCACACCTCGGGTCACCGATCGCCCAGAGCTGCAAGCGTCTGTCATCGACTGCACCGCACGACGGATCGTGGCATGCCCAAGTCCCCGAACATTGCGCGCGCCTGATGGCCCAAGTCCGGAGCATGTCGAACGCTTACGACCAGGCAATCATCCTGACTTCCGGCGCGGGCTTCGTATTGTTCGCTTGGGGCGGGGCCATGCTGGTCTGGACGTCGCGATTGAAACCGACCGCCTCAGGCTGAGCGTCATGCAATTTCCTGCAATGTCCGCTTCTGGCGGAAAGCGGACACCCGACGCTCAACCGACAACGACCGTGGCACGGCGCCTATCTCTCGAAAGCGCCAATATCCGCGCGTCCGTTGACCACTCGCGGGAATCCCTGGCCGCGCTGGTCGTAGAGAAACACCGGCAGGTTGTTGCCAGCGTCGACCGCGGGGCTGTCGGACAAAAGTGCATGCGTCTGCGTCGGCCCGCCATTGTTCGCGAGCGGGGCCAGTCGGGGACTGTTGGTCAGGATCGTGTCGGAAGGGATCGCAATGAACGACTTTCCGATGAGGTTGTCGGCGCCGACCACCCGGTTCTCGATGTCGATCTCCTGCGTCCTGCCGACATCCGCCGGCTTGCCCGCGCAGGTATTGCCGGAAATGATCGAACTGTTGACGCGGATGATGCCATTCATCGACAGCCCCGAGCCACGTAACCTACACGCGCCTTCGAAGCTTTCCGCGAGCGCGACATTGAACGCGATCGTGCTGTTGAGGATCTCCGTTGGCAAGCCGAAGCTCAGGAGCGCGATGCCGCCTTCGTCGAAGTCCGCGGAGTTGTGCGACAGCGTGCTCTCGACCACGCGCTGAGGATAGCCACCGTCGAACTCGCCGACGCCGCGGATCTGCGCATGGTTCCAGCTCACGGTCGATTTGTTGATCAGGACCGCGCCGCCGGCCGTGGCGATGCCGCCCGCGGGCCCATCGGTCGCGGTGTTGTGGTCGATGGTGGAGCGGTACATCCAAAATCCGAACAGCGCGATCACGCCCCCGCCGTTGGTATCCACGGTGTTGTACGCGATACGGCTACCGTCCAGGCGCATGCCATCCCAGTTGCTGTAGAGACCGCCGCCCGCACCGTTGGGGAAGGCGCGATTGCTGTGCACGAAGGAGTTCGTCGCGTTGATCGCGTTGTACCCCCACGCACCGCCGCCGCCCGATCCGTATTCCGGTGGCGTGCCCGACGAGCGTGCGGTGCAGTGGTGCACCTGCATCGACTGCAGATGCAGCCGGCTCTGCGCGAAGAGGCAGCCGCCCAACGCGTACTGACCCGAGGTGCGTCCCCACGAGACAGAGAAGCCCCGGAGGATCAAATCGCCATCGACGCGCGGCAGCGTGTTAGGCGGCGTCGGGATCTCCTGCTGCAACACACGCCCGCGTTCGCGCCCATTCACGGTCAGGCGGCTGTAACCGGGTCCGACGATCTGCAGGTTCGCAACGCGAATCGGAATCGCGCCGTTGAGGAATATGGTCCCGCACGACAGGCCGCGCATGTCGACCACGTCATTGTTCGCGGCGCCGACGACCGCGGTCCGCAGGCTGCCGGCACCGCTGTCGTTGCAGTTCGTGACGCTGCGTGTAGCGGCGTGCGCATCCGGCGCGAAGCCGAGACTCCCGAGCGATGCGAAGAGGAGCGTCGAACAGAACAAAGCGGTCGAACGGGCAGGCAGGCACATCGCGCGACTCCACGGACGTGGGAGCGCGCACCATGGAACCCGCGCCGTGCATGGCGCGTGCAATTCGCGTGAATGGAGGGTGGAGAATCAGGTGACTGGAACGACCGGTCCCAGGAGATCGCCGACATCAAGATTCTCTGCGGTTCCGCTACCGCGTTCGCGCCATGCACGGGTGCTGATCTCCGCTGTTGGCCGCAAGCGGACATCAGGCCCAGCGCCAAGTAGGCCTGACCACCCATTTCCAGTGCGCTGACGCTAGCCAGCGCCGTCAGGCGGATGCCTCCGTTCTCTCAACGAACCCTCCGTTTGGTCAGGGGTATGCGTGTGGGTATGACGCGAAGCGATCTGCTAGAAAATGTGTAAAAACAGCAATATCTAGGCGGCGTTCGAGTCCTCTCCCGGCACCAGATTCGCAAGGCCAGACCCCCGAGTGATCGGGGGTCTTGTCGTTTCGGGCCTCGCTTTTCCTGCGTTCCTCAGAACGACCAGGGATCGAGTTCGAAATCCCCGACGGCCGCAACGATCCACGCCTGATCGGGCACCGTTGCCAGCCAGATCCGCGACGCGCCGCTCGCCGACGGCCAGATCACGTTGCGTCCGCTGGCGCCATCGCGCCACAACACGTCCGCCGTGCCGTTGCCGTCGAAATCGGCGATACCGACGACGCGCCAGTGCTGGCTCGCCACCGTCGGCAGCGCCAGCGCCTGCGTCGCGAGCCCGCGATACCACACGACGTTCCGCCCGTTGGTCGCGTTTCGCCACAGGATGTCCGTGGACCGGTCGCCGTCGAAATCGCCGACGCCCGCGACCTGCCACGCGAGCGCGGCCGCGTTGGTCGCCCGCTGCGTGTGCGGGTTCGCGCGCAGCCAGATCGTGTTCGCGCCCGTCACCTGATTGCGCCACAGCACGTCGGAGTACATGTCGCCGTCGAAGTCGCCGACGCCCACGACCTTCCAATCCGGAGGGGCCGAGGCGAGGGCGTCGTCGTACTTGGCGATGCCGATGCGCCACACCACGTTGCGCCCGGTGGCGGTGTCGCGCCAGAGCAGATCGAACAGGTGCGTGCCGGTGTCGAAATACCCCATGCCCGCAAGCGACCACGATTGTTTGGGCACCGTCGGCAAGTCGAAGGCCGCGTCCAGTTGCGCCGACGGCCACGCGACATTGCGGCCGTCGACGCGATTGCGCCAGATCACGCTGTTCATTCCGTTGAAGCTGGACACCGATTTCCCGACGACCGACCAGGCGGGATTCACGCTCGCGACCGGCTTGAGCCTCCGGGAATCGCCATCGCGCCAGACGACGTTCGCGCCGGTCACGGTGTTGCGCCACAGGATGTCGGCTTGTCGCGCGGTCGCGCCGAAAGAGGCGCAGCCAAGTGCGGCTGCGATGCAGCAAGCGAGTTTCATGGTCATGGCGGCGCCTCCTTCCTACTGTCGAGTGGACACGGCGTGGCCGCACAATTCGGCGATCACGCTGCCATTTGCGGCATAACGGACGGAGCGCACCGGCCCGGCAATCCGCTTGCCGTCGTTGCTCATCAGCAACTTGCGGTCGACGGTGGAGTAACCGTCGTAGCTGCCGTCGGGCAACCACCAGTCGAACAGCAGGTGCAGGCGCCATTGCCTGGTGTCGGGGTTGTACTTCCAGGTGCCGAGACCTTCGACGCGCGGAATGCCGGGCGGCACGCTTTCGACCAAGGTGCCGCCGGCGTGGAACTGCAGGGTGTTGCGGATCTGGATCGGCGTCTGACCGCTGCCGCAGGGGCCGACGGCCGCCTGCGTGCGCCATAGCCCGACGATGTGGTTGGCCGGCGTGTTGAGGCCGCCGGTGGTCCAGGGGTCGACGGCGAGCGCCGTGCTGGCGGTGGCCATCGCGGCGAGGCCGAACAGGATGAGCTTGAGTGACATAGTCCGTCTCCGTGGGAGGTGAGGCGCCATCCGGCGCGGGGCGAACGTCCTCCGCGCTGGCCTCCCGCGCCATCGATTTCCGGTGAAAGAATCTGAAATCAGGTGAATCCATGCCCCCTGGGACCGCCCGGCGCTACCGCTTCGCGACGTACCGCCTCGACACCCGGTCCCGGGAACTGCGCGAGGGCGGCGGCGCGCCCGTCCCGCTGACGGCGAAGGCGTTCGATACGCTGGCGTACCTGATCGAGCACCGCGACCACGTCGTCTCGCGCGACGAACTGCTGGGCGCCGTGTGGGCCGGCCGCGTCGTCGAGGAAAACACGCTGACCCAGGCAATTGCCGCGTTGCGCCGTGCGTTCGGCACGCAAGGCGGAGAGCATCGTTTCATCGTCACCGTGCCGGGGCGCGGGTATCAGTTCGTCGCGGACGTGCAGGAGGACGACGGCGCGCCGACCACGCCGCACGTCCTGGCCGCCGTTCCGCCGGAAGCGAAGCGCATCCGCCGGCCGATGCTCGCCGCCGTCGCACTGGTCCTGCTGGTCGCCATCGGCGCCGTTGCCGCGTGGCGCATGCGGACCCCCGCCGTCGAACCCGCGCGCGCGGACGCGACGCTGGCGGTCTTGCCCTTCCGCTCGCTCTCGCCCGATGCGCAGGACGAAATGCTCTCGCTCGGTCTGGCCGATGCGTTGATCACGCGCATCGGCAGTTCGACGTCGCTGCAGGTGCGATCGCTGGCCTCCAGCCGGCGCTTCGGGGATGCGGATCCGCTCGATGCCGGCCGTCGCTTGAGCGCGCGCTACGTCGTCGAAGGCACGACGCAACGCGGCGGCGACCGCATCCGCGTCAGCGCCCGCCTGATCGACGTGCAGAAGGACCGCACGTTGTGGTCCGGCACGTTCGACGAGCGCTCCGGCAACGTGTTCATGTTGCAGGACACGCTCGCCGCCGCGATGACCGACGCACTCGCGCTGACGCGCACCGACGTCGCCGTGCGCAGCCCCTGCGATGGCGAAAACGCGGTGGCCTATCGCGAATACCTCTCCGGCCGCTACCAACTGGATCGCCCGAGCGGCCCGCGCATGCGACAAGCGTTGACGGCGTTCGCCCGTACCATCGATCTCGACCCCACCTGCGCGCGCGCCTACGCCGGCATGGCGTACGCGTATCGCGCGTCGGTGATGACGGGCGACGCGGACCCGCGCGTGGCGTTTCCACTGGCGCAAGCCGCCATCGCACGCGCGCTGGCCATCGATCCGCGGCTGGCCGAAGCCTATTCGTCGCAGGGCTTCGTGCAGTTCTGGTACGACTGGGATTGGCAGGCGGCGGAAGCCTCGCTGAAGCACGCGATCGAACTCAATCCGAGCCTGGCCGAAGCGCATCTGGCGTACGCGCACCTGCTGTCCAATATCGGTCGGCTGCCGGAAGCCGCGGTCCAGGCGCGGCAAGCCTACGCGTTGAATCCGCTGTCGCCGCTGGTGTGCATGCTCGCTTCGTCGTTCCTCGAAGAAGCCGGCCACGCGGAAGAAGCGCAACGCATCCGTGCGACCGCACTCGACATCGAACCGGACTACTGGGTCACGATGATCGCGCGCGGCAGGATGCGCATCGGGTCGGGCGACCGCGCGGGCGGGCTGGCGCAGATCCGCCGCGCGGCGCAGTTGTGCGGCGATTGCTCCTTCGCGCTCGCCGGGTTGGTGAACGGCGAACTGGACGCGGGCAACCGCGCCGCGGCCGAACGCATCCGCGACGCCCTCGACGCGCGCGCCCGCACCGGCTACGTCCCCGCCAGCAATCTCGCGCTCGTCCACAACGCGCTGGGCGACGCCGAGGGCGCGTTGGCACTGCTGGAACGCGGCTATCGCGAGCGTGACGCGCGCATGACGTTCATCCGCGTCGACCCGGCCTGGGACAACCTGCGCAAGGACCCGCGGTTCGCCGCATTGATGGCGCGCATGAACTTCGCGGGCACGCGCGCGCTGGATCCACCGCCGACGCCCGCGCCCGATCAGAAGGAATACGTGATCGACAACGCGAAGGTGCGCGGCGCGCCGTAGTAAGCAGTCGCCAGGCCTGCGAACGGCAGCCAGAAGCTGCCGGTGCGATACACCTTGTCGGAAAGGTTCTGTCCGATCAGCGCGACTTCCCAAGCGTCGCGCGGCGACCGCCATGTCAACGACGAATTCCAGAGCGTGTGCGCCGGTTGCCGGACGATCGGGTTGACGTCGGTCGTCGGATACAGCGTGCCCTGGTGGCTCATGTCGAGGCGCGCCTCGAACGTGCTGCCGCCGGGCAACGGCCAGGTGCCGATGGCGCTCGCGCCTCCGGTCCAGTCCGGTGCGTTTGGGAAACGCGCGTTGTCTGCGTCGGGGCCTGCGCTGCGGTATTCGTCGTAACGCGTGTCGAGGTAAGCGATGTGCCCGACAAACCGCATGTGCTCGCCCATGCGCGCCGCCCCCTGGAATTCGACGCCCTGCATCGTGCCCTGGCCCGCGTTGCGGAAATCCCCGTAGAGGTCGTCGAAGTCGCCGTCGCCATCGATATCGACAGGCACCAACACGCTCAGCTGGATGTCGCGGTAGTCGGTGCGGAACAGCGCGGCGTCCAGGGTGATGCGCCCCTCGCGCCATTGCGCCTTCGCGCCCAACTCGTACGACGTGGCGGTCTCGTCCTGCAAGGGCAGGGCGGAGGCGGGCACCGCCACGGTGTCCGCGCGGATGTTGTACGTGCCGCTCTTGAATCCGCGCGTAGCCTGCACGTAATACATCGCGACGTCGGTCGGCTTCCATGACAGCGCGATGCGCGGCGAGAACGCCTGGAACCCCGTCGCATCCGTGAAGTACGCGCGGAATTCCTGCGTCTGCTCGAAGGTGGGATCGGTGGCGCGCGTGATCACCGCGGCGCGCTTGTCCTCGTGCGTGTAACGCAGGCCCACCTCCGCGGTCGTGTGCGCCGTCATGTCCCACGACACATCGCCATACACCGCACCGCTGCGCGTCCAGATGGCGCCGCTGGTTTCGGTGAAGAACACGCCACCGTTGACGACACGCCCGTTGCCCGCGGCTTCCGCATCCGACCAATACAGGCCCGCCACCGCGTGCGTGCTGCCGTGGTCCCATTGCCACTGGAACTCCTGCGACGTCTGCTCGTCGTGGAAATCGCGGTTCAGCGTGGCGATGGTTCGGGGGAGCGTGTCGAAGTCGATGTAGCCGAACGAGTCGCCATCGCGGTGCGCGGTGACCGATTTGAATCGCCACTCGTCGTCGAACTGCCAGTCGACCGTCAGCGCGATGCCCTCGGAATCGGTGTCGTCCTGGTTGCGCGCATCGCTGCGCACGTCGAAGCGGCCGGGGTCGGGTGGCGTGAACGGCGGGAAGGGCGCCGCCAGCAGGCGATGCGCACCAATGACGTGCGAGCGGTCGCGATAGCGATCCCACGCCAGGCGCACGTCGACGCGCTCGACCGGCAACCAATCGAACGTTGCGCGCATGACGGTGGCATCGCGATCGGAGACGTCTTCGCCCGTGATCAGATTCTCGCCATACCCCGCGCGCGTGTAGCGGCCGAAGGCGAAGCGCGAGCGCAGCGTCTCGCCGAAGGGGATGTTGAGCAGCGCCTTGCCGTCGAGCCGGTCGTAACTGCCCGCGGTGACGACGACGTTGCCGGAAACGTACGGCTCCGGCGCCCGCGTGACGTACTTGATCGCGCCGCCGATGGTGTTCTTGCCGTAGAGCGTGCCCTGCGGCCCGCGCAGGACTTCGATGCGCTCGACGTCGAGGATGTCGAGCAACGCCGCCTGCGGCCGCGCGAGATAGACATCGTCGATGTAGATCCCGACGGCCGGCTCCACGCCCCACACCGGATCGTATTGCCCGACGCCGCGGATGGTGGCCGTCACCGCACTGTTGAACGCGCGCGCGTTGTACAGCACGAGGTTCGGCGTGGCCGCGGACAACGCACTCAGGTCTTCGGCCGCGCGCGACTTCAGTTCCTCGCCGTCCAACGACGTCACGGCGATGGGCACGTCCTGCAGCACTTCTTCGCGACGCCGCGCGGTGACGATCACGCGGTCGAGTTCGGCGGGCGTCGCCTTCGCATCGCTGGAGGCCGGCGCTGCGTCCTGTGCGAAAGCGAGGCGTGGAAGCGCCATCGCCAGGAGCGCCCACGCGCGGACCGCGGCGGCCAAGCGACTCGTGCGCGTTCGCATCGGACATCCCCTCCGACTGCAGCCCCCCGACCCATGGCGGAACGCGGGGGAGGGGCGGACGCGGCCAGCGTGTCCGGTCAGCGGGCCCGCATCCGCAGGCACTGCGTGGCCGCCCCAAGTCCGAGGCACGCCCATGACCACGCAAACAGCCAGACCGTGGTGATCGCCGAACCCGGCATCGGTCTGTCGGGCCATGCGAACACCGCGAGAGCGTAGAAGGCCGCGGACAACAGGAAGGCGAGCCCACCCGTGAAGACGGCTGCCACCGCAAGCGATGGTTTCGGTCGACGGCGTTGCAGCTCGCCCACCGCGACGAACGCCAACAGCGCCGCGAGCCACAGCACCACCGCTTCGGTCCCGATCGCCGGCAGGTTGTGGATCAGCGTGTTGTCGGGCATTCCGTCCGGCCCGTAGAAATCGTACGTCGCCCACGTCCACACGAACGTCGCGAACGGAATGACGGCCGACGCCGCAGTCGCGCTCCACGCGTATGTGCTCGCCTTCATTTCCGCCTCGCGCATCAGCGACTCGTGGACGAGGCTGGGGTTCGCCCGTGAAGGATTGATGGGGACTGCGTGAAGTGAAACGCGCTGGATTGGTTGCTGCAGCCGGCGTAGTCGGCCCTCCACGTGGTCGGCGCGACGCTTGCGGTAGAGTCCGGGCCCTCGTCCACGATGTCGGAGACGGCCATGCGGCGGTGGATGCTCGCGGTTGCGCTTGGACTCGCCGTGTTGCCGACGTGGGCTGCGAACGTCGGGACGTTGCCGACGTACGATCGTGACGCGCTGCAACAGGATGTCACCGTCCTCGTCGACGCGTACCAGCAACTCCATCCGGGGCTCTACCGTTACAACACGCCGGCCCAGTTCCAGGCGCATGTCGACACCCTGCGAAAGGCGCTGGATGGACGACGCGACCTGCGCGAAACCTTCCTGGCATTCTCCGAGTTCGCCGCATCGATCCGCTGCGGCCACACCTATCCCAATCCGACCAACCAACCCGAATCGATCCAGCACGCATTGCTGGAATCAGCAGGCCGCGTCCCGTTCGAGTTCCGATGGATCGACGGGAAGATGGTGGTCACCCGTGATCTCACGCAGGACAAGGTGTTGCCGCGCGGCACGCAGGTCGTTGCGATCGACGGCATCCGCACGCCCGAGATCCTCGCCAAGCTGATGACGATCGCACGCGCCGACGGCAGCAACGACGCCAAGCGCGTCGCCTTGCTGGAAGTGCAGGGCACCGAAACCTACGAAACCTTCGACGTCTACTTCCCGCTGTTCTTCCCGAAGGCGCGCATCGCCGCGCTGGACATTCGAACGCCCGACGGCGACGCGCGCACGGTGAAGGTCGGCCCGCTGTCCTACGCGCAACGCCTGGCCGCCCGCCATGAAAGCGTCGACGACGCGCAGGCCGGCTGGACGTTCGACCTGTCCGACCCGAACGTTGCCGTGCTGCGCATGCCCACGTGGGCGCTCTACGACAGCAAATGGGATTGGCGTGCGTTCCTCGATCGCACGTTCGCCGAGCTTGATCAGCGCAAGCCCCCGATGCTGGTGATCGATCTGCGCGCCAACGAAGGGGGGCAGGACGTCGGCGATGCAATCCTGCCGCATCTGGTTGCTTCACCGATCGAACTGCACGAGCCGCCGCGATTGGTGCGTTATCGCAATGTGCCCGACGCACTGGCGCCGATGCTCGACACGTGGGATCCGAGCTTCAAGGACTGGGGCGACGATGCGACACGCCGGGACGACCGGTACTTCGTCCTGCGCGATGAAGACAACACATCGGGCACCGTGCGGATCACGCCGAAGGCTCCGCGCTATGGCGGACGCGTGTACGTGCTCGTCGGGCCGACCAACAGTTCGGCGACCTTCCAATTCGCCGAACAAGTGCAGCGCAACCACCTGGCCACGCTCGTCGGGCAGCCCACCGGCGGCAACCAGCGTGGCATCAATGGCGGCGCCTTCTTCTTCCTGCGATTGCCCAACACGAAGATCGAGATGGACCTGCCCCTGATCGCGCGCATCGTCGACGACGCGCCGGATGCCGGCCTGACACCGGATATCACCGTCGTTCCGACGGTCCAGGACATCGCGGCCGGGCGCGACGTCGAACTCGCGCGCGTTCGCGCCGCACGCTGAGGGGTTTCCCGGATAACCCGGGGCACCGGCAATCCGTAAAGTCCCGGCAGGTGGATGAGTCGGGACACATGAACAACATGATTTCGCTCGTGACAGGGGTGACGGTGTTACTGGGGATCGGCTTCGCCGCGGGGTTCCTGTTTTCGCGCGCCGACCATGCGACGACAGCGCGCATCGCGGCGAAGGCGACGCCAAGCGCACCACGCGACGTCTGCGAATTCCAATTCGGAAAACCATGCTCGCGGATGCCGCGCGCGGTCGGTCCGGCCCAGGCCGACCGATTGGGGAGCCCCCGCGCGTGCAGCAACGGCGTGTTCGTGGACCGCCTGGAGGGCCGATGGGTCGTGGCGAAGCATTCGCAAGTCGACCCCGGAGTCGTGGTCGCGACGTTCTGCGCTGCAACGACGCCATAGCGTCACAACCCGGTCACTCGGGATCGTACGCGCGCCAATGCAGCCCGTGGCGTCCGTCTGCCCTGAGGCCGACGAAAGTGTGGTCCGGCGATGCTTCGGCCTTGCATTCGTGGAATGCGTACGACTTCGCCAGTGTTGCGTCTGACGGCCACCAGCGGCGCCTGGGGGAGGGCGGGACTGTGTCGCGAAAGTTGATTGGCCGGCAGTCGGCGGGAAGCTGCCAACGAGTGCCTTCCGGGAGATCGAACGCGAGCGCGCTTGAGCTCGTATCCAGGTTATGCACCTCGCGCAAGTCGGTGGCATCGCGCGGCACCCACGCCGGAATCCATCCCTTGCGCACCGCACCTTCGGCAATGGCGCCCGCCATCGAGTCGTAGGACGCGTCGAAGTTGTCGGTCAAGAGGCAGCCGCCCAGGGCGATGCAGAGCGCCAATGATTGGAGGGGAAGCCACTTGGACATTTTCGGCGCCTGATTCTCAGAGAGGTCGAAGACCACAACCATCGGTTCGGGCAACGCCACGTCCCCGTGTCACCCCGCAACAACCCGAAGCACGACCCCGATTGCCACAACGTGCAGCAGGACAACGCCGACGATCCAGCCCGACTTGTGGCGGAACGGAATCACGTTGCCGCCAATCAATTCTTCGGCGCTCGCAGCATTGACGATCCAACCGTGCGAACAGGTCGGGCAGATCAGGTGGTACTGCTTGTGAAACACCCAGCCGAACAGATGGTAGAAGTGGCCGTACCGATACTTGAGGCCCAGGGCGAAGTCCTGCTCGCACGCGCAGCGCTCGCACGCATGGCGCTCATGGATGTTGAAGCCGAGGGTGCGTTCCCCTCTCCCGAACAGAATCATGCCCCACCTTCTTCGCGACGTCCCCTGGATTCCGGCATCCCCAACCCCGGCCTGGCGATTGTATCGCCCGGCGAGTTGCACCGACTGCGCGGAATTGAAGTTCTGCCGGTCGTTATCGGTCACCTGGTGACATGAGGCCACGCATCAGTTTCGCCGCCAGATCAGACATCGGTTGTTCGCCGGCATCGCCACGTCGTCGACGGCGTGCAGGCCGGTCTGCGCGGCAAGGGTCTGCACTGCCTCGACGTCGCGGATGCCGGACCGCGGATCGCGCGCCTTCAGCCATGCGTCGAAGTCGCGGTTGCTCTCGCTCGTGTAGGTGCCGCCCGCGTTGAAGGGGCCGTACACGACGAGCATGCCTGCATCGCCCAGCGCCCTTCCTACCCCGGCAAAGAATGCCTCGACCCCGGGCCAGCCGACGATGTGCAGGATGTTTGCGCTGAACACCGCGTCGTACGGGCCGGTCGGCCACGGCCCGCACACGTCGAGCGCAAGGGGCGGAGGCGTGTTGGGCAGGCCAGCCTCGTCCAGCCACTGCCGGATGCCGGGCAATTGCGGCGCGAGATCGGCGCATTGCCAGGTCAGCCAAGGCATCGCGGCAGCGAAATGCACGGCGTGCTGTCCCGTGCCGCTGCCCACCTCGAGCACGTTGCGGCGGTCGGCGAACTGCGTACGCAACACCGCGAGGATCGGATCACGGTTGCGCTCGCACGCGGGCGCGAAGGGCTTGGCGTTCATGCCGGCCAGCATGCTCCAAATCCGGCCATGCGGCGATACGACGCGAATCGTGCGCCCGCGTTCCCACCGACGTCATCAGCCGCGGGCGCACTTCCACGGCACCGACGTGCGTGATATCGCTCCGTCTTCCCATGGAACTTGACGATGGTCGCCTCTCCGTACGCACCGCGCAGTTTCAGGAAGACCTCCACTCGCTCGAGGGCAGGCCCCCACGCCTTTGTACGCGCCCGATAGCCGCGACCACGCTGCGAATCTACAAACCCTGCGCGAGATCGAAGAGATCTCTCAACCACCTGAGGAATGACTTTGGCGCGGATTCCCTGTTTCGCAGGCGTACCGCAAACAGCCATGTGACGTAGGCCGCCAGGACCAGGAAGGCGACCAGGATTGCGATGCCAGCGAGTATGGAAACCGCGTTCTCCATTTCAACTTCCCTCGTCTACAGGCAGTGCGGCTTCATCGGTCAGGCGGCCTGCGAGTCGCCCTCAGTGGGCCAGGTAGATGACATTCTCGAATGCTGCGTCCGCGTACGCGTCCGAGTTGGTGAGATGCCCGTCATACGGTCCCACTTTGTTGACGACGTTGCCATCCTTCAAGACGATCTGGAGGCCGTGTTCCGGCTCCCAGGCGCAACTGCATTCCAGTGAGACGTAGATTCCCCGGTCGCCGTAGGCGCGCCGCGTGACCATCGGTTCTGCATCGAGACCGATGTGTTGCCAGACTTCGGACGGCGAGGCGATCGATACGTACTCGGCGTCGGACGGATCCCAGTTGTCGTTCACGTCCAGGTAGTACTGGAACACGTGTTGCTCCGCAGCTCGCAGCACCGAGAAAGGAGCCGTAAGCAAATTGGCGATGGTTTCGTGGAATTGATGCGGCGCTTCGTCTTCGTCGTAATCCTCAAGCCCAATGCGGCAAAGTTGGCCGTTGAGAAGCGCCAACGGCAGTGGATCGCTGTAATACCAACCGAAGCGCTCGTCCTTCACGACGGCGCCTAGCCCGGGGATCTGAAGGCGGCCGCCGCGCTTCTTGAAAATGCGGAACATGTCGTGGTCTCTCTACCTACGTAAGAGAAGGGCGCGCTGGCCGGGCTTCCGGAGCTTGCGCCGTCACGGGCCTTCGCCACCATAGAAATCCAGTTTCAAACCCATCCCATGCGAGGCCATCCGCGACAAACCGGTCGCACTGAAATCGCAGAGCAGATTGTTTTCGGAAAAGAGGCCAAGGAGGAAAAAGCACACGCCTCCGGAGTCGACGATTTCCTTGATCGCGATCAGCGGCAACGCATCGAGGGCGGTATCGATGAAATCGGCAACCATGACGTCGTCGTTCCGCACCACGCCGTCGCTGATGGCAAAACTGACGTCCGTCACCCTGTAGGTGCCACCAAGCGCTTCTCCGTGCTTCGTGACTCGCGCTTCTCCAACGGACCTGGCGTAGTTGACCGTTTGATTGGGAAGGGCCGCCACGATTTCCGCCGAGGCGCGGCTGGGGTGCGAGACGTGCAGAGTGACGCGATATCGATCACTAGTGGACAAGGCGTCAGTCACCTTCCGGTTCGCGTCGCTGCAGCTGCAGAGGGCCGCCCTGTCAGGAATGGCAGCGCCCGGTTGAAGAACAACTCCGCCACCAACAGATTGGGCACCCAGCAAAGCCATGCGATCGCGGGATACGCAAGCTCGAAGGGAATGCCGGCGATCCCCGAGATCGGGAGCAGGATGCGAAGCGTGACCGCCGCCAGGGTCAGCGAGAAGTTGCGGACCATCCACCTGCGATGCGCGATGAGATCCCTGCGCCGAATGGCCAGGAATGCACGCAGGCCGGTGTACAGCCAAAGCACGGCCAACAGCGAAAATCCGAGCTTCGACACGAGGCCGCCGAACGCGAAGGTGGCCATGTAGAGCCCGGCGCAACCGCCGACCAAAACCCCGATGCCCAAATAGGCGCGCCCCATCCAACGGTGCACCCGTACGAATCGCTGCCGCAGGCCGGCAATGAACTGGAACGGGCCAAGGGTGATCGCAACCACCGAAGCGAAGATGTGCGCGTAGATGCCGACCTTGTGGGCGGCGAAGGAAACTTTCATATCCGGGTGGACCAGACTCCCCAACGGCAGGAAGCCGTAGGCGAACACCGCATAGCCCGCAACGCCGAACGCGAGGAAGAACAGCGCGCAGATGCCGAATCGCTTCATGGGCGCATTCTACCCACGCCTCGAATCGAATCGGCCGAGTTGTCTACGCAGCGGCAATCGCCGCGATCGAGACCTTGAGCCCCGGCACGCGAACGGGCAGCTTGGCGCCCTGGCGTGCCGGAGGTGCCGTGGGAAACCATCGCAGCCATTCTTCGTTCATGCCGGCGAAGTCGTCTTCCTCGGCGAGGATGACGGTGACACTGACAAGCTTGTCCAGCGAACTGCCTGCTTCCTGCAGGATCGCCTCGATGTTGGTGAGGCATTGGCGGGTCTGCTCCTGGATCGTGGCGCCGACGATCGCGCCAGTGATCGGGTCGGACGGAGAGGTGCCCGAAACGAACACCAGGCCGGCCGCCTTGATGGCCTGGCTGTACGTCGCCGGTGGCTTGGCGGCTTTCGATGTGAACACGACTTGCCTGGTCATTTCCGTCTCGTTTACATGGACTACAAGCGCCATGAAACGCGACCGACGTCAGCGATCGGCCAGACGCACCTCACCGATACCGCCCCAACGCAGCCACCATCTGCATCCGCATCTCCAGCTCTTCGTCCTCCAGGTTCTGGAACCGATCGCCGAACTTGCGGAAGGCCTGCAGCTGGACCAGGTCGTCGAAGATCAGCGCATTGTTCGCGAACTGCACGTGCCCCAGGCGCTTGCGCATGAACGCGAAGGTCTCTTCGGCCACGTTGCCCACGGTTTCGTTGTGCGCCGCGATCCTGGCGATCTGCGCGCCCCGGAGCGTCATGTCGCTGCGGATGCGTTCGAGCACTGCGTCGCGTTCGGGGCGGTCGCCGATGATCGTGTCCACTTGCTTCAGCAGGTCCAGGCGCATCGCCTGTTCGTCTTCGGCCAGCTTCGCGTTGGCGGCGCGGTAGACGTCAAGCGTTGCGCGAAGCTCGCCCAAGCCCTTTGCGGTGACCATGCGCTGCGGGCGCACGACCTCCTTGATCTTGTCCATTTCGCGCTGCCAGGCGGTGTGCAGTTGCATCGTGCGGTCGGAGTTGGCGCGCAGCACGGCGGCGAGCAGGGCGTGCATGTCGTTGGCGGAGGTCGCGGCGCGCACTTCGGCGGGTTTGCCGGCGGCGAGGGATTCACCGGTTTCGTCGCGCATCAGGAACAGGCGGTGGCGTTCGCGCAGCTGGCGCAGCGCATCGTCGAATTCGGCGACGGCGGCTTGCGATGCGTGCAGTTCGTCGACGGCCTTCGACACGGTGTGGATGCGGTACCCGGCGACCACCGCCAGCGTGAGCGCGAATCCGACCCACGCCGCACGCGGCGTGTGGATCAACCCGAGGCGCGCGACCAGCATCGGCAGGAACGTGCCGGCGAACACGATGCCCACGAAGCTCGTATCGACCACCGTCACCTGGTCGCGCCAGAACACCATCGTGAAGCCCATCACCACCATCGCGATGATCCCCATCGTCGCGTAGTTGTGGGCGTAGAACTCCTGGTCGACCGGCTTGCGCCGCGGCGGCGCCTTCGGAAATACGCGACCACAATCCCCGCACGAGGCGGCATCGAACCCGACGACCGCATTGCAGTCGGCGCACACGGCAGTACTCGACATTCCCCGCTCCCCTGATTTCCCCCGGGGAAATGCTACCGCGAAATGCAGCGACCGGCCGCGGGCTGGCCGGCGAGCGCGCAACGGCCGGTTTCCCGCGCGTTGCCGTTGAATCCGATACCGGGGTGTCGCGAGACTGCGCGTGGCTTCGTTCGGCATTCCTGCAATCGCAGTGCTCGCGCTGGCCGGCCTGGCGTCGACGGCCCGCGCGCAGGACATCGAGCCACGCGCCTACTCCAATGCGCCGATCGGTGTGAACTTCGTGATCGCGGGCGGCATCGCGACGCGCGGGGGGTTGTCGACCGATCCAGCGATCCCGGTCACCGATGCGCACCTGGAGACGCGGACGTTGGTCGTCGCGTATGCGCGCGTGCTGGACTTCGGCGGGCGCTCGGGGAAGTTCGACGTGATCGTGCCTTACACGCACCTCGACGGTTCCGCGCTTTATCAGGGCGCTCCCATCGAGCGCGATGTCTCGGGATTCGGCAGGCCCGCGTTCCGCGTGTCGATCAATCTGCTCGGCGCACCGTCGTTGTCGTTGCCGCAATTCCGCGAATGGAAGCAGGACCTGATCGTCGGCGCGAGCCTGCAGGTTTCACCGCCGCTGGGCCAGTACGACGACACGCGCTTGGTGAACATTGGCACGAACCGCTGGACCATCGAGCCCGAGATCGGGATTTCGAAGGCGCTGGGCCAATGGACGCTGGAGGGCCAGGCCGGCGTCACGTTGTTCACCGACAACGATGACTTCTACGGCGGCCGCACGCGGTCGCAACAGCCGCTCTATTCGCTGCAGGGACACGCGATCTACGGCTTCCGCTCCGGCCAATGGTTGTCTGTGGACGCCACCTGGTTCACCGGCGGCCGTACCACCGTCGACGGCCGACTGGGCAACGACTTGCAGCAAAATTGGCGCATGGGCGTGACATTCGCGATTCCGGTCGGTCGGCTGAATTCGATCAAGCTGTCGGCGAGCAGCGGTGTGTCGGCGCGCACGGGCAACAACTTCGACGCCATCGGCGTGGCGTGGCAGTACCGTTGGGGCGGAGGTCTTCGATGAGTGGCGTGCCCCGCGATTCGCTGCCGTCCTCCGCCGAAGCGCTGCGGCGACTGAAGGCGGGTAACGCGCGCTTCCTCGCGGGGCAGGCGCGGTTCCCGACCGTGCAGAAGGAGATCCTCGCCAACCTGGCGAAGGGCCAGCATCCCTTCGCCACGATCCTCGGGTGCAGCGACAGTCGCGTGCCGCCGGAACTCGTCTTCGATGCCTCGTTCGGCGAGTTGTTCGTCATCCGCGTGGCGGGCAACGTCATCGATCCGGCCATCGCGGGCTCGCTGCAGTACGCGGGCGTGCATCTGCATACGCCGCTGCTCGTCGTGCTCGGACACGAGGGGTGCGGCGCAGTGGAGGCTGCGATCGCCGAGAAATTCCACGGGCACGCGCAACCCCAGCGGATCGCGTTGTTGCTGGCGAACATCACGCCGGCGCTCGAGGGCATCGATCCATCGCTTGCGCCGGAGGCGGTGATGCATGCCGGCGTCGAGGCCAACGTGCGCTGGACGCTCCGCCGCGTCATCGAATCGCCCGAATGGCAGGCGCGCATCGGCAAGGAAGATCGCCAGGCGGTGGGCGCGATCTACGAGATGTCGAGCGGCCGCGTGCGGTTCCTGGAATCACCGCCGGAATGAACGATCAGGCGCCGCAGTGGACTTGCCCAACGTGCGGGGCAACATGCACGACGCCATTCTGCCCCTGCTGCGGCGAGCGACGGTTGGAGTCCAGCGACCTCACGCTGCGTGGCCTCATCGCCCGCGTCGCCAAGGCGCTGACCAACGTCGACAAGCGCGTGGTGAACACCACACGGGATCTGCTGCGTCATCCGGGACTGCTCACCGTCGCGTACGTCACGGGCAAGCGGAAGCCCTACGTGGGGCCGCTGCAGATATTCCTGTTGGCGAACGTGCTGTTCTTCGCGGTGCAGTCGCTCTCCACGATCAACATCTTCGGCGCATCGCTCGCCTCGCACATGACCGTGCAGGACTGGCGAGGCTGGGCCACGCCGCTCGTGCAATCGCGGCTCGCGGCGGCGCACCTCACGCTCGCCGCGTACGAGCCACACTTCAACGCGGTGGCCGAGGCGAACGCGAAGTCGTTGATCATCCTGATGGTCGCGGCCTTCGCCTTCGCGACGTGGGCGCTGTTCCTGCGCAGGGATCGTCCATTCCTGCTGCACGTTGCGTTCGCCTTGCATGCATGGGCGTTCCTGCTCGTCGTCTTCTCCGGCGCGTTGCTGGTGTCCGAGTTCCACGTCCTGGTGGGCGGAAAGGGGCTCGCCTCATCGCGCGTCGACCTGATCCTCACGGCGGCGAACCTGGTCGCGTGCGCGCTGTTCCTGTACCGCGCGGTGCACGTCGTCTATGGCGCGACGGGGATCGGGCGGGTCGTTCGCGCGCTCGCGATGACCTTCACCGTCATGGGGATCATCCTGGGCTATCGCCTGTTGTTGTTCGTCGTGACCTTGTACGCGACCACGTACTAGGCCTTCACTCGCCGCGTCCCAATGCGGCTGCGGCGTCCAGCGAGATGCCCGACGCCAGCGGGTCCGCGTGGCGATGTGCGAGGCGCCAAGTTCCGCCGTCTCGGCGATAGACCAACGTCACGCGCAGCGCCCACGGCTGTGCGGGCAGACCGCCGACTTCGACCGTCGCGCGCTCGATCAACGCGAGCACCACCATGTCGTCGGTGCGCCAGGATTGCACGAGTTCCTGTTCGAAGCTGCCGTTGCGGAAGAACCGGCCGATCTTGGCCAGCTGCTCCGGCGTGTACGTGCCTTTCGACGGCGTGCCGCCAAACGGCGACATCAGCACGAAATCCTCGCTCAGCGGGCTCAACGCCTGCCAGCGGGCGCCGTTGCCGCGCATCAGCGCCGCGTTGGCGTCGTGCGAGCGCGCGATGAGTTCGGCGGTCGCGTCCTGCGCGATGGCGGGAAGGGCCATTGCGCCCACGACCAGGGTGGAAGCGATCAGCGTCTTGCGGTGCCGTGACATGCGCGTGTCCTGCGGGGTGGGGTCTGCAGGGTCCCTCCATGGCCGTGCTGAAGCCAGTGATACGTTTTCACCGATGTGCTGAATCAAATCGATCTCTCGCGCGTCGATCTCAACCTGCTGGTGGTGTTCGAAACGGTGCTGTCGACGCAGCACGTCGGGCGCGCGGCGGAGCGGTTGTTCGTTTCGCCGTCGGCGGTGAGTCACGGCCTCGGGCGTTTGCGCCGCTTGCTGGGCGATCCGCTGTTCCTCAAGACCCCACGCGGCGTGGTGCCCACCGTGCGTGCGCTCGAACTCGCCGTCCCCATCGCCGATGTGCTGACGGGCGTGCGTCGCGTGGTGTCGGCGGCATCGCCGTTCGATGCGGCGACGTCGACGCGGCGCTTCGCGATCGGCGCGCCCGATGCCGTGTCCGTCGTCCTGTTGCAGCCATTGCTCGCGTCGTTGCGCGAGACGGCGCCCGGCATCGACCTGACGATCCGGCAGTTGCTCCCCGTGCCGAAGGAATCCGCACCCGAGCGCGCGTGGCGCGGCGTGTTCGCCGATCTCGACGCGCATGCACTCGACATCGCCATCGCTCCCGTTGCGCAGGCGCCTGCGCGATTCGAAGCGCGGGTGTTGTACGAAGAGGACTTCGTCATCGCGGCGCGCGCACGGCATCCCTTCGTGCGCACGCCGACGCTCGACCGGTTCTGCGAGATGCAACACCTCGTCGTCTCGTCAGGCGGCGACCCGCATGGGTTCGTCGACGATCTGCTCGCTGAACAGGGCCGGGCGCGCCGCGTCGCCCTGACCGTGCCGAACTTCCTGTTCGCGCTGACGTTGGTGGCCGGGAGCGACCTGGTGTCCGCAGTGCCGCGCCGGCTCGTCGAAACGCAGGGCAGGGCGATGGGCGTGGTGGCGATCGAGCCCCCGTTGCCGCTGGGCCGTTTCCCGATCAACGCCATCGCCCCACGCGCCGCATTGGCCGACGCAGGCGTGGCCTGGCTCCTCGATCGGCTGTCGGAGGTAGGATGACCCCCTCGACTCCGGACCAGGCACTGCACATGCACAGCGGATTGGCGGACTTCATCGAGGCGAACTCCGAGGCGATCATCGATGCGGCCATGGTCTTCGCCAAGACGGTCGAGATCGGCAAACCGCTCGACGACGAGGCATTGCGCGATCACTTGCCGGACATCGTCGAAGCCGTCGTGAAGGATTTGCGCACGCCGCAATCGCGCGAAGAGCAACTAGCGAAGTCCGAAGGCCGCGCGCGCGCCGCGGAGGGCGCGCCGCGCACGGCCGCCGGCACGCACGCGTTGTTCCGTGCGCACAGCGGGTTCAGCATTTCGCAACTGGTGTCGGAATACCGCGCGCTGCGTGCATCCGTATTGCGGTTGTGGGCGGATTCGCCGGGCGCCGCGAATGCGTCTCCGGAAGAAGTCACGCGGTTCAACGAGGCCATCGACGAAGCCATCGCCGAGTCGGTCGGCCATTTCGCCGATGAAGTCGAGCGTTGGCGCAACATCTTCCTCGGCGTGCTGGGCCACGACCTGCGCAGTCCGTTGAACGCGATCGTCATGACATCGGAATTGCTCGGCAAGATGGCGGTCGACGCGCCGATCGCGACCGCCGCGCAGCGCCTGATCCGCAGCGGCCAGCGGATGGGCGAGTTGCTCGACAAGCTGCTGGTTTTCAACCGTGCGCAGATCGGCATCGGTTTCGAGATCGAGCGGAAGGACGTCGATCTCGCGCAGTCCTGCCGCGAGGAGATCGAGATGCTGGAGGCGACGTTGCCCGGGGCGCGGATCGACTTCGAAAGCGACGGCGAGGTGCGCGGCAATTTCGATGAAGCCCGCGTCCGCGAAGCACTGACCAACCTCGTGGTGAACGCGTCGAAGTACGGCACGCGGGGCGCGCAGATCCACGTCGCGCTGCGCGATTCGGGGGAAGGCGTGGAGCTCTCCGTCCGCAACGCCGGCGCACCCGTGTCGCGCGAGTCGTTCGACCTGATGTTCGAGCCCCTGCGCCGCGCGGGCATCGCCGATGGCGAGGCCGAGCGGGTGAGCCTGGGGCTGGGGTTGTTCATCGTCAGCCAGATCGCCGAAGCCCATGGCGGGCAGATTCGCGGTGAGTCGTCGGACGGGGTGACGACTTTCAGGATGCATCTGCCGCGCGGCTGAGGCGTGCCCACGGTGCTTTGACGCCGCCGATGACACCGTCGGGTTCCTGCCCTGCGGGATCCCGACGTGCCGAAGCTGCGACACACCGATTGGCCCGATCGCCTCTGGATCGTGCGGCATGGTCAGAGCGCCGGCAACGTCGCCCGTGATCTCGCCGAGCTCAACGGGTTGGCGTTGATCGACCTGGCCACCCGCGATGCGGACGTGCCCTTGTCCAAACTCGGCGAGGAACAGGCGGCGGCACTGGCGCAATGGTTCGCCGGCAAGCCCGCCAGCGAGCGGCCCAATATCTTCATGACGTCGCCCTTCGTGCGCGCGCGGCAGACTTGCATGGCAGTGGCGGAGGGCGTCGCGTTCGACGCCGACGACGTGCAGGTCGACGAACGCCTGCGCGAAAAGGAATTCGGCATCCTCGACCGCTATACCAGACACGGGATCATCGAGAAATTCCCCGAACTCGCCGAGCAGCGCAAGTTGGTCGGCAAGTTCTATTTCCGGCCGCCCGGTGGCGAAAGTTGGTGCGACGTCGTGCTGCGGTTGCGCAGCCTGCTCGAAGTGCTGCGGCGCGACCACGTCGGCGATCGTGTGCTGATCGTCGGGCACCAGGTGATCGTCAACTGTTTCCGCTACTTGCTCGAATGCATGGACGAGCGTGAAGTGCTGGCGCATGACGCGAAGGCCGATGTGCCCAACTGCGGCATCACCGAGTACGCCATCGACCGCAACGCACCGGACGCACGCTTCCATCTCGTGCAGGCGAATCTTGCGCTGCCGTTGCAGCAAGCCGGCGCGCCGGTGACCACGGAACCGGATCAGCCGGTGGGTCCGAAATGAAGCCGCAAGCAGTCACGGACGCGCTGCTGCGGAAGTGGCCGCTGCCCGATCCAGACTCGATGGAAGGCAAGGAAGAGCGCGGGTGCGTGCTGGTTGTCGGCGGCAGCACGCGCATTCCGGGCGCGGCGGTGCTTGCAGCGACGGCGGCGTTGCGCGCGGGCGCGGGCAAGTTGCAGGTCGCGACGAGCAGGCCGGTCGCGATGCAGGTGGCCATCGCGTTGCCCGAGGCGAAGGTCTCCGGCGTGCTCGCCGATTCCAAAGGCGAGATCACCACGTTGGGGCGCGATGTCGCGAGTGACGTCGAACGCGCCGAGGCGGTGCTTGTCGGCCCCGGCATGCTCGCGACACCCGCGACGCGACGCGTGGCCGTCGGCATCCTGCGCCGCGCGAAAGCGGTGGTGCTCGATGCGGGCGCCCTGGAAGCCGCGTTGCAACGCACCGGCGCGGCGGTGCGGGTGGTGACGCCGCATTTCGGCGAGATGGCCGGGCTGCTGGGCATCGACGCGTCCGACGTCGCCGCGGAGCCGGAGGCGATCGCCTACGACTTCGCGACGAAGCATGGTGCGACGGTCGTACTGAAAAGTGCGCGGACCGTCATCGCGAATCCGTCGGGCGAGGTGTGGGTGCATGCGCGGGGGAGCGCGGGCCTGGGCACCTCCGGGTCCGGCGACGTGCTCGCGGGATTGATCTGCGGGTTGATGGCGCAAGGCGTTCCGGCCGACCAGGCGTCGGTATGGGGCGTCGCGTTGCATGGGCGCGCGGGGGAGATCCTCAGCCGCGAAGTCGGCACAACGGGCTTCCTCGCGCGCGAGATCGCACAGCGCGTTCCCGGCATCCGGGATGCGCTGCACCGCGCATGATCCGCATCGGCTGCGCGGGCTGGTCCATCGCCTCGCGGCAAGCGGGCTTGTTCGGCGAAGGCGACTCGGTGCTCGCGCGCTACGCGACGCGCTTCGACGCAGTGGAAGTGAACTCGACGTTCTATCGGTCGCATCGGCCGGACACGTTCGTGCGGTGGGCGGCGGCGGTGCCGCGGACGTTCCGGTTCTCGGTGAAACTGCCGAAGACCATCACGCATGAAGCGCGCCTGGTGCGCACTGCGCCGTTGATTCGTGCGTTCGCGCAGGAAGTCGCCGGGCTGGGCGCGAAGCTCGGCGGCGTGCTGGTGCAGTTGCCGCCGTCGCTGGCGTTCGATGCGCGCGTGGCGGGTGCGTTCTTCCGAGCGATGCGTGCGGCATTCGATGCACCGCTATGTTGCGAGCCGCGCCATGGGAGTTGGTTCGAATCGCGCGTCGATGCCCTATGGGAGCGATTCGACATCGCCCGCGTCGCCGCCGATCCCCCGCAGCCGGAAGGCGCCGGCGCGCCCGGCGATGCAGGGCGCTGGCGCTACTTCCGCCTGCACGGTGCGCCGCGCATGTATTACAGCGCGTACGACGACGCGCGTTTGGTGTCGCTGGCGGCGCAGTTGCGTGCCTGCGACCGGCAGCGGCGCCCGGTGTGGTGTATTTTCGACAACACCGCGCATTCGCACGCGGTCGAGAACGCGGCGCGGTTGCAGGAGATGTTGGGGCTGCGCTGAAGCCGCGTCCTATGGCGCCGGCGCCCAGTTCATCGAATCGGGCGACCCGTCCGGGTGCGACCACCATCGCAGCGTGTTCGTCCCGCCGCAGGCGTCGCCACGGGTGCGGGTTTGCAGTTCCGCGTTCATCGTCGTCAGGCCCGCGCTGTAGCAACCGCCGCGGTTGTCGGTGAACAGGTAATCGCGGCTGCTCGCCCAGTTGGAGTTGCCCTCGAGCGGATCCAGCGGTGCGTAGCGGTAATCGCGCGTGGCGTCGAACAGATCGCTGAGCGACGTCGTGTAACGCGCGGTGCCGCGCCGGAACTGCGAGGTGCGCAGCACGCGGCCCTGGTGGACCAGCACGCTGAACACGTCGGTGCCCGCGCCGGCGAACTCGCCATCGCTCCGGTTGCCGCCGGCGTGTCGGTAGTCGAGCACGAAGGGGTACGACGAGTACAACTTGTCTTCGCTCAGCAACGTGCTGCCCAGCAGCCGACGGCTGGTGCTGTCGACCGAGCTGGTCAGGCGCACCTTCTGTCCGAAGTCGGCGTCGTAGTCATCGAACGGACCGATGTCCTCGAAGCTCGTGACGTCATAGATGTTGGTGTCGAGGAAGTAGTTGCGCTGGATCACGCTACTTGTGATGCGGCCGCGCGAGGTGTCGACGTAGCCGTCGATGCGGAACGAACGCACCGAGCGCGTCACGACTTGTCCCGTGAGGTGATGGTTGACGTTCGATCCGACCATGTCGGTCGTTTGCGACAGCGTGTCGGTGACGGTCGGCGTGGACTCGACGAGTGTGTTGCGCGTCACCGCGCCGGGCACGATCGCGCGGCCCCGGTCGAGGTACAACAACAGGTTCCCGCCGAGGATGCCGCTGCCGGCGCCCACGATGCGCGCTTCGATCACGTGCTCCACGCCGTTGTTGAGCAATCCGGCGAAGGGCGTGAGGTCCACGCGGTGCGGCATGCGGTTCAACGCCTGTACGCCCGGCGCGGGGATGTCGATTGTGTTGCGGAAGTTGTTGTTGATCGCGCTGCCCAGCCACGGATAGACGGGCGCGAGGCCAGCGAGCCGGCCGTCGATGCGGATTTCGACTTCGCGATAGTTCCCGCCACCGCAGCCCTGCAACAGGCTCGCGGTGAGCGCGCGCGCGTCGCCGATGGCGTAGCCGTTCAACAAATACGGGAAGCGCGTGATCACCGCGTCGGGCGCGCATGCCCACCAATAGCGTTCCTGGCCGGCGCGCGAACCGCCGCCTTCCACGTGCGCGATCACGTCCAGGTAGGCGCGTTCGATGTTGCGCGGGAACGTGCGGATGATCTGCGTGAACGGAACGTGGACGTTGCCGTCGTGGCGCATCACCGGCACCACCAAGTCGGCGATGCGTTGCGCCGGCGTGGAAGGCGTACCTTGATAGAACACCAACTGCACCGTCGCCGAGTCCTGGAGGAAGTCGTCGAAGGAATCGAAGTTGTCGTTGTCATAGGTGCCCGCGAAGAAGCCCATCTTCGGCGTGCGCAGGATGGAGGCGTACTCGGTGACGTCGCGTTCCATCACCCAGGTCGGGATGCCGTTGTGGATCTGCGGGGCGCCGACGAAGAAGGTGTACAGGTTGCCTTCGCCTTCGGACCAGGGCACGTCGACGAACGACAGGCCGATGCCGCTCGTGGGCAGGCCGTTCTGCCGTGGGCCGGACATCTGCATGATCAGCTTGACCTTGGACCACGGCCCCGGGCACGCGGCCGGCGGCGTGTAGTTGAAGTTGGGGTCGTACACCGACAGCGCGGGAATGGGCCGTTCGCGGAACAGGGTGACGACGCATGGCGAGCCCGCGGCGCGGGGCACGCGCGGCTCGACCTGGAAGGGATCGGCGCCGGCTTCGGCCGGCGTGAGCAGCGCGGCGACGGGCACGGCCGCGGCGAGGTTGGGCCGTGAGGCGTTCGATGCCGGCGCGATGCGGATGTCGTCTGCTCGCGTGGCGACGAATCCCCAGCTCGCCAATGCGACCAGCAAGGTGGAGCCCAACAGCGTCCGCAGCAAGTGTTTGCCGTTCATCGTGGTTCCCTCCCGTGGGCGCGGGTTACGCCGCGCGGGGGACGCTGTTCCTGCGAATGTGTGCGCGGCGTTGACGCAAGGCGACTGCGTGTACCGCAGAGCTGGCGCCACCCGGTGAATGGCCGCGGCGCCGGTCGCGTGACCTTCGGTCTCCTGCCCACCCTCCGCGGCGTGTTGCACTGCACGCAGGCCGATGCGCACCGCCGCCGCATTCAGGGTGTCGGTAGAATGCCCGCATGATCCGCATCGCCGACTACGACCCCCGCTGGCGCGCCGACTTCGCGCGCCTGAACATCGATTGGCTCGAACGGTTCTTCGTGGTCGAAGACATCGATCGCGTGGTGCTGGGCGACCCCGACACGCACATCCTTTCCAAGGGCGGGCGCGTCCTGTTCGCCGTCGACGAAAGCGACAACGCCATCGGCACCGTCGCGCTCAAGCACGAAGGGCAGGGCGTGTACGAACTCACGAAAATGGCCGTCGATCCCGCGTACCAGGGACGGGGCATCGGCCGCTTGCTGATGGATGCCGCGCTCGATGCGTATCGCGCCATCGACGGGCGCGAGTTGTTCCTGGAATCGAGCAGCAAACTCGCGCCCGCGTTGGCCCTGTACGAAAGCGTCGGCTTCCGCCATCGCCCCGCGCCGCGGCCCGGCACGCATTACGCGCGCGCGGACGTCTACATGGTGTACGAGCCCGCGCTATAGCTGCGCGATGCCGCCTTTCGCGACGATCGGCCCGGTCGGCGCGGCGTGCGGGATGCCCACCGGCGATTCGAGAGACACGGCCAGCGTCGCGCCGACGGCGAGTTCGCGGCGCAGGTTCGCGGGCACGTCGATGGTGAGCGCCTGCGCGTTCGACACCTGGCCCAGCGAAATCGGCGCGCGCCCTTCGGGAATGACCCAGAGTTCGTTCACGCGGCCGCGCCCGTCGGCCGGCACGGGGACGGGCACCATCGAGAGCTTGCCGTTCGCCGCGTCGATGGTCGCCAGCCAACCGGTGCTGCCGTCGTCGCGCGCGAGCACGGTGACGGGTTTCGGCGGCACTTCCACTGCAGGCGGGCGCACGACGACGGCCGGCGGTGCGGGTGCGGGGGCCGGTTCGCGCTGCAGCAGGAATGCGACTGCGGCGATGCCCGCGGCGGCCGCGAGCGTCGTCGCCGCGCGCCAGAAGCCGACGCTGTTCCAAACGCCCTTGCGCGCGGGCTCGGCTGCGGCCCAACCCAGTTGGGTGCGAATCCGCGGCCACACGTGCGCGCCGGGCGCGACGGCATCGACGCTCGCATTCCATGGCGCGAAATGCGTTTCCCACGCATCGACGAGGGACGCGAACGCGGGCTCCCGCGCGATTCGCGCCTGCACACGTTCGCGTTCCGCGCGTTCGAGCACGCCGAGCACGTATTCGCCCGCAAGGACGGCGTCGTCCGGCGGTTGCGAATCGCGCTCGAGGCGGTCGACGGGCGTGTTCATCGTTCCAGGCACGCCTTGAGTTGCTGCAACGCGCGGCGGATCCAGCTCTTGATCGAACCGAGCGGCGAGCCCGAGCGTTGCGCGAGTTCGCCATAGGTCGCGCCTTCGTAGAATGCGGTGCGGATCAGCGCCTGGCGACGCGGGTCGAGTTCGTCGATGCAATCGTCCAGGCGCACGCGGGTCGCCGCGGCATCGGCGCGCGTGGCGGGCGAGGGGCCGGGATCGGCCGTCTCGTCCGCCCATTCGATCGACGCGCGCAGCGCGGGCGCCGGCAGAGTGCGCAAGCGGTCGATCGCACGATGGCGCGCGATGCTGCACAACCAGCCGATCGCGCGCGAACGCGCGGGATCGAATTGCGCGGCCTTGCCCCACACGAGGACGAACACGTCCTGCAAGACATCCTCGGCCTCGCTGCGATCGGGCAACACGCGCAGGCAGATGCCCATCAGCGTGGGCGCGGTGTCGCGGTAGAGGATTTCAAATGCGGCTCGGTCACCGGCCGCCACGCGGGGCAGCAGGCGGTCGGCTTCCGCGAATCCGTCTTCGTTCGTGCGGAACTCTGCGTCCACTGTCCCGCCACTTCGCCATCCGCGCGTCGATGCGCCCGACCTTATGCCACGGCGGCCCGTCGACACCCGATGACGGGAACGGTCGGTTCCGTTCATGCCGCGAGCCGTTGCACCATCCATACCGTCGCGCATCCCGCGATGGCCAGCGACGCCGCCGGCATGGCGCGCCGGGCGTACCAGGCGCGATAGCGGATCGCCAGCAACACGGTCAGCGCGACCGCGACCACCAGCAACTGGCCGAGCTCCACGCCGAGGTTGAAACCGACGAGCGAGAGCAAGCGGGCGTTCTTCGACAATCCGAGCTCCGCCAATGCACCGGCGAATCCGAACCCGTGCACGAGCCCGAATGCGAATCCGATGATCCATGCGCGGCGCTCGACCACGGGGAAGACGTTGTTCAGTGCCGCGAGAACGACGCTGGCCGCGATCGCCGACTCGACGATGCGCGAGGCCGGCACCACCCACCCCAGCGCAGCGAGCGACAACGTCACCGAATGTGCGAGCGTGAATGCGGTGACGATGCCCAGGGCGCGCGTCGCGACGGCGCGCGGATTGGGCGCAGCCGACCACGTGCCTCCCGTGCGAATCAATGCCGAGGTCAGCAGTAGCGACACGAGGAAGGCGAGGTGGTCGTAACCGATGAGGATGTGGTGGATGCCTTCGCGCACGAACTGCAGGAGTGTCGCGCCGCCGTCATTGTCGCCATTGACGGCGAGCGCAACGTCGCGCGCGTCGGCGCGGGCGATGGCGGTCGTCGACTGCGCGCCCGCGCGCAATGTGACCAGTGCGCGGTGTTGCGGGTCGCGGTCGAACATCAGGCCGTAGCCGACGTCCACGCGGCCGCCATTCGCGCACGCGGCACGGAACCGCAGCGCGGCGTGCGTGCCTTCGTCGTAGGCGCGGGTGCCCATGCCGGTGGGCGTGAGCTCGCACGGCTGGCCGCCGCGCCTGATCGAAAGGCCCGATTCCACCATTGCGCGCAAGGGAGCTTCGACGGCCTGCAATTCACCCCATGTCACTTGCTCGTCGCGGTCGCGGTCCAGCGGCAGCGTCAGCGCGATATCGCGCAACGACAGATCGACTTCGACGTCCAGCGCGTTGTTTGGCGCCTCGACCAGGTCGACATGCGACACCGACAGGGTATGCGCCGACGCAGTCGCGCAGACCAGCAGGAGCGAAAGCAGGCAGGCGATGCGCGTCATCGGGACGCCAGCCGGTGTTCGTCGATGCCGGAGGTGCGCAGCCAGTCGGCGGTGCGCGCCACGATATCGTCGCGCGCGGCGGCGCGTGCGGCGCGCAGGAGGATGTCGACGTCTTCGTAGTCGCGCTGCTGGGTGAAGTTCTTCTGCGCGAGGGCCAGCGCGGCTTTGCTGTCGTTGCCGACGACCAGGGCGAATTCGGCTTCGTCGCGCAGCTCCGGCGTCGCGCCGACCGCATGCGCGAGTGCGTAGCGGCGGCGCATCGAGGCGGCCAGCGCCGGTGCGTTCGCCGCCTTGGCGACATGCGCCGCGAGCGCGGCCTGCACCGCGAGACCGTCGCTGTCGGGCGCATGCGCGAGGAGCCGCAACGCCTCGGCGTTGCGGCCCCGGGCGCGCAACGAACGTGCGTACGCCGCCAGGGTGCGCACGTCCTGGCGGTCGAGGGCGAGCGCACGTGCGAAGAAGGCATCGGCCTGCGGGTCGCCCATGCGCGATGCGAATTCGCCGCGCGACACGAGCACGCTGCGCAGCGCCCGCTTGTCGTGCGCCGATTGCACGAGCCAGCCGTCGAGCGCGGTGTTGGCTGCGGCGTAGTGCCCTTGTCGGCCCACGAGCGCCGCGATGCACAGCTGTCCGGCTTCGCTGTCGATGCCCAGGACCAGGGTCGTGCAATCCGAGCGTGCTTCGGACAATCGTCCCTGGACCAGCAGGATCTGCGCGCGCGACAGGCGCGCCCCGCCGTCGCGTGGCCGTTCCACCAACACCGAGGAGAGCAGGGCGCGCGCGTCGTCGAAGGCATGGCGATGCTGCGCTGCGAAAGCACGCGCCTTGCGCACGTCGGGTGTCTGGCGCGGAATGCCCGCGAGGATCGCTTCGGCCCGCGTGGCCAGGCGCGCATCGCCGGTGCGCGCCGCGGCGGCGAGCAGCGCGTTCGCCTGGTCGAGCGGCTTCGCGCGCGGGCCTGCTGCAGGTTCCAGCGATGCGTAACCGCGCGGCAATCGTTCGAGCACGGTGTCGGGCGTGGTCGGGACGACGTACGGCGGCTGTTGCGCGTGGGCCAGCGACGCGGCGAGTGTCAACAGCAGGAAGACCAGGGCGCGCATGGTCAGAAGCTGTAGGTCGCGCGCAGCCGGTAGCTGCGGGGCTCGAATGCGTGGATATGCAGACCCTCGACGCCTTCGTCCGCTTCTCCCGGCAAGCGCGAGGCGTAGAAATATTCGATGTCGTGGTCGTCGGAATCGAGCGCGTTCAGCACGTCGAGTTCCAGGTTCCACCGTTGCCAGCGCTTGCCGACCGCGAGACTCACCATCGTCGAGCTCGCGCTGCGCACGCCATCATCCTCGATCAACGGTGCGGCGCCGAGGTAGCGCACGCGCGCCGAGGAATGCCAGCCCTGCGCCCAATCCGACGACCACGCCGCGGACACGACCCACGGCACCGCGCCCGGTATGCGGTCGCCGGCCGGATCGTCGTCGCCGAATCGCGCCTGCGTGTACGCGACTTCCAGTTCGAGGCGCGCGCGCGGATCGGCGAACCAGTACGCGCCGAGTTCGACGCCGCGGCGCTCGCTCGGCCGGCTCGCTTCCGTCGTGCCGGCATCGCCGACGAACAACAGCTCGCTGGCGAGATCCAGCCGCCACAGCGCCAGCGTCGTTTGCCACCGGCCTTCGCGTGCGATGCGCAACCCGAGTTCCGCGCCGCGTGAGCGCACGAGTGGCGTGACGCGATTGGCGGGATCGCCGCTGACCGGATCGACCCGGATCGTCGTCCCCCGCGCGTCGTTGGAATGGAAGCCCTGGCCCCAATCGAGGTACAGCTCGGTCGGTTCGGCTACGCGCCAAGCGAGTTCGCCCTTGAACGAGGCGATGCCCGCGCTCGTGCGGCCGCCGTTCTCCGGTTGCAATGCGTCGACGTCGAAGGTGTAGCGGTCGTAGCGCCCGCCGAGCTGCAGGCGCAACGCTTGCGTCAGCGACCACTGTGCATCCATCCACGCATCGACGCTGCGCTCGTCGACGCGATCGTCGCGCACCGGTGCGACGAACGCGCGCGCCTGCGTGCGTTCGACGCCGACGCGTCCGATGTCGTCCCGGCGTCCATCCATGCCGGCGCGTACGCGCCACGTGTTGCCTTGCCAGGCTTGGCGCAGGGCGAAGCCGGTGACGGTGCGCGCGTCGAACTGGCGGAACTGATCGCCGCGCACGGGATCATCGAGGAAGTAGGTGAAGTTCGACCACAGCGAGAGGCGGTAGCGGATCGCGTAGGCGCTGGCGTCGAAGGTGCCGCCGAATGCATCGCCGCGCCATCCGCCCGAGAGCGAATGGCGCGACGAGTCCCCACCCAGCGTCGTGTCGATGGAGCCGAGGCGATCGATGAGGCCGCTGTCGACCGCGCGTTGCGGAATCTGGTCGGGGGAGTTCCAGCGATTGTCGTAGCCCATTGCCGTCAGCGTCAGTTGGCCAGGCCCCACAGGCGCGACGTAGCGCAGCAGCGCATTGCGCTTGCGCACGTCTTCGCCGATGTCGCGCCACGGCCCGTCGTAGTCTTGCGCTTCGATGCCCCAGGTCAGCGTGCCCTTGCCGATGGCGTGGCTGGCGGCGCCGACGACGCGCGCGTATCCGTTGCTGCCCGCTTCGAGCTGTGCGAAGTCCTTCGGCATCGCATCGACCAGCCGGTATTCCACCGAGCCTGCGGACGAGAAGTCGCCGACGTCCGCCGCGTACGGCCCTTTGCGATAGACGAGGCCATCGACTAGCTCGGGAATGAGGAAGTTGAGGTCGGCGTAGCCTTGCCCATGACCGTGCGAGCGCAGGTTGACGGGCATGCCATCGACGGACTGCGCGAAATCGGTGCCGTGGTCCAGGTTGAAGCCGCGCAGGAAATATTGGTTCGCCTTGCCCGATCCGGAGTGTTGCGTTGCTGCGACGCCGGGGACGTATTCGGCGAGATCGCCGGGGCGCAGGCGCGGCCGGCGTTCGAGTTCCGCATGCGAGAGCGCGCCTTCGGAGGCCGACGTCGCAGTGCCGACGAGCGTGCCTTCGCGGCCGACGACGGTCACGACGTCGAGTTCCGCCGGCGCCGGGCCCGCGGTTTGCGCGAAGCACGGCGCTGCCGAAACGCACGAAACCAGGCAAGCGAAGATCCGATGGCGATGAATGTGTTGCATGCATTCCACGTTAAAGGGTCCCCGGCGGCGCGTACGCCGCCGGGGTGTTGGGAAGGTGCGACGCCGGACTCAATCGGTCGCGCCGGGGAGCGGCGTGTTGAGGTACGGGAACGAATTGCGGAACTCGGTGGCGCGCACGTCGGCACCATCGGTGAAGGGCAACCGCCGTGACGGCGCCTGCTTGTCGGTCAACAACGCACCCATCACGACGCGCAGTTCGATATCCACCACGTCGTCGCCGGGGCGTCGCCCGTTGGGGAAGCCGGCCGTGTCGCCCGCGAGCACGCCGAGCGATTTCTGCTGGCTCGCGGCCTTCGCCGCGATCGAGGTGTTGAGCCGCATCATTTCCGCGGGCCGCACGTTCGCCGGTTGGTTGAGGCCCGGTACGCCCGTGAGGAACGCGGCCACGAGGTCGGTCCGCGGGAAGACCTGGGGCGCGCGCGTGCTCGGATACAACACCTGGATCAGCGCGGGCAGCGTCGGATTGGTCACGTACTTCGCGAACTGCGCGTCGTCGTAGGGCGCGGACGCGTTGAACTTGTCCTTGTCGGGCAAGCCGATGACCACTTCGTTCACCAGCGGCGACGACAGGCGCGAGACCTGCGTCTGCACGCCGGAGGCGTTCGGCAACGAGGCCGTGCTCCACGCCCCGACGATCGGGCTGCCCGCGGTCAGGCATCCGGTGGGCACTTCGAGCGCGATGGTGGTGACGTTCTTCTTCGCCAGCGCGTTGGTATCGCCATTGGTGGGGCCGACGGGGTTGGTGTGGATGAGGTCGAAGATCTCCCCGACGTTCACCGCGAAGCCTTCGCGCCGCTGCCCGACGAACACGCGCCCGGTGCCTGCGCAGCCGGCGAAGTTGATCTTCGAGATGTACTTGTCGGCGTAGGCGGCGTAGTTGGCGATCGACTTGGTGCCGATGTTGTCGAACGGCTTGATGAAGGTGTTGGCGTTCGTCGCGACGTTGGTCGCCAGTTGCGGCAACTGGCCTTCGCGGTACACGGTGACGGTGTAGCTCTCCAGCACGTTGAGCGTCGGATCCGAGCTGGAGGCGAACGGGCCCACGTTGCTCAGCGGTACCGCGACCGACGTGCCGCCGATGTCCAGCGCCGCGTTGCGGTAGGTGGTGTTGAACTTGAAGCGATAGATCAGGTCGGCGCGCGCGTCGCCGTCGTTGTCGATGTGGATGTCGTATTGCGCGTTCGGGTCCATCAGGTAGTAGTTCGGACCGTCGTAGGGGTTCTCGCCGGGCTGGAAGTTGGCGAGGATGGTGACGTAGCCGCTGCGTCCGCTTTCATAGCTGCGGAAGAGGTACACGTCGGTGTTGTCGACCTTCGGGGTCTTGGTGATGTTGGGGGCCTCGCGGTGGCTCGATGCGAGGGCCGTGCCGCCGACCAGCAACGCTGCGCACGCGCCGGCGAGTAGGGTGTGTTTCATCTGGGGGTTCCTGTTGTGTGTGCCGGGCGGCTTGCCCACTGGGCTCTACGACGGCGATGCGAATGCGGATGCAGCCACTTGCCGATAAACTCCATTGCTCAGTTGGTTCCCCCACCGCACGAGGACGCATCGATGCACGACCGTTTCCTTGCCTTGCACCACGCCGACACGCCGTTGTTGATCGCCAATGCCTGGGACGCGGCAAGCACCGCGTTGTGGCAACACGCCGGCGCACAGGCCATCGGCACCAGCAGCGCCGCGCTCGCATGGGCGTGCGGCTATGCGGATGGCGGGCCGCTCGATCACGACGCACTCATCGGCAAGGTGCGCGAAATCACGCGTGTCGCGCGCGTGCCGGTGAGCATCGATTTCGAGGACGGCTACAGCGACGATCCCGCGCAGGTCGCCGCTTATGTGCGCGAACTGAGCAGTCTCGGCGTCGTCGGCATCAACCTCGAAGACGCCGGTTGGTCGCCGGATCTGCTGGTCGCGAAGATCGAAGCGATCCGCGGCGCGATGGGCGGCACGCCGTTCTTCATCAACGCGCGCACCGACGTGTACCTGCGCGGCATGGCGAAAGGCGAAGCTGCGGTCGCGATGACCAACGAACGCTTGGCGCGTTACGCGACGGCGGGAGCGAGCGGCGTGTTCGTGCCGGGGCTCGCCGACCTGCAGGAGATCGCGGCCGTCGCATCGGCGACATCGTTGCCGCTGAACGTGATGATCGTGCCGGGGCTCGCGCCGCTCGACGAACTGCACCGCGCGGGCGTGCGTCGCGTCAGCGCGGGCATCAACTTGTTCCAGCACGCATTCGCGGCCGGGTTGCAGGCCGCGCGCGCGTTCCTCGGTGGCGATGTGACGCGGTCGTTCGACCGCCCGATGACCTACGACGAGCTCAACGCCCTGTTCGATTCGGTGCGCTGAGCCGCGCCGTCAGTGCGCCAGGCGTGCGACGTACTCGCGCTCCAGGCGCGTGTGCTCGCGCCAGAAGCCTTCGTGCGCGCGGTCTTCCAGGCGCGCGACGAGGATGTCGAGGTGCGTGTGCCAACCCGCGGCGACGCTGGTCATCTGGTCCGGCGACAGGCGGCGGTGGGTCAACACCAGGCGCACGCGATTGCCCTGCGGCGTGAGTTCGTAGCGGACTTCCGACGAGGCCGACGCATCTTCGCCCCACGTGTACGCGAGCGCGCGCGGTGGATCGAACTCGGTCACGCGCCCCTGCATGCGGGCTTCGTCCGCAATGTGCGCGTATTTCTGCGGTGCGGGCGCGTCGTTCTCCGTCAGCGCGTTGTTGCGCCAGACGTGTTCGACGCTGCCGCCGACGCGGGGTTCGATCACGCCGGAAGCGAGCCATCGCGCGCGCAGGTCGGAATCCACGAGGTAGGCCCACACACGGTCGATGGGGCCGGGCAGGGTGCGTTCGATGCGCACGGTATCGCTGGACAGCGGGACGGCATAGGCGGAATTCATTTCTTCGTCCTCTTTTTCGCGTCTTGCGTGAGCAGGCGTTCCAGCGTGTCGAGGCGCTGGTGCCAGAAGTGTTCGTAGTGGCGCAGCCATTCGGCGCCCGCGTGCATGGGCGCGGCCTGCAGGGAGCATTTGTGCGAGCGCCCTTCGATTTGCCGATGCACCAGGCCCGCGCGTTCGAGGACCTGGATGTGCTTGGACGCGGCGGCCAGCGACATCTCGAACGGTGCGGCGAGTTCCCCGACGCTGTGCGGGCCGAGTGCGAGTCGTTCGAGCATCGCGCGTCGCGTGCCGTCGGCGAGGGCATGGAAGACGGCGTCGAGTGAGTGTTCAACCATGCGGTTGAATATCCGCCTGCGCCACCAGACTGTCAACCATCCGGTTGAATGAACCGACGGGCGGTCGCCTCAGTGCGTGATCGCCGGCGGCGTGAGATACGCGCCGCGGAATTTCTGGAGGATGCGCTTGGTCGTCTTCTTCAAGGGGCCGATCGTCGCGCGGTGCACGGCGCCGAGCGCGCGGCGGCTTGGCGGGATGCGCCAGCCGAAGCCGTCGGACATCACGCCCTGGCAGGGGTTGCACATGCCGCACGGCTGCCCGCGCAAGGGTTTATGGCAGAACCACGTCATGCCGAGGATCGGGATCCATCCGCGGACATCGGCTTCCTTCTTCATCGCGGCCTTGTCGGTTTGCGCGAGCGGGAAGGCCAGGCGGCCGAACAGGGCGCCGATGTCGGAGTCGCGGGCATCGGGCGACAACCGGAAGCTGGCGTAGCCCTGTTTCGTCGTGATCGCCTCGGTGCGGCCGATCAGCATTTCGCTCGCGCCGTGGTGCGTGAACTCCGAGCCCATCTCGACATCGCGCAAGTCGTGCTGCGCCAGGAACCGTGCGATCCACGGATACTGCGAGCCGATCGGATGCGTGCGCAGGATGCGGCGATACGCGTGTTCGATCTCGGGATCGGGCGCGAGCGCGTCGACATCCGCGATGCGCGTGGACAGCAGCAGTTGACGCGTCTGCGGGTAGGCGGTGGCGAGCGCTTCGCGGATGCGCTCCATCGTGCGCAGCTCCACGTGCAGGGACCCGCGCGTGTGGTCCATGAGGTAGATCGGTTCGACCGACACGCCATGCACCAGCAGCAAGCGCATCAGCTGGAAGGTGGAATCCCACCCGCCGGTCCACAGCAGGTTGACGGGCGTGCGCTCCATGCCGGCACCTCGTTTCGACGATCACTGTCGAGAAGGAACGCTGCTCTGCAGCGCGAGCGGTCGCCCGCGCTGCGAAACTCACATGAACGCATTCACCAAGATGACAACTGCGTCAACGCAGCGTCTGAGAATCGATGACGAAGCGATATTTGACGTCGCTCTTCACCATGCGGTCGTAGGCCTTGTCGATGTCCTGCATGGGGATCATCTCGATGTCGCTGACGATGCCGTGCTCGGCGCAGAAATCGAGCATTTCCTGCGTCTCCGGAATGCCGCCGATCAACGAACCGGCGATCGAGCGGCGCCCGAAGATCAGCACGGCGACGCTCGGGCTGGGATGCGGATGTTCGGGAACGCCCACCACGCACAGCGTGCCGTCGCGCTTGAGCAGGGAGGTCAGTGCATCGATGTCGTGGCTGGCGGCCACCGTGTCGAGAATGAAATCGAAGCTCCGCGTGTGCGCCTTCATCTGCGCCGGATCGCGCGATATCACGACCTCGTCGGCGCCAAGGTCGTGCGCGTCCTGCCGCTTGCTTTCCGAGGTCGTGAACGCGACGACGTGCGCGCCCATCGCATGCGCGAGCTTGATGCCCATGTGGCCGAGCCCGCCGATGCCGACGATGCCGACCTTCTGGCCCGGACCGACCTTCCAGTGCCGCAGCGGCGAATACGTGGTGATGCCTGCGCAGAGCAAGGGCGCGACCGCCGCGAGCTGGTCCTCGGGATGGCGGATCTCCAGCACGAAATCCTGGTCGACCACGATGCGTTGCGTATAGCCGCCGAGCGTGTGGCCCGGCGGATCGTCGGTCGGCCCGTTGTAGGTGCCGACGAAACCGACCTCGCAATATTGCTCGAGGCCTTCCTTGCAGGAGGCGCACTTGCGGCAACTGCCGACCAGGCATCCCACGCCCACGGTTTGCCCGACCTTGAACTTCGTCACTTCGCCACCCACGGCCGACACGTGGCCGACGATCTCGTGGCCCGGCACGCACGGATACAAGGTCCCGCCCCATTCGGAGCGCACCGTGTGCAGGTCGGAGTGGCAGACGCCGCAATAACGGATCTCGACCTGCACGTCGCGTGGGCCCGGCGTGCGGCGCACGATGTCCATCGATTCCAGCGGAACGTCGGCGGCGCGCGCGCCATAGGCTTTGGTGTTCATCGCAGGCTCCCGGGCATGAAGGCGCATTGTGCATGCCATTCGTTACCGGGCAGTAGAAATACTGGCCCGCGCCCGGTAGTCATTCCGTAGCTGCGCGCATCGACCGTTCCCGATCATTGCCGTCCCACGATCGGAGTTGCGTGCGATGGCCAAGACGAAGAGCAAAGCGGCGCCGGCGAAGGCGAAGAAGGGCGGGGGCGGCGGCCGGAAGCCGAACATCCTGGTCATCTGGGGCGATGACATCGGGATCGCCAACCTCAGCTGTTACACGCACGGGCTCATGGGGTACCACACGCCCAACATCGACCGCATCGCGGCCGAAGGGATGTTGTTCACCGACTCCTATGGCGAGCAGAGCTGCACCGCGGGCCGCTCGTCATTCATCACGGGCCAGAGCGTGCATCGCACGGGGCTGTCGAAGGTCGGCATCCCGGGTGCCTTGCAAGGGATGATGCCGTCGATCGTGACGATGGCCTCGCTGCTCAAGGACCAGGGGTACACGACCGGCCAGTTCGGGAAGAACCACCTGGGCGATCGCAACGAGCATCTGCCGACGGTGCACGGCTTCGACGAGTTCTTCGGCAACCTCTATCACCTCAACGCGCAGGAAGAGCCGGAGATGGACGGGTATCCGTCGGATCCGCGCTATCTCGAACGCTTCGGTCCGCGCGGCGTGCTGCACACATGGGCGACCGACAAGGACGACAAGACCACGCATCCGCGCTGGGGACGCGTGGGCAAGCAGAAGATCGAGGATACCGGCCCGCTGAACATCAAGCGCATGGAAACCTGCGACGACGAGTTCGTCTCGGCTGCCACCGACTTCATCAAGCGCGCCGACAAGGCGGGCACGCCGTTCTTCGTGTGGCTCAACACCACGCACATGCACGCCTTCACGCATACCAAGAAGAAGAGCATCGGGCAGGCCGGACCGGACCAGTCGCAGTACCACGACACGATGATCGACCATGACAAGAACGTCGGGCAGATGCTCGACCTGCTCGACGACATGGGTCTTGCCGACGACACCATCGTGATCTATTCCACCGACAACGGCCCGCACATGAACACCTGGCCGGACGCCGGCATGACGCCGTTCCGCAGCGAGAAGAACACGAACTGGGAAGGCGCGTTCCGCATTCCCGAGATGATCCGCTGGCCGGGGCGCATTCCCGCGGGCGTGGTGTCCAACGAAATCATCCAGCACCACGATTGGTTGCCCACGCTGCTCGCCGCCGCTGGCGACACGACGTGCATGGATCGATTGAAGAAGGGCACCGCCGTCAATGGGCGCAAGTACAAGAACCACATCGACGGCTACAACTTCCTGCCGTACCTCACGGGCGACAGCGAGGAAGGGCCGCGCAAGTGGTTCTTCTACTTCAGCGACGACGGCGACATCCTCGGCATCCGCTGGCAACACTGGAAGATCGTCTTCATGGAACAGCGTTGCAAGGGCACCATGCAGGTGTGGGCCGAGCCGTTCACCTCGTTGCGCGTGCCGAAGATGTTCAACCTCCGCACCGATCCGTTCGAGCGCGCCGACATCACGTCGAACACGTATTGGGATTGGGTGTTCCACCATGTGTACTGGATCTACGGTGCACAGGCGGCGGCCGCGGAGTTCCTCGGGACGTTCCGCGAGTTCCCGCCGGCGCAGACGCCCGGCAGTTTCAACCTCGAGCAGGCGCAGCAGAAGATGGCCGAGCTTCCGCAAGGAGCCTCGTGAGTCGTCGGCATCTGCTTTGCCTCGCGCTCCTGGCCGCGCCGCTCGCGGCGCGCGCCCAGGACGCGGACGAACTTGCGAAGAAGCTGTCCAATCCGGTCTCCGACCTGATCAGCGTGCCGTTCCAGTTCAACCACGACGACGGCTACGCCGACCGCGGCAGCCGCACGTACGTCAACGTGCAGCCGGTCGTGCCGATGTCGATCTCCGAGCACTGGAACATGATCTCGCGCACGATCCTCCCGGTCGTGTACCAGGATCACGTGCCGCCGGGGTCGGGCAGCGCTTTCGGTCTCGGCGACACGACGCAAAGTTTGTTCTTCACGCCGAAGGAGCCGACCAGCAGCGGCTGGATCATCGGCGTCGGTCCCGCATTCCTGTTGCCGACTGCGACGGATGACGTGCTCGGCACGGAGAAATGGGGCATCGGGCCGACCGCCGTGTTGCTGAAGCAGGACCGTGGATGGTCGTACGGCGCGCTGGTCAACCACATATGGTCGGTCGCCGGCGCGGACGAGCGACAGGACATCAGTTCGACGTTCCTCCAACCGTTCCTCGCGAAAGGCATCGGAAAGGGACGGACGTTGTCGTTCAATTTCGAATCGACGTATGACTGGAAGCACGACCAGTGGACCGTGCCGTTCAATGCCGGCTACAGCCAGGTGATGAAGGCCGGCTCGCAGATGTTGAGCTGGCAGTTCGGCGTGCGTTACTTCTTCGAGACGCCCGAAGGCGGCCCGGACTGGGGCGTCCGGGCCACGCTGACGCTGATGTATCCCGCGCGCTAGTTGCTGCTCCCGTGCGGCGTCTGCATCTTGCGCTGGGCCTCTTCCAGCGCCTTCTTCAGGCTGAGCGTGTCGGCGCCCTGCGACGGCGGGAATTCCTGCAGGCTCTTCAGGTGCGCGGCGATGAAAGGCCCCGCGCCCGTCGGCGCCCACAGTTTTGACGCGAGGAACTTGCGGCCGATGTACCCCCACTCGTGCGAGTGCGGTGACATCTTTTCCATCGGATCCATGCGCAGGTTGAAGATGTAGGGCACGCTCGGATAGGTCTTCGGGTCGAACCAGCTGCCGTTGTTCTTCACGCCGATGTGCATCTTCCAATTGTCCACGCGGATCGCCATGAGGTCGGTCTCGTCGTAGTAGAAGATCTCGCGGCGCGCGCTCTTGTCCGACTTGCCCGTCCAGTGATCGAGGTTGTTGTAGCCGTCCAGGTGCACCTTGTACTTGGTGCCGTTCATTTCGTAGCCCTTGAGCAGCTTCTCCTTGAGGTCCGGCAGGCCTGCCGCCGCGGCAAGCGTGGCGTACACGTCCTCGTGGTTCTGCACGCCGTTGGACACGCTGCCGGGCTTGATGTGGCCCGGCCATTTCATGAGGCACGGCACGCGCACGCCGCCTTCCCACGTGGTGCCTTTCTCGCCCGCGAACGGCGCGTAGCCGCCATCGGGCCAGTACATCAACTCGTTGCCGTTGTCGGTGCTGTACATGACGATCGTGTTGTCTTCGACGCCCAGGTCCCTGAGCTTCTGCAGCAGCGTGCCGACCTGTTCGTCGTGCTCGATCATCTTGGCGCGGTAGATGTCCTCTTCGGCGCGTCCTTCGTCGACCGCCATCTGGATGTACTTCTTCGGCGAATGCGACCAGATGTGGCACGCGGTGGTGTTGTGCCAGCAGAAGAACGGCTTGCCGCCCTTGACCGCGCGGTCGAGCCAATCGAGCGTGTGGCCGAGGACTTCGCCATCGATGGTCAGCATGCGTTCGCGCGTCAGCGGGCCGGTGTCTTCGATCTTCTGTTTTCCGACCTTGCCGAACTTCTTGTCTTCGGTGGCATCGTCCTTGTCCGTCGCCCAGGCGTGCAACACGCCGCGCGGGCCGAACATTTCCTTGTACTTGGGGTTCTTCTGTCCCGGATAGTCGAGTTCCTCGGGTTCCTCCTCCGCGTTGAGGTGGTAGAGGTTGCCGAACCATTCGTCGAACCCGTGCATCGTCGGCAGGAATTCGTTGCGATCGCCCAGGTGGTTCTTGCCGAACTGCGCAGTCACGTAGCCTTGCGACTTCAGGACTTCCGCCAACGTCGGATCGCTGGCCTGGATCCCGCGCGTCGAACCGGGGATGCCGACGGTGGTCATGCCCGTGCGGATCGGCAATTGGCCCATGATGAAGGCCGCGCGGCCCGCGGTGCAGCTGGGTTGCCCGTAGTGGTCGGTGAACAGCATGCCGTCGTGCGCGATGCTGTCGATGTTCGGTGTGTGGCCCATCATGCCGTGGGTGTAGGCGCCGACATTCCACGTGCCGATGTCGTCGCCCCAGATCACCAGGATGTTGGGCTTCTTGGCGTTCTTCGCGCTGGCCATGGCGCGTCGCTCCGTGGGAGGGAGGGGGCGAGTGTCCTCCCGTGAATGGGCGCCTGCGTCCGCAAAAACATGCGGGATCGGGCAGTAGTTCTACTGACGCGCGGGTTGCGCCCCGCGGCCGCTTCGGGGAACATCGGGCCATGGGGATTTCACCTGATCTGCGGCGGTTCGTCGTCGCGAAAATCCCGAGCGTGTCGCACCTGGAAGCCCTGCTGCTGTTGCGCTCGACGAGCGCGCAGTGGCCGATCGCGCAGCTGGGCGCGCGGCTGTACGTGTCGGACCAGCAGGCCACCCGATTGGTCGACGACCTGCAGGCGCGAGGACTTGCCCTGCACGTTGGCGACAACGCCCTGTACGAGCCCAGGTCGGAAGGCCTGGCGCGGGCGGTCGACGAACTGGCGATGGCGTACGGCCGGAAGCTCGTGGAGATCACGCAGCTGATCCACTCGGCCAACGAGACGAAGGCCCGTCGGTTCGCCGACGCATTCCGCTACCGCAAGGACGATTGATGGCCTTCCTGGTGTATGCGTTGTGTGCGCTCACCGCGGCGGCGTGCGCGGTGCTGCTGTTCCTCGCCTGGCGACGCAGCCGCTCGCGGATGTTGTGGTGGAGCGGTGTGTGCTTCGCGTTCCTCACCCTCGCCAACATCGTGTTGGTCGTGGACTTCTTCGTGCTGGCGGACAGGGCGCTGTGGCCACTGCGCCACGGATTGAGCCTCGCCGCGGTCAGCGCATTGCTCTACGGCCTGATCTTCGAGGAGCCCTGAGATGCAGCTATTCATGCTGGGCATGATCTCGATGGGCTGCGCGGTGGCGGCGCTGCTGTTCCTGCGCTTCTGGCGGACCAGCCGCGACCGGTTCTTCGTGTTCTTCGCCGCTGCCTTCGCGATCGAGGCGGTGAATCGCGCGGTGTTCGCCTACATCGGGCCGGGGGCGAGCGAGTATCAGCTCGGGTACGTGCTGGCGCGGTTGGTGGCGTTCGCGTTGATCCTGGTGGCGATCCTGGACAAGAACACGCGGCGGGGGTAACGCCCCCGCCGCGCGCGACCGTCATTCGCCGATCAGGTTCTGCTGCCAGAACAGCATCGTCGCGGCGCCGAAGTAGTCGGCGTTCGCTTTCTTCTGGAAACCGTGGCCTTCATCGTTGAAGAGCAGGTACCAGACTTCCTTGCCGTTGTTGCGCACGGCTTTCACGATCTGCTCGGCTTCGGTGTACGGCACGCGCGGGTCGTTCTTGCCCTGGGCGACGAACAGGCGCGAGGCGATCCTGTCCGAATGGCGCGCCGGCGAGATGCGGGCGAACACTTCCTGCATTTCCGGCGTGCGTTCGTCGCCGTATTCGGCGCGGCGCAGGTCGCGGCGGTAGCTTTCGGTGTTGGTCAGGAAGGTCGTGAAGTCGGAGATGCCGACGATGTCGACGCCCGCGCGGATGCGGTCGCTGTAGTGCATCAGCGAGGCGAGCACCATGTAGCCGCCGTAGCTGCCGCCGTACACGCCGACGCGCGAAGCATCGAGTTCCGGTTGCTTGGCGATCCAATCCAGCAGCGCGCCGATGTCCTTGACCGAATCCTCGCGCTTGCCCGCGTTGTCGAGCGAGAGATACGTCTTGCCGTAGCCGGTGGAACCGCGCACGTTCGGCACGAGCATCGCTACGCCCAGTTCATTGGCGAGGAACTGCGCGGTCGGGCTGAACGTCGGTTGCGATTGGCCTTCCGGGCCGCCGTGGATGTTGATGATGACCGGCAGCTTCCTGCCCTTCGGCACGTTGGCGGGGCGGTAGTAGAACGCGGGGATCGTGCGCGGCTTGCCGTCCACCTGGTCGAAGGTTTCGTAACGCACCAGCGTGGGTGCGACGAACTTCGACGCATCCAGGCCGCCGACTTCGCTGCGCGTCCAGCGTTCCAGCTTGCGCGCGGCCAGGTCGATCACGTACGTATCGCTCGGCGAAGTCGCGCTGTTGAGCGTCACCGCCAGGCGCTTGCCGTCGGGAGAGAAGTCGAACCCGCCGATCACGCCGATCGGCAATTCGGGCAATGCGACCGCCTTGTGCGAGGGCAGCTCGATCACGTGCAGCTTGCTGATGCCGTCCTCGTTGGTGACGTACGCCAGGCGCTTGTCGTCCTCCGACAGGGTGAAGCCGTCGACGTCCCAGGGGATGTTCGCGGTCAACACTTCGAATTTTTTCGTCGCCGGGTCGTGGAAGCGCAGCGTCTGGAACTCCTGCGGCTTGCCGTCGATGGGCTCGTCGCTCACGAAGTAAACGCTGCGGCCGTCCGCCGCGAACGCGAACCCACCGAACGCGGCCTTGCCACCGTCGACGGGGAACATCTCCAGCTTGCCCGAGTCGAGATCGACGACGCCCGGATACGATTCGGCCGCCGAGACGTAACGCGACACCAGCAGGCGCTTGCCGTCCGGCGAGAAATCGCTCGCGCCCCAGCTGCCACCTTCGGTCACGACGGGTTTGGTGTCTCCCGTGGCCACGTTGCGCACGTAGATGTCGCGGTCGGTGCCGTTGCGGCCCGTGCCGGCGTAGGCCATCCACTTGCCGTCGGGCGAGAACAGCGCGCCGCCGTTCTGCGAACGCTTGCCATCGGTCAGCAGCGACACGCCGCGCGTGCGCAGGTCGAACCAGTACAGTTGCGAGAACTCGTCTCCGCCCTTGTCCTTGCCGAACACGAAGCCTTCGGCCTGCGCCTTCGACGGCGACGCGGCGATGCCGCCCACCGGCTCGGGATAGAACGTCAGCTGCTCGCGCATGCCCAACGGCTGGCAGACGCGGTGCACCTGCGCGGTCTCGGCGAAGCGCGTCGACACGAGCACGCAGCCTTCGCGCGTCCAACCGGCGAACCCGGCACCGCGCGTGTTCTGGTAGCGATTGAGCTTGTCGAGCAATTCGCCCGGGATCGCCGGGATGTTCTCGCTGACGCGATTGCCGACTTCCTCGCGCTTGACCGATGTGGGTTCGGCGGCGAAGGCCTGCAGGCACGAGAGCGCGAGCAGGGCGGCGGGCAGGGTGGAGCGCAAGGCCATGGTGGATCCTTCCGGTGGAGGCAAGGTCCGATTGGGCCTGATGGTGCGTTGCGAGTGCGTAGGTCGAAAGTCACGACCGAACGCGGGACTAGCCTTCCGGCAACAGCCGAATCCGCTCCTGGTTCGCCTGCAACGTCGCCAACCGATCCCCGCGCCCCTCGCACAACAGCACGAACAAGCGGTCCAGCAGGTGCTGCACGCCGCTCTGGTACAGCAGCGGCGCCACGTGCGGGCGATCGTCGTGGCCGCTCACCAGCAACGCGATGTCGGCGTGCGCGCGCAACGGGTTCGACGTGTGCCGCGTCATCGCGACGACCTTCCCCTGGCGCTCGCGCATCGCGCGGGCGAGTTGGCACAACGCCGTCTGCTTGCCGGTCTCGCTGATCGCGAGCAGCACGTCGCCCGCACGGCAACCCGCGATGCTCGCGCCGAGGTGCGCATAGTCGAAGTGGTGCACGCTTGCGATGCCCAGCAACGCGAGGCGATAGGCGAAGGCGCGGGCGGTGGTGCTGTCTTCGGTCGCGCCGATCAACAAGACGCGGTTCGCGCGGCCGAGGATCGAGGCCACGTACTCCAGCGCCGACGGCGGATTGATCGCGCGCGTTTCAGATTCGGCCTCGCTCTTGCGGCGCCACAGATCGCCCGACATCAGCTCGGGGACTTCCGCGGCCGCGGGCACGGCGGCGCCGGGCTCCGGCGTCATCGCCTCGGCGATCGAGTACTTCAGGTCCGGGTATCCGCGATACCCGAGCTTCTGGCTGAACTTCACCACGCTCGACTGGCTGATGCCCAGCGCGGCCGCCAATTGCTGGGAGGAGTAGTCGCGCAGCAGTTGCGCGTTCTCCAGGATGAAGTCGGCGATGCGGCGCTCGATCGCGGACATGCTGTCGCGCTCGGCGCGGATTTTCGTCAACGGCTTCATCAGGCGGCGATCGGTTCGAGGCCCCGGATCGACTTGATGCCCAGGCCCGGCGCGTCGGTGATCGAGATTTCCGATTCGTTGAAGATCACGCCGCCGTCGACGGGGTTGAACTGGCTCAGCGAGGGGCCGTCGAGGTCGACCTTGGTGATCGCGTCGGACTTGGCCACCGCCAGGTGCGCGGCCGCGGCGACGCTGATGGAGGATTCGAGCATGCAGCCGATCATGCACTCGATGCCGTGCAGCGCTGCGATGTCGGCGATGCGGATGGCGTTGGAGATGCCGCCGGTCTTCATCAGCTTGATGTTGACGATGTCGGCCGCGTGCATGCGGATCAGGTCGATCACCTGCGCCGGGCCGAACACGCTTTCGTCGGCCATGATCGGCGTGCGCACGCGCTCGGTGACGTAGCGCATGCCTTCGAGGTCCGCCGCTTTCACCGGCTGCTCGACGAGTTCGAGGATGATGCCCGCGTCTTCCATCGCGCTGATCGCATGCACGGCCTGCTTCGCCGACCAACCCTGGTTGGCGTCGAGGCGGAGCAGGGCGCGGTTCTCGACGGCGGCGTAAATCGCCTTCGCGCGCTCGATGTCAACGCCGATTTCCTTGCCGACCTTGATCTTCAGCGAATCGAAGCCCCGGTCCACCGCCGCCAGCGAGTCGGCGACCATCTTGTCGATCGTGTCCACGCTGATGGTGATGTCGGTGGTGATCACCGGGTCGCCGCCGCCGAGCACGCGGTAGAGCGGCGCATCGAAGGACTGCGCGAACAGGTCGTACAGCGCGATCTCCACCGCCGCCTTCGCGCTGGTGTTGCGCTCCATCGACGTCTGCACGAGCCGCGTGAGGCGATTGAGGTCGGCGATTTCCTGTCCGATCAGGCGCGGCGCGATGTAATGCGAAATGGCATCGATGATCGAGCCGTGCGTATCGCCGGTGATCACCGCCGTGGCCGGCGCTTCGCCATAGCCGACGTGGCCGGTGTCGGTGTGGAGCTTCACGATGACGTCTTCCACCTTGTCCACCGTGCGCAGCGCCGTCTTGAACGGCGTCTTCAGCGGCACGCGCAGCATGGCGAATTCGATGCGGGTGATCTTCATGTCGTTTCTTCCCTGAAGGTCAGTGCGAGGTGGCGACGCGGACGACGCTGGTCATGCGGTCCACGTAGCGGTGCGTTTCGTCGTACATCAGCGGCAGCAGCGGCGTCACCGAAACGCCGTTGAGGTGCAGCGAGCGCAACTGGCCGTCGGCGGCGCGCATCGCGCCGCCGTTGGTGTCGTGGATCACGTAGGGCTGGTCGCCGATCCAGCCGATCACCATCATCACGTGCCCGGGGATGTAGACGAGGTCGCCGGTCTGCAGCGACTTGACGGTGGCTTCGCGCTGCTCGTGCGTGCTCTTCTCGTCGAACAACGTCTTGTGCAGCGACGGGCTCTTCGACTGGTCGCGCGTGTTGCGCGGCAGCAGCACGCCCATGCTGGCGTAGACCTCGGAGACGAAGCCGCTGCAATCGCGCGCGTCGTAGTCGTGGCCCCAGCCGTAGCGTTCGCCAAGGAACTTGAAGGCCTGGCGAATGATGTTGGCGTGGGTGAGCGGCAGGTAGTCGCCCTGCGTATCGGTGTTCTTCTGCAGCAGCGCGGGCGCGATGCGCAGCCCGCCGTCGGCGTTGCGCACCGGCAGGTCGACCGTCCAGGACGAATACGGATGCTGGCCATTGATCAGCCGGTCGGGCGCGACGATCGCGAGCGGGAGGCGCGTGCTCATGTCGAGGACGCGCTGCGAGCCTTGCGGCAATTCCGGCGAGTACACGGTGCGCACGGTCGCGCCGGTCACCACGCGGAAGGGCGCGCGTTGCGGGAAGCCGAGCACCACGTCGCGCGCGCCGATGGCCAGGTGTTTCGTTTCGATCCATGCGCGATAACGTGGGCTGACAACGAACGCCCACTGCCCATCGCGGCTTTCGTGCACGATCGCCACCGGCGTGCCGGGGAAGAGCGCGCTTTCCTGGAAGCGGTCGATGTCGGTGTCCTCGTCGCTCGAAAACACGCGGAGCGCCGTGGGGAAGGTGCGCAACGCCGCACGGTCGACGACGAGCGCATAGCGCGTGGCGGCCGACGCCGGAAGCTTGTCCAACGCGAGCGCGTCGACCAGCCCGTCGAGCGTCGCGGCGGGCACGACCTGGTGCTTCTCGTCGTACAACGTGCGCGTCGGACGCTCGGACAGGTCTTCGATCCACTCGCGCGCCTGTTGCGAGGTGATCGACGCGGGCAGCGCAGCCAGATCGTGGATCGTCGGGTCCTGCGCGCGCATCGCGGCGTTGGCGGCGTCGATCGCGGCCTTGTCGAGCAGCACGCGATCAGCCTGCGCGCCGAGCTTGCCGACCCAGAAATCCGGATCGAGCTGCGCGTCTTCGACGCCGACGACGCCGTGCGCGGGACGCACCAGTTGCGCCGGTTCGCGCGCGAAGGCCGGTGCGAGCACCAGCAGCAACGCAGCGGCGATCAGGGAATGAGCGGGACGGATACGCATCTGCGAACTCCTACGGCGCCAGCGCCGTCAGCACTTGCGCCATGACCAGGCCGAACCCCGTGCCGAGGATGTAGCCGAGCAACGCAAGCAGGATGCCCACGGGAACGAGGGCAGGGGAATACGACGCTGCGAGTACGGGCGTGGCCGCCACGCCGCCGACATGGGCGAGCGACGAGATGCCGCACAGGTACAGGTCGAAACGGAAGAGCTTGGCCAGCAGCGCCAGCAGCACCGCGTGGATGATCAGGATCGACAGGCCGCACGCGAGGTACCACGGCGCCGCGCCGATGCCTTCGAAATTGCTCTGCGAAGCCAGGATCGCGACGATGAAGATGAGCAGGGCGCTGGCGATCTTCGACGAACCGGGGAAGCGCGCGAGCGGCGTATGCGCGACCACCAGGCCGAGCACGGTCGCGATCATGATCGTGTAAGAGGTCGGGCTGACGTACATCGACTCGGGCAACAGCGCGGCCAGCGCGCGCGAGACCACGCCCGCGCCGAGCGCCAGGCCCAGCCACAGCAGCACGGCGTCGAAGGTGATCGGGTCTTTCGATTCGGGGACGGACGCGGCGATGTCGGCGCTCGAGATCGCGCGCGTCCAGCGGTCGAAGGCCGGTGCAAGACGCCCCACCGAGAACAGCACGGCCACCCACACCGAATAGCAGAGCGCGTCGGTCAGCAGCGCCAGCGCCATCGATTGCTCGGAGAGCCCTGCGCCCTGCGCGACGGCGACGAGGTTGGCCGAGCCGCCGACCCAACTTCCGCTCAAGGCCGCCAATGGTTGCCAGGCCGTGTTCGCGGGCAGCGCGTAACGGAAGATCAGGTACGTCGTGACGAACGCGATGAACAAGCACACGGTGGTGCTGAAGAACACCGCCAGCACGCGCGGCCCGAGCCGGAAGATGTTGCGCAGGTCGCAGTGGATCATCAGCAGGAAGAGCATCGCCGGCAGGATCTGCGCGATCAGCGTCTTCTGCGCGGCCTGGATGTCGCCCTCGATCTTCCACAGGCCCGCGACCGACAGGCCCGTGACCAGCAGGTACACCATGACGATGGGGGGCATCACCGAGAACACGCGCCATTGCGTGCGGCGTTCGAGCATCGGGAACAGGCCCGCGATCAACAGCATGAGCGCGAGATAGGGCCATACCGCCTGGATCATCCGGTCCCCCGTCGCTCCCGGGTGGGGAGGCGGCTGGAATATATATTCATCGATTGTCGGAAAGGAAGAATAATTTATTGACCGACTGTCACAATGGTGCTACACAACGCCTCGCAAGTCCTCCTGCAGGGGTCGAGTGCGCTTGGACATGATCGGTCGTTCCCGGATGTCGATGCTGTCCCTGGCGTTGGCCGCGGCATTCACCGCGGGCACGGGCTTCGCGTTCGATCCGCCGCCGGCGCCGCAGGAAATCGTGGCAATGGTCGACCGTGGCGATTTCAAGTCCGCCAACGCCGCCATCGATTTCGCCCTCGCGCAACCGGGCATCCCCGAAGACACCGCCCGCGCGCTCGCCTTCGAGCGCGAACGCATGCGCCGCATCCGCCTGGACTTCCCGCACGACGAAGCCAAGGTCCGCGCGGACATCAAGAAGCAGATCCCCGACCTGCGCGACGATGAGTTCGCGCGGTGGGAAGCGGACAACACGCTCGAACACATGACCATCGACGGGCAGAAGCGCTACTTCCAGCGCAGCGTCGGCAACCTCTGGCGTTTGAGCCCCGAAGCGTTGGCGCGCCGAACCGAGCCGCCGAAGTTCACCGACAGCCCGCTCGAGTCCGCGCACCCGCACCACAAGGCCGCGCACGATGCGGCACTGGCGACCGGCAAGGCCGGCGTGCTGCCGCAACGCTTCCGCATCACGCAAACGCTGACGGTCAACGCCGATGCGGTGCCGGCCGGCGAAACGATCGATGCATGGATTCCGTTTCCGCGCGCCATCCCGGGCCAGCAGGACGACATCAAGCTGGTCGACAACGTGCCGGGGAAGGGCGACCTCGCACCCGAGTCCGCGCTGATGCGCACGATGCACCTGCAGGGCCAGGCCGTCGCGGGCAAGCCGACGAAATTCGACGTCACCTATGAGGTGACGATCTCCGCGCAATCGCACCCGATCGATCCGGCGAAGGTCGTAGCGCTGAGCGACAAGGAAAAGCAGGACCTGGCGCCGTACCTGTCGCAGGAACTGCCGCATGTGCAGTTCACCGATGCGATGCGCCAGCTCTCGCGGCAGACCGTCGGCGACGAAAAGAACCCCTACGCGATCACGCGCAAGCTCTTCGCCCTGGTCGACGACAAGTTCCCGTGGGCCGGCGCGCGCGAATACTCGACCATCCCGAACATCGGCGATTACGCATTGCACGCGCACCACGGCGATTGCGGCCAGCAGACGCTGCTGCTGATCACGCTGCTGCGCATGAACGGCATCCCCGCGCGCTGGCAGTCGGGAATGATGTTCTCGCCCACCGATTACTGGAACCTGCACGACTGGGGCCAGGTGTACATCGCACCGTATGGATGGGTGCCGATGGACGTGACCTTCGGCCGCCTGGAAGGCGACCCGGCCACCGAATGGTTCTACCTCGGCGGGCTCGACGGTTACCGCATCGCCTTCAACGACGCCTGGGGCGTCGACTTCGTACCGCGCAAGACGCACTTCCGCTCCGACACCGTCGATTCGCAACGCGGCGAGGTCGAGTGGAAGGGCGGCAACCTGTATTTCGACCAGTTCGATTACGACTTCGAATGGAACCTCGTTCCAACCACACCGCCGGAGGGGGCATGAGTGGCATGAAGAGCAGGAAGAACAACACGATGCATCGCACGTCGCTCTGGCTCGCCATGGGGCTCGCGCTCACCGCGCCGATCGCCCTGCCGGCCTTCGCGCAGAACACCGCCGGTGCGCTCGCGGGCCACGCGGCCGCGGGCTCCACGGTGACGGTGACAAACCCGGCGACGGGCTTCTCGCGCACGGTCACCGTCGATGCGGACGGCAATTACCGCATCGCCTCGTTGCCGGTCGGCAGCTACACCGTGCAGGTCGCGCAGAACGGCCAGCCCGTCGGCAGCCCGGTCACCGTGACGGTGAGCCTCGGCAACACGACCACGAAGGACCTCGCCGGCGCACCGTCGGAACTGCAGACGGTGGAAGTGCAGGGCACCTCGATCTCGCCGATCGACGTGACCTCCACCGAATCGGCCACCAACATCACCGCCGACCAGATCGAGCGCCTGCCGCTGCAGCGCGACGCGCTGTCGGTCGCGCAACTGGCGCCGGGCGTGGTGCGCGGTGAATTCGGCGGCGTGTCCTTCGGCGGTTCGTCGGTCGCGGAAAACGCGGTCTACATCAACGGCCTGAACGTCACCGACTTCTACAACCGCGTGGGCAACTCCGCGGTGCCTGATGCGTTCTACCAGGAGTTCCAGGTCAAGACCGGCGGTTACTCCGTCGAGTTCGGCCGTACGACCGGCGGCGTGATCAACGCCGTGACCAAATCGGGTACGAACGAGTTCAAGTACGGCGCCGAGCTGGTGTGGGAGCCCGACTGGCTTCAGTTCACGCAGAAGGACCGTCCGGGCTACGTCGCGCAGTTCGACGACCATGACTCGGCCAAGCTCAACCTCTACGCCTCCGGCCCGCTGATCAAGGACAAGTTGTTCTTCTTCGGCATGTACGAGGCGCGCGACGTCGAGCCGCGCAGCTCCGACAGCGAATACGCCACGTTCTTCGACGGCCGCTCAAACAGCGGTTTCTGGGGCACCAAGATCGACTGGCGCATCACCGACCACCACATCCTCGAACTGCTCGCCTTCTCCGACAGCGACAAGCAGACGCGCGACGAATACGGCATCGATCCGGCCGGCGACCTCAACGGCACGCGCACCTACCAGAACACGACCTTCACCGAAAACGGCGGCGACAACTGGGCCGCGGCATACAACGGCTATTTCACCGACACGTTCTCGATGCGCGCGATGTACGGCGAGAACCAGCGCTCGACCGACATCCACAGCCTGACCGACGACACCTGCACGCTCGTGCAGGACCGCCGCGTGGGGTCGAGCTTCATCGGGTGCACGAGCAACACCGCGGTGATCGCGCGCGAGGACGACCGCGAGCAGTACCGCGTCGACTTCGAATGGCAGCTCGGCGACCACCTGCTGCGCTTCGGCTACGACCACGAGAACAACACCAGCGAGTACAACCAGCGCTATCCGGGCGCGGGCGCGCGTTACGAAGTGTTCAACGTCGGTGGCAGCGGCGTCGTCAACGGCACGCCGGTACCCCCTGGCACGACGGCCTACGTGCGCACCCGTGAAGTGCGGAACGAAGGCACGTTCGAGACCGTCAACTCGGCGTACTACCTCGAGGACAACTGGCAGGTCACCGACAACGTCCTGTTGAACATCGGCGTGCGCAACGAGGAGTTCGACAACAAGAACGGGCAGGGCCAGAGCTACATCAAGATGGATTCGATGTGGGCGCCGCGCCTGGGCTTCTCGTGGGACCTCAAGGGCGATTCCAGCATGAAGGTCTACGGCAACGTGGGCCGTTACTTCCTGCCGGTGGCCAACGTCATCAACATCAAGCAGGCCGGTCCCTTCCTCGATCGCCGCACGTTCTACGTCTTCAACGGCTTCGATGCCAACAACATCCCGGTCCTGGGCCCGCAGATCGGCCCGGTCGACGTCTCGCAGGGCGACGGCACCGTGCCCGACGTGCGCGGCGAAGTGGATGCCGACATGGATCCGGTGTACCAGGACGAGGCGATCCTCGGCTTCCAGCAGCAGTTGAACCCGTCGTGGTCGTGGGGCGTGCGCGGCATCTACCGCAAGTTGAAGAACGCCATCGACGACATGGAAGTGACGTGGAACGGTTTCTGCGAAACCGACTTCTTCATGATGGCCAACCCCGGCGAGGTCGCCACGGTCTACGGCGACACCGACTGCGACGGCACCAACGACAACTGGATCAACATCGACACCGCGCGCACCGGCTGGGCGCTGTACGACGTGGACGGCAACTTCGTCGGCACCACCGGCTGGGTGAAGCCCAAGCGCGATTACAAGGCGCTGGAATTCGTCCTGGACCGCGCGTGGGACAACAAGTGGTCGCTCAACGCGTCCTACACGCTGGCCTTCAGCGAGGGTAACGCCGAAGGCCCGGTCAACTCGGATACGGACTTCGCCGATTCGGGCCGCACCGAAGCCTTCGACAACCCGTGGGTGAACTTCAACGGCGATGGCTACCTGCCGAACGACCGCCGCCACCAGCTCAAGCTGCACGGCGCCTACGCGATCAATGATGCGTGGGAAATCGGCGCGGCGTTCGATGCGCGGTCGGGCCGTCCGATCAGCGCGTTCGGCGCGGGCAACCCGTTCGACGAAACCGAGTTCCACAGCTTCTACGTCTGCACGGCCAACTGCGACCTGCCGAACGACCAGCGCACCTACACGCACATCGGCCGCGGGGATTGGGGCCGCCTGCCGTGGACGTACGACCTGGGGGCGAGCATCACCTATCGCCACTCGTTCGGCACCGCGGACCTGCGCGTGAAGTTCGCCTTGTTCAACGTGTTCAACATGCAGCGCGTGACCGAAGTCAACGAAGACCTGGAACTGGAAGACGGCATCGGAACGCCGAACGAGTTCTTCCTCCAGGGAACGAACTACCAGTCGCGTGCCATGGGCCAACTCACCGTTTCGCTGGACTTCTAAAAGTCGGCACCCCCGGCGGCCCGCCCTCCGGGCCGCCGTTTTTTTCCCGGGGCTGCTAACTTGGAAGCCGCATGAAACGAATCCTCGCCACCACCCTGTGCCTGCTCGCCTTCGGCGCGCAGGCACAGTCGTCTTCGACGGGCGCGTACGACGGCATCGTCGATGAGACCGTTGCGCGCTATCGCTTGCCGGGCATCGCCGTGGGCGTGGTCGAAGACGGGAAGATCGTCTACGCGGGCACACGCGGCGAAGTGCTGGCCGGCAGCGGCGACCGGCTGACATCGCGGTCGCTGTTCAAGATCGCATCGAATTCCAAGGCCATGACCGCGAGCGTGCTCGCGCGCCTGGTCGACCAGGGCAAGTTGCGCTGGGACGATCCCGTCACGAAGCACCTGCCGAACTTCGCGATGTTCGACCCGTGGGTCACGCGGAACATGCAGGTGCGCGACTTGCTGGTGCACAACAGCGGCCTGCCCGAGGGCGGCGGCGACCTGATGTTGTGGCCCGAACCGAACGACTTCACGCGCGGCGACATCATCGCCGGGCTGCGTTACATCAAGCCGGCCTACAGCTTCCGGTCGGGGTATGCGTACGACAACCTGCTGTACGTGGTCGCCGGCGAAGTCGCGGCGGCCGCGGGGGGCGCGCCGTACGAAACGCTTGTGCAACGCGAGATCTTCGATCCGCTGGGCATGACGCGCTGCAAGGTCGGGGCATTCGATTCCGATGCGGTCGGCGATGTCGCGCAGCCGCACGTGCGTGAACAAAGCGGACGCTACAAGCCCGGGGACAACGTCGACGGCGCACGCGTGCCCACGATCACGTCGGCCGCCGCGGGCGGCATCCGCTGCAGCCTGGACGACATGCTGCGCTGGATGCAGGCCTGGCTGGCGCCCGACGCACGGGCGAAGGCGTGGCTGTCGGATGCGCAGCGCAAGGAAATGTGGAAGGCGCGCACGCCCATGCCCATCTCCGCGCGCCGCGTGAAGTGGGACAAGACGCATTCGCTGGCCTACGCGTACGGCTTCCGCCTGGCGGACGTCGATGGGCAATGGACTGTGTCGCACACCGGTACGTTGTCCGGCATGTATTCGGCGATGGTGCTATTGCCCGATACGCGCAGCGGCTTCGTCTTCATGATCAACGGTGATGCGGACGACACGCGCACGGTGTTGTCGGAGGTGTTGCTCAAGCACTTCACGAAGCCGGGCACGGCCGCGTCGATCGAGCCCTACGCCGACGAAGTGGAAGCCGACTGGAAGCAGGCCGAGGCCGCCGCGAAGCCGAAGACGAAAGCCGACGGCAAGCGCGTGGTACTTGCGGGGCCGTTCGATCCGAAGCGCACCGGCACCTGGCGCGATCCGTGGTTCGGCACCGTGCGGCTGTGTCCGGTGGGCGGGCGGCTGCAGTGGGCGTCCGTGAAATCGCCGCTGATGACCGGCCACGTGGTGACCGTCGATGGCCACTGGCGCATCGATTGGGACGCCGACCGAATGGACATGGAAGCGTGGGTCGACTTCGTCGATGGCCACATGCGCATGCGCAAGGTCGATCCCGACGGGGACTTCAGTTCCGACTTCGAGGACCTCGATTTCACCCGCACGGGCGACTGCCCGGCCTGACGGCGCTACATTGGGGGCCCGGGCCCCGACAACGGAGCGTCCCCATGCGGTCGACGACCCTCCAGCGCATCCTTGCCTCGATCTTCCTCGTGCTCGGCACGTGGTGCATGTTGCTGCCGCGCATGGTCGAGCAACTGACGATCCGCCCGGAGCACCAGGTGCTCACGGCCGCCTCGTCGGTCTTCATCGCGTGCTTCGGCGCGCAGGCGGTGTTGTGCGGCGCGGTCATCTGGTTCGCGAAGTTCACGCCGAAGACGTTCCTGGCCTTCGGCCTGCTCGGGTCGATCCCGTTCTTCGCGTTCAATGTCTACTTCTACTTCGTGCAACCGATCTTCACGAAGTGGATGCTGCTGGACTTCGCCGGCAACGTGGCGATCCTGGTGTGCGGCCTGGTGGGCTATCGCATCTCGCACCGGGAACACCCGCTCGGCTGAGCGGGCGCCCGGTTCCCCGCGTCACTGCACGAAGGAAATGTTCTTCATCTGCGCCGAATGCGCATCGGCCAGCACGCGCGTGACCAGCCCGTAATCCGCATCGCCGCTGGCATCGATCACCAGCATCGGCGGATGCGCCGGATCACGCTGCGCCTCGACTTCCATCAGCGAACGCAGGCCCGAGAGCGGCACCGCCGCGCCATTCCAAGCCACCGAGCCGTCACCGCGGATGTCCAGCGTGATGCGCTGCGGCTTGATGGGCGAGGGCGGGGAAACCTGCGGCAGCGTGAAGTCCACGGCCTTGGTCACCGCGGGCGCCGCGACCATGAAGATGATCAACAGGACGAGCAGCACGTCGACGAGCGGGGTGATGTTGATGTCGGCGAAGTCGCGATCGTTCGACGACTGTGCGAAAGCGGAGACGGCCATGTGTCGCTTCCCCTGTACGGGCCGGATGGCCCGGTCGGAATCCACGCTACGCCTGACCTCACAACTCGCGCAAGAGGCGGCCTCTTGCCGCACGCACCTCATAAAAATCACGTGAAGCAAACAGGCAAACAGCCGCTTGATTCGCGCGTTTCACGCCCGATTTCTCGCTTTAACTTCTTCTTAATCTCAGCAATAACAGCGGTTAATCGCGCCTTTTTCGCATTCAGCATCGGTTAGCTGAACCGTACATGCGGCGCGATCCGCAGTTTTGCGAATTCGCGCTAGCCAAAATTCACGCGGTCTCTACATTTGCCCTCGCAGCGGGGAAACGCCCGCTTTCCCCCGAAACCGATTTCCCCCGAACAATTTCCAAAGGGCTTTTGAAAATGTCGCAGACCAACATCGCGCGCCGCACCTTCATCAAGAACTCCGCCATGGTTGCGGTCCCGCTGCTGATCGGCGGCGTCGCCATGCCGGCGTTCGCGCTGACCACCCCGCCGACCCGCGCCCGTGGCACCACGGTGCTCAACGTGAAGAACTACGGCGCCCTGGGCGACGGCATCAAGGACGACACGGCCGCCATCCAGGCCGCGATCAACGCGCTGCCGACCACCGGCGGCACGGTGCAGGTCCCGGCCGGCACGTACATGATCGACACGTCCAAGAAGATCAACCTGCGCAGCAAGATGCACTTCCAGATGATGCCGGGCGCGATCCTCAAGGCGAAGACCTCGTCGCTGTCGCGCCACTACATCATCTACATCAACGACAAGTCCGACGTCGAAGTCTCCGGCGGCCAGCTGATCGGCGACCGCGCCACGCACAAGTACACGACCTCCGGCACGCATGAGTGGGGCCACGGCATCCAGTGCCTCGGCGGCATCCGCGTCACCATCCGTGACGTGCGCATCGCCGACTGCACCGGCGACGGCGTCTGCATGGGCGGCGCGGCCAACGACGTGGTCGTCGCCAACATCGTGTCGACGAACAACCGTCGCCAGGGCATCTCGGTCACGAACTGCCGCAACATCAAGATCTACGACTCGGAGTTCAGCTTCACCAACGGCACGGCGCCGGAGTGCGGCATCGACATCGAGCCGGACGCGGGCTACACCTGCGACGGCGTGCTGGTCCAGAACTGCCGTTTCAACGACAACAAGAAGTACGGCGCCAACATCTGGAACCGTACGACCAACGTGACGTTCGACGGCTGCACCTTCGAGCGCAACGGCAGCCTCGGCATGGGCACGGTCGGCATCACCGGCCTGACGGTGAAGAACTGCACCTTCCGCCTGAACTCGGCGACGGGCGTGGTCTACAACACCAACACCAAGAGCTGCACGCACAGCAACAACCTGTCGTACCAGAACTACACGCGCCTGGGCGCCAAGGTCCGTACCCCGTTCTCGCAGACGGGCTGGACCAGCAAGATCGAGCGCGACGTGCTGGTGCGCGGCGGTGCGCTGGTCACCATCGGTACGAACAACTTCCAGTAATCCGGAAGACGCAGGACACGCTGTCGCACTCGTCGGCGACAGCGCGCGAAGGGCCCCCGAGCTATCGATCGGGGGCCTTTTTTTTACAGGGCGTCGCGCAACTTGCGCACCGACAGCGTCGGGCCGGGCGTCACGGGGTGCTTGGGCGTCGCCGCTTCGATGGCGGCGGCCGCGTCGAGTTTCTCGTTCGCTTCCTTCGGATGCCCGTTGGCCTGCGCGATCGCGCTTTCGAGTTCGAGCGCCAGCACGTGGATGTTGCGCGCGAACAACGCTTCGCCGGCTGCTTCCATCTTCGATTGCAACGCGCGGATGCGCGTGAGCGCCGTCAGTGCGTCTTGCTTCGCGCCGGTCTTCGCCGCGCCCAAGCCATGCGCGAACTGCCCGATCGCTTCGGGCCACGCGTACATGTCCCATTCCACCCACGCCGGGGTGCGCGGTTGCAGCTTCGCGGCGGCGGCCCAGTCGCCGGTTTCCAGCGGAACGCGCGCCTGCACCGAAGCCAGGTGGAACGCCGTCTTGAACGAGGGTTGCAGGTGCTGCGTGGACAGCAGGCGGTCGCGCTGTTTCTTCGCGTTCGCCACGTCGCCCTGTTGCAGGTAGGCGTAGACGAGGTAGTCGATCGCGTGCGGGAACTCGTCCCACACGTATTCGCCGTGTTCGCCCGCGGGGTAGCGCAAGGCGGCGTCCGCCGCGCGCAGGTTGCCGCGGATCGAACCCGCCCAATCGCCGCGGCGCGTGTAGACGTGCGTGGGCATGTGCAACGCGTGCGGGTTGTCGGGTGCGATGGCTTCGTAGTCGCGCACCACTTCGGGCGTTTCGCGCTCGCGGCCCGGCACATCGTCGGCGTGCACCATGTAATGCATCGCACCGGGGTGGTCGGGGACCTCGCGCAACAGGGGTTCCAGCAACGCCGCGGCCTGGTCGGCGTGCTCGCGCGTCGCGCGGTCCTGCGGCGTGGTCGCGAGCAAGGCGAGGGCGGCGAAGGCGGTGGCGTCGTGGTCCTTGGGGAAGGCCGCGTGCAACTTCGCCGAAGCATCGGCCCAGCGTCGGATGCGCGCCCAATAGTCGTCGGCCTCGGGCTGTTCGAAGAACGCCGCTGCGGTGTCGATGTACATCGTTTCGCGCGGGTCGGACGATCCGAGGGCGCGTGCCTTGCCGATCTCGTCCCACCCGAGCGTGCGTTCGGGCAGATCCGGGCGCGTGGGCCACAGCGGCTGGAAGAGTGTCATCGCGATGCCCCAGTGGGCCATCGCGCATTTGGGGTCCTTGTCGGCGACGGCGCGGAAGCCCGCGCGCGCCTGCGGATAGGTCATGTGGTGGAGCAGGGTGAGCGCGCGGTCGAAGTCCTCGCGCACCGCGGGCGCGCAGTGGACGCCGAAGCGGGCCATGCCACCGTGGCCGGCATGCGGCTCAGCCGCGCGGGCCGGATCGATGAAAACGCATGAAAACGCGAGCACCGCGACGCGCAAGGGCAGTTGCATGATCGCCTCCGGACCGCTGCCCGCATCCTAGCCCAGGCGCCGATGTCGCCGTTGAATACGTAATCACCGCCGCCGTCACCGCGCGGGAGGCCATTGCGGTTTACGCTTCGACCTCGTCCCGCCCCCATTCAGGCCGCATGCCCGGTACCTGCGCTTCGCTGCTCGTCATCTTCGGCGCCTCCGGCGACCTCGCCCAGCGCATGTTGCTGCCTTCGCTCTACGGCCTCCAGCACGCCGGCTTGCTCGGGCCGGAGCTGCGCATCCTCGGCAGCGCGCGCAGCGAGCTCGACGATGCGGCCTTCCGCGAGAGCGTCGCCGACGCCGTGCGCCGCAACGTGCCGGCCGCCGATCTCGACGAGGCCTCGCTCGCCGCGCTGCTGGAGCGCGTGGCCTACCACGCGGCCGACAGCGGCGATGCCGAATCCATGGCGCGCCTGGGGCAACGCATCGAAGCGATGCGCACCGGCGACATCCTCTACCACCTGAGCACCGCGCCGCGGTTCTACGTGCCGATCTGCGTGGCGCTCGGTGCACTGGGCCTGGCGGGGCCCGGCACGCGCGTGATGCTCGAAAAGCCCATCGGCACGGACCTGGGCAGCGCGACCACCATCAACGACGGCGTCGCGCGCGTGTTCGACGAAGACCGCGTGTTCCGCGTCGACCATTACCTCGGCAAGGAAGGCGTGCAGAACCTGATCGCGCTGCGATTCGGCAACGCGATGTTCGAGCCGCTGTGGAACGCGCGCCACATCCAGCACGTGCAGATCACGGTGGCGGAGACCGTCGGCGTGGAAGGCCGCGGCGATTACTACGACACCAGCGGCGCGATGCGCGACATGGTGCAGAACCACCTGCTGCAACTCGTGTGCCTGACCGCGATGGAGCCGCCGGCGCGGTTCGAACCGACGGCCGTGCGCAACGAGAAGATCAAGGTGCTGCGCTCGCTGCGCCACATCGGCCGCGAACAAGTGCAGTCGGAAACGGTGACGGGCCAATACACCTCCGGCGCGGTGGGCGGCAAGGTCGTGCCGGGCTACGGCGAGGAACTCGGCCGCGGCAGCCGAACCGAAACCTTCGTGGCGATGCGCGCGCACATCGACAACTGGCGCTGGTCCGGCGTGCCGTTCTACCTGCGCACGGGCAAGCGCATGCCGCGCCGCGCCACCGAGATCCACCTGCAGTTCCGCGCCGTGCCGCATTCGATCTTCGATCCGCGGGCCAAGATCGCGCCCAACGGCCTGACGATCCGCCTGCAGCCCGAGGAACGCATCGAACTGCGCCTGATGAGCAAGACGCCGGGGCTGGATCGCGCGGGCCTGCAGTTGTCGCAGGTGGCGCTGGACCTGGACATGCACGAGGAGTTCGCCGCGTCCTCGCGGCGGCCCGCGTACGAGCGCTTGTACCTCGACGCGCTGGAAGGCAACGGCACGCTGTTCGTGCGCCGCGACGAAACCGAAGCGGCGTGGGAGTGGGTGGATGCCGTCATCGATGGTTGGCGTGCGAACGACATCGCGCCCAAACCGTATCCCGCGGGCACCTGGGGCCCGGCGAGCGCGGTGGCGATGACCGAACGCCATGGACATTCCTGGCGCGAGTGATGGGCTGGATCGAACACGACCACGCCGACATCGAGGGGCTCTCGCGGCACCTCGCGCAGATGCTGCATGCCGCATGCCGGGCTGCGATCGACACACGCGGCCGTGCGGTGCTCGCGCTCGCGGGCGGACGCACGCCGTTCCCTGCGTACCGCGCCCTCGCCGCGATGCGGTTGGACTGGTCGTGCGTGGTCGTCGTGCCCAGCGACGAACGCTGCGTGCCGCACGACCATCCCGCGTCCAATCTCACCGAATTGCGCAAGGCCTTCAGCGATGCGCGCGGCATCACCATCGAATCGCTGACGACCGACGACGGCGACCCCGCACGGTCGGAGGCGCATGCGCGTTCCCGCCTGGCGACCCTCCCCGATACGTTCGATGCGATCGTGCTCGGCATGGGCCAGGATGCGCATACCGCATCGCTGTTCCCCGGTGCGCCGCAACTGCGCGCCGCGCTCGACCTCGACAACGCGCTCGACGCGACGCGCATCGATCCCGATCCGCTGCCGCCCGAAGCGCCATTCCCCCGGATCACCCTCACGCTGTCGCGCCTGCTGCGCACGCGCGCGCTGCACCTGGCCATCACCGGACAGGCCAAGCGCGACGTCCTGCAGGCCGCGCGCGCTTCCGGCAACATCCTGCGGCACCCCGTCGCCGCGATCGGCGAAGGGGAAGCGGCCGTGCACGTGCACTGGAGTCCCTGATGCATCCCGTCGTCGCCCGCGTCACCGAACGCATCGTCGAACGCAGCAAGCGCACGCGCGCCGATTACCTCGCGCGCATGGAGCAGCTCGGTTCCGAAAGCGGCCCCTCGCGCATGCGCCTGAGCTGCGGCAACCTCGCGCACGGCTTCGCCGCCGCGGGCGACGACAAGCCGCGCCTGCGCGGCGGACAGGCCGGCAACATCGGTATCGTCACCGCCTACAACGACGTCATCTCGGCGCACCAGCCGATGGAGCACTACCCGGTGCTGATCCGCGCCGCCGCGCGCAACGCAGGCGGCAGCGCGCAGGTCGCCGGCGGCGTGCCCGCGATGTGCGACGGCGTGACCCAGGGCCGCACCGGGATGGAGCTCTCGCTGTTCTCGCGCGACAACATCGCGATGGCCACGGCGGTTTCGCTCTCGCACGACATGTTCGACGCCGTGATGTGCCTGGGCGTGTGCGACAAGATCGTGCCTGGAATGCTGATCGGTGCGCTGAGTTTCGGTTACATGCCCGTGATCTTCGTGCCCGCCGGCCCGATGCCGCAGGGCCTGACCAACAAGGAGAAGGCGGCCGTCCGCCAGCGTTACGCCGAAGGCAAGGCCACGCGCGAGGAATTGCTCGACGCCGAAGCCGCCTCGTACCACGCGCCGGGCACGTGCACGTTCTACGGCACGGCCAATTCCAACCAGACGATGATGGAGGCGATGGGCCTGCACATGCCGGGCACCGCGTTCATCAACCCGGGCACGCCGCTGCGCGATGCGCTCACGGTGGCCGCGACCGAACAGGTGCTGCGCGTCACCAAGCTCGGCGACGACTACCGCCCGCTCTGCCGCACCGTCGACGAGCGCGCGATCGTCAACGCGATGGTCGCGCTCGCGGCGACGGGCGGTTCGACCAACCACGCGATCCACCTCGTCGCGATGGCGCGCGCCGCGGGCGTGCTGATCGATTGGGACGACCTCGACGAACTCTCGCGCGTGACGCCGCTGATCGTGCGTGCGTACCCCAACGGCGCTGCCGACGTGAACCACTACCACGCGGCCGGCGGCATCGGCTTCGTGCTGCGCGAGTTGATCGACGCGGGGCTGGTGCACGCGGACGTGCCGTGCGTGCATGGCGGCGATCTTCGCCAGCAGTCGATGGAACCGTATCTCGACGGAACAGCGTTGCGCTGGCGCGACGCACCGGCCAGGTCGCTCGATCTCAACGTCGTGCGCCCGGCGGCCGACCCGTTCGACCACGAAGGCGGCCTGCGCCGCGTGCAGGGCAACCTCGGGCGCGGGATCGTCAAGATCTCCGCCGTCGCGCCGGAACTGCGCAAGATCGAAGCGCCGGCGCGCGTCTTCGAATCGCAGGACGACCTGCTCGATGCCTTCAAGACCGGGACCTTGCAGGGCGATCTCGTCGCGGTGATCCGCGGCCAGGGCCCGCGCGCGAACGGCATGCCGGAATTGCACAAGCTCACGCCGACGCTGGCGGCGATGCAGGATCGCGGGCAGCGCGTCGCGCTGCTCACCGACGGGCGCATGTCGGGCGCATCGGGCAAGGTGCTGTCGGCGATCCACGTCACGCCCGAAGCGGCGGATGGCGGGCCGATTTCCAAGCTGCGCGACGGCGACCGCATCCGAATCGATTCGGATGCAGGGACGATCGACGTCGATGTTCCGGCCGCCGAATGGGAGGCGCGCACCGTGCAGCACGGCGACCTGCGCGCCAACCGGTTCGGTTTCGGGCGCGAGTTGTTCGCGATGATGCGGGCGCAGGTGGGCACCGCGGAGGCGGGCGGCAGCGCGTTGTTCATCGACGAAGACAGGAGCGTGCGATGAGTGTTGCCCTGGTCGCCGACATCGGCGGCACGAACGCGCGTTTCGCGCTGACCGACATGGACGCGCCGACGCCGGCGCTGCGCGAGATGCAGGCGTTGAAGGCCTCGGAGTTCGCGAGCCTCGAGCATGCGATCGAGCATTACCTCGCGTCGGTCGGTGGCGTTGCGCCAAAGCGCGGTGCACTCGCGGTCGCGAGCCCGGCGGACACCGACGAGATCCGCCTGACCAATCGCGCGTGGTCGTTTTCCCGCACGGCGCTGCAATCCACGCTCGGGTTCGACGAGCTGCGCGTGATCAACGATTTCGGCGCGATCGCGTGGGCGGTGCCCGCGTTGTCGCAGGCCGACCGCGAGACGTTGCACGGCCCGACCACGGGTGCGCTGCGCGGGCCGGTCACCGTGATGGGGCCGGGAACCGGCCTGGGCGTCGCGATGCTCGTCGGGAGCGAAGCGCAAGGCTGGCAGGTCGTCGAAACCGAAGGCGGGCATGTCACGTTTGCGCCCATCGGCGACGAAGAGCAGGCCATCGCGCGCTGGCTGACGGCGCTGCACGGCCGCTGTTCCAACGAGCGCGTGCTCTGCGGCGCGGGCCTGGCGCAGGTCGACGCGGTGCTGCGCGGCATGGCGCACGACATCGAGCAGAAGCCGGCGTTGCGCGATCCGGCGGACATCGTGGCGGCGGCGCTGGCCGGTCACGACGTGGCGGCGCGGCGCGCGCTTGCGCGGTTCTGCTCGGTACTCGGCAGCGTGTCCGGCGATGCGGCGCTGATCCACGGTTCGCGCACGCTGGTGATCGCCGGCGGCATGGTGCCGCGCTTCGTGCCGTTCCTGCGCAGCAGCAACTTCCGCGAACGCTTCCTCGCCAAGGGGCGCTTCGTCGCTTATCTCGAAGGCATCACCATCCACGTCATCACCCATCCGCAGCCGGGCCTGCTCGGCGCGGCGATGGCATTGCGGGCGTCGACGAGGGCAGGGGCATGAACTGGACAAGCGCTTCGCGCAACGCAGCCGTCGATGCGGTGTTCGATGCCGCGCCGATCGTTCCGGTGCTCAGCATCGAGCGCCTGGAGGATGCGGTGCCGCTCGCACGCGCGCTGGCCGACAACGGGTTGCCGGTGCTGGAAGTCACGCTGCGCACGGGCGTTGCACGCGCGGCCATCGAACGCATCGTGCGCGAGGTGCCCAATGCGATCGTCGGGGCGGGTACGGTGTTGCGGCCCGACGATCTGCGGTCGGTGATCGATGCCGGGGCGGTGTTCGCGATCGCGCCGGGGTCGACCGACGCGTTGTACGAAGCCGCGGCCGACGCCGCGATTCCCTTCATTCCCGCCATCGCCACCGCGAGTGAGCTGATGCGCGGCCTCGACCATGGGCACGCGCGCTTCAAGTTCTTTCCGGCGGAATCGTCGGGCGGGATCGCCGCGCTGAAATCCTTCGCCGGACCGTTCGCGCAGGTGCGGTTCTGCCCGACGGGCGGCATCGACGCTGCGAAGGCGCCGGCGTATCTCGCGCTGCCCAACGTGGCGACGGTCGGTGGCTCGTGGATGGTGCCGAAAGCCGCGCTCGACGCGGGCGACTGGACGACGATCGGCCGCCTGGCCGCCGAGTGCACGCGCCTGCGGGCGCGCTAGCCTTCCGGAATTCCTACAAACCGTCGCGGCATTCACCGATGCCGCGGCGCAGCCGTGTGCGCCAGTCTGTCTCCAACATTCAACGGAGCACGACATGCGCATCGAAGCAGTCCACATCGGCATGAAAGAGCCTGAACTCCGCGCCGCCCTCGGCGCCCCGTACCGCGTGCAACTGGCCGGCGCGTCGATGGTGTACCGCTGGCAGGACGCGCACGCCGACGCCGACGCAGCCGAATGGCTACGCGTGCGCTTGCGCCGCGTACGCGGGCAGGGTCTGGCGAATGCCGTCGTCGACCAGGTGGAAGGCCGGTGCAACGGGAAGGTGATCGCCATGCCTTAGGGGCAAAAAAAAACCCCTGCCGGGCGCGCCGGCAGGGGTGGAGGTCACACGGTCCGCGGATGCGTTGCGTGTCGCTTAGAACTTGTAGCTCACGCCCAGCAGGTAGGTGCGGCCCCACTCGATGTTCTCGAGCGGGCGGTCCTTCGTGGAGGCGTAGGTGCGGTAGCCGGAGTTGGTGAGGTTGTTGGCCTGCAGGAGCAGCGTCAGGCCCTTCAGCGCCGACGCTTCGCCGAACGAGTAGCTCAGCTGCGCGTCGGTGATGTCCTCGCCTTCCACGTAACGCAACGTGCGCTCGGCGGCGAAGTTGCTGATTTCGCCGATGTAGTCCGAACGCCAGCGCTGGTTGACGCGGGCTTCGAAGCCGGCACGCGAGTAATACGCCGTGAGGTTGTACACCTCGTCCGACAGGCCCGGCAGCGTGATGTCCTGCGAGCCCACGCTCGACACGCTCGACGGATCCGGCGGGATCGTGATGTTGCTGTCGTTGAACGAGGCGCTGGCGATGAAGCCGAAGCCCTGCGCGGCATCCCAGAAGATCTCGAGCGGCAGCGACGCGGTCAGTTCGAGGCCCTGCAGGTAACCGCCCTTGCCGTTGTACGGCGCGGTGAACTGGCCGATGTTGGTGTCGGGCTGCGGGATGACGTCGGGCGTGATGAACTGCGTGAAGTCGTACGCGCGGCTCTCGGTGAAGATGTAGGTGCGCAGGTCCTTGTAGTAGAACGCCGCGGACACGTAGCCCTTCGTGCCTTCGAAGTACTTCTCGTACGAGATGTCGAACGCGTTGGCCTTCCACGGATCCAGCAGCGGGTTGCCGCCGGAACCGGCCGGGTCGAGCGTGGCGGTGTTCACGCCGAACTCGAACGACGCGCGCATCTGGTCGAGGCGGGCGCGTGCGAGCTGGCGGGCGGCGGCCACGCGCAGCGTCTGGTCGTGCGGCAGCGAGAACGCGAGGTTCAGGCTCGGCAGCCAGTCGGTGTAGGACTTGCCTTCCTCGAACGGCACGCGGTTCTGGCCGACGGGGCGGAAGGGATCCCAGTAGAAGGACGACGACGACTGGTCGGTGTGCTGCGCCTGGATGCCGACATTGCCGCGCACCGGGATCGAACCCCAGGTCGTGTCGATGTTGGCGCGCAGCCAGCCGGTGGTGATGTCTTCGTTGATCGTCCAGGCCTTCGGGACCAGGTACGACGCGTCTTCACCCGGGATGAACGTCATGTAGCGCGCCACCGCGCCCGGCACGTCCCACGAGGGGATGTAGCCGACGCCGGCGAAGGTCAGGTCGACCAGGCCGTACTGCAGGTCCGGCGCGATCGTCGTCGGGCCCTGCGCGCCGAGGTTGATGTTGCCTTCGGGCTGGCGCTTGCTCTTCTCGCGCGTGCCGTAATGCGCGCCGACGTCGACGTCGGAGAAGAAGCTGGTCATGAAGGGCGCGGCGAAGTTCGCGTTGAGCTTGAAGCCCTTCAGCTCGTCGACCACCTTCGGGGTCTTGCCGTAGCCCGAACCGTAGATGGTGTTCGCGATGAACAGCGAGCCCGGGTTGGAGTAATCGCGGCCCGGCTGGATCGTCGCGAAGCCGTCGCCGAAGCTGAGGTTCAGCGTGTCGAACTGCGGGTTCGGCAGCAACTGCAGGTTGTTCTCGAGCTGCATCTCATCGCGGTGCGACTTCGACCAGCTGACGTCGGCGGTCAGGTTCACTTCGCCGAGCTTGATCTCGTTCGCCCAGCCGATGCCGTCGATGCTGTCTTCGCGCTTGTTGTACATGCCGCGCACCAGCGGGTACGCGTTGGTCAGCGTGCCGCCCACCAGCGTGCCGTTGCCGTTGATGTTCGGCGTCCAGGTCTGCGGGTCGGGGTTGCCGTTGTAGTTGAAGTTGGCTTCGAACTGGTTGGCGGTGTCTTCCTGCACGGCGGAGGTGTGGAAGATGTCGAGCGTCGAGGTCCACTCGGCGATCGGCGCGAACTGCACGGTCGCCATCGCCGCATTACGGCGCACGTAACCCGTGCGGCGCAGCGCCTTCGCGCCGTCGGTCACGTAGGTGGGGTTCGGGATGCCGTTGCGCGTGGCGAGCTGCCACGGTTCGTACAGGCCGGTCTGTTCTTCCTGGATCGGGATGTCCGAATGCGAGAAGCCGAGCGACAGGCCGATGTCGCCGCCGGCCATCTGCGTGATCACGCTGGCGTTGATGCGGTTGCCGTCGCCTTCGGCGTTGGCGGCCGAACCGAGCGAGTTGTCCTGGTAGCGCGCGCTGACCGCGTACACCGGCTTGTCGAAGTCGAGCGGGCGCACGGTGCGCATGTCGATCGTGCCCGACAGGCCCTGGCCCACGAGCGCGGAGTCCGGCGTCTTGTAGACGACGACGCCCGACATCAGTTCGGAGGGGTACTGGTCGAACTCGACCGAGCGGTTGTCGCCGGTGCTCACCATCTCGCGGCCGTTGAGCAGCGTGGTGGCGAAGTCGGGCGACAGGCCGCGGACGCTGATGACCTGCGCGCGGCCGCCGACGCGCTGCGCGGCGATGCCGGGCAGGCGCGAGATCGATTCGGCGATGGAGATGTCGGGCAGCTTGCCGATGTCTTCGGCGGAGATGGCTTCGACGATGGACGTCGATTCCTTCTTGATCGTGTTGGCCTGCTCGATACCGACGCGGATGCCCTGGACGGTGACCGTCTGGAGCTGCTTGGCTTGCTGCTTGGCGACCGATTCCTGGTCCTGCGGCGTGGCCTGCGGATCTTGCGCCGGCGTGGCCGGGTCGGTCGTGGTCGTCGACTGCGCCCAGGCGCCGGTCGCCACCATCATCGTGGCAGAAGCAAGCGCCACGCTGAGCAGATTGCGTTTCAAGTGCTGCATTGGGTCCCCTCCAAAGATTGTTTTCCCCGTGACGGATGGTAGGCGCAGGGCCGGGGCCGCCGACGTTTTCTGCATACGTATTCATTGCAGCCGCCCATCGGCCCGTTGGCGGCCCCACCGCGCGGCGTGGAATAGTCCGGCCACGCCCCGATGCCCGAACCCATGCATTCAGTTCCACGCCGCAATGCAACATCGCCACGCCGGCTCGCGGCGTGGCTGTCGTGCGTGCTCGCATGCACGGGCGCGGGCGGTGCGATCGCCGCGGACGGCCCGCAGCACGTGCCGTCGCCCGACTGGCGCGACCAGGTGCTGTACTTCCTGATGATCGACCGCTTCGCCAACGGCGACCCCGGCAACGACGACCAGCACGCGGGTGAATACGACCCCGCCGATGGCGCGAAGTGGAGCGGGGGCGACCTGCGCGGCGTGCGCGACCGCATCCCCTACATCAAGGCGCTCGGCGCCACGGGCGTGTGGATCACGCCGCCGGTGGCGAACCAATGGTGGAACCCGCGTTCGCACTACGGCGGTTACCACGGGTATTGGGCGACGGATTTCTCGAAGGTCGACGCGCACTTCGGCACGCTCGCCGACTACCAGGCGCTCGCGCGCACGCTGCACGGCGAGCACATGGTGCTCGTGCAGGACATCGTGGTGAACCACACGGCGGACTTCTTCAAGTACGACGCGCCGCCCGATGCGAACGACCCCGCGAAGGGCCTGGCGTTCGTCCGCGACACGCAGGGGCAGGGCGCGCCGACGCAAGCGCCGTTCGACCGTAACGACCCGCGCGATCCGGCCCAGCGCGCGCAGGGGATCTATCACTGGACGCCCGACATCCGCGATTTCGGGAACGACACGCAGCGGCTCGACTGCCAGCTCGCGGGCCTTGATGACATGAACACCGAATCGCCCGAAGTCCGCCGCGCGTTGCGCGCGAGCTACGGGCAGTGGATCCGCGACGTCGGCGTCGATGCCTTCCGCGTCGACACCGCCTTTTACGTGCCGCCGGCGTATTTCCTCGATTTCCTGCACGCCGATGACCCGCAGGCGCCCGGCATCGCACGCGTCGCCGCGGAAACCGGGCGCAAGGACTTCCACGTGTTCGGCGAAGGCTTCGCGCTCGACAAGCCCTTCGACGACACGCAGGCGCGGCGCATCGATGCGTACATGCGCACGCCGGACGGAACGCGCGTGCTGCCGGGGATGATCGACTTCCCGCTCTACGGCACCGCGCTCGACGTGTTCGCGCGCGGCGCGCCCACGGCGCAACTCGGCGACCGCATCCGCCGCCGCATGCAGGTGCACGCCGATCCGTGGCGCATGCCGACGTTCATCGACAACCACGACGTCGATCGCTTCCTTGCGCAAGGCGACGAAACGGGCCTGAAGCAGGCGTTGCTGATGCTGATGACGCTGCCGGGAATTCCCGTGATCTGGCAGGGCACGGAGCAGGGATTCACCGACATGCGCGGGTCGATGTTCGCCGGTGGCCATGGCTCCGGCGGCCGCGATCACTTCGACCAGACCGCGCCGATGTACCAATACCTGCAGCGCGTGATCGGCATGCGCCGCGGGGACACTCTTTTTTCGCGCGGCACGCCGACGGTATTGCGCGAGAACACGGTCGGCCCCGGCCCGATCGCATGGCGCATCCGGGGCGAAGACGGCGCCATCGCCGTCGTCGCGATCAATACCGCGGACCACTCGGTGCTGCTCGACAACATCGACACAGGCGCGCCACCGGACACGACGCTGTCCACCGTCTTCGCGATCGACCAGGAAATCCCCTCCATCGCCGTCGATGCGAATGGGCGCTCGACCACCGTGTTGCCGCCGCGTTCGGGCGTGGTGTGGAAGTCCCTGGGCGAAGTCGCGGCCGACGAATTCCGTGTGCGCCCGCCGACCATCGACGCGATGCCGCAACAGGTGTTCACGGGCGACTTCACCGTGGAGGGCACCGCCGTCGGCGCCGAGCCCGTGCGCCTGGTGATCGATGACGACGCGGTCCACGGCCGCACCGTCACGCCGAAGGACGGGCGATGGGAAGCGAAGATCGACACCGCGCGGATGGTCGACCCCAACGTCGAACACACGGTCGTCGCCTACGAGCGCGCGTCGAAGAATGCGAGCGAGCGCCGCACGTTCAAGGTCGCGCGCGCGTGGCAAGCCGCTGATTCGGTCGACGACCCGCAGGGCGACGACACCGGCCCGAGCGGGCGGTACACGTATCCGCTGGACGCCGGATACGCGACGCACCCCGGCGACATCGAACACGTCGACGTCTCGACATCCGGCGGCGCGCTGCGCATCGCGATCCGCATGCGCGCGATCTCCACCGCGTGGAATCCGCCGAACGGGTTCGACCACGTCGCCTTCTCGATCTTCATCGACCTGCCCAAGCCGAAGGGCGGCGCGCGTGCGATGCCGTTGCAGAACGCCGAGCTGCCTGATGGCATGTCATGGGACGTGCGCCTGCGCGCGAACGGCTGGACCAACGCGTTGTTCTCGTCCGAAGGCGCGTCCGCGACGGCCGAGGGCACGCCGGTCGTTCCCGCGGCGCGCATGCAGGTCGATGCGAAGACACGCACGGTCACCTTCACGCTGCCGGCAACCGCGTTGCTGCGCGCGACCGACCTGGAAGACGCGCGCGTCTACATCACGACGTGGGACTACGACGGTGGCTGGCGCGCGCTCGCGCCCGACGCCGGCCCGCATGCCTTCGGCGGTGGCGATGCCGCGCGCGACCCGCGCGTGCTCGATGCCGTCGGTCCGATCGACATTCCGTAATGCACACCTCGGGGAGAGGATCCACATGAGTACAGCCGCACCCGCGATCGAACAGCACGCCACCTTGCGCGTGTTGTTGATCTCCGCCTGCGCCGCGTTGGGCGGCTTCCTGTTCGGTTACGACACCGCCGTGATCAATGGTGCGGTCGACGCCATCCGCGGCGAATTCGGGCTCAGCGCCTCGGCCACGGGCTTCGCCGTGTCCTGCGCGTTGCTCGGTTCCGCGCTCGGCGCGTGGTACGCAGGACCGCTGGCCGACCGGTTCGGCCGCGTGCACACGATGCGCGTGGCGGCGGCCTTCCTTGCGGTGAGCGCGTTGGGCGCGGGGCTCGCGTTCGGCGTATGGGACCTCATCCTGTGGCGCGTCGTCGGCGGCATCGGCGTGGGCGTGGCGTCGGTCATCGCGCCGACGTACATCGCGGAGATCTCGCCGGCGCACGTTCGTGGGCGGTTGGGGTCGATGCAACAGCTCGCCATCGTGCTCGGCATCTTCGCGTCGCTGCTGGCCGATGCGTGGCTGGCCAACACCGCGGGCGGTGCGGCGCAACCGTTGTGGTTCGGGCTGGACGCGTGGCGCTGGATGTTCCTCGTGGCGGTGGTGCCGGCGCTGATCTACGGCGCGCTGGTGTTCGGCGTGCCGGAATCGCCGCGCCATCTCGTCGCGAAGGGCCGCCTGGACCAGGCCAAGCGCGTGCTGCGCGATGTCCTCGACATGCGCAGCGAGCCCGCGCTCGACGCCAAGATCGCCGATATCCGAGACAGCCTGAAACTGGAATACGTGCCGCGCCTGGCCGACCTGCGCGGCCCGCGCATGGGCCTGCTGCCGATCGTGTGGGTGGGCATCCTGCTGTCGGTGTTCCAGCAGTTCGTCGGCATCAACGTGATTTTCTATTACTCGTCCACGTTGTGGCATTCGGTGGGCTTCAGCGAGTCCGACGCGTTCTCCATCACCGTGGCGACCTCCATCGTCAACGTGCTGGTCACGCTGGTCGCCATCGCATTGGTCGACAAGGTGGGGCGCAAGCCGCTGCTGCTGGTCGGCTCGGCCGGCATGGCGGTGACGCTGGGCGCGATGGCGCTGTGCTTCTCGCATGCGGCGGCGACGGCCGACGGTTTGTCGTTGCCCGCGCCCTGGAACATGGTCGCGCTGGTGTCGGCCAACCTGTACGTCGTGTTCTTCGGCCTGAGCTGGGGGCCGATGGTGTGGGTGCTGCTCGGCGAAATGTTCCCGAACCGCATCCGCGCGATCGCCTTGGCCGTGGCGGCCTCGGCGCAGTGGCTCGCGAACTTCGTGATCACCGCGACGTTCCCGGACCTGGCCGAAATCGGCCTGCCGTTCGCCTATGGGTTGTATGCGACGTTCGCGGTCATCTCCTTCGTCTTCGTCCATCGCGCGGTGCGCGAAACGAAGGGGATGGAGCTGGAGCAGATGACGGGGTGATCAGCGCCGGGGGAATGCCCAGCGCAGGAACCCCGGCAACATCACCGCCCACGACGACTGCCGGTGAATCCCGCCCGGCAGTTCGACCACCACGACATCGTTGCCGCCACGTTCGCGCAACAACGTCGCCAGTTCGTTCGCGTCATCGATCACGTCGATGACGCCGTCCTTGTCGCGGTCGCCTTCCTCTTCCTTCGTGCCCAGGGCGAAGTACGCGCGCAACCCGGGCTTGGCCGGCGAGCTGCGCACGAGTTCCTGCGCGATGCGCCGGTCTTGCGCATCCGCGAGCCAGAACGACGGCGAGAACGCCCCGATTCGCCCGAACACCTCGGGATAGTTCCACCCGAGCGAGAACGCGTTGATCCCGCCCAGCGACCAACCGAGGATCGCCCGTCCGTTCGCATCGGCCCGCGTGGACCAGTGCGCATCGACGTAGGGCACCAGTGTGCGCACGACCCACTCGGAATACGCATGCGCATTCGCGCCCACGGGGCCGTACTTCGTCGGCGAGACCACGCTCCGGCCCGCGACGCGGTCGGCGAGCCCGTACCCCGCCATGCGGTCGCGCGGCATGTGGATCGCCACGACGATGAAGGGAGCCAATTCGCTGCGCACCTTCTCCAGCGTGTCGCGCACGTGCACGTCGGCCAGGTCCTGGCCGTCGTCCAGGTACAGCACCGGGTAATGGTGCCCGGCGTCGTAGCCTTCGGGCAGTTGCACGTCGACCGTGATGTCCTCGTCCGTCGACAAGCGCGCGGGCAGGCGGAACGTCAGCAGGTCGGGCAGCGTCGCGCTCTCGGATTGTACGAACACGACGGCCGTGCGCGGCGGAATCGTGAACGCGCCGGTCGTGCGGTCGAACTTCGCATCGCGCGCGCGCGCATCCGCAGCGGTGGGCGACAGATGCACCGGATGCAGGACCCACGGCTCGCCCGCCGATGCAGGCAGGGTCAAGGTGCGCACGGCCGTCGACGCATTGAGGAAGTACTGGACCGCCGGGAACCGCGCGCCCGCCAGCCCCTTGCCGTCGAGACGGCCGGCGATCACCTCCGGCGTGCCGGTCTGCGGCAACGTCAGGCGCTGCATGACGTCCTCGCGCGTGCGCAGGCGGAAGAGGGTCGAACTCGCGCGGATCCGGAGCAGATCGCGGAACGCATCGCGCATGAACGCGGTGTCCTGCGGGCGCGCGCCGCTACCGTTGTCGCGATACGTCCAGTCGAGCCGGTTGGCCGTGTCGCCCGAGTCGAAACTGTTGCCGTCCAGCGACTTCGAGCGCAGCACGTCGATGCCGGCGTGGAAGTAGGCGATGCCCTGGCTGAAGGCGGTGGTCGCCGTGCCGAGCAGTTGGACTCGTGCGCGTTCGCCGGGCGGCGTGTCCTTCGGCAGCTTCAGCAGGCCGATGTCGTAGAGCGTCCGGTTGTCGTGGTTCTCGACGTAATTGACGACCTCGCCCGGCTGCGATGCGTAGCCGGCGGGCTGGCCGTTGTAGTCGAGCGATGACAGCGTGCGGCCGTCGAGGACGTAATCGCGCAACGTGCCGGCCAGCCCGATGCGCACCAAGTCGGCGTTGCCTTGCGTGGCGCCGCCGCTGATCCAGCCTTTCCTGTCGACGAGCGCGGGCATCGCATCGCCCGGTCCGCCACCGCGCACGGCGTCGCGGGCGCGATCGCTGAACGTCGCGATGCCCGAGCCGGCGAGCGACAACTGGGAGGCCTGCACGAAACGATTGCCGTCGGCGACTTCACCGAAGTTCCATCCTTCGCCGATCAGCGGGATGTCGCGCCCCGTCGCGGCCTTCAACGCGCGCTGCAGATCTTCCATCGCCGCGCGGGGCTGGTGGCCCATCAAGTCGAAGCGGAAGGAGTCGATGCCGTACTGCGTGGCCCACAGCACCACCGAATCGCGCATGAGCTTGGCCATCATGCGGCGCTCGGTGGCGGTGTTCGCGCAACACGTCGACGTCGCAAGCGTGCCGTCGTCGTTGTAGCGGTGGTAATAGCCGGGGACGATGCGGTCGAGCACCGACCATTGCGCCTGGCCCGCGGCCATCGTGTGGTTGTAGACGACGTCCATGCCCACGCGCAGGTTCGCTGCGTGCAGCGCCTGCACCATCCGGCGGAATTCGACGATGCGCGCGTTGCCGTCCGCACTGCTCGCGTAGCTGCCCTCTGGCGCGTTGAAATGGACCGGGTCGTAGCCCCAGTTGAAGCAGTCGTGCGCTTTGTCGCCCGCGGGATCGCAACCGACCTCGGGCACGGTGGCGAAGTCGAACACCGGCAGCAGGTGGATGTCCGTCACACCCGCGTCGGCGAGCGCGCGCAGGTGGCGCATGCCGTTCGATTCGGAATCGGTGAAAGCCAGGTACTTGCCGCGATGCGCGGCAGGTACGGTGGCGTCGTCGCGCGAGAAGTCGCGGACGTGGAGTTCGTAGACGACCAGGTCGGTGGGCGCTTCGATGCGCTTGGGCGTGGATTTCGGATCCCAGCCTTCGGGTTTCGTCGCCGGGGAATCGAGGTCGACGAACAAGCTGCGCGTGCCGTTGGCGGCGAGGGCGACCGAGTACGGATCGGTCACGCGTTGGCGCACCAACCCCGTGCCCGGCACGCCGACATCGACGAGATAGACGTAATACGTGTTCTCACGGACCGGAATCGAGGCATGCCATGCACCGGTGCGTAAGTCGAACTGCAACGCGTGGAGGCCCGTGGCGGCCGAACGTGGGCCGTCGTACACGCAAACCGCGACGTTGTCCGCCGTCGGCGCCCACACGGCGAATCCTTTCGGCGAGGCGCCCAGCACCAGTGCGTCGGCGGCATCCGCGTAGCGCGCATCGAGTTCCACCGGAGACAGGAGCGCACGCTCCAATGCCTGCCAACGCGTCCCGAGTACCGTGAACGGCGTCGGATCATCGCAATCGGCACGCGTAGGCGATTCCGCGAACGCCGGCAACGCGAACCCCGCGACGCACAGCGCCGCGAGCGCACTCAGAACGTGGCGTACACCACGCCGCGCGGCGGCAGCACCAGGCGTCCGTCGCGGAGCGCGCCCGTCGTGGTGCCCGGGGCTTGCATCGGCGTGGCCGCGCGCTGGGGAAGTGTCCATTCGACTTGCGCATCCGACAGGTTGAAGGCGACCAGCATGGACTGCGCCGCGTCACGGCGCTCGAAGCACAGGATCGGCTCGGGCGCGTCCAGGAACGCGATGCTGCCATGCACGAGGGCCGGCTGCTGCTTGCGCCACTGCAGGAACGCACGCGCGCCGTTCAGCACGGACCCGGCGTCGGCGTCCTGCGCCGCCACGTTGATCGTGCGATGCGCGTCGGGAACGGGGAGCCACGGCTTGTCTTCCGTGAACCCGCCATGCGTCGCATCGGACCACGGCATCGGCGTGCGGCAGCCGTCGCGACCCTTGAAGTTCGGCCAGAAGGCGATGCCATAGGGGTCCTGCAGGTCTTCGAACGCGACTTCGGCTTCCGTCAGCCCGAGTTCTTCGCCCTGGTACAGACAGACCGACCCGCGCAGCGAACTCACCAGCGCGATCAGTTGCCGCGCATGTTCCGCGTCGTCGACGCCGTTGCCCCAGCGCGACACCGCGCGTACGACGTCGTGGTTGGAGATCGCCCAGCACGGCCAGCCATGCGGCATGCGCGTTTCGAGTGTTTCGACCGTCTTGCGGATGTAGCCCGCGCTCTTGTCATCGGTCAGCAGCTCGAAGCTGTAGCCCATGTGCAGGCGCTGCTCGCCGACATACTCGGCCATCGTCGCCAGCGAATCTTCCGAGGAGATCTCGCCGAGCGACGTCGCGCCCGGATAGCGATCGAGCAGCGCACGCAACCGTTCGAGGAACGGCAGGTTTTCCGGCTGCGTGTTGTTGAACCAGTGGTATTGGAATGCGTACGGGTTGTCCGCGCTGAACCCGCGGCCCGTGCGCAACGCCTCGGGTTTCGGCGGGTTGTCGCGCAGTTGCGTGTCGTGGAAGCAGAAGTTGATCGCGTCCAGGCGCAGGCCGTCGACGCCGCGATCCAGCCAGAACTTCACGTTGTCGAGCGTCGCGGCCTGGACGTCCGGGTTGTGGAAATTCAGGTCGGGCTGCGAGGCGAGGAAGTTGTGCAGGAAGTACTGGCCGCGCCGCGGTTCCCAGCGCCAGGCCACGCCGCCGAAGATCGACAGCCAGTTGTTGGGCGGCGTGCCGTCGGGGCGGGCATCGGCCCACACGTACCAATCGTGCTTGGAGTTGTCGCGCGATTGGCGGCTTTCGGTGAACCAGTCGTGCTCGATCGAGGTGTGGCTGAGCACCTGGTCGATCATCACGCGGATGCCGAGCGCATGCGCCTTCGCCAGCACGCGGTCGAAGTCCTCCAGCGTGCCGAACAGCGGATCGACCGCGCGATAGTCGGCGATGTCGTAACCGAAATCGGCCATCGGCGACTTGAAGAACGGGGAAATCCAGATCGCATCCACGCCCAGGCTGGCGACATAGTCCAGCCGGTCGAGGATGCCGGGGAGGTCGCCGACGCCGTCGCCATCCGTGTCCAGGAAGCTGCGCGGGTAGATCTGGTAGATCACCGCGCCACGCCACCAGCGATTGTTGTCCATGCGATCCCTCGAATTGCCTGCCGCGCGCATGCCGATCCTCACGCGGCGCGATGCGCTCATCTTCCACGGCGCAGCCGCGGCCGCGCATTGAATACGTTTGCAGGCGCGACGTCCATCCGAAGGCCGCTCGACTACCATGGGGCGAAGAAGGGGGGCGCATGACCGGTCGGTTACCGAAAGGCTTCAGGGCGATGGCGGCGTTCGCGGCGGCGCTGCTGCCGGCGTTCGCCCTGGCCGGCGAACCGGCGATGCGGACCCAAACGGGCAGCGCGGAGTTCGATCGCCTCTTCGCGCTGGCCCAGACGGAATTGGAACAGGACAAGGTCGACGCGATCACCGACTGGTCGTTCAACGACCAGAAGCCGTTTCCGTGCGTGTGCTTCGAGACGGGCGAGAAGTGGCACTACGTGTGGACGCGCGATCTGTCGTATGCGGCGGACCTGGCGCTGGCGCGGCTGGACCCGGAGCGGACGAAGACGTCCCTGCGGTTCAAGTTGGGCGCGGTGCGCACGCGCGGCGTCGCGCAGTACCGCGGCAAGCTCGTGGCGCAGGACACCGGCTCGGGCGGCAGTTGGCCCGTCAGTACCGATCGCGTCGTGTGGTTCCTCGCCGCGCGGCACCTGCTGGGAGATCGGGCGTTCCGCGAGGAGGTCGAACAGGCGCTGTTCCTGACGCTCTCGCAGGACGATCGGTTCGCCTTCGACCCGCACGTGGGCCTCTATCGCGGCGAAACCTCGTTCCTGGACTGGCGGGAACAGAACTATCCGGCGTGGACCGCGAAGGACACGACGTTCATCGCCGAATCCTTCGCGTTGTCGACCAACGTGCTGCATTACGAAGCGTTGCGCCTCGCCGAACGGCTCAACCGCGAGAACGGCGACACCGACAAGGACAACGCCGGCATGTACGCGGCGAAGGCCGACGCACTGCGCGAGGCCATCAACCGCCATTTCTGGAACGCAGACCGCGGCACGTACATGAGCTACATCGGCACCGCGTTCCATCCCGTGCCGGTGGACAGCTACGACCTGCTCGGCATTTCGCTGGCGATCACCTCGGGCGTCGCGCCGCCGGAGCGCGCCCGGCGTGCGTTGTCGCGTTATCCCGTCGCGGCGCTGGGCAGCCCGGTGATCTGGCCGCAGCAGCCGAACACGCCGATCTACCACAACCGCGCGATGTGGCCGTTCGTGAGCGCCTATGCGCTGCGCGCGGCGCGCACGACGAAGGATTCCGAGCGCATCGCATTCGAGATCCGCTCGCTGATGCGCGGCGCGGCGACGGCCGGTTCCAACATGGAGAACTTCGAACTCACCACGCAGGCGGTGCATTTCGAAGACGGGCCGTTGAGCGGGCCGGTAGTGAATTCGAAGCGGCAGCTGTGGTCGGTCGCCGGTTACCTCGACATGGTGATGCGCGGCGTGTTCGGCCTGGAGGACGACGGCTCGGTGAAACCGATGCTGCCGACGCAGTTGGTGCCGACATTGTTCGGCGACAGCGACACGATCGCCCTCGACCTGCCAGAACGCCGCATCGTGCTGCGCAAGCCGGAGAATTCCGGCACCGGTGGATTGCTGGTGGCGGGAACCTCGCGCACGGAAGGCCGCGAGACGGTCGTCGACCTCGTGCCGCAGGGCGCCTTCGTGCAGCGCTTGTTGCGCAACGGCGCGCAGTTCGCGCCCCCGCAGCCGGAAGCGCCGAAACCCGAGCGCGTCGGGGACGCCTGGCGCGTCGCGATGCCGGCCAACACCGTGCTGTACGCCGACGGCAAGCGCATCGGCCGCTACGAGAGCGCGCAGACTGTCGATGTCGCCGCGACCGGCGCTTCGCAATGCTTCAGCGCAACGAACATGGGCGACCGCGTCGAATCGCTGCCGTCGCGCACGACGTGCGTCGGCCCTTCGCAAACGGTGGAAGGCAAGAGCGTGCGCAGATGGACCGCGCCGAAGTCTGGCCAGTATCGCGCCACGTTCCGCTACCGCAACGCGAACGGGCCGATCAACACCGGGATCACCGCAGGGGTGTTCAACTTCGCGGTGGATTGCGACAAGCCGAAACGGGACTGGCCGCAGTTCAACGCCATCGTGATGCCGCACAACGAAACGGAAACCGATTCGACGTCCGCCATCTTCGAAGCCGGCGCCGGTGCGCAGTGCAAGCTGGTGCTGTTGCGCGGACCGAACATGAGCGACCTGGACCACTTCATTCATTACACCGGCGGCAAGGGCGGCGCTTCGGGCGCGCTCAACACCGCCGATATCGGCGCGCTCACCATCGTGCCGCTTCCCTGAGATTCGACAAGGATCCTCGCGATGACGCAGACACCCACCGCCAAGCCGACGCTTTCGTTCTGGCAGATCTGGAACATGTGCTTCGGCTTCCTGGGCATCCAGTTCGGGTTCGCGCTGCAGAACGCGAACGCCAGCCGCATCTTCCAGACGCTCGGCGCGCCGATGGACGACATCCCGATGCTGTGGATCGCCGCGCCCCTCACGGGGCTGATCGTGCAGCCGATCGTCGGGTATCTGTCGGATCGCACGTGGACGGGCTTGGGGCGGCGGCGGCCGTACTTCCTCGTCGGCGCGGTCCTCGCGTCGCTGGCGTTGTTCGTGATGCCGAACTCGCCCGTGTTGTGGATGGCGGCGGGGTTGCTGTGGGTCCTCGATGCGTCGATCAATATTTCGATGGAACCGTTCCGCGCGTTCGTCGGCGACCAGTTGCCGGTGAAGCAGCGCGCCTCCGGTTACGCGATGCAGAGTTTCTTCATCGGCGTGGGGTCGGTGATCGCGAGCCTGTTGCCGTGGTTGCTGGCGAAGTTCGGCGTGTCCAATACCGCAGGCCCCGGCGAGGTGCCGGCGACCGTGCATTGGGCGTTCTATTTCGGCGGCGCGGTGCTGCTTGGCGCGATCGTGTGGACGATTGCGACGACGCGCGAGTATCCGCCGGAGCGGTTGCATGCGTGGGATGAGGCGCCACCGATCGCGCCCCGCGCGCGCGATGCCACGCGCATGCGCGTTTTGGCGCTGGCATGGTTGATTGCCGGCCTGGCGTTCGTCGTCGCCGTGTGGACGCAGGGGTGGGCGCGCGAGTTGTACGTGCTCGGCGGCCTGGTCGCCGGCTACGGCCTGGCGTTGCTGATCCGTACGCTGGTCCAGGGAGCGGGCGGTTTTTCGAACATCATGGACGACCTGTACGACATGCCGCAGACGATGCGGCAGCTCGCGGTCGTGCAGTTCTTCTCCTGGTTCGCTTTGTTCGCGATGTGGATCTACACCACCGGGGCGGTGACGCAGGTGCATTTCGGCAGCACGGACACCACTTCGGCCGCCTACAACGAGGGCGCGAACTGGGTGGGCGTGTTGTTCGCCGCGTACAACGGCTTCGCGGCGCTGGCGGCCATCGTGATCCCGTGGATGGTGAAGCGCTGGGGGCTGCGCACGAGTCATCTCATCAATGCCGTGCTGGGCGGGCTGGGCCTGTTGTCGATGGCCGTCATCCGCGAGCCGCAATGGCTGCTGCTGTCGATGGTGGGCGTGGGCTTCGCGTGGGCGTCGATCCTGTCCCTGCCGTACGCGTTGCTCTCGGATTCACTGCCTGCGGGGAAGATGGGCGTCTACATGGGCATCTTCAATTTCTTCATCGTGATCCCGCAGCTGGTCGCGGCCAGCCTGCTGGGGCTGATGCTGAAGTATTTCTTCGGCAACCAGCCGATCTATGCGCTGGTCATCGGTGGTGCGAGCCTGATCGTGGCCGGGTTGTGCGTGCTGCGCGTGCGGGAGCCTGGCGCCGTCATCCCCGCGAAAGCAGGGATCCAGAGTGGAGTTGCGTCGTGAAGGCTCGCAGGATGTTGCAACGTGCGTCGTGGTTCTGGATGCCCGCCTGCGCGGGAATGACGGCGTTGGTGGGCTGCACGCAACCCGCGCCTCCGCCGGCGCCGGAAACCAAGGCCGAAGCGCCCAAGCCCGTCGAGTACTACGGCACCAACGAACCATTCGCGGCCGACGCGGTGTATTTCGTGCTCACCGATCGCTTCGTCAATGGTGACAAGACCAACGACCATCGCGACCAGGGCAAGGGCGCGGCGCTCCACACGTTCGATCGCCCCGTGCCCGGCGCACCGAAGGGCAAGTCCGACAACGTCGGTTACCTCGGCGGCGACTTCCGCGGCTTGCTCGACAACGCCGAATACATCAAGGACCTCGGCTTTGGCGCGGTGTGGCTGACCCCGATCATCGACCAGCCGGATGAAGCCTTCACCGGCGGCGACCCCGTGAAGTGGGGCGGCATGTGGACCGACCGGGGCAAGACCGGTTACCACGGCTACTGGGGCGTGAATTTCTACAAGCTCGACGAACATCTGCCGAGCAAGAACCTCGATTTCCGCGGCCTGACGAAAGGCCTGAAATCGCACGGCCTGAAGACGGTGCTCGACATCGTGCAGAACCACGGCTCGCCGGCATACACGATGCCGAAAGACCAGCCCAAGTACGGCGAGATCTACGACAAGGACGGCAAGCTGATCGCCGACCACATGAACCTCGCGCCCGGCAAGCTCGACCCGTCGAACCCGCTCAACGCGTTCTACAACACCAAGCCCGGCCTGGCGCAGTTGTCGGACATCAACGAGAACGATCCGCGCGTGCTGCCGTATTTCCTCGGCGCGTACGAACAGTGGATCGGGCAGGGCGCCGACGCATTCCGCATCGACACCATTCCGTGGATGCCGCATTCGTACTGGCACCAGTTCGTCACGAAGATCCGCGACAAGCATCCGGGCTTCTTCATGTTCGGCGAAGCGTTCGACTACGACGCCAACAAGATCGCCGAGCAGACCTGGCCCGAGAACGCCGGCGTGAGCGTGCTCGATTTCCCGCTGCAGAAGGCGTTCGGCGAAGCGTTCGGCAAACCGCGCGCCGGCTTCGAGGCCATCGACAAGGCGTTGTACCTGACGAACGGTCCGTACGCGAACCCGTACGACCTGATGACCTTCTACGACAACCACGACATGGCCCGCCTGGACGCCACGGACGCCGGCTTCATCGATGCGAACAACGCGCTGTTCACCCTGCGCGGCATTCCCGTCGTCTACTACGGCTCGGAAACCGGCTTCGAACGCGGCACCGCGGAACACACCGGCAACCGCAACTATTACGGGCAGGACCGCATCGACGCGGCGGCCGACAGCCCGATCTACCGCCAGTTGCGCCGGATCGCGAACCTGCGCGCGCAAACCCCGGCGTTGCAACGCGGCCTGCAGGTGAATGTCGAAATGCAGGGCGACCATGCGGCGTTCTATCGCGTGCTGCAGCAGGGCAAGTCCGCGCAGATCGCACTCGTGCTGCTGAACAAGGGCGACGCGCCCGCGCAGTTCAGCGTGCGCGCATCACTGCAGCCGGGCGCGTGGAAGTCGGTGTTCGCGGGGACGGCCGTGAATGTCGCAGCTGGCGGAACGCTCGACGCGACCGTGGCACCGCACGACGTCGCGGTGTACGTCCTCGATGCCCCGGTGACCGAGCCTGCATTGAAGACCGAACTGGACCGCGCGATGTCGCGCGCGCGGCGGCACGTGGCGGATTGATCAGGTTTCCGCCGCCGCCAACCGCCGCCGCAACACCAGCTTCCGCGCGGTCTTCCGCAAGGGCCACAACGTCTTCTGGTACACCGCCGACAACAGTCGGCGCGAGCGCGGGATGCGCCAGCCGAAGCCTTCCTGGATCGCGTTGATGCAGGGGTTGCAGAGGCCGCAGGGGCGGCGCTCGCCGGCGGGGCTGTGGCAGAACCACGTCAGGCCCATGAAGGCGCCCCAGCCGTTGCGTTTCGCCTCGTCGACCATCTGTTGCCGGGTGGTGTCGATCAACGAGAACGAGTACGCGCCGTAGATCAACCACGCGTCGTGGCTGGGTGCGTCGGAGAAGATGCGGCGCGTCATGTAGCCACGGGAGCAAGGGAACGGTTCGGACAGGTTGTCGAACAGCACGAGACCGGCGCCATGCACGTGGCGCGCGCGCTCGGCGCCGATTTCCACGTCGTCCTTCCCATGTTGCTTGCAGTAGCGCGCCATCCACGGATATTGATTGCCGACGCCATGTTGCGCGCTCATGCGGTCGCCCGCGGCCTGGATCTGCGCGTCGGGCGCGATGTCCGCGACCTCCGCCATGATCGTCGGCAGCAGCGACGTACGCGTGCCCGGATGCGCATGCGCGAGCGCATCGCGGATGCGATCCATCGTGTCGATCTCGGTCTGCGTGGACGCGCGCGTGCGGTCCAGCAGATAGAGCGGTTGCACGGTCAGGCCGTCGACGAGCAGCAGCCTGAGGAGGAGGAAAGTGGAATCCCATCCACCGGTCCAGAAGATCTCGACGGGTCCCCCGTGCATCGAATGCCTCCTGTGCATCAGTACCGCTGCTTCACCTTCTTCGCGGGAGCGCCCCGCGGCGGAGGCGGTTTCACGCCGCGCTCTTCCTTCAAACGGAAATCGATGCGGCGATCTTCCACGCTGGCCTTCAATACCACGATTTCCACACGATCCCCGAGCCTGAATTCGCGGCCGTTGCGTTCGCCCGTCAGCGTTTTGCGGACCGGATCGAAGTGGTAGTAGTCGTTCGGCAACTGCGTCACGTGGATCAGGCCGTTGACCTTGGATTCGTCGAGTTCGACGAACAACCCGAAGCTCGTGACGCCGCTGATCGTGCCGCTGAACTCGCCGCCGACGTGTTGCTCCATCCACGCGGCGCGGTAGCGCTCGTCGACTTCGCGTTCGGCCTCGTCCGCGCGGCGCTCGCGCTCGGAGCACTGCAGCGTCAGCGCGGCCATCTCGTGTTCGCTGTACTTGAAGTTCGCTTCCTTGCCACCGGCGAGCGCGTGCTTGATCGCGCGGTGCAGCAACAGGTCGGGATAACGACGGATCGGCGAGGTGAAGTGCCCGTAGGCCTCCAGCGCCAGGCCGAAGTGCCCGAGGTTCTCGTTCGAGTACACCGCGAGCGACTGGCTGCGCAGCAGCACCGATTCCAGCAGCGCGGCGTCGGGGCGGTCGCGGATCTTCTTCAGCAGCGCGGTGAAATCGCGCGGCTCGACCTTGCCCCACGCCGGCATCTTGAGGTTGAACTCCTTCAGGAACTCGATGAGGTCGACGTACTTCTGTTCCGGCGGCTTGTCGTGGATGCGGAAGGGCGCCGGGATCTTCTTCTTCAGGATGAACTTCGCGGCCTCCACGTTGGCCGCGATCATGCATTCCTCGATCAGCATGTGCGCGTCGTTGCGCTGTAGCATGCCGGCCTGCGTGACCTCGCCCTGCGGGCCGAGTACGAAGCGCACCTCGGAGGATTCGAACTCGATCGCGCCACGCTTCTGGCGCGCGCGCTTGAGGACATGGAACAGCTGGTACAGGCGGTCGATCTGCGGTTGCAACGAGCCGATCTTCTGGAAGGCCTCTTCGCGCAATTCCTCGGTCGCCTCGTCGCCGACCGCGTTCCAGACCTGCGTGTAGGTCAGGCGTGCATGCGAGTTCATCACCGCTTCGTAGAACTTCGAGCGCGTGACCACGCCCTCGCGGTCGATGTGCATGTCGCAGACGAAGCACAGGCGGTCGACCTTCGGGTTCAGCGAGCAGATGCCGTTCGACAAGGTCTCCGGGAGCATCGGCACGACGAAGCCGGGGAAGTAGACCGACGTGGCGCGCAATTGCGCTTCGTCATCCAGCGGCGTGCCCGGCCGCACATAGTGCGAGACGTCCGCGATGGCGACGATCAGGCGGAAGCCTTCCTTCGTCGGCTCGCACCACACGGCATCGTCGAAGTCCTTCGCGTCCTCGCCGTCGATGGTGACGAGCGGGACCTTGCGCAGGTCGACGCGCCCGGCCGCCATCGATTCATCGACGGTGAGCGGGACGGCGGTGGCTTCATCGAGCACCGCCTGCGGGAATTCGTGCGGCAGCTCGTGGCCGTGGATCGCCGCTTCCACCGCGAGCGACGCGGTGAGCTTGTCGCCCAGTACCGCGAGGACCTTGCCGATGGGCGGGCGCGATGTGTCGGGCGCCTGCACCAGTTCGGCGACGACGAGCTGCCCCGGCTTGGCATCGTGCGATTCGCCCGGGGGGATCAGCACGTTGCGCTGGATGCGACGGTCGTCGGGCACGACGTAGCCGATGCCGGCTTCCATCGTGTAGCGGCCGATCAGGCGGTTGAGGCGGCGTTCGAGCACTTCGACGATCGCACCTTCGCGACGGCCGCGGCGGTCCATGCCGGTGACGCAGCCGAGCACGCGGTCGCCGTGCATCACCTTGCGCATTTCGAAGGGCGGCAGGAACAGGTCGTCGCCGCGCTCGCCCGCATCGGGGCGCAGGAAGCCGAAGCCGTCGGGATTGGCGATCACCACGCCGGGCACCAGGTCCATGCGCTTGGCGGGGGCGTAGGAGCCGTTGCGGTTCTGCAGCAACTGGCCGTCGCGCACCATCGCGCCCAGGCGCTTGCTCAGTGCATCGAAGCGATCGGGTTCGGTCAGCGAGAGCTTCTGCGCCAGCGAATCGGCATCCATCGGGCCTTCGTTGGCCTCGAGGATGCGCAGCAGCATTTCGCGGCTGGCGATGGGTTGTTCGTAGCGCGCGGACTCGCGGGCGAAGTGCGGATCCTTGTGCGGCGCCGGGCGCGGCGCGGCGGGGCGCGCATGCTGCGGAGCGCCGCGCATCGGCGGCGGGGGCGGGGCGGGCATCCAGCCGGGACGCTGCGCGGCCTTGTGCTTCGGGCCGCCGGGTTTCGGGCCTGCGCCCTTCTTCGCCGGCGTGGAGGTGGAGGACTTGCCGCGGCTGCCGCCGCGCTTGCTGGGAAATTTGGCCATGGCCGCCATGGTCGCACGCCCGTTCATGTGCGAACCGTCAACGTCCGGGCCTTCACACGGCCGCCCCCGCGCTGTCATGCTCGGCCGTGATGCGCAAGAAGACCAAGGCCACCTCCGTCGACATCGCCTACCGCGCCGGCGTTTCGCAGGCGACGGTCTCGCGCGTGTTGCGCGGCAGCCCGCTGGTCAACATCGAAACGCGCAAGCGCGTGGAAGCCGTCGCGCGCGAACTCAACTACAAGGTCGACCGCCACGCCTCGAGCCTGCGCACGCAGCGCGCCGGTTGCATCGCGCTGCTGCTGTTCGAGGATCCGACGGCCGACGAGTCGCACATCAATCCCTTCTTCCTGTCGATGCTCGGTTCGATCACGCGCGCTTGCGCGAAGCATGGGCAGGACCTGCTGGTGTCCTTCCAGCAGCTGTCGGACGACTGGCACGCGGATTACGAGAACAGCATGAAGGCCGACGGCCTGATCCTGCTCGGCTACGGCGATTACCTGGCGTACCAGAGCACGCTCGACCGGCTGGTGGAGCAGGGCACGCACTTCGTGCGCTGGGGCGCGGTGCTGCCGGGGCAACCCGGCGTGTCGATCGGCTGCGACAACTTCCACGGCGGGCAGCTCGTCGGTGAGCATCTGTACGGGATGGGCCGGCGGAAGGTCGCCTTCCTGGGCGATGCGAGCAGCCACTATCCGGAGTTTTTCGCGCGGTATCGCGGGTGTGGCGTCGCGTTGCACGACCTCGGCGTCGTGATGGATCCGGCATTGCAGGTGGATGCCGAGAGTTCGGAAGACGCCGGCTACGCCGCCGCGCGCACGTTGCTGGAACGTGGACAACCGTTCGACGCGGTGTTCGCCGCGAGCGACCTGATCGCGATCGGCGCGATGCGCGCGCTCACCGAACAACGCCTGCGCGTGCCGGAGGACGTGTCGGTGGTCGGCTTCGATGATATCCCGACCGCGCGCTTCACCAACCCCGCGCTGACCACCGTCTACCAGAACACGCAACGTGCCGGCGAAATGCTGGTGGACGCGTTGCTGCGCCAGATCCGCGACGAGCCCGTCGAAAGCCAGATGATCCCGGCGAGCCTGATCGTACGGAAGTCGAGCGGCACGCCGATCGCCGACAGCGAAGACTGACGAGGCAAAATCCGCTCGATGCAAGTCGGGCGGGTGTCCCGCGCAGGACGATGCACCTTCGGGCAATGCATGGGGAAAGGGCTGGAATGCCCTTTGTGTCAATGTCGATTCGTCGCGCGAACCCGTAGCGTCCTCCCCATCCTTCGGGGAAGCCGCATGAACCGCATCTACCGCATCATCTGGTCCCGCGTGCTCGGCGCGTGGGTCGTCGTGTCAGAGCTCGCGCGGTCCCGCATCCCGTCACGCCGCACGCTGCGCCGCGCCGCGGTGCCATCGTTGCTCGCGCTGGCATGCGTACAAGCGCATGCGACCGACTTCTACTGGGATGGGGGCACGGTCAACGGCGGCAATCCGTCGGCCAACGCCAACGGCGGTGCGGGCACCTGGAACACCACGCTCACGAATTTCGACACGCTGCTCAACGGCGGCGCGGACACGACGTGGACCAACGGCGACCACCACGCGATCTTCCCGTCGAACGGCAATTACACGATCACCCTCGGGACCGCGATCACCGCGGGCGACCTCACCTCGAACACCGCCAACGTCACGCTCACCGGCAACACGCTCACGCTGACGGGCACGCCGGTGCTGGATGGCGGCGGCAACCTGACGATCCTGTCGACGCTGGACGGGACGGCCGGGCTGACCAAAACCGGCGGCGGCGAGCTGTCGATGGCGGGTTCCCATGCGTTCGACGACGTGCAGTTGATCGGCGGCACGATCGATGTGCTCGCCGGCGGCACGCTCACCAGCGCCGACACGTTCGTCGGCACCGGCACGACACTCGATGTCCACGGCGCCTACGCGGGCACGGCGGGCGATGATCGCTTGCTCGTCGCCGGTACGGTGCGCGGTGCGTTCGACTTCGGTGGCGGCGACGATACGGTCGAGTTCGCGCAGGGCGCGCTCGACAACGCGACCTTCGTGGGCGGCGCGGGCAGCGACCGGTTGGTGTTCCGCGGAATGACGCTCGACGCGCCCGTCGTCGCCATCGGTTTTGAACGGACCGAATTGCGCGATGGCAGCGCGATGACGCTGTCTTCGCCGCTGTCCACCGGCGTGCTCGCGATCGATGCGAGTTCGCGCCTGGCGGCGCGCGCGGGGTCGCGCATCGATGGCGCGCTCGAGAATGCGGGCATGGTCGACGTCGGCGCGCACCGCCTCGCGATCAGCGGCGGATACACCGGTGCCGCGGGTAGCTTGCTCGACGTCCTGGTGTCGCCCGGTTCCGGCACGGCAGGCGGCCTCGATCTCAACGGCAACGTCGTCGGTACCACCGGCATCCGTTTCACGAGTGATGGCACGCAGGCGGGGCCGGCGACCACGTCGCTGCGCATCATCGATCTGTCGAACGACACGCCGGGCGATGGCGGCTTCGCGGCCGTCGACGCAGACGCGGACGGCGCCGTGCGCCTGGACGGCACGCCGTGGTTGTGGTCGTTCGCGCAGGACGAGGCGGACCACGACTGGTACCTGCGCACGACACAGGAAGAAGTCGTGCCCGAGATTCCCGCCATCGCCGTGCTGCACACGATCGGCGGCCTGCCGGTGCGCGATGCGGCGCAGCGCGTGTTCAACCGCCTCGGGGATACGCGTGCGAATGATGATTGCCGCGTCGTGAATCACGACGATCGCGCGCGCGTCGACCAGGCCAGCGATTGCAGCGGGTTCTGGATGTCGGTCTCCGCGGACGAAACGCGCGTGTCGAAGGGCCACGGCTACGCGTTCGACGGCGACACCACCGGCATGTACGTCGGCGCAGACACGCACATGCACGAGACCGGCGAGCGCAGCTTGCGCGCCGGCTGGCTGCTCGGTTACGTCGACGGCAACCACTGGACGGACGGCTCGGTCGCGGTCGGCAACCCCGTGGGCGCCGGCGTCGCCAACATCCGCACGCAGACGCCGCTGGCCGGCCTCTACGCCGGCAATGCCTGGAAGAACGGCGCATGGCTGGACGTGATGCTCTCGGGTTACCTGCACGATGCGGATATCCGCGCGCAGGGCGCGGCGGAATCGTTGCGCGGCAATACGCTGTCGCTGAGCGCCTCGGTCGGCCGACGCTTCGCGGTCGGCGATGCGTGGACGGTCGCGCCGGAATTCGCCGCGGGCGCGAGCGCCGTGCATTGGCAGGATCGCTCCGACTTCAACGGCATGGACCTCAACATGGCCGACGGCGTCGTCGGCCAGGCCCGCACGGCGGTGCGGTTCGAACGCGAGATCGAGGGCAAGTCGGGGACGTGGCGGCCGTGGATGCTCGTCGGCGTGGAAGACACGCTGGGCGAACCCAAGGTCGCGGCCACGCTTTTGCGCGCGGGCACGCCGGAAGTCATGCAGGCGTACGCCAACCACGACCTGGGATTTCAGGCGACGGTGGATGTCGGCGTGTCGGCACAATTGCGCGGCGGCGCCACCGCCTTCCTGTCGCTGTCCTACGCGCAAGGCCTGGAAGGCACCGACATCGAACGCCGCGGCGCGGACCTCGGCGTGCGCTGGGCCTGGTGATGTGCGAGGCTGGCCGGCATGCGCGGCCGGCCCCTCGAACTCGGCGTCAAAGGCCATGCGATCCGACAGCAGGCGACTGCGCGGATCGCGTTGGCGCAGTTGCGTCCCACCATCCCCGAGCACGACATCCACCGCCACCAGCACGACGACATGCACTTCGTGCTGCTGCTCGCTGGCCAGTACGCGAGCGATGCGCGCGGGATGCCGGCGGTGTGCGCCGAACCGGCGCTGATCCTCAACCCGCCGGGGACCGAGCATCGCGACCGTTTCAAGTCGCGAGATGGGTTGTTCGTTTCGCTGACGATGCCGTTCGATGCGTGGGCGGAGCTGGCGTGCGATATCCAAGTGCCTGATGGGCCCTTGCGGATGGATCGGCGTGCGCTTTCGCGTGCGATGCGGCTGCTGCCCGAGCTGTGGCAATGGGACACGGCCTCTCCGCTGGCGGTCGAATCGATCGTCGCCGAGCTGCTGGCCGATCGCCGCATCGAGCAGGCGAGCGCGCGGCCCGATGCCATCCTCGACCGCGTGATCGAACGGCTCGAAGACGATCGCGCGCACGTGCCGTCGATTCGCGAACTCGCGGCGCTCGTCGGCCTGCATCCGGTGTATCTCGCGCGCATGTTCCGTCGCCGCTTCGGGCAATCGCCGAGCGAGTGGATCCGCCGGCGTCGCCTGCATCGCGCATTGTCGGCGGTCGCGCGCGGATGTGCCGTGGCGGACACCGCGGCGGCGTTGGGGTTCGTCGACCAGAGCCACCTGCATCGCTGCTTCGTCGCCGAGTTCGGCATGACGCCGGGCGCGTTCCGGCGCCTGGCCCTCGGCCGGTGCGAGGTTGCGCGGATACAAGAACACCCGTCGGGCCGGTGCTAGCCTGCGGCCTTCCTTCACGGAGGTGGGCGATGTCGCGTCGTTGGCTGGCGGTGCCGTGCGTGCTTTTTCCGATGATCGCCTTGGCACAGGACGCCTTCGCGCCGGCGACGGCCGCGGTGGAGCAGGGCGATTACAAGGCGATCACGAGCGTGCTCGTGTCGCAGGACGGCAAGGTCGTCTACGAACATTACTTCGACGAAGGCGGCGCGGAAGCGCGGCGCAACACCCGTTCGGCGACCAAGACCGTCGCGGGCATCCTCGCGGGCCTGGCGATCGCCGACGGGAAGATCGCGGGCAAGGACGCGCGCATCTTCGACCTGCTGCCGCCCGCGCGCCGCGCGCGGATGCAGAATCCCGATCCGCGCAAGGACGCGATCACCGTCGAGGACGTGCTGACCATGTCATCGCTGGTCGAATGCGACGACGAAAACCAATTCTCGCGCGGCAACGAAGAACGCATGTACCTGGTCGAGGATTGGGTGCAATTCTGGGCCGATCTTCCGGTGCAGGGGTTTCCGGCATGGATGCCCAAACCGAAGGATTCCCCGCACGGCCGCAGCTTCCGCTACTGCACCGCGGGCGTGACGACCCTGGGTGAAGCGGTGCAGACCGCGGTCGGCGAGCCGCTGCAGGACTACGCGCAGCGGCGCTTGTTCGCGCCGTTGGGGATCGAGAAGCCGGAGTGGCAGTTCACGCCGCTGGGGCTTGCGCAGGCGGGCGGCGGGCTCGGGTTGCGCACGCGCGATCTGTGGAAGATCGGGCAGGTGTATCTCGATGGCGGGCGCGCGGGCGGCAAGCAGGTCGTGCCGGCGGCGTGGGTGCAGGCGTCCCTGTCCGCGCAGGCCACCGCGCGCGAGGAAGCGGACTACGGTTACCTGTGGTGGCTGATGAAGGTGCCCGTCGGCGGCGAGGTGCGCACGTATCCCGCGATGGCCGGCTCCGGCGGCAACACGGTCTTCCTCCTGCCCGACAAGCGCGCCGTCGTCGTGATCACCACCACCAACTACAACGAGCGGCAGCCGCATCTGCTGACGTTCAAGTTGTTCACGGAGAAGCTGTTGCCGGCACTGAAATGAGCGCCGGTCACATCCGTCGCCCGGGGGCGTCCCTGTCTTCGAACCCCGACAGGAAACCGCACGCATGCCCTGGCTCCGCTGGCTCCTCACTGCTTTCGCCCTCATCTTCCCGGTGCTCCTGGCGACGTACCTGATGCGCGATCGTCCCTTGGCGCAGGCCGTCAGCGAGGCGCTCGCGTGGGGCGGCATCAGCGCCTGGGTCTACGTGGCCGCCCGCGTCAATGCGGTCCGCCGCGGGCGCCGATGCGCGCTGTGCGAGGACCCTTCGCGCGTCGGGGAGTAGGATCGCGGCGCCCACGAGGAGGGAGTGCCATGGCCACCCGCAAGTCGACCGTTCGCAGGACCGCGACGAAGAAGACGACGACCCGCAAGCACGAAGTGCGCGCCGAACTGACCAATGTCGAGCTCGTCAAGGCGAAGTCGGCGTTGAAACTCGAAGTGTTCGTCCGACACGAGAAACTCGGCGAACTCGAAGTCGGCCGCGGCTCGATTTACTGGCGCGGCGCGAACCGCCAACTCCGCAAGCGCGTCGATTGGACGCGCTTCGCGGAGATGATGGACAACCTGGCTTACGGCGCCCGCTGAGCGCGTACACGACGAACTAGGATTCGTCCTACCCAGTCAACTTTGTTCGACTTGCACTCGGTTGCCCCAAGGGACGACTGACGTGGGCGCCGCGACGGTGCACCTTCCAGTCTCCCCCGATGGAAGCGATGTGCCATGCAGCAGCTCGACGCCCGTACCGATTTCGTTTGCGCCAGCGACCATGCGCTCAAGAGCCTGCGCGCGGTGTTCCTGATGACCGGGCGCTCGCCCGACGAAGCGGTGCGGCATGCAGCGCACGTTGTCGCGACGCTGCTCGACCACGGCGGCGCCGGCTGGATCGAGCGCCTGATCGAATCGCAGGCCTCCGCGCAATTGCGGGAAATGGCGCGACTCGCGGCGGAGGATTGCGCGGCCGACGACAATTGCGCGAAGACGCGCGCGCAGACCTTGCTGGTGTGCCTGGCGCGGCAGGCGCTGGCTGCGGAAGTGTTCGACGCGGTCGCCGCGCGGACGCGCTGAGACGCGCCGTGTGCACGACTGTCGAAGTCGTCGATGTCGCGCAGGTGTGCTGGGCGCTACGCAGGGGGCATCCCGCGCGCGTGGGGCGCGTGGTGCTGCGGCCCGACCTCCTGCGCGACATCATCTGGCTGCGCGATCCCGCAGGCGAAGTGCAGATCGCGTCGGCGGCCATCGATGAGGCGGGATGCCTGGCGGCGTTGCAAGGGGCGATGCGCTATTGCGTCGATGGACCCTGCGGCGAAGGAGAGCCCCTCCGTCCTTCGGTGAGATTTCGGTAGCGCGGCGAGCAACATTCACCTGCGCGTACGTGCACCTGGCGCGCCGCCGCGCGTTAGGGTGCGCACATCCCCCCGAGGAACGCGCCATGACGATCCGCTCGCTCTCCGCATCCGCCGCCGTCGTCCTGCTGCTTGCATCGGGCGCCGCGTTTGCCGAGGAAGGGCGGGCGGCCTCCCGCGTCTACAAGTGCATCGACGCGTCCGGAAGCGTTTCGTACCAGGGCACGGCTTGCGCGAACGGCGCCACCCTCGTCGCCACGCATGCCTACGTGCTGCCCGTCGAAGTCGAGCGCCGCCGCGAGCTCGAACGCCAGACCGCCGCGCGCGAATACAACGCCACGTACGATCGCGCGTACGCGCAGTACTCCGGGCAACAGGCCTCGGCGCGCGACCTGCAGCGCACGCGCTGCGCCGATGCCAGGGCGCATCGCGAAGCGACGCTCGCCGAAGTCGGCCTGGGCCGCGACTTCGACCTGCTGCGCTCGCTCGACGACGCCGTGCACGCCGTCTGCAAGCGCCTCTGACGCAACGCGCCTCAGCGCTTGCGCCACGCCGTGCGCACGTAGTGCATGTTGCGGCGCTCCACCCATCCGTCCTTCGTCTTCTCGCGCGTGACCACGCGATACCCGTCCTTGCCGTCGGCGAGGTAGCTGCTTTCGAGTTCGATCACGCTGCCGTCGGGCGAGACATGGCGCTCCGGGATCGTCGCGCCGTCGGCCGTTTGCACGAAGTAGCCTTCGCTCACGGCGCCGGTGCTGGTGAAGTAGTGGTAACGCACGCGCTTGTTGGCATCGTCCCAGCTGAAGATCGACTGCCCTTCGTACACCGGGTCCGATCCTTCGACGACGTGCCAGTTGCCCACGAGTTTGCCCCCGTAGAGCGATTCGAAACACTGCACGTCGGCCTGCTTGCCGCCCGGGAACTCCGCGCGCCAGCAACTGCCGACGAGGAACGCGATGGGGGCGAAGCGCGGGTCGAGCGAGACGGCCGCCGCAACGGGTTCCGATGCGTGCGCGCAAGCGATGGCGGCGAACGTGGCGATCGACAGCAGGGCGGTGCGCATGGCGGTCGGCTCCCGGGCGTTGGACGCACGGGAGCTTACGCCGTCGACCGGCTCACTGCAGCGAGTGCAGCCCGATCATGTTGCCTTCGGTATCGAAGGCCAGGGCGATGAACCCGTAATCGCCGATGGAGAACTTGTCCTTGTGGATCGCGCCGCCGTGGTCGACGACACGCTGCGCTTCCACCGCGCAGTCCTCGCACATGAAGTACACCAGCGTGCCCATGCCGCCGGACGGAACGCCGGGCATGCGCACCAGGGCGCCGGCCGCGCCCTGCGCTTCGGGTTGCATGGGGAAGACCCACATTTCGCCTTCGTCGCCGACGTTCAACGGTTCGAGCGTGCGCTGGAACACGCCCTCGTAGAACGTCTTCGCGCGCGGGAGATCCTGCACGTAGATCTCGAACCAGCCGACGGGATTGGCCATGGTGTCGCCTTTGCCTGGGGGAAGGTCAGTCGAAGATGTCGCTCAGCCAGCTTTTCTTGTGCTTGTAGTACGGCTTGCCGTGGTGCTGCTGCGGATGTTGCTGCGCGTACGGCTGCGGCGGCGACGTGTAGGCGGGTTGCGCGGGCTGGGGTGCGGGGGCGTTGTTGCCGGCGCGTTCCAGGAGTTTGTCGAGCTCGCCGCGATCGAGCCACACGCCGCGGCATTGCGGGCAGTAGTCGATCTCGATCCCCTGGCGGTCGGTCATCAGGAGGGTGGCGTCGGGGCAATGGGGGCAGCGCATGCGGGGGAGTCTGCGTTCGGGGGAGGCTCGAAGGTAACGGGTCCGCGGCTCGAAAGTGTCAGGGTTTTGGAAAGGTTCGCGTAGGATGTTGACGGGGATCGACGTAGGAAATTGCGGATGCGGACGTTCGGAATGTGGGGCGCGGGCCTGTTGGCCCTGGTGATGTGTGCAGGCGTGGCGCGCGCTGAAACCGCGCCGGACATCAAGGCGGCCACCGCCCATGTCGAAGCCGGTGCGGCCGCCGCCTACCGCGAGCAGCTGGCGCGATTCGACGCCGCGCAAGCCGCCGCGCCGGACGACGCCGCGCTCGCGGTGGCGCGTTGCGAGTTCATCGCGCAATACACCGACGAGGAATACGGCATCTCCGTCGCATCGGCGCCCGAGGATTTCGACGCGTGCGAAGCGCACGTGCTGGACCGAATGCCGAACGCGCCCGAAGTGGCGCTGTTCAAGCTCGATCGCATCTGCGTCCTCGAGAAATCCCTCGCCGAAGGCGAGCGCCTGCTGAAGGTTTCGACGCAGTGGCCGCCCGCGATGCGCGCGCGCCTGCTCGCGAAGCTCGCCGAACTGGATGACGCGAAGGCGCAACGCTATGCGCTCGATGCGGTGCGACTGGATGCGAATGCGCCGGTCGATGACGCGACGCTTGCGCGGGCATGGCTCGATGCCGGCGACCCTGCGAAAGCCGAGCAGGCGCTCGAAGGCGTTGAAGCGACGTGGGGACCCTACGGCGAGCTGCGATTCGACCTGGCCATCGCCCGCAAGGATTGGACCGCCGCGGTGGCCATGATCGACGTGCGCGACGTGAGCGACATCTACCCGAGCCTGCAGCGCTTCGGCCGCCTTGCGGTCGCAGCGCCCTCGACGCTGGCACAGGGCCAGATGCCCGTCCTGCTCTTCATGGTGCTCGCCATGGGCGCCGGCCTGGCCGCGTTGCCCGTGCTGCTCCTGCTACCGGTGCACTACCGCGGGCTGGTGCGTCGTCTGCAACACCGCACCGCGCAGGCGCCACTTCCGCGCGTGACGCTGTGGCATGCGTGGTACGGCGCGGCGGTCGCGCTCGCGGTGCCGTCGATGCTGATGGTGTTCGTCGCGCCGCAGATGCTGGGCGACACCGAAGGCGCCACCCGCATGGGGCCGGGCGTGTTCGCGCTCATGCTGTGGTCGACCTGCGTGTCGCTGCTCGCGATGGTCCCGGTGCTCGGCGTATTCGGCAAGCGCGGCCTGCTCGGCGACGGTGCGCTGTGGCGCGCGTCGTGGCGGCGCATCGTCGTTTACTGGCTGGCGCTGATCGCCATCGTGTTCGCGCTCAATGCGCTGTTCACGCTGACCGGCATGGACACGACGACCGAACAGACGCGCATGGTCGCCGCGCTCGCCGAACAGGCGAAGGGCGCCTCCGGCGTCCTGCTCACGCTGGGCATCGTCGCGCTGCTCGGGCCGGTGTTCGAGGAACTGGTGTTCCGCGGCCTCCTGCTCAACGGCATGGCGCGACACCTGGACTTCCGCTGGGCGAACGGGATCCAGGCGTTGCTGTTCGCGTGCATGCACGCCGATCCGCCGCGTTTCGTCTTCTATTTTGCGATGGGCTTGTTCGGCGGCTGGCTGGTGCGGCGCACCGGTTCGCTCGCGCCGGCAATCGCGCTGCACGTGTTGAACAACGCGTGGGCGATGGGGCTGATGGTCGCCCTGACCTGAGGGGGCGTGATCAGCCCGCGTTCGCGCTGAAGATCATGCGCGTCGCGGCGGCGTCGCCGAGCACGGGTTGCAGGCGGATCTCGACGCGTTCGCCGTCGCGTTCCCAGTGCAGGTGCACGGCGTTGTCGCCCGACTGTTCGGACAGGATGCGGTAGCCGCGTTGCGGCATGGCGTCGCGATAGAAGGCGGCGGTGTCCTGCATCGAGTTCGGCACGTACCAGCTGCCGCCGAAACGATCGGTGGTGAGTTTGCGGCCCTGCAAGGGCACCGGGAAATCGGCGTGGGCGCGTTCCGCGGGGCGGGTGGGCAGGACGACGGCGCCGACCTGGAACGTGCCCGTGCCCGTCTCCGCCAACGCGGGCGCGCAGGCGGCGCTCGCGAACAGCAAACCGGCGATGACACTACGGACGAACATGCGACGCTCCATCAAGGCGTGCAGGATCGTGATTGGCGAGGGCGCGGTTTGCGGATGCAGTCACAGTCCGCCGAAAGTCATGCCCTCGTCGCGGATGAATGATTCAGCGCGTGTACGCGTTGCGTCCACGTGAATGCACGGCGCAGGGAGAATCGCACTTGCGTTTACTGCAGAGCTTCGGCGTGTTGGCCTGATCGCGACGCGCCGGGGGCGAGGATCGTGCCATGCGCCGATTCGTCCAGTCCTTTTCCGAAGAGAGCCTGCCGCGCGGCGTTCCGAAGGCGATCGCGGCGGCGCTGGCGCAATGCCCGGATCGTTACAACATCGCGGTGCGCAAGCCCGCGGCCGTCATCCTCGACCGCGGCGAGGGCCTGGCAGTCGAAGACTTCGACTGGGGGTTGATCCCGAGCTGGTCGAAGCTGCCCGAGACGAAGTACACGACGGTGACCGCACGCCTGGACCGCGCGCCACGCAGCCGCATCTTCAAACGCCCCTGGGAACAACGGCGCTGCGTCGTACCGTTGAACGGGTATTACAAGTGGGATCGCAGCGTGTCGCCGCCGCAGCCGTACTTCATCCAGTCGCAGGTGGGGCAGGTGTTGTTCGCGGCCGGCTTGTGGGATCACTGGCACCGCGAGGAACCGCACGTGTTCTCGTTCGCGGTGCTGACGGCGGAGAACGCGGCCATCCCGCCGCCGCTCGTGCCCGACGGGCCTGTGTTCGTCGATGCGCCGAAGATCGCGGACTGGATCGACGGGCCCTGGTTTCCGCAACGCTTCCTCGCGCGCATGCCGCAGCCCGCGCTCGAAGCCTATCCGGTGTCGCGCCGCATCCGCTCGCGCGAAGAAGACGACTACACCCTCCTGGATCCGGTGGACCCGCTGGAGGATGCAGTCGCCACCGTGGGCTTCGACGAGATCGGCGAAGACGAGGACGACTGAGCGTCAGTACTGCTGCAGGCCGAGGATCGACTGCAGCACGCTGGTCAGGATGACGGCGATGTTGTCGTTGTCGCCGTACCCGTTGCGCTCGCCGTAGTACGTGCCGTAGCGGTAGTCGTTGCCGTACGAGTCCTGGTAACCGCGGCGGAAGCCCTCGCGGAAGTAGTGGTTGTAATCCTCGCGGTCGACGTAGTACCCGTTGTAGCCGTAGCTCGCGTCCTGGTAGGCGTAATTGTTGCGCCAATCGCTGCGCCAATTGTCGCGGCGGTCGGCCACGCCGGCCCGCACGCCCATCTCGTAGCCGTAGCGCACGGCCTGTTGCAGCAGCTGCGCCTGGTAGCGGTTGGCGTCGCGGTAGCGGCCGTCGCGCACGTAGCGATAGGCGACCGGCGCGTCGTAGTAGGCGTAGTTCTGAGACATGCGACGCTGCTGGGCGAGCTGCTGCTGCCAGTACCAATTCTGGTAGGCGTACTGCTGCGCGCGGCGCTGCGCCCGCAACGCGGCGGTGCGCTGCGATTCGGCGGCGCGGCGGGCGTCGATGTAGTGGCGATAGTCGACCTCGCGCTGGCGCTGCAACTGGATCGCGCGCTGGCGGTTGGTTTCGGTCACGCGGCGATGGTGGTCGGCGGCGCGCAGTTGATCGTCGCGACGCTCGGCGTTGCGGCGCGCATCGGCCTGGCGACGCTCGGCATCGCGGCGGGCGTCGGATTGGCGATGCTGCGCATCGCGGCGCGCGTCGGACCGACGATGCTCGGCATCGCGGCGCGCGTCGTCCTGCTTGGCCTGCTGCTTCTTCGCATGGGCCTTGCCGTGGTCCCGATCGTTGTCCTGCTGGTGCTTTTCGTTCTGGCGCGCCGAAGCATCGGGCGCGACGAGGGCGCCTGCGAGGGCGAGGCCGATGGCGCCGACAAGGATCGCGTTGCGCATGACACACCTGTGGTGTTGGTTGACTGTGTGCAGTTGGCGGCCGTGGCACTGAATCGATTCTGAGAATCCGCGTGAAGGCCGCGGGTGCGTTCAGCCGTTGTAGAGTGCGGGATGCCCGCCATTCATCCGATCCGGAGCAACCCCGCACGATGCCACATGGTTTGACGCTCATCTCCACCCTCGCCACCGCGTTCGGCGCGGCGCTGATCCTGGGTTTCATCGCCGCGCGGCTGCGATTGCCGGCGCTCGTCGGTTATCTGTTGGCCGGCGTGTTGATCGGGCCCTTCACGCCGGGGTTCGTCGCCGACACCGGGCTCGCGGCAGAGCTCGCGGAAATCGGCGTGATGCTGTTGATGTTCGGCGTCGGGCTGCACTTCTCGCTGCAGGACCTGCTCGACGTGCGAAAAGTGGCGCTGCCCGGCGCGGTGTTGCAGATCGCCGCGGCGACGGGCCTCGGCGCGGTGGTTGCGCATCAATGGGGCTGGACATGGCCGGCGGCCATCGTGTTCGGCCTGGCCTTGTCGGTCGCCAGCACGGTCGTGCTGCTGCGCGCGCTGGAGGCGCGCGGCGTGCTCGATTCGATGAACGGGCGCATCGCCGTGGGCTGGCTGGTCGTCGAAGACCTCGCGATGGTGCTCGTCCTCGTGCTGCTGCCACCGATCGCAGGCGCGCTGGGCGGCACGACGGAAGGCGAGGGCGGCGGCAACCTGTGGCTCGCACTTGGCACGACCTTGCTGAAAGTCGGCGCCTTCCTTGCGGTGATGCTGATCGCCGGGCGTCGCGTGCTGCCGAAACTGTTGTGGTGGGTCGCGCAGACCGGTTCGCGCGAACTGTTCACGCTGGCGGTGGTGGCATGCGCGGTGGGGATCGCCTTCGGCGCGGCCGAATTGTTCGGCGTGTCCTTCGCGCTCGGTGCGTTCTTCGCGGGCATGGTGCTGCGCGAATCGGAGTTCTCGCACCGCGCGGCCAATGAATCGCTGCCGCTGCGCGACGCCTTCGCGGTGCTGTTCTTCGTGTCGGTGGGCATGTTGTTCGACCCGATGATCATCGTGCAGGAGCCGCTGCGCGTGCTGGCGGTGGTGGCGATCATCGTGTTCGGCAAGACGCTCGCGGCCGCGCTGCTCGTCCTCTTGCTGCGCTATCCGCTCAACACCGCGCTCACGGTGTCGGCGAGCCTGGCGCAGATCGGCGAGTTCTCCTTCATCCTGGCAGGCCTCGGCGTGGCGCTCGGCGTGCTGCCGAAGGAAGGCAACAGCCTCGTCCTCGCCGGCGCGATCATTTCCATCGCCGTCAATCCGTTGCTGTTCGCCGCGATCGAACCGCTGCAGAAGTGGATCCGCGAACGTTCGCAACTCGCACGCAAGCTCGAACAACCCGTCGACCCGATGGCCGCGCTCCCGACGACGACGGACGCGAAGTACCTCTCGGGCCACGCGGTTCTTGTCGGCTACGGCCGCGTGGGGAAGCGCATCGTGCAGCAGTTGACGGCGCACGACATCCCGGTCGTGGTCGTCGAGCAGAACCGCGAGCGCGTCGAACAATTGCGCGCGGAAGGCTACGCCGCGGTCTCGGGCGACGCCGCGGAAGCCACGACGCTCGTGCAGGCGCACATCACCGGCGCGCGCTGGCTCATCTCCGCGATCCCGGACACCTTCAGCATCCGGCAGATGGTGGAAGTCGCGCGCACGCTCAACGCGGACATCGACGTGGTCGTGCGCAGCCACAACGCCGAGGAAGCGGGCCTGCTGACCCAGGAACACGCCGGCACGGTGTTCCTCGGCGAGGTCGAACTCGCCGACGGCATGAGCGATCATGTGATCGGGCAGGCCAGGGGGTAGGGCAATCTTGAGCGCGACAGGGGAGCAGGCCGCGACGTTCGGAGAATGGACGCCGTCGCGCCGGTGGTTGAAGACCACGGAAATCGTGCAGGCGCTCCTGATGGGGACGCTGTTCGCGTTTGCCTTGCTCATGCTGGCCGAGTCCCCCGGGCCGGTGTTGTTGCCCGCGTTGGCGATCCTTTTCGCCTCGGTGCTGGTGCATGAGGGCGGCCACGCAGCCGGTGCACGCCTGGGGGGCGCGGACGTGGCGCGCATCGACCTGGTCTTCGTGCAAGTGCTCGTCGCGGATCGCGTGCGCTGGCGCTTGAAGCGTTGTGGCGCGCTCACCATGGCGACGCTGGACCCGGACCGTCCCGTCCGCTCCCAGATGCTGCCGCTCGTTTGGGGCGGCCCGCTCGGCAACGGGTGCGCCGCGGTGCTGTGCAGCGCGGTGGCATGGTTCTACACGTCCGAGCTCCTCGTGGCCGCAGCGCTGATCAACGCAGCCCTGGCCGTCGCCAACCTCGTGCCGACCCATCGCAAGTTGGCGAGCGACGGGTTGCAATTGTTGCGCCTGTACCGCGGCGTCGACGAACGGCAACCGGCGTATCTGTATCTGCGTGCGACCGGGTTGGCGCGCCGCGGTCGCGCGCTGGACGCGGATCTTCTGCCGCGCCTGGCGGCGGCCGGCGAACCGTGGTCGGCCATCGCCGCGTGGTGGGAACTGCAGCTCTGCGCGAGCCGCGAGGACTGGGCCGGTGCGCTCGCACGCGTGCCGGAGCTGGAGTCGCATCTCGCCACTTTGTCGCCTGGAAGCATGGACGATTTCACCGACCTGGCGATCGCCGCCATGCGCTTCGTGCGCGGCATGGCGAACGAACCGATGGGGCCGCCGCCGGATCGCAAACGCATGCGCGAAATGGAATGGTGGTCGCCGGGGATCAATGCCCGCATCGAGGCGCTCGAGACATGGCGCGCCACCGGCGACGCCGCGCGGGCGCGCGCCCTCCTGGCGGAATCCGGAGTCCTTGCCATGCGCAGCCATGACGACCACCACATCGCGCTGGAATCGCGCTTTCGTGACGCCATCCTGAAGCTGCTGCCGCCTGCGTGACCTGCGCACGGGCGATCGGTCGTTCGTCCTTTCGAACGATCCCCTGATGCGCCCATGACCCGACCCTACGATGCCCTCCTCGCGCGCGCCCACGCGCACGCCCTCGATTACCTGCATGCCTTGCCCGATCGCCACGTCGGCGCCACCGCCACGCGCGACGAACTGCTCGCTGCGTTGCGTACACCGTTGTCGCCGCAGGGCGAAGCGCCCGAAGCCGTGATCGATCTGCTCGCGGCGCAAGTGCCGCGCGGTGCGAGCGCGTGCAATTCGCCGCGGTATTTCGGATTCGTGATCGGCGGGGCGACGCCGGTGTCGCTCGCGGCCGATTGGCTCGTGTCGACGTGGGACCAGAACGCGGGCATCTACGTGATCTCGCCGCTGGTCGCCGTGGCCGAGGAAGTCGCGGGCGAGTGGCTGCTCGACCTGTTCGGGTTGCCGCAGGAATCGGGCGTGGGCTTCGTCACCGGGTGCCAGATGGCGAACGTGACGTGTCTGGCCGCGGCGCGGCATGGCGTGTTGCGACGCGTCGGGTGGGATGTGGAAGCCGACGGGTTGCAAGGCGCACCACGCATCAACGTCGTCGCGTCCGCCGAATCGCACATCACCATCGATGTCGCACTGCGCTATCTCGGCTTGGGCACGAAGTGCATCCAGCGCGTCGAATCCGATGCGCAAGGCCGCATGCGACCCGATGCATTGCGTGCCTTGCTCGCGACGCTCGACGGCCCCACGATCGTCTGCGCGCAAGCCGGCAACGTGAACACCGGCGCGTTCGACCCGCTGCGCGAAATCGGCGCGGCCTGCAACGCCCACGGCGCATGGCTGCACATCGACGGCGCGTTCGGCCTGTGGGCGCGTGCGAGCGCGGATCCCGCGACGCGTGCGTTGATCGACGGCGTTGAGCTCGCCGACTCGTGGGCGACCGACGCGCACAAGTGGCTCAACGTGCCCTACGACTGCGGCGTGGCGATGGTGAAGTCGCGCGACGACCACCGCGCGGCGATGACCAGTGCGGCCGCGTATCTGATCCAGACGCAGGGCGTCGAGCGGGACGCGGTCGACTGGGTCCCCGATTTCTCGCGCCGCGCGCGCGGCGTGCCGGTCTACGCGAACCTGCGCGCGCTCGGGCGCGACGGCACCGCGCGGCTCATCGACGACCTGTGCGCCCGTGCGCGCCGGATGGCCGATGGCCTCGCGAGCGAGCCCGGCGTGCGCATCCTTGCGGACGTCGTGCTCAACCAGGTGCTGGTGCGGTTCGGCGAGGACGACGACCTGACGCGCCGCGTGGTCGTCGGCGTCCAGGAGGAAGGCACCTGCTGGCTCGGCGGCACCAGCTGGCAGGGCAAGGCGGCCATGCGGATCTCGGTGTCCAACTGGGCGACGACCGAGGACGATGCGGCCCGCAGCGTGGCGGCCATCCTCAAGGTCTGGCGCCAGCTCCGGCCCTGAAAAAAAGTTTCGGGGCCGTGTCGACTCCGGCCCCCGTCGTTCGTCGATTGGAGTGAACCGGGCAGAACGCCCGTTCCATTCCCACCCCAACCAAGGAGTTCCACCATGCGTTTCTTTTCCGCCGTCCGCGTGCAGGAGAACAACGGCCAGGTCCCCAGCGAGCGGCTGATGGCCGAGATGGGCAAGCTGATCGAGGAGTTCATGGCCAAGGGCGTCCTGCTGGACACCGCGGGCCTGCGCCCGACCAGCGAAGGCGTCCGCCTGCGCAACAACCACGGCAAGCTCAGCCGCACCGATGGCCCGTTCACGGAAACCCGTGAAGTGATCGGCGGCTACGCCATCCTCAAGGCCGACTCGATGGCCGAAGCCCTCAAGCTGACCGAGCGCTTCCTCGAAGTGCACGGCGACGAATGGAACGTCGAGTGCGAGGTGCGCCAGATGGAGGACATGGACGCCGATTGCGGGAAGGCGGCCGCCTAGAACTTCCCGCTGAACGTGATGCTGTAGATCGGGCCGATCGTCCGGTTGCGCATCTCGTGGAAATCGATGGGGCCCGTGCGGCGGTCGACGTACACCGTGCGGTCCCACATCGACATCGCATCGCCGAGGTTGCTCGCTTGCAGGCGGATCGTCATGCCGAGGAGGTTCTTCCGCTCGACGAACAGGTTGCCCCAGATCGGACCTTCCCACTGGCGGCCGACTTCGGTCAGGCGGTAGTCGAGCTCGTAGTACGAGTAATCGATCGCGCCGCCCCACGCCCAGTCGGTGTTGGGGATGTCGTGGCGCAACGCGATCGACGCGAGCTCGGCGAGGTTGTTGCTGATCGGCCGGTCTTCGAACGTCAGCGGATCCTGCACGCTGCTGTGCTCCATCTGCCAGGTGGCGTCGATCTTCGCGCCCTTCCAGCCGATGGGATCGAGGTTGATCGTGCCTTTCCACTCGAAGCCGTACAGCGTCGCTTCTTCCAGGTTGCCGGGGCTTTCGCCATCCAGGCCGATCGGGATCGTGTCGACGATGTCGTCGATGCGCTGGCCGTACACGCGCAGCGTGGTCGTGCCCCACGCGCCGAGCTTGCGGTTGGCTTCGACCGACAACTCCCACGTCTGCGGCGGCACGAGATCCGGGTTGCCGGCGTTGGCCTGGTCGTTGGTGAGGTTCACCGACGCAATGAAGTCATAGAAATTCAGCTGGCCGACGCGCCGTTCGAGCTTGAAGTTCCAATCGGTGTTTTCCGACTGCTTCCAGGCGAAGGACACCAGGCCCTTCGGCCGGCGGAACGTGCGCGTCAGGCCGCCCGCGCCGACTTGTTCGAGCCGCGAGTACTCGCCGCCGAGGTTCACCTGCAACTGCAGGTCCTGCGTGAGCGCGCGGCCGTAACTCGTCATGAGCTCGTAGCGGTCTTCCTGCACGGTGGCGGTGCCGTTGGGCAGCGGTACGATGATGAAGTCGTCGATGCCGTCGAACAGCGACAGCGTCGAGGCGCTTTCGAGCTTGTTGAACGCGTACTCGCCCGACACCTGCAGGTCGCCGCCGAAGCCTTTCCAGCGGTATTCGCTGCGCGCAATGCGTTCGGTTTCGTTGCCGATGCGGCGGAAGCGTGCGCCATCGGTGGGCGTGGCCGCGTCGAGGTAGTCGTCGTACACGGTGTCGACCAGCGGATCGTGCGTGTAGCGATCCAGCCCGATCAATTTCAGGCGGCCCGGACCGAGCTTGAACTCGTAGTCGCCGCCGAGTTCCCAGTTGTAGCCGCCTTCGTCCTCGAGCACGGTGCGGAAGCGGTCGGGCACCGTCGGATCGCCGACGCGGATGCCTTCTTCCACGTAGTCGAAGATCACGCGCTGGTAGCGCCCGTTGAAGTTGCCCTTGCTGCCTTGTTCGGTGGTCCATGCGAGCTGCGTGCTGAGCGTGGGGTTGTCGCTCTCGCCGGTCCATTCGTCGTTGCGGTTTTCGCGCACGGTGCCGTCGGCGTTGTAGATGACGGTCGGGCCGCCCGCGCCACTGTGGTTGGCGTTGTTGGTGAAACCGACCGTCCAATCCATGCGGCCCGCGGCCCCGCTCACCGACACGTTGCCGCGCGTGAGCTGCGGGTTGGTGAAATCGCGGCGGATATCGGGGCGCCATTCCCACTGGCCGCTGATGCCCGCGGCCTTGGTGACGACGTTGGCGACCTGGCCGGACAGGCCGGGGATGTCGAGTGTCGCGCCGTCGACGATCTCGATGCGCACGACGTTGTTGGCGGGAATGCGGCCCAGCTGGCTGAGCACGTCGTTGGATTTCGCGGAGATGCGTTGCCCGTTGATCAGCACGTTGCCCGTGGCCTGGCCGAGGCCACGCTCGACCACCTGCGTGCGAATCACGAAGCCCGGCACCTGCTCCAGCATGTCCAGGGCGTTGTTCGGCGCGAAGCGCGTGAAATCGTCCGGCGTGTAGGTGCGCGCGGCGTTTTCGACGGCGGGCTTGTCGGGCGGGGCGGCGGCGTCCTGGGCCAGCGCTTGCGAGATGGACAGCGGCAACAAGGCCGCACACAACAGGGCACCACGCCAGCGCTTGAGATGCATCGGACCAACCCCCCGGAAAGTGCAAAAGGATGCAAGGCCGGCGGCACGTTGCAACGTGCCGTCGGTCCCGGGGATGGATGAGGAGGCGTGAGGTTTGGTTTAAGCCGAATCGCATGACCGTGCCGAAGGTCATGCCTTGCGTCATGCGTTCGTGCGTTGCTGCATGTCTTCCAACCAGGCCTTGCCGCGGCGTTCCATTTCTTCCGGCGTCACTTCTTCCTTGTGCGTGCCGAGCATCCATTTATGGCCGAACGGGTCGACCACGGTGCCCATGCGGTCGCCCCAGAACTGGTCTTCGGGCGGCTGCACGACGGTGGCACCGGCCTTGACGGCCTTGTCGATCGCAGCGTCCGCGTCCTTGACGTAGATCAGCATCCCGCCGGTCGCGCCGCCGCGGGACTTGGGCGACAGCGCGCCCCATTGCGGGAATTCGTCGGACAGCATGAAGCGCGATCCGTCGATGTCCATTTCCGCGTGCGCGATCTTCTCGCCCATCGGCAGGCGATAGGTTTCCTTCGCGCCGAAGGCGTCCTTGTAGAACTGCATCGCCTTCGTCGCGTCGTCGACGACGACCGAGGGCGTCAGCGTGTGGTAACCGGACGGCATGTACGGGACGGCCATGGACGGGCTCCGTTGCGTGGGGGAGGCGTGAAGATGCATGGACGGTCGTTACGCGGTGATCACGGGCGCGTTGCATTCATGCGTCCGCATTTAAGCTGTGCGTCTTGCGTTCGAAGGAGCGGTGCATGGCCACCGGATGGGCGGGCGACAACGCCGTCAACGACCAGATCGATGCCACCGTGAAGGACGGCATCCAGCGCGTGCGCGACCGCATGCCGAAAGGCCCGTCGCTCGAATACTGCGAGGAATGCGACGCGCCCATTCCCGAAGCGCGCCGCCTCGCGGTGCCCGGCGTGCACCTGTGCGTGCAGTGCCAGGAAGCGGCCGACGCCGAAGAGCAGGCCTTCAGCGGTTACAACCGCCGCGGGAGCAAGGACAGCCAGCTGCGCTGAATGGGGACGGGGATGGCCAGGGAAGCGCCGAAACGCAGGGTATGGAAGAGAACGCTGTTCGCGATCCTGCTCGCGGCCGGCGCCTTGTTCGCCTGGTCGCTGCTCTCGCCGGTGCCCGCCGCATGGGCGATCCGCACCGTGTTCGACATCGGCGGCGGCACGGTCGCCCGGAAGCTCGCAAAGCACGTGCCGCCCGCCGGTCGCAATGAACTGCTCGACGTGCAGTACGACGCGAACGACCCGGACGCGAAGCTCGACCTGTTCGTCCCCGCGGGAAAACCCGCGCGCACGACGATCGTGTGGATCCACGGCGGCGGTTTCGTCGGCGGGCGGAAGTCGGATGTCGCCAATTACGCGCGCATCCTCGCCTCCAGGGGTTACAGCGTCGCGAGCATCGAATACACGCGCGCACCGCAGGCGCACTACCCGGTGCCGCTGGAGCAGGCCAATCGCGCGCTGCAGTGGTTGTCGGTGAACGGGCCGCGGCATGGCGTCGCGCGCGACCGCTTCGTGCTCGCGGGCGATTCGGCGGGCGCGCAGATCGCGGCGCAACTGGCGAATGTCGCCACGTCGCCGGAGTACGCGCGGGCCCTGACGATCCAACCGGCGGTCGAGGCCAGGCGCATCGTCGGCGTGCTGCTGTTCTGCGGCCCGTACGACGCCGCGCTGACGCGCACCACCGACGACGGCAAGCCGTCGTGGTTCATGCGCACGGTGATGTGGGCGTATTTCGGGCGCAAGGATTTCTGGAAGGATCCGCGCGTCGCGTCGTTTTCGGTGGCGCGCTATGTCACGCCCGCGTTCCCGCCGGCGTTCGTGTCGGTGGGCAACGGCGATCCGCTGCAATCGCATTCGTTCCTGCTCGCCGATGCGCTGCGCGCGCAGGGCGTGCATGTCGATGCGCTGTTCTGGCCCGAGGACCACGCGCCGGCGTTGCCGCACGAGTACCAGTTCGACCTCGACACCATCGAAGGTCGCGAGGCGCTCAACCGCGCGGCGCAATTCCTGGCGGCGCTGCCCTGAGCGCGGCTTCGAGGCGGTCGAGCAGTTCGCATTGCGCGGGCAACAGTTTCACGCGTGCTTGTTCGAACGTGCACCACGCCGCGCGGTCGACCTCCGGGTACGACTGCATGCGCCCGCTGCGCGGCGGCCACTCGCATTCGAAGTGATTGCTACGCAGCGCCGCGACGTCGAAATCGCCTTCGGCCGCGAACGCATGCACCCGCTTGCCGCCGCGTTGCGTGATCTGCCCGAGCGGGGAGAGGGGCGCATCGAGCGGCATGCCGAGTTCTTCCGCGAACTCGCGCAACGCGGCGGCTTCATCGGTTTCGTGGTCTTCGCGCGCGCCCTTCGGGATCGTCCAGGCGCCGTCGTCGCGATTGCGCCAGAACGGCCCGCCGGGATGGGTGAGCAACACGCGCACGCCGTCGGCGTCGCGCCGCCACAGCAGGATCCCGCAACTGGTGGCGGGCATGCAGGCCGCTCAGGCGGCCGCGGAAATCATCGAGCCCAGGCGGCGTTCCTTGTACAGCAGGCGCACTTCCAGCAGGTTGCGCACGCGCAGCAGCAATTCTTCCGGGTCGAAGGGCTTGCGCAGGAAATCCTTGGCGCCGTAGCGCAAGGCTTGCGTGCGGTGGCCGGGTTCGGCGGTGAGCGCGAGCACCGGCAGGTAGCCGTCGCGTTCGCAGGGCTTCAGGGCCTCCATCACTTCGAAGCCGTCCATGTTCGGCATCAGCACGTCGAGCAGGATGGCGTCGAAATCCTGCTCGCAATGCAGGTCGACCACGGCACGCGAATCGGTGGTGCAGGTGATCGAGGTGAAGCCGGCGGTCGTCAGCACTTGCTCGAGGATGCGCAGCGCGTCGATGTCGTCGTCGACGACCAGGACCTTGGCGGAGAGGATGTCGGCGGCGCTGATCATGGACGGGTTCCGGGGGAGGGGTCGCGTGATCGCGAACATCGGCCGCTTGCGGTGAAATCGCGATGAATGGGCGGGACGTGAAGCGTTTTTCACGGGCGACTTCGCTACTCTTTTGCGCGATATGAAAGGTCACGATCTCGACTTCGACTATCTGTTCCTGCTGGAAGCGCTGGAGAGCGGGGCCGTCCCCGCCGACGAACACGTCGAAACGCTGTTGGGAATGGGCCTGGTCGAACGCACCCCCGAGGGGTTGTCGCTGAGCATGGAGGCGCGCGTGAAGCTCGCCAATCTCCGCTCGCTCCTGCGCCCGATGTCTTATGGATGAGTTCGCGCCGAAAGGCGCATGAATGCGGTGACCGCTACGGCCGGTTGCATGCGTTGACTGCGGCGTCAGGGGCAGCGCACCACTGGAGAGTTCACATGAAACGCCGGATCGCCTGGCTGTTCGCCGTGCTGTTGTCGTTGTTCGCCATCCCTGCCTTCGCGCAGGACCGCGCATGGACGGAAGGGGCCGTCACGAACGTCACCGCCGTCAAGATCGTGGACGGGCAGTTCGAAAACTACATGGATTGGCTCGGCAAGAACTGGAAGCTGGTGATGGAAGAGGCCAAGAAGGAAGGCTACGTCCTGGAGTACCACGTCTACGGCGCGACGCCGCACAACCCGCAGGAAGCGGACCTGTACCTGGTCGTGACCTATCCGAACATGGCCATGCTCGATGGCATGGACAAGAAGATGGAGCCGATCCAGATGAAGGTGACCAAGATGAACCCGCGACAGGCCGACGAGGCCTCGGGCAAGCGCGTGGTGATGCGCAACATCCTCGGTGAAGAGCTGCTGCGCGAGATCAACCTGAAATGAGTCGTGTCATCCCCGCGGAGGCGGGGATGACTTCTTCCTTGCGGCCTTCTTCGCAGCCTTCTTCTTTGCGCCGATCTCCACCCACGTCGGCGCGTGATCGCTCGCGCTCTGCAGATCGCGCACCCACGTATCCACGCCGGCGTCCTTCAAGCGCGGCGCGAGCTCGCTGCTCAGCAGCAGATGATCGATCCGCAACCCCGCGTTGCGCGGCCAGTGGTTCCGGAAGTAATCCCAGAACGTGAAGATCTTCTCGTCGGGATGGATCGTGCGCAGCGCGTCGGTCCATCCCTGCGCAAGCAAGGCTTCCCAACGTTCGCGGCTTTCCGGTTGCAGCAACGCATCCTTGCGCCAGGATTTCGGGTCGTAGATGTCCAGCGTATCGGTGGGCACCACGTTGTAATCGCCCGCCAGCACCACCGGGTGCTTGCTGTCGAACAAGGCCTGCGCGTGCTTCAGGAACTGGTCGAACCAGCGCAGCTTGTAGTCGAACTTGGGCCCCGGTCGCGGATTTCCGTTCGGCAGGTACAGGCAACCGACGATCACGCCGTGCGCGGCCGCTTCGAGATAACGGCTTTGTTCGTCGTCCTTCATGCCCGGCAAACCGCGGCGGCTTTCGATGGGCTCGGAATCGCGCGCCAGGATCGCCACGCCGTTCCACGAACGCTGCCCGTGCCACAGCGCGCCGTAGCCGGCCTCATGGATGTCGGCGATCGGGAAGCCTTCGTCGACCGCCTTCAGCTCCTGCAGACAGGCGATGTCCGGCCGCTCCTGCTCCAGCCAGCGCAACAGGTGCGGCAGGCGGGAGCGGATGCCGTTGACGTTGAACGTCGCGATGCGGAGGGGAGCGTCCTTGCGTGCCGCCATCAGGAACTCGGTTGCGGGGGCGCGGGGTTGCGCGTTCCCCGGAAGGGTTCCAGATCGAATGTCGCGGTGTCGTGGTCGACCACCTCCAGGCCCGTCGCGCCGCGCGTGGGCAGCAGTTCCAGCACGGTGGCCTCGGGGCGCGGCTTGCGCACGATCTTCTCGACGTAGGGATCGCGGGGCATCGGCGTGATCGGATCGGCGGGCAGGTGCGCGGCGCGTCCTGCGAGTCGCTCGAACTCACGCGGATCCTTCGCGCAATTCATGATCACGTCGGGATGCTTGTAGTGGAGCTGGCGCAACTTGTGCTGCGTATGCGCGAACAGTGCACGGTCGGTCGCCGTCAGCGATTCGTACGCCTGCATGCCCCAGCGGCCGTGGGGGTCGCTGTCGAGTTCGCGCGCATCGCCGTACGCATCGCCGCAATGCAGGTGCCAGCCGTTCTCGCCGCTGATCGCGACGCCCACATGGCCTGGCGTGTGGCCCGGCAGCGGCACCAGCACGATGAGATCCGGAGGCAGGCCGGCGAGATCGCGCACGCAGGGCATGCCTTTCCAGTCGACGTCGGACAGCGCGTCGTACTGGATCCACCGCGTGCGCGTGGACCATTGCGCGGGGCGGTAGCGTTGCTTGATTCCCCAGCGGTCCTGCGCGGCGGCGTGCGCCACTTCCTTCGCGAGCACGTGCACGCGGGCGTGCGGGAAGTCGTCGAGCCCCCCGGCTTGGTCGAAGTCCAGATGCGTGAGCACGATGTCGCGGACGTCGTCGCCGCGGAAGCCCATCCGTTCGACCTGGCGCACGGCGGTCATGTCGGCGCGCAGGTCCGGCGCGAGCAACTTGCGCGCGATGGGCGACAGGCGCCGCTCGGGATCCATGACATCGCCCGTGCCCAAGCCCGTATCGACGAGCAACAGGCCTTCACCGGTTTCCACCAACAGGCAATGGCTGACGCAGCGTCCTCGCGTGAACATGCCGCGCGTGAGACCGTCGATGAGGCGCCCGCCATGCGGTCGCGTGCCGATGCAATTGAGCCGATGGATGCGCATGGGGGAGGGCGCGCCAGTTGTAAACAGACGGTGGGAGGAACGCGAAGATCGCGTTGCTCCGGCCTTCGCATCGCGTGATGGAATCACGCGCTCTGCAGTACGAATCGCAATGTGTCACTGCAGAGATCGCGACGGCACGGATGTTGCGGTGCACGAAAAAACCACGGTAAATCAGCGTCGTTTCGTGCCGATAAGTTATTGCAGTGTTAAAACAAAGACGCTTAATGCGCTGTCGCTGTCATTCGTCTGAACATAGAACAACATGAATGCGTGCATCGTGTTTGGATGAGTGACGAATGGGTGAAACGACATCCATGACGTGTAGAGTCCCCTCCACGCCATCACGAGACGTCGACATACACAACGACGCTCCAGCGTGATCGGTAGTGACACCTCCATTGACTTGATCGACCTGCTTCGTCTTTGGGCGCATTTGTCGATCCGCCAACGAAAGGGGCCTCAGCCTTGAACGACTCGAATCTCGTGCACGCCGTGCGCGAGGCAGGAATGCCTCGTCGCGAATTCCTCCGCAACTCCCTGGTGCTTGCAGTGCCGCTCGTCATCGGCGGTGTGTCGATGCCTGCGTTCGCTCTCACCACGCCTCCGACGCGTGCCCGTGGCAGCACGGTGCGCAACGTCAAGAACTATGGTGCGCTGGGTAACGGCAGCCACGACGACACGGCCGGTATCCAGGCCGCGATCAACTCGCTTCCCTCCACGGGCGGCACGGTGGAAATCCCCGCCGGCACGTACATGATCGACACGTCGAAGAAGATCCGCCTGCGCAGCAAGATGCACCTGAAGCTCGCTTCGGGCGCCATCCTCAAGGCGAAGACCTCGTCGCTCTCGCGCCACTACCTGATCCAGGTCAGCGGTGGTTCGGACGTCGAAATCTCCGGCGGCCAGCTCGTCGGCGATCGCGACACGCACCGTTACGGCTCGGGCACCCATGAGTGGGGCCACGGCATCTCGGTCGGCGGCAGCGTCACCCGCGTCACGATCCGCGACCTGCGCGTGTCGAAGTGCACCGGCGATGGCGTCTGCATCGGCGGCGGCGCGAACGACATCGTCATCGCGAACATCGTCTCGACGAACAACCGTCGCCAGGGCCTGTCGATCACCAACTGCCGCAACATCAAGGTGTACGACTCGGAGTTCAGCTACACGAAGGGCACCTCGCCCGAGTGCGGCATCGACATCGAGCCGGATGAAGGCGGTTCGTGCTCCAGCGTGCTGATCCAGAATTGCCGTTTGAACAACAACAACAAGTACGGCATCAACATGTGGAAGCGCTCCTCGGGCATCACCGTCACGGGATGCACCATGGAACGCAACGGCAGCCTGGGCATGAGCACGACGGGCATCACCAACCTGAAGGTCACGAACAACACCATCCGCCTGAACTCGGCGACCGGCGTTGTCTACAACTCCGGCACCTCCGGCGTGACCCACAGCGGCAACCTGTCGTACCAGAACTACACCCGCCTGGGCGCGAAGTCGCGCACTCCGTTCTCGCTGACCGGCTGGTCCAGCAAGATCGAGCGCGACATCCTGTGGAAGAGCTCGTCCTCGCGGACCATCGGGCTCAACCGCTACCAGTAAGCAAGCGGGATCGTTTACCCGGCGAAAGAACCGGGTTTCTGAAGCGGCGCCCTCCGGGGCGCCGTTTTTTTATGGCCCCTCACCCGAATGGGGGCCGACCCGTGTTAAGGTGCGCCCCGTTCGCGCACGGCCGCAGCGTTTTCCCGGCCCCCGGATCCCCGTTTTGGAGGGATCCACCCCGTACCTCTTTCGCGCGCGACACGCCCCGGCTGCCTGCCAGGGCGCACAAACAGACTCGACAGCGCGGTTCCAGGGAAAGCTTCGAGTGCATGCCGCCATCGCGCGGCGTGCTTCACATCGGAGCTCCACATGACGTTCGAAACCCTCGGGCTTTCGCCCGCGCTGCTGCGCGCGCTGTCCGACAACAACTACACCACGCCCACGCCGATCCAGGCCGAAGCGATTCCGCTCGTCCTCGCCGGCCAGGATGTGCTCGGCGGCGCCCAGACCGGCACCGGCAAGACCGCCGCGTTCGGCCTGCCGCTGCTGCAGCGCCTGTCGGAAGGCAAGCCCGCCGGCACCACCGGCCCGCGCAAGCCGCGCGCGCTGATCCTCGTGCCGACGCGCGAACTCGCCGTCCAGGTCGGCGACAGCCTGAAGGCCTACGGCCGCCACCTGCGCCTCAACGTGACCACGCTGTACGGCGGCGCCGGCATGCAGCCGCAGATCGATGCCTTCCGCCGCGGCGTCGACATCCTCGTCGCGTGCCCGGGCCGTTTGCTCGACCACCTCGAGCGCGGCACCGCCAAGCTCGACGCCGTCGAACTGCTGGTCCTCGACGAAGCCGACCGCATGCTCGACATGGGCTTCCTGCCGGCCATCAAGCGCGTGCTCGCGCGCGTTCCGGCCACGCGCCAGACGTTGCTGTTCTCGGCGACGTTCGAGAGCAACATCAAGGCGCTGGCACTGGAATTCATGAAGTCGCCGCAGCAGGTGCAGGTCGCCGCGCAGAACACGATCGCCGAGACGATCGTGCACCGCGCCCATCCGGTCGACGGCGCGCGCAAGCGCGAACTGCTGATCGACATCCTCGCTGCGCGCCACACCGAGCAGGTGCTGGTGTTCGGCAAGACCAAGCACGGTTGCAATCGCCTGGCCGAACAGCTGGTGCAGGCCGGCCTGTCGGCGGTCGCGATCCACGGCAACAAGAGCCAGGCCGCGCGCCAGCGTGCGCTCAACGAGTTCAAGTCGGGCAAGGCACGCGTGCTGGTCGCCACCGACGTCGCCGCGCGCGGCCTCGACATCCCGAACCTGCCGCTGGTCATCAACCACGACCTGCCGATGGTCGCGGAAGACTACGTGCACCGCATCGGCCGCACGGGCCGCAACGGCGCGACGGGTGAAGCGCTCTCGCTGGTCTCGCCGGACGAAGGCGGCTTGCTGCGCCAGATCCAGCGCATGCTGAAGGCCGACATCCAGATGGACGTGGTGCGCGGTTTCGAGCCGAGCCGCGCGGTCCGCTCGGATGCCGCGCCGTTCAATGCGGAAAAGCGCACGCAGCGTCCGCAGCGTGGCCACCGTCCGCACGGCAAGCCGACGCAGAACGCGCAGCCGCGCCACGCGCATGCCGGCCCGAAGCAACATCGCGCGGGCGGCAAGCCCGGCGGGCGTCGCGACTCGCGCGCGTAAGCACGCGGTCGGTCGAAACGAAAACGCCAGCCTTTCGGCTGGCGTTTTTTTTTGCTCGCGGAAAGGCGATCGTTACTGACGCGCGAACGGCGCCGGCTTCGCCAGCCCCTTCTGCACGGCCTCGCCGATCAGGACGTCCAGTTCCTTCTGCGCGGTCTTCGCGGCTTTCTCCTGCTTCTTGCCGAGCTCGCCCATCTGCGCGCCGAGGGCTTCCATCGGCTTGGACGCTTCTTCCATCTGCGCGCCGATGCGGTTCATCGGCTCCTGGTTCTGTTCGAGCTTCTGCGACTCCCGCTCCATGATCTTGCCCTGGGCTTCCATCTGGTCGCCGAGGGCGTCCATTTCGCGCGAGAGCTGATCCATCTCGCGGTCGAGCGCGGCCTCTTCGGCGTCGGTGTCGGCCTTGCGCTGCTTCATCGCGAGCAACTGCTGGCGGCCGGCGAGTTCGCCCTGCTGCTGGCCGAGCGCGCCCATCTTTTCCTGCGCCTGCTGCATGGCGGGCGAGGGCATGTGCGTCCTGGACAACTTTTCCATCTGCGCGCCGAGCGCTTCCATCTTCTTGCCGTGCACCGACATCTGGTCGCCGAGCGCCGACATCTGCTTGCCGAGCGCATCGCTGTCCTTCCACGCGGCCTGCGCGCGGCCGACCAGCGCCGGATCGTCGATCACGTACGCCTTGCCGTCGCGGCGAAACCAGATGAAGTCGCGCTGCAGGCTGCGCTTGGCGAGGTCGATGTCGTCCATGTCGTCGGTCGAACCGGACATCGAGTAACCGTCCTTGCCCTTGCGCACGAGCGCCCAGGCGTCGCGGTCGGCGCCGTACTTGTTCTGCGCGAGCGGCTCGGGGGCTTCGGGCGGTTCCGCGGCTTCCGGCGCTTCGGGGGCTTCCGCCGCTTCAGCGGCGTCGGCGTCCGCCGGCTCGGCGGCTTCCGCGGGTTCCGCAGCTTCGGCCGGTTCCGCCGCGGTCGCAGGCGCGGCGTTGGCCACTGGCGCGGCGACCGGCGCGGCGGCCGGCGTCTGGCCGATCTGCGCCTGCGCATAGAACGCGATGCATGCCGCGGCGATGCCGATCAGGGGAAGCGCGATGCGTCCGGCGGGGAGGCGATGGCGCGGTTGCGGGGACAGCAATTGCTGGATGCGGGACATCAGGTGGCCTCCATGGGCGGCATGTGCGAGATGGGGAAGGGCGGGACGCGTGGCTTGCAGGTCGGACAGCGTGGCGAGCGCGACGGCCAGGCGCCGCGCATCGCCGATCGTTTCGGCAGCGATCGCATCGGCGACGAGTTCGCGTTCGACGCGAATGCGACGCGACAACCACCACGTGACCGGATGGAAGAACAACAGCGCTTCGGCCGCGCGCTGCAGCAGGTTCACGAGGTAATCGTGGCGGCGCACGTGCGCGAGTTCGTGTGCGAGCAAGGCTTCGACCAGTTCGGCCGGCATGCGCAGCGCGACCGACATCGGCAGCAGCACCATCGGGCGCCAGAAGCCGGCGACGACGGGCGACTCGAGCGATTCCACCAGGCGCAGCGCTGCACCGCGCACGTTCATCCGTTTGGCGAGCGCGTCGATCGTCGCCTGCCAGCGCGCCTGCGACGGCGGCTGCGGCGTCATGCGCATGCGGTGCACCCACGCCACGCCGAAGACCGTGCGCAGGCAGAACACGCTCGCGCCCGCGGCCCACAGGGCGACGATCAGCGGCTGCAGGGCGAGCAGCCGCGTCTGCCAATCCATCGGCGCGTCGTCGCCGCCGATCGCGACCATCGCGGCGTCTCCCGCGAACGGAGCCAGCGCGATCGCCGGCGTGGATTCCATCATCGCGCTGCATACGCCGAAGATCGGCAACACCGCACAAGCGAGCAGGGCGATGCACGCGATCGCGTATCGCACCTGCGGCATCGATCCGCGCGCACCGCGCAACGCGATGGCCGCGAGCGCACCGACCAACGCGCCTTGCCAGGTGAAATCGACCAATGCTTGCCCGATGGCGGGCACGAGGCGCTCGATGAACTCATGCATCGCGGGAACCCTCGTCGTGGGTGGCGTCAAGCAAGCGGCGGATCTCGTCGCGTTCGGCATCGGAGACGTGCGCGTTCAACGCCGCGAGCACGAGCCCCTTGCCGGAGCCGGCGAAGGCCTTGCGAATGAAATCGTCGAGCAGGTGCGTCTGCAGCGTGTCCTGCGCCTGTGCGGCGGCATAGACGTGCGAGCGCTGGGTTTCGTCGCGCACCAGCAGGCCCTTGCCGTGCATGACCTGCATCAGGCGCAGCACGTTGGCGTAGGTGACGGTCGGCTTGTCGGCCTGCATCGCCTGGTGCGCGTCCTTCACGGTCGAAGGACCGAGGCGCCACAGCGTGTTGAGCAGGTCGAGTTCGGCGGCGGTGGGCTTGCGGTCGGTCATCGGCGGGCTGCGTGCGGTGAGGCGATGGAGCGCACGTTACGCCGCCTAGACAGGCTTGTCTAGACCAATTTGTCTATGAAGGAAGTCATGGTCCGATCCGGACTACGCGGCGTTGGCGGCGTCCGGAATCCCCAGCAAGTTCAATGCGTTGGAGAGTGTTTCTCCACTCTCGGCATCGAGTTTGAGCGTCGCGATGTCGTCGGCCCGCGTGGCGCCGGATGTGAGGATCGCGAGCGGCAGGCCGGCGTCGCGGGCGCGCACGGCGAAGCGGAACCCCGAGTACACCATCAGCGACGAACCGACGACGAGCATCGCGTCGCTCGCCTGCAACGCCGCCTGCGCTTCGAACACGCGCTCGCGCGGCACGTTCTCGCCGAAGAACACGACGTCGGGTTTGAGCAGGCCCGCGCAGGCATCGCAATGCGGCGGGACGAAGCGCGTGGTGTCGATGGCGTCGAGGTCGGCGTCGCCGTCCGGCGCGATCGCCGCATCGACGGCGTGCATCCATTCGGGATTGCGCGCGGCCAATTGCGCCTGCACGTCGTCGCGAGAGGACAGCGCACCGCACGCCAGGCAACGCACCGCATCGATGCGGCCGTGCAGGTCGATCACTTCGCGGCTGCCCGCGCGCTGGTGCAATCCGTCGACGTTCTGCGTCACCAGGCGTTCGATGCGGCCTGCGTGGCCCAGTGACGCCAGCGCGCGATGCGCCGCGTTCGGCCGCGCGCGCGCCACCATCGGCCAGCCGGCGTGGCTGCGCGCCCAGTAGCGGGCGCGCGTGGCGGGTTCGTGCAGGAAAGCCTGGTACGTCACCGGCGGCTTGCGTTTCCAGTCGCCGTTGCGGTCGCGATAGTCGGGGATGCCGGACGCCGTGCTGCACCCCGCGCCCGTCAGCACGAAGACGCGCGGATGGGCGTGCAACCAGTCGGCGAGGGCGTGGGCGGTGGACATCGTTCCGGTTCCCGTGATCGTGAGTATCGCGCGCCTGCGGGCATGATCGGGGCAACGCCTTCCGCGAGCCCGTCCGCATGCCCCAGCGCCCGCAGTCCCTGTTGCGATCGCGCGACGCCGCCGACAGTGGCAAGGTGGGGATGGTCGAGTTGTTTTTCGACCTCGTCTTCGTTTTCGCGGTCACGCAGCTCTCGCACACGCTGGTGGCCGACCTCACGCCCAGTGGGCTCGCGCAGGTCGGGCTGCTGCTGGTCGGCGTGTGGTGGGTGTGGATCAACACCTCGTGGGTGACCAACTGGCTCGACCCCGAGCGCATCCCCGTGCGCGCCGGCCTGCTCGCGCTGATGCTCGCCTGGCTCGGCATTTCCGTGGCGATCCCCAAGGCGTTCGACTCGCGCGGCACGCTGTTCGCGGCGTCGTACGTGGCGATGCAACTGGGGCGCACGTTGTTCTTCCTGTGGGCCGTGCGCCGCGAACCGCTGCATCGCCGCCGCAACTTCCAGCGCATCCTGATCTGGTTGTCGCTGTCGTCGGCGTTATGGATCGCAGGCGCCTTCGCGACGCACGACGCGCGCTTCGCCTGGTGGGCCGTCGCTCTGGCGATCGAATCGATCGCGCCGATGGCGTTCTTCTGGGTGCCGGTGCTGGGCCGTTCGACCATCGAGGATTGGGATGTCGAAGGCGCGCACCTGGCCGAACGCTGCGCGTTGTTCGTGATCATCGCGCTGGGCGAATCATTGCTTGTGACCGGCATGACCTTCGCGGCGCGCGAATGGGACTGGGCGAACTCGATCGGGTTCGCCAACGCCGTGCTGGGGACGATCCTGCTGTGGTGGATCTATTTCGACACCGGCGCCAAGCGCGCGGTGAAACGCATCGAGACGTCCGACGACCCGGGGCGCGAGGCGCGGTCGGCGTACACCTACGTGCACGCGATCATCGTCGCGGGGATCATCGCGTGCGCGGTGTCGGACGAACTGGTCATCGCGCATCCGGACCACGCGCCCGCGCTGGGGCTGGCGATCGTGCTGGGCGGGCCGGTCCTGTACCTGGTCGGCAACGCGACGTTCAAATGGATCACCAACGATCGCCGCGCGCCGCCGCTGTCGCACCTGGTCGGCCTGGCGTCACTGTGCCTGCTGGCGTGGCCGACGTGGGCGCATTGGCTGACGCCGCTGGCCTTGTCGGTCTGCGCCAACGCCGTCCTGCTGGTCGTCGCGATCTGGGAGTCGCTGGCCGTGCGGAAGGTCGTCGGCACCGAGGCGGTCCTGGGCGACGAGTGAGGGCCTGCAACCGCGCTGCGCGGCCTCGTATCCGCTGGGGGAACCCTCACGGATCGCCCCGATGCGCCGACTCCTGCTCGCCCTGTGCCTCCTGTGTTGCGTCGCCATCGTCCACGCGGGCGACGGGCGGCCCAACACGTATCGCGTCTCCATCGACGACAAGGCCTGGCGCGCGCATGTCGTGGCGGACATCTGGCAGGAGAGCGACGTGCTCTCGATGTTCAACATCATGCCGGCCGACGGTTTGCCGAACGGGCAGGCGGACCTGGTCGCCGACCTGCGCGTCACCGATGGCAACGGTGCACCCGTGGCGCTGAAGAACCTGGGCAGCGGCGACTACGCGGTGCAGGGCAAACGGCGGCTGCACATGGATTACACGGTCACGCTCGAACACGACAAGCACGCGTGGCCTGCCGGTATGGAGGAAGTCGGCTATCGCACCGACGAGGGCGTGATGCTCACCGGCGCCGCGTTGTTCTTCGCCGACGGGGACGTGCCGTTCGCCGATCCGATCCGGGTGACGTTCGCGCTGCCCGCGGGCTGGCGCGCGCACACGCCATGGACGGCGGTCGACGCGACCTCGTTCGATGTCGCGTCCCGTCGCGAACTCACGAGCAATGCCTTGTTCTTCGGCACCGCGGACGCGAGCACGTTCGAGGCCGGCGGCGTGCAGCTCACGCTGGTCCTCGGCAAGCGGTACCTGCCGGCGAAGCCGCGCTTCGAGCACCTGCTGCGCACGCAGTTGCAAAGTTATTTCGAGTTGTTCGGCGGTCCGCCGCGCGCCTCGCGCTACCTGATCGTGATCAACGAGGACGCCAGCGGCGACGGCGGTGCGTTCGCCAGCAGCTTCAGCCAGTTCATCCAGGGCGACGCCGATGCGCGCAACGAGGTGATCTGGGGCTACGTCATGGCGCACGAACTGCTGCACTTCTGGAACGGGCTGACGATCGTGCCGACCGATTGGCACGAGGAGTGGTTCAAGGAAGGCGCGACCGACTACCTCACCATCGCCACGCTGGCGAAGAACGGGCTGATCGACCAGCCGCTGTTGTTCAAGCGCCTGGAGAACGTGCCGCGCCGCGCGCTGATCGCCCGCCACGCGCAGGGGCTGTCGATGACGGTGCGCGAGGCCGGCAAGGACAAGCAGCCCAATCGCCAGCTCGTATACGGCGGCGGCAGCCTGGCGGCGATGGCGCTGGACGTGGAGTTGCGCAAGCGCAGCGGCGACCGGGTCGGGCTGCCCGACCTTTTGCGCAAAATGCGCGCCGAGTCCTCCGAACCGGGCAAAACCTACGCCCTGGGCGACATCGTGCGCATCGCGAACGAAACCACCGGTTCGGACTTCGCACCCTTCCTCGCGCAGGCGGTCGAAAGCCAGGGCGATTTCGACATTCGCCCCACGTTTTCAGCCTTGGGGCTGCGAATGGACAGCTTCGTCGAGGAGATGTACGTGAGCCGCGAACCCACCGCCGGCCAGGCTGAACGCATGCGGTTCGATGCGATTTTCGTGCCCGGGGGCCGATGACGGGGGGGAGGGGGATTACAAATGCGCGCGGATTCCGGCAGGATGCGCGCCGGCCGCTTACCCGACTCGCTGATCGCCTTGCGAAGCGCGATGGTGGAAGCGGCCATAGACGGCGGGGGATAGACGTTGAAATCACGACAGATCCCGTATTCCTGCAAGATTGAACCCTCGGGCAACGTGCCCGGACGAGGAGGACTAGATGCGTAACGAAACCAAGACCAAGCTCGCCCTGGCCTGTGGCGCGCTGCTTGCCGTGGCCCTGGTTGGCTGCAAGAAGAACGAAGAAGCCGCTCCGGCCGTTTCGGCGACCGCCGCTGCTGCCGCCACCATGGGCGCCCCGGCTGCCGCGATGACCCCGGCGATGCCGTCCACGGCGATGCCGGCTGCTTCGATGACGGCCCCGGCCGCCTCGACCGCCGCCGCTCCGGCCGCCGCTTCGACGGCCGCCGCCGACGCCGCTGGCGCCCCGGCGCAGCAGTAATCGGTCAAGCGACAAGCGACACCGAAGACGGCGGCCGGAAGGCCGCCGTCTTTTTTTTGCCCGCCGTGTCGATCCGCCGCATGCTCGCTCGTCGTCCTTGTCGTCCACCCAACACAGGAATCCGTCATGCGCGTCATGGTCATCGTCAAAGCCACGCCCGGCTCCGAAGCCGGTACCCTTCCCAGTCCCGAGCTGCTGGCGGAGATGGGCGCGTTCAACGAGGAACTCGCCAAGGCCGGCATCCTGTTGATGGGTGACGGCCTCAAGGCGTCGAAGCACGGCGCCCGCGTCCGCTTTTCCGGCACGCGACGCAGCGTCACCGACGGCCCGTTCGCCGAAACCAAGGAACTCGTCGCCGGGTTCTGGTTGTGGCAGGTGCAGTCGATGGAAGAAGCGATCGAGTGGGTGAAGCGTTGCCCCAACCCGATGCCCGGCGAAGACTCCGACATCGAGGTCCGCCCGATGTTCGAAGCCGAAGATTTCGTCTGAACGTCCCAGGAGGACCACGCATGCAACTCGATGCCCGCCGCCGCTGGTACGCCCTGGCCGTGTTGTGCCTGGGCGTGCTGATGATCGTGCTCGATTCGACGATCGTGAATGTCGCGCTCCCGTCGATCAAACAGGATCTGCAGTTCAGCGACGCCTCCCTGGTGTGGGTCGTCAACGCCTACCTGCTCACCTTCGGCGGCTTCCTGCTGCTGGGCGGACGGCTCGGCGATCTGTACGGGCACCGGCGTTTGTTCCTCGCGGGCATCGTTGCCTTTACGCTCGCGTCGCTGTGGTGCGGGTTGTCGTCGTCGCAGACCGAACTGGTCATCGCGCGCGCGGTGCAGGGATTCGGCGGCGCGGTGGTCACGTCCGTCGCGTTGTCGCTGATCATGATGCTCTTCCACGCACCGGCCGATCGCGCGAAGGCGATGGGCGTCTACGGTTTCGTATGCGCGGGCGGCGGCAGCGTGGGCGTGCTGCTCGGCGGTCTGCTCACCAGTGCGCTCGACTGGCACTGGATCTTCCTGGTCAACATTCCGATCGGCGCGATCGTGTTCGCCTTGTGTCTGCGTCTGTTGCCGGGCGGCAGCGGACATGCGGCCGGCGGCAAGCTCGATGTCGCCGGTGCGGTGACGGTGACCGTCGGCATGATGCTCGCCGTGTACGCCATCGTCGGCGGCAACGAAGCGGGATGGACCTCGCCGATGACGCTCGGTCTGCTGGCCGTGGCGGTCGTGTTGCTCGGCGTGTTCCTCTTCATCGAATCGCGCGTGCGCGAACCGCTGATGCCGCTGTCGATGTTCAAGTTGCGCAACGTCGCGACTGCCAACGTCGTCGGCGTGCTGTGGGCCGCGGCGATGTTCGCGTGGTTCTTCCTTTCGGCGCTCTACATGCAGCTCGTGCTCGGCTACGGGCCGATGCAGGTGGGACTGGCGTTCCTGCCGGCCAACCTGATCATGGCGGCGTTCTCGCTCGGGCTGTCGGCGAAGATCGTCATGCGCTTCGGCATCCGCGGGCCGCTGGCGGTCGGGCTGCTGCTGGCCGCGGCGGGGCTGGCGTGTTTCGCGATGGCGCCGGTCGACGGCGACTTCACCTTGCACGTCCTGCCGGGGATGGTGCTGCTGGGCATCGGCGCGGGGCTCGCGTTCAATCCGGTGCTCCTTGCCGCGATGAGCGATGTCTCGCCGGCCGACTCGGGCCTGGCGTCGGGACTGGTCAACACGTCCTTCATGATGGGCGGCGCGCTGGGCCTGGCGGTGCTGGCCAGCCTGGCGGCGGCGCGCACGTCGGCGTTGCAGGCGGGCGGGGCGGATGCGGTCGCGGCGATCAATGGCGGGTACCACGTCGCCTTCGTGATCGGCGCCGCGTGCGCGGCGGCCGCGGCGCTCATTGGGTGGTCCGTGATCCGCGTGCGGAACGCCGTCACGGATTCACACGGGTCGGGCGTGCCCGCGGCTGACTAAGCGGCCGTTGGGTGACGAACGGTCGTCACAGGACTGATCAGTGGGGCCGCGATCTCTTCCATTCCGCCGTCCACCACAGGCTAAATAGCGTCCACTCGCTGGCCTACAGGGGAAGGCAGCCGTGGGGGATCTCCATATTGCACGTCGGCGCAAGTCGGGCGGGTCGCTGCGCGCGGTCGCCGGGTTCACGCTGCTGGAACTGATGGTCACCGTGGTCGCCGCGGCGATCATCGCGGCCTTCGCCGTTCCCAGCTTCCAGTCGACCATCAACAACTCGCGGCTGGCCTCGGCGTCGAACGAGCTGCTCGTTTCGATGCAGACCGCGCGCATCGAAGCCATGCGCTACAACCGCCGCACGGTGGTGTGCCTGAGCACCAACCCGACGGCGGGCACGCCCGGGTGCGCGGGCGCCAACGCCACGAACGCCACCGGGTTCATCGCGTTCGTCGACAACGACCGCAACGCGGCCTTCGGCGCGGGCGACCTGCTGCTGCGGCGCTCGACGCTGCCGGCCAACGTCAAGGTGATCGGCAGCAGCAACCTGCAGAGCGGGGTGGCGGTGACCTTCCGCTCCGACGGCTTCGCGCGCAACGCGACCAACCAGACCTACCGCGCCGCCATCGACCTCTGCATGCCGGTCAAGCGTCCCTCCGAAAACATCCGTCGCCTCTTCCTGGGCGCGGGCGGCCGCATCGTCATCGAACGTGCGTCGACCGCCGCGAACCTCCAGTGCGTCGCGCCGGGCAACCCGACTTCCTGAGGCCCCCGATGTCCAACCTTCGCCTACGCGTTCCCGCATCGCACCGCCACCAGCGCGGCGTCGGCCTCGTCGAGGTGCTCGTCGCGGTCGTCGTGCTCGCCTTCGGGCTGCTCGGTATCGCCGCGATGCAGCTGACCTCGCTGAAGAACAGCCAGGGCGCGCTCGCGCGCAGCCAGGCCATCGCGCAGACCTACGCGATGCTCGATGCCATGCGCGCCAACCGCAACATCGCGATCATCGGCGGCTACAACGTCAACAACGTCTGCCTCGCCGCCAACGGCACGTCGCTCGCGGCCAACGACCTGGCGCACTGGATCACAACCATGCAGTCCCCGACGATCCTCGGGCCCACCGCATGCGGGACGATCAACTGCGGTGCGGCCACGTGCACGATCTCGGTCAGCTGGGACGACGTGCGCTCGGTCAACGGCAACGCCAACGAAAAAACGCAAACGGCCGACCGCGTGACGGTCACAACGGTGACCCTCCTATGATCCGTCGCGCTCCCCGCACCGCGCCGCGTGGCCGGACCCTCGGCTTCACGCTCATCGAACTCATGGTCTCGCTGCTGCTCGGGCTCATCGTCACGGGCGCGGCGATCGCCATGTTCCTGGCGAACAAGCGCGTATACGCCACCACCGAGAACCTCTCCCGCACGCAGGAATCGGTGCGCACCGCGTACGAGCTGATGTCGCGCGACATGCGCGAGTCGGCCGCCACCGAGTGCGAAGCCGGCCTGCCGACGGTGAACCTGATCAACAACGCGGCGACGCTCTGGTACACGAACTTCGATTCGCCGGTGCGCGGCTACGACGGCAACCAGGGCTTCGTCCTGCCGGCCGAAGGCTTCGGCACCGCGGCGGGCAACCGCATCGCCAACACCGACGCGCTGGAAGTGAAGTCCGCGGTCAACGACGGCATCGCTGTCACCAGCCACGTGCAGGGCACGCAGAACATCACGCTCAACACCGCCGCCCACGGCTTCACCTCGGGCGACATCGCGGTGCTGTGCGACTTCGACCACGGCGCGATCGTGCAGCTGAAGACCGCCTCGAGCGCGAGCGCGGTCGTCAACCACGGCACCGGTACGGTCGCGCCGGGCAACTGCGCGACGGGCGTGGGGTTCGTCACGCCTGTCAACTGCGCGGCCGCCCCGGCCTATACATTCGCGGCCAACGCCTTCCTCGCCAAGCTCAAGGCCGGGCGCTGGTACATCGGCAACGGCCGCCGCGGGCCGGCGCTGTTCTACGCCCAGATGATCAACAACGGCGGCACCGGCGTCACCGTGAGCCGCGAGGAAATCGCGCCGGGCGTGACCAACATGCAGCTGCAGTACCTGCTGCAGGGCGCGACCAATTACGTCGACGCCTCCGCCGTCACCGCCGCGCAGTGGAACAGCCAGAACGTCCTGGCCGTGCGCGTGCAGCTCACGGTGCTGGGCAACGACACCACCAACGGCGGCGAGGCGGTCTCGCGCCTGCTCGAACACACCGTGACCCTCCGGAACCGCGTGCCATGACCAACTTCCATCCTCGCGGACAACGCGGCATCGCGCTGATCGTCGTCCTGATCCTCCTGGTGGTGATGTCGCTGCTGGCCATCGTCAGCCTGCGCAGCACGCTGCTGGAAGAGCGCATGAGCGCGAACATGATGGACCGCAGCCTCAGCTTCCAGGCCGCGGAAGCGGCGTTGCGCGAAGGGGAGGCCATCGCCGCGGGCAAGTCCGTGGGCGACGCCGCCTGCACCAACGGCATCTGCAACCAGCCGGCCGCGGCGAGCGCACCGCGCTGGCAGGGCACCGGTTGGACCAACGCGCGCACGACCAGCGTCAACCTCGGCAACAAGACCGCGGCGGCGCAGTACTTCATCGAGTACCTGGCCAACAACGTGCCTGCACGCGGCACGTGCACCACGACCGAAGACGTTTCGCCCGACGCCACGTGTACGCAGCTCGAATGGCGTTACCGCATCACCGCGCGCAGCACGGCTGCAGGTCGCGCGACCGTGATGCTCCAGACCACCTACGCAGTGCCCTGATCGGAGTCAGGACCATGCAAACCCAAACCTCCTCGCATGCTCGCCTCTGGGCCGTCGTCGCCGCATTCTGCGCGACGCTCATCTCGCTGCCCGGTGCCGCGGTCACCATCCCGGACAACCCGTTGCAGACGGGTACGGCCTATCCGCCGCCGAACATCCTCTTCATCCTCGACGACTCGGGGTCAATGGAACTGACGACGATGCCGGACGACCCGGCGGCGACGTCGGGCACCGACATCGCGGGCCTTGCGTACACGCGCAACGGCCTGTCGTACAACCCGAACATCGACTACAAGGCCTGGATCAAGTCGGACAACACGCGCCTCACCGGCGGCATGTCGTACACGGCCGCCTACAGCGACCTCAGCCTCGCGTCGGGCAGCACCATCAGCCTGGCCGACACCGACCAGATCTTCTACGCGCCGATCCCGCCGACGGGCACGCCCGCCGCCGACTATTACGACAAGGCGCAGAACTACAAGCTGTACAAGATCCCCGCCGGCGGCACGACGATGCTGGAAGGCACGTACGGCACGTCGAACTGGGCGAACGTCGACTTCTTCACCGCGAAGACCGGCCTCAACGCCGCGGCCACGTACACCGTGACCGTGACGCAGCCGGGCATGTTCTCGCTCAACGTCGCGACCTCCGGCGGCTCGCGCAGCACGCCCGGCCGTGGCGTCGACCTGCAGTTGCTCAACCCGAGCAACGCCGTGGTCTGTAACTCGACCGGCAACAACAATGGCGAGGCCTGCTCGGTCGCCAACCCGACCGCGGGCACGTGGACCATCAAGCTGATCCGCGACTCGAACTTCTCCAACGTCACGCTGACCGCCACCTGGGGCCGCGACAACCGTTGCGACACCTCGCGCAGCGACTGGACGAACAACACCGCCGCCTTCGTCAACTGCGTGGCCGGCCGCCCGATCGTCGACCGCAAGGACGGCACCACGCCGGCCGCGCGTTCGCTCGCCGACGAGCTGAAGAATTACGCGATCTGGTACTCGTACTACCGCACGCGCATGAAGACGGCCAAGGCCGGCGCGAGCGAGGCCTTCAGCCGCCTGAGCACCAACATGCGCGTGGGCTTCGACTCCATCTGGGGCGCTAGCCGCGGCTACACCAACATCCGCTTCCGCATCCCCGTCGGCACCAACGGCGGTCTGTTCCAGGGCGCAAACCGCGATACGTGGTTCACGCAGCTCCAGGCATCGGACGGCAGCGGCAATACGCCGTTGCACGGCGCGCTGCAACGCGCGGGCAAGTACTTCCAGGAAACCGGCACGACCGGTCCCTGGGGCCCGGAGTCCGGCGCCAACCAGATCAGCTGCCGCCAGAACTTCGCGCTGCTGACCACCGACGGTTACTGGAACAACCAGAGCGGCTACACCACCGCGGTCGGCGACAGCGACAGCGCGCAGGGCCCGCTGCATACGTCGGCCGACCTCAAGAACCAGCTGCGCTACGAGCCGGAGACGCCGTACATCGACAACAGCACCAGCGCGCGCGCCGACACGCTGGCCGACATCGCCAACTACTACTGGAAGAACGACCTGCGCACGCTGCCCAACAACGTGCCCAAGTCAACGGATGACCCGGCCTTCTGGCAGCACATGACGACCTTCGGTGTGTCGATCGGCCTGAAGGGCAACCTCGATCCGAAGACCGACCTCAACGGGCTCGTCACCGGCGGCAAGCGGTGGGGCAATCCGCTCGACCGCGAAGACGAGGACCGCATCGACGACCTGTGGCACGCCTCGCTCAACGGCCATGGCGACTTCGTCGTCGCGAAGGACCCGACCGAATTCGCGCGTGCGCTCGTCGATGCGTTGTCGACGGTCGAGGAACGCGACGGTTCGGCCTCGAACGTCACGGCCAACACCACCTCGTTCATCGCCGGCGCGCGCATCTACCAGGCGCGTTACGTCTCGGGCAAATGGACCGGTGAGTTGTCCGCGTTCGACGCCTCCGAAGGCGGCGCGGCGGCGACGGCTGCGTGGAACGGTTCGGAAGGGATCGCGACGTCGGGCCGCCGCGTCTACACGTGGACCGGCACCGCGGGCGCGAACTTCCCGACGGCCGCGCAGATCACCGCGCTCAACCGCACCACGGGCGTGGCGCCGATCAACGGCACCGACAACGCCGCCTACGTCAAGGGCGACCGCACCAAGGAAATCCAGAACGGCGGCGACCAGCGCAACCGCTCCGGCGTGCTGGGCGACATCGTCAATTCTTCGCCGATGTACGTCTCCGACACCAACACCATCTACGTCGGCGCCAACGACGGCATGCTGCATGCCTTCGACGCGGGCGACGTCGATACCAGCACGACCACCGACGGCAAGGAGCTGTGGGCGTACGTGCCGGGCGGCATCAGCTTCACGCAGCTGGCCAACTACAGCGATCCGCAGTACGCGCACCGTTACTTCGTCGACGGTTCGGTGATCGTTTCCACGCGCCGCCAGACGCCGGGCCAGAACATCCTGGTCGGCGCGCTGGGCCGCGGCGGCAAGGGCCTGTTCTCGCTCGACGTGACCAATCCGACCACCTTCGGCCCGACCAACGCCAAGTGGGAAATCGGCGGCAGTGACGCCGACATGGGCCAGGTGCTGGGCGACCCGCTCATCGTGACGCTCAACGACGCCGCGCAGACCAAGGCCGTCCTCGTCAGCAACGGCATCAACAGCACCAACGGCAACGCCGTGCTGTTCGTGCTCAACCTGCAGACGGGCGCGGTGATCAAGCGCCTGAGCACGGGCGTGGGCAGCGACAACGGCCTGTCCGAGCCGCGCGGCCGCGACATCGATGGCAACGGCACGGTCGACTACGTGTACGCCGGCGACCTCAAGGGCAACCTGTGGAAGTTCGACCTGACGTCGGCGGCCTCGGCGTCCTGGAACATCCCGGGCAACCGCCCGCTGTACCGCACGCGCACCGGACAGGCGATCAGCACGGGCGTCGCGATCGCCCGCAATCCGACCGATGGCAGCGCGTGGGTGTTCTTCGGCACCGGCCGCTACCTCGAGTACGCGGACAACAGCGACAACACCGTGCAGGCGATGTACGGCGTGAAGGATCTCGGCGACGCGCAGACCGTCGGCGAATCCGAGTTGCAGAGCCGTGGCATCGCGGTCTACCGCGACGTCGCCAACTCCGACCGCGACTTGCGTACGTTCGAGAAGAACGCACCGCTCCCGGCGGGCAAGAAGGGCTGGTTCATCCTGCTCAACAACCCGGACATCGGCGAGCGCATCATCGTGCGTCCGCAGATGCGCGGGTCGATCCTGGTGACCTCGAGCATGGTGCCGCCGACGGCCTCGACGTGCGACGCGGGTGGTTCGGGCTGGCTCAACGCGGTCGATGCCTTCACCGGCACGGCGACGTCCGAAGCCTACTTCGACGCCGACCGCAACGGCTCGTTCAACGACGGCGACAAGCTCACCGACGCACTCGGCAACCTGATCGGGGTGGGCTCGGTGTCCACCGGCGGCGGCGCGCCCACCAAGGGCGTGTTCATCGGCAACACGATGTTCTACAGCAAGACCGACGGCGACGATGGCTCCGAGCGCACCAATGGTGGCGGCGGTGCTCCCCGTCGTGTCCAATGGCGCGAAATCCTCCAGGACTGACGACCGATGCGCATGAATCGACACAACGCAGGCAAGCAGCGCGGCTTCACGCTCCTGGAGCTGATGATCGTGGTGGGGATCGTCGCGATCCTCGCCGGGCTCGCCATCGCCGGCTACGGCTTCGCCACGCAGAAGACGCGCCGCGCCGCGGCGCAGGGCTGCCTGACCGAAGCCGCGCAGCAGATGGAACGCTTCTACACGATCAACATGACGTACGTCGGCGCGCCGTTGCCGGCGTGCTCGGCCGACGTGACCAGCTTCTATACGATCGCGTTCAACGGCGCGAACACCGCGACCGGCTACGCCCTGAGCGCCACGCCCAGGGGCAAGCAGGCGAGCGACAAGTGCGGGACGATGGGCGTGAATTCGGCGAACGCCCGAACGCCGACGACCGCGGGTTGCTGGTAATCGCGCCATGAAATCGCAGCGTGGCGCATCGGTGCTGGAGCTGGTGGTCACCGTGGTCGTGCTCGCCGTGCTGGCGGGCGTGGCCTACGGCGGCTACGACTACGGCATGCGCAAGTATCGCCGCGGCGCCGCGGAAGGCTGCCTGCGCGAGGCCGCCGACGCACTGGCCCGCGCGCATCGCGTCACCAACACCTACCAGGGCGCGGCCATCCCGGCGTGCCCGGAAGCGGTGTCGGAGTTCTACACGGGCCTGAGCTACGCCGCCGGTCCCTCGGACGACGCGTACACACTGCAGATCTCGCCGAAACCCGGCACCGAACAGGTGAAGGACGCCTGCGGCACGCTCAAGATCGACGAGCGCGGCCGCGTGCATTCCGATTCGGGCGACAGCTGCTGGTAAACGCGCGGGTTGCGCCGGAGCGGGGGCGATGGTGTCATCCCCGTCCATGACCTCCGCCGACGCCGGGCACGTCCGCCGCACCATCGATGCGGTGTGGCGCATCGAATCCACCAAGCTGATCGCCGGCCTGGCGCGCATGGTGCGCGACGTGGGACTGGCGGAAGAACTCGCGCAGGATGCATTCCTCGCCGCGGTCGAACACTGGACCACCGGTGGCGTGCCCGACAAACCCGGCGCATGGTTGATGGCCACGGCCAAGCGGCGCGCGATCGACCGCATGCGCCAGCACCAGCTGCACGCGCGCAAGCAGACGCAGATCGACCACGACGACGACTGGCAACCCGCGCTCGCCGGCGCCGATCCCGAAGCCGCGGCCGACGATGTCATCGGCGACGACGTGCTGCGCCTGGTGTTCACCGCGTGCCACCCGGTATTGTCGATCGACGCGCAGGTCGCGTTGACGCTGCGCCTGCTCGGCGGCCTGACGACGGAAGAAATCGCGCGCGCGTGCCTCGTGCCGGAGCCGACGATCCAGCAACGCATCGTGCGCGCGAAGCGAACTTTGAGCGAAGCGCAGGTGCCGTTCGAAACCCCGGGTCGCGAGGAACTGCCCGAACGGCTCGCCACCGTGCTCGGCGTGGTCTACCTGATCTTCAACGAAGGCTACGCCGCGACCAGCGGCGCGGAATGGACGCGTCCCGCACTGTGCGACGAAGCGCTGCGCTTGGGCCGCATTCTCGTCGCGCTCGCGCCGCTGGAACCGGAAGTGCACGGCCTGCTCGCGCTGATGGAATTGCAGGCCTCGCGACTGAACGCGCGCACCGCGCCCGATGGCGCGCCGATCCTGCTGCTCGAACAGGACCGCGCGCGCTGGGACCACCTCTACATCCAGCGCGGCCTGGCCTCGCTGCGCAATGCCGAGCGACTGAGCGGCGCCGAAGGCCCATACGCCCTGCAAGCCGCCATCGCCGCATGCCATGCCCGTGCGCCGACCGCCGCCGATACCGACTGGAAGCGCATCGCCGCGTTGTACGACGTGCTCGCCGCGCGCATGGGCTCGCCCGTGGTCGAACTCAATCGCGCCGTGGCCTACGCGATGGCCGACGGCCCGCAGGCCGGCCTCGACCTGGTCGATGCGATCGTCGATGCGCGCGAACTGCGCGAATACCACCTGCTGCCCAGCGTGCGTGGCGATTTGCTGCGCAAGCTCGGCCGCCATGACGAAGCCCGCGCCGAATTCGAACGCGCCGCCGCACTCGCACGCAACGAACGCGAAGCCACGCTCCTGCGCGAGCGCGCCGCCGCCACGCACTGACGCGGCGTCCATCCGCTTCGCGCGAGCATCGCGCCATGCCCATCGACCGACGCGATCCCGCGGGCCGCACGCAGAGCCGCGGCCGCTGCCATCTGTACGTGCTGCCCGTCGTGGTCGAGGACCTGCTGAAGCTCGGGTTCTCGCGCGATCCGCTCGCGCGCCTGCAGCAACTGCATCCGCGCTGGTACGAACAATTCGACCTGGACCGCGCCTTCACCCTCGAGACCGAATCGGTGCCGGATGCACGGCGGCTCGAATTGCGCTTCCGGCGCGAATTCGCCGCGCACAACGCCCCGCGCCCGCTGACGATGCGCGAAGACGCGGGCGGGGCGCGCGAGTGGTATCGCGGCGCATACGACAGCCTGGCGGCGGCTTCGCACGCACTGGAAGGCGAGGGCTTCACGCGGCACGCGCCGTTGCGCACGTGGCTGCGCACGGCGCTGGAAGCGCGCGCGGACCTGTTGTTCGACTGGACCAGCCTGCTCGGCGTGGACGATCGCGAAACGCCGCGCCCCGGCGGATTGCGCGCCACGCCTGCGCAAACGGCGGTGCGCGATGCGCTCGGCGCCTTCGATGCGCTCGACATCGACCTGGCGCCCTGGTTGCCCGAAGCGGTGCTGCGCTGGCATCGTGCATCGCGATGACCGACGCCTTCGCCCATCTGCCGTTCGAACTGCCGCCCGCGCAGGCGGCGGCGATCGCGCAGGCGTACGCGACGCCGCCGCGTTCGTACCACGACCTGCACCACGTGGGCGAAGTGCTGCGCCACCATGCGCAGGTCGCGCAGGGCCCCGGTTGGACGCATCCGCGCGAAACCGCGTTCGCCGTGCTGTACCACGACGCGATCTACGTCGCGGGCGCGAAAGACAACGAAACGCGATCGGCGCAGCTCGCGCGCGAGCACCTCGCGCAATGGCCGGTGGACGGTCTCGATGTCGACCGCGTGGCGGCGCTGATCGAACTGACCGCGCGCCATGGCACGCTGTCGCCGGGCGACGTCCCGGACGACGACACGCGCTTGTTCCTCGACTGCGACATGGCGATCCTCGGCGCCGAGCCTGCGGTATTCGATGCCTACGATCGCGGCATCACCGCGGAATATCGCGGCGTCGTGCCGGGCTGGCTGTTCGCGATCAACCGCAAGCGGTTCCTGAAAGGCTTGCTCGGCCGCGAACGCATCTACCTCAGCGACTTCTTCCACGCGCGCCTGGATGCCGCGGCCCGCAACAACCTGCGCCGCGCGATCACGACCAAGCGTTAGGGCGGGGCAGTCGCCTCCGCCAGCCGCTTCAACGCCGCCAGCCGTTCCGCATCCCCGGCGAACATCGGCGGCAGATAGAACGCCGCCCCCGCATGCATCCACGCCAGTTGCCGCATTGCCGATTCCGCGATGCGCGCATCCGCATCCGTGGCCCGCTTGCGCAAGTTCGCGATCCGCAACTCGCGCATCGTGGTCGCGTGCGACGGCGGCGATTGCGGCCGTCCTTCGACGAATCGCGCGGAAAACCGTGCCCGCCATTCTTCGAATCGCCTGCGTTGCCGGGATTCCTCGTCGCGCAGGCGGTCTTCCTGCTTTCGCAGGCGCTGCACGTCTTCGGAAGCGGCGAGGGCGGTCGCATGCGCGCGAAGCGTCGAGATGTCGTGCAGGCCGTCGAGATCGCGGATGCAGGCATCGATCTCTCGCCAACGCGCGAGCGCGTCGGTCGTCGCTTCCTCCGTGCACGCCTGCCATCGCGCATCGATCAACGCGGCGTCGCGCGGCATCCGCTGGGCTCGCATGGCCTGCACATCCATCCACGCGATGGCCTCGACGAACGCTTCCGACGCCGGCCACCCATGCGGCCCATCGAACACCACGAGCCGATGCGGCGCGCCGCCCAGCGCATCGTCGAGCGCCACCATTTCCTGGTAGTTGAAGTCGGTCGTCCCCGCGAACCCGAAGAACGCCGGCGCGCCCTGCAACGCAGGCAGTTCCGGCGGCCGCGCGCCGCCGCTGCCGATCAGCCCCGCGATGCGATCGCGCAGCACCGGTTGCACGACCCACAGGGTCTTCGCGGTGCCCGACATGCCGGCGAGGTACACGCGCCTCGGATCGTGTGGCACGTGCGCGGAATCTTTCAGCAGCGCATCGAGCGCGCGCAGCGTGATGCCTTCCTGCGTATCGCTACGGCTCTGCCACGACGACATCACGCCCCAGCCGCGCGCACGCGCACCGTCCAGGACGAGGTCGCGCGCCATCGCGCCACGCCCGCGCGGATCGAGCACGATCAGCAACGGCGTCTTCGCCGACGCGCCGTCGGGGAGGTACAGCGCGTATTGCTGCGCAGGATCGGCCCGCGTCGCGACCTTGTCTTCGAGGCGCTCGGCCGCGGCCGCCATCGCGACCATTCCGAACAAGGCAAGGGCGAGCAACCAGCGCACGCAACCGAGCATACGCCCCCCAATTCACACCGCCCCCACGGCCGCTCCCCGAACCTGCACGCCAGCATCAGGGGCCCCACCATGACCAACCGACTCCGCCGCCGACTCCGCGTCATCGCCGCACGCGCCACGCTGTGCGTGGTCCTCGTCGCCGCAATGGGCGCCACCGGCTTCCGCACGGCCTCCGAAGTCCAGGATGCCGAGGCCACGCAGCAGGCGTCGGTGTTCTCCCGCTGAAGCGACAGGTGTGACCAGCGGCAGGTGCCGCACGGGGCGCGCTGTGGCATGGTCGCGCGATCCCGATTCGCAACGAGCCTGCGCATGTCCCTTCGCGTCGCCCTGCTGCCCTGCGCCCTGATCGCCGCCCTCGCATCGCCGGCCCATGCCGCCGATGCCAATGCGCCCAAACAGCCCGAACTCACGAACCTCACGCTGCAGACCGGCGTGCCGCGCGCACCGGAGCAGGAAGCGGTGGTGTTCGAATTGGCCGACCTGAAGTTCAAGGTCGACCCCGCGCGCAAGCACCTCGATGGCGACGCGACGCTGACGTTCAAGGCGCTCAAACCGATCGATGCGCTCGTCGTCGATCTCGATCGCAACTACAAGGTCGCGTCCGTCGAAGTCGACGGCGCCAAGGTCGCGGACTGGAAGAACCCCGAAGGCCGCATGACCATCCCGCTCGCGCAACCGCTCGCGGCGGGCGGCACCGCGGTGCTGCGCATCGTGTACGACGGCTTTCCGCACGTCGCCGAGCGCGCGCCGTGGGACGGCGGTTTCGTGTGGGCGAAGGCGCCGACCGGCGAGCCGTGGGTCGCCAGCGCGATCCAGGGCAACGGCTGCGACCTGTTCTGGCCGTGCATCGATCATCCGCAGGGCGAGCCGGTGCAGGTCGACCAGCACGTCACCCTGCCCGCGCCGCTCGTCTCCGCCGGCAACGGCGTGCTGCTCGGCATGGACGAGAAGGACGGCTGGCGCACGTACCACTGGCGCACGAAGAACCCCGACACCTACGCGATCTCGCTCAACATCGGTCCGTACGAATTGCTGTCGGCCGACTACAAGTCGCGTTACGGCAACACCGTCCCGCTGCGCTTCTGGCACCTGAAGGGCAACGAGGCGAAGGCGAAGGGGCTGTTTGCGGAATTCGCGCCAATGCTCGATTTCTTCGAGGAAGTCATCGGCCCGTATCCGTTCGCCGACGAGAAGATGGGCGTGGTCGAAACCCCGCACCTGGGCATGGAACACCAGACCATCAACGCCTACGGCAACGAGTACAAGAAGTCCGAGTACGGCTACGACTGGCTGCTCGAACACGAGTTCGCGCACGAGTGGTTCGGCAACCAGCTGACCAACAAGGACTGGGACGACATGTGGTTGCACGAAGGCTACGGCACGTACATGCAACCGCTGTACATGCAGTGGCTGCGCGGCGACATGGAGTACAAGGCCAACCTGATGAAGCAGCGCGCGACGCTGGCCAACAAGCATCCGATCGTCGCCGGCCGCCCGATGCTCGAAGCCGACGTCTACAGCGACGAGAAGGGCCCCGGGCACGACATCTACTACAAGGCCTCGCTGGTCCTCGACACGCTGCGCCACCTGCTCGGCGACAAGCAGTTCTTCGACGTCACGCGCCAGGCGGTCTACGGCCGCACCGATCCGAAGCCCGGCAACTTCAAGCCCCTCTATGCGAGCACGCCGGATTACATCGCCGCCGTGCAGAAGGTCACCGGCAAGGACTATCGCTGGTTCTTCGACGTGTACCTGTACCAGCCGGCGTTGCCGGACCTGGTCGCCACGCGCGAGGGCGACACGCTGAAGCTGGAATGGAAAACCGGCGGGAAGCCGTTCCCCATGCCGGTCGAGGTGCGCATCGGCGATGAAGTGAAGACCGTGGCCATGGCGAACGGGCAGGGCAGCCTGCCGATCCGCGCCGGCCAGAGCTTCACGCTCGATCCGCAGTCGAAGGTGCTGCGTCAGCTCGACCACGTCGACGCGTTCCAGCAGGACAAGTCGGACCGCGAGAAGGCCGAGGCGCGCAAGAAGGCCGCCGCAGGCTGAATTCGCTGAACGGGGCGGATGCCGGCGCGTCTCACGGCCTGAGACGCGTCCGGCGAAAATTCCCGTCATGCACGCTGCCTTTCCTGCGGACGACTTGTTCAGCCAAGGTCCGCGCATCCTCATCGACGACGCCGAAGGTGGGTGCTGGTACCACCCCAACTTCATCGATCCCGCGCGCGCGGCGGATTGGTTCGAACAATTGCGCGATGCCATCGAATGGCGGCAGCAAAGCCGGCCCATGTACGACCGCGTCGTCGATGTGCCGCGCCTCACTTCCGGTTACGCACTCGATGGCGCCGCGGACCTGCCTCCGGCATTGGCGCAAGCGCATGCCGCCGTGTGCGCGCTGACGGGCGTCCCCTTCACGCACGTCGGCTGCAACTACTACCGCGACGGCAACGACAGCGTCGCGCCGCACAACGACAAACTGGCGACGCTCATTCCCGGCCATCCCATCGTGCTGCTTTCGCTCGGCGATGCGCGCCGCATGGAGATCCGCGCCAAGCAACCGCCGCGCAACGTCGTGCGCATCGACCTGGAAGCCGGCAGTCTGCTGTCGATGAGCCACGCGATGCAGCACGGCTACGACCACGGCATCCCCAAATCGAAACACGCCGTCGGCCCGCGCATCAGCCTGGCCTTCCGCGTGCGCCCGCCGAAGGACAGCCGGTGACGCGGCGCGGCGGCAGCGCCGATCTGCCCTTGCACGGCGGCCGCGTGCCGCAATGGCTCGCCTCGCGCATGACCGCGTTGGGCACGGTAATGACGCAGGCCATCGTGCTCGAATACGGCCGCGACGAATTCCTGCGCCGCATGGCTCATCCCTTCTGGTTCCAGTCCTTCGGCGCGGTGATGGGCATGGACTGGCATTCCTCCGGCATCACGACGAGCGTCATCGGTGCGCTCAAGCGCGGGCTCACGCCGATCGCGGGCGAACTCGGCTTGCACGTGTGCGGTGGACGCGGCAAGCATTCACGGGCGACGCCGGCGGAATTGCACGCGATCGGCGAACGCGTCGGACTCGACGGCGGTGCGCTCGCGCAAGCGAGCCGTTTGGTGGCGAAAGTCGACAGCGCCGCGGTGCAGGATGGGTTCGACCTGTACCTGCATGGCTTCATCGTCGCCGACGACGGCAAGTGGACCGTCGTGCAGCAAGGCATGCACGGTGAGCGTGGACAGGCGCGCCGCTATCACTGGTTGTCGGAAGGGCTGACGAGTTTCGTCGACGCCCCGCACAGCGCCATCGACGGGCCGGGGCAGGGGCGCATCGTGAATCTCGCCGATCGACGCGCGTCCGCCTCGCGCGATGTGCAGGTCGCGATGTTGCAGGACATCGGGGCGGAAAAGATCGCAAGCGAGTTCGCGAAACTCGACGCACCGTCATCCCCGCGTCCCGCGGCGATCCAGGGCGAACTCCTTCCGCATCTGTCGATGCCCGACCATCACGACGTGCGCGCCGAAAACGTCGTCGTCCGCCGCCTCCACGGCGCACTCGCCGCCGCGCAGGAGAACGGGCCGCAGGATTTCGCCGAGCTGCTGCAGGTTCCCGGTGTCGGCGCGCGCACCGTGCGCGCGCTCGCGATGGTCGCCGAAGTCCTGCACGGCACGCCGTGCCGATTCACCGATCCGGCGCGGTTCTCGCTCGCGCATGGTGGAAAGGACCGGCATCCCTTTCCCGTGCCGACGAAGGTCTACGACCACACCATCGGTGTCCTCAAATCCGCCGTGCACGCCGCCAGGCTCGGGCGCGAGGAGCAACTGCAGGCCATCCGACGCCTCGATGCACAGGCGCGCGTGCTGGAACGCAGCGCGAGCGGCCCGTCCGTCGAGGCTTACATCGCGGACGAGCGCCGGCATTCGCACGACTACGGTGGCCGCAGCATCTTCGGCTGGGAACCGCCGGCCGCCGATGCCGCCGCGCCGCCTGCTAAGCTCGGCGGCAATCGCAAAGCGTGGAAGTCGGCATGACCTGGGTCGGTATCCTGATTCTCATCGTCTGCATCTGGCTGGCCTTCAAGGTCGTCGGCGTGCTGTTCAAGATCCTGTTGTGGGCCGCCGTGATCGTCGGCGTGTGGTACCTGGCTGCGCCGTTCCTCGGGTTGCCGCGGCCGTTCTGACGCGGTCTTTCGTTCCCGCGCGCACAATGGGCGGATGCGCGCCCTCGAATTCGACAACCGCTTCCTCGCAGAACTGCGCGGCGACCCCGACGACGGCCCCGGCATCCGCGAGGTCGAGGCCGCGTGGTCGCGCGTCAAGCCCACGCCCGTCGCCGCGCCGCGGCTGATCGCGCATTCGCGCGAAATGGCGCAAACGCTCGGCTTCAGTGAAGACGACGTGCGTTCGCCACGATTCGCGCAGGTCTTCGGCGGCAACGCGTTGCTGCCCGGCATGGATCCTTTCGCGGCGAACTACGGCGGCCATCAGTTCGGCCACTGGGCCGGGCAGCTCGGCGACGGGCGCGCGATCACGCTCGGCGAAACGCGCGATGCGCAAGGCCGGCGTTGGGAACTGCAGTTGAAGGGCGCGGGCCCGACGCCGTACTCGCGGAGCGCCGACGGCCGCGCGGTGTTGCGTTCGTCGATCCGCGAATTTTTGTGCAGCGAAGCGATGCACCACCTCGGCATCCCGACCACGCGCGCGCTGAGCCTGGTCGGCACGGGCGAGCCCGTCGTGCGCGACATGTTCTACGACGGCAATGCGAAGGAAGAGCCCGGCGCCATCGTGTGCCGCGTGTCGCCGTCGTTCATCCGCTTCGGCAATTTCGAACTGCCGTATTCGCGCGAGGATCTCGAGGGCCTGCAATCCCTCGTCGACTTCTGCATCCGCCGCGATTTCCCCGAGCTGCGCGGGCAGGGCGCCACGTTGTACGGCGATTGGTTCGCGACGGTCGCCGAACGCACCGCGTCGCTGATGGCGCACTGGATGCGCGTGGGCTTCGTGCACGGCGTGATGAATACCGACAATCTTTCGATCCTCGGGCTGACGATCGATTACGGACCGTATGGCTGGATCGACGCGTTCGATCCGGACTGGACACCGAACACGACCGATGCCGGCGGCCGTCGTTACCGTTTCAGCTGGCAGCCGAAGATCGCCTACTGGAACCTGACGATGCTGGCGCACGCGGTGTCGCCGCTGTTCGGCGAGAACGTCGATCCGCTCAACGCGGCGTTGCAGCGCTACATGGACGCGTACGTCGCAGCCGATCGCGCGAACACCGCCGGCAAACTGGGCCTGCGCGAAGCCAGCGATACCGACATCGAAGCGATCCAGTCGCTCAACTCGCTGTTGCACGTCGCCGAAGTCGACATGACGCTGTTCTATCGCGCGTTGTCGCGGTTCGACCCCGACGCCGACATCCCCGCGCAGCTCGACGGCCCGGGCGACTTGTTCGGCCATGCCTTCTACGACGCGGACAGGCGATACGACACGCTGCCGGTCTTCCACGATTGGTTGCAGGGCTACGCCGCGCGCCTGCAGGCCGATGCGTGGCCCGCGGACGCGCGTCGCGCGGCGATGGATGCGGTGAATCCCAAGTACGTCCTGCGCAACTATCTGGCGCAGGAGGCGATCGACCTGGCCGAGCAGGGCGATGAAACCCGCATCGCCGAGCTGCTGGACGTCATGCGCAAGCCGTACGACGAACAGCCCGGCCGCGAGCGCTTCGCACAGAAGCGGCCGGAGTGGGCGAAGACGAAGGCGGGATGCTCGATGCTCAGCTGCAGCTCTTAGCGACCCTTTACAATTCCCGGATGCCCCTGATCTCCCTCCAGAGCGTCGACTTCAGCGTCGGCGGCCCGCTGCTGCTCGACCACGTCGACCTCGCAATCGAACCCAACGAGCGCATCGCGCTGATCGGCCGCAATGGCGCCGGCAAGTCGACCTTGCTCAAGCTCCTCGCCGGGGACCTGAAGCCGGATGACGGCGAAATCCGCCTCGAAGGCGGCCGTCGCGTCGCGCGCCTCGAGCAGGAAGTGCCCGGTGACGCGGTCGGCACCGTGTTCGATGTCGTGGCCGCGGGGCTCGGCGATGCGGGTGCGCTGCTCGCGGAATTCCACCACATCAGCCACGCCGAGGTCGTCGACCAGCGTGCGCTCGCCGACATCCACGCGCGCGTCGAAGCCGCGCATGCCTGGTCGCTCGACCGGCGCGTCGAGGAAACGCTCACCCGCCTCGGGCTCGATGGCGACGCGCAATTCGCGCGCTTGTCGGGCGGCATGAAGCGCCGCGTTCTGCTCGCCCGCGCGCTCGTCTCCGCACCGGACCTGTTGTTGCTGGACGAGCCGACCAACCACCTGGACATCGAGTCGATCGACTGGCTCGAGCAATTCCTGAAATCCTGGAACGGAGCGCTGGTCTTCGTCACGCACGATCGCCGCTTCCTGCGCGCACTGGCCACGCGCATTGTCGAGATCGACCGCGGCCGCGTGACCAGCTGGCCCGGCGACTTCGACAACTACCTCCGCCGCCGCGAGGAACGCGCCAACGCCGAAGCGCAGGAAAGCGCGCGCTTCGACAAGCTGCTCGCGCAGGAAGAAACCTGGATCCGGCAGGGCATCAAGGCGCGCCGCACGCGCGACGAAGGCCGCGTCCGCCGCCTGGAATCGATGCGCACCGAACGCGCCGCGCGCCGGGAACAGATGGGCCGCGTGAAGATGGAAGTCGCGCAAGGCGAAGCCTCGGGCAAGAAGGTCATCGAGGCGAAGGACGTCGACTTCGAATACGGCGAGCGCGTGCTTGTGCGCGATTTCTCCACGACCATCCTGCGCGGCGACCGCGTCGGCCTGATCGGCCCCAACGGCAGCGGCAAGACCACCCTGCTCAAGTTGCTGCTCGGCCAGCTCGCGCCGCGCGCGGGCACGGTGAAGCAGGGCACGGGGCTGGAGGTCGCGTACTTCGACCAGCAACGCGCGTCGCTGCGCGAAGACTGGAACGCGATGGAGAACGTCTCGGGCGGCCAGGATTTCGTGGAAATCGGCGGCAAGCGCAAGCACGTGCTCGGCTACCTGCAGGATTTCCTGTTCACGCCGGAACGTGCGCGCGCGCCGATCACGCGCCTGTCGGGCGGCGAGCGCAACCGGTTGTTGCTGGCGCGCCTGTTCGCGCAGCCCTCCAACCTGCTGGTGATGGACGAACCGACGAACGACCTCGATGTCGAGACGCTCGAGTTGCTCGAAGAGCTGCTCGCGGAGTATCCGGGGACGTTGTTGCTGGTCAGCCACGATCGCGACTTCCTCGATCACGTGGTGACCTCGACGATCGTGATGGAGGGCGAGGGGAAGGTCGGGGAATACGTCGGTGGCTATACCGATTGGGTTCGGCAGCGGCCGGCGGTGAATTCGATGTTGCCGACGAAGAGCCTCCCGCCCCAGCCCGCCCCTGCAAAGACAGGGGAGGGGGCAACCGCCAAGCGGCGGATGTCCTACAAGGAGCAGAAGGAACTGGAGGCGTTGCCTGCACGCATCGAGAAACTCGAAGCGCAGATCGCGCAGCTCACCGACGCGATGCACGAGCCCGCGTTCTACCAGCGCGACAGCGCGGCCATCGTCGCGCACAACGCGCAACTGGCCGACGTGCAGGCGCAGCTCGATGCGGCGTACGGCAGGTGGATGGAACTCGACGCGGGGTGAGGGTTACTCGGAGGCCTGCGCGTCGATTTCGTCGAACACCGACTCGGGCAGGGCGATGAACGACCAGAAGGGGATCTCGCGCTCGCACCAGTCCTGCGCGGTTTCCTCCAGGATCTCCAGCAGCGTGTCGAACGCGTCTCCTTCGGACTGCTGCAAGGCGCCGCCGTTGTCGAACAGCAAGGCGATGCCCGCGTTGGGCAGCCACGACAGATCGCGCAGGCTGTCCGACAGGGCATCCCAGTTCTGGCCGAACGTGCGCGGGAAATCGAGCGCGGTGGCGATGCGCAGCAGGATCTGGTGTTTCTCGCCGCCGCCCAGGTCCACGCGGCGCACCTGCAATCCGGCATCGCGCGCGGCGACGCCGAGTGTGTCGAGGTCTTCGCTGGTGACGAAGTAAACGCCCGCGTTGTCTGCATCGGCCAGGCCGAGCTCCCAGCCCGATTCACTCATTGCATGCGACCCGCGACGTCGAAGGACCGGAACGAATCGTAGTGGTCGTCGGTGTAATACCACGTCGACGGCGGCTGCCCGCCGGTGACGATGCGGCGCGCACCACGATGATCGAGGCCGGGCGTGTCAACGGTGTATTCGCGATAGAAACCGCGCGGCATGTCGGGCAGATGGCGTTCGCGGTTCTGGAACACGCTGCCGTCCTGTGGGTGCGGGAACGGGCCGCCGCGCTGGATCAACGCGACGGTGTCGCGCGCTTCGACCGGAAGGAATGCGGGCAGGGCCGGCGCATCGTTGCGCACAAGCTCTGCAGTGACGCCACCGCGCGCCGGTGCGCTCGCCGACGGCGGCGCTTCGCCCGGTGCGGGGGAATTGACGGTGCGCGGCCAGAACAGCCACAGCGCCAGCAGGATCGCCGCCACCACCCAGACCCACGGATTGCGCAGATGCCGTCGCATGTCGTCTCCGTCGCGATGATCCCTTCGCGGTCGGTTGGAAGATACTCCTTCCATGCCTGCCACGCGCAACCTCTTCTTCGCGCTGTCGCCCGATCCGGCGCTGCGCACCGCGCTCGCGTCGCATGCGCGGCGTTTGCACGATGCGTGGGGCGGCCGCATGACCGCGCCGGCGAAGCTCCACATGACGCTGTTGTTCCTCGATACGTTGCCCGCGCCGATCGAGCAGTCGATCGTCTACGCCGCTCTCACCGCGGGCGCGTCCATCGCGCTGCCGGGGTTCGACCTGGTGGTCGACCGCGCGGATCGTTTCGGAAAACGCGTCGGCTGGCTCGGCTGTTCGCACGTGCCGCAAGGGCTGCAGACCCTGCACGACCGCCTCGTCGACGCCTGCTTCGCCGCCGGCGCGCCCGTGCGGCGCGAAAACCACTACACGCCGCACATCACGACATCGCGCGAGCCGCGCACGCCGTCGCCGCACGCGATCGACCCGCTGCATTGGCGCGTCGACCATTTCGAATTGATGGCCAGTGCGGAAGGTGCGTACGAGGTGCTGGGGACATGGCCGTTGCAGCCGGCGTGAAGCCGTGGCACAAGGGCGGCATTGTCCCCGCCGAAGCGCGCCCCATGTCCCGCGATCCCCGCATCGACGCCTACATCGACAAGCAGGCCGACTTCGCGCGGCCGATCCTCGAACACGTGCGTGCGCTGGTGCACGAGGCGTGTCCCGATGTCGAAGAAACGATGAAGTGGTCGATGCCCACCTTCATGTACGGCGGGGCGATCCTGTGCGGCATGGCGGCGTTCAAGCAACATGCGTCGTTCGGGTACTGGAAGCATGCGCTCGTCGTCGGCGAAGGCGAGCAGCGCGACGGCATGGGCAGCTACGGCAAGCTCGCGTCCACCAAGGACCTGCCGGCGAAGAAGACGCTGCTCGCGCACATCCGCAAGGCGATGCAACTCAACCTCGAAAAAACCGCGCCGGTGCGCAAGAACGCCGCGCCGAAGCCGCCGCCGGACGTGCCGGCCGATCTGTCCGCGGCCTTGAAGAAGAACGCGAAGGCGCGCAAGACCTACGAAGCATTCCCGCCGAGCGCGCAGCGCGACTACGTCGAGTGGATCGTGGAGGCCAAGCGCGCGGAAACCCGCGCGAACCGGCTCGCGCAGGCGGTGGAATGGATGGCCGAAGGCAAGCGGCGCAATTGGAAGTACGAGAACTGCTGAGGCCTCACTCGGCGAGGAAGCGTCCGCAACCTCGGTACGTCTTGTCGGCGACTTCGAGGATCGCGTCGACGGGGTAGGTCGCATCGCTCATCCCGTCGTTGCAGGGTTTGCGCTCGAGCACGACGCGTACTTTCGTGCCATCGGCCGCCGCGCCTGCGTATCCCATCAGGCCCGACAGCATCTGCGCCCTCGCGATGTCGACCTTGCGCTGGCCGTAATCGACCTCGGCATGCAGCGCAGGTGTTTCGCCAGCGCCGACTTCCAGCAGCCAGCCCGGCTCGTTGCCGATCGCGCGGAAGGCGACGCCGCGCTTCTTCGCCGCGTCCCACGGCGAGCCGGCCTGCGGCGGCGCGTCTTGCTGCACGCATTGCACTTTCGTGCCGCCCTGGCGGGTGAGCGTGCCTGCGGCGCCCTTCGTCCAGAACTCGTTGCCCAGGTGGTCGGCGTAGCGCGCGCCGGAGGCGGAGACGGCGAGCGGCAGCGACACCGCACCGCTCGGCAATGCGAGGTCGACGCGTTCGCCCGCGATGTCGAAGACCGCATCGAACGTCATGCCGTCGCACGTCCACGTCGAGCGCGTCGTTTGCGCGGGCGGCTGCGGCGCATCGCCCGTGCTCACGCGCGTCATGCGGAACTCGACGACCTTCTGGTCGCCGGGCACCACCGGGATCGACGACGGCGTGTTGAACAGCAAGCCTCCGTCGACGCCGCGCAGCGTGGCGCTGAGTGCGTAGCGGCCGTTCGCGCGGACCTTCGCCGGGTCGTATTGCAACGCGAACTCGTAGGGCGGGCCGGCGACGTCCTCGAGGGTCGTCGTCGCGATCACTGCCGCCGGCGTGTCCGCGAGTTGCGTGTCCACCAGGTTCACCGTGAAGTCCGCGCCGGGCGGGATCTTGATGCGTTCCAGGTAGGTCGCGCGGCCGTGGATGAAGTTCGATTCCGTGGGGATCGGCGCGTCATCGGCGACGGGGGTCTTCTCGGGACACCCGCTCAAAGCGACCAGCGCAGCCATCGCCAACACGCAACGCAACACGTTCATCGCAGGCTCCTCGCAGGCACTCGGTGCAGATCGTACGACGGGGCGGTCAAGGCGTCGTGTCGACGCGCATCACCGGATACAGGTTGAAGCGCTCGTCCCACGAGGAGTGGCGCTTGGCGAAGAACGCCAGGCGCGCCTCGGGGTCCTTCGCGAACGCCTCGTCCTTCAGCGCCGCGTCGAATTCCGCGCGTACCTTCGGGTCCTTCAGCATCTGCTCGGCGACTTCCTCGGCGACGTACGCTTCCATGTATTCCTTCTGCTCGAAGGCGTTGTTGAACTCGCCCCAGGCCGCCAGTGCGTCGGGGGCCTGCGGTTCGAGCAGCGCCATCACCAGGCGCGCCCTGGGCTGGTCGATCGGCACGAACAACGCGCCCTTGCCGACATCGCGCGTCTCTGGCTTCCACGTGCCTTCGACGGTCAGGCGCTGGTGGCCCTCCACCGAATTGCCCGCGAACTTCGTGCTCGTCGCGCGGAAGGTCTGCACGGCGAACTTGTCGTGCGCGTCGATGGCCTTGAACTGCACGCCATGCAGCTTCAGCTTCTCGCCGACCCACGCCGCATGGGCGGCCGGCACGATGTAGCCCGCGCGCGGTGCGTCGACGACGCGGCCGGGGATGATGTCATCGCGCAGCGGCACCTTCCACAGTTGCGGCTTGGTTTCGTCGTAGCGCGTCATCAGCGCGCCCGAGACCTCCGACGGCGTGCGCGTGTACGCATAGCCGCGGAAATCGACCGTGCGCACCTTCTCGCTCGCGGTGTAATCCAGCGGCACCGGCTTGCCGGACAGGTCGGCCGCGTCGGCGGCCTTCGCGATGCGCATCCACTCGCTGCCGTGATCGGCCACGTGCTGCATCACCGACACCACGATGTCGTGCGTGGTCTTGACGCGGTGCGGGTACGGGCGCCAGGAATGCGTTTCGACCAGCATGCCGAAGCGATTGCGCAGCAGGAAATAGCCGGTGGAGAACCGCGGCGGCGACACGCCGTCGATGAAGCCGGAGGTCGGATCATCGAACTGCACGAACGAGGGATAGAACGCGACCGGCAGCGACCCTTGCTTCGCAATATCGGCGATCACGCCGTCGCGGAATGCGCGGCCCGCGGCCTGCAGCGCGTCGTCGCCGGCATGCACCGGTTCCACCTGCACGGCGACGTCCTGCTCGAACTTCGCGCCGTCGGTGACGTGCAGGTCGATGTAGGCGATCGGGTCCCACGCATCGACCAGGCGCAGCATCGCCTGCATTTCCGGCGCGTCGGCCTTCACGTAATCGCGGTTGAGGTTGTAGTTCTGCGCGGTGGTGCGCCAGCCCATCTGCTCGGGGCCGCGCTGGTTCGGGCGGTTCCACGCGCCGAAGCGTTCGTGGCCGTCGATGTTGAACACCGGGACGAAAACGAGCACCTGCTTGTCGAGCGCGCCCTTGGCCAGCTCGCCATCGAGTACCTGGCGCAGCGCCTGGAAACCGGCGTCCTTGCCGTCGATCTCGCCGGCATGGATGCCGCCCTGCACGAGCAGCACGGGCAGGCCCTTGGCGTGCGCGGCCTCGGGGGTGAGGGCGCCGCTGCGCGTGGCGATCAGCGCGAGCATCGGGCGGCCTTCGGGCGTCGTGCCGAACTGCGTGCAGCGCACGGCGTCGGGATAGGCCTTCGCGAACGCGTGGCACAGCGCGATGGTCTCCTCGAAGCGCCCGGTGCGCACGAAGCCGGAGCGTTCGGATTCGGTGACCAGCTCGGCGCGCGGCGTGGCGGCGAAGGCGGGCGCCAGGCAGGCGAGGGCGACGGCGGAAGCGAGCAGCGTGCGGATCGGCGTCATGGGCGTCGGGTCGAGGTTCGGGGGGAGGAAGCGGCCGATGGTAGTCGACCGATATGATGTGCGCCTCTGCCAGACGGAACTTCCCATGGACGTCCTGTACTACGCCCCCGGCGCCGCCAGCCTGGTCGTGCATTGGCTGATGCTCGAACTCGACATGCCGCACGAATTGCACCTGATCGACACCGCGGCCGGCGCGCAACGCTCGCCCGAATACCTCAAGCTCAATCCGAACGGCGTGGTGCCCACGCTCGTGCTCGACGGCGTGCCGCGTTTCGAAGCCGCCGCCCTGCTGATGACGCTGGCCGACCGAGATCCGCAGCATCGCTTCGCGCCCGCGCACGACGATCCGCTGCGCGCCGACTACCACCAGTGGATGTTCCACCTCGCCAACGCGGTGCAGCCGCTGTTCCGCCAGTGGTGGTATCCGCACGAGCCGGCGGGCGAGGCCAACGGCGAAGTCGTGCGCGCCAACATCGCGCCGCGCATCGCGGCCGCGTGGGACCGCCTCGATGCCCGCATCGCAGAACACGGCCCGTACCTGTTGGGCGATCGCATCACCGCCGCGGATTTCTACCTGGCGATGTTGCTGCGCTGGTCGCGCAACATGCCGCGCCCGGCGACGGACTGGCCGCACCTGCGCGCCTTCGCCGACCGCATGCGTGCGCGTCCGTCCTTCGCGACGTTGTACGAACGCGAAGGCCTGACGGAGTGGGCGTTGCCGCCTGCGACGACGGCGGCCTGACGCATGGGAGGCGCGCCGCAGACCATCGTCCTCATCGTGCTGACCGTCGCGCTGTCGTGGGCGGCGTTCTCGCGCCCGCGGCTGCTCGATCGCCTGACGTTGTGGCCGCCGGCGATCGACCGGAAGCACGAGTACGACCGGCTGGTGACGCACGGCTTCGTGCACGCCGACTGGATGCACCTGTTCTTCAACATGTTCACGCTGTGGTTCTTCGGCCCGCTCTGCGAGCGCTTCTACGGCAACGCGGTCGGGCCACTGGCGTATCCGGTGTTCTACATGGCGGCGGTCGTGATCGCGATCCTGCCGACTTACCTGCGCCATCGCCGGGATGCCGGCTACCGGAGCCTGGGCGCGTCGGGCGCGGTGTCGGCGGTGTTGTTCACCTACATCCTGTTCAACCCGTGGGGAATGATCGGGATCATGTTCATTCCGTGTCCGGCGATCCTGTTCGGCGTGGTGTACCTGGCGTACTCGGCGTGGGCCGACCTAAAGGGCGCGCACGGCAACGTCAACCACAGCGCGCACTTCTGGGGCGCGGCGTTCGGCATCGCGGCCGCGGTGGTGGTCGAGCCGCAACTGATCCAGCACTTCTTCGCGCAATTGATGTCGCCGCTGGGCTGATCGATCACCCGCGCTGAATCTCCGTCGTGGTATCCGGGCGACTGGACCCGATGAGGAGGCGTCATGGCCACCCGGAAACCTGCGAAGAAGGCGGCGGCGAAGAAGGGCGCGAAGAAGGCGGCGCGGAAGGCCGCGAAGAAGGCCGCGCCCGCGAAGAAGACGGCGAAGAAAGCGGTGAAGAAGACCGCGCCTGCGAGGAAGGCGGTCAAGAAGGCCCGGCCCGCGAAGAAAGCCGCCCGCAAAGCCGCTCCGGCGAAGAAGGCCGTGAAGAAGTCCGCCCCCGCGAAGAAGGCGGCGAAGAAGGCGGCGCCGGCGAAGAAAGTCGCTTCGAAGAAGGCCGTTCCCGCGAAGAAGGTCGCCTCGAAGCGGGCCGCGCCCACGAAGCAGGTCGTTTCGAAGAAGACTATTTCGAAAAAGACCGCTTCGAAAAAGACGTCGATGAAGAAAATCACGCCGGAACAGGCGCTGGAGAACACCAAGCGCCTGCTCGCGCAGAAGAAGGAACACGACCGCCAGCAGCAGCCGTGGCAGGCCATCGGCGGCGAGGGCGGCCATGCGGTGAACGACAGCGGCTTCCAGTCCGACGAAGCGCGCGACCGCGCGGTCGGCCGCCAGCAGGAGGAGCTGCGCTCGGAGGGCACCGCCGGCTGGGATTCGTCGACCCATCGCCGCAACGAGGCGAAACACGATTCGCGCGACTGATGGCACCATCGCCGGCATGACCGACGCCAGCACGCACGACATCGCCGCCCGCATCCGCCACGACGCGGATGCGGGGCCCGGCACCCAGGGCCGCTTCTCCGTCACCGTGGACGACGTGGAGGCCGAGCTGGTCTACGGCCGCGACTCCGCAGGGCAGGTCACCATCCTCCACACCGGCGTGCCGCAGGCCATTGGCGGACGTGGCGTCGCAGGGGAACTGGTGCGCGCCGCGCTCGACTGGGTGCGCGCGCAGGGCCTGAAAGTCCACACCGCCTGCAGCTATTCGAGGGCGTGGGTGGCCCGGCATCCCGAGTATTCGTCGCTGACGGTCTAAACTGGCGCGCTATGCGCCTCAATAAATTCATCAGCGACACCGGCGCCTGCTCGCGCCGCGAAGCCGACCGCCTCATCGCCGAGGGCCGCGTCCAGGTCAACGGCGTGCGCGCCCGCGTCGGCGCGGAAGTGGGCGAGGAAGACACCGTCCTCGTCGACGGCGCGCCGCTCAAGGCGCGTTCGGCGGCCCCCGGCAAGCGCCGGCACGTCTACATCGCGCTCAACAAACCGGTCGGCATCACTTGCACCACGGAAACCGGGGTCAAGGACAACATCGTCGAGTTCATCGGCCACCAGGAGCGCATCTTCCCGATCGGGCGCCTGGACAAGGATTCCGAAGGACTGATCCTCCTGACCTCCAACGGCGACATCGTCAACGAGATCCTGCGCGCCGAGAACAAGCTGGAAAAGGAATACCTCGTCGCGATCAATCACCCGGTCACCGACGAATTCCTGCGCGGCATGGCGCGCGGCGTTCCGCTCCACGGCGAAACCACGCTGCCGTGCAAGACCGGCAAGCTCGGCCGTTTCGGGTTCCGCATCGTGCTGGTGCAGGGCCTCAACCGGCAGATCCGCCTGATGGCGGCGCACTTCGGGCACCGGGTGAAGCAGCTGATCCGTGTGAGGATCGGCAGCGTGAAACTCGGGCACCTGAAGGTCGGCCAGTGGCGCAACCTCACGGAAATCGAGCTGCGCGCGCTGCTGCCGCACCGCACGGAATGGTGAGGCGGGGCGGCTCGACGGTGGGACGTCCGTCGGAAGATGTGAACGCCGTGCACGCGCATTCACACTTCCGGGGAAAAGTAGGGTAAGGTGCGCCCACTGTTTCAAGCGGGATCACGGTACATCGTGGCCCGATGCGGTAGATCCAAGGCGTCAGCCAGCGGTCCGCTACATCGTTCGCTCATTACCCCTTGCTGGACAGTCTCGGTGCGTGTGTTGCGCATCGTGCACCAACCATCTGTTTTTCAAGGAGTAATTTATGTCCGATCGTCAGACCGGTACCGTCAAGTGGTTCAACGACGCCAAGGGCTTCGGCTTCATCACGCCGGAATCCGGCCCGGACCTCTTCGTGCACTTCCGTTCCATCCAGGGCACCGGCTTCAAGTCGCTGCAGGAAGGCCAGCGCGTGTCGTTCAAGGTCGTGCAGGGCCAGAAGGGCCTGCAGGCCGATGAAGTCCAGGCCGTCTAAGGTCCTCGACTCGCGGTAGGGCCGGCGCGGAGACGCACCGGTTCGCACCTTCGAAAACCCGGCTTCGGCCGGGTTTTCTTTTTGGCGCGGTGGATTTTCATCCCGGTGTATTCAGGCGTCACGGGGCTGGCGATAATTTGCTTCGCGATACCCCCGAGCCAATGGATTGCCTCAAATGATGCGCCGCCGTTTCGTTTTGCTCCTGATCGTCCTCGTCGTCGCGTTGCCGGCCTGCCGCCGGGAATCGGCGACACCCGAACCCGGCAAGCCCGGTGCCGCGTCGACGCACGCGCCCGCCAGCGCCGCAACCACCGCGCGCGCGCCGCTCGCCGACGTCGTGGAAACCACGCCGCGCTACGTCGTCGGCATCTCGTATCCGAAGGAAGCCGCGCCCTATCCGGGGCTGGTATCCGCGCTCACCGCGTACGCGGCCGATGCGCGCAAGGACCTCACCGGTGCGGTCGAAGCGCTCGGCAACGACGTGCCCACCGCGCCATACGAATTGAGCCTGTCGTACACGACGGTGGTGGATTCGCCCGACATCATGGCCATCGCCGCCGACGGCAGCCTGTACACCGGCGGCGCGCACGGTTCGCCGTTGATCGCGCGCTTCGTGTGGTTGCCCAAGCGCAACGCGATGCTCACCGCCGATACGCTCGTGCCCGATGCGAAAGGCTGGCAGGCGATTTCCGATTTCGTGCGCGAGCAACTGCACACCGCGTTGTCGCAACGCATCGACGCCGACGACGTGCCCGCCGAAGAACGCGCCGACATGCTCAAGAGCGCCGGCGACATGATCGACGACGGCACGCAGCCGAAGGCCGATGCGTTCTCGCAATTCGAACCGCGCGTGGCGAGGGACGGCAAGATCGACGCGCTGCGCTTCGTGTTCCCGCCCTACCAGGTGGGCCCGTACGTCGATGGCACGCAGACCGTCGATGTCCCCGCGCAAGTGCTGCTCCCGCACGTCGCGCCCGCGTACCGGACGTTGTTCCGCGGCGGCTGAGGCAACGCGAGGGCGCCATGTCGCCGCATCCGTTCCGCCGTCGCATCGAACACCTCTTCCGCGAGGCGGACGTGCGCATCGACGACGCGCGCACCGGCGGCCGCGCAGCGTGGGATCCACGGGTACACGATGCGCGCTTCTTCCGCCGCACATTGGCGCAGGGCTCGCTCGGCCTGGGCGAGTCCTACATGGACGGATGGTGGGACGTCGCCGATCTCGACGGCATGCTCTTCCGCCTGTTGTCCGCCGACATCGACCAGCGCGTGCGCGGCGCCGGCGAAGTGTGGGACGCCTTGCGCGCGCGGGTGATGAACCTCCAGAGCGAAACGCGCGCGTTCGAAGTCGGGCAGCGGCATTACGACCTCGGCAACGACCTGTATCGCGCGATGCTCGGCGAGCGGCTGGTCTACAGCTGCGCGTACTGGCGCGATGCGGACGACCTCGACGCCGCGCAGGAAGCCAAGCTCGACCTGGTGTGCCGCAAGTTGCTGCTGCGCCCGGGCATGCGCGTCCTCGACATCGGGTGCGGGTGGGGCGAAGCGTTGAAGTTCGCGGCGCAGCGGTATGGCATCAGCGGCGTCGGCGTCACCGTTTCGCGCGAACAGGCGGACTATGCGCGCGAACTCTGCGCCGGCCTGCCCATCGAAATCCGGCTGCAGGATTACCGCGAGATCGATGCAACCTTCGACCGCGTCTTCTCGCTGGGCATGTTCGAACACGTCGGCGTGCGCAACTACGCGGCGTATTTCGATGTCGCGCGGCGTTGCCTGTCGCCGGACGCGCCCGATGGCGGGCTGTTCCTGCTGCATACGATCGGCGGCGCGACGTCGGTCGACCATACCGATCCGTGGATCGCCCGTTACATCTTCCCGAATTCGATGCTGCCGTCGGCGAAACAGATCGCCACCGATTCGGAAGGGCGATTCGTCGTCGAAGACTGGCACAACTTCGGCGCCGACTACGACCGCACGCTGCAAGCCTGGCGCGCGAACGTGGAGGCGGCGTGGGATCGCTTGCCCGCGCGCTACGACGAACGCTTCCGCCGCATGTGGCGCTTCTATCTCGGCGCTTCGATGGCGAGCTTCCGCGCCCGCCACATCCACCTGTGGCAGATCGTCCTGTCGCCCGGGGGCGTCCCCGGCGGCTATGTCGCCCCCCGCTGAAGCCAGTCGCACCATCTGAGACGCCACCGAGCGACGTTTCTCCCCATGGCCGTTCATCCCGCCCCAGCCGCCCAGGCGGATAATCCCCCGGCCATGCCGGCGTGCTTCCCCGTCCTCGATCTGTTCCACCCCGCGGTCGCCGCGTGGTTCGCGCGCGCCTTCCCGGGGCCGACGGAAGCGCAGGTCCAGGCGTGGCCGTCGATCGAGGGCGGCCGCCACACGCTCGTCGCCGCGCCCACCGGGTCGGGCAAGACGCTCACCGCGTTCATGGCCGCCATCGATTCGCTCGTGCGGCAGGGCCTGTCGCCGGAGGGTCTGCCGGAGGCGACGCAGGTCGTCTACATCTCGCCGCTCAAGGCGTTGTCGAACGACATCCACCTCAACCTCGAAGCCCCGCTCGAAGGCATCCGCGCAGAGCTTGAACGCATGGGCCTGCCCGACGTCGCCATCCGCACCGCAGTGCGAACGGGCGACACGACGCAAAGCGAACGCGCGCGCATGCGCAAGTCCGCACCGCACATCCTGGTCACCACGCCCGAATCGCTGTTCGTGCTGCTCGGCTCGGATTCGGGCCGCGCGATGCTGGCCAGCGCGCGCACGGTGATCGTCGACGAAATCCACGCCGTCGCCGCGAGCAAGCGCGGCAGCCATCTGTCGCTGTCGCTGGAACGCCTCGACGCGCTCTGTGGCCGCCGCCTCACCCGCGTGGGCTTGTCCGCAACCCAGAAGCCCATCGAAGAGGTGGCGCGTTTCCTCGTCGGCACGAGCCACATCGTCGGCGGTGTGCCCGATTGCGACATCGTCGACATCGGTTACGCGCGCGAACGCGACCTCGCGCTGGAAGTCCCGCCGACGCCGCTGCAAGCCGTGATGTCGAACGAGCAGTGGGAGCAGGTCTACGCGCGCATCGCGCAACTGGTCGGGCAACACAAGACCACGCTGGTCTTCGTCAACACGCGCCGCATGGCCGAGCGCGCCGCGCGCCACCTGGGCGAATTGTTGGGCCGCGAACACGTCGCCGCGCACCACGGCTCGCTGGCGAAGGAACTGCGCCTGGACGCCGAGCAGCGCCTGAAGGCGGGCTCGCTGAAGGTGCTGGTCGCCACCGCGTCGCTCGAGCTCGGCATCGATATCGGCGATGTCGACCTGGTCGTGCAACTGGGTTCCCCGCGCGCGATCGCGGCATTCCTGCAACGCGTCGGCCGTTCGGGCCACTTTGTCGGCGGCGTACCGAAAGGCCGCCTGTTCCCGCAATCGCGCGACGACCTTGCCGAATGCGCCGCATTGCTCGACTGCGTGCGCCGCGGCGAACTCGACGCGCTGCGCATGCCGCGCGCGCCACTCGACGTGCTGGCGCAACAACTCGTCGCCGAGGTCTGTGCGCAGGAGTGGGAAGAGGACGCGCTGTTCGCGCTCGTGCGCAACGCGTGGCCGTATTCGGCGCTGCCGCGCAAGGACTTCGATGCCATCGTGTCGATGCTCGTCGAAGGCTTCACGACACGACGCGGCCACCGCGCGAGTTATCTCCATCGCGATGCCGTGCACCAGCGGTTGCGTGGCCGCGCAGGCGGTAAGCAAATCGCGGTGATGTCAGGCGGAACCATCCCCGACACCGGCGATTACTCGGTGCTGCTCGAGCCGCAATCGACCAACATCGGCACGGTCAACGAAGACTTCGCGATCGAGAGCCTGGCGGGCGATGTGTTCCAGCTCGGCAATGCGAGCTACCGCATCCTGCGGGTCGAACCGGGCCGCCTGCGCGTCGAGGATGCGAAGGGCATGCCGCCGAGCATCCCGTTCTGGCTGGGCGAAGCGCCGGGCCGCACGGACGAACTCTCGGCCGGCGTGTCGCGCCTGCGTGCGCTGCTCACGCAGCGTGTCGAAGCGGGCAACGATCCCGCGCCGTATCTGATCGACGACGTGGGCCTCGATGAATCCGCCGCGCGCCAACTCGCCGATTACTTCGCGCGACAGGTGACCGCGCTCGGCACGATGCCCACGCAGCAGCGCATCGTGCTCGAACGCTTCTTCGACGAATCCGGCGGCACGCAACTCATCGTGCATTCGCCGTTCGGCTCGCGCGTCAACCGCGCGTGGGGCCTGGCGCTGCGCAAGCGCTTCTGCCGCAAGTTCAATTTCGAGTTGCAGGCGGCGGCGACCGAGGACGCGATCGTCCTGTCGCTCTCGACGAGCCACAGTTTCCCGCTGATCGAAGTGGCGTCGTACCTCCATCCGAATTCCGCGCTCGATATCCTCGTGCAAGCGTTGCTCGATGCGCCGCTGTTCGGCGTGCGCTGGCGCTGGAACGCGACGACCGGCCTGGCGCTGCCGCGCTTCGTCGGCGGCAAGAAGGTCGCGCCGCAGTTGCAGCGCATGAAGTCGGAGGACCTGCTCGCGACCGTATTCCCCGACCAGGTGGCGTGCGCCGAGAACCTCGTCGGCGAGCGCGAGGTGCCCGATCATCCGCTCGTCGCACAAACGCTCGACGATTGCCTGCACGATGCGATGGACGCCGAAGGGTGGCTCGCGGTGTTGCGCGGCATGGTGTCGGGCGAAATCGAGGTTGTCGCGCGCGATCTGACGGCGCCGTCGCCGTTCGCGGCCGAAGCGCTCAACGCGCGGCCGTACGCGTTCCTCGACGATGCACCGCTGGAGGAACGCCGCACGCAGGCCGTCATCGCGCGTCGCTATGCCGAGGACGACGCACCGGGCGACCTCGCGCGTCTGGATCCCGAAGCCATCGACGAAGTCCGCGCGCAAGCGCGGCCCGACGCGCGCACCGCAGACGAAATGCACGAAGCGCTGATGGGCATCGGTCTGGTCACCGACGCCGATGCGCGCGACAACGGGTGGACGCAGCTGCTGCAGGCGCTGGCGAAGGACAAGCGCGCCACGCACGCGGCCGTGGGGGGAGGGCAGTGGTGGGCGGCCGAGTGCCTCCCGCGGATGTTCTCGTTGCATGCCGATGCGACGATCACACCCAAGATCGCCGCACCTGCGAGTTACATGCGCGCGTGGACGCGCGAGGACGCCGCGCTCGCGTTGGTGCGCGCTCGCCTCACCGGGGTCGGTCCGATCACCGCGGCCGCGCTGGTCGACACGCTCGCATTGCCGCGCACCGACATCGACCTCGCACTCGCCGCGCTGGAAACCGAAGGCTTCGTCATGCGCGGGCGCTTCAGCTCCGGCGAACGTGCGACCCAGGACGAAGAATGGTGCGAGCGCCACCTGCTCGCACGCATCCACCGTTACACGATCGGCCGCCTGCGCCGCGAAATCGAACCCGTCGAACCGCGCGACTACATGCGCTTCCTGTTCGACTGGCAACGCGTGTCGCCGGCCGCGCGCGTCAGCGGTCCCGAGGCGCTCGCCGGCGTGGTCGCGCAACTCGAAGGCTTCGAAGCCCCCGCCGCCGCGTGGGAGTCGGACCTGTTGCCCGCGCGCGTCAACGATTACTCGATCGCGTGGCTCGACGACCTGTGCACCGCCGGCCGCACGACGTGGGCCCGATTGCGCAATGCGCCCTCCGACGCGCAGGGCGGCCGCACCGCACCGGTGCGCGGCACGCCCATCGTGCTGCTGCCGCGCAAGCGCCTCGCGACGTGGTCCAACATCGCCGCGCAACGCAACGACGAAGAACCGGCGCTGTCCTCGCGCGCGGAGAAAGTGACCGATTACCTGCGCGAGAACGGCGCCTCGTTCTTCGACGAACTCGTGACCGGCGCACACCTGCTGCGCACCGAACTCGAGGACGCGCTAGCCGAACTCGTCGCACGCGGCCGCGTGCACTGCGACAGCTTCGCCGGCCTGCGCGCGCTGCTCGTGCCGCAATCGAAGCGGCCGCATGCCTTCGGCGGACGACGCGGACGTCGCGCGTCGTTGTTCGGCATCGAAGACGCGGGCCGTTGGACATTGACGCGCAAGCCCGCACAGGCGCAAGCGCTGGACCCCGACACGATCGAACACATCGCCCGCACGCTGCTGCGCCGCTACGGCGTGGTGTGCTGGCGCCTGCTCGAACGCGAAGCCGCGTGGCTGCCACCCTGGCGCGAAATGCTGCGCGTCTACCACCGCCTCGAAGCCCGCGGCGAAATCCGCGGCGGCCGCTTTATCGCCGGCCTTTCGGGCGAACAGTTCGCACTGCCCGAAGCCGTCGGCGCCATGCGCGCCGTGCGCAAACGTCCGCACGACGGCGCGCTCGTCAGCCTGTCCGCGCTCGATCCGCTGAACCTCGTCGGCACGGTCCTGGTCGGCGACAAGGTGCCGCGCCAACTTGGCGCACGCGTGCTGTATCGCGACGGCATCGCGGTGGCCTCGCACGTCGCGGGGAAGGTGGCGTTCCTGGTCGAGACGACGCTCGACGAGCAACGCACTTGGCGGCGTGCGCTGTTGCGGGAGCCGGAGCCTTCGTTGCATGCGGTGGGGGCAGGGATCTACGGCGAATAACACGCTAGCACGCGGCCCTGTTTCTTCGTGCGTTTCCCAATTCTTCTCGTTTCTGACCCGCACGCCCCGCGTCTAACCTGTGCGTCTGCATCGGATACGTGGGGTAGGGAGTGCATCAGGGAGGAGCTGCCGGGGCATACCGGACGATATCGGCTGTCGCACTGGCGTGCGTCTTGCCGTTCAACGTGATCGCGGACGACGAGGAGCCGCCGAGGGAGAAGCCCTTGCCTGTCTTTCAGAGCCACACGATCGAGGCCATCCACGAGTACCACTTGCCGCTCGCCAACGTAATGGCACTGGTCGGGCTCCAGTCCTACGCACGGGCTGCCCTTCCGCGGGCCGATCGAAGCGGTCTTCGAACAACAGGACGAAGGGAAGTGCGACGAGCTGCGCGGCAACCCCGTTCGACTTCCCTCCGGGTTGAAGGTCGAAGAGGAGACGGATTTCGCGAGCGATGGCGAAATGGGATTGTTTCTCACGCGTATGTATGGCCATCGCGACGGCATGTTCGGTGCGCGTTGGCGCAGCAATTTTGACTATTCGCTGGAATGGGAAGACCGCGCAGTGGGCATCCGGGCGGTTCGTCCAAATGGGAGCGTCATCTGGATGCCTACGCAAGCGGGAGGCTGGCGCCAAAGCCCTGCCAAGCCGCTGCCACGTATCGAGCAGTGGCCGCAAGGGTGGATCTACCTGTTCAATGAAGCCGGTGGGACGGAGATCTACGATCAACAGGGACGTGTCCATGTCGTTCGAAACGAGCGTGGAGTCGGTTGGCACTACGTGTACGCCGGTGCGCAGTTGCAGCGCATCGATCACACCTCGGGTCGTTCGGTACGGTTCGGCTATACCAACGGCGAGCTGACCCATGTCACCGATCCAGTTGGGAGTGTCTACCGGTATGCGTACCACCGCGTCGGGCACCACCGTCCACGGCTGGTCGAAACGACACTGCCCGGATCGCCGGCGACTAGGATCACCTACCACGCTCTCCCAAGTCGTTACATTGGCGCACCGCCAGGGAACATGAGTGGCAAGTCCTTCGATGGCTTGCGCTACTCAACCTTCATCTATGAGCGAAATGATGAAGAGGCTCGTGTTGTTTCCACCGAGCACCACGCGGGCGTCGAGCGACACTCGTTCGCGTATTCCGGCGATCTAGAAAGTACGACGGAAAACTACAGCGTCGTAGAAACCAACCCGCTGGGTCATCGCACCACGCGCCGATACCTCGATGGCCGTCTGGTATCAGTTGAAGGCGCGGCGTCCTCCAATTGCGGGAGCCGAGATAGATACTTGCAGTACGACGCGAACGGTCAGCCGAACCAAGTGACGAATTTCGCCGGAGCTGTGACGACCTTTGATCACGACTCTGCGGGCCGACTGATCCGCAAGACCGAAGCTGCGGGGACGAAATTGCAGCGAGCGCGCACCTTTACATGGGCGCCGGACAGAAATCGCGTGATGAGCGAGACACTGGAGGGGAGTGCATCGACCACCTACACCTACCTCGACAACGGGCGCCTCGCGTCGACCACCGTAACCGACTTCGCAACCGGCGCCATACGTGGCACGACCTATGCCTACACGACGCATTCCAACGGACTCCTATCATCGTTGACCGTCGATGGCCCGACACCCGGAGAGGACCTCACGCATCAATACAACGCGTCCGGCGACCTGATCGAAAGCCGCAACACCGCCGGACACGCCACCCGTTACGAAGGCCATAACGGCCGTGGGCAACCCGCGCGAATCGTCGAGCCGTCCGGTGCAGTCACCGAATACGAATATGACCAACGCGGGCGCGTCCTCGTCGAGCGCACATTTCCGAATGGAAGTCCTGTCGAAACGCGATACATATACGGCGCCAGCGGACTGCTCGATGCAATCCAGGCCGCCGATGGCAGCAGCGTTATCTACCACTACGACGCCGCGCGTCGTCTCGTCCAGGAAGACAGGACCGAGCCCGGCGGTAGTTTCGCGGTGCGTCGCATTACCTACAACGCGATGTCGCAGCCCCTCCGAATCGAGATCGGCCGCGACCCATGACAGACCTTTCGGAACTGAACTCAAGGAAGAAGATGATGCGCCACACGCATGTTTTGATGTTCGCCGCGGCACTGGCCATTAGTTCGCCGGCGCGGGGCCAGGAGCCGCCGATTCCGCAATCGCTGTTGGGGGGTGGCGTGCAGCCCTACGCTTCGACGGGGTCCGGTACCGTGCGCGACCAACTGGTCGGACAGGTCGGCGTCCATGCGGCCAACGAGTTGGCGTACTTCTCCGTCGAGGGCGGCTTGCCGAACTGCCTGTACCAGCTGATCTACGTCTCGTTGGCGCCGCAGGGCGGTCGAGCGGCCTTCGCGACGGTGCTGTCGTCCAAGCGTTCGGCAACACCATTGTCTACCGTGACTTACCTAGTGCAAGCCGATGGCGTGTGCACGCTGAACACCGTGACGGACTGACCCGGTGGACCTCCGGATACTGGTCCTTGCGCTGCAAGTGACGCACGTCAGCACGTTCGAGTACGACGAGCTCGGGCGTGTGATCGTCGAACGCAGCGGCGACGAGGGCAAGGTTGTGGCGCAGCGGAGCTACGACGCCGAGGGTCGCCTCATCCACGTCACCGACGGGAACGGTCACGTGACGCGCCTTGCCTACGATCCACTCGGTCGCGTCGCAGCCACGACGGACGCAACGGGCGGAATCGCCCGCTACTCCTACGACGCCGCGGACCGTGTCACCGCCGTCATCGATCCGCGCGGCTTGTCGACCACCTATCGGCACAACGCGTTCGGCGACCTGCTGGAACTTCGCAGCCCGGACAGCGGGACGACGACCCACACGTATGGCGGCAACGGGCTGCGCACGCGAACGGTGCGCAACGACGCCACCACCCTCGACTACACGCACGACGCGCTGGGCCGTGTCACGAGCATGACAAGCGGCATGGATCGCAGGACATACGCCTACGATAGCTGCGGTGCGGGGTTCCTTTGCCAAGCGACGACGTGGCATGCGGGCAGCGCGCAAGCATCAACGACGTTCGCCTACCGCGCCGACGGGGCTTTGCGATCGCGAATCGACACAGCCGACGGGGTCGCCGACACCACCACGTACCACCATGACGCGCTCGGCAGGCTGTCGAAGCTAAGCTATCCCAGCGGACTCGAAGTCGCATACACCTATGCGATGGGACGACTGCGAACGTTGAGCGCGACGCGTGATGGCGTCACGCACACGGTGCTGGACTCTATCCAATTCCGCGCTTTTGGCGGCCCGGAAACCTGGACATACGGCAACGGTCTGGAAAGACGCTACTCCGTGGACGACAACGGCCGCCTGTCCGGCGTCAGCGCGGTCGACGAACGCGCGGGCAGGGTAGTGCAAAGCCTGACCTACGGATTCGAAGCCGCCGATCGTATCGCGGCGATCACCAATGCCGCCGGCGAACCCGCCAGCCAGGCGTTCGCATACGACGCGCAAGGGCGCCTTACATCCGACGCGATCGTCGGGCAGGGCGGCCATGCGCGCATCGCGACGTTCGATTCCAACGGCAATCGCACCAGTCACAGATGGAACGGGCAGGTCGAGCAGCATGCGATCGACCCGCACAACAACCGCCTGCTCGCAATCAGCGGAACCTCAACCCCGAGCCGACACCACACCTACGCCTACGATGCACGCGGCAATCGGACCGGCGACACGACCTCCGGCATCACTACACATCTGCAATACGACGCGTTCGATCGACTGCGCGAAGTCTCGCGGCCTGACAGCGTGACACTCTGCGAACCCTACGGCACCTGCAGGACGCTTCCTTCCGGCGCCACGCAATACGTCGTCAATGCGCTGGGCCTGCGCGTCGCGAAATCGAACGCCGACGGCGCCACGCGCTATATCCACGGCGGCCCCGCGCAATTGCTGGCCGAGCATGGCCCGGCCGGATGGAAGGACTACATCTGGTTCGGCGGAGAACTCGTCGGCTTGCTGACACCGGGGACGGCGAGCATCGTCGCGCAGTACGACGACTACCCGATCGTGGTTAGCCACCCCGGCGTCAAGTACGTCCACAACGATCACTTGGGCCGCCCGGAAGCCGTGACAAGCGGGACACAGGTACAGCTATGGCGCGCAAAGAACCACGCCTACGACCGGGAAGTCACGCAGGACCTGATCGGCGGATTGAACATCGGCTTCCCCGGGCAGTACTACGACGCGGAGAGCGATCTGTGGCAGAACGGTTACCGGGAGTACGACGCGAAGGGCGGTCGGTATCTGCAATCGGATCCGTTGGGCTTGGCTGCGGGTGTCAATACGTACGGATACGCAGGAATGAATCCAATTTCCAACATCGATCCGGATGGCCTGCAGTTTCTCCCGTATTCGCGCAACCTCAATACTCGACCCGATTACGCAATTCCCGAGGAGGTTGCGCAGCGGTTGAATGTGGTTTGGGGCATAGCGGCCGCAGGCGCGGCGACAGCGGTATATACGCCCGCTGTTGTCGGGGGGGCGATCATGACGCCGGCGGCTGTAGCTGGAGTCGGAAACGCATGCAAGAGTCCGGCCGCTCAAAATGCAGCGTTGCGAATCTGCATCGGTCTCCACGTCTGCGCGCCAGGTAAGGACGGCGTGGCGGATGATCTTTTCCAGCATCAAAACCAGCTCCGGATGATCCGTGAGCAGTCTGAGCGCGGTTGGCACTCGCCGGCTGCAGGAGGTCGATGATGTTCGCCGAAGCTCGCAAGCGGCTGCAAGAACAGCGAAACGCCGCGTGTCTCGAAGCATACCGAAAAGAAGTGAAGGACAACCGACCTACCACAGCTCAGGGCTACTACCTGAAGGGGCTGGTCCTGGAATACGACGTCGAGCGGGAGGGCACGAGTCTGGTGGAGGCGGTGGAGTGTTATCGAATGGCATCCCATATGATTCACAACACAGACGAATATCTTTTCCTGAGCATTGCACGGGCGCTGTTAAAGCAGGGGCCCGAATGCCGACCGGCATCGCTGACTTACATCCGTCAAGCCAGCGCGACAAGACATACACCTGAGGTCGACTTGGCGTTCGCGCGGTATTTCGAGATTGGAGGCGACTTCGGCCAAGCTAGAAAGCACTGCATCAAGGCCGCGATCAAAGGCCGCGTAGCTGGATTTTTCGAGCTTGCTTCGTTGTTGAGACAGGAAAATCGAAAACTTCAAGCCTTTGCAGTCGATGTAGTTCGACTGTTGGCAGGGCCATTCCTGGCCCTGGTTCTTGGCGCGAAGTCTCGAAAGAGCTTCGATGGCTACTGAGGGTCTTTGTCTACGTGGCGCTGCGGACGGCCGCCTCCACTAGACGAGGTCTGATTCGCAAGACGAAGCGCTTGCGTGCTCCTTGGTAGTCGGTGATTGCGGGATCGTACGCAGCGGATGGAACGCTTGCGGAACTTGCTGGCAGGAACTGCGCGTGCCGGTGGAATTTCGGTCGAAGCGGCGCCCCTTCACTCCGGGCATCTGGGAACCCTATCTGCCTGGCCCACTACACGCGATCCCATGGGGTATCTCCAACGACCGCCTCACCGGCGTTGACGCGCTCCTTCCGGGCGAGATCTACACGATGGGAACGGGCCTCCACCTTGCAACGCCACTGGGTGACGGCTGAGACCAAACGGGACGTCCGCGGCAAAATCTTCACCTAATCCGCTGCACCATGCGCGCTTCCCGCCCCGGGAGCCGCGCCATGCCGCAGATGTCCTGGACCACCCGTTGGGAATCGTGGCGCGAGCTGATGGGGCGCCCGCGCACGCCGCAGCGGCGGCGTGTCGAGGCGTTCCTGCAGAAGCATCCGGCCTTGTTGTATTGGGGCGACTCGTGGTTCTCCACGCCGCTGTACCTCAATCTCGCGCGCCAGAGCCTGCTGCGCATCACGGGCATGGCGATGGTCGTCGGCAAGCCCGGGGCCACGGCGTCGGATCTGTTCGCGCCGCGCAACGTCGATTCGATGATCGATCGCATCAACGGATCGCCGTTCGACGTGCTGTGCCTGAGCGCCGGCGGGAACGATCAACTGTCGGAGCGCCTGGCGACGTCGTTCGCCGCGTGGCAGCCCCCGCACGCCAGGCCGAAGATCACCGCGCAGGCGGCGTTCGATCTGCTGATGCAGGCCGGCGGGTTCGCGCCGGTGCTGGCCAGCTACACGCGGGTGCTCGATGCGGTGCGCCGCAAGGTCGTGCCTGCGCGCCCCACGTTCCGCGTGGTGGGACACACGTATGCACCGCTGCAACGCATCGGCGCCGCCGCCGATCTCACCGTCGAGAACATCGGATTGATCGCCTGGATCAAGGACGACATCGGGCCGTGGTTGTGGAAGCCGATGCAGCACGTGCTGATCGACGTGGGGGAGGGCAAGGCGTTCGCGGACCTGTTGCTGTTCGACGGCTTCCGCGACCAGGTGCTGGAGCCCTTGTCGCACACGTTCGCAGGCCTGTTCTCTTACGCGGATTTCGAAAGCTTCCTGCCCGCGCGCAAGCCGTCGTTCTGGTACGACGAGATCCACCCGACCGAGGCCGGCTTCGCGCAGCTCGCCGCGCCGTTCAACAACGCGGTGCGTTCGGCGTTGCCGCCGGTGAAGTGGGGCGCGGTGGAGTGACTACGGCGACGGACAAGGGCTGATGCGAACGGGCATCTCCTTGTAAAGCGGCGTTCTCGTGCCGGCGGAGTAGACGCTCGCTGCGATGAGCCCGCTCGCTTCGGGGTAATACGCCGCGCAGCATCCCGCCGGGATGTCCCACGCGCGCGCGGTGAAGGCGTACACGCGGCGTTCGTGCCCGTCGTCCACCAGGCATTCGATATCCACGCGATCCCCGTCCTGCAACCCGCGTTTGGCAAGGTCCTCCGCGTTGAGGAACACCACGCGGCGGTCGCCTTCGACGCCGCGATAGCGGTCGTCGCCGCTGTAGACCGTGGTGTTGAATTGGTCGTGCGCGCGCATCGTCATCAGCGTGAGCGCATCGGTGCCATGCGTGCGCCGCGCCTGCTGCACGGGTGTGTCGTCGTGGAGCGCGTGCGCCATGAAGCGTGCCTTGTGGTTGCGCGTATTCCACTGCCGATGCGCGGCGGCGTTGGGCAGCATGAAGCGGCCGTCCTGCAGCAACCGGTCGTTGTAGCGGTCGAAGCCTTCGGTCACGCCCTGCTGGCAGCGTTCGATGCGGTCGCGGATCGCCGCGTAGTCTTCGGTGAAATCGCGCCACGGTACGTGCGCGATTCCGATGGCCTGCGCGAGTTCCGCGACGATCGCCGGCTCGCTGCGTTGCAGTTCGCTGATCGGCGCCTGCACGCCGCGCGAGGCGCGCACGGTGCTCGACGAATCCTCGGTCGAGATGCATTGCTCGCCGCCGGGGCGCAGGTCGCGGTCGGTGCGGCCCAGCGTCGGCAGCAACAGGCCGATTTCGCCCGGATGGCAGTGCGTGCGATTGAGTTTGGTCGCGATGTGCAGCGTGAAGCGGCAACGCTCCAGCGCCTCCAGCACGCGCGGCGAATCAGGCGCCGCGACGCCGAAGTTGCCGCCGAGCGACAACAGCGCACGCACGTTGCCGTCGAACAACCCGTCGATCACGCCGGCCGCGTCGCGCCCCGCATCGCGGCACAAGGCGACGCCGGGGAACGCCGCTTCGATGTTGTCGAGCCACGCGTCGGTGACCTGCGAGGTCGCGCCCATCGTGCGATCGCCTTGCACGTTCGAATGGCCGCGCACCGGCATCGCGCCCGTGCCCGGGCGGCCGATGTTGCCGCGCAACAGCAGCAGGTTCACGACTTGCTGGATGGTGGCGACCGCGTCGGGATGGTGCGTCAGGCCCATGCACCAGGTGATCATCGTGGCTTGCGCACGCGCGTAGTGCGTCGCGATCTCGCGCATCTGCGCTTCCGGCAGGCCCGAGCAGTCGACCAGCGTGTCCCACGCGCACGCGTCGAGATCGGCGATCAGCGCGTCGAAACCTTCGGTGTGCCGTGCGATGAACGCTTGGTCGAACACCGTGCCCGGCGCGGCGCGTTCCATTTCGAGCAGTGCCTTCATCACGCCCTTCAGCGCCGCGAAGTCGCCGCCAATGGTGACCTGGTAGATCGCATCGGCGACCGCGATGCCCTTGTCGCGCGCGAGTTCGGAAACGTTCTTCGGATCGGAGAAGTGCGTGAAGCCGCGCTCGCGCAGCGGATTGATCGCGAGGATCGTCGCGCCGCGTTTCTTCGCTTCGTACAGCGCGCCCATCATGCGCGGGTGGTTGCTCGCGGGGTTCTGGCCGATGACGATGAACAACTCCGCGTGCTCGAAGTCCTCCAGCGTGCAGGTGCCCTTGCCAGTGCCGATGCTCTGCTTCAGGGCGTAACCGGAGGGTTCGTGGCAGAAGTTCGACGAGTCGGGCAGGTGCGGGCTGCCGTAACCGCGCGCGGCGAGTTGCCAGAGGAACGCCGCTTCGTTGCTGCTGCGGCCCGAGGCGTAGAACGCGACCGATTGCGGTGGCAACGCGCGCAGCTCGCGCGCGGCGACTGCGTACGCCTCGTCCCAATCGATCGCACGGTAGGTACCGACGGCCGCGTCGTACAACACCGGGGTCGTCAGGCGTCCCTGGAATTCGAGGTCGAAATCGCCAAGGGCGCGCAGTTGTGCGGGCGTCTTGCCGTCGAAGAATTCCGCGCCGACCGACTTGCGCGTCATTTCCCAGGCGATGGCCTTCTGGCCCTGCTCGCAACTGTCGACCAGCGGGTGGCCCACCTTGTCGGGGAAGGCGCAGCCGGGGCAGTCGAAGCCGCCGACCTTGTTGGCGGTGAGGAAGGAGCCGACCAGCTTGAGCGGGATGCCCTGGCGGGACCAGGCGCGAAAGGTGCCACGTAGCGCGCCGCGGCCGCCGGCGGGGGATTGGGGACGATGCGAAGTCATGCGGCCGGTTTACCCCCTCCCAACCCTCCCCCGCAAGCAGGGGAGCGCTTTTCCGTCGCCGGACCGTAAGCGGCGGTATGCCGCTGTTTTCACTCAGCGGTTACACATCCGTGCGCACTCTGCGCGGCATCCCCCGTGTCAACCAGGTCCCCTGTCCATGGTCATCCACCTCCATGCCGCCCCCCGCGACATTGACGAAGTCACGTCCGCGCGCGCCCGCGCCCTCGGTGAACTCGCGACGGGCTTCTATCCCGACATGACGTGGCAGAAGGTCGAGCCGCAGATGGCGAGCGACTGGTCGCGCGTGCGCGGCGATTCGCAGCTGGGCTGGAACGAGGTGCGCGAGGAAGCGCACGCGGCGTGGCAGGTCGCGAAGCTGAGCAAGGATGTGTGCTGCTGCGACGACAAGCCGGTGCGGGTCACCGCCGCCGCGTAAAGAAAAAGGGCCGCATCGCGGCCCTTTCTCGTTTCGACGCATTTCCCGGAGGATCAACCGCCCGTGGCGGCCTTCTCCTGCGGCTTGGCTTCGGCCGGCTGCTTCGAATCGTCGGCCGCCGGTGCATCCAGGCCGCGACGCTTCAACAGCGGGCCGATTTCCGGCTTGCGCCCCGCGAAGTCCTGGAACAACTGCAGCGCGTCCTTCGAACCGCCGCGCGAGAGCAGCGTGTCGCGGAAGTGGTCGCCGTTGGCGCGCGTCAGGCCGCCGTTCTTCTTGATCCACTCCACCGTGTCGGCGTCGAGCACTTCCGACCAGATGTACGCGTAGTACCCCGCCGAGTAGCCGCCCATGATGTGGCTGAAGTACGGGGTCTTGTAACGCGGCGGCACGGCGGCGAAATCGACGCCGTCCTTCTTCAGCGCGGCGGCTTCGAACGCCATCACGCCTGATGCCGGCGGCACCTGGTCCGGCGTGATCTGGTGCCACTTCTGGTCGAGCAGCGCCGCACCGAGGTATTCGGTGGTGGTGAAGCCCTGGTTGAACTTGCCCGCGGCCAGCACCTTGTCGAGCAGTTCCTTCGGCATCGGCTTGCCGGTCTCGTGGTGCTTGGCGTAGTTGGCCAGCACCGACGGCCAGTCGGCCCACATCTCGTTGACCTGCGAGGGGTATTCGACGAAGTCGCGCGGGACGTTGGTGCCGGTGAAGTAGGGGTACTCGACGTTCGAGAACATGCCGTGCAGCGCATGGCCGAACTCATGGAACATCGTGGTCACTTCGTCCCACGTCAGCAGCGTCGGCTGGCCCGCCGGCGGCTTGGTGATGTTGAGGTGGTTGGCCACGACGGGGAGGAAGCCGGTGAGCGCGGACTGGTCGACGTAGGAATTCATCCACGCGCCGCCCTGCTTGGAATCGCGCGCGTACATGTCGGAGATGAAGATGGCGAGCTGCTTGCCGTCCTTGTCGAACACGTCGAACACGCGCACGTCCGGCTCGTACACCGGCAGGTCCTTGCGCTCCTTGAACGACAGGCCGTACAGCTCGTGCGCGGCGTAGAAGACGCCGTTCTGCTGCACGTTGTCGAGTTCGAGATACGGCTTGAGCTCGTTCTCGTCGAACGCGAACTTCGCCTTGCGCACCTTCTCCGAATAGAAGGACCAGTCCCACGGCTCCAGTTTGAAGGTCGGCTGGCCCTTGGCGGCCTGTTCCTTGTCGATCATCGCCTGCAGGTCGGCCGCTTCGCGGCGGGCGTTGGCGACCGCCGGCGGCGCGAGCTTGCCGAGCATGTCGTTGACGGCCTGCGGCGTCTTGGCGGTTTCGTCTTCCAGCACGAAGGCGGCCCAGTTCGCGTAGCCGAGCAGCTTGGCCTTCTGCGCGCGCAGCTTGACGACCTGCGAAATGATCGCGGTGGTGTCGAACTCGCCGCCGTCGCCGCGGGCCATCGACGCGCGGTACAGCTTCTCGCGCAGCGCGCGGTTGGTCAGCTGCGCGGCCGGGGGCTGGCCGGTGGTGTTGAGGATCGTCAGCACGAACTTGCCATCGAGGCCGCGCGTCTTGGCGACATCGGCCGCCGCGTCGATCTGCGCATCGGACAGGCCATCGAGTTCGGCGCGCGAGTCGACCACGACCGCCGCGGCGTTGCGGCCGTCGATCAGCTTCTTCTCGAACTGCGTGCCGAGCGTTGCCAGTTGCGCGTTGATGTCCTTGAGCGTGGTCTTGTCCGCGTCGTTGAGCTTGGCGCCGGCGCGGACGAAGTCGGTGTAGTAACGCTCGACCAGGCGCGTCTGCTGCGCGTCCAGGCCCAGCTTGGCGCGGCGGTCGTAGAGCGACTTGATGCGCGCGAAGAGCTTGGGGTTCAGGCGGATCGTGTCGCGGTGCGCGGCGAAGATGGGCGAGTACTTCTCGTCGATCTTCTCGCGCGCGTCGTTCTTGTCCGCGCCGAAGAGGTTGTAGAAGACGGTCGCGGCGCGCGTGAGCGTGCGGCCGTTCTTCTCCATCGCCAGGATCGTGTTGTCGAACGTCGGCTTGGCCTTGTTGTTGGCGATGCGCTCGATTTCGGCCAGTTCTTCCTTCATGCCCTGGTCGAAGGCCGGGCCGAAATCGGTGTCCTGGATCTTCGCGAAATCGGGGTAGTGCAGCGGAAGCGTGCTGTCGGCGAAGAACGGGTTGGCGGTCTGGTTCTGCACGGCGGATCCTTGGGGCGTCTGTGCGGCGGCGGTCTGCGCAAAGAGGGCCGGCGTCGTGCCTGCGGCCAGGGCGAGCGCCAGGGCGCAGGCGAGCGGGTGCTTCATGGGCGATGGTCTCGTCGGACGGAAACCGCCAGCCTACCGGAGGCCGGGGCACGCGACGCATGACGAAAGCCATGTCCGGTGAATGCGGCCGTTTTCCGCACCTGGCCGCTCCGGTTCACGGCCCACGAACCGCCGCGTCGCAACAATGCGGGCTTCCCCACATCCAGGAGGCTCCCATGGCCGACGTGACCTCGGTGATGACCGCCAATCCCGCGTGCGCAACCCCCGAAACGCCCCTGCGCGACGTCGCCCGCATGATGATCGAGAACGACTGCGGCGAGATCCCCGTCGTCGACACGCAGGGCATGCCCGTAGGCGTGGTGACCGACCGCGACATCACGGTGCGCATCGTGGCCGAAGGCCGCGACATCATGGGCGCGACCGCATCGGATGCGATGAGCGCGCCCGTGCAGACCGTGCGCGAAGACAGCAGCCTCAAGGACGCGACCGAGCTGATGGAAGCGGCGAAGATCCGCCGCGTGCCGGTGGTCGATGCGAAGGGCAAACTCACGGGCATCATCGCCGTCGCCGACATCGCGCGCGCCGGCAAGGACGCGCGCACCGCGCAGGTGGTCAAGGAAGTGTCCGAACCGGGCCGCGCGCACTGAGCTAGACTCCGGGCGACCCCACGTCGCCCCGGAACTCCACGCCATGGCCACCGCGTTCGATTTCACCGCCGCCGACATCGACGGCCAGCAACGTCCGCTCGCCGACTACGCGGGCAAGGTGCTGCTGATCGTCAACGTCGCCTCCAAGTGCGGGTTCACGCCGCAGTACACGGGCCTGGAAAAACTCTGGCAGGACTATCGCGACAAGGGCCTGGTGGTCCTCGGGTTCCCGTGCGACCAGTTCGGCCACCAGGAACCCGGTGACGAGGCCGAGATCAAGAACTTCTGCTCGCTCACCTACGACGTCGATTTCCCCTTGTTCGCGAAAATCGACGTCAACGGCGCCAATGCCCACCCGCTCTACAAGTGGTTGAAGGAAGAGAAGGGCGGGTTCCTGGGCATCGACGCCATCAAGTGGAACTTCTCGAAGTTCCTCGTCGGCCGCGACGGCAAGGTGCTGAAGCGCTACGCACCCACCGACACGCCCGAGTCCCTCGCCAAGGACATCGAAGCCGCGCTCGCCTGACGGCGCTTCACGCCGAACATCGGGCGCAGCAGCGGCACGCGGCGGATCAGTGCGTGCAACAACGCGCAACCGGCGACGGTGCCCGCCAGCACGAGGATCGGTTCGGCGACCGGGCCGACGTGCATCGGCACCAGTACGAATGCGATCGCCACGATCAGGCTCTGGTGCAGCACGTACCACGGATACACCGCTTCGTTTGCCCACGGCAGCCATGCGAACGGGCGATCCAGATAGGTGCGCCCGTAACCGAGGATCGCGCACAGCATCCACCAGATGTACAGGCTGCGCAGGATCCAGATGATCGCCTGCAGCGATTCGGACACCTGCTCGGGCAGCACGAACACGCAGGCGGCATAGAACGCGAACAACCCCACGGCGCTGACCAGTGCGCGACGGCGCAGGCGGGCGAGCTCGTTCCATACCGCGTCGTTCGTGCCCAGCCACCACCCGTAGAGGAACATCGTGAAGTACACGCTGTGGCGGAACCAGTCGTGCACGAGATCGCCGGTGTCTTCGAAATGCGGTTGCAGCAACAGCGTGAACACGGCCAGCGGAATCGCGGGAACGATCAGGAGCCACACGCCGCGCAACTTCGCGAGCGGATTGGGCAGGCGGCGCAGCAACGGCAACAGCAGCGCGAACACGACCGTGTACGTCCACAGGTACGCCAGGTACCACAAGTGGTTCCAGGTGAAGCCGTGTTCCCAACCGGCGAACGCGCCTTCGGGCCACGTCGAGCCCGCGTAGTAGCGCGCGAGGAAGGCGAGGAACCCCGGCTGCACCAGCCCGTTCGCCACGCCCTCGGCGTACGGCTGGATCGGCACGACGACCCACATGCCGAACACCAGCGGCAGCAGCAGGCGCCAGCTGCGCAGGGCGATGAACCGGCCGATGCGCGTGTCGCGCAGCAGGAAGTGCACCGACAACCCCGAGATGAGGAAGATCAGGTCCATGCGCCAGCGGTTCACCGCGAGCATCGGCAACTGGATGACTTCGGTCGTGTAGGCCGACTTCAGGTGCCAGCCCCAGTCTTCGCCGCCCACGTAGAGCATCGCCCAGTGGTAGAGGATGAGCAGGCCGAAGGCGATGGCGCGCAGGGCGTCGATGTCGTGGCGTCGCGAGCTGGGCATGGCGGCGTGTCCGGTAGATGGAGTGGCCACGCTCGGCCCCCACGCACGGCAATGACAGCGCCAAGTGATTGATTCGCAGGTTGCGGGGACGAATCGCGGGACCGAGGGACGAGCCGTTCGCGCAGGCCTGCGTCCCTCCGCCACAATGCGCGGCATGTCGACCGACGCCTTCCAGATGACCCCCACCGCGTGGGACCGCTTCCGCCCGTGGCGGCGCACCTTCGAAGTGGGCTTCTGGGTCGTGATGTATTGCGTGAACGCGACCGCCAACAGTGCGGTCACCTGGATCGACATCCAGCGCGCCGGGCTCGGGTTCGATGCCTGGGAACCGGCGGTGTGGGAATGGTCGAGCGCCATCGTCTGCCTGGCGCTCGTGCCTGTGGTCGCCTGGTACACCCGGTGGAACCCGGTGCGGTTCGATACCTGGCGGCGCGCACTGCCGCTGCACATCCTCGGCAGCGTGGCGTGGTCGCTCCTCCACGTCGCCGGGATGGTCGCCATCCGCAAGGCCGTCTATGCCGCGCAGGGCGATCACTACGACTTCGGTCCGGTGTTGCGCGAGTGGGGCTACGAATATCTGAAGGACGTGCGCAGCTATGCCTCGCTGGTCGCGACGATGGAGGCGTGGCGCTGGTTCCTGCGGCGCTGGCAGGGCGAGGCGAGCCTGCTGTCGCAGCCCGACGACGCGCCGGCGATCGCGCTGGCCGAACGCCCCGAGCGATTCCTCGTGCGCAAACTCGGCAAGGAGTTCCTGATCGCCGCCAATGATGTCGAATCGCTGCAGGCCTCCGGCAACTACGTGAACCTGCGCGTGCGCGGCCACGAATATCCGCTGCGCAGCACGATGGCCGCGATCGAACAGCAGCTGGATCCCGCGCGCTTCGTGCGCGTGCATCGCAGCCACATGGTCAACCTGGATTGCATCGCGCAGATCGAGCCGCTCGATACCGGTGATGCACGCGTGCTGTTGCGCGACGGCACCATCGTGCCGTGCAGCCGCCGCTATCGCGACGCGCTGCGGCCGGCGAACGCCTAGGCCTTCGATACCACCATGCGGTCGCGGCCGGCAGCCTTCGCTTCGTAGAGCGCCAGGTCCGCGCGGCGCATGTGCTGGCCCATGCTCTCGGCGGGAACGCGATGCGCGACGCCGGCGCTGACGGTGACGCCCGCGTCGCGCGCGGCTTCCTGGAATTCGCGCCGCACGCGCTGGACGAACCCTTCGACCGATTCGGGCGCCTGGTCGATCAGCATCACGACGAACTCCTCGCCGCCCAGCCGCGCGCACAGGCACCGCTCGCCCGCGCGTTCGCGCAGGATCTGTCCGAGGCGCTGGATCACTTGGTCGCCGGCGGCGTGGCCGAAGGTGTCGTTCACTTTCTTGAAGTAATCGATGTCGAGGAACACGACGCTCGCGCGGCGGCCGCGCTTGACGGCGTCGTCGTACGCATCGCCGGCTTCGCGGTTCCAGCCGGCGCGGTTGCGCAGGCCGGTGAGTTCGTCGGTGGTGGCCTGTTCGCGCAACTTCTGGCGCACGCGGTAGGTGCTGACGGCAAAGTCGGTGCGGTAGCCGCCGAGCATCGTGCCGAACCCGATCGCGACGACCAGCGTGAGCCAGTACAGCGCCGCGCCGTGCGGCGGATGGCCGTGCAATCCCACGCGCAGCGCGGCGACGGCGGTCATCGCGGCGGCGATGGCGACCATCGACACGCGCCGCGCCATCAGCGCGAGCAACGCGATCGGCATCAACTGGAACAGGCCCGCGCGCCCGGTGGTGGGCTGGTCGACGCCGGGGAGGGGAATCGAGAGGAACACGCCCACGAGCAACACGCTCAGTACCGTGAGCATCAGCCGCGGGCGCCAGTCGTTGAGGTGCCAGATCGCGAGGGCGCAGGCGCCGGCGGTCAGCGCGACGATCTCCGAGGCCCACCATGGCCAACCGATGCTCGGCGTGATCCCCGCCAGTTCGAACATCCCCGTGAGTGCGAGGATCATCGCGCCGCTGGCGACCACGCCGCTGACGATCGGCCGCGTGGCGTGCACCTGGGCCTCGACGACCTTCGCGCGTTCGGCGTCGGTGAGCGCGCGCAACGAGCGGCGCGTGAAGAAATTCGCGAGCGAAAGTGGCGGTTCTTGCAACGTCCCGCCGCGTGACGCGGGGAGCGGTTGGGGAGCGGGGGCCTTCGAAGTCGTCGCCATCCAAAAACGCTAACGCATCGGCGATCGGTTGCGGTCAAGAACAAGTGAATGCGGCGCTACCCGGGATCGTCGCGTTCCTGCGGCGTTTCGCCTTGTCGCGACGTGGCGCGAGCGCGCGAGATGGACGTTCCGAACGAATCGAGGAGCGAACTCCATGGACCGGCGCTGCTTCGCGTGGCTGATCGGTGTTGCGTTGTGCATCGCGGCGGGGCCCGCGGCTGCGCGGTTCCTCTCCGTCGATCCGGCGCCCGCGGCCGGTGCGCGCCATGCGTACGCGGATGCCAATCCGATGGCGCGCACGGATCCGGATGGCCGGCAGTCCATTGCGTGGGTGGCCGCACACGGGCAACCGCCGCCCGACGGGCGGCATGCAGCTGCGGCGCAAGCGCATGGCGATGGGCAGCTCGGTGGTGCGCGGGTGCTCGTCGCCTTGTTCCTGTCGCAATTCGCGGACGGGCCCGGCGGGCTGGCCGCCAGTCCCGCCAACCTGCTGCGCGGGATCCGGTCCGAAGCGCGCATTCTCGCGGCGCTGGGCGAGGTGAAGAACACGCGGCCCATCGATACGCCGCACGGGCGCACGATTCCCGATTTCGAGAACCCAACGCAAGTCGGCGAAATCAAGGACGCGCGGCGCGTGGCGATGTCCCCGCAGTTGCGCGCGCAACTCGAACACGCGCAACGCACGGGACGCACGCACGTGGTGGTTACCGGGACGCACACGCACGTGACCTCGACGGTGGAGCAAGCGACGACCATCGTCCGCCGCGACGACCTTGGGCCGCCGCCATGAGGGGCGCATGCGATGTGCTGCGCGACGAGTTGCTCGCCTTCGCGCGCACGATGCTCGACCGCTTCGGCGAGTTCCAGCCCTTCGGCGGCTACGTGGTCGCACCCGACCGCGTGGTGCAGGTCGGCTTCGCGCCCGCGCTGGTAGCGCCGCCGTTGTCCGAGTGCGTGGCGACGCTCGCCACGGAAGTGGCCGAGATCGACCCCGCCGCCATCGCCCATGCGCTGGTGCTCGACATCCACCTGCACGTCCCGCGCGACGGCATGGAAGACGCGATCCGCCTGCACTTGTCCGAAGTGGACGGGCGCTGCTTCGACGTGTTCATCCCGTATCGCGTGCGGGCGGCAACGCCGACGTTGTTCGGCACGTGCTTCGTCCTGGAAGGCACGTCGATCGGGTTCCCGAGGCGGTGATGCGCCTACTTCTCGACGAACGCCCGCTCGAACACGTACTGTCCCGGCACGCCGATGCGCGGCGCGGCGGTGAAGCCACGGGCGTCGAGCAGCGCGCGGAAGTCCGCCAGCATCTGCGGGCTGCCGCAAACCATCGCGCGGTCGTGCGCCGCGTCGAGCGGCGGCAGGCCAAGGTGTTCCATCATGCGGCCGCCGTCCATCAGGTCGGTCAGGCGCCCGCGCTGGTCGCGGCCGTCGACGAGGAAGCCTTCGCGCGACACCGCGGGGTAATACAGCAGCTGATTGCGGATCTGCTCGCCGAGGAACTCGTGGTGCGGCAGTTCGTTGACGATGTAATCGCGGTAGGCGAGGTCGCCGGCGTTGCGCACGCCATGGCACAGGATCACGCGCTCGAAGCGTTCGTACGTCGCGGGGTCCTTGATCACCGCCAGCCACGGCGCGAAGCCCGTGCCGGTGCCCAGCAGATAGAGGTTCCGCCCGGGGTGCAGGTCGTGGATCAACAGCGTGCCCGTCGGCTTGCGGCCGATCAGCACGGTGTCGCCCGCGCGGATGTGCTGCAGGCGCGAAGTCAGCGGGCCGTCGGCCACCTTGATGCTGAAGAACTCCAGTTGCTCTTCCCAGTTCGCGCTGGCGATCGAATACGCGCGCATCAGCGGGCGCGTCGTGCCGTCCGCTTGCTCGACGGGCAGGCCGATCATGACGAACTGGCCGTTCTCGAACCGGAAGCCGTCGTCGCGCGTGGTGGTGAAACTGAAGTAAGCGTCCGTCCAATGGCGGACATCCAGCACCGTTTCCGTGCCGAAGGGGGAGGACATTGCGGGGAGGGTGATGCCTGGGGGACGCGAATTCTAACCGACGCCCGTGGACGGCCCCTAGCGCATCCCGCGCTCTTCCTTCGGCCGTGCCTTGTGGTCCCGCCGCAGCGCGCTCCAGACCAGCATCACGCCCAGCACCGTTCCGAGCAGGAACAGCACCAGCGCCAGCGCCGGGTACCCGAACAGGCGTGCCCCGGCGGTATCCACGCGCATCAGCATCGCCGAGGCGAGGATCAGCGCGGCGGTGATCACGCCGGCGGTGATTCGGTTGGCGATCTTCTGCAGGTTCTCCATCAGCTGCGAGTCCTCCAGACCGCCGAGTTGCACGGTCAGCCGGTTCTCCGCCAGCAGCGAGAGGATGTCGGAGATCTTGCGCGGCGACTCACGTACCAGCGATTGCATCTCGAGCACTTCGCTGGCGATGTTGGCCGGCGAGAAGGACTGCCGCATGCGCTCGCGCATCACGTGCTGGATGTGGTTCTCGGTGATGCGCTTGACGTCCAGGTGGGGGTCGAGCGCAAAGGCCACCTGTTCCAGGTTCAGCAGCGTCTTGCCCAGCATGCTCAGCTCGGGCGGCGTGCGCAGGTTGCATGCGGTGGACAGGCGTACCAGTTCGATGACGAGGCGTCCTTCCGACATCGCCTGCGACGCCGAATGTGCGGCGTAGCGCGCGACCAGTTGCCCGATTTCGCGCTGGAAGCGCTCGTGCTCGAAATCCTCCAGCCGCGTGCCCATCGCGATGGCTTCGTTCGCCACCTCCTCGCCGCGGCCGTCGACCGCGCCGAACAACAACTTCAGCAAGCGCTCGCGTTGCTTCGGCGGTACGTGCGCGATCATGCCGAGGTCGAACAACCCCAGCCGCCCGTCCTCGGTGACCAGCATGTTGCCGGCGTGCGGGTCGGCGTGGATTTCGCCGTGCACGAACATCTGGTCCAGGTAACCACGCAGCAGCGCGCGGCCGAGCAGGCCCATGTCCTGTTCGGTGCGGCGCACGCCGGACAGCTCGGTGACCTTCGTGCCGCGCACCAGGTCCATCGTCAGCACGCGCGCGCTGCACAGGTCGCGCACGGGCTGCGGGACGAACAACTCCGGGTACGCCTCGAAATGTTCGGCGAAACGTTCGAGGTTCTCGGACTCCACGCGGTAGTCGAGCTCGGCGAACAGCGTCTTGCGGAACTCGTGCACCCAATCGGAAAACCGCAGGCGACGTCCGAGGTCGGTGATGCGGTCGGCCTTGTCGGCGAAGGAGGCGATGGTGTCGAGGTCCGTGCGCACCTGCTCGGCCACGAACGGGCGCTGCACCTTCACCGCCACCTCGCGCCCGTCGCGCAGCACCGCGCGATGTACCTGCGCGAGCGACGCGCTGCCGATCGGCGTTTCGTCGACATGCAGGAACACCTTGTTCATGCGCACGCCGATCTCGTTCTCGAACACCGCGCGGATGACCTCGAAGGGGACTTCCGCCACTTCGTCCTGCATGCGCTGCAGGGCCACGATGTAGGCGGGCGGCACCATGTCCGGCCGCGTCGAGAGCGCCTGGCCGATCTTGATGAAGGTGGGGCCCAGCGCCTCGAGGTCGTCGACGAACTGTTCGGGGTCGCCTTCGGGCGTGTCCTGGCCGGCGATGGTGGAGGCCTGGTCGATGTCGATGCCGGTGAAGACGCCCGCGCTGCGGTACTTCAGCAGGAAGGCGATGATCTGCGCGCTGCGCGCCAGGCTGACGGGCGATTGTCCATTCATGTGCGCCAGCCTAGTCGCCGTCGCGTCAAAGGCCTTTCACCGCTCGGAGGAGCGTCCTGCCGCTACGATCCAGCGCATGCGCACGCTATGGACCATCGGCCATTCCACCCGCGATTGGGGCACCTTCGTCGGGATGCTCGATGCGGCCGGCATCCGTGCGCTGGCGGACGTGCGGCGCTTCGCCGGCTCGCGGCGGCATCCGCAGTTCTCCGGCGAGGCGATGGCGACTGCATTGCCCGAAGCGGGCATCGCGTACGTACCGATCGTCGACCTGGGCGGGCGACGCACGCCGTCGAAGGCGTCACCCAACACGCGTTGGCGCAACGCGAGCTTCCGCGCTTACGCCGACTACATGGCCACGCCCGGCTACCAGCACGCGCGTGACGTACTCGCCGCGCTCGCGAGCGACACACCCACCGCCGTGATGTGCGCCGAAGCGATGTGGTGGCAATGCCACCGCGGGCTGATCTCGGACGACTTCAAGGCAGGTGGATGGGAGGTCATCCACCTGGTGTCGCCGGGGCGTGTGGAGGAACATCCGTACACCGGCGCTGCATTGCTCATCGATGGCAGGCTCACCTACGCCGAGCCATCGACCGGGACACTTTTCTGAAGAACGATCGAGATTGAGTCACTCCCGCGCAATCTTCTCCCGCATCGGCATCTGCCCCGGCCATCCGCCGGCCAGTGCGCGGTACAGCGCGACCACGCTGACCGCGCTGCGCGTCCTCGCATCGGCGAACGCATCCTGCGCCTGCAGCTGAGCGCGCTCGGCATCCAGCACTTCGAACAAGTCCACCGCGCCGGCTTCGTAACGCACGCGCGCCAATCGGGCCGCGTTCGCACTGTCGAGCGCCGCCTGCTCGCGATGCCGGTCTTCCACGCGCGCACGGTTCTGGCGGATCAGTGCGTTCTCGGTGTCTTCCAACGCGAGCAACACCGTCTGCCGATAACGCGCCAGTTCGCCTTCCGCATTGGCATCCGCTGCCGCGATGCGGGCGCGCACGCGGCCGACGTCGAGGAACGACCAGTCGATGCCCAGCGCCACCACGCGCGTCTCGCTGTCGCGTTCGAACAAGTTGCCCGCGTCGATGGACTGGCTTCCGATCAGCCCGCCGAGCGTGAAGCGCGGAAACAGATCCGCCGTCGCCACGCCGACGCGTGCGGTGGAGGCATGCAGGCGCTGCTCCGCCGCGGCGACGTCGGGGCGACGACGCACGAGATCACCCGGCGTGCCGGCGTCGATCTGTTCGGGCAACGCCGGCAGCGCGACGGGCTTGTCGAGCTGCGCGATCAGCGCTTCGGGCACATGCCCCGTCAACACCGCGATGCGATGTTCGGCGAAGGCGACCTGCGCCTCGAGCTGCGGCACGATGGCGCGGGTGCTTTCCAGTTGCGCCCGCGCCCGCGAGGTATCGAACTCGGTGCCGCGCCCCGCATCGAAGCGCGCCTGCACGATGCGCAGCGTGCCGTCCTGGTTGGCCGCGTTGTCGCGCGCGACGCGCAGGCGTTCCTGCAATCCGCGCAACTCGAAATAACTGCGCGCGACATCGCCGACGATCGCGACCTGCATCGCCGCCAGGTCGTTCGCGCTGGCTTCCACGCCCGCGCGATTGGCTTCGACGTTGCGCCGCACGCGGCCCCACAGGTCGAGCTCCCAGCCCGCCACGACACCGACGTCGTACGACTCCACGCCATCGCGTGCATCGCGCGACACGCCCGGCGCCTGGTCCGCGCTCAGGCGCGAACGGCTCGCGTTGCCCTGCGCGGTGATCGTCGGGACCTGGTCGAACCGCGCGTCGCGCAACAAGGCATTGGCCTGGTCGTAACGCGAGAGCGCGATGCGCAAGTCATGGTTGGCCGACAGGGCTTCCTCGACGAGCGCGGTCAATTGCGGATCGTTGAAGCGTTCCCAGAACGCATCGTCGGCGGGAGCGGCCACCGCGGTCGCGTCGGTGCGCGCAAACGTCGCCGGTTCGACCGCGGTGGGTTTGACGTAATCCGGGCCGACCGCGCATGCCGCGAGCAGCGCGGTCGACAGCACGGTCATCGCAAGGCGCGTGGCGCGCCGCGGGTGGAATTGGAGCGAGGTCATGCGAGGACTCCTTGTCTGCCGGTCAGGCGTGCGCCGTCGCGGTCGCGTCGGCGGTCGGGGCCTTGCGCGTCACGAGCTTGCGCAGGGCGACGTAGAAGACCGGGGTGAGGAACAGGCCGAACAGCGTCACGCCGAGCATCCCGGCGAACACCGTGATGCCGGTGACCGAGCGCACTTCGGCGCCGGCGCCGTGCGAGAGCACGAGCGGGATCGTGCCGGCAATGAAGGCGATCGAGGTCATTACGATCGGGCGCAGTCGCAGGCGGCAGGCTTCCAGCGCGGCTTCGACGATGCCCTTGCCCTGCAGTTCGAGCTCGCGGGCAAACTCGACGATCAGGATCGCGTTCTTGCACGCCAGGCCCATCAACACCACCAGGCCGACCTGCACGAACACGTTGTTGTCGCCGGTCATCCACACGCCGAGCAGCGCGGACAGCATCACGATCGGCACGATCAGGATGACGGCGAGCGGCAGCGTCCAGCTTTCATACAGCGCGGCCAGCACGAGGAAGACGAGCAGCACCGCGAGCGGGAACACGATCAGCGTCGCCTTGCCCTGCGTCGCCTGCTGGTAGCTCAGGTCCGTCCACTCGATGTCCATGCCGTTGGGCAGCACCTTGGCGGCGATGTCTTCGAGCGTTTCCATCGCCTGCGCCGAGGAGAGGATGCGCGGATCGGCTTCACCGAGGATGTCGGCGGCCGGATGGCCGTTGTAGCGGATCACCGGGTCGGGGCCGTAGGTCTGCGTGACCTTCACCATGCTGCCGATCGGCACCATCTCGCCGCGGTCGTTGCGCGTGCGCAGCTTGCCGATGTCCTCGACGTTGTCGCGGTACTGGCCATCGGCCTGCGCCACCACCTGCCACGTGCGGCCGAACAGGTTGAAGTCGTTGACGTAGGCCGAACCCAGATACGTCTGCAACGTGTCGAACAACTCCGTCAACGGCACGCCCTGCGCCTTGGCCTTGGTGCGATCGACTTCCGCGTCTAGCTGCGGCACGTTGGCCTGGTAGCTCGTGTTCGGGTAGCCGATGCCGGGCGTCTGTACGCCGGCGCCCTGGAAGGCCTGCACCGCACTCTGCAACGCGCCGTAGCCGAGGTTGTTGCGGTCTTCGATATAGAGCGAGTAACCCGATCCGTTGCCGAGCCCCTGGATCGGCGGCGGCAGCAGCGAGAACGCGAACCCTTCCTGGATACCGTGGATCTTCGCGCTCAGTTCGGCGTTGATTTCCGCGGCGCTGCGCGTGCGCTGACCGAAGGGCTTGAGGTTGATGAAGGTGACGCCGTAGTTCGGGGTGTTGGTGAACTGCAGCGGGTTCAGGCCAGGGAAGGCGACGTCGTTCTGCACGCCGTCGATGGACATGGCGATCTGGCCGATGCGCTTGAGCGCGGCGTCGGTGCGTTCGATGGACGCGCCTTCCGGCATCTTCACGCCGGCGATCAGATACCCCTTGTCCTGCACGGGGATGAAGCCGCGCGGCACGACCTGGAACATCAGGCCCGTGGCGAGCAGCAGCACCGCATACGCCGCGAACACCACGCCACGACGGCCCAACGCCTTGCGCACGCCCTTCTGGTAGCGGTCGGCGCTGGTGTGGAAGAAGCGGTTGAACGGACGGAACAGCCAGCCGAACAGGCGGTCGATCAGGCGCGCGCCGGCATCCTTCGGCGCACCGTGCGCACGCAACAAGCGGGCGGCGAGGGCGGGCGAGAGCGTCAGCGAGTTGATGGCCGAGATGACCGTGGAGATGGCGATGGTCACCGCGAACTGCTTGTAGAACTGCCCGGTCACGCCCGAGAGGAATGCCATCGGGACGAAGACCGCGCACAACACCAGCGCGATCGCGATGATCGGGCCGGAGACTTCCTTCATCGCCAGGTGCGCCGCTTCGAGCGGCGATGCGCCTTCCTCGATGTGGCGCTCGACGTTCTCCACCACGACGATGGCATCGTCCACCACGATGCCGATCGCCAGCACCAATCCGAACAAGGTCAGCGTGTTGATGGAGAACCCGAGCAGGTGCAACGCGGCGAACGTGCCGATCACCGACACCGGCACCGCGATCAGCGGAATGATCGAGGCGCGCCAGGTCTGCAGGAACAGGATGACGACGAGCACGACGAGCAGGGTGGCTTCGAGCAGCGTGGTGACGACCGACTTGATCGAATCGCGCACGAACACCGTGGTGTCGTAGATCGACTTGTATTCGATGCCCGGCGGGAAGCTCTTCGCCGCGATGTCCATGCGGCGGATCACTTCGTCGCGGATCTGCAGCGCGTTGGCGCCCGGCGCCTGGAAGATGCCGATCGCCGCGGCGTTCTGGCCGTCGAGGCGGGCACGCATGGTGTAGTCGCCGGCGGCGAGTTCGATGCGGGCGACGTCGCGCAGGCGCACGACTTCACCATCGCCGCCGCCCTTGAGCACGATGTTGCCGAATTCTTCCGGCGTGGAGAGGCGGCCGCGCGCGTTGATCAGCGTGAGGAAGTCGCTGCCGTTCGGCATCGGCTCCGCACCCAGCTGGCCCGCGGAGACCTGGATGTTCTGTTCGCGCACCGCGCGCAACACGTCGCCGGCGGTCATGCCGCGTGCGGCGACGCGGTCGGGATCGAGCCACAGGCGCATCGCGTAATCGCCGCCACCGAAGGGTTGCGCTTCGCCGACGCCGGGGATGCTCGCGAGCTGGTCCTTCACGTGCAGGCGCAGGTAGTTGCGCAGGTACAGCGTGTCGTACTTGCCGCTCGGCGAGGTGAGGTGCACCACCATCAGGAACACGGGCGACTGCTTCTGCGTCGTCACGCCCTGGCGGCGCACGTCCTCGGGCAAGCGGGCGAGCGCCTGTGAGACGCGGTTCTGCACGCGCACCGTCGCCTCGTCCGCGTCCACTTCAGGGCGGAAGGTCACGGTGATCTGCAGCACGCCGTCGGAACTGGCGACGGACTTGACGTACATCAGGCCTTCGACGCCGCGGATCGATTCCTCCAGCGGTGTCGCGACCGTCTCGGCGATCACCTTCGGGTTCGCGCCCGGATACACGGTGCGCACGACGACCGACGGCGGCACGACTTCGGGGTACTCGCTGATGGGGAGCAGCGGGATCGAGATCAGGCCCGCGGCGAAGATCACGATCGACAGCACGGCGGCGAAGATCGGCCGGTCGATGAAGAATTTGGAGAAGTCCATGAGGCGTTCCTCAGGCAAAAGAAACTCTGCTCCTCCCCCTGCGAAGGCAGGGGGAGGCCGGGAGGGGGTGCAGCCGTAGAGCGGTGCGGTTTACTTCATCGCGACTTTTTCGCCCGCAGGCGCCGCGCCCATCACGATCGCCTTCGGCGAGACCGGCATGCCAGGCATGAACACCTTCTGCACGCCGTGCACGATCACCTTGTCGGTGGGCGCCAGGCCCGAGCGCACCACGCGCAGGCCGTCGATCATCGGGCCGGGCACGATGTCCTTGCGCGCCGCCGTGTTGTTCGGGCCGAGCACGTAGACGTACTTGCGATCCTGGTCGGTGAGCACGGCCTTGTCGTCGACCAGCATCGCCTTGAACCTGCCGGTGCCCTTCAACTGCACGCGCGCGAACAGACCGGGCGTGAACACGCGGTCGGGATTGGCCACCACGGCGCGCGCGCGGATGGTGCCGGTCTGCGCATCGACCTGGTTGTCGATGAAGTCGACCGTGCCGTCGTGCGGATAGCCGTCTTCGTCGGCCAGGCCGATGCGGACGGGGTTGCGCACGCCGTCGCGCTCGCCCTTGCGCGCGAGCGCCGCGTAACGCAGGAACGCCTGCTCGTCGCTCTCGAAGTAGATGTACATCGGGTCTTGCGAGACGAGCGTGGTGAGCAGCGTGGCGTCGGTCTGCGCGAGGTTGCCCTCGGTGACCAGCGCACGGCCGGCGCGGCCATCGATCGGCGAACGCACCTCGGTGAACTGCAGATCGAGGCGCGCGGCGGCGACCGCGGCTTCGGCGGCGCGCACGCCGGCGTTGCCCTGCGACGACGCAGCCTTGCGGATCTCGAACTCTTCGCGCGAGATGGCCTTCGCGTCGATCAGCGTCTGCGCACGGCGGTCCTGCGTTTGCGCGAGCAATTGTTCGGCGCGGGCCTTTTCGAGATTGGCCAGTGCCTGGTCGAGCGCGGCGCGATACGGGCGCGGATCGATCACGAACAGCAGATCGCCTTTCCTGACGTCCTGGCCTTCGTGGTACGCCACGCGCTCCACGTAGCCGCTGACGCGCGGGCGCAGGTCGACGGTTTCCACGGCCTGCACGCGGCCGGTGAACTCATCCCACTGCGCGACGTCCTTGCTCAGCACCGTGGCCACGCTGACTTCCGGCGGCGGCGGGGCCGCGGGGGCGGCTTCGCTCGAACAGGCGGACAGGGCGATCGGAAGAATCGCGGCAAGCGCCAGCGTGCCGAGCACGACGCGGTTGACGATCGGAAGCTTATCGGCGGGTTGGCGGGTCATGGGCGTCTTCCTTGGAGAGGGGAGAAGGGGAGTGGGTGGCGTCGTTCTTGTTCTTGTGGGATGGCGAGAGCGCGCCGAGCAGCCGGCGCGCGTCCTCGAAGCAGCGTGAGGCGAGCGATGCATCGCCGCCATCCGATTCCTGCGATTCGTATTTGCACGGGCCCTTGCAATGCACGATCGGGTCCGTGGCCGCGTGGTCCACGCGATCGAGCAACGCGATCGCGCGACGGCCGACGCCGCGTGCATCGGGCCATTGGTCGCACGCGTGCTTCGCGTTGGCCTCTGTCTTCAGCGGGAAGTCGAGCGCGAGCAGCTGCACGCGCACGCCGCGCGGGCGGGCTTCTTCATGCAGCACGCGCGCGAGCATTCGCAGCGCCGCCGCACCGACCGAACGATGGCCATACCCGGCCCATGGATGGTCGCCGCCGGGGCCGTCGACGATCACCCAACCCCCGGCGCGGCCGCCCTGCGCGAGCAGCGGCAGCAAGTGGCGCGCGAGCGCGAGGTGGGCGACGACACCCTGGTCGATCGAATCGCGCAGTTCGCTCGCCGAGCCGTCGAGCAAGCGGCCGCGTTCGCGCTCGCTGCACAACGCGACGATGGCGCCGTGGATCGGGCGGTCGAGGTTGCGCAGCTTGCGTTCGAGCATGGCCGCGTCGTGCTCGTCGCGCATGAGCGCTTCGAGCGTGTAAAGGTCGGCGTGCGCATGCGTTCCCTGCAATGCGCGCAACCCGTCGGGGTCGGGGGAGACGGCGATGACGGGCCGGCCGGCGTCGAGCGCGGCGCGGACCACGCCGCGCCCGATGGCGCCGGTCGCGCCGAGAACCAGGAGGGCGGCCGTCGGGCCGCCCGAATGACGATTGTTGGATTTCATTGGCCCGCTCCCGGGATGGTTTCTCCCGGATGTGGGATGAAGGCGCGGATCAGGTCGTGCCGCTGCACGGCGCCGGCCACGGCCAGGCCGAGGATGAGCAGGGGCATGCCGACGAGGAAGGCCACCACCACGACCATCAGCCAGGCCGGACCGGCGCCATGCCCGGCCGCTTCTCCGATCGCGAAGAAACCCAGTACCACCAGCGCGGTCAGGCCGACCGGCAGGAGGGGCAGGAGTGCGAGGCGGGTACGTTGCTGGGTGGACATGGCCGTAGGGGGTCCGGCGGGAATGGCGTGCAAGTTACGCCCCGGATCGGCACTTGATTAGCTGGCAAATCGGGGAATAATTGTCCCGGCCCCGGTCCAATGTTCTTCCCCCCACGGTGACCCGGGTCCAGAGGAGCCACGCATGGCCCGCGATCTCAACGACACCCTGATCTTCGTCAAGGTGGTCGAGCACGGCAGTTTCATTTCCGCGGCGCGCGCGTTGCGCCTTCCGAAGACCACGGTCAGCCGCAAGGTGCAGGACCTCGAGACGCGCCTGGGCGCGCAGCTGCTCCATCGCACCACGCGCAAGCTCGGGCTGACCGAAGCGGGCAACGTGTATTACGAACATTGCCAGCGCATCGCGCGCGAGCTGGATGAAGCCGAGAGCGCGGTGGGCCAGTTGCAGGGCGGGCCGCGCGGTTGGTTGCGCATCACCACGCCGTATTCGATGGGCATCGAATGGATCGCGCCGCTGTTGAGCGAATTCCACCAGCGCAATCCCGAAGTGCGCGTGGAGATGGTGCTCAACAACGAACCGCTCGACATCATCGACAAGGAAATCGATGTGGCGCTGCGCGTCGGCAACCTGCCGGATTCCAACCTCGTCGCGCGTCGCCTGGCGACGCTGCGCACGCAGGTTTACGCGAGCCAGCGTTACCTCGAGCGCCACGGCGAACCGCTGCATCCCGACGATCTGCAGCATCACCGCACGTTGGCGATGACCAAGCAGCGCAAGAACGGCTTCGGCTTCAGCTGGCCGTTGCACGACGGCACCAAGAGCACCGAGTTCCGCATCGACCCGGTGTTCGTCGCCAACGATCCGGCCGGCCTGCGCGGCGCGCTGCTCACCGGCGAAGGCATGATGCTCGGCAACGACATCATGGTGAAACCGTACGTCGAAGCCGGTTACGTGCGGCGGGTCCTGCCTGCATGGAACGGCCCGGAGTACGAGTTGAACGCGGTGTTCCCGCGCGGCCGCGTGCAATCGCCGAAGGTGCGCGCGTTCGTCGACTTCCTCGTCGAGCGCCTCGATTTCGACGCCGGCGTGATGCAGGGCGTGTGCCCCGGATCGAGCTGCAGCGAAGTCGGCAAACAGCCGGCGACGGTGGCCAACGCGTATCGCCTGGCGTTGCGCAAGGTGGCCGACGAAGGCACCAAGCCGGCGCCGGAAGAGAAGGAACCGGCCGAGGCCTAGTCGAACCGCACGTCGGCGATCCAGCGCGATCGCCGGCGGGCGAGGCGGGCGTCGACGGTTTCGCCTTCGACATCACTGTCGCTGCGGTCGAAGCGCGCGGCGTCGACGCCCTCGAACGTGTTGATGTTCACCACCGCGTATGTGCGGCCGTCGATGTCGCATGTCGCGGCGACCACCACGCCGCAGCCTGCGCACACGAGGAAATCCGCCGTGCGCGTGCCGAAGGCATATCGCGCGACGCGCGCCGGATCCTCGATGCGGACGGCGAGCGCCGCCGCCGGGTGCGAAGTCCACACCGCACCGTGCTTGCGGCAGAACGTACATCCACATGCGCGGGCCGGAATGCGCGCCGCATCCGCCGGCCAGTCCAGCGCGATGCGGAGGTTGCCGCAGTGGCAGGCGCCGTCGATCATTTGCCGGGCGGCGTGAGGCGCAACAACTTCCCGTCGTCCGCGTCGGTCAGCACGTAGACGTTGCCGTCGTTGCCGACGCGCACATCGCGGATGCGGTCGCCGCCGTCGGCCAGCAGGCGTTCTTCGCCGACGATCGCGTTGCCTTTCAGCGACAGGCGGATCAGGTTCATTTCGACGAGCGAGCCGAGGAACAGGCTGTCGTTCCATGCGCTGCCGGGGCGGCCGGTGTAGAAGGCCATGCCGCTGAGGGCGGGGGACTTCGGCCAGTAATGGTGCGGTTGCTCCATGCCCGGCGCGGACGTGCCGACGGATTCGGAAATCTTGTAGCCGGGATAGTCGATGCCGTAGGTGATGATCGGCCAGCCGTAGTTCTTGCCGGCTTGCGGGAGGTTGATCTCGTCGCCGCCGCGCGGGCCGTGTTCGCTTTCCCACAGCGTGCCGGTGCGCGGGTCGAGTGCCAGGCCCTGCATGTTGCGGTGGCCGTAGCTCCAGATTTCCGGGCGTGCGTCCTTGCGGCCGACGAAGGGATTGTCGCGCGGCACGCTGCCGTCGAGGTTCAGGCGCACGAGCTTGCCTTGCAGCATGTCGAGCTTCTGCGCGGTCGGGCGATCCTGTCGTTCGCCCTGGCTGATGAAGACATGCCCGTGCCCGTCGAAGACGATGCGCGAACCGAAATGCCCGCCGCCCGTGAGCTTGGGCTGCTGGCGATAGATCACGCGCAGGTTGGTCAATGCGGTGTCGCCGAGTGTCGCGGTCGCCACCGCGGTGCCTGCGGTGTCGTTCTCGCCAGGCTCGGCGAAGCTCAGGTAGATTTTCTTGGACTTCGCGAAATCGGGTGCGAGCACGACGTCGAGCAACCCGCCCTGGCCTTGCGCGAACACGCCCGGCACGCCCGCGATCGGTTCGCCGACCTTGCCGTCGGCCGACACGTGGCGCAGCCGCCCCGGGCGTTCGGTGATCAGGAAACTCCCGTCGGGCATCAGTGCGACGGACCACGGATGATCCAGACCCTTGGCGATCGTTTCGACTTTCATGCCCGTGGACGTCGCCTTTGGCGCCGGCGTCGCGGCGCCGCCGCTCGCGGCGGCCGAAGACTGTTGCGAACTGCATCCGAAACTCGCCATCGCGAGCGCGAGGATGACCATCTGCCGTGCCATGCCGACCTCCCGGGGGAAAGAGCGCAGGTCTAACGGTACCCCGCCGCCTGCAGTTCGAACAATTCCGCGTAGCGCCCGCCTTGTTCCAGCAGTTCGCGATGCGTGCCGCTGGCTTCCAGGCGCCCTTCGTTCAACACGAGGATGCGGTCGGCCATGCGCACGCTGGAGAAGCGGTGCGAGATCAGCACCGCGGTGCGTCCGTGCGAGAGTTCCTTGAAGCGCTGGAAGACTTCGAACTCGCTGCGCGCATCCAGCGCCGCGGTGGGTTCGTCGAGGATCATGACCTGCGCATCGCGCATGTACGCGCGCGCGATCGCGATCTTCTGCCACTGGCCGCCGGAGAGATCCACGCCCGTGCGGAAACGACGGCCGATGACCTGGTCGTAGCCTTTCGGCAACCCCGCGACCACCTCATCTGCGAATGCGCGCCGTGCCGCTTCCTCGATGCGCGCGCGGTCGTCCATCGCATCGATCTGGCCGACGCCGATGTTCTCCCCTGCGGTGAGGTGGTAGCGCACGAAATCCTGGAAGATCACGCCGATGTTGGCGCGCAGGTCGTCGAGGTCGTAGGCGCGCAAGTCGCGGCCGTCGAGCAGGATGCGGCCTTCGTCGGGGTCGTACAGGCGCGCGAGCAGCTTGACGAGCGTGGTCTTGCCCGCGCCGTTTTCGCCGACGAGCGCGAGCACTTCGTCGGCTCGCAGTTCGAAATGGAGATCGCGCAAGGCCCAACGTTCCGCTTCCGGGTAGCGGAAGCCGACGCCTTCGAATACGAAGCCCGTCCTGATCGGCCGCGGCACGGGCACGGCGCCGGGCTTCGAGCGGATCTCCGGTTCGATCTCGAAGAACGAATACAGATCGTCGAGATACAAGGCTTGCCCGGCGACCTGCGAGAACCCGACGAGCAAGCCTTCGAGCAATTGGCGCAGGCGACGGAAGCTGCCGGCCAGGAACGTCAGGTCGCCGATGCTGAAGTCGCCCTTCACTGTGCGCCACGCGATGTAGCCGTACGCGAGGTAATAACCGAGCGTACCGAGCGCGGCGAGCAACGTGCCCCACAGCGCGCGACGCCGCGCCAGGCTGCGATTGGCGACGAGGAACTGCGCCGCCAGCGCGCGGTAACGCGCGATGAAGTACCGGTGCAGGTTGAAGATCTTCACTTCCTTGGCGGTCTCGACGCTCGCGCCCATCTGACGGAGGTATTCGAGTTGCCGGCGCTCCGGCGTCCACTGGAAGTTGAGCTTGTAGTTGAGTGCGTTGAAATGCGATTCGCCGACGAAGGCGGGAATCAGCGCCACCGCCAGCAACAGGATCAGCCACGGTGCGTAGACGATCAGGCCCGCGGTGAAGCCCGCTACGGTGATCGCATCCTGCGCCTGCCCGAACAATTGGCTGAGCAGGTTCATGCGGCCCATCGTCTGGCGGCGCGCGCGGTCGAGGCGATCCTGCAACTCGGGATCCTCGAAATCCTCCAGGTCCAGCGTCGCGGCGTGTTCCATCAGCCGCACGCTGGTGGCGTTGGTGAACATTTCCGACAACACGCCGTCGGCGTAACTCACCAGACGGCCGAGCAGGTCGGAGAGGATCGCCAGGCCGAATTCGAGCAACAGCAATGCGAGCAGGTGGTTCAACGCGCCGCTTTGCCATGCCGCGTGCAGCGAATCGAACGCGAGCCCCTGCCCGACGAGGCGCACCGCTTCGTCGATGATCAGCTTGCCGATGTAGAGCGTGGCGATCGGCAACAGCGCGCGGACCAGGCGGATACCGAGGCTGGTGATCGTCAGCGCGCGCGAGGTCGCCCAGATTTCGCGGAGGAAGGGCGGCAGGTTGCGCAACGCGCCCACGCGTTCGCGCAGCGTGGGGTTGGCCGAGGGCGGGGCAGGCTGAGCCATTTCCCCAGTGTCGCGAGGGCCGGGTGACGGCGGAAAAAAGAAGGGGCGCGGTTGGGTCCGCGCCCCTCAGGGACGAAGCCGGGAAGGGGGAGCCCGGCTGCGTACTGGCTGTGACCGCTTACTCGAAGACAAGTTCCCCGTCGCCGGAGAAAGTTTCGATGCGGATCAGGCCGCTGCCCGAACCGTAGCGGTGTTCGAAGCTGGCGCCCGGGCCGTACTTCGGGCGTTCGATCTTCGCGCCCGGCGCGGTGAGGTCCCCGCTGAAGGTTTCGCCGGAGACCTGGGCCGAGGTGTTCTTCGGCAGCGTCATGTGCAGGTCGCCGCTGACCGATTCGGCCTTGAGCTCGCCGCCGTTCTGCAAACCGGCGCGGACGCGGACGTCGCCGGAGACCGTCGAGGCCGAAATGCGGCGCAGCGCCTTGCCGTTGCTGTCGGCGTCGATGTTGCCCGAGACGGTCTCGACCGACATCTCGCCGTCGAGCTTGCCGCGCAGGCGCAGGTCGCCGCTGACCGACGAGGCGCTGACATCGCGCGTGTTGAGCGTCAGGTTGAGATCGCCGCTGACGCTCTCGATGTCGGCCTCTCGCGGCGCGCCGGCGACGGTGACATCGCCGCTGACGCTGTCGATCTGCAGCGACTCGCCGGCGGTGCCGACGACATCGACCGTGGCGGAGACCGAATCGATCTCCAGTTCGGCCAGCACGGGCACGTTGAGGATCAGGTCCGTCGGCTCGGTGTTGTCGTTGTTGCGCCAGCCGTTGCGGCCGCGGGGATACTCGACCTTGACGACGAGGTCGCTTTCGTCGCCTTCGATCACGAGCTTCTCCACGCCCTTGCCGAGGCTGCCGGTGATCTTCACTTCCTTCCGATCCCACGTGCGCACCTGGATGCGGCCCTTGAGATTCTCGATCTCGATATGGCCGCGCGCGTCCAGCGGGCGGGTCTCGTTGATCGGCGTGGCGGCCCACGCCGCCGGTGCGGCCACGCAGGCGATGAGGGTGAGGACGGTCAGGGTGCGTGTCATCGGGGTGTCTCCGGGTAATGAGGTGCGAACGCGCGCCGGTCAGCTGGCGAGCGAAGTGCGGGCCAGGCGCTGGGTGAGCTCCAGGCGCCGCGTGTAGGTGCGTTGCAGGCGGTCGAGCAGGAAGCGCGCGTCCGGGTCGCGCGTCAGCGCGGTGCGGATCTGCGCGGCGCTGCGGTCGAGCACCTTCAGTTCGGGCGCGGCCTTCGCCGGCTGCGGTGCGTAGGCGTCGATCTCCTTCAGCGCGGCCTGGTATTCGAGCGTCATCGCTTCGGCTTCGCGGGCGATGATGCGCGGCTGCGTGCTGCTCGCCGCGGGCACGTCGGACGGCGAGACCGGGCGCACTTGCCAGGCGATGCCGATGGCCAGCGCGAGCGATGCGGCCGCGGCCAGCGAGGCGATCGGTTGCCAGGCCTTCCGCTGCGGTGCCGGCGCGACCTGGGGCGTCGCCGCGATGCGGGCGGCGATCGACGGCCAGAGGTCGGCCTGCGGGGCGACGTCCTTGCGCAGGGCGCGCAGTTCCCATCGCACCGCGTCGGGGAGGTGGCCGTCTTCTTTGTCGATGTCATGCGTCATGGGAACCTCCGAGGCGCGTGCGCAGCAATCCGCGCGCGCGATGCAACTGGGCTTTCGAACTGCCGACCGCCATGCCGAGTTCGGCGGCGATCTCTTCGTGCTTCCAACCTTCCACGTCGTGCAAGACCAGCACCGCGCGGGCCCGCGGGGGCAGGGTGGCCACCGCGCGTTCCAGGTCCATCGTCAGCGCGGTGCCGTGGCCTGCGGAGTCGGGCGTGCCGAGCTGGTCGAACGCGTCCTCGTCCTCGCTGGCCTGCGGCCGGCTCTTGCGGGCGCGCAGCTCCATCAGGGCGGTGTTCACGGCCAGGCGATGGAGCCACGTCGTGAACGCGCTTTCGAACCGGTACCCGGGCAACGCCTGCCAGCACCGCACGAACGCTTCCTGCGTGAGGTCCTCCGCGCGGCCCGCGTGGCCGCCGACCAGGCGGAGAATGGTGCCGTGCACCCGCGAACTATGGCGGCGATAGAGCGCTTCGAAGGCGGTCGTGTCGCCGCGGCCCGCCGAGCGCACCAACGCGCCATCCACGTCCTCCGCGGGCGCGGAAGACAGGGGCGCTGCTGTGGTGTGGGGTGTCCATTCGGTCACGGCGGAAGTCAGCATACCCACTCCGATGCACGGTCCGCCCGCAGGGTTTAGAGCCGACGGACGGTCGCCGGCGGGCTAGAATCCCGCCTTTCGCACGCCCCCGGTTGTCCCGTGACCCACGCTCCCGTCTCGCCCCGTCCTTCCGGCCCTGTCTCGATCCGCCAGGACGACCTCATCCAGTCGGTCGCCGACGCCCTGCAGTACATCTCGTACTACCACCCGGTCGACTACATCCGGAATCTCGCCGCGGCCTACGAGCGCGAAGAAAGCGAGGCGGCGAAGGACGCCATCGCGCAGATCCTGATCAATTCGCGCATGTGCGCCGAAGGCCATCGCCCGATCTGCCAGGACACCGGCATCGTCACGGTGTTCCTCACCATCGGCATGGACGTGCGCTGGGACGACGCCACGATGGGCGTCGAAGACATGGTCCACGAAGGCGTGCGCCGCGCGTACAACCATCCCGACAACAAGTTGCGCGCCAGCGTGCTCGCCGATCCCGCGGGCAAGCGCACCAACACCAAGGACAACACGCCGGGCGTCGTCAACGTCCGCGTCGTGCCGGGCAACACGGTGGAGGTGATCGTCGCGGCGAAGGGCGGCGGTTCGGAAGCCAAGTCGAAGTTCGCGATGCTCAACCCGTCCGATTCCATCGTCGACTGGGTGCTCAAGACCGTGCCGACGATGGGCGCCGGCTGGTGCCCGCCGGGCATGCTCGGCATCGGGATCGGCGGCACCGCGGAGAAGGCGATGCTGCTGGCGAAGGAAGCGCTGATGGAGCCGATCGACATCGTCGACCTGCAGGCGCGCGGCGCGTCCAATCGCGCCGAGGAATTGCGCCTGGAACTCTACGAGAAGGTCAACGCGCTCGGCATCGGCGCGCAGGGCCTCGGTGGTCTCACCACCGTGCTCGACATCAAGGTCAAGGATTACCCGACGCATGCGGCCAACCTGCCCGTCGCGATGATCCCCAACTGCGCCGCCACGCGCCACGCGCACTTCGTGCTCGACGGCAGCGGGCCGGTGATGCTCGATCCGCCGTCGCTCGCCGATTGGCCGCAGCTCACGTACGACGAGAGCAAAGGCCGCCGCGTGGATCTGGATACGCTGACGAAGGACGACCTCGCGTCCTGGCAGCCCGGTGAAGTGTTGCTGCTCAACGGCAAGCTGCTCACCGGCCGCGACGCCGCGCACAAGCGCATGGTCGACATGCTCAACAAGGGCGAAACGCTGCCCGTCGACCTGCGTGGCCGTTTCATCTATTACGTCGGCCCGGTCGACCCGGTGCGCGACGAAGTCGTCGGCCCCGCCGGCCCGACCACCGCCACGCGCATGGACAAGTTCACCGAACAGGTACTTGCGCAGACCGGTTTGCTCGGCATGGTCGGCAAGGCCGAACGCGGTCCGGTGGCGATCGAGGCGATCCGCAAGCACCAGTCCGCATACCTGATGGCGGTCGGCGGCGCGGCGTATCTCGTGTCGAAGGCCATCAAGGCCTCGCGCGTGGTCGCCTTCGAAGACCTCGGCATGGAAGCGATCTATGAGTTCACGGTGCAGGACATGCCGGTGACGGTGGCGGTGGATTCGCGTGGCACGTCTGTCCATGCGACGGGCCCGAAGGAATGGCAGGCGCGCATCGGGAAGATCCCGGTGGTCGTCGCGTGATCGCACCGATCCTCGTCGAACACGACGCCGCAGGCCAGCCGTTCAAGGTTCGATTCGAGCAACACCATGGGTATGTGCGTGCCTTCGTGCACGAAGGCCGCGATTCGCTCGAAGTCTCGGTCGCCATGTGGCACCTGCTGGGCGACCACTGCCGCAAGCACGGCGCCACGCGGTTGCTCGTCGTTGAAGATCTCGACGGCACCGTGCCGATCGACCAGATCGACACCGTCATCGCCGCGATGGCCGACGCCGGCTTCGCGGCGATCCGCACGGCCTTCGTCGAACTGCAGGACGACCTGCAGGGCAGCGAACACGGCTCGATCCTCGCCAGCGAACGCGGCGTGGAGGTGTACGTGACGAACGACGAATTCGTCGCGCGCCACTGGCTGATGTACGGCGAGTGAGCCTGCCCGCGACGCTTATTCGGGCGTCGCGGGGCTCTTGTCGTCGAGCAGGTTGACGTCCTCGGTCTTGCGCTGCGCCTCTGCGAGTTGCGCGTCGATGTCCTTGTCCTTCGACGTATCGACGTGCATCGCGTGCTCCATCGTCGGCATCGCGGGTTGGACCGCCGAAGCCGGCATCCCCGCGCGGCGCACGCCGCCCTTGTCGAGCGCCGACTTGACCGCCCGCATCGCTTCGCTGCGCACGCGCGGCACGCTGTTCTGCCGTTGGTCCACCCAGCCGAGGAACTGCGCCTTCAATTGATCGTGCAGGTATTCCACGATCAGGGCGTTGGGCGCCGGCTCCTCGAGCACTCCGCCGATGCCGCGCAAGCGTTCCAGGCCCAGTTTGAGCGCATCGCCGACCGAGGCGCCCGGGTCGAGCGGCACGATGAAATCGAAACGCCGCTTGGGATTCTCGGTGTAGTTCAGCACGACGCTGCGGAACACCAGCGCATTGGGCAACGCGACCTGGTTGCCGTCGAGCGTCATCAGCAGCGTGGTGCGCGAGGTGAGCGCGACGACCTTGCCTTCGTGCACGCGATCCACGACCACGTGGTCGCCCGGCGCGAACGGCCGCCGCAGGCTGAGCAGGATGCCGGCGATGTAGTTCTCCGCGATGTCCTTGAACGCGAAGCCGAGCACCAGGCCGATGACACCCGCCGAACCCAGCACGGCGCCGACCAGCGACGATGCGCCGAGCAGGTCGAGCGCGATCAGGATGCCGGCGAGCGTGATCAACCCCTGCACCAGGCGGCGGAGCAGGGCTTCCATGTACGGGTTGTTGCTGTGGACGCGCGACATCCACTTCATGCGGCGCGCCAGGCGCCTGCCGATCCACGCCGACAACAGGATGATCGCGATCGCGACGACCAGCAGCGGCGTCGCGGCCACCAGGCGCACGAGTTTTTCGGTCACCGCCTGCATCGCCACCTGAAAGCGGTCGGAGAGCTTGGTGCTCAGCTCGACGCGGTTCTCGACGCGCTCGATGCCCTGCGTCTGCGCCGCGATGGCGCCGGCCATCTTGATGTCGTCTTTCGTCAACACCTCGCCCTGCAGCAGGGCGCCGCGATTGACGACGGCGGCCTCCACTTCCTTCAGGGCCGGCTGCGTCTCCAGGCGCGCCTCGACGCGCTTGCTCAGCGCGTGGTCCACCGCATCGACGGTGGCCGGCGCCGTGCTCGCGGCAACGGGCAGGGTGGCGGTGACGGCGGGCGTGGCCGCATGGGAGGCCAGGCACGCGAGGAACAACAGGGGCGCGATGCGCGCGGCGATCGATCGAGTCATCCAGGACCGTCGGTTCAGGGCGTGGGCCCAGTCTACAACTGCGAGCGGATCGGCAGGATCACCCGCTCGATGAACTTCTCCTTGAGCGGGCGGTTCTCCCACATCTCGTAGCTGTATCGCTTGGTGTGCTTGAGGTCTTCCTCGAAGATCTGCGTCATGCGTTGCGCGAAACCGGTGTCGTAGACATTGAGGCTCGCCTCGTCGTTGAGGCGGAAGCTGCGCAGGTCGAAGTTGGTCGACCCCACCGAGGTGATCTCCGTATCCACGATCAGCATCTTGTTGTGGAACATGGTCGGCTCGTATTCGCTGATCTCGATGCCGGCCTTGAGCATCGGGCCCCAGTCCATGCGCGAGGCATGCCGCGCGGCATCCGAATCGGTGTTCTCGCCAGGCACGATCACGCGGATGCGCACGCCGCGCTTGCGGGCGGCGAGCAAGGCCTGGGTGATCAGTTCGTCGGGGATGAAATACGCCGCTTCCAGGTCGATGGTGCGCTGCGCCGCGGCGATGGTCATCAGGTACATCAGGTGCATGCTCTCGCTGCCGCCGTTGGGCGAGCTGATGAACATGTGCGCATCCATCCCGTCGGCGCTTTCCATCGCCGGGAAGTTCTCCGCGCCGTTGAGGATCTCGCCGGTGGTCTTGATCCAGTTGTCGTTGAACGCCGCCTGGAATTGCGCCACCACCGGCCCTTCGACGCGGAAATGCATGTCGCGCCAATGGTCCTTGTCCTGCGCGTGGCCTTCCCACGGATCGCCGATGCCCACGCCGCCGGTGAAGCCGATGCGCCCGTCGATGATCAGCAGCTTGCGGTGCGTGCGGTTGTTCATCCGCGAGAGGTTGTACCAATGCAGCGGGCGGTAGCGCACGACGTGCACGCCGGCCTCTTTCATCTGATCGAGCAGTTTTTCCTCCATCGAATAGCTGCCGGCCCAGTCGATGGTGACGTGCACCTGGACGCCGGCCTGCGCGCGCTCGCTCAGCGCGGCGGCGAACTTCCGCCCGATTTCGCCTTCCCAGTAGATGTAGGTCTCGAAGCTGATGGTTTTCTTCGCGCCGTGGATTGCCTCGAGCATGGCCGGGAAGATTTCCGACCCGTTCTGCAGGTCCTTGACCGTGTTGTGCGGCAGGATCGCAGGACCGAGCAGCACGCCCATTTCGCGGCGGAACTGTGGGTCGCTCACCGCATAGCGGTGCTCGACCTTCTTCTCGATCTGTTTCTCCGGCTTGACGAAGTTCAAGCCGAGGATGACGGCCAGCGCCGTCGCGAGCACGGTGATGATGATGACCGTCAGCATGCGGGTCTTGCTCCAGCGCATCGCGCGCCCCGTGTTCTAGGGAAGCGCGACGTTAAAGAAGCGGCCGCAGCCGAAGCGTGAATGCGTCACTCAGAAGAACCAGGCGAAGGCGAACACGCCGATCATCGCGAAGGCCAGGCCGAGCTTGAGGACGATGGCCAGCACGATGCCGAGCCACGTGCCGAACCCCACCTTGGCCGCCTTGCGGATTTCGCGCCCGTGGATCAGCTCGCCGATCAGCGCGCCAACGAACGGCCCGACGAACAACCCCAGCGGGGGCATGATGAAAAGTCCGGCGAAGGTGCCGAGCACCGCGCCCCAGATCGCATGCTTGCTGGCGCCCACGCGCTTGGCGCCGTGCGCGGTGGCCCAGAAGTCGACGACGAACGACACCGCGGTCATCAGTCCGAGCACGACCAGCGTGACCCAACCGATTTCCTGGAAGCCCCCGGCCCAGGCCGCGATGAACATGCCCGCGAAGACCAGCGGCAAGCCGGGCAGGGCCGGCAGGACGACGCCGACCAGGCCGACGATGACGAGCAGGACGGCGAGGGCATAGAGCAGGGCTTGCGTGGTCATCGGGATCCTCTGGGATGGCTTCCGCCGGACGGTCGATTCTGGGGGTTCGAGGGGGCCGTTACGGCCGTTGCATTTTGCCGAACCCGGGCGTACGGTGCGGCCGCTGCGTTTCGCCGGACCCCGGCGAGCCACCAACCGCCGAGGGAGCTACACCGATGTCGAACCGCGAGACCGGGACCGTGAAATGGTTCAACGATGCGAAGGGCTTCGGCTTCATCAGCCGGGAAAATGGCGACGACGTGTTCGTGCACTTCCGCGCGATCCAGTCGCAGGGCTTCAAGAGCCTCAAGGAAGGCCAGCAGGTGACCTTCATCGTCGTGCAGGGGCAGAAGGGTTTGCAGGCAGACCAGGTTCAAGCGATGTGATCGGCATCGTCCGATGATGCAAAAAACCCGGCCTTTCGGCCGGGTTTTTCGTTGGTGCGTCCGATCAGTTCTGCGACGGCGTGTTCTCGGCGAAATATTCGTGGCTGTCGGCGTTGTCCACCGCGGCCGCCGGGTCGGAGATCGCCAGGCTCTTCGCGCCCGCCTGCCCGTACACGTGGTCGTCGGTGCCGGCGGTGACGTTGAAGTGGCTCATCTCGTGCACGAGCGTGCCGGCCTTCGAATCGGTGCCGGTCAGCGGCGCGGTCCAGAACGCACGGCAGACGAAGATCTCGTACGGGCGGGTCGGATACACGTAGGCGTAGTAGTTCTGGTTGCAGCCGCAGTTGATCTTGACCTGCCCGGCGTTCTGGTCCATCGCCGCGTCGATCGAAGTGAAGTGCGACTTGACGGTGTTGTAGCGCGATGAGGTGTACGTGCCGAACCACGTCGTGTAACGCGGGCCGGTGGTGCCGGCGTTGAGGTAGCCCTTCGCGTTCTCGGTGTAGTTGCGTGCGCTCACCACCGCGCTGCCGGCGGTGTTGATCTGCGAGGTGGTGCAGCCCACGTAGCTCACGCCGTTGACGACAGTGCCGCCGCCTGCCGGCGGCTTGGCCTTGCCGCCGCCCTTGGCGAGCTGGTCGCGGCCATCCACCCACAACCGCAGCGGAGCCGAGCGCGCGATCATCGGCGCGCCGTTGGCCTGGCGCAGCATCGCGCCGGTCGACAGCGACGCATGTTGCAGCGGCGCGGCGAAGGTCACGGTGTAATCGCCGGACTGCGCAAGGTCATACGCGGCGGACAGGTCCACCTTCGCGATGTAGGTCTGGCCGGGGCGCAGGATCACGAAGTCGGCCGCCGTCGGCAGGCCGCGCTTCACCAGCGGGCCTTCGTACTGCACGGGCTTGCCGTCGCGGCTCACCTGGAACAGGCGGGCTTCGAGGAAGTCCGACGGCAACTGGTAGCGCGGGATGCGCACGGTGTCGCGGCTGGTGTTGGTGAGGCGGACTTCCACCGCACCGAGGAAATCGCTGGCCTTGCCGGTGGCGGCGACCATGCTGACCTGCAGCGGGTTGTTGCGGGCCGATGGCGGCGCGGCCGTCGTGGCGGCGGCGATGGAACCTGCGAGGACTGCGGACGCGACGACGGTCTGGCTGACGGACAGTTTCATGCAGTGGAACCCCCGGAAATGGATGGAAACGCCGATGTCCGCTCTGCGTCGGACGACCCGACCATAGGCCCGGGCGATCCCGCCCGCATCTTGCGCCGCAGCAGTCGCTGCCCGGGGCATATGCGCGAAGGCCCCGTGACGGCGGCGCAAAAGAAGAGGCCGCCCGGAGGCGGCCTCGAAACCCCCGGGACGAGTCGGGGGTTGTCCTGCTGGCGCTGCGGCTCAGTTCGCCCAGGCGCGGCCGTTGTAGACGCGCACGTACGAGCCTTCACGGATGGAGCCCAGGTCGGTCTGGTTGACCGTCACCGTCTGGCCGTTGTCCATCTGCACGAAGACGTTGTAGCTCGACGCCTTGTTCATGTTTTTCTGGATCGCGTTGCCGGCGACCGCACCCGCGGCAGCGCCTGCGATCGTCGCGGTGTTCTGGCGGCCCTTGCTCGAATCCTTCGCGAGCTCATGGCCCGCGACCGCACCGACCACGCCACCGAGCACCGCGCCCGTCGCGCCGCTGGTCTGCTGACCGCCGACCGCGTCGATGCGCGTGACGCGACCGCAGTCGTAACACGATTGCGGCGGCGTGTTGTAACCGTTGTTGGACGTGCTGCCGTTGTAAGACGGCGACGTCGATGCACAGCCCGCGAGCGCCAACGTGGCGACGGCGGCTGCGGCAAGCATCTGCATCTTCATGCGACTCTCCTGTCGGTAATGTCCGGTGCCGATGCTGGGAGTCGCGCGGTGAACGAGGCATCAAGCGCGCGGGTTTGCGCCCGCGCGCATCAGCGCGTGTTCAGTTGCGCAATTTTCAGGCTTGCGGACTTAGCCGCGGAAATCCTGGTGGCACGCCTTGCACGCGCCGCCGATGCTTTCCATCGTCTTGCCGAGGGCAGGGCAGTTGAGCGGCGGATTGGCGCGCGCGGCATCCAGCGCCGCACGCAGCCCGCCCGCGGCCTTGGTGAAGCGCGCGTCGTCGCGCAGGTCGGGGAATGCGGACTCGAGGTCGTCGGCCGTCGAGCGCAGCGCGGAGAAATGCGGCAGCGTGTCGGTCGCGTTGCAACGGTTGGCTTCGAGGTTGTTCTTCAACTGCACCGCGTGCCACTGCTGCACGTGCATCAATGCATCGGGGAACGGATCCTGGCGCGCTTGCCACGTGCGCACGGCCATGACGGCGAGCACGGCGCCCATCACGAGGCCGACGAGGAAAAGGAAGAAGTAACGCGCCCCGGTGCCTGCCATGTCCGTGCTCCTGCGTGGATGGTGGCGGGAGGGTAGCAGAGGGCCGGGCTTGGCTGTGTCCTTCGCTAGAATGCGCGGTATGCGACAGGACTTGCGGGATCGATTCGCCGGCATCGACCGGCTCTATGGGCGCGGCGCCGTCGAGCGCCTCGACACGCGCCGCGTGGCCGTCATCGGGCTGGGCGGCGTGGGCGCGTGGGCCGCCGAAGCGCTGGCGCGCTCGGGCGTCGGACATCTCACGCTCGTCGACGCGGACGACCTGTGCGTGTCGAACACGAATCGCCAGTTGCCCGCGCTGGCCGGCAACTACGGCCGCAACAAGGCCGAGGTGATGGCCGAGCGCGTGCGCGCGATCCACCCGCAGATCGACGTCGACCCCGTACAGCATTTCCTGACGCCGACCAACCTCGACACGATGCTCGACCGCGGCTTCGACCTCGTGCTCGATGCGTGCGACAGCTTCCGCACGAAAGTCACATCCATCGCCTGGTGTCGGCGCCGCAAGGTGCCGATGGTGACGGTGGGGTCCGCGGGCGGCCGCACCGATCCGACGCAAGTGCGCGTGCGCGATCTGTCGCGCACCGAGCACGACGCGATGTTGTCGCTGATCCGCAAGAAGCTGCGTGGCGAGTTCAACTTCCCGCGCAGCAAGGAGCGCTACTTCGGCGTCTCGGCCGTGTATTCGCTGGAGAACGTGCGCTACCCGCAGGCCGACGGCAGCGTGTGCGGCCTGCGCCCGCAACTGGATGCGGATGCGGCGTTGAAGCTGGACTGCGGCGCGGGCCTGGGGGCGGCGACGCACGTCACCGGCGCGTTCGCGTTCGCGGCGGTGGGCAAGGCGATGGAGGTCTTGCTCAAAGGGCGAACAACCGCTCCGCATTCCGCGTCGTAGCGTCGGCGACCACCGACGCGTCGACGCCGCGCAGTTCGGCGATCGTCTCCAGCACGCGCACCATGCGCGCCGGTTCGTTCCGCTGCCCGCGGTGCGCGCAATCGGGTTGGTCGGGCGCGTCGGTTTCCAGCAGCAAGGTGTCGAGCGGCACGGACGCCGCCACGCGGCGCACGCGGTTCGCGCGGTCGTACGTCACCGGCCCGCCGATGCCGATCAGGAAGCCCAGGTCCGCGAGCTGCCGCGCCTGTTCCTCGCTCCCGGCGAAGCTGTGGACCACGCCGCGCAACTTGCCGACGCGCTTGATGGCCTTCATGACATCGTCCACCGCGCGCCGTGCATGCACGACGAGCGGCAGGTCGTATTCGCGCGCGAGTTCGAGCTGGCCGTCGAAGTACGTCGCCTGCACGTCGCGGTCGAGGTCCTCGATCCAGTAGTCCAGCCCGCATTCGCCGATGGCGACGGGCCGTTCGCGTTCGATCCAATCGCGCAGGTCGCGCAAGTGGTGTTCGCGATGTTCGGCGATCAGCAACGGATGCAACCCGTAGGCGGCGAACAACCCCGCGTCGCGTGCGCACGCATCCCGCAAACCGGGCCACGTCTTCGCTTCGATCGCCGGCACGATCTGCCGCGTGACGCCGGCGGCGCGCGCACGCGCGACCACGTCGTCGCGGTCGGCGTCGAACTCGCTGACGTCGAGATGGCAGTGCGTGTCGACCAGCGCGTGCATCAGCGCGGCGGGGCGTCGACGATGTTCGGATCCTTGCGCTTGCGGATGTTCGCGAGCAACAGCGTGCCCAGGCCGAGCAGGATCTCGTCGGCGAAGGGAATGATGTCGGGAATCAGCGTGTCGAGCGCGAACAACGCCGCCGTGACCATGAAAAGGCGCGGGAAACTCAACTTCGAAACGAACCCGAGCACCCGGTTGGTGATGGGATTGGGCATGGCCAATGCGCTCCGACGCGACCGTTTATCTGAACGCTAGCATGCACGATGCAGCGTTCGTGCCGTGCTTCACGATTCGGTTAAAAGAACGTCAATTTCTACGGTGCCCGTTCAGGAAGGGAGTGTTGGAATCCACACCAACGCCGGGGCTTGTGCACTGGCAGCAAGCACCAAAGGCCGAAGGAGGCCCAAGCCATGTTGAAGAACAACACGATCGCCATCGCCATCGCCGCGCTGCTCGTTGGCGGCGTCGCCACTGCCGCCTTCATGAACAATCGCGACAAGGCGCCCGTCGTCGCCGACGTGCAGCCGTCGCCGTCGCTCGCCGCCGATCCGGCCGCCGCCGGCGCGGACCAGGCGCTCGACGACACCGGCGTCCCGGCCAGCGGCAAGGTCGAATACGCCGACGTGGTCAACGTCAAGCCGATCAAGACGTCGGAAAAGCTGTACGCGCAGGTCATCGGCACCGAGCCGATCAAGGAAACCAGCACCACGTCCACGCCCCGCGAGGTGTGCCAGGACGTCGTCGTGCAGGAACGCGCGCCGGAACGCGACGGCAACGTCGGCGGCACGGTCGCCGGTGCGGTGATCGGCGGCCTGCTGGGCAACCAGGTCGGCAGCGGCAACGGCAAGAAGGCCGCGACCGTCGCCGGCGCGGTGGCCGGTGGCTTCGCCGGCCGCGAGATCGACAAGCGCCACGTGGGCGGCAAGGTCGTGGACAAGACCGAGCGCCAGTGCCACACGGAGACCTCGACGTCGCAGTCGTCGAGGACCGTCGCCTGGAACGTCACCTACCGCAATCCGGACGGCACCACGGGCACGATGCGCACGGGCGAGAAGCCGGGCAGCCGGATCCCGCTGGGCAGCGAGTCCAAGACGGTCGGCTATGACGTGACCTACCGCTACGACGGCCAGGAACGCACCGTGCGCATGGACGACAAGCCGGGCCAGCGCCTGCCGGTGATCGACGGCCAGGTCGTCACGCAGGTCGCTTCGGCGACCGGCAGCGACGACAACGGCTAAAAGAATCAGCGGGAAACCGTTACCACGCGGGGCCGGAGCGATCCGGCCCCGTTTTTTTTACCTACAATGCCGGGCTTCCGTCGCCGTCCAAGCCCCCCCAATGGCCCTGCATCCCTACGATCTGTACGACGTCCGTTCCCTCCTGAGCGAAGAGGAGCGCGCCGTCCAGGACACCGTCGCGCGCTTCACCGACGAGCGCGTCATCCCGATCATCGGCGATGCCTTCGACCAGGGCCGCTTCCCGCGCGAGCTGGTCGGCGAGATCGCCGAACTCGGCCTGCTCGGTTCCTCGCTGCCCGAAAAGTACGGCTGCGCCGGCCTCAACGCCGTCAGCTACGGCCTGATCTGCCAGGAACTCGAACGCGGCGACAGCGGCATCCGCAGCTTCGTCAGCGTGCAGTCCTCGCTGTGCATGTACCCGATCTACGCCTACGGCTCGGAAGAACAGCGCGCGCGCTGGCTGCCCGACATGGCCGCGGGCAAGGTCATCGGCTGCTTCGGCCTGACCGAACCGCACGGCGGTTCCGACCCGGCCAACATGAAGACCAACGCGCGCCGCGATGGCGACGACTGGGTCCTCAACGGCTCGAAGATGTGGATCACCAACGGCAACCTCGCCGACATCGCCATCGTGTGGGCGCAGACCGACGAAGGCATCCAGGGCTTCATCGTCGAAAAGGGCATGGCCGGTTTCGCGGCGCAGGAGATCAAGCACAAGATGTCGCTGCGCGCCTCGGTCACCAGCGCGCTGTTCTTCGACAACGTGCGCGTGCCCGATTCCAGCCGCCTGCCGAACGTCAAGGGCCTCAAGGGCCCGCTCGGCTGCCTGACGCAGGCGCGCTACGGCATCACGTGGGGCCCGATCGGCGCGGCCATTGCCTGCCTCGACGAAGTGCTGCACTACACCAAGGAACGCATCCTGTTCGACCGCCCCGTTGCGGCCACGCAGAGCGCGCAGATCAAGATGGCCGAGATGGCCCGCCGCATCACGCTCGCGCAGATGCTCGTGGTGCAACTCGGCCGCCTGAAGGACGCGGGCAAGATGCAGCCGGCGCAGGTGTCGCTCGCCAAGTGGAACAACTGCCGCATGGCCATCGACATCGCGCGCGAATGCCGCGACCTGCTCGGCGGCGCGGGCATCACCACCGAACACGCGGCCATCCGCCACGCGCTCAACCTCGAGTCGGTCATCACCTACGAAGGCACGGAGACCGTGCACCAGCTGGTGATCGGCCGCGAACTCACGGGCATCAACGCGTTCTGACGCCCGTGTCGCGCCTGGACACCCGCATCGAGACCGATCGCCTGCTGCTGCGCGTGCAACGCGCGGAAGACTTCGAGTATTTCGCGGAGTTGCAGCGCGACGAAGAAGCATGCCGCTACATCGGCGGCACCTCGCCGCGCGCCGCCGCCTGGCGCAAGTTCCTGCAGATGCCCGGCGCGTGGCTGGTGCAGGGCTTCGGCATGTTCGCGGTGATCGAGAAATCCACGAACCAGTGGGTCGGCAACATCGGCCCCTGGTATCCCGAAGGCTGGCCCGGCACCGAAGTGGGCTGGGCGTTGCGCCGCGCCGCGTGGGGCAAGGGCTACGCGTTCGAAGCCGCGGAAGCGGCCATCGACTGGGCCTTCGAGGAACTCGGCTGGACCGAAGTGATCCACTCGATCGACCTGGACAACCTCGGCTCGCAGCAACTCGCGCAGCGCCTGGGCTCGCACAACAAGGGGCGCGGCAAGTTGCCGGCGCCGTTCGAGGATGTCGTCATCGATATCTGGGGCCAGACGCGCGACGAATGGCGCGCGCGCAAACGCTGATGGAAACGCTCACCGTCCACGGCTTCTCGCCCTCGGGCAACTGCCACAAGGTGCGCTTGCTGCTCGAGCAACTCGGCCGCCCGTACCGCTGGGTGGAAACGCGCAGCGACATCGGCGCCACGCGCACGCCCGAGTTCCTCGCGCTCAATTCCAACGGCCGCGTGCCCGTGCTCGTGCGCGAAGACGGCGCGGTGCTGACCGAATCCAACGCGATGCTGTGCTGGCTCGCCGACGGCACGCCGTACCTGCCGGCCGATGCATGGGACCGCGCGCAGGCACTGCGCTGGATGTTCTTCGAGCAATACAGCCACGAACCGTATGTCGCCGTCGCGCGCTTCATCTGCGGATGGACGCCGGCCGATTCGCCACGCCGTGCCGAACTGCCGCGCCTGCGCGAACGCGCACACGACGCGTTGAAAGTGATGGAACGCCACCTCGCCGAACACGCATGGTTCACCGGCGCGCATTACGGCATCGCCGACATCGCGTTGTTCGCGTACACGGATGTCGCCGGTCACGGCGGCGTGTCGCTCGACGCGTATCCCGCGATCAACGCTTGGCGGGCGCGCGTGCGCGCGACGCCGGGCTTCGTCGCCTTGCCCGACCCCGATCCCGAGGCCGCCGCGCTGATCGCGCGCAGCGCCTGACCGCATCCCCCGGAGCTTTCCCGCAATGAACGCCGCCAAGCCGATTCCCGCCCGCATGAAGGGCCTCAACCGCGCCGAGATCTGCGACGTCAATTTCCAGGAGTTCGTGCGCGATTGGAACGGGCAGCGTGATGTCGCGCCCGCGCCGCACGAAGCGATCCTCGATGGCAGCGCGCTCGATGCGAAGGGCTTCCGCGAGCTGTTCGAATCGCAGCTGATTTCGCGGCACCTGGACCTGATGGCGCGCGTGCTGCGCGTGCAGAACAAGGTCTTCTACACCATCGGTTCGAGCGGCCACGAAGGCAACGCGATGGTCGCGCGCCTGACGCGCCATACCGATCCTGCCTTCCTGCATTACCGCTCGGGCGGTTTCATGGCCGAGCGCTTCCGCAAGCTGCCGGGCATGGACCCGATCATGGATTCGGCGCTGTCCTTCGCGGCCAGCAAGGACGATCCGGCCAGCGGCGGCCGCCACAAGGTGTGGGGCAGCAAGCCGTTATGGGTTCTGCCGCAGACCTCGACCATCGCCTCGCACCTGCCGAAGGCGTTGGGCACCGCGTTGGCGATCGAGCAGGGCCCGCGCATCGGCCACGATCTGCCGATTCCCAACGACAGCATCGTGGTCTGCTCCTTCGGCGATGCATCGAGCAACCATGCGACCGCGCAGACGGCGTTCAACGCCGCCGCGTGGACCGCGTACCAGAAGCTCCCCGCGCCCGTGCTGTACGTGTGCGAAGACAACGGCATCGGCATTTCGGTGAAGACGCCGACCGGGTGGGTCGCGCGCAACTTCAAGGACCGCGCGGACCTGGATTATTTCTACGCCGACGGCCTCGACCTCGCCGAAGGCTACGGCCAGGTGCAGGCCGCGGTCGAACACTGCCGACGCACGCGCCGCCCGACCTTCCTGCACCTGCGCACCACGCGCATCATGGGCCACGCGGGTACGGACTTCGAGATCGAATGGCGTTCGATCGAGGAACTGTGCGCGGTGGAAGCCACCGATCCGCTGCTGCGCTCGGCCGCGATCGCGCTCGAATCGGGCCTGATGTCGAAGGACGAAGTGATCGCGCTGTACGAAGCCACCCGCAAGAAGTGCTTCGCCGCCGCCGAGGATGCCGACAGTCGCCCGCGCCTGACGGAACTCGACGACGTCATGAAGCCGCTCGCGCCGTACACGCCCGACGCCGTGCGCGCCGAAGCCGCCCGCGCACCGGACGCCGCGCGCCGCGAGCAAGCCTTCGGCGGCGACGCGAAGTTGCCGGAGAAGCAACCGCCGCGCCACCTCGCGATCCAGATCAACAACGCGCTGCACGACCTGTTCGCGAAGTATCCGCAGGCGCTGCTGTTCGGCGAGGACGTCGCGCAGAAGGGCGGCGTGTACACGGTGACCAAGGGCCTGCAGAAGGCGTTCTCCGGCAAGCGCGTGTTCAACACGCTGCTCGATGAAACGATCATCCTGGGCCTGGCGCAGGGTTACGCGAACATGGGGATGTTGCCGTTCCCGGAAATCCAGTACCTGGCGTACTTCCACAACGCGTGCGACCAGATCCGCGGCGAAGCGGCGAGCCTGCAGTTCTTCAGCAACGGCCAGTACCGCAATCCGATGGTGATGCGCATTGCCTCGCTCGGTTACCAGCGCGGGTTCGGCGGCCACTTCCACAACGACAACTCGATCACCGCGTTGCGCGACATCCCGGGGCTCGTCGTCGGTTGCCCGTCGCGCGGCGACGACGCCGCGACGATGCTGCGTACGATGGCCGCGCTCGCGCAGGTCGACGGCCGCGTGTGCGCGTTCCTCGAACCCATCGCGCTGTACATGGCGAAGGACCTGCACGAAGCCGGCGACGGCGGTTGGCTGACGGACTACCCGGCGCCCACCGAGGCGATGGAACTCGGCGAAGGCCGCGTCTATGGCGATGGCGACGACCTGGTGATCTTCACCTTCGGCAACGGCGTGCCGATGTCGCTGCGCGCGGCGAAGAAGATCGAGGCCCAGCACGGTTGGAAGACGCGCGTCGTCGACCTGCGCTGGCTGGTGCCGCTCAACGAGGCCTTCATCCGCGCGCAGGCGAAGAACGCCAAGCGCATGATCATCGTCGACGAAGGCCGCCGCAGCGCTGGCGTGGGCGAGGGCATCGTCACCGCGATCGTCGAGGGCGGTTACGGTGCGCGTCCGTTCCAGCGCGTGGTCGGCGCCGATACGTTCACGCCGCTCGCGGGCGCCGCGTTCCTGGTGATCCCGTCGGACGAGGACATCGTCGCGGCGGCCGGCCGGCTCGCCGCGCAATAATCAGCGCGACAAGCCCGCGAGCAACGCACGCTCGCGCAGCGGGATGCCGTTCGACACGATCGGCGCATCCGGGCGCTCGACCGGCAACACGGCGAGCGCCACCCAGCCCTCCGCGTTCCGCGCGGTGCTGACGATCTGCCCCAGCGAGGCCACGCCGACCTCGACGTTGGCGCCGACTTCAGGTTCCTGCGCGCATTCGAACAACGTCAGCCCGCGCTTGACCTGCCCGAGGAAGTGCGTGCGCGCGACGATCTCCTGGCCGGGATAACAGCCTTTCTTGACGCTGAAGGCATGCAGGCGATCGAGCGAGAGCATCTGCGGCGTCCACTGTTCGACCTGCGAGGGCGGCAATCGCGGGAACCCCAGCCGCAGGTCGGCCGCGCGCCAGCGCATTTCCGAGGCTTCGTCGCGGGGCGCATCGTCCGAGGACGAGATGCGCAACGTGCGCTTGAGCCCGAATCCGCCGAAGTCGAATTCGATCCCGTCCGCCGGCGTGCCCGCGAAGCTCGCGCCCTGGGCCCTGGGCGGCGCGTCGAACACGCCGCTGGCGTGAAGGTCGTCGCGCACGGTCACCTGCAACTGACGGCGCAGGACGAAGCGCTGCAGTTGCGTCGCCAGCGTGGACGCGTCGGCGTCGGGCACGATGAGCCAAACCATGTCCGGCGCCACGCGCGCCAGCGCGAACAACGCAATGACACGGCCTTTCGGGGTCAGCCACCCGCTCCAGTGCCAGCGCCCGGCGGGCACGGCCTCCACGTCGTTCATGCATTGCGATTGCGCGAATGCGATGGCGTCGCGCCCTTCGAGGGCGATCACGCGGTGGCCGGGGAGGGCGAAAGCCTGGGCGGTCGGGGGTGCGAGGTTGTGGGACATCCGGTGCGGACTTAAACTTCGGGGGTTGTGACGCCGCGAATCATAGGTCAATCCGAACCCGCCACCGACGCCGGAACGCTGCCCGATGGTGCAGCGACGCCGCACGAAGGCACGCAGGTTGTCCCGGCCGACGACACACCCGCACCCACGCGTCCCGTCGAGATCGGCGGTCGCAAGGGTCCGGATCCGGTCCGCTACGGCGACTGGGAAAAGAACGGCCGCTGCATCGATTTCTGATGCCGCGCCGCTGACGATCACGTAAGGAAGGACGAGCCGATGGCGACGCAACGCCCCCTGTCACCGCACCTGCAGGTGTATCGCTGGCAGATCACGATGACGCTGTCGATCATCCACCGCGCCACCGGGGTGGGGTTGACCGTCGGCGCCTTCGCGTTGACCTGGTTCCTGGTGATGCTGGCATTGGGCCCGGAGCAGGGCGCGCATGCGATGGCGTGCGTGGGCTCGCCGGTGGGGCTGTTCTTCGCCTTCGCCTTCTCGCTGTGCCTGATGTACCACTTGCTCAACGGCCTGCGGCACCTGTTGTGGGACATCGGCCGCGGCTACGACATTCCGTCGGTCTACAAGACCGGTTGGACCGTGATCGTGCTGACCGTCGTGTTCACCGCCGCGCTCTGGTTCTTCGCGATGGGGAGGGCCTGAGCCATGACCGATCTTCGTACGCCGCTCGCGCGCGCCCGCGGCCTGGGTTCCGGCAAGACCGGCACCAGCCACTTCTGGGTGCAGCGCGTCACCGCGGTCGCGTTGGCGCTGCTGGTGCCGTGGTTGTTGTGGGTGGTGCTGTCGATGGTGGGCGGCACGTACCAAAACGCCATCGATGTGCTGCACCGTCCCTGGAACGCGATCCTGATGGGCGCGTTCCTCGTCGCGATGTTCTGGCACGCCAAGCTCGGCATCCAGGTGATCATCGAAGACTACGTCCACACGCGCGGTTGGGAAGTCACGCTCCAACTGCTGAATCTTTTCCTGTGCACCCTCGGCGCGATCGCGTCGCTGTTCGCGATCGTCCGCATCGCGCTGATGGCCTGAGCCCATGACCGCTTACAAGATCCAGGAACACAAGTACGACATGATCGTCGTCGGCGCCGGCGGCGCCGGCCTGCGCGCCACCTTCGGCCTTGCGCAGAAGGGCCTGAAGACGGCGTGCCTGACGAAGGTCTTCCCGACGCGTTCGCACACCGTCGCGGCGCAGGGCGGTATCTCCGCCGCGCTCGGCAACATGGGCGAAGACGACTGGCGCTTCCACTTCTACGACACCATCAAGGGGTCGGACTGGCTGGGTGACCAGGACGCGATCGAATACATGTGCCGCGAGGCCATCCCCGCGATCATCGAACTCGAACACCAGGGCGTGCCGTTCTCGCGCACCGAAGACGGGCGCATCTACCAGCGTCCGTTCGGCGGCATGACCACGCACTACGGCAAGGGCATCGCGCAGCGCACGTGCGCCGCGGCCGACCGCACCGGCCACGCGATCCTGCACACGCTGTACCAGCAGTCGCTGGCGCACAAGGCGCAGTTCTTCATCGAGTACTTCGCCCTCGACCTGATCATGGACGAGGAGGGCGCCTGCCGCGGCGTACTCGCGCTCGACATGGCCGAAGGCACGCTGCACCTGTTCCGCGCGCACGGCACCGTGCTCGCCACCGGCGGCTACGGCCGCGCGTACTTCTCGGCAACTTCGGCGCACACCTGCACGGGCGACGGCGGCGGCATGGCGCTGCGCGCGGGCCTGGGCATGCAGGACATGGAGTTCGTGCAGTTCCACCCGACCGGCATCTACGGCGCGGGCTGCCTGATCACCGAGGGCGTGCGCGGCGAAGGCGGCATCCTGCGCAACAGCAACGGCGAGCGCTTCATGGAGCGTTACGCGCCGAATGCGAAGGACCTCGCTTCGCGCGACGTCGTCTCGCGTTCGATGACCATCGAAATCCGCGAAGGCCGCGGCGTGGGCGAGCACAAGGACCACATCCACCTCGACCTCACGCACCTCGACCCGAAGGACATCCACGAAAAACTCCCCGGCATCGCCGAGAGCGCGAAGATCTTCGCGGGCGTGGACGTCGAGAAGGAACCGATCCCGGTCATTCCCACCGTCCACTACAACATGGGCGGCATCCCGACCAACTACCACGGCGAAGTCGTGCAGCTGCGCGACGGCAACCCCGACGCGGTGGTGCAGGGCCTGTACGCCATCGGCGAAGCCGCCTGCGTGTCGGTGCACGGCGCGAACCGCCTGGGCTCCAACTCGCTGCTCGACCTGGTCGTCTTCGGCCGCGCGGTGGCGAACCGCTGCGCCGAAACCATCAAGTCCGGCTCGCCGCACAAGGACCTGAAGGCCGGCGCGTGCGATGCATCGCTCGCCAACTTCGACAAGCTGCGCCACGCCAACGGCTCGCTGCCGACGGCGGAAATCCGCAACAACATGCAGCGCGCCATGCAGGCCGACGCCGCGGTGTTCCGCACCGGCCAAACGCTGGCCGAAGGCGTGGCGAAGGTGCGCGACATCCACGCCTCGTTCGCCGACGTGCGCGTCAGCGACCGTTCGCTGGTGTGGAACTCCGACCTGGTCGAAACGCTGGAACTGCAGAACCTGCTCGGCCAGGCGCTGACCACCATCGTCTCGGCCGAGAACCGCACCGAATCCCGCGGCGCCCACGCGCGCGAGGACTTCCCGGAACGCGACGACGCCAACTGGCACAAGCACACCGTGTGCTGGGTGGACGATGCGGGCGCCACGCGCATCGACTACCGCCCGGTGCACATGTACACGCTCAGCGACGACGTCGAAGTCGTGCCGCCGAAGCCGCGCGTCTACTGATCGAGGGAACGAGACACCATGGCTGAATTCACGCTCCCGAAGAATTCCAAGATCGGCAAGGGCCGCCACTTTCCCGCGCCCAGCGGCGCGAAGAACGTGCGCACCTTCAAGGTCTATCGCTGGAACCCGGACGACGGCAAGAACCCGAGCGTCGACACGTACGACGTCGACCTCGCCACCTGCGGCCCGATGGTTCTCGACGCGCTGATCAAGATCAAGAACGAGATCGACCCGACGCTGACGTTCCGCCGTTCGTGCCGCGAAGGCATCTGCGGGTCGTGCGCGATGAACATCGACGGCACCAACACGCTGGCGTGCACCCGCGCGATCTCCGACTGCACGAAGGCCGAAGTGCCGATCTACCCGCTGCCGCACATGGCGGTGGTGAAGGACCTGGTGCCGGACCTCACGCACTTCTACGCGCAGTACGCGTCGATCAAACCGTGGCTGCGCACGCAGACGCCGGCGCCGGACCGCGAACGCCTGCAGTCGAAGGAAGACCGCGCGCTGCTCGACGGCCTCTACGAATGCATCCTGTGCGCGTGCTGCTCGACGAGCTGCCCGAGCTACTGGTGGAACGGCGACCGTTACCTCGGCCCGGCGATCCTGTTGCAGGCCTACCGCTGGATCATCGACTCGCGTGATGAAGACACCGGCGCGCGCCTGGACGACCTCGAAGACCCGTTCAAGCTCTACCGCTGCCACACGATCATGAACTGCGCGCGGACCTGCCCGAAGGGCCTGAATCCCGCCAAGGCCATCGGCGAGATCAAGAAGCTGATGCTGGCGCGTCGCGGCTGATCGCCATGGTGGACGCGGAGATCCTCAAGCCCGCGTTCGCCCTCGTCGGCCTGACGGTCGTCGTGTTCCTCCGCATGTACTGGCTGCGCCTGTCCGAGATCCGGCGCGGGCGCATCGACGCGCAGGCCGTCGCCACGTCGGCAGAGATGGCGCGCCTGCTCAGCGACACGCGCGCGGCGGACAACTTCCGCAACCTGTTCGAACTCCCGGTGTTGTTCTACGCGGCCGTGTTCGTGGCGGTGACGATCGGCCGCGCGGACCACGTCTCGCTCATCCTCGCCTGGGCCTTCGTCGTGCTGCGCATCGCGCACAGCGCCGTGCATTGCACGTACAACCGCGTGATGCATCGCTTCGCGCTCTACGCCGCGGGCGCGGCCGTGCTGTTCGCCTGGTGGGGTTACCTCGCGGCCGGGATCGCCTGGTGAACGACGACGTCGAAATCCGCAAGCTCAAATGGCGCTGCCGCCGCGGCATGCGCGAGCTGGATCAATTGCTGGAACGCTGGCTCGATACGTCGTGGCGGCAATCGGGAACGGCGGACCGCGCAACGTTCCTGCGCCTGCTGGACAGCGAAGACGACCGACTGTGGAAGTGGTTCCTCGGCCACGAGGACGCACCCGATGCGGAACTGCAATCGCTGATCGAGCGGATCCGCACGCGCTAGAGCGCACGCCCATCGTAGTTGTGCACCGGAATCGTCGAAAGATCGACGCCGTCCAGCACGCGCAGATTCACCGCGGCCACCGGATTCCCCTTCGGATCGTTCGCCTCGCCGAACACATGGATCCCGCACTTGTCGCAGAACCGATGCTGGATGTGGTGCTTGTTGAACGTGTAGGTGGCCATGTCCGCTTCCGGTGTCTTCAACACCAGCTTCTCGCGCGGCACGAACCACAACAGCGATCCGCGCTTGCCGCACATCGAGCAATTGCACGCCAGGCCGCTGTCGATCTCGCCCTCGACATCGAAGGCCACCTGGCCGCATTGGCAGCTACCGGAATACTGCATGGACGTGCTCCTCGGATCGGATCGACGCATGCTGCGCGTGGGGAGCGCATCGTACAAGTCCCTTCCGAATCCGGCGCCGAAGGGGCCAATCGCGTGCCCGGCCTAACGCATTTTTGACCCCCGGCGCCGCCGCGCGGAGTACGGTCCGACGTTCCGCCCACGCAGGAGGTCGCATGACTGCCCCCAAGATCCAGCCGTGCCTGTGGTTCGACAAGAACGGCGAAGAAGCCGCGCGGTTCTACGCCGACACGTTCCCCGACTCGAAGATCATCAGCATCGGCCGGGCGCCGGGCGACTATCCGGACGGCAAGCAGGGCGACGTGCTGATCGTCGAACTGACGATCTTCAAGATGCCGTTCCTGCTGTTGAACGGCGGGCCGCAGTTCAAGTTCGACGAAGCGGTGAGTTTCCAGGTCGCCACCGACGACCAGGCGGAGACCGACCGCTACTGGAACGCGATCGTGGACAACGGCGGCCAGGAGAGTGCGTGCGGCTGGTGCAAGGACCGGTTCGGCCTGTCGTGGCAGATCACGCCGCGCCGCCTGACCGACCTGATGCACGAAGGCGGCGAGAAAGCGCAGCGTGCGTTCGCAGTGATGATGGACATGCGCAAGATCGACATCGCCACCATCGACCGCGCCGTGGCGGGGCTCTGAGCACAGGCGCCATGACGTTCCGGTAACCGCGCATCGTGCATCACTGCGCCTTCGCAGAATCCGGAGGCGCAGATGACCACCACGTACACCGTCGGCTACCTCATCGGTAGCCTCGCGAAGGCCTCGATCAACCGCAAGCTGGCGAAGGCGCTCGTGAAACTCGCGCCGCCCGAACTCGAGATGCGCGAGATCCCCATCGGCGACCTGCCGCTCTACAGCTACGACTACGACGCGGACTACCCCGAGGTCGCGCGCAAGTTCAAGCAATCCATCGCCGACGTCGACGCCATCCTGTTCGTCACGCCCGAATACAACCGGTCGATCCCGGGCGCATTGAAGAACGCGATCGACTGGGCGAGCCGCCCGTGGGGGCAGAACTCCTTCGCGCGCAAGCCATCGGGCCTGATCGGCACCTCGCCCGGCGCCATCGGCACCGCGGTGGCGCAGCAGCAACTGCGCGGCGTGCTGTGCTTCTGCAACTCGCCGCTGATGAACACCGTGGAGGCGTACATCCAGTTCAAGCCCGGCCTGATCGACGACGAAGGCGTCGTCAGCAACGACGACACCGCGGAATTCCTGCGCAACTACCTGTCCGAGTACGCGCAGTTCGTGAAGCGCGTGCTGACGGTGTTGCCGCGCGGCGGTTGATCAACCGCCCGGCGAACCCGCCCGCGCCAACACTTCCATCAACATCGCCACGGCTTGACGAGATGGAAGTCGAGCCCTGCTTCCCGCGAGGCCGCGTGGTCCTGCGGTTGCCCGTAACCCGACAACGCCGCGAGCACGCCCGCGCGCGCGCCGAGGCGCTGGCGGATCTCGCGTGCGAGTTCGTGGCCGGTGATGTCGGGCAGCCCGATATCGAGGAACGCGACCTGCGGCGGTGATTCGATGATGGCGTTCAACGCATCCCCGGCGCGATGGAACACGCGCGCGCGATGGCCGAGTGCTTCCAGCAGTACCTGCAACGTTTGCGCGGCATCGACGTTGTCGTCGACGACCACGACATCGAGCGTGGCGCCGGCCCCGTCGATGCGATGCGCGTGCGTGTCCTCGGCGACAGGCGGGGCCTCCACGCGCGGCAGGCAGATGGTGAAAACCGCGCCCTGGTCGCGGCCATGGCTGTCGGCAGTGATCGTGCCGCCGTGCAGCGCGACCAGGCTGCGCACCAACGCCAATCCGATGCCGAGCCCGCCCTGCGTGCGATCCGGCGAGCGGTCGGCCTGCGTGAACAGGTCGAAGATGCGCGGCAGCAGCGCCGGTTCGATGCCTTGCCCGTTATCGCGGATGCGCACGCGCACGTGGCCGTCGTCGCTTTCCGCGTCGAGGTGGATCTCGCCGCCCTCGGGCGTGTACTTCGCGGCGTTGTTCAACAAGTTCGCGAGGATCTGTGTGAGGCGCGTACGGTCGCCGTGCACCCAGAGGGCGCGCGCGGGCAATCGCGTGCGGAGAGCGTGGCCGCGCGCATCGATGAGCGGTCGGACCTGTTCGATCGCGCTGATGACGATCGCCTTGAAGTCGACGGTTTCCAGATCGAGATGCACGAGGCCGCGCGTGACGCGCGAGACGTCGAGCAAATCGTCGACCAACTCCGTCATGTGCCGCACCTGCCGCCCGATCACATCGCCGGCCGCGCGGATGCGCACCGGATCGGACGAGAGCTTGAGCAACTGCGACGCAGTGCTGATCGGCGCGAGCGGATTGCGCAATTCGTGCGCGAGCATCGCGAGGAATTCGTCCTTGCGCTGGTCCGCGTCGCGCAACGCGCGTTCGCTGCGCTCCAATGCATCCTGCGCGATCCGGTGTTCGTGGATGTCCGTCGCCGTGCCGAGCCAGCGCAAGATGCCGCCATCGTCGCCGCGCACGGGCACGGCGCGCACCAGCACCCAGCGGAAGTCGCCGGAGTGGTGGTGCAGGCGCATCTGGATTTCGTAATCCTCGCCGGAGTCCAGGCTGCGGCCCCAGCGCGCCCATGCACGCACGCGGTCGTCCGGATGCACGACTTCCGCCCAACGCTGGCCTTCGCCTTCGCCCGGGATCAGCCCGGTGAACTCGTACCACTGGCGGTTGTAGTAATCGTTGAACCCGTCGGGCAACGCCGACCACACCATCTGCGGCATCGCGTCGGTGATGGAACGGAAGCGCGCCTCGCTCGCACGCAGATCGGCTTCGGCGCGCACTCGGTCGCTGATGTCGGTCTGCGCAACAACGGCGCCTGCGAGTTCGCCATCGGCCAGACGCACCGGCGTGGCCTGCAGCAGCAACGTGCGCCGGGGGTGATCGTCGAACGGTTGGATCTCGACGATGTCGCCGCGCACGACTTCCCCACGCAAGGCGCGCGACAGCGCCCAATCGTCGGGTGCCACTTGTTGGCCGCGACGCGTCGAATCCTCCGCCCACCAGCCCTGGCGCTCGCCATATGCGGCGACATCGCCAGACGTCGGATGCATGCCCCAGATCTCGCGATTGGCGGCGTTCACGCGAATGATGTCGCCCTCGTTGTTGGCGAGCGCGACGCCGGAGGGGAGGGAGTCGATGACCGCTTCCAGGCGCAGGCGCTCGGTTTCCACCAGGCGTTCGGCCGTGGCCTGGTTGGTGATGTCGGTGCCCTGGATGAAGATGCCATCGACGCGGCCGTGATCGTCGACGATCGGCTGGAACACGAAGTCGACAATACGGTCGGTCATTTCGCCATCGTTCCCGCGCACCAGGCCGACGGGGATGCGATTGCCGATGTACGGCACGCCCGTGTCGTACACCTGCGTGAGAATGTCGATGAACTTCTGGTCGAGCTCCGGCAGCGCGGCGCGCACCGACAGCCCGACGATGTGCTGCCGCCCGACGAACTCCAGGTAGGCGGGATTCGCGATCTCGTAGATATGCTCGCGCCCCAGCGTGACCGCCACGAAGCCCGGCGCCTGTTCGAACAACGAAATCAGCCGCTGCATCTGCGCAATGCGCGTGCGCTCGGCGATCACGCCCGCCGTAGTCTCCGTGCACGCGCAATACATGCCGGCGATGTCGCCCTGTTCATCGGTGACCGGCGAATAGGAGAAAGTGAACCAGGTCGGCTCGTCGTAGCCCTTGCGCCGCATGAGCAGCGGCAGGTTCTCCATGTAAGTCGCCTCACCGGCCAACGCACGACGCGCCAACGGGCCGACGTCCTCCCAGATCTCCGACCAGATCTCCTCGAACGGCAACCCCAGCGCGAACGGATGCTTCGCCCCGAGGACCTCGACGTACGGATCGTTGTAGAGGAAGCCCATCGACGGCCCCCAGGCGACGAACATCGGGAACTTCGACCGCAGCATCAGGCTCACCACGCTGCGGAGCGACTGCGGCCAAGACTCCGGCGCCCCCAGCGGCGAACCGGACCAATCGTGGGAGCGCATGAGGGCTGCGACCTCGCCGGGGGCGTCGAGGAAGCGCAGGTTGGTGTCGGGGGTCATGGGGCGAATCTGGGGCAGGGCAGCGCACAGTATGCGGATGGCGCGGTGCGTGCCTTGTCACGGCGTCGCGACGGGGTTCATCAGCCGCTTGTCCTTCCGTGGCGTTATGCTTCCCGGCGGGCCCGCATGGGGACGGCGCCCGGGGAATGAATCAATGAAACTTCGGCTCATGGCGCTCGCATCCGTGCTGGCGCTGCTCGCAGGTTGCGGCGGTGGCGCTTACACGGGGGCCGGCACCAAGTCGCTTCCGCCGGCGGAGGTCGCGGTGCTGGAACACGAGCACCCCGAGGCGAGCCACTTCGTCATCTCGCACGTCGACGGCAAACGCCGTGGCATCGGCCTCTTCAAGGAATACGTCCTGACGCCGGGCGAACACGCCATCCGCCTGACCGGCGGCGTGCGCGTCGACGCCGCAACGTCGCTGATCGCCGAGAAACCCGTGGAAGTCGTGTTCAACGCGGAGGCAGGGAAGCGCTACCTGATCGACGCCGGCTTCGACGTACCAGGCAAGGCCTGGGGTGCGTTCGTGATCGACAAATCCACCGGCAAGGTCGTCAGCACCAGCCGCTCGGTTCTGGAATAAGGGAGAAAGGGATCGCCATGCTCAATTGCCCGCACTGCAACGAACGCACCATCAGCCCGATCAAGAAGCTGTTCCTCGGGCCCATCTTCGAACACCGCTGCCCGTCGTGCCGCAAGCACTGGGGCATCTCGCAATGGTCGGTCGTGGTGGCCGCCGTCGCCGCGGCTTCGTATTTCGGCTTCCTGATGGTCGCCAATCCGTCGCGGCAGGTCGCGCAGATTGGGATGGTGGGGATGATGGTCGCGGTTGCGTTGGCGTTGGTGTTCGTCGTGCCCGTGGTTCGCAAGTAACGGAAGGTCAAGCAGAAGGAATCGGGAAATGACACCTGATGCAGTCCATGCGTTCATTTCCCGCCGCTACCCGCAGCTGACTTCCGAACGACGGACCAATCCCGACGGTTGGTCCTTCTTCCTTGGGCCCGCCACCGGCGGGCCGGCGTCGAACAGAATCTTTCGCGTGGTGGCCAACGCGCCCAATCTGCCGTCTCGGTTGAAGCTTTCCGTCACTTCGCGGCTCACCTCCGATTTCGAAATGACGTTTCGCGGTGATGAGGTGGAACTCGAGGCTTTGATCGAGCGTGAGTTGCAATTGTTCCAGGCACACTTCGGCGAAACTTAGCGCCCCGCATACCGCAACCTGCTGGCGTGCTTGAGCGTGCCCTTCTTGTAATACGCATCCGCCCAGCTATTGTCCTCGGCCAGCGGCCGCACCTCTTTCAGCTTCAGCAGCTTCGCGTAATAGCGAAACCGGTAGTGCTCGTAGAAGCGCAGGATCTCGATGCCGTAGCGGTCCGCCAGGTCGGTATCGCCGCGGATGATCAGGAAGTTCTCGTCGTTGCTTTCGCTGGCGGGTTTGCTGAGGTTGTGGCTGCCGCTGATGATCACCGGGTGGTCGGTGGTGAAGTCCACGACGACGGCCTTGGTGTGCACCAGCAAGTTGCCGCGCTGCCCCTTCAGGCCTTCCTTCACCCAGCCTTCGAGGCCCTTGGAGAGCAGGGCGGGCGTGGTGAATTCCGCCGTGCGATCGGCGTGGTAGCCGGTGATGCGGCTGGCGGTGTTCTGCAAGCCGTAGCGCAGGATGGGGTCGTTGTCGCCGCCGAGCAGCGCGTCGAGGATGCTCTCCGGCAGCTTGAACGCGGTGGCGAACAGCAAGTCCGTCTGCGCGCCGTTGATCGTGCGCACGAACTCCGCCAGGTCGGCGCCGCCCTTGCGCGGTGAGAAGCCGCAATAGAGCGCGGCGTCCTCGTCGATCAGGTTGTTTTCCGAAATCCACTTCCGTGCCGCCGGCACATCCGCCGGGCTGCTCCAGACCTGCTCGAACAACCCGAGGTACTTCGATGCCGCCTCCGTGTCCTCGGCCACGTGCACGACATTGGCCTGCCGATAGACGCCGTTCTCGGTGAAGTTGGTGCTGCCGCACAGTACCGCCTTCGGCTTGCGCGCCCCCGACGACGCGGACAGCTTGCTCAGCACGATGAACTTGTTGTGGAAGATCTTCGACGTGATCCGCCCCCGCTTGCACGCCTTCGGCAAGCCCTTGAGGCTCTTCTCGTTCTGTTCGGTCTGCTCGTCGTTGGCCTTGGCGTGATAGATCACGCGCACGTTGACGCCGCGCTGGTGCGCCTGCTTCACCGCATCGACGATGGCCTTGAGCTCGTACTCGTAGATCGCCACGTCGAGCGCCCACGTCTCATCCTTGGCGCGCGCGATGAACGCCAGGATCCGATCCAGCAACCCATGCTGCAGCCAGTTGCGCGGCTCCTCGGGCCAATCTTCGATCGGGATCGACTTCTTCTTGGTCAGTTCCTTGTTCCATTCCTTGAAGCGATTCTCGAAGCCCTGGCTCGCTGCGACCGCGCGGTTGAAGATCACCCGATGATTCTTCGGGTGCCCGTCGTCGGTGGTGAGCTTCACGCTCAGCGGATCGTGCAGTTCGATGAAATCCGGACTGCCGTGCACCGGGTGCACGCGATACGTGCACGTCGTGCCGGGCTCGATGGAGTAATCGGCCCAACGGAACTTCTGGATCGGCGCCAGGTTCGACTCCGTCGCCCTCCACTCGGGCCGGGTATGCGCGCGGCCCGGGAACGTCAGTCCGTTGAACATCCACTGCCAATCGCCACCGGTTTCCTTCTTCTGGATGGCGAAGCCGAGGAAATCCTTCGCGGGCTTCTTCGTGATGTCGAACGCCAGCAACACACCGTTGGTGCCCGCGTAGGCTTTGACGCGGAACGAGTCGTCGTCGTTGCGCTTGAGGACGCGCATGGGGTGTCTCCTGCCGGCGGAGTGCCGGATGACACACGCTGCAACGCCGCACTTGCGCCGAGGCGGACAGCCGCTTGTCCGGCGGCTACCGGAAGGAGACAAAGCGAATGTCGTGCACGTCGTTCGAACCATGCGTACCGACCAACGGTCTTCCGGAAGCAGACATGCCCCGCGTTCGTTCTCTCTGTCGAATTGTCGGCGAGGAGGGCGTTGCCATGCACGCGCGCATAGCGTCGTCGATCGGGCTGCTGAGTCCACGCCACCGTGCGAGTAGCTTCGTGCTGGGTGCGACGCTGTTGCTGGGTTGCGTGGCCTCGGGACAAGAGCCCCCAAAATCCCTGGTCGTCGAACCAGGCGACGTAGTGGATCAAGCCGGCATCGTCACCGGCTCGTTCAAGTTGATCGCCGGGTACGACGTTGGTGCGCACCACATCGGCATTCCCTCGGAAGGGTATGGCGGCGCGTGTCTGATGACGGACTTCGGTGGGCCGCACGAGGCTTGCTCGACACAGGACGATTGCCACGTTCCGCCGCAACTCCCGGGCGGTCAATCAGAGTGCTTGGCCGCGAACGAGCACGCACAAACGATGAGCTGCTGGTACAAATCCGAAGACTGGTGCGTCAAGCGCCCGCCGCCACCGATCGGTGCATCGCCGCCGCTGGAAGTGAACAAGACGATGTCGTTGCCGAAGGTCCAGGGCGGCATCCACACTGCGGCGTTGCACAAGGGCAAGAACGCAAGCTGGATGGTCGTCGCGTGCCTCAACGGCATCGACGCGGCGAGTGGGAAGTCCGTGCCCGATTGCGGGCGAGGCGGGCCTCAGAAGCTCATGCAGCTTGGGAAGCAGAAGCAGGTGAAGGGGCGGGGAGCGTCGCCGCCTTGAAGCACCAGGCGCGCGGATACACGGGCGATCACGTTGTCATTCGGATAGAGGCGTCATCGCAGTGCGTACGCGGAAGATGCATGCAGCCTTGAGCGCCACTTCGCTCGAAACGCTTGGACCCTTCCATACGCACGTCCAAGGCCGCTTGTGGCTTCCTTGCTCTGTTGCTGCCATAACCGGACAGTGGTGCGTTCGCCGGTCTCGATTACGACTTCTCAGGAGAAAATGATGAGGGAGCTGAAAGCTATCGAGGTGTCCCAAGTGCATGGAGGCGCGGGAGTCTCCGGGGAAACGATCGGCTGCGCATTTGGTGGGGCAATCGGCGTCAGCTTGGGCGGTGCGTGGGGTGGGGCGCTTGGATGCATCGGCGGGGCGTACTTTGCAAACAACTGGAACGGTTGGGTCGGGGACGCATTCGGCAGCCTCAACCACGCTGCATTTGCGCTCTGAATTTCCGGTTCCGAGCGGGCGCTGGGCCTCTCGGAGCTCTTCGAATGGGTGACACACCATGAAAGAGCTACTTCAGGCGCTTGTCGTGGGAACGGCGATCGTGATCGCCTCATTTCCCCTCAAACTGCTGGTGTCTGATTCGGCATTCATTTGGTGCCTCGCGATCGTCGCAGGACTTGCGAGCGCCGGTGCCAAGCGATGGGTGCGCGCAAAGGACTCGTCGCCGCCTGAAGACGATGCCGCTTAGCGCGAGACGCGAAGGCAACGGCGCCCGATGGTCGCCGTTGCCGACGGCCGCATCGCATTCAATTTGCGCAAGCGCGTTGCTGCTTCGGGCGACTGGCAGCGCGGTCCACGGTATTGTCTGTCGGCGCGGAAGAAGCGAACTGGATCGTACTCATCACCGCATCCATCTCCTTCGACAGATTGGCGAAGCACCAACCGATGGCATCAGGTGCCAGGCGTGCGTTCTGCACGCTGGCGGGCGTGCCGCTTTCGGTCAGGTGCGCCATCAGGCGGATGAAGTAGGCGATCTGCACCAGTTGGAAGTGCGTTGGCTCGGGGATGGAGAGGACGGCGGGCGCGGAGCGGGCGTCGCGGACAACTTTAGTCATGGCAACCTCTCGGACGGGAATGACTTGCGCCGCGGGTGCAGGCGGACCCGAGGTGACTTCGTACTACAGGCGATCGGACCGGCCTGGCCAAAGTTCGCTTTCGACCCAAAGAGGACATTGGCTCATGCGGGGCCGGTCGTTCATCATTGGCCTCGCTCCCAATATCGACAAGCCGAAATGAACCTTTGCCGTGTTTTCGTGCTTTCCCTGGCAGGACTCGCATGCTCGCTCGGCGTCAGCGCGAGTGACCGGAAAGCTCTGGTTGAATTAGATCATCAGATCGTGGGGCCAGCGTTGGAGACTTGGTCTTTGCGACTTGAAGCAAACGGCAAGATCGTCGAGGAGCGCTACGACGTCTCTAAGAAGCCTTATCTCTGGGTGGAGACGCGGTGCAAGCTCTCGAAGATCGATTCAGAGCGAGCGGTTGAAGCTTCGCGGCAACTCTTGAGTACGTTACCTATGACGGTCGACCAAGGTCGGGCCATCGCCTTTGATGGCCCATCCAAGCGGCTGATTGTTCGACAGGGAGATGACGTTCTTACGTCGTCTTGGTATTCCTCGGACGACAATAGTCCCTCTGATGAGGCTCAAGCGTTTGTGCGTACTTGGGAGAACGTCCAAGCTTTGCTGATGTGCGCCGCTAAGAAGTAACGCGCTGTCGTGACTGTGAATCAAGTCGGAAATGTCCGCTTCTGGCCGAAAGCGGACATCGGCGATGACCGCTCTCACCCGATTTCATCCAAGCGCTGACACCCATGACTGACAGGTTTGCAGACGTCGAGGAGCCGAGATCCCGCATCGCCGTTGGCATACTGGCCGCGGTTCTGATTGTCGGCGTGTTCCTGCTTTTTCGTTGGTCTGGCTCGGAGCCGCGGCGGCTGGTAGGCGTCGTCGAGTCCACCGGAAGCATTTCGGTCGCGAAGATTCAGGGCGGGACACGCGAGGAGGCTGCAGTTCGCTTGGCGGACGGCACCCTTGTCCTTGCCCATGTCGTTTCCGGTGGGCCCCTTTCGGAAGGAGACAGGGTGTTGCTACTTAAGGCGCAAAGACCCCTGGGCGGGCCGGTGTATCAAGTCGTCGGCAAAGAGTCCCATCGCTGAGCGCTTGTCCGCTTTTGGCCGAAAGCGGACACTCAGACGCAGTTGGCCCAGAAACGACGAAGCCCCGGACAACGCCCGAGGCTCAATCAAAGATCGCGCTTGTTGTTGCGCCAGCGGCGGCGTCGGGTGTGACGCGAAGGGTGCCATAGGCTCCCCCGGCTGCGCCGTCCACAACGGTGCCGAAGTCCTCTAATGTCTCCCCTAAGGTCGCGCCTAAAATCAGCCGTAATGCACTGATTTATAGGGGCCTACATGGGGTGGTGCCGGAAGTGGGACTCGAACCCACACGCTTTTAAGGGCGGCGGATTTTGAGTCCGCTGCGTCTACCGATTCCGCCATTCCGGCGCGGAGGGGAAGTATAGCCGTGCTTGCCGTTCTTCAGAACCCGCCGTAGCGGGCCATCGCGGCGGCGAGGACGAAGATCAGCGCGACCAGGGCCAACTCGACGCGCAGGATCGTCCGCATCTTCGCCAGCTCTCCGGCTTCCGGCACGAACGCGGGCTGCGTCTTCTGCATCTTCCGCCAGCGCACGAATCGCAGGGTCGGGAGGATCGACAGCAAGCCGACCAGCACGAACGCGCCGATCTTCGCGTGGAAGTAGGGGTTGTGGAGGTAGAAGTCGGGGCCTTTCACGCCGAGGAACACGCGGCACAGGCCGACGACGAGCAGCAGGCCTGCACACATGCCGTAGCCGCCATCGAGTTTGGCCAGGCGGGGAATGGTGTCGGCGGTCAGGGGGCCGCGGAGGAGGTTGGCTTCGGCGACCAGCATCGCGACGATGCCGAAGACGAGGAGGTGGTGGAGGGCGGCCAGGCCGAGGTCGGTCGCCATCCGGTCAGGCCGCTTCGTCCGTTTCGAGGATTGCGCTTTCGCGGACGAACCATTCGTCCTTCACGTTGGCGAACTTCGAGCAGCATTCCATCGGCGCTTTGTAGATGTGCAGCGAGATGGCGATCTGGTCGGGGCTGGCGTTGCGGATGGTGTGGTACTCGTGCGGCGGGATCAGGCTGCCGGCGCTGCCGGGGCCGGCATGCATGCCGCCGGCGGCACGGAAGCGGTAGCGGTCGCCTTCGCGGGCCAGCAATTCGTATTGCACGATTTCGAGCGAGCCGTCCCACACGCCTTCCACGCACCACAGGCCGGAGTGGTCGTGCAGCGGCGTGCCCTGGCCCGGGCCCCACGTCATGCAGACGATGCTGTAGCCGTGCTCGGGGCTGCGATAAAGCTCGCGGCGGGCGTAGTGGTCGGTGATCGGCTCGTGCACGCAGTCGGGCAGTTGCACGTCGCGGTCGCGGATCATGCGGCACAGGGCGTCGCGCAATGCGGCGGTGACCTTGTGCTCGTCGTCGTGCTCGACGGCCGCATCGACCGCGGCCACCAGCTTGGCGCGGCCCGGGAAGTCGACATCCGGACAGCAGGAGGCGTCGTGGGCGGCGGGAGACGCGTTCATGGCGTTGGGCTCGAAGGGCGGCGGCGGACGCCGGGAATTGTACTCAGAGGGTCGACAGGAAATTGCGAACCGCCGGCCCGAAACGCGCGATATCCACCAGGAACGCGTCATGGCCTTGCGGCGAGGGCAGGGGCCGGAAGTCGGCGTCGGCGCCCGCGGCCCGCAGGCCGTCGGCCACCTGTTGCTGCTGTTGCAGGGGGAAGAGGATGTCCGTTTCCACGCCGATGGCCAACGCACGGTCCACCCGGATCCGGCCGAGGCCGGTGTCGACGTTGCCGTCTCCGTACTCGGCGAGATCGAACCAATCCATCGAACGGCTGAGGTAGAGGTAGCAATTGGGGTCGAAGCTGCGCACGAAACGGCGCGCGTGGCCCTCGAGGTAGCTCTCCACCTGGAACTCCAGGCCGAAGGGATCCTCTTCATCGCGGTCGTCCGAATCCAGGCGCACGCGGCCGAAGCGCCCGTCCCATTCCAGCGCCGAGCGATACGTGATCACGCCCAGCTTGCGCGCCATGCGCATGCCGGCGTCTGGGTACAACTCTTCGGTGTACTCGCCGTGGTTCCAGTGCGGGTCCAGGCGGATGGCTTCGCGCTGCAGCGAGCGGATCGCGATCGAGAACGGCAACGCACGCGCGCTGCCCGAGATGTTGATGTGCGAACGCGCGGAGCCCGGATGCAGCATCAGGTACGCGAGCGCGACCATGCCGCCCATCGAGTTGCCGACGACGCACGCGAGCGTTTCGACGCCGAGGCCCTTGACCACTTCGAATGCCGCATTCGCACCGTCTTCCACCGCGAGTTCGGGGAATGCGAGTCCATACCGCTCGCCGGTCTCCGGGTTCACCGATGCGGGGCCGGTGGAGCCTTTGCAGCTGCCCAACGAGTTCGTACAGATGACGAACCAACGGTCGGTGTCGATCGGCTTGCCGGGCCCGATCATGTCTTCCCACCAGCCGGCTTCACCGTTCGCGTCGTTCTTCGCGGCGTGCGCATTCGGCGACAACCCGGTGAGCACCAGCACCGCGTTGTCGCGCGCGGCGTTGAGCGTGCCCCAGGTTTCGTACGCCATGCGCGCGTTGCGCAGTTCGCCGCCGCGTTTCATCGCGAAGGGCGAGGGGAGGTCGTGGAAGCGCGTGCCGGGGGGGATGAATTCGGTCATGCGGCGCAGTTTACTTCGCGAGCTTCACTTCGGAAGGACGGCGCGCCGCGTGACGTGGTGTGGTGCCCCTGTCGCTCCGCGGGAGCGGCATCCTGCCCACCGAGTCGCGAGCGCACGGCCATCCATGGCCGTGCTCTGGTGCACCACACCACGTCACGCGGCGCGCCTCATCGCATTTGATGTGTCGTCCCCTTCGGTTTGCATGGACCCGTCGGAGAGGGAGCCGGGAGGTCACCGAGGAGGACGTCAAACGAATCGCGGTGAGCCTCGGCGTGCGGCGTGAGGGGTTTCCCGAAGCGCGGCCATGGATGGCCGCGCGCTCGCACGTCGGTGGCCATGGATGGTCTTCCGCCGGGCGATCGGCGGAACCCCTCACGCCGCACGTCGAGGCGTCGTTCCGAAGAGACGTACGCAATTGCTCTGGATCCCTGCTTCCGCAGCGATGACAGCTACTCGCGAACGGTGCCGATCGTCAGGTCGACCGGCTTGTCGGCCGGGAGTTTGACTTGCACGGGGGCGGACTCGAGGTCGCCGGCGGCGCCGATGGCGTTGCCGCTGGTGGAGATGCGGGCGATCACCTCGACGTCCTTCAGCGCGGAGAGCTTGGCCGTCGGCATCGGGCTATCGCCGTCGTCGAGCGTGATGTCGAGTGGGAGGTCGGCGAGCGTGTGGCGTTCGACGGCCACCGGCATCGGCGGGCCGCCGGCGGCGCGTGCGATGACGAAGACGGTGGCGTCTCCGCGCAGGCGGGCGCGTGCGGCGAGGTCGGCGTCCAGCGCGACGCGGACGCGCAGGGCGTTCGGCGTGGCCGGGGTCGCCGGTTCGGGCAACGGCTGCATGCCGGCGGCGACGCGCGCTTCGTTGATCTGCGCGCGCAGCGAGGACTGCGTGGACGCGTCGACCATCGCCAACAACGGCTCCCACGTCTTCGCTGCTTCGGCGTCCTGGCCCTGCTGGCGCTGCGCGATGCCGAGGAACCAGCGGGCGCGCTGGTGCTGCGGCTGCACCTGGATCGCGTCGCGCAACATCGTCACAGCGGTGATGTCGAAGCGGCGGTCCTTGTCGGCGAGCGCGCGCGCTTGCGCGGCTTCGACGAGCAGGTCGGGGTCCTTCGGCGTCAGGTTCACCGCGTGCGCGAAGGCGTCGCGCGACTCAGCGAAACGCTGGTTGTTGCCCAGCACCTGGCCGAGCAGGCGCCAGCCTTCGGCGTTGTCGGGGTTCTTCGCCAGCTGGCTTTGCAATTCCTTGATCGCGTCGTCCAGCGTTTCGGGCATGGCGACGTTTGCCTTTGCGTCCAGCGCCGCCGGCGTGCCGACGATGCGGTACAGCGCGACGGCCGAGAGGCTCACGCAGACCGCGATGCCGAACACGAGCCGTTGCGAATCGCGCCACAACGGCCGCACGAGCACCGCGACGACGATGAGGACGAGCACTGCGCCCGCGATGGCGAACTGCAACGTGGGCGACATCACCACTCCTGGTCGGGTTCGTCGGCGACGGGCGTCGACACGGCGCGCTTGCGCACGATGCGCGCGATGACGAAGCCGCCCGCGAGCAACAACAGCGCCGGCCCGAGCCACAGCAGCCACGTCTTCTGTTCCATGCGCGGCTGGTACAGCACGAACTCGCCGTAGCGCGCGACGAGGAACTCCTTGATCTCGGCGTCGCTGCGGCCTTCGCGCATCAGGTCGAGCACTTCCTTGCGCAGGTCGAAGGCGATCTGCGCGTTGGAATCGGCGAGTGATTGGTTCTGGCACATCACGCAGCGCAATTCCGACACCAGTGCGTGGAAGCGCTTTTCTTCGGCGGCGTCCTGGAACTGCAGCGGGGCGACGTCGGTGCCGACTTGCGCGTGCGCCTGCGGCGCGGTGAACGCGGCAGCCAGCGTGAGCAGCAGTGCGAGGAGGAGCTTCATTGCTTGCCCTGCGGGTCGATGGTGTCGAGCGCGGGCATTAACTCGCTCTGGATCAGCGCGTCGGTCAGCGGGCCGACATGCTTCCAGCGGATCGTGCCGTTGGCGTCGACCAGGAAGGTTTCCGGCGCGCCGTAGATGCCCCAGTTGATCGCGGACTTGCCCTCGATGTCGGTGATCACCAGCCAGTACGGATTGCCGAACTGGTCGAGCCAGCGCAGGGCATCGGCGCGATCGTCCTTCCAGTTGAAGCCGACCAGGCGCACGCGCTTGGTTTCGGCGAAGCGCGTGAGCACCGGATGTTCGTCGCGGCACGACGGGCACCAGCTGCCCCAGACGTTTAGCAGGAACGGCGCGCCCTTGAGGTCGTTGAGCGTGACCGTGCGGTCGGGTTCGTGCAGCACCGGCAGCGCGAATTGCGGTGCGGGCTTGTCGATCAGCGGCGAGGGCAATGCTTCGCGATCCGGGTTGCGGCTCAACCAGACGCCTGCGCCGAGCAGGAGTGCGAGCGCGGCGAAGATCACGAGCGGGAGGAAGCGGGAGGCGGGAGTGGTCATGCGGTCGCCTCCACGCGGCGGAAGCGTTTGTCCGTGGCGGCGATGAAGCCACCGATCGCCATCAGCAACGCGCCGAGCCAGATCCAGCGCACGAAGGGTTTGATGTGCACGCGCACGGCCCATGCGCCGCCGCCGAGTGGTTCGCCGAGGGCGACATACAAGTCGGGTTGGAACAGGCCGGGGCGGATCGCGGCTTCGGTCATCACCTGACCGCCGCTGGCGTAGCGCCGCTTCTCAGGATGCAGCGTCAGGTGCGCGTCGGTGCAGTGTTCGATGACTTCGACGGTGCCGCGGTCGGCGACGTAGTTCGGGCCCTGCAACTGTTCGACGCCCTGGAACTCGAAGCAATCGGCGCCGATCTGGATCGACTGGCCCGGGCGCAATGCGGCTTCCTTCTGCTGCGCCATGCCTTCGACCAGCAACGCGCCGACGAGGAACACCGCGATGCCCGCGTGCGCGAACGTCATGCCGAGCATTTCGGCCGTGAGCTTGCGGCCCGAGGATTGGAAGCGCGTCCACAGGAAGCGCACCGTGCCTGCGGCGACCCACGTCGCGCCCGCGAGGCCTGCGGCCACTTTCCACGGGCCTTGCTCGGCGAGGAAGAACGTCGCGATGCCGATGCCGATCGCAAGGCCGGCCCACGGAATGAGCATCGCCATCGGGCGCGAGGCTTGTTCGCGCTGCCACTTCGTCAGCGGCCCGAACGGCAGCAGCAACACCAGCGGCGCCATCAACAGCGTGAACAGCAAGGCGAAGTAGGGCGGGCCGACGGAAATCTTCCCGAGGTCCAGTGCGTCCGCCAGCAGCGGATACAACGTGCCGATCAGCACCATCGCGCAGGCCGTGGAGAGCAGCAGGTTGTTCGCGAGGAGCAAGGTTTCGCGCGAGGTGGCGGCGAAGGGTGCGCCGTCGTTCTCGCCCGGCGCGCGCAGGGCATACAGCAGCAGCGAGCCGCCGATCACCGCGCCGAGGAACATCAGGATGAACAAGCCGCGCGTCGGATCGGCGGCGAACGCGTGCACGCTGGTCAGTACGCCCGAGCGCACGAGGAAGGTGCCGAGTAACGAGAGCGAGAACGTGGCGATGGCGAGCAGCAGGGTCCAGCCGCGGAAGCTCCCGCGCTTTTCCGTCACCGCCTGCGAATGCAGCAGTGCCGCGCCGGCGAGCCACGGCATGAAGCTGGCGTTCTCCACCGGATCCCAGAACCACCAGCCGCCCCAGCCGAGTTCGTAGTACGCCCACCACGAGCCGAGTGCGATGCCGAGCGTGAGGAAGCCCCACGCGACATTCGTCCACGGGCGCGTCCAGCGCAGCCAGCGTGCATCGACGGTGCCGCCGAGCAACGCGGCGATGGCGAACGCGAACGGCACGGAGAATCCGACGTACCCGAGATACAGCATCGGCGGATGGATGATCATCCCCGGGTCCTGCAGCAGCGGGTTGAGGTCGCGGCCTTCGATCTGCGCGGGCAGCAGGCGCTCGAACGGATTGCTGGTGAACAGCAGGAACGCGAGGAACCCGACGGCCACCAGGCCCATCACGCCGAGCACGCGTGCGATGACTTCAGGCGGCAGGCGTTGCGAGAACCGCGCGACCGCCGCCGTCCACACCGCGAGGATCAGCGCCCACAACAGCAGCGAGCCTTCGTGCGCGCCCCACACGGCGGTGTAGCGATAGACCATCGGCAGCAGCGTGTTGCTGTTCTGCGCGACGTAGCGCAGCGAGAAATCCTGCGTGACGAAGGCTTCGGTCAGCAGGCCGAATGCGAGCGCGACGAGCGCGAGTTGCAGATACGCGGCAGGCCGCGCAACTGCCATCCACGAGGCGCGCGCCTTCTGCGCACCGGCGAGCGGAAGGATGCCCTGCAGCGCGGCGACCAGCAGCGCGAGGACGAGGGCGAGTTGTCCGAGTTCGGCGAGCACTTAGCGCGTGCCTTCGGCGGGCGTCGCGGCATCGGCCGGGTTGGTGTCGACTTCGTGCTTGCGGTGCGCCTTGCCCATCTTGTCGGCGACTTCCTTCGGCATGTAGGCCTCGTCGTGCTTGGCCAGCACTTCCTCGGCGACGAACGTGCCGTTGCGCATGCGCCCCGTGGCGACGACGGCCTGCTTCTCGCGGAACAGGTCGGGCAGGATGCCGGTGTAGACGACGGGCATCTGCGCGTCGCCGTCGTCGACGTTGAAGTGCGCTTCCATCGAGCCTTCGGCGCGCTTGAAGGAATTGGCGGCGACCATGCCGCCGAGGCGGATGCGCGCTTGTCCCGACGACACCGCGTCGCCCGCACGGCCGTCGAGGATCTCCGCCGGCGTGTAGAGGTAGGTGACGTTGCGGCCGAGCGCGGTGACGACGAGGCCGACGGCGATCGCGGCGGCGACCAGCAGCGCGATGACGTACCAGAGGCGGCGCTGGCGGGTGGGGTTCATTCGGTTTCGGTCCTGCTCAAGGTGTCGACGTTGGGGCGCGGTTGCTTGCGCGTGGCGCGCAAACGCGCGGCGCGCAACTGGCGCGCGATGTCGATGCGCGGGGCGATGAAGTCCCACAGCATCACGACGAAGAAGACGGCGTACGCGCCGATGACGTAATTCATGTAGCTCATCGCGCGCGCTCCTCTCCGGAGGCCATGCGCACGACCCAGTCCTTGCCCGATTCGCGGCGCAGGTTGTCGGCGCGCGCACGCGCCAGCAGCGACCCGACGAACCAGAACTTGGTGGCGATGATCATCGCGAACAGCGGCGGCAGCATGCTCGAATCCATCTTCGACCCGCCGAGCAGGCTGATCGTCTGCCCCTGGTGCAGCGAATTCCACCAATACACCGAGTAGCGGATCACCGGCAGCAACGCGACGCCGACGATGGCGAGCAGCCCCGCGGCGCGCGCGGCCTGGCGGCGGTCGTCGATCGCGTGGTACAGGCCCATCACGCCGAGATACAGGAACAGCAGTACGAGCTCGCTGGTCAGACGCGGGTCCCAATCCCACCACGTGCCCCACATCGGCTTGCCCCAGATCGAACCGGTGGCCAGCGTGATCACCGTGAACGCGGCGCCCGACGGCGCGCATGCCATCGCGAGGATCTCGCACAGCTTGATGCGCCAGATCTGCGCGATGGCCGCATAGAACGCCATCAACCCGAACACGAACAGGCTCATCCAGGCGGCGGGCACGTGGATGTAGAGAATGCGGAACGAGTCGCCCTGCTGGTAGTCGGCCGGCACGTTGAACAGCGCGGCCCACAAGCCGTACGCCATGACGAGCACCGCGAGGATGTATGCCACCGGCGACCAGCGCGCGGCGAAGCGGTCGAAGTAGGGCGGCGAGCCGAGTTGGTGGAACCAGCGGACGAGCGGATGCATGCGATGTCAGCTCAGTGAAATGCGGATCGCGGCCGCCGCGGCGAGCGGCGCCAGGACCAGCGCGAGCACGAGGCCCGCGCCGAGGTAGAGCAGCGGCGCGGCGGCATCCAGGCCCTGGCCGGCGAGCGCGACGGCGCCCGCGCCGAACACCAGCACCGGTACGTACAGCGGCAGTGCAAGCAGCGCGACAAGGATACCGGAGCGGCGCATGCCGACGGTCAAGGCGGCGACGACGGCGCCGATCAGGCTTAACAGCGGCGTGCCCAGGGCGAGGGAGGCCATGAGCACGGGGAGTTCGGCGCGCGGGAGGTGGAGCAGTTCGCCGAGGATCGGGGTGGCGATCAGCAGCGGCAGCGCGGTGGACGCCCAGTGCATGAACGTGCGGACCAGCACCAGCCACGACAGCGGCACCGGCGCGAGCATCCATTGTTCGAGCGAGCCGTCCTCGGCGTCGCCGCGGAACAGCGTGTCGAGCGCGAGCAGCCCGGCGAGCAACACCGCGAGCCACAACACGGGCGCGGCGACCCGCGCGAGGATTTTCGCTTCGGCGCCCAGCGCGAGCGCGAACAGGACGACGACGAGCAGCGCGAACAACGCCGGCTGCAACGCATCGCCGCGGCGGCGCCACAACAGGCGCGCATCACGAGAAAGCAACGCGATGGCCGCCGAACGCATCAAGCGGCGCGCTCCAGCGTGAGCATGCGCGTGCGCACCGGCGGCGCGGCGTACGCGCCATGCGTGGTGAGCAGGCTCGCACCGCCGGCGCGCAGGTGCGCCTGCACCATGCGGTTCACGAGGTTGATGCCGTCGAGGTCGAGGTTCGCGTAGGGCTCGTCGAGCAACCACAGCGGCGCGGGCGAGAGCCACAAGCGTGCGAGCGAGAGGCGCTTCTTCTGTCCCGCGGACAGTTGCCGCGCGGGCGTGTCTTCGTAACCGGACAGGCCGACGATGCCCATCGCCGTCTCCGGCACCTGGCCGCGGCGGCGGCCGTGCAGCCCGCAGAGGAAACGGAGGTTTTCCAGCGCGGTGAGATCGCCCTTCAGGGCCGGCAGGTGCCCGAGGTAGGCGATGGCCCGTGCGCGCAGCAACGGCGCGGCCGGGCTGCCGTCGATGTCGATCTCGCCTTCGTCGGCGCGCAGCAACCCGGCGAGCACGCGCAGCAACGTCGTCTTGCCCGCGCCGTTGTCGCCCTGGACGAGCAAGGCTTCGCCTGCGTCCACGGAGAACGCGAGGGGGCCGAACACCGGTTGTTCGTTGCGCGCGAAGCGAAGACCGCGTGCTGCGAGCAGCGGGACGTTGCTCATTCGGGGGCCGGATCCTGCGGAGCGGCCATTTTACCGGGTCGCGCGCGCGGCGCGTGCCCGATGGCCGTCATTTGGCCTTCGTCGGCTGCCGGATCGCCTTCGAATGCAGCGGCGCCCATTCGACGTGGTCGCGGTGCTTCGCCATCAGCGGCTGCGTGGCGTACATGCGCAGGCCCACGGGCTCCCCGCGTGTCCACACCAGCGTGCCCAGTTGTCCGTAGCGCAGCGCCAGGCGGTCGAATTCCGGGTCCGGCATGTCCATCACCACCCAGCTCGGCTCGCGCCAGCTGCGGTTCGGTGCCGACGAAAACCCCGGACGGAAGGACAGACCGCTGGTGAGCAGGGCGGCGTGCAGCGATTCGTCGGCGCGGCGGTTGACCGCCTCGGTGCGCGGGATCGACTGCGGGTCCCAGGCCGACAGCAGCCCGAACCGCCGGCTCAACGGGAAGAAGGCTTCCAGCTCCGGGCACCGCTGCCCGATGCGGATGGCGCGCCACTCTCCATCGAGCTCCCAGCGGTATTCGGCCGCGTAGTAGGCGTCGAGCAGGGTGGCGATGCGCAGGTCGGTGTGTAATGACATGGACGCTCAGGTTTAACGCATGCACCTGCCTTACGTAAACTCGGAAGCCCGCCGGACGCCCGCCTTCCGTCGGAATCCCCCCGAACCGCACGGACCGCCCATGCCCACCATCGTTTCCAAGCTGCCGAAGGTCGGCACCACCATCTTCACCGTGATGTCGCAGCTGGCGATGGAGCACCAGGCGGTGAACCTCGGCCAGGGCTTCCCCGACTTCCCCGTGCCCGACCTGCTGGTCGAATCGCTGGACCGCGCGATGCGCGCCGGCCACAACCAGTACGCGCCGATGACCGGCATTCCCGCGTTGCGGCAGGCCATCGCGAACAAGACCGAGCGCGTGTACGGCTGGCGGCCGAACGCCGACACCGAAGTGACGGTGACCTCGGGCGCGACCGAAGCGATCTTCAACGCGATCCACGCCGTGGTGCACGCGGGCGAGGAAGTCGTCGTGCTCGACCCGTGCTACGACTGCTACGAACCGGCGATCGAACTGGCCGAAGCCACGGCCGTGCATGTCGCGCTCGACCCGCAGACCTTCGCGCCGGATTGGTCGAAGGTGCGCGCCGCGATCACCCCGCGCACCCGCATGCTGATGATCAACAGCCCGCACAATCCGTCGGGCGCGATGTTGTCGGCGGCCGACATGGCTGAAGTGGCGGCGATCCTGCGCGACAACCCGAACGTGTTCCTGCTGTCCGACGAGGTGTACGAACACATCGTGTTCGACGGCGCGCGCCATGAATCGGTGCTGCGCTATCCGGAATTGCGCGAGCGCGCGTTCGTCGTTTCGAGCTTCGGCAAGACCTATCACTGCACGGGCTGGAAGGTCGGCTACTGCATCGCGCCGGCCGCGTTGTCCGCCGAATTCCGCAAGGTCCATCAATACAACACGTTCTGCACGTTCGCGCCGGCGCAGCATGCGTTCGCGGAGATGATCGAACGCGAGCCCGCGCATTACGAAGAACTCGGCGCGTTCTACCAGGCCAAGCGTGACCGCTTCGCAGCGCAATTGCGCGAAACGCGGTTGAAGCCGTTGCACGTGCCGGGCGGTTACTTCCAGCTCGTCGATTACTCGGCCGTCAGCGACCTCGACGACCTCGCGTTCTGCCGCTGGCTGACGACCGAGCACGGCGTCGCCGCGATCCCGCTGTCGCCGTTCTACGAAACCCCGCCGGCCGGCCAGCGCCTGGCGCGCCTGTGCTTCGCGAAGAACGACGCGACGCTGGACGCGGCCCTTGCGCGTCTTCGCAAGCTCTGAAGGACGGGGTGCCTATCGTGGCGGCCATGAACGATCTCCGCGTTTCCCTCGTCCAGGGTGAGACCCGTTGGCACGATCCGGACGCCAACCGGGAGTACTACGGCCACCTCATCGCGCCGCTGCATGGCACGACCGACCTGGTGCTGCTGCCGGAGACTTTCACCAGCGGCTTCAGCAACGACGCGATCGACCAGGCCGAAACGATGGACGGGCCGACGACGGAATGGCTTCGCACGCAGGCGTCGACGCTCGGCGCGGCGATCTGCGGCAGCGTGCAGATCCGCGATGGCGAGGGCGTCTACAACCGCCTGTGCTTCGTGACGCCGGACGGCGCGCTGTCGACGTACGACAAGCGTCATCTGTTCCGCTATGCGAAGGAACACGAACGCTATGCCTCGGGCCGCGTCCGGCTGACGGTCGAATGGAAGGGCTGGCGCATTTGCCCGCTGGTTTGCTACGACCTGCGGTTCCCGGTGTTCTCGCGCAATCGCTTCGACGTCGAACGGCCCGGCGCGCTGGATTACGACTTGCTGGTGTACGTCGCCAACTGGCCGTCGGCGCGGACGTATGCGTGGCGCACGCTGCTGCGCGCGCGTGCGATCGAGAACCTGTGCTTCGTCGCGGGGTTGAACCGCGTCGGCACGGACGGCAACGGGTTGTCGTACGACGGCGCAAGCGCGGTGATCGACGTGTTCGGGCAGCCGTTGAGCGAGTGCGCCGGCGAAGAGGTCGTGGTCACGACGAGTTTGCCGGCGAAGGAGCTATTGGCGCATCGGGAGCGGTTCCCGGCAATGCTGGATGCGGATGCGTTCGATCTGAAGTAGCGCCGTCTCCCAACCCCTCTCCCTGCGGGAGAGGGGCTCGGAAGCATCACGCCGCGGCGGCTTTCTGCTTCGCGAAGCGAGGGAACAGCGCTTCGGCGTTGCCGCGTTCGATGGCACGCTGCGCGCCCGCATCGAGCACCGGGCTGCCGTCGAGCGACGTGTTCTCGTACTGCACCACCATCTCCGGCACCATCGGCCAGTCGCTGCCGTAGAGGATGTGGCCCGGGCGCGCGATGTTCGTCAGCGCGGCCAGGGTCGAGGGCGCGGTGGACAGGGCGGTGTCGAAGTACAACTGGTCGATGTAGTGACCGACGTCCTTCGGTGCGTGCTCGCCGTAGCCCATGCGCCGGCTCAGCTCCATGCGCATCGGCAGGTACGGGATCGTGCCGCCCGCATGCGAGACGATGTACTTGATGTTCGGGTAGCGCTCCATCGTTCCGCTGTAGATCAGGTTGGCGACGGCGCGCGAAGTGTCGAGCACGAATTCCACGATGCCCCACGGGATCGTCAGCTGCGGCACGATCGCGCCCGGCACGACGGTGCTCGGGTGGATGTGCACGATGGCGTTGCGGCGGTCGAGTTCCTGGAAAAACTCCTCGAACTCCGGGTTGCCCGGGTACTGGTTGCCGAAGCTGCTGAACATCTGCACGCCGTCGAGTTTCAGCACGTCCATGGCGTATTCGAGTTCGCGCAGCGCAGCGCCCGTATCGGGCAGCGGCATCGCGGCGAACGCGCCGAACGTGGCGGGGTCGTCCTGCACGACGCGCGCCATGAATTCGTTGGCGTGGCGCGCCCAGTGCGCGGCCGCGGCGTTGTCGCCCCAGAACACGCCCGGCACGACCGAACCGACGGCCTGCGCGATGCCGTTGCGCGCCATCGTTTCCTTGGCGAGCTGGATGCTCCAGTCGGGAATGGGCGGGCCGCCGGTCCAGTGCGCGCCCTGCTTGGCGAGCCAGGCGACGAATTCGGGCGGCACGAAGTGGTGGTGGACATCGATGCGTTGCATGGTCGTGTGACTCCTGTGGTTACCAATCGAAAGCGACGCCGAGCGTCGGGCCGGAAAAGTCGAGGTCTGCGATGTGGCGGTCGTCGCCGAAGTCGTAGTCGAGGCGGCGATAGGTCACGAAGACTTCGCCCCAATGCGCGGCGTAACCGACGCCCGCGCTCGCGTTCCAGGTGAGGTCGGTCGCGCCGGTGCCGGCGTCGACGTACCAAGGGACGAACCACTGCTTGCGCTCTCCGAAGTACACGCGGCCCTTCGCGCCGACGATGCCGTCCCACGTCGAATGCCCGACTTGCGTCGAGCCGCTGCGCAGGGTGCCGATCACATCGGCGTTGAAGTCCCAGTCGAGTTTCACGGTCGCATCGAGCAAGCGCCCGCCGGCGAACACGTCGATGTGAGCGTTGTCGCCTTCGAGCGCGCGGTAGGTGCCGGCGACGGTGAGGGCGAAGGCTTCGATGTCGAGCGACGCGTTCGCGTACGTACCCGGCGGCAGCGGCGCGCGGCCGGCGAGCAGGGCGCGCGTGCCGTTGACGTGCTGCCCGAGGTCCATCGCGACGAGGTCCGCGAATCCGCCCCAGCGGCCCTTGCGGAACTCGAACGTCGCCATGCCGGCGGCGTCGGTGTGCGAGATCAGGTCGTCGGCGCTGAGATACAACTCGCGTTCGCCGCCGCTGGGCAGGCGGGCGTTGCCGCCGACTTTCGGAACGAAAGCGTAGAGGCTGGCGCGGAAACGCCAGTCGTCGCTGGAATCGTCGAACCGGTCCTGCGCGAACGCCAGCGATGGCAGGAGCAACGATGCGGCGAGGATCGCAAGGGGGAGATGGCGGGGCACGTCGGGCGCTCCAGAGGGGATGCCCGTTTCAACGCACGTGGCGTGCCAGTGTGTAAGTGATTGATGTGGCGAGGATTGCGTGCGTGGGCAGGTTCGAGATGGTGGCGATCGACAGCCAACTGGCGATTCGCAACCACCGTCCCGTCAAGCCAACCCGTGCTTCTCGATGCGTGACCGCAGCTGCGCCCGTGTAATCCCCAACAAGCGTGCCGCTTCGGACTTGTTGTGCTTCGCCCGCGCCAGCGCGTCTTCGATCATGTTCCGTTCCGCATCGCCGAGCGATTGCGGCGGGCCGATGCGCACGATCGGCATGGGTTTCGCCGCTGCGATTCCGATCGGCAAGTGATCGGCGGTGATCATCCCGCCCTCGCTCAGGATCACCGCGCGTTCGATGGCGTTGCGCAGTTCGCGCACGTTCCCTGGCCAGGCGTGCGCGGTGAGTGCGGCGATGGCGTCGTCGCTCACGCCCGCGGCGGGGCGGCCGATGCTTTGTCCGACTTCGTGCAGGAAGGCTTCGACGAGCAGTGGAATGTCTTCGCGCCGATCGCGCAGCGGTGGCAGCGCGATGTCGAACACCGCCAGGCGATAGAACAGGTCCTCGCGGAACGTGCCTTGCGCGATCGCAGCTTGCAGGTCGCGATGCGTGGCCGCCAGGACGCGCACGTCCGCGCGCAACGTGCGGGTGCCGCCGAGACGTTGGTATTCGCGTTCCTGCAACACGCGCAGGAACTTGGCCTGCACCGTGGGGCTCATTTCCGCGACTTCGTCGAGGAACAGCACGCCGCCGGCGGCCTGTTCGAGTTTCCCCGGATGCGCGGCCTGCGCGCCGGTGAAGGCGCCGCGGTCGTGGCCGAACAGTTCCGACTCCAGCAATTGTTCCGGCAACGCGGCGCAATTGAGCGCGACGAACGGACCCTTGCGCCGCACCGATCCGCGATGGATGAAGCGCGCGATGACTTCCTTGCCGGTGCCCGATTCTCCGGAGAGCAACACCGTCGTGTCGGTGGGCGCGACCTTCGTTGCCAGTTCGAGCACTTCGCGCCAACGCCGCGAGCGGCCCAGCGTGCGATGCGCGCTGCGTGCATCGAGTTCTTCGGCCAGCACCTGGATGCGGCGTTCGAGTTCGGAAGCACGTTCGCGCGCGGCTGCGCTGCGGCGGGTTTCGTCCGCAAGCGTGCGCGCCAAACCTTCGTGTGCGAGCGCGAGCGATGCGAGTTCGGCGATCACCAGCAGCGCTTCACCGTGCGCCTGCGTGAACCGGCCGGGCGTGCGCGAGACGAGCAGCACCGAGCCGAGCCGCCGATCGCGATGTTGCAACGGCGCGCGCAGGATCGCGCGGAAGCCGCGTTCGAGCGCGAGGCGATCCATCGGGTAGGCGAGGTCGAGTTGCGTCTGCGCGTCATCGATGACGACGAGGAAGCGATCTTCGTCGGGCCAGAACGCCGGCGAATATCCCGCGCGCGGAAAGACAACGCCTTCGAGCTGCTTGACGTCGGCTTCGCCCGCGGCGGCGACGGCGCGCACGGTGCCGTCGCTTTCCAGCTTGACGATGCCCATGGCATCGAACGGCACCAGCGCGCTGCACGCATCGGCCACCGCGTCCCAGACCGCGCGCACCTCGAGCGAATCGGCGATCGCGCGTGCGATCGCGGCGAGTGCCGCGTGCAACTCCGATGGCGCCTGGACGGCCATGGCCCGGATCATACGCCCGGGCTTTTTCGATGCATCAGCCGAAATACACCCGTTCGGCCGCCCATCGGACGGGCGGCGCGGACAGCAACAGATCGAAAGGCCAGTCGAAGGGCATGCGGTCGTAGGCCCAGCGCAATGCACGCTTGGTGCGGAAGCGCGGTGCGGCATCGATGGCGACGCTTTCCGGCGACGGGCCGCCATGTCGCAAGTGCGCGGCGACGGCGCGGCCGACGGTCCATGCGTGTTCCCACGATGCGCGGATGCCGCCGGCAGTGACGGGCGAGACGATGCCCGCGGCGTCGCCGGTGAGGATCGCGCCGTCGCGCGCGAGTGGCCACACCGGTCCGCTGCACGGGATCAAGCCCGCGCGCGTGGGGCCGGGCGTGAGCCGCAACGGCAACCCGCCGGCCTGGCCGACGCGCAGCAGGAAGGCATCGAGGTCGGGGACGCGCACGTTCGCCGGATCGTGGCGCAGTGCGAGACCGGCCTGCACGCCGCCCGGGTTCTGCGCGATCCAGCCGATGTAGCCGGGCGCGTGGCGTTTGCTGATGAAGCAATGCAGCGCGTCGGGGTCGGCGAGCATTGCGTGCGGGAATTCGTACTCGATGCCGTAGAGGAAGCCGCGCACGCGCCCGAGGCCGCAACGCTCGGCGACACGCGAACGTGCACCGTCGGCTCCGATCAGGAAGCGCGCGCGACCCGCACCTTCGACCTCCCAATGATCGCCGACGCGTTGCGCATCGCGAAACGATGTTCCCAAGCGCAAGTCGACGCCATGCGCGCGCAGTTGGTCGGCGAGCCAGCGCATGACGCCGGGCGTATCGGTCGTCAGGAAGTAGCAGCCCGGCGCGGCGAGCGCGACTTGTCTCAGGCTCGGGGCGTAGAGCTGGACGCGTTCGACGCGCCGCGTGAGATGCGCCGGCAACTGGCCGAGCAGCGTGCGCTCGGCGGCTTCCTTCACGATGATGCCGGTGGTGCGCAGTTTGTCGCCGGGGTCCGTCTTGCGTTCGAGCACGCACACGCGCAACCCCGATTGCGCGGCGGCGAGTGCGCACGCCGCGCCGGCGAAACTGGCGCCGACGACGATGAGGTCATGGTCCATGCGCGCAGTGTTCGCGCGCGCGGCGAAGCGACGACGAACTTGATGTGAAGCGAAAAAGAAGAAAGGGCGCCGGAGCGCCCTTCCATTCGTCGATCAACCGCCGCTATGCCGGCCGCCGCCGGGGCGACCGCCACCACGCGGGCCACCGGGGCGCGGGCCGCCGGGGCGGGGGCCACCGGGACGCTGGCCGCCGGGGCGTGCGCCGCCGGGGCGCGGGCCACCGGGACGTGCGCCGCCAGGACGCGGGCCACCGGGGCCACGCGGACCACCGGGAGCGCGCGGCTTGTCGCCGTACGGATTGAAGCCGCCCGGATTCGCGTGGTCCGACGGGAACGACGGTGCGTTTCCCGGGTGCCCGTAAGGACGCGAACCGCCACCACCACCACCGGGACCGCGATTCGGACGATCGGCGCGATTGCCGTCGCGATCCCCGAACGGACGCGGCTGGCCGCCGCCGCGATTCGGATTCGGGCCGCCGAAACGATTGCCGCCACCGCCGCCCGGCTTGCCGGCGCCGCCGGGCTTCGGGCCGTACGGCTTGCGCGGACCGCGCGCGCCATCCGGATTGCGATGACCGGTCGGGCCGGTATCGACGCCATCGGGCACGTACCACGTGCGGAACGCGGCGGGGTTGCCGTTGTCGCGCTGTTCGCCGGGACGCATGCGCTGGCCCTGCTGGCGCGGGCCCTTCGGCTTGAATGCCTTGTTGCCGGCCTTCGCCGCGGCTTCGCCGCTGACGGTCAGGCCGCCGTGCGGCTTCTTGCCGCCGCGACCCGGGCCGCGACGATCTTCGCGCACGTGGTCGAAGCGACGCAGTTCACGCCCTTCGTCCGCGGTGTTGTGGCCGCCGACGTAACCCGCCGTGCGCGCGCCACCGAAATGCAGCGTGGACTTCGCCGCGCGACGCTGGCCGATCACCGGCATCAGCGTGAGCGAGGAGGGCGCACCGTCTTCCAGGCCGAGCTTGCCGCGCAACGTCGCGACCTTGTCAGGCGCCAGTTCCTGCGACTGGCCGCGCAGCAGCGGCTGCGGCAGGGACACCTCGCCGTAGCGGATGCGCTTGAGGCGCGAGACCTGGCAGCCCTGCGATTCCCACAGGCGGCGCACTTCGCGATTGCGGCCTTCCTTCAGCAGCACGCGGTACCAGTCGTGCGACTGGTCTTCGCCGCCGGAGATCTTTTCGATCTCGTCGAACTTCGCCGGGCCGTCTTCCAGCGCGACGCCGCGACGCAGGCGGTCGACGAGCTTGTCCGACACTTCCTCTTCCCCTTCCGGCGGACGCACGCGGCAGACGTACTCGCGTTCGATCTCGTAGGAGGGATGCATCATCGCGTTGGCCAGCTCGCCGTCGGTGGTGAGCAGCAGCAAGCCGGTGGTGTTGATGTCGAGGCGGCCGATCGCGATCCAGCGCGCGCCCTTCAGCGAGGGCAGCGATTCGAAGATGGTCGGGCGGCCTTCGGGGTCTTCGCGCGTGGTGACTTCGCCTTCGGGCTTGTTGTAGATCAGCACGCGGGCCGGTTCAGTCAGCGCGGTGGCGACGAACGTGCGTCCGTCGATTTCGATCTTGTCGCCGCCGGTGACGCTCATGCCGACTTGCGCGACGTTGCCGTTGACCTTCACCAGGCCATCGGCGATGCGCTGTTCCAGCGCGCGGCGGGAGCCGAGGCCGGCCTGCGCGAGGACCTTGTGCAGGCGCTCCTCGATGCGGGGGGCGTCGGCGGGTTGTTCCTGTGCGCCGCGCTTCAGGGACAGCTTGCGGCGTTCTTGCTCGCTCATTGGGTTTGCTCCGACGAGGCCATTTCGGCGTCGTCATCTTGGGTGGCGTCCGCGGTGTCTTCTTCAGTTTCCGCATCGCCGTGGGGGACAGGAAGTTCCTGCGTTTCGTTGTCGTCGACGTTCGTTTCGTCGACCGGTGGGGACATCGCGGCCTGCGGGCCGGTGTCGGGTTCGAACTGCAGTTGCGGTTCGAGCTCGCCGATGTCCTTGAGTTCGGACAGCGGGGGGAGTTCGTCGAGGCGCTTGAGGCCGAAGTAATCCAGGAAGGCCTTCGTCGTGCCGAACAACGCCGGCTTGCCCGGGACGTCGCGATGGCCGACGACGCGGATCCATTCGCGTTCTTCGAGCGCCTTGATGATGTTGCTGTTTACCGCCACGCCGCGGACCTGTTCGATCTCGCCGCGGGTGATGGGCTGGCGATAGGCGATCAGCGCCAGGGTTTCGAGCGTGGCGCGGGTGTACTTGGTCTGGCGTTCGGTCCACAGGCGCGCGACCCAGGCGTGCACGTCGGCCTTGACCTGGAAGCGGAAGCCGGAGGCGAGCTCGACGAGTTCCACGCCGCGGTCGGCGCAACCCTCGCGGAGGAGTTCCAGCGCCTGTTCGACGGAGCCGTCGGGCGCGGGATCGTCCAGCGAGAACAGGCCGTGCAGCTGCGCGAGCGTCAGCGGCTGGTTCGCCGCCATGAGCGCGGCTTCGACGATGCGGGTGATCAGGCTTTGGTCCATTGCATTCATGCGTGTCAGTCGTTCGCTGCGGCGGGTTCGTCGTCGAACTCGCTGGAAAGTTGCAGGGCTTCGGGCGCGCCTTCGCCGACGGCGAGGGACTTCACATAGATCGGGGCGAGGGTGCGGTTGTCGCCGTGCGTATCCGACGGCGGCTCCTGCACGATCTCGATGAGTTGTTCCTTCGCCAGCGTGAGCAGCGCCAGGAATGTCACCACCACGCCGAGTTTGCCTTCCTGCACGGTGAACAACGATTCGAACCGCTGGAACTGGCCGTCGTGCAGGCGTTCGAGCAACTCGCCCATGCGCTGGCGCACGCTCAGGGCGTCGCGCTTGATCGCATGTTGCGTGAACAGCTCGGCGCGCTTGAGTACGTCGGCCAGCGCCAGCAACATCTCGCGCAGGTCCACCGGCGGCGGCAGTTTCACTTCCGCGCGGTCCGGCACGAAGGCGTTGACCGGTGCGGTGTCGCGGTCCTGGCGGGGCAGGGCGTCGAGGTCTTCGGCGGCCTGCTTGAAGCGTTCGTATTCCTGCAGGCGGCGCACCAGGTCCATGCGCGGGTCGTCTTCCAGGCCTTCTTCCGTCGGCGGGCGCGGCAGGAGCATGCGCGACTTGATCTCGGCCAGGATGGCGGCCATGACCAGGTACTCGGCGGCGAGCTCGAAGCGCATCTCGTGCATCGCCTGGATGTAGTCGACGTACTGGCGCGTGATCTCGGCGACCGGGATGTCGAGGATGTCCAGGTTCTGGCGGCGGATCAGGTACAGCAGCAGGTCCAGCGGACCTTCGAAGGCGTCGAGGATGACCTCAAGCGCATCCGGCGGGATGTACAGGTCCTGCGGGATCTGCAGGACCGGCTGGCCGAGCACGACCGCCAGCGGCATTTCCTGCTGCTGCGGGTGCGTCGGGTTGTGCGTTTGCGGGTGGACGCCGTTGGCTTCGGGGCCTTCAGGCGCGGGCACGCTCGGTTCGTCGGACATGCGGTAGGCGGCCCCCTCGAGGCCACGGGGTGGAGCAATGCAGCGCGAACGGCCAGGCCGTGCGCAGCCGCGGATCTCTGAAGTCGCTTGCGGGGGGACCCGGTGGGGTCGCGACGGGCCGCGTCGACCGCGGCTCCGTAAACAATGACCCCAAGGGTACGGGGGCGGGAGAGGGCTGTCCACCACTTACAATCGCCTTTTCAGCAAACGCACCAACGGGCAGGAGCAACTGGATGTGGTACGCGATCGAGGGATACGACGGCACCGGGGTGCTCGAACGCCGCCTGGCCGCGCGCCCGGCGCACGTGGCGCGGCTCATCGCCCTGCGCGACGAGGGCCGCCTGCTGCTCGCCGGCCCGTGCCCGGCGATCGATGCCGAAGACCCGGGCCCGGCCGGTTTCAGCGGCAGCATCATCGTGGCGGAGTTCGACTCGCTCGAGGCCGCGCGCGCCTGGGCGGAACTGGATCCTTATATGGAGGCCGGCGTCTACCAGCGCATCGATGTCCGCCCCTTCAAGCCCACGCTGCCGTGAGCCGGGTCGAACGCATCCGCGCGATGCTGCAAGCCGCGCTCGCGCCGCAATCGCTCGAGGTGGTGGACGACAGCGCGCGCCATGCCGGCCATGAAGGTGCGAAGGACGGCCGCGGCCACTTCAATGTCGACATCGTGAGCGAGGCCTTCGCCGGACTCGCGCCGCTCGCGCGGCATCGCAAGGTGTACGCGGCGGTAGGCGACATGATGCAGACGGATATCCACGCACTTTCGATTCGCGCACGCACGCCGGCGGAAGCGGAAGCCTGAAGCGGCTTCAGTTCGTGTTGCATCGCAGCACGAACTCAACCTTTACAAAGCGTTTACATCCCATTGTGAAAACGTTTACATTCCGGACAGGACGGTAAACGCGGGGCGGCAATGGGAGACGTTGTCACGATTCGCGATGTCGCGCGGTTGGCGCAAGTGTCGGTCGCCACCGTGTCGCGCGCGCTCAACGGCCAGCAGAACGTGGCCAGCACCGTTCGCGAACGCGTCCTCGACGCCGCGCGCGAACTCAAGTACGTCCCGCATCACGCCGCGCGCAGTTTGAGCAGCCGGCGCACGCGCACGATCGGCGTGGTGTTGCCGGACCTGCACGGCGAATTCTTTTCCGAATTGATGCGCGGCATCGATGTCGTCGCGCGCGAGCACGACCTGCATCTGCTCGTCTCGAGCTACCACGGTCATCCCGACGAACAGGGCACCGCGTTGCGCGCGATGCGCGGCCGCGTGGATGGCCTGCTCGTGTTGTCGCCGTTCGTCGACAGCCAGGCCCTGGCGAGCGAACTCGGTCAATCGCAACCCGCGGTGCTGATCAACTCGCATCTCACGGGCGTGGGCCTGGGCACGTTGCGCATCGACAACTACGGCGGCGCGCGTGCGATGGTCGCGCACCTGGTCGAGCGCGGCTTCCGCCGCATCGCGTTCGTCACCGGCCCGAAGGACAACTTCGACGCCGACGAACGCCTGCGCGGCTACACCGACGCACTGTCCGATCTGTTGCCCGATGCGCAACCGATCGTGTTGCAGGGCGCCTTCGACGAATCCTCCGGCCACGCCGCGGGCCACGCGATCCTCGCGATGCAGCCGCGCCCCGATGCGGTGTTCGCCGCCAACGACATGACCGCGCTTGGCGTGCTGTTCGCCTTCCACCAGGCGGGCTTGCGCGTGCCGGAAGACATCGCGGTGGCCGGCTTCGACGACATCCCGCTCGCACGCTACGTGCATCCCTCATTGACGACGATTTCCGTCGACATCGCCGAACTCGGCGGCCGCGCGTTGCGCACGCTGCTGGCCGGCCGCGAAAACCCCACGCCGCCGACGCAGGACGCGACGCTCATCGCGCCGCACCTGGTCGCGCGCGAATCCACCCAACGCAACGCAGACCGCCCGCCGGGAGAGAACCTCAAATGAAGTCTCGCAATCCAAAACGCCCCACGCCGCGCCTGCTTGCGTGCGCGCTCGCCGCGGCGCTCGCCGTCGGCGCGCCCGCCGTCTACGCGCAAAGCACCTCGGCCACCTTGCGTGGCCAGGCCGCCGCATCGCAGGACATCACCGTCGTCAACACCGCGACCGGGCTCACCCGCGTGGTGAAGGCCGATGCGAACGGCAACTACATCATCGCCGGCCTCCCGCCGGGCACGTATCGCGTGACCTCGGCGAGCGCGCCGACGCGCACGGTCACGCTCGCCGTGTCGCAGACCGCCTACCTCAACGTCGGCGCCGCGCCGGCGCAACCGGCGCAACTGGAAGCCGTCGAAGTCGTCGGCGCACCGCTGCCGGAAGTGCGCACGTCGGAAGTGTCCAGCAACGTCTCGCAGGCGCAGATCGAAGCACTCCCGCAGCAGAGCCGCAACTTCCTGTCCTTCGCCGACACGGTGCCGGGCGTGATGTTCGATCAGCTGCAGGACGGCTCCACCCGCGTGCGCAGCGGTGCGCAGAACTCCAACGGCGTGAACGTCTTCATCGACGGCGTCGGCCAGAAGAACTACGTGCTCAAGGGCGGCATCAGCGGCCAGGATTCCTCGCGGGGCAATCCGTTCCCGCAGGTCGCCATCGGCGAGTACAAGGTCATCACCTCGAACTACAAGGCCGAGTACGACCAGATCAGCAGCGCGGCGATCACCGCCGTGACGAAGTCGGGCACCAACGAATTCGGCGGCTCGGTGTTCTACGACCGCAGCTCCGACCATTGGCGTTCGATGACGAAGGCCGAAGAGGAAGCCGGCGTGGAATCGGACACGGCGACCGAGCAGTTCGGAATGTCCGTCGGCGGCCCGATCCTCAAGGACCGCTTGTTCTACTTCGTCGCCTATGAAGGCAAGACGATCGACAGCCCGCGCACGATCACGGCGGGCCAGATCAACGGCGGCTTCGCGCTTCCGAGCTTCCTGGTGCCGTACACCGCGCCGACCGCATCGCCTTTCAGCGAAGACCTGTGGTTCGGCAAGGTGACCTGGCAGCCCGATGGCGACAATCTCGTCGAGCTCTCGGTGAAGACCCGCGACGAAACCGAAATCACCGGCATCGGCGGCGCCGATACCTTCGAATACAGCACGTCGAAGGACAACAAGAGCACGCGCGGCGACCTGCGCTGGCAATACAACCAGGAGAACTGGTTGAACGACGCGCACCTGACGTTCGAAGACGAAGAGTGGGCGCCCATCGCCACCAACAGCGGTCCGGGTTATCGCTTCACCGGTACCCCGTCCTCGCCGTTCGACGGCGCGATCCTCAACATCGGCGGCGGCCGCGACTTCCAGCGCAAGGGACAGAAGGGCTGGGCGATCCAGGACGACTTCAACTGGTTCGGTTTCGAGGGCCACACGATCAAGGCCGGCATGAAGTACAAGGCCGTCGAGATCCAGGCGTTCGAACAGCAGCCCTACAACCCGCAGTATTCGATCGACCTCGGCGAGCAGCTCTCGCTCGGCAACGACGACCTCAACGAAATGACGCCGTGGCGCACGCAGTTCGGCGCGCTCGTCCCGGGTTACGGCGACCGCAACATCACCACCGACGCCAAGCAGTTCGGCATCTACATCCAGGACGACTGGCAGGTCACCGACAAGTTGCTGCTGAACCTCGGCCTGCGCTGGGACTACGAAAAGAACCCGGGTTGGGAAAACTACGTGACGCCGCCGGGCATCGTCGCCGCGCTGCGCGCGTGGCCGAACGTGCATGGCCCGAACGTCGATTACAACATCGAGAATTACATCAGCGACGGCAACAACCGCGACGCCGACATGGACAACTGGGCACCGCGCCTGGGCTTCTCCTACGACTTCGGCGGCGATGAACGCCACGTGCTGTTCGGCGGCGCGGGCCGCACGTACGACCGCAACCTGTGGGACTACCTGCAGCTCGAGCAGTCCAAGAGCAGCTTCCCGACGTACGAGATCCGCTACAACACGCCGCTCCATCCCTGCACCGTGGGCACCGGCAACTGCGTCGCGTGGGATCCGTCGTACCTCAACCCGGCGGTCCTCGATGCGTTCGTGGCGAACAACCCGAACCTCGGCGCCGAGGTCAACCTGATCAACAACGACCTCAAGACGCCGTACTCCGACCAGTTCAGCCTCGGCATGCGCAACACCTTCGGGATGCTGGGCAACGACTGGACGTTGTCGACGACGGTCGTGCACATCCGCAGCAAGGACGGCATCGTGTTCTCGCTCGGCAATCGCTGGCCCGACGGCAGCTTCCGCGATCCCAACGTGCCGGGCGCGACGTGGGGCAACCAGCCGTGGGGCTTCCCGATCCCGGGCTACGGCACGCTCATCAAGGCCGACAACGGCATCGAGACGCGCCTCAACCAGTTCCTGCTGGGCCTGGAGAAGGGTTACACCACCGACTCGCCGTGGTCGCTCTCGATCGCGTACACCTACAGCGACGCCGAGGAAAACCGCTTCAACGCCGCCGACGCGGACGAACACTACCTGTTCGATTATCCGAACCTCGACAACCAGCCGTTCCAGACCTCGGTCGGCGTGCCGAAGAACCGCCTGGTGGTGAGCGGCTTCGCCGACATCTTCTGGGACATGCAGGTCTCCGGAAAGCTCGTGGTCGCCAGTTCCTATCCCAAGGATTCGGTGAACTGCCACGACACGACGAGCTTCAACAACTGCTTCTTCGACTCGTTCATCCCGGACGTCGATTACGGTTACAAGGAACTGGACCTCGCGATCAAGAAGTCCGTCGACACCGGCACCAGCCTGCGTCCGTGGATCCGCGTGGACGTGCTCAACGTGTTCAACTGGCGCAGCTGGACGGACTACGACACCTGGCGTGGCGGTCCGTCGCCGGACATCAACACGAACTTCGGCGACGTGAACGGCTTCAACCATCGTGAAGTGCCGCGCACGTACAAGCTCTCGTTCGGTTTCGACTTCTGAGGTAGTAGTCCGTAATGCACAAAACGCTTTCGAACATCGCACTGGCTGCACTGTCGACCGTCGCGCTGGCCTCGTGCCAGCGCGACACCGCGACTCCCGAAACCACGCAACCCGCGCCGCCGCCGTCTGCATCGACGACGGCGCGCGTGGAGCGCGCGGTCCCGCCGCTGGTCGAAGATCTCGAAAAGCGCACGTTCGATTATTTCTGGCAGACCACCAACCCGGAGAACGGGTTGGTGCCGGATCGCTGGCCCACCCCGTCTTTCTCGTCCATCGCGGCAGTGGGCTTCGGGCTCACCGCATATGGCGTGGGCGTGGAGCGTGGATGGATCACGCGCGACCAGGCGGTCGAGCGCACGCTGGCCACGCTGCGCTTTTTCAAGAACGCGAAGATGGGCCCGGAAGCGAAGGGCACGTCCGGCCACAAGGGCTTCTACTACCACTTCCTCGACATGCAATCGGGGGCGCGCTTCGCGACCAATGAGCTCTCGACGGTCGACACGACGTTGCTGATGGGCGGCGTGCTGTTCGCGCAGACCTACTTCGACAAGGACGACCCGCGCGAGAAGGAAATCCGCGACACGGCCGATGCGTTGTATCGCGCCGTGGACTGGCCGTTCGCGCAGGTGCGCAAGCCGCTGATCTCGATGGGCTGGAAGCCGGAGGACGGCTTCATCGCCTATGACTGGAACGGCTACAACGAAGCGATCCTCGTCTACGTGCTGGCGCTCGGTTCGCCGACGCATCCGGTCGGCCGCGATGCCTACGATGCCTGGACCTCGACGTACGACCGCTCGTGGGGTGCGTTCAACGGCGGCCAGGAACACCTGACGTTCCCGCCGTTGTTCGGCCACCAGTATTCGCACGTGTGGATCGATTTCCGCGGCATCACCGACGATTACATGAAGCGCCGCGGCCTCGATTATTTCGAGAACAGCCGCCGCGCGGCGCTGTCGCACCGTCTGTACGGCAAGCAGAATCCGGAAGGCTGGACGGGTTACGACGAAAACATCTGGGGCCTGACGGCCTCCGACGGGCCGATCGACGCGACCATCGAGTTCAAGGGCAAGCCGCGCCTGTTCCGCACGTACACCGCGCGCGGCATCGGCACCGAGTACACCATCGACGACGGCACCATCGTGCCGACGGCGGCCGCGGCCTCGATCGCGTTCACTCCGGAAGAATCCGTCGCCGCGATCCAGGCGATGCATGACCGTTACGGCAAGGCGATCTACCAGCAGTACGGGTTCCTCGACGCGTTCAATCCGAGCTTCACGTTCAAGGACAAGAAGCTGCAACACGGCCAGATCGTCGACGGCGTGGGTTGGGTCGACAAGGATTACCTCGGCATCGACCAGGGCCCGATCGTGCTGATGATCGAGAACCACCGCAGCGACTTCGTCTGGTCGGTCATGCGCCGCAACCCGTACATCCGCAATGGCCTGGAACGTGCGGGCTTCACCGGTGGATGGCTCGACGCCGACCGTCATCCCCGCGAGGGCGGGGATCCAGGCAAGTAGTCGATGAATCCGCTGCGCACGTTGGCCTGTGTGGCGCTCGCGTGCGTGGCGATGCTCGTTTCGTGTTCGCGCACGCCCACCGAAGACGGCAAGACCACCACCATCCGCTTCTGGGTCATGGGCTACGAGGGCGACATGGTCGCCCAGATGTTGCCCGACTTCGAACGCACGCACCCCGGCATCAAGGTGCAGTTGCAGCAATTGCCGGTCACGGCCGCGCACGAAAAGTTGCTGACCGCCTTCGCCGGCGACGCGTTGCCGGACGTCAGCCCGCTCGGCAACACGTGGATCGCCGAATTCGCCACGCTCGGCGCGCTCGAACCGCTCGATCCGTGGATCGCACGCACGCCCGGCATCGTCGTCTCCGATTATTTCCCGGGTGCGTGGGACACCGGCGTCATCGACGGCAAGACCCTCGCGGTGCCGTGGTATGTCGAAACGCGCCTGCCGTTTTATCGCAAGGACATCGTCGCCGCCGCGGGCGTCAAGGACCTGCCGCAGAACTGGGCGGAATGGCGCGTCGCGATGCGCAAGGTCAAGCAGCACGTCGGCCCGGATCGCTACGCAATCCTGTTCCCGCTCAATGAGTACGAGCCGATGCTCAACCTGGCCGTGCAGCAACCCGATCCGCTGCTGCGCGACGGCGGGCGCCACGGGAATTTCCGCAGCGACGGCTTCAAGCGCACTTTGCGGTTCTACAAGGAGACCTTCGACGAAGGCCTCGCCCCGCGCGTGGACAACACGCGCATCTCCAACGTGTGGCAGGAACTCGGCCGCGGCTACTTCAGCTACTACGTCAACGGCCCCTGGAACATCGCCGAATTCCGGAAGCGCCTGCCGGCGGACGTCGCCGACACGTGGGGCACGATGCCGTTGCCGGGTCCGAATGGGCCGGGTGCATCGGTCGCCGGCGGCACGAGCTTCGTGTTGTTCAAACAATCGAAGAAGAAAGAAGCCGCGTGGCAATTGATCGCATGGTTGTCCGAGCCCGCCCAACAGATCCGGCTGCATGCGATCACCGGCAATCCGCCGCCGCGTCGCGCGCCGTGGTCCGCGCCCGCGTTGGCGAACGATCCCTACATCCAGGCCTTCCGCAACCAGCTCGAGCGCGCGGTGTCCACGCCGAAGGTGCCGGAATGGGAACGCATCGCGCAGGAAATGCGCTTCGTGGGCGAACTGGTTGCGAATGATCGGTTGACGGTCGACGAAGCCGCGGCGGAGATGGATCGCCGCGCCGACCGCATTCTGGAAAAGCGCCGCTGGATGCTCGACCACCCCGCGATGCAGGGCGGGGCGCAATGAAGCCGTCGCTAGCAGGCTGGGCGTTCGCCGCGCCGGCGTTGTCGGTGATCGCGTTGTTCTTCGCATTCCCGGTGCTGGCGGCATTCGCGTTGTCGCTGACCGACTTCGACATCTACGCGCTCGCCGACCTGCGCAACCTGCGCTTCGTCGGCCTCGACAATTACATCGGCCTGCTCGGGAACCCGCTGTTCTGGAAGGCGCTGGGCAACACCCTGTACTTCGTGGTCGCGGGCGTGCCGTTGTCGATCGTCGCCTCGCTCGGCGCGGCCTTGCTGCTGCATTCCAAGCTCGTGCGGTTCAAGCCGTTCTTCCGCACGTCGCTGTTCGCGCCCGTGGTGACGACCGTCGTCGCCGTCGCGGTGATCTGGCGCTACCTGTTCCACACGCGCTACGGCGTGATGAACTGGCTGCTCGCGCACGTGGGCATCGACCCGATCGACTGGCTCGGCGATCCGCATTGGTCCATGCCGACGATCATCCTGTTCGCCGTGTGGAAGAATTTCGGCTACAACATGATCATCTTCCTCGCGGGTTTGCAGGCGATCCCGGAAGACCTGTACGAAGCCGCGCGCATCGACGGCGCGACATGGTGGCGGCAGTTCCTGCACGTGACGTTGCCGATGCTCGGGCCGGTGATGCTGCTGGTGTCGATCCTGACGATGGCCGGCTACTTCCAGTTGTTCGCCGAGCCCTACGTCATGACGCTCGGCGGCCCGTTGCAAAGCACGGTGAGCGTGCTTTACCTGATGTACGACGAGGGCTTCAAGTGGTGGAACCTCGGCAACGCATCGGCGGTCGCGTTCATGCTGTTCGTGCTGATGACGGCGACGACGTCGGGCCTGTTGTGGTTCGCGCGCCGCAAGGGGGCCGAATGAGCGTCGTGCGGCAACGGGTCGTGTCGTCGGTGCTCGTGCACGCGGCGCTGCTGGCCGTCGCGGCGATCGCGCTCGCGCCGATCGTGTGGATGGTGCTCGTGTCCTTCATGCAACCGGGCGAGGCGAGTCATTTCCCGCCGCCGTGGTGGCCGGACAAGCCGACGCTGCACAATTATTCCGAACTGTTCCTGCGCGCGGGCATGGGGCGGTACTTCGCCAACAGCCTGATCATCGCCACGGGCGTCACGCTGATCTCGGTGCTGCTCAACACGCTGGCCGGTTACGCGTTCGCGAAACTGCGCTTCAAGGGCCGCGAGCGCACGTTCCGCGCGCTGCTCGCCGCGCTGGTGATTCCGGCGCAGGTCGCGATGATGCCGCTGTTCCTGCTGCTCAAGCAGATGGGGCTGGTGAACACCTACTTCGGCGCGATGGCGACGGGCCTGGCGAGCATCTTCGGCATCTTCCTCGTGCGCCAGTACGCGCGGTCGATCCCCGATGAATTGCTGGAAGCCGCGCGCATCGACGGGGCAGGGGAGCTGCGCATTTTCTTCCAGATCGTGCTGCCTGCGCTGAAACCCATCCTCGTGACGCTGGCGATCTTCGCGTTCCTCGGGGCGTGGAACGACTTCATGTGGCCGCTGATCGTGCTGGGCGACCAATCGATGCAGACCCTGCCGGTCGCGCTGGCCACGCTCTCGCGCGAACACGTGCAGGACAACGAATTGATGATGGCCGGCGCCGTGGTCACGGTGATCCCGGTCCTGTTGCTGTTCCTGGTCCTGCAGCGTTACTACCTGCAGGGCCTGCTGGTCGGGAGCGTGAAGGGATGACGAAGTGGTGGTTGTCTGCGTTGATGTTCGTCTCCCTCTCGTGTCATTCCCGCGAAAGCGCGGAGCCACGGAAGGTGGACGACTTCGAAGACCCCACGCACTGGAAGATCATCCAATCCGACCAGGTCACCGGCGTCCTTCGAAAGTTCGACGACGCCCTGTGCCTGGACTACGACTTCCACGGCGTCTCCGGCTACGTCGGCCTGCAGCGCGACGTGGCGCTCGACTACCCGTCGAACTACGCCTTCGATTTCAAGCTGCGCGGCGACGGCCCCAGGAACGACCTCCAATTCAAGCTCGTCGAGGCCAGCGGCGACAACGTCTGGTGGGCGACGAAGCCGAAGTTCGAGTTTCCCTCGCAGTGGACGCAGATGCGTTTCAGGAAGCGCCACATCTCCAAGGCGTGGGGTCCGTCGGAGGAGATGGAACTCACCCACAGCGCCAAGCTCGAATTCACGCTGGCGAGCGGCGAGGGCGGGAAGGGGAGTGCGTGCTTCGATGCGTTGACGTTCGAAGCGTTGCCGCCGCCGGATGAGTCGCCGTTGACGACCAAGCGGATGCGCAACGGAGACCAAGGCTGGGTTTTCGGCCTCGGAAGTGTTCGCGAAATCGGCGGCCTGGTCTTCGAAGACCTGTTGATGTGGTCCAAGGTTTCCCTGTCGAACGATGGGAAAACCTGGACACCCCTCGGATTGTTCGGCGGCGAACACAACAACCAGACGCACATCGCCCTCCCCGAGACAGAGACGCGTTTCATCCGAGTGGACAAGGGCGTCGTGTTCGGCGGTGGCGGTGCGAATCCGCCGAGGCTGCAAGTGCAGCCGCTCGCCTACTCGGCGACGCCCAACGATTTCGTCAAAGCGGTCGCGTCCCGCAATCCGCGTGGCGACTATCCGCGCGGATTCATTGGCGAGCAGCCCTACTGGACGATCGTCGGTGTGGACGGCGGAACCGAGCAGGGACTGATCGGCGAGGATGGCGCCATTGAAGTCGGCAAGGGCGCCTTCAGCGTCCAACCCGAAGTGCTCGGTCCTCACGGACGCGCGACGTGGGCCGACGTGCAGTCGTCGCAAGACCTGCTCGACGGCTACCTGCCGATCCCCTCGGTGCATTGGCGCCACGACGGTTTTCGCCTTGACGTCACTGCGTTCGGTGAAACCGGAAAGCCACAGCCGCGGCTGGTCGCACGCTACAGGCTGACCAATACGGGCGCAAAGGCCACGCAGTATTCATTGGTGCTGCGTGCGCGCCCCTTCCAGGTGAATCCGCCGAGCCAGTTCCTCAACACGACAGGCGGCGTGAGTCCGATCAATCGCATCGCAGTCAATCCTGGGGGTCTTGTCGTGAACGATTCCCGGCACGTCGCGTTCGATCGCAACGCCTCACGCGGCGGAGTGGTGACTTTCCACTCAGAAACGAACGTGCTCAAAGAGTTCGACAAGGAACCACTGCGAGCAAACGACCCCACGGGGCTGGCGGAGGGCGCGGTTTATTTCGATGCGACGTTGCAACCGGGCGAGTCGCTCGACGTCGCATGGGTCTCGCCGCTCTACGAATCCGAGGCGGTCCCGGCGCGGATTGACGCAGGCGAGGCGCAGGATCTGCAAGCGCAGGCCGCGAAGGCTTGGCACGACAAACTCGACCGCGTGACCTTCAAGCTCCCGAAGGAAGGCGAACACATCGCGAACAGCATCCGCACCGCGCTCGCGCACATGGCGATCTCGCGCGTCGGCCCGCGCCTGCAACCGGGCACGCGTTCGTACTCGCGCGCGTGGATCCGCGACGGCGCGATGATCGGCGAGGGCCTGTTGCGTCTCGGTCGCGAGGACATCGCGAAGGAGTTCCTGCGCTGGTACGCGCCGTACCAGTTCGACAGCGGCAAGGTGCCGTGCTGCGTCGATGACCGCGGCGCGGATCCGGTGCCCGAGAACGACAGCCACGGCGAGTTGATCTATCTCGTCGCCGAGGTCTATCGCTACACGCACGATCGCAAGCTGCTGGAAGCGATGTGGCCGCACGTCGTCGGCGCCGTGCAGTACATGGACGAGCTGCGGGCGAGCGAGCGCACCGACGCAAATCGCGCGAAGAACCCCGCGTTCTACGGCCTGATGCCGGCGTCGATCAGCCACGAAGGCTATTCGGCCAAGCCGATGCATTCGTACTGGGACGACTTCTGGGCGCTGCGTGGTTACAAGGATGCGGTGGAAATCGCGCAGTGGCTCGGAAAGGACGGGGACGCGAAACGATTCGCGGCATCGCGCGATCAGTTCTCCGGCGACCTGCAGGCCTCGATCCGCACGGCAATGGCGCAGGAGAAGATCGACTTCATTCCGGGCTCGGCGGAACTCGGCGACTTCGACGCGACGTCGACGACCATCGCGCTCGCGCCGGGCGCCGCGCAATCGATCCTGCCCCCTGGTGCGTTGAATGCCACATTCGAGCGGTACTGGCGCGAGTTCGAACAGCGCCGCAAGGGCGAGCGCGAGTGGAAGGATTACACACCGTACGAGTTGCGCACGGTGGGGACGTTCGTGCGGCTGGGGTGGCGTGAGCGCGCGCAGACGGCGCTGGACTTTTTCTTCGACGACCAACAACCGCGCAGCTGGAACCAGTGGGCGGAAGTCGTCTCGCGCACACCGCGCAAACCGTTCTTCGTCGGCGATCTGCCGCACGCGTGGGTCGCGAGCGATTACGTGCGCTCGGCGCTGGACTTGTTCGCGTACGAGCGGCACGAGGACGAATCGATCGTGCTCGCGGCCGGCATTCCGGAAGCGTGGGTGAAAGGCGAGGGCATCGCGATCGACGGGCTGCGCACGCCGGGAGGAGCGTTGTCGTATTCACTGCGCGAGATCGACGGCACGCTGGTGCTCGACGTCAAGGGCGGACTCACGCTACCGAAGGGCGGGCTGGTGTTGCCGTGGAACGGGGGGGAAACGCGCGTGACGCGCGTTCCCGCCCGACTCGAAATCCCGACTCAATAAGGCAGCGGATCGTCGACCGAGGCGCCGTGCGTCTGGATCGCCTTCGAATACCACCGTGCGCTGTCCTTCGGCGTGCGTTCCTGCGTGCCGTAGTTCACGTGCACGATGCCGAAGCGCTTGGAATAGCCGAGCGACCATTCGAGGTTGTCGAGCAGCGACCACACCATGTAGCCGCGGATGTCGCAGCCCTGGTCGATGGCGTTGCGGATCGCGGTCAGGTGCTTCTTCAGATACCCCATGCGCAGCGGGTCGCGCACGCGGCCTTCCTCGGCGACGGCGGGGTCGAAGAACGCCGCGCCGTTTTCGGTGATGTAGGTGGGGATGTTGCCGTACCGGTCCTTCGCCCAGACCAGCAGGTCCGTCAAACCCTGCGGGAACACTTCCCAGCCGGTTTCGGTGTACGTGCCCAGCTTCTGGCGCACGGCGCCCGCCTTCAACGGATAACTGTCGGTCGCTTCGGTGACGCTGCGCGTGTAGTAGTTGATGCCGATGAAGTCGAGCTTCTGCTTGATCAGCGCGTAATCCTCGTCGGCCCACTCGGGCCACGCATCGCCGAAGATTTCGTTCTTCAGCTCAGGCGGATATTTGCCGAGCAGCGCGACGTCGAGGTACTGCTCGTTCATGTACGCATGTGCGCGCTTGGTCGCGGCGAGGTCTTCGGGCGACTGCGTGTTCGGATACTTCGGCTCGATGTTCACCACCAGGCCGATCTCGTGCTTGCCGATCTCGCGATAGGCCTGCACCGCGGCGCCGTGCGCGCGCATCAGGTTGTGCGTGGCGATCGGCGTTTCGTACTTGCTGCGGTGGCCCGGTGCGAGCGCGCCGTGCAGGTAACCGCCGTCGGTGACGACCCACGGTTCGTTGAGCGTCACCCACTTCTTCACGCGGCCGTCGAGCGCGCGATAGAGCACGCTGCCGTATTCGGCGAACCACTGCGCGATGTCGCGATTGAGCCAGCCGCCGCGGTCGTCGAGCGCCGCCGGCAGATCCCAGTGATAGAGCGTGAGCAGGGGTTCGATGCCCTTGGCCAACAGCTCGTCGACCAGGCGCGAGTAGAAGTCCAGGCCCTTCTGGTTCACGCGGCCCGTGCCATCGGGCAGGATGCGGGACCACGAGACGCTGAAGCGATACGCCTTGAGGCCGAGCTCGGCCATGAGCGCCACGTCGTCCTTCATGCGGTTGTAGTGGTCGCACGCCACGTCGCCGGTGTCGCCGTTGACGGTCATGCCCGGCGTGTGGGCGAAGCGGGTCCAGATGCTCGGACCTGCGCCGTCGGCCATGGGGGAACCTTCGATCTGGTGCGCGGCGGTGGCGGCGCCCCAGAGGAAGCCTTCGGGGAAGCGACGGGCGTTCGAAGTCATGGCCATGTTCGTGTAAACGGTTACATGGCAGGATAACCGCACATCCCGCGTATTGCACCGTCCCTTTCGCAGAACCGGAATCCATGGCCCAGGTCAGCCTCGAGCAGGTCCGCAAGGTCTACCCCAACGGGTTCGTCGGTGTCGCAGGCGCGACCTTCGATGTCGCCGATGGCGAATTGCTGGTGCTCGTCGGGCCTTCGGGCTGCGGCAAGTCCACGCTGCTGCGCATGATCGCGGGACTGGAGGACATCTCCTCGGGCTCGCTGCGCATCGGCGAGCGGGTGGTGAACGACGTCGCCCCGAAAGACCGCGACATCGCGATGGTCTTCCAGAGCTACGCGCTGTACCCGCACATGAGCGTCGCGGAGAACCTCGGCTTCGGCCTGAAGCTGCGCGGCAAGACCAAGGCGGAGATCGCGTCGCGCGTCGACGAAGCGGCGCGCGTCCTCGAACTCGGCAAGCTGCTCGACCGCAAACCCGCCGCGCTCTCCGGGGGCCAGCGCCAGCGCGTGGCGCTCGGCCGTGCGCTCGTGCGGCATCCGCAGGTCTTCCTGCTCGACGAACCGCTGTCCAACCTCGACGCCAAGCTGCGCGCCGGCATGCGCGTGGAAATCGCGCGGCTGCACCGGCAGGTCGGCGCGACGATGGTCTACGTCACGCACGACCAGGTCGAAGCGATGACGCTCGGCCAGCGCATCGTCGTCCTGAAGGACGGCCACGTACAGCAGATCGATACGCCGATGGCGTTGTACGAACGGCCGGCGAACCTTTTCGTCGCCACCTTCCTCGGCAGCCCGGCGATGAACGTGCTGCAGGGCAGGTTGGTGCGCAGCGATGGCCTGGCGCTCGATCTCGGCGACGGCAAGCAGGTGCCGCTCGGCGATGGCCACGATGTGCCCGAGGCGTGGCTCCAGCGCGACATCGCGATCGGCATCCGCCCCGAAAGCCTGCTGCCCGCCGATGGCGGCGCCGGCTTCGATTCGACCATCGAGATGATCGAAGCCCTCGGCAACGAAACCCTGGTCAACGTGCGGATCGGCGCGCAGCCGCTGGTGACCCGCATGGCGCCGCGCGCACTGCCGCCGCCGGGCGAAACCTTGCGCCTGGCCGTCGCCCCGGGCCGCTGGCACGCGTTCGACGCGGCCACCGGGGAGCGGCTCGCCCCCACGGGCTGAGCGATTCGCCACGCGGGGCCGCCCATGGGGCGAAAACCCTCGTTATACTCGCGCGTAATCGCGATGCTTTCATCGTGCGCCGCTTGTGCAATCAATGACTTGGCGGTGACTTCGCACCGAATTTCTCATTGAAGCGACACAGGCCCTCATGGGGATGTGCCGCAGGGGCCGAACGACCGCCGCATGCGCCTGTCCACGATCAAGCTTTCCGGTTTCAAATCCTTCGTCGATCCGACCACGCTGCACCTGCCGACCAACATGACCGGCGTGGTGGGGCCGAACGGCTGCGGCAAGTCGAACATCATCGACGCGGTGCGCTGGGTGATGGGCGAAAGCTCCGCCAGCCGCTTGCGCGGCGATTCGCTCACCGACGTCATCTTCTCGGGCAGCACCGCGCGCAAGCCGGTGTCGCAGGCGACGGTGGAGCTGATCTTCGACAACAGCGACCACACGATCACCGGCGAGTACGCCGCGTTCAACGAGATCTCGGTCAAGCGCACGGTCAGCCGCGACGGGCAGAGCACCTACGCGCTCAACGGCACCAAGTGCCGCCGCCGCGACATCACGGACCTGTTCCTCGGCACGGGCCTGGGCCCGCGCAGCTACTCGATCATCGAGCAGGGGATGATCAGCCAGATCATCGAGGCGCGCCCGGAAGAACTGCGCGTGTACCTCGAGGAAGCCGCGGGCATCTCGAAGTACAAGGAGCGCCGCAAGGAAACCGAAACGCGCATCCGCCACACCCGCGAAAACCTCGACCGCCTCAACGACTTGCGCGAGGAAGTCGGCAAGCAACTCGAACACCTGCGCCGCCAGGCCCGCCAGGCCGAGCAGTACCAGGCCATCCAGGGCGAGCGCCGCATCAAGGACGCCGAGTGGAAGGCGCTGGAATACCGCGGCCTCGACGCCCGCGTGCAGGCGCTGAAGGAAAAGCTCGACAACGAAGAAACCCGCCTGCAGCAGCTCATCGCCGAGCAGCGCGCGGCCGAAGCCAAGATCGAAACCGATCGCGTGCGCCGCGAGGAAGCCAGCGAAGCGCTGAACAAGGCGCAGGCCAACGTCTACCAGGTCGGCGGCACGCTGGCGCGAATCGAACAGCAGATCGCGCACCAGCGCGAAATGGCCCAGCGCCTGCAGCGCGCCCGCGACGAAGCGCAGAACCAGCTCAGCGAACTGGGCTCGCACATCAGCGGCGACGAATCCCGCCTCACCAGCCTGCGCGACACCATCGCGCAAGCCGAACCCGAACTCGAACGCCTGCGCGCAGACGACGCCGCGCGCCAGGACGCCCTGCGGGATGCCGAAACCGCGCTGGCCGATTGGCAGCAGCGTTGGGACGCGCACACCAAGGCGCAGTCCGAAGCCGCGCGTGCCGGCGACGTCGAACGCACGAAGATCGAACACCTCGACCGCCAGACGCTCGACGCCGACCGCCGTCGCGAACAACTCACCGCCGAACGCGCCGGCCTCGACGTCGATGCGCTGTCCAACGCCTTCACCACGCTGCGCGAGCAACACGACACGCAGAAGGCCTCGCTCGAAGGCCTGACCGCGCAGGTCGAAGAACGCAAGGCCGGCGTCACGGCGTTGCAGGACCAGCAGCGCAGCGCCCAGAGCGAAATCGCCGACGTGCGCAAGAACGCGCAAGCCGCGCGTGGCCGGCTGTCGTCGCTCGAAACGCTGCAGCACGCCGCGCTCGGCCAGGAACAGGGCGCCGCCACCGCGTGGCTCAAGGCCCGCGGCCTCGACAGCGCCGCGCGCGTGGGCGAAACGCTGCAGGTCGAATCCGGTTGGGAAAACGCCGTCGAGGGCGCGCTCGGCCAGTTGATCGAAGGCGTGCTCGTCGAAGCGCCGGAGGTCCTCGTCGATGCGCTCGGCGAACTCGGCGAAGGCCGCCTGACGCTCGTCGATCCGACCAACGCCGACTTCCCCGTCGCGCCGACCTCGCTCGCCGCGAAGGTGAAGGGCCCGGCCGCCATCCGCCGTTTGCTCTCGAAACTCCACGGCGCCGAAACGCTGGCCGATGCGCGCGCCCTCGTGCCGCAACTCGGCGACGGCGAATCGGTCATCACGCGCGCGGGCGAACGCCTCGGCGCCGGCTGGGTGCGCGTCGTGCGCTCCGGTGCGGCGAAGCAGGGTGCGCTGCTGCGCGAGAAGGAAATCCAGTCGCTGCGCGCGGAGATCGAAGACCTCCAGAAGCGCGAAGCCACGCTCAACGAAACGCTGACGCGCCTGCGCGACCAGGCTCTGTCCGCCGAACAGCAGCGCGAAGACGCGCAGCGTGCGTTGTATCTCGCGCATCGCGGCGTCTCCGAACTCGCCGGCCAGCTGCAGAGCCAGCAGGGCAAGCTCGATTCGGCGCGCAACCGCATCGAACGCATCGACGCCGATCTCTCGCAACTGATCGCAACGCTCGACGCGAGCCGCGAACAGGCCCGCGACGCGCGTTCGAAGCAGGAAGACGCCGTCGGCCGCATGGCCGACCTCGAACAGACGCGCCAGGTGCTCGACGCCGAACGCCGCCGTTTCGTCGAAGCGCGCGACAACGCCCGCGTCGCCGCGCGCGAATCGCGCGACACTGCGCATGCGCTCGCGCTGACGGTGGAATCGCAACGCGCGCAGATCGTGGCGCTCGCGCAATCCCTGGAGCGCATGGGCAGCCAGCGCGGGCAGCTGGATTCGCGCCTGGGCGAACTCGCCGCGCAGTTGACCGACGGCGACGCCCCGGTCAATGCGCTGGAAGCCGAGCGCCAGTCCGCGCTGGAAGAACGCGTCCGCGCCGAGAAGGCGCTGGGCGAAGCGCGCTCGACGCTCGAAGGCATCGACGAAGAGCTGCGCGGCAACGAACAGACGCGCCACCAGCGCGACGAACAGTCGATCGCGCAGCGCGAGAAGATCGGTCAGCGCAAGCTCGATCAGCAGGCCCTCGTCATCAAGGCCGAGCAGTTGTCGGCGGCGGTGGTCGAGGCCGGCTTCGTCTTGCAGGACGTGATCGACACGCTGACGCCCGACGCCGAAGTCGCCGCGTGGGAAAAGATCGTCACCGACTTCGACGCCAAGCTGCGCCGCCTGGAACCGGTCAACCTGGCCGCCATCCAGGAACACGCCGAGGCCGCGCAGCGCAAGGAATACCTCGATGCGCAGGACACCGACCTGAGCACCGCGCTGGAAACGCTGGAAGAAGCGATCCGCAAGATCGACCGCGAAACGCGTGGCCGTTTCAAGGACACCTTCGACCGCGTGAACTCCGGCGTGCAGGAGCTGTATCCGCGCCTGTTCGGCGGCGGCCACGCGTACCTCGAACTCACCGGCGAAGATCTGCTCGACACGGGCGTGGCGATCATGGCGCGCCCGCCGGGCAAGCGCGTGTCGAACATCTCGCTGCTCTCCGGCGGCGAGAAGGCGATGACCGCGGTGGCGTTGGTGTTCGCGATCTTCCGCCTCAACCCCGCGCCGTTCTGCCTGCTCGACGAGGTGGACGCGCCGCTCGACGAAGCCAACGTCGGCCGTTTCACGGCGATGGTCAGCGAGATGAGCGAAGCAGTACAGTTCCTGTTCGTCACCCACAACAAGGCGACGATGGAAGCCGCGCAGCAGCTCTCGGGCGTCACCATGCGCGAACCGGGCGTCAGCCGCCTGGTGTCCGTCGACCTCGCCGAAGCCGCGCGCCTGGCCGGCGCCGCCTGACCCCAAGGGAGCTCGCGATGGATTCGACGTTGTTGCGCATCGGGATCGCCATCGCCGGCGTGGTGTTGATCGCCGCGATCTACTTCTTCGGCCGTCCCCGCAGGCCGGGGCAGGGGCGTCGTGTCGGCGGCGGCTTCGCCGACGGCAACCGCGGCGACGGCGAACGCATCGAGCCGACACTCGGCGAACAGATCGCCGATGAGCTCTCCGCCAGTGATGCGGCGTCGCAATCCGAGCTCGACCTTGGCGCGCGCAACGAACACAACGACCTCGGCAAGCGTGGCGATGCGTCGTTCGAAAAGATCGTCACGCTGTACGTCGCCGCACGCCAGGGCGAGAAGCTGCGCGGGCCGGACATCGTCGTCGCCGCCGAAAAGGCCGGCCTGACCTACGGCCACATGCAGATCTTCCACCGCCTGGTCGAAGGCCACCCCGAGCGCGGCCCGATCTTCTCGGTGGCCAACATCATGAAGCCCGGCAGCTTCGACATGGCGACCATCCAGGAACTCGAAACCCCGGCGATCGCCTTCTTCCTCACGCTGCCCGCGCCGATGACCGCGCTGGACGCGTGGGAAAAGATGCTGCCCACTGCGCAGCGCATGGCCGAACTGCTGGAAGGCGTCGTGCTCGACGAGTCCCGCAACGCCCTCGGCCGCCAGCGCATCGCCCACATCCGCGACGAATTGCGCGGCTACGATCGCCAACACGAAGCGCCGCCGCTGACGAAGCCGGCGCGCTGGTAATGGCGAAGGCCGCATCCCTGGCGGCGCGCGTCGAAGAACTGCGCCGCCTCCTCGACGACGCCAATTACCGCTACTACGTCCTCGACGATCCCACCCTGGCGGACGCCGAGTACGACACGCTGCTGCGCGAGCTCGAAGCGCTCGAACGCGACCACCCCGAATTCGCCGATCCGCAATCGCCGACCATGCGCGTGGGCACCGCACCGTCGGGCAAATTCGCCGAAGTGAAGCACTCGGTGCCGATGCTCTCGCTCGCCAACGCGTTCGAAGGCGAGGAAGTCGCCGAATTCGTCGCGCGCATCACGAAGGAAACCGGCGACGACACGCCCGATTTCTCGGTCGAGCCCAAGCTCGACGGCCTGGCGATCAGCCTGCGCTACGAGGACGGCGTCTTCGTGCGCGGCGCTACGCGCGGCGACGGCGCAACGGGTGAAGACGTCACCGCCAACCTGCGCACCGTGCGCAGCGTGCCGCTGCGCCTGCGCGGCGTGGCGCCGAAGGTGATCGAAGTGCGCGGCGAGGTCTACATGCCGAAAGCCGCGTTCGAGAAGTACAACGAATGGGCGCGCGAGAACGGCGAGAAGACGCTCGCCAACCCGCGCAACGGCGCGGCCGGCTCGCTGCGCCAACTCGACCCGCGCATGACGGCCCAACGCCCGCTCGCGTTCTACGCCTATGCGTTGGGCGAAGTCGAAGGGGCGGCGCTGCCGGCCACGCATTCCCGCACGCTGCAGTGGTTGCGCGAGTTGGGCTTGCCCGTGAGCGCGGAAGTCGACGTCGCCACCGGGAGCGAGGGCCTGCTCGCGTACTACCGACGCATCGGCGAAAAGCGCAACGCGCTGCCGTACGACATCGACGGCGTCGTCTACAAACTCGACCGCTATGACCAGCAGCGCGCGATGGGCTTCGTTTCGCGTGCGCCGCGGTGGGCCATCGCGCACAAGTATCCGGCGCAGGAAATGCCGACGGTCGTCGAATCCATCGAAGTCAACGTCGGCCGCACGGGCGCGGTGACGCCGTGGGTGCTGATGACGCCGGTGCAGGTGGGCGGCGTGACGGTCACGCGCGCGACGCTGCACAACGCCGACCAGATCGCGCGCCTGGACGTGCGCGCCGGTGACACGGTGATCGTGCGGCGCGCCGGAGACGTCATCCCGGAGGTCGTGCGCGTGGTCGAAGACAAGCGCCCGCTCGATGCCAAGGGCCACCCGAAATTCCCGGCATACGTGCTGCCGACGCAATGCCCGGTGTGCGGTTCGGCCGTCGAACGCGAAGAGAACGAAGTCGTCGCCCGTTGCACCGGCGGCCTGTTCTGCCCGGCGCAACGCGTGCAGGCGTTGTTCCACTTCGCCTCGCGCCGCGCGATGGACATCGAAGGCCTGGGCGAGCGCTTCATCACCGCGCTGGTGGAATTCGACATGGTCCACAGCGTGGCCGACCTCTACCGGCTGACGGTCGAGGATTTCGTTTCGATGAAGCAGCGCGCCGACGAACTCGCCGACGCGGTACCCGAGACGGTCAGATCCGGCAAGGTCGCCACCAAGTGGGCCGAGAACCTCGTCGCCGCGATCGACGCCAGCCGCACCACCACGCTGGAGCGCGTGCTGTACGCACTGGGCATCCGCGACGTGGGGGAGAGCACCGCGCGCACGCTGGCGCGGCATTTCGGCGCACTGGATCCGATCCTGACCGCCGACGAAGAGACGCTTCGGCAGGTCCCGGACATCGGGCCGGTGGTCGCCGCGCGCATCGCGCACTTCTTCGCCGAGGCCCACAACCGCGACGTCATCGCCGCCTTGCGCGCCAATGGCGTGCACTGGCCGGAAGGCGCGCCGCAACGCGCAGCCGATGGCCCGCTCGCGGGGCAGACGGTGGTGCTGACGGGGGGGCTGTCATCCATGTCGCGCGACGAAGCCGGCGCGAAGCTGGAAGCATTGGGCGCGAAAGTCTCCGGCAGCGTCTCGAAGAAGACGAGTTTCGTCGTCGCCGGCGAAGCCGCGGGCAGCAAGCTCGCGAAGGCCCAGGAACTCGGGATCGAGGTCTGGGACGAAGCACGCCTGGCCGCGTTCCTCGCGGAGCAGGGCGGCTGAGCCACGCCATGACGCACGACGCGATCCGCCTGCGCGCACGCCTCTACGCGACGTTGCGCGCCTTCTTCGCCGAACGCGGCGTGCTGGAAGTCGAAACGCCGGTGCTCTCGCGCGCAGGCAACACCGACGCGAACATCGCGTCGTTCTCGCTCGAGTTCTCCGGCCGTACCGACGGCGCACCGCGCACGCGTTGGCTGCGCACGTCGCCGGAGTTCCCGCTCAAGCGCCTGCTCAGCGAAGGCATCGGCGATTGCTACGAACTCGGGCGCGTCTTCCGCGACGGCGAAGCCGGCGGACGGCACAACCCGGAATTCACGATGCTCGAGTGGTACCGCGTCGGCCGCGACCACCGTTGGGTGGCGAACGAAACGGTCGATGTGATCCGGGCGGCGCTGGCGTTGGTCGGGCGCGATGTGCGCGTGGTCGACATCGCGTACCGGGATCTGTTCCGCGAACGCATCGGCCTGGATCCGTTCACTGCGGGCGAGCCGGAGTTGCGCAACGCACTCGGCGATGTCGTACTCGATCCCGCGGGCCTGACGCGCGACGACTGGCTCGACCTGCTGATCACCCACCGCCTGCAGCCTGCGTTCGACGCCGGCACGGTGCACATCGTCCGCGACTATCCCGCGTCACAATGCGCGCTCGCGCGGATCCGCGCGGACGATCCGCCGGTGGCCGAACGCTTCGAAGTCTTCCTCGGTCCGCTCGAACTCGCCAACGGGTATCACGAGTTGCGCGACGCATCGGAGCAGCGTGCGCGCTTCGAACGCGACCAGGCTGTGCGCAGAGCGCGCGGGCAGTCCGTCCCGCCCATCGACGAGGCGTTGCTGGCCGCGTTGGAACGCGGTTTGCCGCCGTGCGCCGGTGTTGCGCTGGGCGTGGATCGGCTCATGATGGCTCTGCGGGGGACGGATCGGATCGCCGATGTGCTGGCGTTCGATTTCGCGCGGGCATGACGCCCGACGGTCCACCGTTGACTTGACCCCGCATTCAGCGATCCGGGACAGTGCGCGTCAGGAAATCGAGGACGTCATCGATGCCAACCAGCGCCTCCCGCGTCGTGCTCGCCGGCCTTGTGGCCGTCGCACCCGCGTGGGCGCAGCAATACCGCACCGCCGAACCGTATCCCGGCAACCGGCCCGATGTGGTGCGCTGCGAATCCGCGAAGGGCCGCCCGGTGTCGTGCGACGCCGACGTCCGCGGCGGCGCGCGCCTCGTGCGCCAGTTGTCGCGCAGCCCGTGCGTCGAAGGCGAGACGTGGGGCGTGCGCGAAGGCGAGATCTGGGTGAAGGCCGGGTGTCGCGCGGATTTCCGCCTGGGCGATGCGAACGCCGTCGCGCCCGGCCCGCAGTTCGTGAAGTGCGAATCCAAGAACGTCTCCTCGCGCAAGCATTGCCCCGCGCTGACCATCGGCGGCGTGCAGTTGATCCGCCAGTTGTCGAAGTCGCAATGCATCCAGCACAGCACGTGGGGCTACGACCGCAACAGCGTGTGGGTCTCGCAGGGCTGCCGCGCGGAATTCCAGATCGGCGAGGGCAAGGTCGCGGAAACCAAGCTGGGCCCGCAACAGGTGCGCTGCGAATCCGATCGCGGCCGCGAGCGACGTTGCGAAGTCGGCGTCTGGGAAGGCGCCCGCATGACCAGGCAATTGTCGAAGTCGCCCTGCGTGCAGGGCCACAGCTGGGGCTGGGATCAGCGCGGCGTGTGGGTCAGCCGCGGGTGCCGCGCGGAATTCACCGTCTGGTGATCGTCATCCCCGCGAAGGCGGGGATCCAGGCGCGCAAATGTTTACTCTTCCGACGCCTCGGGCGCAGCCGGCATCTCGCCGCCCAGCATCTGCTGGATCATGTCGGCGAGTTCGGACTCGCTGAAAGGCTTGGTGATGTACGCCTTGGCGCCCTGGCGCATGCCCCACACGCGGTCGGTGTCCTGGTCCTTCGTCGTCACCAGCACGATCGGGATGTGCTTGGTGGTGGACTCGCGCGTGATCGAACGCGTGGCCTGGAACCCGTTGAGGTTCGGCATCACCACGTCCATCAGGATCAGGTCCGGCAGCTCGCGCTTGGCCGCTTCCACGCCCGCCGCGCCGTCCTCGGCGGTCAGCGCCTCGTGGCCGAGTTTTTCGACGATGCGGCGAATGCCCATCAACTGGGAGGGCGAGTCGTCGACGATCAGGATGCGAGCCATGGGGGTCCCCGGGATTCTCCGCGCATTCTAACGGGGCTGCCGGTCGAGGCAAGCCACGCGCGCATTGTTTTCGATTACAGGCGGACCAGCGTGCGCCCGAACGACGCGCCCGCCAGCATCGTGTCGAACACCACGGGCAGTTCGTCCAGCGTGACTTCGCGAGTGCAGATGCGATCGAGGGTCGCCGGTTTCCACTCCGACGCCAGGCGCCGCCAGACTTCCTCGCGGATGTCGCGCGCCGTGCCGGCCGAGGCCACGCCCAGCAGCGACACGCCGCGGATGATGAAGGGCATCACGGTCGCATGCAGTTCGTGCGAGGCCGCCAGGCCCGCGGTCGCGACGTTGCCGTACGGCGCGGTGTGCGCGAGCAGGGCGGAGAGCATCGCGCCGCCGACGTTGTCCAGGCCGCCGCCGAAGCGCGCGGTGTCCATCGGCTTCGTCGTGGAAAGCGATTCGCGGCCGAGGATCTCGCTGGCACCGAGATCGCGCAGATAGGACGCGGCATCGGGCTTGCCGCTGACCGCGTGCACGTCGTAGCCCGCGCGGGAAAAGATCGCGACGGCGAGCGAGCCGACGCCGCCGGTCGCGCCCGTGACCGCGAGCGGGCCGAGTTCCGGCGTCTGCCGGTTGTCTTCCATGCGCAGCAGTGCGAGCGCCGCGGTGAAGCCCGCCGTGCCGAGGATCATGCTCTCGCGCAGCGACAGGCCCTCGGGCAATGGGATCGTCCATTGCGCGGGGAGGCGCACGAATTCGGAGTAGCCACCGTCGCGCGTTTCGCTCAGGCCGCTGCCGGTGGCGAGCACCGCGTCGCCTTCGCGGAAATTCGGATCGGCCGACGTCACCACGTGCCCCGCGACATCGATCCCGCCCACGAGCGGGAACTTGCGCAGGATCTTCCCTTTGCCGGTGCCCGCCAGCGCGTCCTTGTAGTTCACGGACGAATACGCAGCGCGAATGACCACCTCGCCGGGCGAGAGATCATCGACGGCCACCGGTTCGATCCCGCTGCGATGGCCGGCGGCCTCCTCGTGGATGCGGAAGGCGTTGAACTTCGCGGGCGTGTCGGTCATCAGCGCAGGTCCTTGCGGCGTTTTTCGTCGAGCCATTTCGAAGCATGCGCCGGTTCGTACGCACGCATCCAATCGATGAGCGTGTCGAGGTCGTCGCCATGCCACAGATCGCGGCGCTGGTCGGCGTGGAGGAAGCGTTCCTCGACCATGCGGTCCATCATCGCCGCGAGCGGTGCGTAGAAGCCGGCGACGTCGAGGAACGCGCACGGTTTGTCGCCGAGGCCCAGCTGGCGCCAGGTGAGCATCTCGAACATTTCATCCAGCGTGCCGAAGCCGCCGGGCAGGGCGACGAAGGCGTCGCTCAGGTCGAACATGCGCGCCTTGCGTTCATGCATGTTGGCGACGACCTCCAGCCGCGTCAGGCCGCGATGCGCGACCTCCCAACCGACCAGTTGTTCGGGAATGACCCCGATCACCTCGCCGCCGGCGGCGAGCGCGGCGTCGGCCACGATGCCCATCAATCCGACGTTGCCGCCGCCGTAGACGACCGCCAACCCCTCGCGCGCCAGGCGCGTGCCCAGCTCGGTGGCCTTCGAAGCGTATTCGGGCCGGGCGCCCGCGTTGGAACCGCAATACACGCAGACCGACTTCACCCGTTCCCCTCCAGCAAGGCGATGCCCGACATGCGCAGGTTCGCCTCGCGATGCGCGCGCGGCGAGATGTTGAGCAGGAAATTCCAGAATGCCGCGCCGCGCGGCTTGCGGTTCAATCGCATGGCGTCGGTCCACGTCGAATGCCATTCGCTTTCGCGCCAGCCGGCGCGTGCGAAGAATGCGGTGCCGTCGGCCGGCCCGAACCGGAACGGCGCGTTGCCGCTCTTCAACGTCGGCGACCAGCGCTTCTCGAGGATCTTCAGCAGGCGCGGGGAGGCGAGGTCCATCAACCACCAGCGCGCGCGTGCGATGTCGTGCAGGTCCTGCGCGAGCGCGGCGACGTCACTGGCTTCCAGGTAGATCAGCAGCCCTTCGGTGATCGCGAGCACCGGGCCTTCCTCGGCTGCCTTCGCGAAGACCGAGCGGCGCGTGGCGGCATCGCGCAGGTCGGCGGGGATGAATTCCAGCCGGCACTTCGGCGTTTCGCCGGCCATGCCGGTGCGGAAGTAGTCGACCATCTCCGGCATGTCGACGTGCAGCCAGCGCAGGTCGGCAGGGAGATCGAGCCGGTAAGGACGCGCGTCGAGGCCCGCGGCGAGGTTCAGCACGGTCTTGGCACCGCTGCGCACGAGGCGCAACACGATGTCGTCCATCACGCACGTGCGGACGACCAGCGGCCAGCTCGTTTGCGACCCATCGGGCAGGGCTTCGACGATCGCCTGCCCGCGCGCACCGCCGAGGCGGCGCGCATACGGATCATTGAAGAGCGCATCGGAACGCTCGGACTCCATCGCGCGATAGGTGGCGACCCACAGCGCGGTGTCGGAGACGTTGCGGATGGGATTGGTATCGACCACCGCAACGCCTCCCGCGAACTCAGTTCGCCTTGTGGATCGCCCGCTTCGAAACGGCCATCGCCGCGTCGTGCACGGCTTCCGACAGCGTCGGATGCGCGTGGCAGATGCGCGCGAGGTCGTCGGCCGAGCCGCTGAACTCCATCGCCAGCACGCCTTCGTGCACGAGTTCCGACACGTTGACGCCGACCAGGTGCATGCCGAGGATGCGGTCGGTCTCCGCATGCGCGATCACCTTCACGAAGCCCGCCGGTTCGGCCATCGCCACCGCACGGCCCAGCGCCGCGAACGGGAAGCTGCCCGCCTTGTACGGCGTGCCTTCGGCCTTCAGCTGTTCTTCGGTCTTGCCGACCCACGCGATCTCGGGTTCGGTGTAGATGACCCACGGGATCGTGTCGAGGTTGACGTGGCCCGGCAGGCCCGCGATCAGCTCGGCCACCGCGATGCCTTCCTCGAAACCCTTGTGCGCAAGCATCGGGCCACGCACGCAGTCGCCGATGGCCCACACGCCGTCGACGCCGGTGTGGCAGTGCTCGTCCACTTCGATCATGCCGCGCTGGTCGAGCTTCACGCCCGTGCCATCGGCCAGCAGGCCCTTGGTCGCCGCACGACGGCCGACCGACACCAGCAGCTTGTCGACGGTGATCGTCTGCTCGCCCTTGGCGTCGGTGTAGGTCAGGACGACTTCATTCTTCTTGACGTCGGCCTTCGACACCTTCGCGCCGAGGCGGATGTCGAGGCCCTGCTTCTTGAATTCGCGCGCGGCGGTCTTCGCCACTTCGGCGTCGGCGGCGGCGAGGAAATCCGGCAGCGCTTCGAGGATGGTGACTTCCGCGCCCAGGCGCTTCCACACCGAGCCCAGTTCCAGGCCGATCACGCCGGCGCCGATGACGCCCAGGCGCTTGGGCACTTCGGTGAAATCGAGCGCGCCGACGTTGTCGACGATCGTCTTGCCGTCGAACTTCGCGAACGGCAGCTCGATGGAATCCGAACCCGCGGCGAGCACGACGTTCGTGCCCTTGAGTTCGACGGTGGTGCCGTCGTGCTGCTTCACCGTGACGACGTTGCCCGGCTGCAACTGGCCGAAGCCGTAGTACGGCGTGACCTTGTTCGCCTTGAACAGCATCGCGATGCCACCGGTGAACTGCTTCACGATCTTGTCCTTGCGGCCGATCATCGTGCCGATGTCGATCGCCGGATTCGAAGCGGTGATGCCGTGTTCGCCGAACAGGTGCGTGAGGTTCCAGTACTGGCGCGAGCTGTCGAGCAGCGCCTTGGACGGAATGCAACCCACGCGCAGGCACGTGCCGCCGAGGGCGGGCTTGCCGTCCTTGCCGAGCGCGGCGTCGATGCACGCGGTCTTCAGGCCCAGCTGCGCGGCGCGGATGGCGGCGTGGTAACCGGCCGGGCCGGCGCCGATGACGATGACGTCGAAGTTTTCGGTGGCCATTGCCTTACATCCCCAGCAGCATGCGGTGCGGATTTTCGAGCTGGTTCTTGATGTCGACCAGGAAGAGCACCGCGTCCTTGCCGTCGATGATGCGGTGGTCGTAGCTCAGCGCGATGTACATCATCGGCGCGGCGACGACGACGCCGTTCTCGACGATCGCGCGTTCCTTGATGGCGTGCATGCCGAGGATCGCGCTCTGCGGCGGGTTGACGATCGGCGTGGACATCAGCGATCCGAAGGTGCCGCCGTTGGTGATCGTGAACGTGCCGCCCTGCAGGTCTTCGAGCTTCAGGCCGCCTTCGCGCGCCGCCTTGGCGTACGCGGCGATGCCCGCTTCGATTTCGGCGAAGCCCATGCGCTCGACGTTGCGCAGCACCGGCGTGACCAGGCCCTTGTCGGTCGAGACCGCGATCGAGATGTCGGCGTAGCCGTGGTAGATCACGTCGTTGCCGTCGACCGACGCGTTGACCGCCGGATGGCGCGCGAGCGCGTTGGCGGCGGCCTTGGCGAAGAAGCTCATGAAACCCAGCTTGATGCCGTTGGCCTTCTCGAACGACTCGCCCAGGTCCTTCCGCATCTGCATGACCTTCGCGAGGTTGACCTCGTTGAAGGACGTCAGCATGGCGATGGAGTTCTTCGACTGCATCAGGCGCTCGGCGATGCGCGCGCGCATGCGCGTCATCGGCACGCGCTGTTCCGGGCGGGCCGAAGCGGCGACCGCACCACCGGCCTTGGCGTAGTTGACGAGGTCTTCCTTCGTCACCGCGCCGCGGCGGCCGGTGCCGGCGACCTGCGAGGCGTCGATGCCTTCGGAGGCGGCGGTGAAGCGCGCGCCCGGCGGGAGTTCGCCACCCGAAGCGGAGGCCGGCGCCGCCTTGGACGGCGCGGCGGTCGGGGCGGCGGCCTTCGGTGCTTCGGCCTTCGGGGCCTCGGCCTTGGGCGCTTCGGCCTTCGCCGGTGCGGCGGCGACGGCGCCTTCCTCGATCACGGCGATGACCTGCTGCGAGGTCACCGTCGCGCCTTCTTCGAACTTGATTTCCTTCAACACGCCGTCGACGGGCGAGGGGACTTCGAGGACGACCTTGTCGGTCTCCAGGTCCAGGAGGTTTTCGTCGCGCTTCACCGCGTCGCCGGCCTTCTTGTGCCAGCTGGCGATGGTGGCGTCGGACACGGATTCGGGAAGGACCGGAACTTTGACTTCGATGGCCATATCAGGCGTCCTGGGTGCGATGTTGGTTGCGGTCGATCATTCCGGGCAGGCGTCGCCATGCACCGGATTGACCAGTGCATCGGCGACGAGCGCGGTCTGCTCGGCGACGTGTTCGGCAAGGTGGCCCGCGGCGGGCGAAGGCGAGCGCGCGCGGCCGACGTAGCTGAGCGACTGCTTGCCCTGCAGGCAGAAGCGCAGGTGATGCTGGATCTGGTACCACGCGCCCTGGTTCTGCGGCTCTTCCTGGCACCACACCACTTCCGTGGCGGCGGGGAAACGCTGCAGTTCCGCAACGAGTTCGTTGCGCGGGAACGGATACAACTGCTCGACGCGCACGATGGCGACGTCCTTGACCTCGCGCTTCTGCGCTTCTTCCAGCAGGTCGTAGTAGACCTTGCCGCCGCAGACGACGACGCGCTTGACCTTCTTCAGGTCCGCGGCCTTCGTCGAGACGTTGCTCGCCGGGATCAGCGTCTGGAACGTGCCGTTGGACAGCTCGTCGAGCGTGGAGACCGCGAGCTTGTGGCGCAGGAGCGACTTCGGCGTCATGACCACGAGCGGCTTGCGCGTGTCCATTCGCTGCTGGCGGCGGATCATGTGGAAGGCCTGCGCCGGCGTCGTCGGCGTGCAGACGAGCATGTTGTCGAGCGCGCACAGTTGCAGGAAGCGCTCCAGGCGCGCGGAGCTGTGCTCGGGGCCCTGGCCTTCGTAACCGTGCGGCAGGAACAGCGCCAGGCCGCACAGGCGACCCCACTTGGCTTCGCCCGACGACAGGAACTGGTCGATCACGACCTGTGCGCCGTTGGCGAAGTCGCCGAACTGCGCTTCCCAGATGTCGAGCGTGACGGGATCGGCGGTGGCGTAGCCGTATTCGAACGCCATCACCGCTTCTTCGCTGAGCAGCGAGTCGATGATCGTGACGTCCTGCTTTTCCTGCACGAGCTCGCGCAGCGGCAGGTAGTACGCGTCGGTGTTCTGGTCGTGCAGGATCGCGTGGCGGTGGAAGAACGTGCCGCGGCCGCAATCCTGGCCCACGAGGCGCAGCTTGTTGCCTTCCGTCAGCAACGTGGCGTACGCGAGGTTTTCCGCGAAGCCCCAGTCGCCCGCTTGTTCGCCAGCCGCCATCTTGCGGCGGTCGTCGTAGATCTTCGCCACGCGCGGATGCAGCTTGACGGAGTCGGGGATCGTGTTGATCTGCCTGGCCAACGCGTCGAGCTGTTTGCGCGGCACCGTCGTGTCGACGGCGTCGGTGAGCTTGCCCTTGAGGAAGCGCGACCAGTCAACGGCGAATTCGTCGCCGTTGACCGCGACGACTTCCGTCGTGACGTCGCCGGCGTCGAGCTTGGCGCGGTAGGCATCGACCAACGCCTTCGAGGCATCGGCCTTGATGTCGCCGGCGGCGTCGAGCTTCGCCGCGTACAGCTCGCGCGTGGTCTGCATCGCGCGGATCTTCTGGTACATCAGCGGCTGCGTGGCCGCCGGTTCGTCGGCTTCGTTGTGGCCGTGGCGGCGATAGCAGACGAGGTCGACGACGACGTCCTTCGCGAAGCGCTGGCGGAAGTCGAACGCGAGTTCGGCGACGAAGGCCACCGCCTCGGGGTCGTCGCCGTTCACGTGCAGCACCGGCGCGCCGACCATCTTGGCCACGTCCGTGCAGTACAGCGTCGAACGCGCGTCTTCCGCGGCGCTGGTGGTGAAACCGACCTGGTTGTTGATGACGATGTGCACCGTGCCGCCGACGGCGAAGCCGCGCGCCTGCGACATCTGGAACAGTTCCATCACCACGCCCTGGCCCGCGAATGCGGCGTCGCCGTGCATCAGGATCGGCAGGACGACCTTGCGTTCGTTGTCCTTGCGGCGCAGCTGGCGCGAGCGCACCGAGCCGACGACCACGGGGTCGACGATTTCCAGGTGCGAGGGGTTGAAGGCCAGCGCGAGGTGCACCGGACCGCCGGACGTCGACACGTCGGCCGAGAAGCCCATGTGGTACTTCACGTCGCCGCTGTGCGCCAGGTCGTTGTCGTGGTGTTCGAACTTGCCTTCGAACTCGTCGAACAACTTGCGCGGCGGCTTGCCGAGCGTGTTGACCAGCACGTTCAAGCGGCCGCGGTGCGCCATGCCCATCACGACTTCGCGCACGCCGTTCTCGCCGCCGCGGCGGATGATCACGTCGAGCATCGGGATGAGGGCGTCGCCGCCTTCCAGAGAGAAGCGCTTTTGGCCGACGTACTTGGTGTGCAGGTAACGTTCCAGGCCCTCGGCGGCCGTGAGGCGCTCGAGGATGCGGGCCTTCTGTTCCGGCGTGCGGCCATAGTTGCCGCCGGCGGATTCCAGGCGTTCCTGCATCCAGCGACGTTGTTCGACGTCGGTGATGTGCATGAACTCGGCGCCGATGGCGCCGGTGTAGGTGGACTTCAGCAGCGCGAAGAGCTCGCGCAATTTCATGCGGTGCTTGCCCGCCACGCCGCCGGTGGAGAACTCGCCGTCGAGGTCGCCTTCGCTCAGGTGGTGGAAGCCCAGCGCCAGGTCCGGCGCGTCCGGCTTGATGGCCATGCCGAGCGGATCGAGGTTGGCCTGCAGGTGCCCGCGCGAACGGAACGCCGTGATGAGGCGACCGACCGAACGCTCGCGGGCATCACCGCCGCCGGCGGCCGGCGCATCGAGCAGGCCGCGCGCGGCGCGGCGGCCCGCGTCGGCGACCTGTTCCATGACCACGCTGTGGGGGACGTCGCCGGCTTCGCGGCCCTTCAGGCCGTCGAAATACGCCTTCCATTGCGGCCCGACGGACTCGGGGGCGACCAGGTATTGCTCGTACAGGTCCTCGAGGTAGGCGGCATTGGCGCCGAGTTGGGAGGACTGCGCAAACTGCTTCAGGAGACTGTCCACTATGAGGTCGGGAAGCTCTTCGATGGGGGCATGCGGAACGCGCCGAGCCAAACGGGGCGCGAAAGGACCGGAATTATAGCCCCGCGAATCAGAGCCTTGCACCCAAGTGAATGGGCGGGCGCGGGTCAGATGCCCAGTGCGCGGTACTCCGAGACCGGGCGTGCGCGTTCCCACACCGGCATGAAGGCCCCTCGCAACTGCCGGGCGCGGCCCGGGGCGTGGAGGTCGGCCTCGCCGTCGAAGCGGTGGCCGAGGGTGCGGAAGTAGTAAGCCCCGAGATCGTTGGCCAGGTAGGCGGAGGGGTAGGCCTTGTCCACGGGGTCGTCGACCTCGCGGAACAGGAAGACGCTCGGCAGGCGCTGGGCGAGCGCGAGCAACGGCGCATGGCCCCGCTGCGGCGCGGCGGCATCCTGCAGCAGCACGCGCATTTCGTTGCCGCGGCCGGCGGTGCCGAACCTGCGCAGCGCCTCCATCACGGGCGGCGCGTCGAACAGGCCGGGGTCGAGGTCGCGGGTGTACAGGAACAGGTGGCGGCGCGCGTCGCCCACGATGTCGACGATGGTCTCGATCGCAGTGTCGCGATGGTCGATGGACGCCGGCCCGCCGAGCACGCGCCGCATCGACTGGTGCTCGATGCCGGCTTCCCAGAAGCGCTCGCCGTAGGGCTGGAAACCATGGCGCAGGTAGAACGCGATGGCCGAGCTCTGTGCGTGCAGCGAGACTTCGCGCCAGCCGCGTTGCCGCGCCTGTTCGATCAGCGCCAGCAGCATCGCGTCGCCCACGCCTTTCCCGCGCCATTCACGCAACACCGCCATGCGCCCGATCTTGTGTTCGGGTGTCAGGCGGCCGGTACCGATGGGCGTGCCATCGAGGGCGCGGGCGAGCACGTGCACGCAATTGGGGTCGAGTTCGTCCCATTCGAGTTCGAGCGGAACCTGCTGCTCCTCGACGAACACGATCTCGCGCACGGCGCGCAGCTGGTTGAGCGCGGCCGCGTAATCGACGGCCTCGATGCGGAACGGTTGGCTGGGGTCGCTGTCCATGGCGGTCACTCGTCCTCGTCGATCAGCATCTGGTAGTGCCCTGCTTCCACCAACGCAAAGACGGCATCGCGCCCGGCCTGCGAGAGGGTGGCGTACTGCGCGCCCTCGAGCATCGTGGCACCGGCCAATGTCTTCGCGTCCTTCACGGACATGGCGAAGGGCAGGCCGCTGACGAACAGGTGCGCGCCCTTCGCGGCGCGGCGCCACACGGCGCGCGACCACGGGTGCCTCGACAGGCGTGCGCCCTGGCCCAGGTCCCATTCCAGCTCGATGCGTGAAGGCGTCGTTTCCGGCGGCTGCACTTCACCGGCCGCCCGATACAGCGTGGAGAAGCGTGCGAACCAGTCGCCCAGGCGCTCGGGGTCGTTCATGCGCAATGCGTTGAGCGCGGCGATCGCGCGGCCGATCGCGGCGGCGTCGATCTCGTTGGGATCGGCGGGCACCGAGAGGTCGGGGTCGGAATAGCGCAGCGACTCGTCGGCGTCGGCCGCGAGGGTGTCGACGAAATCGCCGAGCAACTCGGCCGTCGACGGCGCGCGCATGCCCACCGAGAACGTCAGGCACGGATCCTCGGCCACCCCGTGGTGCGGCACGCCGGGCGGGAGATAGAGCATGTCGCCCGGGCCGAGCACCCAATCGTGCGTGGCGTCGAACGTGCGCAGCAGTTTCAGCTCCACGTCGTCGCGGAACGCGATGTCAGGGTGGTCGCCCGCATCGATCTGCCAGCGGCGGTGACCGTGCGCCTGCAGGAGGAACACGTCGTACTGGTCGACGTGCGCGCCGACCGAACCGCCCGTGGCCGCGAACGACACCATGATGTCGTCGATGCGCCAGCGCGGCAGGAACGCGAAGGCGGGCAGGAGCGAGGCGACATCGGCGTCCCACTTGTCGACGTCCTGCACGAGCAGCGTCCAATCGTGATCGCCGAGCTGCGGGAACAATTCCTCGTCGAACGGCCCGTGCCGCACCATCCACGAATCGCCGCTGCGGTCGTGCGCAATCAGGCGCGACAACGCCGCTTCCTCGCAGGCCAGGCCCGCGAGATCTTCCGGCGTGATCGGCGAGACGAAACCGGGGAACGCATTGCGGATGAGCAGCGGCCGCTTCTGCCAGTAATCGCGGAGGAAGATCTCCGGCGGCATGCCGAGCGGAGGTTGCAGCGCGCCGTCGACTTCGAGGGGGAATTTGCGCGTCATTGCGTCGCGATCTCGTCGTATCCACGGCCAAGGAATTGCAACAGGCACCACCCGTGTCCCCACGGATCGGACAGTTGCACGATGCGGCCCCAGCCGGCTTCGCGCACCGCGCCTTCCTGCACCGCGCCGGCGGCCACCGCGCGGATCAACGCGGCGTCGAGATCGTCGACGACGACATCGACGTGCACCGGCGTCCAATGCCGCAGGTAATCGCGCGCGGCGGCGCCTGCGCCCAGCGTGCCGGCTTGTTTGTGCAACAGGTAGATCGGGACGTCGCCGCCCAGCAGTTCGAGCGCATCGGTCCCGAAGCGCCGTCCGCGGTGCAGGCCGAAGGCCTCGCAGTAGAACCGTTCGGCCGTCGCGATCTCGGGGACGTCGATGTTCACCAGCATCCGCATCGCGCCACCTCCCTGCGTATCGATCAGATGTCCTTCGCGAGGCGTTCGGCCAGGCCGATGTACGTCGCGGGCGTGAGCGCCGAGAGGCGCGCGCGGGCATCGTCGGGCAGATCGAGCGAGGCGATGAACGCGCGCATCGAATCGGCCGTGATGCCCTGGCCCCGCGTCAATGCCTTCAATTGCTCGTACGGGTTCGGCAAGCCGTGGCGGCGCATCACCGTCTGCACGGCTTCGGCCAGCACTTCCCACGCGGCGTCGAGGTCGGCGGCCAGGCGATCGGGGTTCGCACTGAGCTTGTTCAGGCCGCGCAGCAAGGCGTCGAAGCCGATCATCGAATGGCCGAACGCCGTGCCGAGCGCCCGCAGCACCGTCGAATCGGTGAGATCGCGCTGCCAGCGGCTGATCGGCAACTTGGCGGCGAAATGCTCGAACAACGCATTGGCGATGCCGAAGTTGCCTTCCGCATTCTCGAAATCGATCGGGTTGACTTTGTGCGGCATCGTCGAGCTGCCGACTTCGCCGGCCTTCACCGCCTGCTTGAAGTAGCCCAGCGAGATGTAGCCCCAGATATCGCGGCACAGGTCGATGGCGATCGTGTCGATGCGCTTGCAGGCATCGCACAACTCGGCGACGCCGTCGTGCGGTTCGATCTGCGTGGTGTACGGCTGCCAATCCAGGCCGAGCGAGCCGACGAAACGCTGCGACAGCGCCGGCCAGTCGACATCGGGGTACGCACTGACGTGGGCGTTGTAGTTGCCGACGGCGCCGTTGATCTTGCCCGGCATCGGCAGTGCGGCGAGCACGCTGCGCTGGCGGTCCAGCCGCGCGACGACGTTCGCGATCTCCTTGCCGACGGTGGTCGGCGAGGCCGTCTGGCCGTGGGTGCGCGAGAGCATCGGCAGCGCGGCGTGGTCGTGCGCCATCGCGCGCAGCGTCTTGATCAACTCGTCGAGCTTCGGCAGCAGCACCGTGTCGCGCGCTTCGCGCAGCATCAGCGCGTAGGAGAGGTTGTTGATGTCTTCGCTGGTGCAGGCGAAGTGGACGAACTCGAGCGCGGGGCCGAGCTCGGCGTCGTCCTGCAGTTTTTCCTTGATGAAGTACTCGACCGCCTTGACGTCGTGATTGGTCGTGCGCTCGATCTCTTTCACGCGCGCGGCGTCGGCCACCGAGAAGCCGGAGGCCAGGGCGCGCAGGCGGCCGGCCTGCTTCGCATCGAATCCTGGGAGTTCGACGATGCCGGCGTCTTCACCCAGTGCGAGCAGCCATTCGATCTCGACGCGCACGCGGGCCTTGATCAACCCGTACTCGGAAAAGATCGGGCGCAAGGCGTCGACCTTGCCGGCATAGCGGCCATCGAGCGGGGACAGGGCGAGCAGCGGGGCGTCGGTCATCGAGGTCGGTTCGGCGATCGGGAGCGCGCAAGTTTAAACGCTCGCGGGCGTATGCTCCCGGCCGACCGGCCCCTGGAGCCCATCGATGGCGAAGAAACGCACGTCCCCGGCCGCCAAGCGCGGCGAGCGCATCGAGCACGACAGCATGGGGGAACTGCGCGTCCCCGCCGACGCCTTGTGGGGCGCGCAGACCCAGCGCGCGGTGCAGAACTTCCCGATTTCCGGCCGGCCCATGCCGCGCGGGTTCATCCGCGCGTTGGGGCTCATCAAGGCCGCGGCGGCGGATGTGAACGCCGGTCTCGGGCTGTTGCCCAAGCGCCAGGCCACGGCGATCCGCAACGCGGCGCTGTCGGTGGCCGAAGGCGCGCACGACGCGCATTTCCCCATCGACATCTTCCAGACCGGCTCGGGCACCTCGAGCAACATGAACGCCAACGAGGTCATCGCGGCACTCGCATCGCAGGCCGGCAAGGCGGTGCATCCCAACGACGACGTGAACCTCGGGCAGAGTTCCAACGACGTCATCCCCACGGCCATTCGCGTCAGCGCGCAACTCGCCGTGGTTGAAGACCTGCTGCCGGTACTCGACCACCTCTGGTACACGATCGACCGGAAGGGCAAAGCGCTGTCGGCGATCACCAAGACCGGCCGCACGCACCTGATGGATGCGATGCCGCTGACGTTCGGACAGGAATTCGGTGCGTGGGCCGCGCAGCTCGCGTCCGCGAAGGGGCGCCTGGTCGATTGCGGCAAGCGCCTGCGTCGCTTGCCCATCGGCGGCACGGCCATCGGCACGGGCATCAACGCCGATCCGCGCTTCGGCAAGCGCATGGCGAAGGCGTTGTCGGAAATGTCGGGAACGAAGTTCGAATCGGCCGACGACAAGTTCGAAGGCATCGCCGCGCAGGACGACGCGGTCGAGCTCTCCGGCGCGCTCAATGCGCTCGCCGTCGCACTGATGAAGATCGCCAACGACCTGCGCTGGATGAACGCCGGTCCGCTCGCGGGGTTGGGCGAAATCGAACTGCCCGCTCTGCAACCCGGCAGTTCGATCATGCCGGGAAAGGTGAACCCGGTGATCCCCGAAGCCACGTGCATGGTGTGCGCGCAGGTGATGGGGCAGCACACGACCGTGACCATCGCCGGCGCGTCCGGCAACTTCCAACTCAACGTGATGTTGCCGGTGATCGCGGCGAATCTGCTCGACTCGATCCGCCTGCTGTCGAACGTGATGCGATTGCTCGCCGACACGGCCATCTCGGGGTTGACGGTGCGCAAAGACAAGGTGGACGAAGCCCTGGGCCGCAACCCGATCCTCGTGACCGCGCTCAACCCGGTGATCGGTTACGAGAAGGCCGCGGCGATCGCCAAGCGCGCGTACAAGGAACAGCGGCCGGTGTTCGATGTTGCGCTGGAAATGAGCGGACTGCCGGCGGCGAAACTCAAGGCCTTGCTCGATCCCGCGGCGTTGACGAAGGGCGGGATCCGCGCCGGTGGCGGGGGCGGCGGCGGCTGAAAAAAAATGCCCCGGCGGTGCCGGGGCAAGTGGGGTTGCATCCTTTCCAGGGATTAGTTGTCGTCGCGCCAGCGACGCAGGCGGATGGCGGCGAAGATCATCGCGATGCCGGCCGCCGCACCGATCCACATCTGCGGCGTGGCGAAGACCGAGTACATCGACTGCACTTGCGAGAGCGCACTGAAGCTTTCGGGGCCGTCGATGTGGATGTTCTGCGCGGTCATCCACATGCCCGGGAAGACCGAGGTCAACGCGCGGGCCACGACGTTCGTCCAGAACCAACCGGTATCGAGGCTGAAGACGTTCATGACGTCGAACCAGGCCACGAAGATGCCGGCGAACACGGGGATCATCACCGCCCACAGGAAGGGCTTGGTGCGTGCCCATGCCGAGCAGAGCATCAGCCAGCCGACGGTCGGCAGCGCCCACACCGCGTACACCGGGATCGCCGCGACCAGCGTGCCGGCCACTTCGAGCGGATTGCCCGCGCCCCAGTACATCTTGAAGGGGTTGAGGCCGTGCATCGGCATGACCAGCGTGACCACCAGGCCGAAGGCGAACATCGTCAGGACGGCGGCGACCGTGGCGATGACCGGGGCGACCAGCAGCGCGCTGGCGGCCTTCGACAACACCGTGTCGCGGTCGGACAGCGGCAGCGACTTCCAGAACAGCACGCTGCGGTCCTTGCGTTCGTCGTACAGCGCGCCGAGGCAGTAGAAGAACACCACGAAGCCCAGGACGATGTAGGGCCACAGCGAGGAGACCAGCATCGAGGCGTCGACCGCGTTGCTCCATTGCTGGAGGTCGTCGGCGCTCATGCGCGCGGTGACGTGCGAGAAGTCCAGGCCGTTGATCTGGAAGCTGTCGCCGTGCAACTTGCCCGCCGCCAGCGCCTTGCGCGCGCCCACTTCGGCCACCAGCAGCGCCATGAGCGCGAGGACGACGGAGATGCCGCCGGCGATGATCGGCGCCCAGAAGAACCCGCCCTTGTGCTCCCAGAACTCGCGGCGCAGCAACAGCTTGAACTTGTGGGTGGGGTGGGGCGCGGCCACGGGTGCGCGGCGCGGTTCGCCATCAAAGGTGGATGCGTTCATGCGTAGGTGCCCTTCATGGTGGCGACGAACAGGTCGGCGAGGCCCGGCACGCGGGTTTCGCCCAGGCCGGCGAGGCGGTGCTGCTCGACGCCGTCGAACAACATCACCGTCTTGCCGAACGGCAGGCTGCGCTCGTCGATGGGGCGCAAGCCGCGTGCTTCTTCGGTGCGGTCGGCGTTGACGAGGACTTCGACGTAACGCTGGCCCACGTCTTCCATCGGCGCCGACAGCACGATCTTGCCGTCGCGGATGAACATCACGTCGGTGAGGATGTGCTCGATCTCCTCGACCTGGTGCGTGGTGATGACGATGGTCTTGTCCTCGTCGAAGTAATCCTCCAGCAGGCGCTGGTAGAACTGCTTGCGATACAGGATGTCGAGGCCGAGCGTCGGCTCGTCGAGCACGAGCAGCTTGGCGTCGATCGCCATCACCAGGGCCAGGTGCAACTGCACGATCATGCCCTTGGACAGCTCGCGCACCTTCATGTTGGGCGTGAGCTTGGTGTTGGCGAGGAAGCGTTCGCAGCGCGCGCGGTCGAATCGCGGATGCACGCCGGCGACGAACTCGATGGCTTCGCGCACGCGGATCCAGCGCGGCAGCACCGCGACGTCGGCGATGAAGCACACATCGTTCATCAGCGCGTCGCGTTCGGTGCGCGGGTCGCGGCCGAGGACGCGCAGGTCGCCTTCGAACGGGATCAGGCCGAGCAGCGCCTTGAGGGCGGTGGTCTTGCCGGCGCCGTTCGGGCCGATGAGGCCGACGATGCGGCCCTGCGGGATCTCGAACGCGGTGTTGTCCAGCGCGACCTTGTTCTTGTAGGCCTTGCGCAGGTTGCGCGCGCTGACGACGGACTGCGTTTCGACGGACACGTTCATGCCTGGCCTCCGTTGGGCGCAGTGGCGTTATGCAGGAGACGGTCGAGCGAGAGGCCCAGGCGCTGGATGCGTTCCAGCACCAGCGGCCATTCCTCGCGCAGGAAGCGGTCGCGCTCGCTGCCCAGCAGTTTTTCCGAAGCCCCTTCCGTGACGTACATGCCGAGTCCCCTGCGTTTTTCGACGATGGCTTCGTCCGCGAGCTCCTGGTAGGCGCGCGAGACGGTGATTGGGTTGAGCTGGTATTCGGCGGCCACCTGGCGCACCGAGGGCAGTGCGTCCCCTGGCTTCAGGATCCCGTCGAGCAGCATCGCCACGACGCGTTCCTTCAGCTGGCGGTAGATGGGAGCGCCGTCGCTCCATTCGATTGCGGTCATGGGCTCAGCCTCGCGGCGCGAAGGAGTAGAAGGGCATCGCGACCGACTGGCGGCCGGACGTGCGCTTGCGGGCGGGCTTCGAAGGCGTGGTGTCCGCCTCTTCGACGGCCGCCATCGTGTCGGGGTGTTCGACGCCGTCCATCGCGGCGGCGATGGTCGCGAGCGTCGCGGCCTCGGCGGCGAATCCGAGGACTTCGCCGAGGGCGTCGTTGCCGTTCTTCGCCTTGGCGAGGCGGGCTTCGAGGTCGGCGGCGCGCGCTTCGATGCGCTTGGCGGCTGCGGCGGCGTGCTGGCCCTGGGCGGCGAGCTTCGCCAGCTTCGCGTTGGCCGGCGCGGAGTCCGCGGCCGGTTGCACGACGATGGGGGCGAGGACCGAAGCGCCGGTCGACGGCGCGGGGTTGGCGGCCATCAGGCTCAGCACGAGCAGCCCCGAGGTCGCGAACAGCGCGGTGACCGTGTTGTGGAGCTTGCGGTTCATGGTGGGCGTCCTGCTCTGGGTGATCGGTGTTGTAGGCAACTATAACACCACCATTCCCCCGGTCAACAACCAATCGACCCAACTAAAGGCATATCCGACGGGAGGGGGCCGACGGCGGGCAGGGCGGGGCGCTGCGGGCGTGGCAGACTCCGGGTCCCGATCCGCGAGACCCCCGTCATGCGCCGTTTCCTCACTCATGCCGCCGCCGCCACGTTGCTGGCGCTGGCTACCGCCGCCATTGCCGGGCAGGCCGGATTGCTCGACCACAGTTACCGGCCGCTCGCGGGCAAGACACAGGTCGACCTGGAGAAGGCCTACGGCGGCGACGTCGTCCTGGTCGTCAACACCGCGAGCAAGTGCGGATTCACTCCGCAGTTCGAAGCGCTCGAAGCGCTGCACAAGAAGTATTCGGATCGCGGCTTCGCCGTCCTCGGATTCCCGTCGGGCGATTTCAGGGCGCAGGAATTCGACGACGAGAAGCAGATCCAGGAATTCTGCAAACTCACGTATGGGGTGAAGTTCCCCATGTTCGAGAAGGTGCACGTCGTCGGCGCGGACGCCACGCCGCTGTACAAGGATCTCGCCGCCGTGTCGAAGGATCCGCCGAAGTGGAACTTCCACAAGTACCTGATCGGCCGCGACGGCAAGCTGATCGCGAGTTGGGGCTCGAAGACCACGCCCGACGACAAGGCCATCGTCGAGGCCATCGAGAAAGCGTTGACGGCGCGCAAGCCGAAGGGCGCCTGAACCATTGCCCCTGGGGGGCGTTTGCCCCGCGCCCCCGCGGCCGCCGACAATGGTCGGCCGCGCGGCGCGAGCCGGCGCGTTCCCATGCAACACCTCGACAACCTCGACAGGAGTTCCACCGGATGAAGGGTTTCGTGCGCGGCATCGCCGCGTTGCTCGCACTCGTTGCGCTGTCCGCGCACGCGCAGGACAAGGCTCGGCTCGTCACCGAGCGCGACAAGGTGAGCTACATGGCGGGCATGGACGTCGCCGAATCGATCGCCCCCATCGGCCCCGACATCGACTTCCCCGCATTCGAGCGCGCGCTGCGCAACGCGATGGCGGGCAAGCCCCCGCTCATCGACGAAGCCACCGCGAAGAAGACGGGCGAAACGCTGATGGCGCGCATCGGTGCGCGCAACCAGCCCAACGCGAAGCTCCCCGACATTTCGAAGACCGACGTCGGTTTGCTCGTCGGCATCGACCCGGGCCGCCGCCTCGCACCGATCCGGGACGAGATCGACGTGGCCGTGCTCGTGCAGGCCGTGCGCACTGCGCTGTCGGGCGGCAAGCCGCTGATGTCGCCGGAAGAAGCGATGATCGTCCGCCAGGATTTCAGCACGAAGCTCAACGCCGCCGCGGTGGCGCGCGCGCAGGTCGGCGCGGCCGACAACGCGAAGGCCGGCGCCGAGTTCCTGGCGAAGAACAGGACGCAGAAGGGTGTCTTCACCACGAAGTCCGGCCTGCAGTACACGATCCTCCGCCAGGGCGCGGGCCTGCGCCCGAAGCCGGGCGAACGCGTCCGCGTGCTGTATCGCGGCACGCTGCTCGACGGCACCGAATTCGACAGCACCGGCGACGGCCAGCCGCGCACGTTCTCGCTCTCGCAGGTCATCGCCGGCTGGAGCGAAGGCCTGGCGATGATGCCGGTCGGCGGCAAGTACCGGTTCTGGATTCCCGGCGATCTGGCCTACGGCGCCTCGGGCATGCCCCAGGGCAACATCGGTCCGAACGCGACGCTCGTGTTCGATGTCGAACTGCTCGGCGTCGAATGACCCACACGTTGTCTTTTGATTTTCCTTTTCCGATTTCCAAGGAGCGCCCAACGATGAAGCTGTCCATGCGCCACGCACTCGTCCTCACCGCCGCCACCGCGGCCATCTTCGCCGCCGGTTGCAAGGCGCCGGACAAGACCGACGCCAATGCGCCGGCCGCCGCGTCGACTGCCAAGGGCGCGCAGATCGCCGGCCTCCCCACCGAAAAGGACCGCGTGAGCTACATGGTCGGCATGGCGCTGGGCAAGCAGCTCGAGCCGATCAAGGACGAGGTCGACTTCGACGTCATCGCCAAGGCCGTCAAGTCGACGCTCAAGGGTGACAAGCTGTTGATGACCGACGACCAGGCGCGCGAAGTCAGCGAAGCCTTCGGCGAGAAGATGCAGCAGAAGGCCGTGGTCAAGGCCGAAGCCGATGCGAAGAACAACCTCGACGCCGGCAAGAAGTTCCTCGCCGACAACGCAAAGAAGCCGGGCGTGCAAGCCACCGCCTCGGGCCTGCAGTACCAGGTCGTGACCGAAGGCAAGGGCCCGAAGCCGAAGGCCGGCGACGTCGTGCGCGTGCACTACAAGGGCGCCACGCTCGACGGCAAGACCTTCGACAGCTCCTACGAGCGCGGCCAGCCGGTCGTGTTCCCGCTCGACCAGGTCGTGCCGGGCTGGCAGGAAGGCATCCAGCTGATGCCGGTCGGCAGCAAGTTCAAGCTGTGGATCCCGGGCAACCTCGGCTACGGCGAGAAGGGCACGCCGGGCGGCCCGATCGGCCCGAACGCCACGCTCGTGTTCGACGTCGAACTGCTCGACATCGTGCAGGCGCCGGAACAGCCGAAGCAGTAATCCGCATCATTGCAATGACCACGTCACGCCGCGGTTTCACCGTGGCGTGACGACGGCGGCTGCGACCATGCCGCCTTTCCAAGCTCATCAGGGACCTCCATGCGCGTCACCATCTTCGGCACCGGCTACGTCGGGCTCGTCACTGGCACCTGCCTTGCGGAAGTCGGGCACGACGTGGTTTGCGTCGACATCGACCAGGCCAAGGTCGAAGGCCTCAACCGGGGCGTGATCCCGATCTACGAGCCGGGCCTCGAACCGATGGTGAAAGCCAACCACGCCTCGGGCCGTTTGAACTTCACCACCGATGCGGCCGCCGCGATCGAGCACGGCGACGTCGTGTTCATCGCCGTGGGCACGCCGCCGGACGAAGACGGCAGCGCGGACCTCAAGTACGTCCTCGCGGTGGCGCGCACGATCGGCCAGCACGTGCAGCGCGCGGTGGTCGTGGTGAACAAGTCGACCGTGCCGGTCGGCACCGCAGACAAGGTGCATGCGGCGATCGCGAACGAATTGGCGAGCCGTCGCGTCACGCTCGTGTTCGACGTCGTCAGCAATCCCGAATTCCTCAAGGAAGGCGACGCGGTCAACGACTGCATGCGCCCCGACCGCATCGTCATCGGCACCGACAGCGCGCAGGCGCTGGAAAAGCTCAAGCGCCTCTACGCGCCGTTCAATCGCAACCACGAGCGCATCGTGTCGATGGACGTGCGTTCGGCCGAGCTGACCAAGTACGCGGCGAACGCGATGCTCGCCACCAAGATTTCCTTCATGAACGAGATGGCGTGCATCGCCGAGCAGGTGGGCGCCGACATCGAACACGTGCGCCAGGGCATCGGCTCGGATCCGCGCATCGGCTGGCACTTCATCTACCCGGGCGCCGGTTACGGCGGGTCGTGCTTCCCGAAGGACGTGCAGGCGCTGGCATGGACCGCGCAGCAGTACGGCTGCAACCCGCGCCTGCTGGATGCGGTGGAAGCGGTCAACGCCGCGCAGAAGCAGCACCTGTTCGAACTGATGCAGCGTCATTTCCCCGACGGCGTCGCCGGCAAGACCGTCGCGGTGTGGGGCCTGGCGTTCAAGCCCAACACCGACGACATGCGCGCCGCGTCCAGCCGCGAGCTGCTCGCGCAACTGTGGGAGGCCGGCGCGCGCGTGCGTGCGTACGACCCGGAAGCCACGCAGGAAGCCCGCCGCATCTTCGGTACGCGCGACGACCTGCATCTGTGCGCGACGGCCGGCGAAGCGCTGCAGGGCGCCGACGCGCTGGTCGTGGTCACCGAATGGAAGCAGTTCCGCAGCCCGGATTTCGCCAAGCTCGCGAAAACGTTGACGGACAAGGTCGTCTTCGACGGCCGCAACCTCTACGACCCGGAAGAAGTCGAAGCCGCAGGCCTGCAGTACTACGGCATCGGCCGCGGCCGCTCGCTGCGCCGGGAAAAGCAGGCCTGACGCGATGACCAATGGCGATGCGCTCGAAGCGCGCGTGGTGGAACTCGAAACGCGCATCGCCTTCCTCGAAGGCACGCTGGCGGAGATGAGCGACGCGCTCGCCGCCGCGCGCATCGAGGCGCAGCGCAACGCGGACCTGTTCCGCCGTGCGCTGGAAGAAATGAAATCCTCGCGCGCGGGATTCATGGCCGATCCGGCCGACGAACCACCGCCGCCCCATTACTGACGCGCCAGGGCTGCATCGCCGCGCGCGATGCGGTAGCTTTGCGCCGTCGAATCGCACGTCCGCAGTCCCGAAATGAGCGAAACCCTGCGTAACCAGTTGCTCGGCCTGGGCTTCAAGCCGGCGCCGAAACCCGAGCGTCCGAAGCCCGCGCCGCAAGGCGGGAAGCCGCAGCACGGCGCGAAGCCGGGGCAGGGCAAGCCCGCGCACGGCAAGCCCGCGCAAGGGCGCCCGCAGCACGGCAAACCGCCGCACGCCAATGCCAGGCCGCCGCAAGGCAAGCCGCGCACGCGCGAGGACATCGACCTCGCCAAGGCGTACGCCATCCGCGCGCAGAAGGAAAAAGACGAGCGCATCGAAGCCGAACGCCAGAAGCAGGAAGCCGCGCGCCAGCGCCGCGAGGCCAAGGCCGCGCTCGCCACGTTCCTGCAGGGCAAGGGCCTCAATGTCGCCGACGCGGAGATCGCGCGCCACTTCGAATACGGCGGCAAGATCAAGCGCGTGTACGTCACGCAGGCGCAGTTGGCGGCGCTCAACGCCGGCGAACTCGGCGTGCTGCAGAACGACGGCCGCTACGTGCTGGTGGATGCAGCGACGCTCGCGCAGGCCGAAGCAATCTTCGCGCCGGCCGTCGCGCTGAAAGTCGACCCGGACGCCCCACCGCAGGACGACCCCTACGCCGACCCGCAATACCAGGTGCCCGACGACCTGGTCTGGTAGGGCCGCTGGCCGCCACGCCCGCCGCCAAGCGTTGCAAGGTGCGTGACCACCGCACCCGCGCTGCGCACCGAACTCATCGTCGGGGTCACGAGCCATCGCGACCTCGATCCCGCGCAGTTGCCCCATCTGCGTACGCAAGTCCGCGAAGCGCTTGCGGTCCTGCATGAACGCTATCCCGACCTCGCGCTCGTCGTCGTCTCCGCGCTCGCCGAAGGCGGCGACCGGCTCGTCGCCGAAGTCGCGCTAGACGCCGGCGCTCGCCTGGTCGTGCCCTTGCCGCTGCCGATCGACCTGTATCGCGAAGACTTCCCGAGCATCGAGTCGCAGCACGCCTTCGCGCACCTGCTCGCGCAAGCACACACCGTCCCGCTGACGCTGGTCGAACAGGACCTCGACGTGCTGCGTCGCGCGGGACCGCCGCGCGATCGCCAATACCTGCATGCCGGTTTGTTCGTCGCGAACCATTGCCACGTGCTGTTCGCCTTGTGGGACGGACGCGAGGAATACGGCACCGGCGGCACGGCGCAGATCGTGCGGTATTACCTCGGCGGGCCGGTGCCGGGGGCGCGGCGCGCGACCGACAACCTGCGGCAGATGCTCGCGGGCGACGATGATTCGCTGGTGCTGCACTTCAAGGTGCGGCGCAACGGCGACAGCGCGCCCGCGGAGGGGGACAGGCCGTGCTGGTGCACGAGCGCGGGGCAGCGCACGTTCGATGCGGGCATGCCGCCCGAATACGACCGCATCTTCCGGCGCATGCAGGCCTTCGAGATCGACCGCCGCAAGCTCGATCCGCGCGCGGTGCCCGCGGCGAGCGAGGATGTGTCCGAACGGACATGGCGCGAAGCCGACGCACTCGCCGTGCGATACCAGCGGCGCACGCAGTGGGCGATGCGCGCGATCCATTTCGGCGCGGTGGCGATGGGGTTGTCGCTGCTGCTGTACGCCGACCTCGGCGCGCCGGACTGGATGCTGTGGGTGTTCCTGGGGCTGTTCGCCGCGGGCCTGTGCATCGCCATCGCCGCGCATCGCCGCGATTGGCACCGCAAGTACATCGACTACCGCGCGCTCGCCGAAGGCCTGCGCGTGCAGACGTTCTGGCGGCGCGCGGGCCTGACGATCACCGGTGACGCCGAGTTCGCGCACGACAACTTCATGCAGAAGCAGGACGTCGAGCTCGGCTGGATCCGCAACGTGATGCGCCAGGTCGGACTCGCGCGCACGGCGCCGTCCCCGGATGCGGACGATGCGGCGCGCGCCGTCGCCGAAGTGATCGATGCATGGGTCGGCCGCCCCGGGCAATCCGGGCAACTGGCGTATTACGAACGCAAGTCCGTGTTGCGCGAACGCCACCACCTGCGCACGCGCACCGTCGGCGCCGCCTGTTTGTGGACCGGCATCGCGATCAGCATCGTGCTGGCGCTGTTCCACCGCGGCTTCGACGACGCCACGCGCAGCGTGCTGGTGACATTGATGGGTGCGCTCTCGCTCATCGCCGCCGTGCGCGAGGCCTACGCCTATCGCAAGGCCGACAAGGAGCTGGTCAAGCAGTACCGCTTCATGCACCGCATCTATCGCAACGCACGCATGGCGCTCGACGCGGCGGCGGGCACGCAGGAAAAGCGGGAGATCCTGCGTGCGCTCGGCGAGGCGGCGTTGGCCGAACACGCCGAGTGGGCGTTGATGCATCGCGACCGGCCGATTGAACACGGGAGGCCGTAGCGGAAACGACGCTCTTACTCCGGGTCGTAATCCAGGTTCGACGCCAGCCACCGTTCCGCCTGCGCCAGCGTCACGCCCTTGCGCCTGGCGTAATCGGCGACCTGCTCGCGCGACAGCCGCCCGACCACGAAATACTGGCTGCGCGGGTGGCTGAAGTAGTAGCCGGACACCGCCGCCGCCGGGTACATCGCGAAACTCTCCGTGAGCTTCACGCCCGCATGTTTCTCCGCATCGAGCAGTGCGAACAACGTCGCCTTCTCGGTGTGGTCGGGGCACGCGGGATAACCCGGTGCGGGGCGGATGCCGGCGTATTTCTCGTCGATCAACGCATCGTTGTCGAGCGCCTCGTCGGACGCATAACCCCACAACTCGCGACGCACCTGCGCATGCAGGCGTTCGGCCAACGCTTCGGCCAGGCGATCGGCCAGGGCCTTGAGCAGGATCGCGCGATAGTCGTCATGGTCGGCTTCGAAACGCGCAACGTGCGGTTCGATCCCGAGCCCCGCGGTGACGGCGAACCCGCCGATCCAGTCGTCCTTGCCCGAACCTTCGGGCGCGATGAAATCCGCGAGGCAGAAATCCGGGCGATCGGCCGGCTTCTCCGCCTGCTGGCGCAGGAAGTGCAGCGTCGTCCCGTCCGCAAGGCGCACGTCGTCGCCGACCGACCGTGCCGGCCATAGTCCGACCACGGCCTTCGCCGTCAACCATTTCTCGTCGACGATCTGCCGCAACATCGCCTGCGCATCGGCGAACAACTCGCGCGCCTGCGCACCGACCACGGCATCGGAGAGGATCGCGGGATACTTGCCCGCCAGTTCCCACGTGTTGAAGAACGGCGACCAGTCGATGTAAGGCACCAGCTCCGACAACGGCACGTCGTCGAATACCGTGATCCCGGGGTTTCGTGGGGCAGGGGGCGTGTGTTCGGCCCAGCCGCCCTCGAACTTCTGCGCGCGCGCCTTGTCGATCGGCACGAGTCGCTTCGCATCGCCGCGATTGCGGTGCCGCTCGCGGATCTCCGCATAGTCCGCGTCGTTCGCGGCGACGAACGCCGCGCGCAGGTCGCCCGACACCAGTGACTGCGCGACGCCCACCGCGCGCGAGGCATCCTTCACCCACACGGTCGGCGACTTGTACTGCGTGTCGATCTTCAGCGCCGTGTGCGCGCGCGAGGTCGTCGCGCCGCCGATCAGCAGCGGCATCACGAAGCCCTGGCGCTGCATCTCCGCCGCGACGTGGCGCATTTCCTCCAGCGACGGCGTGATCAGCCCCGACAGGCCGATCAGGTCCGCGCCCTCGGCCTTCGCGCGATCGAGGATGACCTGCGAAGGCACCATCACGCCGAGGTCGATCACCTCGAAGTTGTTGCACGCCAGCACCACGCCGACGATGTTCTTCCCGATGTCGTGCACGTCGCCCTTGACGGTCGCCATGACGATCTTGCCGTTCGACTTGCCGGCATCGCCCGTGCGCAGCTTCTCGGCCTCGATGTACGGCAGCAGCCACGCGACGGCCTTCTTCATCACGCGCGCGGACTTCACCACCTGCGGCAGGAACATCTTGCCGGCGCCGAACAGATCGCCGACGACGTTCATGCCGGCCATCAGCGGCCCCTCGATCACGTCGAGCGGACGCGTGGATTGCAGGCGCGCTTCTTCGGTGTCGGTCTCGATGTACGCATCGATGCCGTGCACCAGCGCGTGCGACAGGCGGTCGCCCACCGGCTTGTCGCGCCAGCGCAGGTCCTCGACCTTCTTCTCGCCCTTCTTGCCCTTGAAGCGTTCGGCGATTTCCAGCAACCGCTCGGTGCCGTCGCTGCGGCGGTTGAGGACGACGTCCTCGACGCGCTCGCGCAGGTCGGCATCGAGGTCGTCGTACAATGGCAAAGCGCCGGCGTTGACGATGCCCATGTCCATGCCCGCCCTGATCGCGTGGTACAGGAACACCACGTGGATCGCCTGCCGCACGGCTTCGTTCCCGCGGAAGGAGAACGAAACGTTCGACACGCCGCCGGAGATGTGCGACAGCGGGAAGCGGCGGCGCAACTCGCGCGCCGCCTCGATGAAGTTGACCGCGTAGTTGTCGTGTTCCTCGATGCCGGTGGCGATCGCGAACACGTTGGGGTCGAAGATGATGTCCTCGGGCGGGAAGCCCACTTGCGTCGTCAGCAGGTCGTACGCGCGCGCGCTGATGCCGACCTTGCGCTCGACCGTGTCGGCCTGGCCCGCTTCGTCGAAAGCCATGACGACCACCGCCGCGCCGTAGCGCCGCACGAGCCGCGCCTGGCGCAGGAATTCGTCTTCACCTTCCTTCATCGAAATCGAGTTGACGATGCCCTTGCCCTGCAGGCATTTCAGGCCGGCCTCGATCACCGTCCATTTCGAGCTGTCGACCATCACCGGCACGCGCGCGATGTCGGGCTCGGCGGCGATGAGGTTGAGGAAGGTCGTCATCGCCAGCTCGGCGTCGAGCAGGCCTTCGTCCATGTTGACGTCGAGCACCTGGGCGCCGTTCTCGACCTGCTGGCGCGCCACGACCACCGCTTCGTCGTAGCGGCCTTCGAGGATCAGCTTCTTGAACTGCGCCGAGCCAGTGACGTTCGTGCGTTCGCCGACGTTGACGAAGTTGCTCTGCGGGGTGATCTGCAGCGGCTCCAGGCCGCTCAGGCGCGTGTTGCGGGGGAGGGGGGCGTTCATGCGGCTTCGATGAGCTCCGGCAGCGCGCGCGGAGGCAGCCCGGCGATCGCTTCGCCGATCGCGCGGATGTGGTCGGGCGTCGTGCCGCAACACCCGCCGACGAAATTGAGCAAGCCGCTCGCCGCGAACTCGCGCAGCGTCCCGGCCATGTCTTCCGGCGTTTCGTCGTAGCCGCCGAACGCATTGGGCAGGCCCGCGTTCGGATGCGTGCTGACGTAGGCATCGGCGACCTGGGCCAGCACGTCCACGTGCGCGCGCAGGTCCTTGGCGCCGAGCGCGCAGTTCAGGCCGATGGCGAGCGGACGCGAATGCCGCAGCGAATACCAGAAGGCTTCGGCCGTCTGGCCCGAGAGCGTGCGGCCCGACGCATCCGTGATCGTGCCGGAGATCATGATCGGCAGGCGCACGCCGAATTCCTGGAAGACATCCTCGATGGCGAACACCGCAGACTTCGCATTGAGCGTGTCGAAGATCGTTTCAACCATCAGGATGTCCGCGCCGCCTTCGATCAGGCCGCGCGTGGCGTCGCGATAGGCTTCGGCGAGCTCGTCGAACGTGATCGCGCGGAAGCCGGGGCGATTCACGTCGGGGCTCAGCGAGGCAGTGCGGCTCGTCGGGCCGAGCACGCCGACGACGAAGCGTGGCTTCGACGGGTCGCGCGCTTCGGCCGCATCGCATGCGGCGCGGGCGAGCTTCGCCGATTCGAAGTTCAGTTCACGCACCAGGTGTTGGAGGCGATAGTCGGACAGCGACACCGACGTCGAATTGAACGTGTTGGTCTCGATCAGGTCCGCGCCCGCGTCGAGATACTGCGCGTGGATGTCGCGGATGATGTCCGGCCGCGTCAGCGTCAGCAGGTCGTTGTTGCCTTTCTGGTCGTGCGCTTCGCAGCCGCAACCGTCACCGTGTGCGTGGCCGTCGTTCGCGAACAGCGCGTCGTACCCGTGCGCGAAGCGTTCGCCGCGGTAGTCGGCTTCGCCGAGTTCATGGCGCTGGATCATCGTGCCCATCGCGCCGTCGAGCAGCAGGATCCGTTCGGCCAATGCCGATTCGAGCGCGGCCACGCGCGCGGGGTTCTTCCAGGGCAGGGTCTTCGGATCGGTCACGGTTTGACTCCCAGCAGCGACAACACTTCGAAATGGGGCGGGCGGCGCTCGCGCGTCACGGTGCCGGCGTTGGCGATCTCCAGCCCGGCCTTCTCGGCGAACTTGCGCAAGTCCTTCTCCGTGAAGCCCAGGTTGGCGTGGCCGTAGGCCTCGACCACCGCCTTGTGTTCGTGGCGCGCCAGGCTCGAGAGCAGCAGGCGGCCGCCGCGGCGCAGCACGCGCGCGCCTTCGGCCACGGCCTGCGCCGGCTTGGCCGCGTAGGTGAGGGCATGCATCAACACGACGAGGTCGAAGCTCGCATCGGCGAACGGCAGGGCATGCATGTCGCCTTCGCGGACTTCGACGTTCGGATACGGCTTCAGGCGTTCACTGGCGGCGGCGACCACGCGCGCGCTGGCATCGATGCACACGTACTTGCGGGCGTGGGGCGCGAGCAGTTCGGCCAGCACGCCGTCGCCCGAGGCGATGTCGAGCACGTCGCCCGGACTCAGCAGTGGCAGCGCGGTGCGTGCGAGCGCTTCCCAGGTGCGGCCCGGCGAGTAGTGGCGCTCCATGTCGCCGGCCACCGAGTCCGCCCAGTTCTGGTCGGCCGCGCGCATCGCGAGCACGCCGGGGACGCGTTCGGCGTCCTGGCGCAGCAACGGGTCGTCCGATCCGCTGCGCAACGCCTGCCAGAGGGCGCGCTGTGCGGGGTCGAGGGCGGCTTCGTCGTAGCGGTAATACGCGCTCACGCCGGCGCGGCGATCGCGCACCAGCCCGGCTTCCTTCAGCTTGGCCAGGTGCGTGGACACGCGCGGCTGCGCCAGCCGAGTGATCGAGGAGAGCTCGGCGACGGTGAGTTCCTCGCCTTCGAGCAGGGCCAGCAGGCGCACGCGCGTGGCATCGGCGAGCACCTTCAGGCGGACCGACCAGCCTTCGAGATCCATTGGCGGGTTTCATCCGTCGATCAAGATATAGAGATAAGTCTGGCCCCCGGGGCCGCCGGGGGTCAAGCGGCGCGCGTGCGCGGCTACAATTCCGCTTCTTCATCCCCGCCCGGAGTGCGCCAAGTGGATTTCCGCTTCACCGAAGAGCAGTTGATGATCCAGGACATCGCGCGGCGCATCGCGCGCGAGAAGATCGCGCCCACGGCCGAACACTTCGACCGCAGCGGCGAGTTCCCCCTCGAGAACATCCGCACCCTGGGCGAAAACGGCCTGATGGGCATCGAAGTGCCGGCCGAATACGGCGGCGCCGGGCTCGACCCGGTCGGCTACGTGCTGGCGATGGTCGAAGTCGCCGCGGCCGACGCCGCGCACTCGACGATCATGTCGGTCAACAACTCGCTGTTCTGCAACGGCATCCTGACCCACGGCACCGAGGCGCAGAAGCAGAAGTACGTGCGCGCCATCGCCGAGGGCGCCGAGATCGGCGCGTTCGCGCTGACCGAGCCGCAGTCCGGTTCCGACGCCACCGCCATGCGCTGCCGCGCGGTGAAGCAGGCCGACGGCACGTTCGTCATCAACGGCAAGAAGAGCTGGATCACCTCCGGCCCGGTGGCCAAGTACATCGTGCTGTTCGCGATGACCGACCCGGACAAGGGCGCGCGCGGCATCACTGCGTTCCTGGTCGACACCGACAAGCCCGGCTTCAGCCGCGGGAAGACCGAGCCCAAGCTCGGCATCCGCGCCTCGGCCACCTGCGAAATCGAGTTCGTGGACTACGTCGCCACCGCCGACGAAGTGCTGGGCGACGAAGGCCACGGCTTCAAGATCGCCATGGGCGTCCTCGACGCCGGCCGCATCGGCATCGCCTCGCAGGCCATCGGCATCGGCCGCGCGGCATACGAGGCCTCGCTGGCCTACGTGCGCGAGCGCAAGGCCTTCGGCGTGCCGATCGGCACGTTCCAGATGACGCAGGCCAAGATCGCCGACATGAAATGCAAGCTCGATGCGGCGACGCTGCTCACGCTGCGCGCGGCCTGGCTGAAGGGCCAGGGCCAGAAGTTCACGACGGAAGCCGCGATCGCCAAGCTCACCGCCTCGGAAGCGGCGATGTGGATCGCCCACCAGGCCGTGCAGATCCATGCGGGCATGGGTTACTCGAAGGAAATGCCGATCGAGCGCTATTTCCGCGACGCGAAGATCACCGAGATCTACGAAGGCACCAGCGAGATCCAGCGCCTGGTCATCGCCCGCCACGAAACCGGCCTGCGCTGAACCAGCGCGCCTGCAAGGAACGACATCGCCCCATGAGCACGCGTCCGAAATCCATCAAGGCTGCCCCGAAGACGGCGGCTGCCTCGTCCACCACCACGCCGAAGGCGATTCGCGGCGATTCGTCGGCGCGCTTCGACCTCGCGCCGATCCTCGACGCGCTGCGCAAGCGCGTGCCGAAGTCGCGCGCGGCCGAAGCCGACGCCTTCGCGCGCAGCTTCTACAAGCGCATGACGCGCGATGAATACATCGAGCACGGCGCCGAAGGCTGGGCCGCGCTGGCCGCGGGCATCCTGGACTTCGCCGCCACGCGCAAGGCGAAGAAGGCGAACGTGCGCCTGTTCAACGCCACGGCGAAGGACAACGGCTGGGAATCGCCGCACACCGTGCTGCAGATCCTCAACGACGACATGCCCTTCCTCGTCGACTCGGTGACGATGGCGCTGGCGGACATGGGCATCAACGTGCACGTGCTCGGCCATCCGGTCGTGCAACTCACGCGCGACAAGGCCGGCAAGCTGACGGGCGTGGGCGAGGGCACCAACGAGTCGTTCATCCACATCGAGATCGACCGCCAGCCCGCCGAGGCGATGGCGAAGATCGAAAAGCGCGTGCGCGCGGTGCTGGAAGACGTGCGCGCGGCCGTGGCCGACTGGGAAGCGATGCGTGCGCGCATGCTCGAGGTCGCCGAAGAACTCCCGTCGCACAACATCCCGGTGTCCGACGCCGGCCGCGCCGAGGCCCAGGAATTCCTGCGCTGGGCCGCGGACAACCACTTCACCTTCCTGGGCTATCGCGAATACACCGTCGAGAAGCAGGGCAAGGACGAAGTCCTCGTCGCGCATCCCGACACGGGCCTGGGTCTGTTGCGTGGCGCCGATGCCGGCACGCCGCGCCAGTTGAAGACGCTCGCCGCGCACTACATGCCGCAGTCGGGTTCGGTCGACGCGCTGATCCTCACCAAGACCAACGCGCGCGCCACGGTGCATCGCCCGGGCTACATGGATTACATCGGCGTGCTGGCCTTCGATGCGAAGGGCAAGCCGGTGCGCGAGGATCGCTTCCTCGGCCTGTACACCTCGAGCGCCTACAACCGCCGCCCGTGGGACATCCCGCTGGTCCGCGAGCGCTACGAGCACGTGATGCGCGAATCGGGCCTGCGCCCGCACAGCCATAGCGGCAAGGCGCTGCGCCACATCATGGAAACGCTGCCGCGCGACGAGTTGTTCCAGTCGTCGGAAGCGGAACTGTTCGAAACCGCCGGCGGCATCCTCGGCCTGCAGGAGCGCGTGCGCAGCAAGCTGTTCCTGCGCCGCGACCGTTACGGCCGTTTCTATTCGGTGCTCGTCTACGTGCCGCGCGACCGCCACGACACGCGCATGCGCCACCGCATCGAAGCGATGCTCAAGCGCGAGCTCGACGGCGAACACGTCGACACCAACGTGCACATCGGCGAATCGCCGCTCGCGCAGTTGCACCTGATCGTGCGTCCGCGCGCCGGTTCGCAGGTGCAGGCCGATGAAGCGAAGCTCGACGCCGAACTCGCCACGATCGTGCGCGATTGGCAGGACGCGCTGGCCGAAGAACTGGGCAAGCGCCACGGCGAGGAAGCCGGCCTGCGCATGGCCTCGCGTTACGGCCGCGCGTTGCCGACCGGTTACATCGAAGACGTCAGCCCGGCGGTCGCCGCCACGGACGTCGAAAACCTCTCGCAGCTCGTCGGTCCCGACGACCTGCGCCTGTCGCTCTACCGCTCGCGCCGCGACGGCACGCTGCGCTTCAAGTTCTATCGCTTGAACGACGACATCCCGCTGTCCGATGCCCTCCCGATGATGGAGAACATGGGCCTGCGCGTGATCTCAGAGCACCCGTACCGCATCACGTCCAACGGCGACATCGCGTACATCCAGGACTTCGAAGTCGAAGCCACGCAGGGCGACATCGACATCGACCGCCTCGACGAGAACTTCGAGGACGCCTTCGCGCGCATCTGGCGCGGCGAGGCGGAGAACGACGGCTTCAACCGCCTCGTGCTGACGGCGGGCCTGTCATGGCGCCAGGTCGCGATGCTGCGCGGCTACTGCAAGTACCTGCTGCAGACGGGCGTGCCGTTCTCGCAGGCGTACGTCGAAGCGACGTTCTCGCGTTACCCCTTGCTCGTCCGTTTGCTGGTCGAGTTGTTCGAAGCCAAGTTCGACCCGTGCACGGGCAGCGAATCCAAGGCCGCGATCAAGCAGGGCATGGAGCGCTTCGGCGTGCAGTTGCAGGCGCTGCTGGCGAACGACGCCGCCGCGCAGGCCGCCGTGCAGCCGGTCATCGATGCACGCGCCGGAACGCGCGAGCAGCAGATCGACACCACGCGCACCGCGCTGAAGGGCTTGTTCGACCGCGTCGCGAGCCTCGACGACGACCGCATCCTGCGCAGCTTCATCGGCGTCATCGATGCCACGCTCCGCACCAGTTACTACATCCAGTACAAGGACGGGAAGCGCAAGGACGGCGGCCCGGCCGACTACATCAGCTTCAAGTTCGATTCGGCCAAGGTGCCGGACCTGCCGAAGCCGCGCCCGTATCGCGAAATCTTCGTGTACGGCCCGCGCGTGGAAGGCGTACACCTGCGTTTCGGCCCGGTTGCGCGCGGCGGCTTGCGCTGGTCGGATCGCCGCGAAGACTTCCGCACGGAAGTCCTCGGCCTGGTGAAGGCGCAGATGGTGAAGAACACCGTCATCGTGCCGGTGGGTTCGAAGGGCGGCTTCTACTGCAAGCAGTTGCCGGACATCGCGACCAACCGCGATGCATGGTTCGCCGAAGGTGTCGCGTGCTACCAGCGCTTCATCAACGGCCTGCTCGACATCACCGACAACCTCTCGCCGGAAGGCAAGACGCTGCATCCGGACTTCGTCGTGCGCCACGACGCGGAAGATCCGTATCTCGTCGTCGCGGCCGACAAGGGCACGGCCACGTTCTCCGACATCGCCAATGCCATCGCGCGTGCACACGGCTTCTGGCTGGATGACGCGTTCGCCTCGGGCGGTTCGGTCGGCTACGACCACAAGGCGATGGGCATCACCGCGCGCGGCGGCTGGGAATCGGTCAAGCGCCATTTCCGCGCCATGGGCCGCGACAGCCAGGCGCAGGACTTCACGTGCGTCGGCATCGGCGACATGAGCGGCGACGTGTTCGGCAACGGCATGCTGCTGTCGAAGAAGATCCGCCTGCTGGCCGCGTTCGACCACCGCCACATCTTCCTCGACCCGAATCCGGATTCGGCGCGCACCTTCAAGGAACGCGAGCGCCTGTTCAAACTGCCGCGCTCGAGCTGGGACGATTACGACAAGTCGCTCATCAGCAAGGGCGGCGGCGTGTTCCCGCGCAGCGCGAAGTCGATTCCGCTCTCACCGGAGATCAAGGGCGTGCTGGGCATCGAAGGCGACGTCACGGCGATGAGCCCGACGGACCTGATGTCGGCCATCCTGAAATCGCCGGTCGACCTGTTGTGGAACGGCGGCATCGGGACCTACGTGAAGTCCTCGCGCGAAACCAACGCCGATGTCGGCGACCGCGCGAACAACGGGCTGCGCGTCAACGGCGCCGACCTGCGCTGCAAGGTGGTGGGCGAGGGCGGCAACCTCGGCCTCACGCAGCTGGGCCGCGTGGAAGCGGCGCAGCACGGCGTGCTGCTCAACACCGACTTCATCGACAACTCCGCGGGCGTGGACACCTCCGATCACGAGGTGAACATCAAGATCCTGCTCAACGCGCAGGTGCAGAAGAAGAAGCTCACGTTCGATGCGCGCAACACGCTGCTGGCGTCGATGACCGACGAAGTCGCGCAGCTCGTGCTCAACGACAACTACCGCCAGAACCAGGCGATCAGCCTGATGGAGCGCATGAGCCTGTCGCGCATGGGCTCCAAGCTGCACTTCATGCGCACGCTGGAATCGCAGGGCCTGCTCGATCGCCAGATCGAATTCCTGCCGACCGACAAGGAAATCGCCGAACGCAAGGTGCGCGGGCAGGGCATGACGCGGCCGGAACTGTCGGTGCTGCTCTCCTACGCCAAGATCGTGCTGTTCCAGCAACTGCTCAACTCGGACGTGCCGGAAGATGCGTACCTGTCGAAGGAGCTGATCCGCTACTTCCCGAAGCCCTTGCAGGACAAGTACGCCAAGGGCATGCAGGAGCATCGCCTGAAGCGCGAGATCATCGCGACGGTGGTGACCAACTCGATGGTCAACCGCATGGGCGCGACGTTCACCCTGCGCATGCAGGAAGACAGCGGCCGCACGCCGGCCGAAGTGGCCAAGGCGTTCACGATCACGCGCGAAACGCTCGACATCCGCGACCTGTGGACGCAGATCGACGCGCTCGACGGCAAGGTCGCCGAGCCCGTGCAGATCGACGCGTTGCAGGTGATCTGGACGTTGCAGCGCCAGTTCACGCGCTGGCTGCTCTCGCGCCCGGGTGCGATCCCCGACATCGCCACGGCGGTGGAGCGTTACCACGACGGCTTCCGCGACATCCGCGCGGGCGAGCGCATCCTTCCGGATTCGCAGCGCCCCGCGTACGAGGCGAGCATCAAGGACTGGAACGCGAAGGGCCTGCCGCCGGCACTGGCCGACCAGCTCGCCGCGTTGCCGTACCTCGAACCGTGCCCCGACATCATCGAGCTGGCGAAGGAACGCAAGCTGCGCCCGACGGATGTCGCGAAGGTCCACTTCCGCCTCGGCGATGCGCTGCGCGTGCCGTGGTTGCAGAAGCAGATCGACGCGCTGGCGGTCGAAGGCCGCTGGCATGCGGTGGCGCGCGGCGCGCTGCGCGAGGAACTCGGCGCGCAGCAGCGCCTGCTCGTGAGCCAGGCGCTGTCGATGCCGGGCAACGACGCCGACGCCAAGGTCCGCGCGTGGCTCAACCGCGACGACAGCTCGCTGCGCTTCACCCTGGCGATGCTGGAAGAGATCGCCTCGCAGAAGACGCTCGACTACCCGACCGCCTCGGTCGCGGTGCAGCGCCTGTCGCAGCTGGCCTCGCGCGGGTAAGCCGACAGGCGTACAGTCGGGGCCCGTGAAACGCAGGCCCCGACGGTTTCCCGGCGTCGTGCGCACGCGCACCGCGGGCGCCGGGTTGCGCGCGCAACTGGATCTGGTGCGGCTGGAGCTCGCGCTGCGATCGGCCAAGTTGATCGTGTGGGTGTGGGACATGGCCACCGACCTGTTCGAGATGACCGACGAGGACCGCGCGTACGCGGGCCTCGCGCTGGACCACGTCCGCGCCGCGCAGACGTTCGCGATGATGCATCCCGACGACCTCGCCCCGACGATGGGCTATGTCGCGCGCGTGAAAGCGGGCGAAGCGCACGTGCCGATCGAGTTCCGGCTGCCCGACGGACGTGGCGGTTGGCGGTGGTGGGTCGGCCAGGCCTCGCGCTTCGGCGCAGGCGAGATGCCGTTCATCGTCGGCGTCTGCTATGACGACACGCAACGCCGCGCGCACGAACAGGCGCTCGCCGATTCCGAAAACGCCGCACGCCAGGCGGCCGAGGACAAGGCCCGCTTCCTCGCCACGATGAGCCACGAGATCCGCACGCCGATGAACGGCGTGGTCGGCATGATCGAACTGCTCGCGCACACCGCGCTGGACGGCGAGCAACGCCGCATGATCGACACCTGCCGCGACTCCGCGCTCGTGCTGTTGTCCCTGCTCAACGACGTGCTCGACTACTCGAAGATCGAGGCCGGGCACCTGGACCTCGAAGCGACGCGCCTGTCGCCGCGGCGCCTCGTCGAACAGGTCGGCGCGGTGCTCGGCGCGCAGGCCACGCCGCGCGGGATCGATGTCGACGTGCAGGTCGAGGCCGACGTGCCGTCGCGCGCCATCGGCGACCGCGTGCGCCTGCGCCAGATCCTCGCCAACCTCGGCGGCAACGCCGTGAAGTTCACCGAACGCGGACGCGTGTTGCTGCGCGTGGCGGTGGAGCGACGCGACGAGACCCACACGCACCTGCGCTTCGACGTGCACGACACCGGCATCGGCATCGCGGACGAGGTCGTGCCGCACTTGTTCCAACCCTTCCGGCAGGCCGATGCATCGACCACGCGTCGCTTCGGCGGAACGGGCCTGGGGTTGAGCATCGTCGGTCATCTCGTCGCGTTGATGGAGGGCCGCGTCGAATGCGAAAGCCGCGCGGGGGAGGGCTCGCGTTTCAGCGTCGTGGTGCCGCTCGCGCATGCCGACGTGCCCGATGCGCGCGCCGCGGCGCCGACGCACGCGATCGTGTTCGCCGCCGATGCGCGGCGTCGCGCGTTGTTGCGCGATGTCTTGCTCGACCTGCAGGTGGACGTGGCGACCGCGGCGGACGGTGACGAACTCGCCGCGCGTTTGTCCGAAACGCCGCGGGATACGCCGAGCGTGGTCGTGGTCGACAAACGCACGCCGCTGGCGGGGCAACTGCTCGCCGGCTTGCCGACCACACCGTCGCTCGGCGGCGTGCCCGTCATCCTCGTGCGTGGCCTGGAAGGCAGCGCGAGTGCACCGCACCTCGTGCAGGTCGAAGGCAACCCACTGACGCGCGCGAACCTGCGCGATGCGATCGAGGCGGCGCTCGGGCGCACGCAACCGCGCGCGACACCGGCGCCGACGCCGCTCGTGCCGCAGCTTGAACCGGATGTCGCCGCGCAACTGGGTCGCCTCGTGTTGCTCGCCGACGATCACCCGGTGAATCGCGACGTCATCGCGCAGCAATTGCAGCAGCTGGGGTACGGATGCGTGACGGTGGGCGACGGCGAACACGCGTGGTCGCTCGTGCGGGACGCGCGCGTGCGTTACTGCCTGTTGCTCACCGACTGCCACATGCCGGCGCTCGACGGCTTCGCGTTGACCGCACGCGTGCGCGCCGCCGAAGCCGAGGGTCGATGGCCGCACTTGCCGATCGTCGCCATCACCGCGAGCGCGACGCAGGGCGAAGGCGAGCGTTGCCTGGCGGCCGGCATGGATGGATTCCTCGCCAAGCCCGTGCAGATGGAAGACATGCGCGCGATGCTCGCCACCACCTTGCCGCCGATCGCCGGCTACGACACGCTCGCCCGGCTCGTGCAGGGCGACCGCGACCGCCTGCGCCGCATCCTCGGCAGCTATGTGCTGGACACGCGCAGCGACCTGGACCGTTGGCGACTGGCCGAATCCACGGGCGATCGCGACGCGTTGCAACGCCTGGCGCACAAGCTCAAGTCCGGATGCGTGCAGGTGGGCGCGCGCGATGCGGCGCAGGCGATGGAGGTCGTCGAACGCGACGCGCCCGATTCCCGCGTGCCGCGCGCCGTGCTCGACGCCGCGGTCGCGCGGGCGCGCGTTCGCGTTGAAGCGATCGTCGCGGACATCGAACGGGCGCTCGGCGGGTTATCCTCGGCCGCATGACCCAGGACCGCACGTCACCGCCCGGCATGCCGGCCTCGCCGCGCCTGTCGTTCCTCGCCAGCCCGGCCGACGAAGCCCAGAAGGCGCTCGCGCACCTGGTCGAGGTGCACGGGCAATGCGAGCCCGAGGCCGCCGACGTGCTCGTCGCCCTCGGCGGGGACGGTTTCATGTTGCAGACGCTGCACCGCCACGGCGGCTTGGGCAAACCGGTGTTCGGCATGAAGCTAGGGACCGTCGGGTTCCTGATGAACCACCATCGCGACGACGCCGCCGAGGGCCTGATCCAGCGCATCACCTCCGCCGAACCCGCCGTGCTGCGCCCGCTGGAAATGGTGGCGCAGACCGAATCCGGCGCGAGCGTGGGCTCGCTCGCCTATAACGAAGTCTCGCTGCTGCGGCAGACGCGCCAGGCCGCGCACGTGGCCATCGACCTCAACGGCAAACCCCGCCTGGACGAATTGATCTGCGACGGCGTCCTGGTCGCGACGCCGGCCGGCAGCACCGCTTACAACTACTCCGCGCACGGCCCGATCCTGCCGCTGGGCTCGCGCATCATGGCGCTGACGCCGCTCGCGCCGTTCCGCCCGCGTCGCTGGCGCGGCGCGTTGCTGAAGGCCGATACCGAAGTGCGCTTCCGCGTGCTCGATCCCTACAAGCGCCCCGTGAGCGTGACCGCCGATTCGCACGAGGTCCGCGACGTCGTCGAAGTCACCATCCGCGAATCGGGCGAGCGCACCGTGACGCTGCTGTTCGACCCCGAGCACAACCTCGAGGAACGGATGCTCAGCGAACAGTTCGTGGTGTGAGATGGCCAGCGACCCGCACCCGCCGCTGACCGTCGCGATCACCTCGCGCGCGTTGTTCGACCTCGAACACAGCCACCAATTGTGGGAACGCGAGGGCATCGACGCCTACCAGTCCCACCAGCGCGAAAATGAAGACACGCCGCTGCAACCGGGCATCGCGTTCCAGCTGGTGCGCAAGCTGCTGGCGTTGAACGGCAGCGGGGAAGACCCGCGCGTCGAAGTCATCCTGCTGTCGCGCAATTCCTCCGACACCGGCCTGCGCATCTTCAATTCGATCCGCCACCACGGCCTGGACATCTCGCGCGCGACGTTCACCTCCGGCGCGCCGACGTGGCCCTACATCCGGCCTTTCGGCGCGCACCTGTTCCTCTCGGCCAATCCCGAAAGCGTGCGCCGCGCGCTCGAACACGGCGTCGCCGCCGCCACCATCCTGCCGGCGAAGGCGGCCGCGCAGACGCATGGCCAGTTGCGCATCGCCTTCGACGGCGACGCGGTGATCTTCGGCGACGAATCCGAGCGCGTGTCGCAGGAGCAGGGCCTGGCCGCCTTCCACGACCACGAAACCACGCGCGCCCACGAGCCGCTCTCCGGCGGTCCGTTCCGCGGCTTCCTCGATGCGCTGCATCGCCTGCAGGCCGCATTCCCCGCCGGCGACGCCGCGCCGATCCGCACCGCGCTGGTCACCGCGCGCAGCGCGCCCGCGCACGAACGCGTGATCCGCACGCTGCGCGAATGGGACGTGCGCCTCGACGAGGCCCTGTTCCTCGGCGGGCGGCCGAAGGGCCCGTTCCTCGAGACCTTCGGCGCCGACATCTTCTTCGACGACTCGCTGCACAACATCGATTCGGCACGGCTGCACGTCGCCGCCGGCCACGTCCCGCACGGCGTGTCGAACGAGCCCGCCAAAACCGGCTGAACAAGGGTGACGTTGTTCACATAAGCGGCCGCACAGTCGGATACGCTGCGCCGCAGGGGACTGCCGACCGGGGGGACGGCATGCGGAAGTGGGTGGGAAGGGGGCTCCTTCTTTCAGGTCTGATGCTGTCGTCGCTGGCGACGGCCGCGTCGTTGTCGGTGCAGGTCACCGATCGCGCCGGCAAGCCCGTGGCCGATGCCGTCGTCACCGTGCTCGGCGCCGGTCCGCGCTACGTGCCGGTCACGCGCGTGGTCGACCAGAAGCAATTGATGTTCCTCCCGTATGTCGAGGTCTTCCACCCCGGCGACAGCGTCGTGTTCCGCAACAGCGACGGCACGCGGCACCACGTGTATTCCTTCTCTCCGATCAAGCCTTTCGAACTGGTCGTCGAATCCAAGGCGCGCTCGACGCCGCTCCTGCTCGACAAGACCGGCGTGGTCGCAGTGGGCTGCAACATCCACGACGGCATGATCAGTTACCTCTACGTCACCGATGCGCCGTATGCCGCGCGCACGGACGCCAGCGGCCGCGTGTCGTTCGAGGATCTGCCCGCCGGTGCATTCGACGTGCGCGTTTGGCAACCGCGCTTGCCGCCGGGCCGGCCCGACCTGCGCCGACAGGAGATCGTGCTGGGCGCGGAGGACATCCGCACGCTCGCGTTCCCGCTCACGCTGCGGCCCGATCCGCGCCGCCAGTTCGACCGCGAACACACCCACTACTGACGCCATGAACTTCCGCATCCGCCTCGCGTCGTTCTTCGTCGCCGCGCTCGTCGTGATGCAGGGGCTGACCGCGTTCCTCGTGTATCGCGTGACGCGCTCGGAACTGATCGGAGAAGGCCAGCGGCAGCTCGACGTGGCGGCGCGCGCATTCGCCGGCCAGCTCGACGAACTGTCCAATCGCGTGTCCGCCAGCGTGCAGGTGCTCGCGTTCGACTTCGCATTGCGCTCGGCCATCGCGCAGCGCGACCACGCCACCGTCGTCTCCGCGTTGCGGAACCACGGCATGCGTGTAGGCGCGAAGCGGATGCTGCTGGTCGGCGTGGACGGGCGCGTGGAAGCGGATACCGACGGCAAGTTCGCGCCGGGTGCGGCGTTCCCGTTCACCGACCTCACCACGCGCGCCCTGGAAGCGCCGGCATCGGCGATCACGGCGTGGGAAGGGCGCGCGTACTGGGTCGTCGTCGTGCCGGTCTCGGCGCCGGACCTGGTGGGCTTCATCGCCGCTGCGATCCCCGTCGACGACCGCCTGCTCGAACGCCTGCAGCGTCAATCGGCGTTGCCCAAGCGGATCGAACTCGCGACCCGCGGGCGCGACGGCCAATGGCACATCGTCGCGCAGGGCGGCGGCGACGCCGACGTCGATGTCACGCCCGCGCTCGCCGCGCTTTCGCCATCGCTCGCGACCCGGCCGGCGGTGATCGAAGTCGAGGGCCGCGAATACGTCGCGCAAGCGGTGCCGTTGTCGCATTCGCAGCAAAGTGCGCCGGTGGCCGCGGTGCTCGGCTATTCCGTCGATGCGGCGCTGCAACCGTATCGCTCGGTCGGCGCGGCGTGGGCCGTGCTGCTCGGCCTCGGCTTGCTGGTCGGCCTGATGGTCGCGTTCTTCATCGCCCGCAGCGTTTCGCGTCCGGTGGAAGCGTTGGCCGACGCCGCGCGGCGCATCGCCGACGGCGACGACAGCGTCGTGCCGCCGTCGCACGACCGTGGCGACGAACTCGGACAACTCTCCGGCGCGTTCTCGCACATGGTGCAAGCCCTGCGCGAACGCGAAGCGCGCATCCGACACCAGGCCGGCCACGACCTCGTCACCGGCTTGCCGAACCGCATGGCCGCAGAGGCCGCGATCGGCCGCGCCCTGGAAGCCAGCCCGTCGGCGCGCGCGGCGCTGCTCATGATCGGCCTGGCGCGCCTGCCGGAAATCATCAACACGATGGGCCACGTGGTCAGCGACCGCCTGATGGCCGACGCCGCCGCGCGCATCGCGCCGCTCGCGGGCGACGGCCTCGTCGCACGCGCGACCGACGACGAGTTCTCCGTCTTCCTGCCCGCCGCGACGCGCAGCGAAGCGGTGAGCATCGCGTTGCGCTTCGTCGAAGCCTTGTCCGAGCCATATCGCGAATCGGAATTCACGCTCGATCTCCAACCGGCAATCGGCATCGCGCTGTCGCCGAAACACGGCGGCGAAGCGAGCACGTTGCTGCGCCGCGCGGAAGTCGCGCTGCTCGGCGCGATGGGCACCGAAGAACCGGTCGCCTTGTACGACCCCACGACCGACCCGCATCGCCCCGAACGCCTCTCGCTGATGTCCGACCTGCGCAAGGTGCTCGAAGGCCCGGGGGTGCACGGCGAACTCTCGCTGATGTACCAGCCGAAGTTGCACCTGCCGACCGGACGCATCGACGGCGCCGAAGGGCTGTTGCGTTGGCGGCATCCCGTCGCGGGCCCGCTCGCGCCCGACGCGTTCATCGCGCTCGCCGAAGAAACCGGCAACATCCGCCGCCTCACGCGGTGGGTGCTCGGCGCGGGCATCGAACAGGCCGGGCGCTGGCAGGCCGCGGGCGACGATCTGCGTCTCTCGCTCAATGTCTCCGCGCGCGACCTCGACGATGTCGACTTGCCGCGCCGCGTTGCCGGGCTGCTGGCCGCGCACGGCGTTTCGCCTTCGCGCATCGTCCTGGAGATCACCGAGAGCGCGATCATGGGCAAGCCGGAAACGGCGATCACCGTGTTGCGCCGCCTGGCGGAGCAGGGCATCGAACTGGCGATCGACGACTTCGGCGTCGGGCAATCCTCGTTCGCCTACTTGCGCCGCCTGCCGGTGCGCGAGTTGAAGATCGACCGCACGTTCATCGCCAACCTCGCGCATTCGCGGGAAGATCGCGCGATCGTGCGTTCGATCGCCGACCTCGGCCACGACCTCGGCTATCGCGTGACTGCCGAAGGGGTCGAAGACGCCTACGCGGTCGAACTGCTGCGCGACATGGGCTGCGACTACGCGCAGGGTTATCAGGTCGGGCGGCCGTTGACTGCGGATGCCTTCCTGTCGCTCGTCTCGTCGACTGCGGGCGTAGAAGCATGAAGCGCGTCGCCTTGCTGGCGTTGGCGGCCGCGAGCTTCGCGGCGCACGCGCAGTCGGTCGAAGTGCGCGGCTTCCTCGAAGCGCGCGCGACCACGTCGCCCGACGAGCGCGCATGGCGCGACGGCGGCCTGGGCAAGACGCGCTTCGGTCACGGCGACGATGCGATCGGCGGCAACGCCGCGCTCGGCGTGAGTTGGCAGGCGACCGAATCGTTGTTGTTTTCCGCCGCCGGTCAGTACGTGCCGGATATTCGCCCCGACTTCGACTTGATCGATGCGTCGGTGCGCTGGCGCCCGGTGTCGACGACGCCGTGGCGCTTTTCCGCGACAGGCGGAATGTTCTTCCCACCGATCTCGCTGGAAAACGACGGCGTCGGCTGGACGAGCCCGTGGACAATCACGCCGTCGGCGACCGACAGTTGGGTCGGCGAAGAGTTGCGCGTGTTCGGTACCGAGTTGCGGCTGGAACATCGCAGCGAAGGCGCGACGTGGGACGTACGTGGCGCGGTGTTCGGCAAGAACGATCCCGCCGGCGAATTGCTCGCCTCGCGCGGGTGGGCGATGGGCGATCTCACCTCGGGCCTCGACGCGAGCGTGCGCCAGCCCGACGTGCACGCGCCTTACGCGGGCGCGAGCGCGCCGCTGCGGTTCAAGCCGTTCGTGGAGATCGACGACCGCCTCGGCGCGTATGTTTCGGTCGGCCGCGAGTCCGGCGACGACCGTCTACGCGTGCTGTATTACGACAATCGCGCCGACCCCAGCATGGATGTCGTCTACGCCAACCGCGAGTTGTACGGATGGCGGACGCGATTCTGGAGCGCCGGCTGGCGGCAGGGTTTCGGTGATTGGACGATCGCCGCGCAGGCGATGACGGGCAAGACGCGCATCTCGCCCGACCACGACTTCCTGCTGGACACCGATTTCAACGCCGGCTACGTCCTCGCCACGCGCGCGTGGGGACAATGGCAACCCGCGCTGCGTATCGACTTTTTCCAGGCCTACCAGACCTTCGACGGTGCGCCTGCGTTGCTCAGCGAACATGGCAACGGCATCACCGCCGCGCTCAACTGGCGACCGAACGACCGCTTCCGCATCATCGGCGAAGTCCTGCGCATCGACAGCACGCGCAATCAACGTGCACTCGAAGGTTCGGCACCGCGCCAGGTGGACGTGCAGGCGCAGCTCGCGGTGCGCGTTTACTTCTGAGCGATGACACGAGTCGCGCGGGATGACGTCAGTTGCCCAGCGGCAACCGGATGTCCGCCAAGCGCCAGCGCAAGCCATCGCGCTTCAGCACGAAGACGACGGGTTTGCCCTGGTCGTCCTGGATCGTGGCCGTGAAGCGCGACGTCGACTCGTAACGCAGCACCGCGTCTTCCAGCGGCTTCTTCGGCTCGGCCGCAGGCAACGGCTCGCCGTTGCCATCGAGCGGCGGGCGCTCGAAGCTGTCCTTCGAGTTCTTCCACAACCGCCGGCCCTGCATCACGGCGGTGAGCCCGCCGGCATTCACCATGCCGTCGACGAGGCCGTTCACCACGCCCGTCGCCATCGTCAGCGCGATCGCGCCGAAGGGATTGCTCTGCACGTCGGGGCCGGCTTGCCGCACCATCTCGTCGACCATCTGCGCCTTGAGGCTGGCGCGCAGGGCGGGGAAATCGACCTGTTCGGCGAGCTCGCCCGCATCCTGTGCCTGCACCGCGTGTTGGATCGCGCGGATCGTCATGTACGGGCCCGCGGCGACCCACGCGAATACGAGCAGCACGACCGCGAGGCCGAGAGCGATCCACTTCTTCATCGTCAGAACTCCAGGTCGAGCGCAGCGCAAAGATAATCGACGAACGGGCCGAGCGCGGCGAGATCCGTCGCCAGCGTCTGCCGCAGGCGCGGGCCGAGCATGGTGTCGTCGTCGAGCGTGCGCTCGGCCACGAAGTTGCGCCGCCGCAGGTCGTCGACAAACGGAAAGTCCTCGGGATACCCCTTCGGCGTCCGCACGAGCATCTCGCTGTCGTCCAGGTCGAACCGCTTGCGGAATGCCGTGCCATGCGCGGCGGCCTTCCAGCCCGACGGATTGTCGACGATGAACTGCCGCACCTGCCGCTGCACGGGCGTCGGCGAATGCCACACCCCCGCGCCGACGAAACACTTCCCGGGTTGCAGGTGCATGTAGAACAGCGGCGCTTCCACCTGGCGGCTGCGGGCATGCATCAACCGCGCGCCCTGCCAGGTCTTGTACGGCGTCTTGTCGTTCGCGAAGCGCGTGTCTCGCTGGATGCGGTACAACGACCCGCCGACGGGCTTGGGATCGACGCGGTACTGCGCGCTGATTTCCGCGACGACGGGCTGCAGGTCCGTCAGCAACCGCTGGAACGGCGCGCGCACGTGCGCGTCGTAGTCGACCTTGTGCGCGAGGAACCACGCGCGGTCGTTGTTCCGCGCCAGTCCGCGCAGGAATTTGAAAGTCTTTTCCGTGAAGTACGTCGTCATGACAGTTCGACGGCGCGCTGCCGCCCCCAGTCCTCCAGGGCATCGAGGAGCGCGAGTTTAGGGCCATGATCCGCATGCGCGGCGCGAAGTGCCGTGATTTCCGCGAAGAACGTGGCGAGCGTGTACTCGGACAAGCCGGCGTCGCGCGTCAGGCGCCCGCGGCGGTAGTCGTCCCAGCGGACGCGTTCGTCGGCACTCAATGTCTCGGGCCAGTTGCGCGCGCGATAGCGGAACAGCAGTTCGGACATGCGCGCATCCTTGAAGTCGAAGGCATGCGTGGCGAGCGACTTCGGCGGCAGCGAGCGCACGGTGGCGAACTTGCGCTTGTCGCCTTCGTCGAGGAAACCGTCGTAGATCGAATGGTCGACGTCGTTGCCTTCGCCGCGCTCGCGCTTGACCGCATAAACCCGACGGACCTTCTCCGCGAGTTCCGGTCCCGCGTCCCGCAAGCGTTGCGCGCGGGACTCGCACAGCGCGCGGTCGATCGACAAGCGCCCGAAGTCCGCTTCGCGCAGATGCTCCCACTGCACGACGATCGGGCACTTGTTGACGTGCACTTCCTTCAGCGCGACGCGCACGGCCCCATCGGGCAGGTCGGCGCTCGGGGTGTAAAGGTGATCGGCGATCTCTTCCGGCGAGAACGTGAGCAGCGCTTCCGGGTCCTGGTCGAGGTCGAACACGATCACGCGGCTGTCGATCTGCGGATGGCGCGCGACCGGCACCACCGGCGCGCTGCTCATGCGCAGGGCCGGGAAGCGCTGCGAGACGTGCAACACCGGCTGCATGCGGACGGGATCGACCAGTTGCGCGACGTAACGCTTGTCGCGCAGGCGCAGCGCGTAGTCCCAGAGCTTCGGCTGCGCCTGCTTGAGCTTGCGCGCCAGGCCGACGAGCGCGAGCACGTCGGAGAGCGCCTCGTGCGCATCGCCTTGCCGCACGTCGTTCGCGACGGCGAGGTGTTCGAGCCGGAACGACGCCGCGCCGTCGTCGCGCAACGGCCATGCGATGCCTTCGGGCCGCAGCGCATACGCCATGCGCAGGACGTCGAGCAGGTCCCAGCGCGAATTGCCGCCGCGCCACTCGCGCTCGTACGGATCGTAGAAATTGCGGAAGAACCCGCAGCGCACGAATTCATCGTCGAAGCGCAGCGAGTTGTAGCCGAGCGTGCAGGTCTCCGGCCGCGCCATCTCGTCGAAGATGCGGGCGAAGGCGACCGCTTCGTTGACGCCTTCGGCGTGCGCACGTTGCGGCGTGATGCCGGTGATCATCGTCGCGGCGGGCGAGGGCAGCAGGTCGTCGGCGGGCTGCACAAAGAGGCTGATCGGATCTTCGACCGCGTTGAGGTGCGCGTCAGTACGCAATGCTGCGAACTGCGCGATGCGCGTCCGGCGCGGATCGCTGCCGAAAGTTTCCAGGTCGTAGAAGAGGAAGCTCGCCGGCACGCGCGCGTCAGCCTTCGACCGGCAGCGGCGGGAGGCGACGTTCGACTTCGGCATCGAGCCATGCGCGGTCGATACCATCCAGGTCCTTGCGGCCCCGCGTCGCTTCGACCAGCAATTCGCGCTGGATCCGGCCGCGTTCGAATGCGACGGCGTACGGCAGGCGGCGGAAGGTCACCATGCCGTAGCGCGGGACAAATCGCGTGGGATGGCGTTGCGCGAGTTCGCGTTCGAGGTCGCGTTGCAGCAGGAAGTCCTGTTCGTCGACGCGGGCGCGCATTTCCAGGTAGTTCTCCAGCGCCATGGCCTGGATCGCGCGGGCGTTGGGCAGGCGTTCTGTCTCGAAGTCGGCGAAGGCCTGCGCGAGATCCGGCGTGCGTTCGAGGTGGTTGGCGAGCGCGACGCAATCTTCGAAAGCGCAGTTCATGCCCTGGCCGTGGAACGGCACCATCGCGTGCGCCGCGTCGCCGAGCAGGACAGCGCGGCCATCGAGGTGCCAGTGGTCGAGGTAGAGCGTCGAGAGCTGGCCGATCGGGTTGTGTTCGAAATCCTCTTCCAGCGCCGGGATCAGCGGCACGGCGTCGGCGAAGTCGCGCTCGAAGAACGCGCGCGCATCGTGGCCGGTGCGGACCGTTTCGAATGACGGATCGCCCGTGAGCGGCAGGAACAACGTGACGGTGAACGTGCGCTCGTCGTTGGGCAACGCGATGCACATGTAATGCCCGCGCGGCCAGATGTGCAGCGCGTTGGGTTCGATGCGGAAGCCGCCGTCGGGCGCGGGCGGGATTTCGAGTTCCTTGTAGCCGTGTCCCAGCGATTCGATGCGCTCGCCCAGGGCGGTGTGCTGCTGCATTGCGTTGCGCAAAGCCGAGCCTGCGCCATCCGCGCCGAGCAGCGCGGTGAAGACATGTTCGCTGTGCTGTCCGTTGGTGTCGTCGACGAAGTGTGCGCGCATCGCATCGAAATCGACGGCGTCCAGGCGCCGGTCGAAGTGCAACCTGGCCCCGGCGCGCTCGGCCGCATCGAGCAGTGTGATGTTCAACTCACCGCGGCTGACCGACCAGATGACCTCCGAATCGTCCTTGCCGTAACGCAACAACTGCTGACCGCCATCGAGCGAATGCACCATGCGCCCGCGCATCATCACGGCCTTGTCGAGCACCGCGCCATCCGCGCCCGCGGCACGCAACGCATGCAGGCCCCGTTCGGCGAGCGCGAGGTTGATCGACCGCCCGCCGGCATACCCCTTCACCCGCGGATCGCCGCGACGCTCGAACACATCGACGGACCAACCGCGCTGAGCGAGCAGAGTGGCGAGCAAACCGCCGGCGAGGCCGGCGCCGATGAGGGTCAGGTGGCGTGTCATGCGCCCAATGGTGCCAGCCCGTCCGCGCCGCCGCCATCGGCGTCCCGGTTCGCATCTTCCGAATGCACCTCACGCGGGGTGGCGTTGCATGCTGCGGGCGTCAACCACCGGAGCTTGTCGTGCACGTCGCCACCGAGGAACAAATGCTCGATCTCACGCGGACCCTGCTGCAAATGGGCGCAATGCGCCTGGAGGAGGAGCGGTTCGAGATCTTCGGGCTCGCGCTGCGGCTCGACGGCTCCCTGGCGCAGATCGTGGCGACCGAGGGCGAGGAACCGTCGATCGACAGCATCGCCGCCCTGTGCAAGCGCGTGCAGGGCGCGTGCCTGGCCTTCGGGATCTTCGCGATGGTCGCAGTGGAAGGCGTGCCCGACCATTGCTTGTTCACGATGGCCATCGAAGGCCGGTGCGGGCACGCGGTGTGCTCGTGCGGCCTGATCGCGAAGGGGCCGGACGGTGTGTATGACGTCGAGGACGGATTCGATGTCCCGTCGAAGCCGGGGTTGTTCGAAATGGTCCACCACTGACGGGCGTCAGCCCGTGCGCCAGCGATCCGTTTCCGTCGCGAACCGCAGGATGTCCTCGCGCGTGTTGTACAACGGCGCCGGCGAGATGCGGATGACGTCGGGTTCGCGCCAGTCGCCCAGCACGCCGCGCGTGGCCAGGAACTCGAACAGATCGCGGCCCGCCGCACGCCCGCTCAAGCCGCGGCCCTGCAACACGCGAATCGACAACTGCGCACCACGGCGCTCGCTTTCGCGCGGCGTGACGATCTGCAGCGTGTCCGACAACTTCGCGCGGATCAGCGACTCCAGGTAAGCCGTCAGTTCCAGCGAACGCGCACGCAACCGGCCCATGCCCGCACGCGCGAACACATCGAGCGATGCACGCAAGGGGGCGAGTCCGAGGATCGGCGGATTGCTCAACTGCCAGCCGTCGGCGCCGGGCGTGGCCTGGAAGTGCCCGTCCATCTTGAAGCGCGATGTCTGGTCATGCCCCCACCAACCCGCGAAACGCGGACGCGTGGTCTGCGCATGGCGCGCATGCACGAAGCACCCCGCGACTGCCCCCGGCCCGGCGTTCATGTACTTGTAGTGGCACCACACCGCGAAGTCGGCGTCGCTGTCGTGCAATTGCACGGGCAGGTTGCCGACCGCGTGGGCGAGATCGAACCCGACGATCGCGCCGGCCGCGTGACCGAGGCGCGCGATTTCCTTCAGGTCGAAGGCCTGCCCGGTACGGTATTGCACGCCCGGCCACACGATCGCCGCAAGTCGCGGGCCGTGCTGCGCGATCGCGCGTTCGATGGCGGCCATCGAGAACGTGCCGTCGGCTTCGTCGGGTTGCAGTTCGATCAGGTCGGTGGCCGGATCGAACCCATGGAACCGCACCTGCGATTCCAGCGCATGACGATCCGACGGAAACGCGCCGGCTTCCATCAGGATCGCGGGGCGCTCGCGCGTGGGGCGATAGAAACTCACGAGCATCAAGTGCAGGTTCGCCGTCAGCGTGTTCATCGCGACGACTTCCGACGGCTGCGCACCGACCACATCGGCAAGCGCATCGCGCACCAGCGCGTGGTAAGGCATCCAGGGCGCGGGCTCGAGGAAATGGCCTTCCACCGCGTCGCGCGCCCACTTGTCGAGGACTTCCTCGACCATCGCACGCGCGCCCTTCGGCTGCAGGCCCAGCGAGTTGCCGCAGAAATACGCCTGCGGGGCGCCGTCGTGGATCGGGATGTGGAAGTCGTTGCGGAACTCGCGCAGCGGGTCGGCGGCGTCGAGCGCGCGGATGCGGTCGACGTCGAACAGGGCGTCATTCATGGGTGTGTGCGATCAGGCGCCGTTGAAACGCGAGGCGGACAGCCCCAGCCATTCCAGCGCGGTGCCGTGGTAGAGGCGGGCCTGCTCGTCTTCCGACAGGCCGAGCGCGGCAATGCCGGCGCCCGGTTCCTGCTCGCCGAGCGGGAAGGGATAGTCGGTGCCGAGCATGATGCGCTCGGCGCCGCAGGTGTCGATCAGGTAGCGCAACGCGCGCGGATCGGCGACCCACGAATCGAAATACATCCGCGCCAGGTACTCGCGCGGATTGCGGAAGTTGTCCGTGGCGACCAGGTCGGGCCGCATGTTGAAGCCGTGCTCGATGCGCCCGATGGTGTACGGGAAACTGCCGCCGCCGTGCGCCATGCAGATGCGCAGGTTCGGCAGGCGTTCGAGCACGCCGCCGAACACCAGGCAGCACGCCGCGCGCGATTGCTCGGCCGGCATGCCGACCAACCAGGGCAGCCAGTACTTGGGCATCGACTCGCTGCCCATCATGTCCCACGGGTGCACGAGGATCGCCGCGCCGAGTTCGCTCGCCGCTTCGAAGAACTCGAACAACTCCGGGGCGTCGAGGTTCCAATCGTTGACGTGCGAACCGATCTGCACGCCCTGCAGGTCCAGCTGGTCCATGCAGCGTTCCAGTTCGCGCACGGCCAGCGAAGGCGATTGCAACGGCACCGTGCCGATGCCCGCATAGTGCTTCGGATAGGCGCGGCAGGCCTCGGCAGTGTGGTCGTTGAGCGCCTGGTGCAGTTCCAGCGCGTGGTGCGGCTTGGCCCAGTAACTGAACATCACCGGCACCGTGCTGATCACCTGCACCTGCACGCCGAAGCGTGCGTAATCGTCCAGGCGGATCTTCGGGTCCCACGTCTTGGGCCAGATTTCGCGGAAGAACTTGCCGTCCTTGTAGATGCGGTGCCGCCCGTCGTCGCCGTGGTGGATGACCGGGAACCGCTGGTCGCCGTACTTGGCGGACAGGTCCGGCCAATCGCGCGGCAGGAAGTGGGCGTGGGTGTCGATCTTGAGCATCCGGCAAGCTTACCGGAGGCGCCACGGCCGGGCTCGTTCGGGCGCGGGTGAACGGGGCATACTGGCCGCATGCGGGTTCGGCAGGCGACATCGGCGTGGTGCGTGGCGGCCCTGGTGGCCGCGATGTCGGCCGCCCCCGCGCATGCAGCGGTCATCGCCACCGCCGCCCGCAAGGATGGGGCCACCATCCGCCTCACCGACGAAATGCCCGCGGCCTGCAACCAGGGCAGCTTCCACGGCGGTGCGCGCATCCATCGCGGGAACAAGGTGCAGCAGGCGTGCTGGGCGTTCGACTGGAAGGCGCGCGTGTTCCGCGTCGTGCCGCTGGCGCCCAAGCCGATTTCGCAGGGCGTGCTGCAGGGCGTCGCGCGCTTGCTCGATGGCGACCAGGCCGCCGCATGGCGCGAAGTGCAATCGCGCGACACGCTCGACGATGCGCATGCGTTGCGCATGAAGGCCAACGAGTTCAAGTGGGTGGACAAGAAAGCCCCCGGGTGAGGTGACCGGCGGTCACATCGCCCGCCAATCTCGGGCACCTCGCCGTCGCGCGCCGATTACGACAACCCTGTTTGTTATCCTCGCCCGTCATCGAGCATCGCGGTCCACGCGATGCCGGAAGGGGGCAGGGGAATGCAGGCAATCAACGGGGCGGCCGCGCTAGCGGTCGCCGTGCTCGTGGCCATCGCGGGCAGCGCCGGTGCGCGCGATTTCGAATTCAACACGAGCCCGACCTACCTCAAGGATGCGCCGGCGATGCGGTCGAGCTCCGAGTGGGTCGACATCGGCGATGCGAACAACGACGGACGCGACGATCTGTCGGTCGTCGTGTGGGATCCGTGGCCGACGGCGCCCGACACCAGTCCGGTCTATCGGCACGTCAACGTCCGGCTCCAGCGCGACGACGGATCGCTCGCGGCCCCGCTGTCGCTCTCGCTGCCCATGACCAGCATGAACACCGTCGAGGCGGTGGACCTGGACGGCAACGGGCAGAACGAACTCGTCGTCGGCTACGACGAGGGGCTCGCGATCTATCGCTGGAACGGCGCGGAGTTCGTGCCGACGCTGGTGCCGGCATCGTTCGATTGCGACGACATGGCGATCGGCGACATCGACGGCAACGGCACGCGCGACATCGTGTGCCAATCGGCGGCCGCCAACGTGGCCTCGATCTACATGGTCGCGTCCGACGGCACCATCGCCGGTCCGGGCTACATGGGGACGCCGTCGTCGAACGCCGCCCGCCAGACCAAACTCGGCGACGTGACCGGCGACGGCCGTCCCGACCTGCTCCAGGCCGACCAGGGCATGTGGAGTTTCATCGTGTACGCCAACGACGGCGAAGGCGGCTTCCTGCCGCCGCGCTCCTACGCCTATCCACTGGACTACTACACGGGGTTCAACGGGCGCGGCATCGAAGCATTCGACACCGACGGCGACGGGACGCTCGAAGTGGTCGTCGGCCGTGAATGCAACACGCCGTGCGCGAACCTGCTCGTCTACCGCAACGGGAGCGACGGCTACCTGCGCCTTGCGCAGATCATCGCGACACTCGACAACCCCGACGCGCTCGAGAAGGCGGACGTCGACGGCGACGGCTATCCCGACTTGCTGGTGACCCACGGCGGCTACTCCACCCTCGGCCGCTACATGGGCGGCCCGGACGGAATGGCGACGACGGAAATCCGGTCGGGCGCCCTCAATACCCAGGCGACCGCGTTCTTCGACCTCGGCGACCTCAACGGCGATGGCCGCATGGACTTCGCCATCAACAACACCGGCTGGAATGCCGGCGTGAAGTACGGCATGGGCAAACGCTCGCGCGACGTCAACGGCAACTGGATGTCGGACCTGGTGTGGCGCGACACCACGGGGCGCACCGCCGTGTGGCCGCAAGGGTGGGTGTCGAATTCGATGGCGCTGCCGAACGTCGCGTTGCCGTGGGCGGTGAAGGCCGCGGGCGATTTCGACGGCGACGACAAGGCCGACCTGTTCTGGCGGAACCCGTCCAACGGCGCGAACATGATCTGGCTGGGCGCCGACGCGAACACGACGCAGGACGCCATCCCGCTCGCGCCGCAATGGCAGATCGCCGGCAGCGGCGACTTCGACGGCGATCTGCACGACGACATCCTCTGGCGCAATTCGAGCACCGGCGAGAACGCGATCTGGTTCTCCGGTCGCTTCGACGATGCGATCGCGATCCGCGCGGTGCCCGACGTGCGCTGGCAGGTCGCCGGCATCGGCGACTTCGACGGCGACCGCGTCGACGACATCCTGTGGCGTCATTCGGCGACCGGTTCCAACAGCGTCTGGTTCTCCGCGGACGTCGCCACGAGCGTCGCGCTGGCCCCCGTGCAGAACCTTGCATGGAAGGTCGCCGGCATCGGCGACTTCAACCGCGACGGCATGGACGACGTGCTGTGGCGCAACGCGCAAAGTGGCGGCAATTCGATCTGGCGTTCGGCGAACGCCGCGCGGCAGCAGCCCGTCGCGAGCGTCGGCAATCCGGCCTGGCAGGTCGCCGCGGTCGGCGATTACTCGGGCGATGGCATCGACGACATCGTCTGGCGCAATACCAACGGCAGCAATCTGATCTGGCTCGACGCCGACGCGGCGAAACAGCAAACCCTCGGCACGGCTGGTCCCGCATGGCAGGTGGTCCCATGATGAAGCGTTCGATCCTCCTGTTCGTGCTCGCCCTGTGCGCGCTGGATGCCAGTGCGGCGAACGTCTCCTTCAGCCGCCCGATCCGGTTGACGACGGAGTGGGGCCCGTTCGGTTCCACCGCCATCGGCGATGTCGACGGCGACGGTCGCAAGGACCTCGCGGTGACGCGTGCGTCCGGCTACGAGACACCGACGCTGCTGGTGTACCTGCAGCGCACGGACGGCACCTTTGCGGCGCCGTTGCAGACCGTGCTGCCGCCGGCCTACGGCAGCGACCTTCCGATCCTGCTCGTCGACCTGGACAAGGACGGCAAGCCGGAGCTCTTCGTGGGGCAGGGCAATACGCAGGTGTCGATCGTCAAGGTGGCCAATGGCGCGTTGACGAAGTCCTCGTTCCCCACGCGCATGTCCTGCGCGTACGCCGCGGCCGGCGACATCGACGGCGACGGCAACGTGGACATCGCCTGCCACGACGAACAAGTCACCGCGACGATTTTCTTCGGCAATGGCGCCGGGGGATTCCGCAACAACCTGGAAGTCGGGACCGGTGCCGGCACCTGGTACAAGGAATGGGAGATCAAGGGCATCGACCTGGCCGACGTGACGGGCGACGGCCGCCCCGACCTGCTAGTGACCTCCTCGTTGATCAGCAGCTTCTTCGTGCTGCAGAACAATTCGCTGGGCGGTTTCTTCCCGGGCGCGACCGCGTATCCGCATCCGTACACGCCGACCGGGGTCTATCCGGCGGCGGTGCGCGCGGTGGATACCGATGGCGACGGCATCGATGAAGTCGTGACCGTCAGCCCGGACAACCGACCGAACGCGTACATCAACGTCTACAAGCGCAGGGCGAACGGCTACCTCGGCCTGTCGGCGCGCATCCCGACGTTCAGCAGCACCACCGCGCTGCTCGCCTCCGACCTCGACGGCGACGGCGACAAGGAGTTGGTGCTGGGCCATCACCAGATGGGCGCGATCAGCGTGGCCGGCGCCAACGGGAGCGGGCTGCAGTCGCAATCGCGCTTCGAATTGCCCGGCTTCGGCAACGCGGTGTGGGATCTGTTCGAGATCGTGGGGTCGTCGCACGCGTTGTCGATCGGCGATGTCGATTCGGACGGCTGCCCGGACCTGGCCGCCACCACCTTCACGGGGACGACGCTGCTGTTCGGCTGCGAACCGAATTTCCACAAGCTGCCGGTCAACGACGTCGACGGCGATGGCTTCGCGGACATCCTCTGGCGCGAAGGCCCAGGCGGCGTCCAGTACTCGATGTTCCGAGTCACCCAGTACTGCATCCGCGCCTACTACAACTGTCCGACGACGGTGGATCCCTACCAGGAACCGCAGGCGCTGGGCGATTTCGACGGCGACGGCACGTCCGACATCCTGTGGCGCAACCCGGCCACGGGTGCGAACACCGTTTTGCTGGCTTCGTTGTTCCCGCGGATGCTGACGCCGGCGGGCACCGCGTGGCGCGCGATGGGCACGGGCGATTTCGACGGCGATGACCGCTCCGACCTCTTCTGGCGCAACAGCGTGTCGGGTGCCAATTCGATCTGGCGCTCGGCCGATGCGTCGGCGCAGATCGCGGTCGCGCCGGTCGGGAACACCGACTGGAAGGTCGCCGGCATCGGCGATTTCGACGGCGACGGCAAGTCCGACGTCCTATGGCACCACGCGATTTCCGGCGCGAACACGATCTGGCGCTCGGGCAACAACCTGACGCAGATGGCCATGACCGGTGTCTCCAACACTGCTTGGCAGATCGCCGGCATCGGCGACTTCGACGGCGACGGCCGCGATGACGTGGTGTGGCGCAACGCGGTCAGCGGCGCGAACACGATCTGGCTCGCCGCCAACAACGCGACCCAGCGATCCGTCACCGGCGTCTTCAACCCCGACTGGCAGATCGCCACCATCGGCGACTACGACGGCGACGGTCGCGCGGATTTGTTCTGGCGCAACGGAGCCAGTGGCGCGAACACGATCTGGTTGTCCGCCAACAGCGCCACGCAACTGGCGGTGCCGACCTGGCCGACGTACTTCACGTTCTTCGGCCAGCGCTGATCAGCGCCGGAACAACACCGTCTCGTTCCGCTCGAGCGGTGGCGCCAACACGCGATCGCGCCAATGCGCGGTCGCGGGGAACGCCGCGATCATCGCCGCCTCCAGCGCGGCGAACCCATCACGCGTCTCGCCGACGGCGAGCGCGTGCCCTCCGACGGTGAAGGCGAGATAGCCCTCGCTGTCGGTCGCGTGGTCGCACTGCCACGCCCGGATCTCGCACACGGTCTGCCATGCGACGAACGCATCCCCGCACGCGAACCCGTGCGGCGTCACGACCACCGGCGCATCGGCCGCGGTCCGGCAGGTCTTGAGGGTGTGGAGGGTGCCCATTGCGCTTCAAGACGCATCGGATGGGCGCCAGCGGACAGCCGCCGTTACCCATCCATATAGTTTGGTTGCCGGCCGATCGCGCTTCCCGCGTTCGGCCCCGGCATGGACCTCCAGGACCTGGGCAATCTCGCGCAGGCCGTCGGCGCGGCGACGGTCGTGGGCGGCACGATCTTTGCGCTGATCCAATTCTTCGAATACAAGCGGCAACGGCAGGACGCGGCCATCGCGGAGGTGATGCGCACCTTCATCGGCGCGGAGCTTGCGCGGGCGTTGACGATCCTGATGGAAATGCCCGACGGCGTGTCGGTCGAGCAGTTGCGGGAGAAGGGCTTCGAAGCGGAGTACGCGGGCGTGCTGGTGTGCACGACGTTCGAGACGCTCGGCATGCTGGTCTATCGGCGCGTCGTGCCGTTCGCGCTGGTGGTCGAACTGGCCGGCGGCATCATCGTCGTGATGTGGCGCAAGCTGGGGCCGTGGTTGATCCACACGCGCGAGGTGCAGCAACAACCGTCCTGGGCGGAGTGGTTCGAATGGCTCGCGCGCCAATGCGCGCGGCACAAGGACGAGCGCACGCCGGCCTACGTGCGCCATGCCGACTGGACACCACCGCGGCTGTGAGCGCCCCGATTTCCACGCCCGACCGCGTCTGTCGCGCATTCAGGTGACTGATCGGAAAAATGTTCCCTGCGCGCGCAACGCGCGCTGACCGGCATGCCCGACGGGCGGCGTTTGAATCCGACGAACACACGCGCGTCACGGTGCGTTAGCACGCCAGGCTCACGGGCAGGCGCACAGGATGCGCAAAGTCGCCGGACAGTCGCTTGCGACGATGAATGGCGGAGGGGCAGGGACATGAAGCAGTACCGCAACGTGGTGGCGTTCTTCCTGATGTGCGGCGCGGGTGCATTGCTCGCGGCGGCAGGCGACACGCTCACCACACCCGATGGCGGCATCACCGCGGATTTCGCATTCCGCCCGAGCATGCCGCCGCAATCGCTCAAGCAAGTGCCGGTGTGGACGGAGATCGAGCGCATGCTCGATAACGCCAACGCGATCGGCGTGTGCCCCAACGACCCGACCGGCAACGCACTGCCCGGCAACGCGCAGGGTTACGGCGCGCGGTGCTCGACGATCCAGCGCCGCCGTTCGTTCCTGCCCGCCGGTTGCACCTACGATCCGTCCACCGGCCTGCCGCCGTGCAACGACGCGTTGCTGCCGCGCCTGGTGGTGCATCCGCTCACCTACAACCCGATCACCGGCGAGCAGATGCGCATGCTCGATCCGGCGTTCCCCGGCGTTGGCGCGTTCGCCAATCGTGGCCCGGTGTCGGCCGGTGCGGCGCGTTTGCCGAACGGCGCGACGCCCGTGGTGGACTTCAACAGCCCGCTGGTGAACGACGGCGGCGACCCCGGCGAACCCGCGGGTTATTCGTCTGCGGCCGTATGCGGCACCGAAGCGTTGGTCGGCTACACCGAAACGCGCCCGGTGTGCGCGAACCAGACCGGGCGCCTGTTCGATCCGACGCGCACCGCCGGCGGGCAACCGCGCGGCTTCGTCGCGCGCTTGCGCAAGCCGAGCATCGCGCAGAACTACCTCGTCAATTCCGCCGCGGCGCTCGCGGGGCGCGCGCAGGCGCTGCAACCGTCGATCCCGAGCGACTACGTGCGCGACCCGGCCATGGCGATCGCGCTGGGCAAGGCGCTGTTCTGGGACATGCAGTTGGGCAGCGACGGCGTGCAGGCGTGCGGTTCGTGCCATTTCAACGCCGGCACCGACGACCGCGTGCGCAACTCGATCAACCCCGGCCATCTCGCCGGTGACACGCAGCTGGAAATCTTCCGCAACCGCCACCTCGACACCGACGAAGTCGCCTCCGACCAGGACGTCAACCGCGCGCTCGAAGGCATCGACTGGCCGACGCACCGCCTGACCAACAAGGGCCAGCCGGGCGAGCCGCTGATCAATCCGAACAACAACACGCGCGACACAAACGATGTCATCGGTTCGATGGGCGTGCGCCTGCGCCGCTTCACGGACATCCAGGTGCCGGGCACCGGTTCCTTTGCGCCGGCCGCCAACGGCGTGCGCGCGTTGCTGCCCGAAGTCGGCGTGACCCTGACCGACGAGATCCCGCTCTTCCGCAACTTGCGGCGCGTGGAACCGCGCAATACGCCGACGATGATCAATTCGTCGTTCTACTACGACAACTTCTGGGACGGACGCGCGAGCCACGACTTCAACGGCGGCAGCGTGTTCGGTGCGGCCGACCCGCAGTCGCACGTGTACGTCGACTCGGGCGGCGCGTTGCAGCCCACGCGGCAACTGATCCGATTCTCGAGCGTCGCCTCGCAGATCGTCGGCCCGGCGCTGTCGGATTTCGAAATGTCGTTCCGTGGCCGCAACTGGCAGAAGATCGGCAAGAAGCTGTTGCAGGGCAACAATACGGCCGCCTCGCCCGATGTCGTGCCGTTGGCCAACCAGCTCGTCGCGGTGAGCGACAGCGGCATGGGCCCGTGGTCGAACCAGGGCGGTTCACGTTGCGTCGCGCTCGGCCGCACGACGGCGGCGGGACGCCCGGGCCTGTGCGTGTCGTATCGCGAGATGATCCAGCAGGCGTTCTTCCCGGGGCTCTGGCAGAACACCGCGCAGCATCTCAACGGAACGGCGCGTCCTTGCACGAGTGCGCTCAACGGCGTGGTGACGCCGGCAGGATGCGATCCGTTCGATGGCTTCGTGCTCGCCATCGCCGGCGGCGCGGCCGCACCGGCCGACCGCAACCAGTTCACGCAGATGGAAGCGAACTTCTCGCTGTTCGCGGGGCTCGCGATGCAGGCGTACACCGACATCCTGGTGTCCGACGATTCGCCGTTCGACCGCTTCCTCGACCGCAACCCGCAGGCCTTCGTTGCGTTCACGCAGGCGATTTCCTCCTGCAACGCCACCGGCAATCGCCAACCGTGCGTCACGCAGGTCGAAGGCTTCAACCGCGCCACGCCGGTCGAACCGGAAGACGACCGCCTGCGCGGCATGGACCTGTTCTTCGGCACCAACCTCAGCACGCGCAATCCGACCCTGCAGAACGCGCGTTGTGGCGGTTGCCACGGCGGCGGCCTGATGAGCAACAACAGCTGGATGAACACCAATCGGCTGATGCCGATGGACTTCGTGCGCGAATTCTCCACGCCGGGCACCAAGCTGGCGCGCAAGCCGATGGGGATGCCGCGCCTGGCGACGGGCTTCCTGCTCGAATCGCTGGTCAACGGCAACGCGGTCAATGCGATCCGCCGCGACTTCATCAACCCGCGCTTCGGCCTGGATGCGAACGGGCAATCGCGGCCGCAGGGCGCTTCGTTCTTCGACACGGGCATGTACAACATCGGCGTGCGGCCCACGGACGAAGACGCGATGCGCGGCGGCCTGGATCCGTGGGGCTGGCCGCTGTCGCTGATCGCGTTGCAGCTGAAGAACCTGGGCGGACCGACGATGGTGCCGGGGACGCGCTTGCCGACGTTCGACCCGAACGCAGAGGCGTCGTGCTCGCCGCGTTGCACCACCGGTGGCTTGTTCGCGCGCACCGCCCAGGACCAGAACATCAATCCGGGCTTCAGCGGCCGCATCATCACGCCGCGCCTGCCGTCGACGCTCGCGCCGTGGATGCCGCCCTTCATGCTCGGAAAGGCGCATCCGGTGGTCGATGAAGTCGACATCGGGCTCAACACGGTGACCACCGTGCCGATCCAGGACGGCTACCTCGACGTGCGCGGCCCGTTCAATTCGCGCGCGCGCCTCAACCAGCAGACCAACGCCGCGCAGGGCGCGCTCGCGGGCACGTTCCCCAACGTCAATCGCGTCGGCGGGATGGGCGGCAGCAAGGTGCCGTCGCTGCGCAACGTCGAACTCACCGGCCCGTACTTCCGCAACGGCGGCAAGGTCACGCTGCGCCAGGTGATCAACTTCTACGCGCACGCCGGCGACTTCCCGGTCACCAACGGCGCGGAAAAGGACGCCAACATCGTGGACCTCGACCATGAGCAGCCGATCGTGCTGAGCACGAACGAACGCATCGCGCTGACCTCGTTCCTGCTCTCGCTGACCGACGAGCGCGTTGCGCGGGAGCAGGCGCCGTTCGACCGGCCCGAGCTGTTCATCCCGAACGATGGCCGTGCGCCGGACAACACCGGCGGCCGCGCGCGCATCGCGGCGCAGGCCAATGCGGCGAGTTCGTGCGGCACGGCGATCTGCTATCGCCGCCTCGCGCCGACCGGTGCGGCCGGCCACGCGAATCGCCTGCCGTCGTATCTCAACGTGCAACGCACGTTGACGAACGGCGTCAACAACGACCACTTCGACCAGTAGCGCGATGCGCACTGCCGGTCGAGTGGTCCTCGGGGTCGTGTTGATCGCGGCGGCGTTCGCCATCGCCACGGCGTGGCGGCATCCGCGCGTGGCGCCCGTGTCCGTCGCGCCCGCGCCCGTCGCGCCTGCGAAAGTCTCCGACGCCGCATTCGAAACGCCGGCGCAACCGCAACAACGCATGGTCGTCGCCTTCAAGCTGCCCACCGACATCACGCGCGGCCATTACCTGGGCGAGCGGTGGGTCTCGCCGCCGAAATTCGCTTTCGCGCAGGCGGGCAGGGAGTACACCGCGCAGGCGAAATTGCAGCAGGTCGGCGACGATGGCACGCGCACCGACCTCAGCGGCGATTGGTCGACGAGCGATCCGAACATGATCGCCATCAGCCACGACGCGGCGGGGCAGGTCACCCTCGTCGTGCGCGAACCGGGCGAGGCGCAACTCACGGCGTCCGCGGGTGGGCAGCGCAAGGTCCTGAAGGTACGCGCGACGCGGACGGACGATGCGATGGAGGTCGCCTTCGTCCAGTAGCTTGCGTGCGACCGCAACGGCATGGCCCAATCGCCGGACTTGGGGACTCGGGCTTCCACGCACATGGCAACACGAACGACGTCGCCGCTCGCCGGCATCCGGTGGCTGCGCGACGCCATCAACCTCGGCGGACGCAGCCCGGGCACGCTGGTGCTCGCGGCGGCGATGGTGCTGCTCATCGGGCTCGTGCCGAGCCTGGTCACCTTCGCCTTGCAGTACTTCTTCCGCAACAGCACGGTGGCCACGGGGATCGCGTTCGGGGTATCGCTGCTGGTCGGGCTTGCGCTCTCGCCGGTGTTCGCGGGTTTCCTGCAGGTCATCCATGCCATCGAGACCGGCCGCGGCGCGAAGGCGCGCGAGATCTTCGCGCCGTATCGCAACGGTGCGTGGAAGCCGGTGATCGGGTTCGCGCTCATGATGTGGCTGGTTTACATCGTCGGCATCGCGCTGGTCGTGCTGGCCGCAGGCGATGAGATGCGCACGGTGTACATCGAGTCGCTGTCGCAGGGTCAACCGATGCGGATGGAGACGACGCCGCCGGGCTTCTGGCGCGCTTTCGGTGTCGCCAGCGTCATCGGGGTGGTGGTCGCTTCGGTATGGGCGATCGGTTACGGGCAGGTCGCGAACGGGCGGCGCCCGGTGCTCGGTGCGTTCGTCGACGCGTTCACGGGCATGGTGAAGAACCTCCCCGCGATCCTCGTGTTCGTGATCGGCGCAGCCTTGCTCACCGTCGTGCTGGTGATCGTCTTCCTGCTCCTGGCGATGGTGCTCGGCCTGGTCGCGAAGTTCGTCGGCGCTTGGCTCGCGGGGGTGTTGCTGGTGCCGCTGTACATCTTCTTCGCGCTCGGCGCCTACATCTGGATGTTCGGCGTGGCTTACGCGATGTGGCGCGATATCTGCGCTGAGTGAGCGCCATGCCCGTTGACGATCAGGTATCGGGCATCACGTATTTCGAGGGCGCCGGATTCAGATGCCCGCACTGTTTGCATGTGCGGTGTTCGCGCGAGGAATAGAACCGGTCGAACACGGGCGGGAAATCCAGCTCGATGTTCACCAGCTTGAAGAACTCCTCGTACAACTTTGCGTTGCACTGCTCGCAGAACCACAGCAGGCCGTCTTCTTCATGCGGCAGGCGCTTGCGTTCGATGACGAGGCCCACCGAATCGGGCATGCGCTGCGGCGAATGCGGCACGCGCGGCGGCAGCAGGAAGGTCTGGCCCGCGCGGATCGGGATGTCGCGCACCGCGCCGTCTTCCTGGATCCGCAGGATCATTTCGCCTTCGAGCTGGTAGAACCACTCGGCGCCTTCGTCCCAGTGATAGTCGGTGCGCTGGTTCGGGCCGCCGACGACCATGACGATGAAATCGCCGTCGAACACCACCTTGTTGCCCACCGGCGGCTTCAACAGATGGCGGTGTTCCTCGATCCAGGCCTGCAAGTCGAGCGGGGCGGGGAGCATGGTCAGTCCTCCGCGCGCCGCAACGCGGCGACGCACTTGAGTTCGATCGCGATCGGCGTGGGCAACGCGGTGATGCCCAGCGTGGTGCGGCAAGGCGCGCTCGCCGGATCGGCGAAGTGCTCGGCCCAGATGGCGTTGTAGGCCTTGAAGTCGCGCGCCATGTCGGTGAGGTACACCGTGACGTCGACGAGGTCTTCCCAACGGGCGCCGCTCTCGGTGAGCACCGCCCGCACGTTGGCGAACACCGCGCGCGCCTGCGCTTCGATGTCGTACTTGCGCAGGCGGCCGTCGGCGAAATACTCGTTGCCGGCGATTTCGTTGGTCGCCGGATCGCGCGGGCCGATGCCGGAAAGGAACAACAGATCGCCCACGCGCCGCGCGTGCGGATACACGCCCACGGGCTTCGGAGCGCTGGCAGCCTGGATCACGTCGCTCATGCGCGTGCCTTCGAGGTACGGATACGCGCGATGGCCGCGTCGTATGCCGGTTGCAGTTCGTCGGGCGTGGCCACGCCGAGCCCGAGGTCGTTGACGCGCCCGTCGAGCAGCGAATAGCACCAGCCGTGCACGCTCAGCGCCTGCCCGCGCGCCCATGCATCCTGCACGATGGTGGTCTGGCACACGTTGACGACCTGCTCGATGACATTGAGTTCGCACAGGCGCGCGTGGCGCAGCGAATCGAGATCCACTTCCTCCAGCAGCGCCGCATGCTTGTTGGCCACGTCGCCGACGTGGCGCAGCCAGTTGTCGGCGAGCCCGATGCGCGCGCCGGTCATGGCGGCCTGCACGCCGCCGCAGCCGTAGTGGCCCGTGACCAGGATGTGCTCGACCTTCAGCATGTCCACGGCGAACTGGATGACAGACAGGCAGTTGAGGTCCGCATGCACGACGACATTGGCGATGTTGCGGTGGACGAATACCTCGCCCGGATCGAGCCGCATGATCTGGTTGGCAGGCACGCGCGAATCCGAGCACCCGATCCACAGGTACTTCGGCGATTGCTGCGCGGACAGGCGCTTGAAGAAGGTCGGGTCGTCGCGACGGACCTGTTCGGCCCATTCCCGGTTGTTGCGCAGCAAGTCGTCGAGTTTGCGGGTCACAGGGCAATCCCCACGTTCCGCGGGTCGGTGAAGAAACGCATCGCTTCCAGTCCTCCCTCGCGGCCCAGGCCCGATTGGCCCATGCCGCCGAACGGCGTGCGCAGGTCGCGCATCAGCCAGGTATTGATCCACACCATGCCCACGCGCAGTCGCGCGGCGACGCGATGCGCGCGATTGAGATCGCGGGTCCACACCGACGCCGACAGGCCGTAATCGCCGCAGTTCGCGCGATCCACCGCTTCGTCGTCGTTCTCGAAGTGTTGCAGCGTGGCGACAGGCCCGAATATCTCGTCGGTGTTGGTCGCGCAATCCGGCCCGAGGCCGTCGATGACCGTCGGCGCGATGAACCAGCCCGGGCGCTTCAACGCATTGCCGCCGCAGCGCAGCTGGCCGCCTTCGACTTTCGCGCGGCCGATGGCGGCCATCACCTTGTCGAAGTGCGCCTGCGACACCAGCGGGCCGAGGTCGACGTCCGGATCCATCGGGTCGCCGACGCGCAGGGCAAGCGCGCGCTCGACGAAGGCATCGCGGAATTCGGCGTAGATGCGCCGCTCGACGAGGATGCGCGAGCCGCACAGGCAGATCTGGCCGCTGTTCTGGAAGGCCGAACGCACGATCACGTCGAGTTGCGATTCCCAGTCGCTGTCGGCGAAGACGAGCGTCGGATTCTTGCCACCGAGCTCGAGCGAGACTTTCTTCAGCAACGGCGCGGCGAGGGTGGCGATGCGCTTGCCGACCGCGGTGCTGCCGGTGAAGGAGATCGCCTTCGTGCGCGGATCGAGCACGAGCGGCTCGCCGACGTCGGGCCCGAGCCCGTGCACGATGTTGAGTACGCCTTTCGGGAATCCGATCTCCGCCGCGAGCTGCGCGAGCATCGTCGCCGTGTGCGGCGTGACTTCCGAGGGTTTGGCAACCACCGTGTTGCCGGCCGCGAGCGCGGGCGCGATCTTCCAGGTGAACAGATACAGCGGCAGATTCCACGGCGAGATCGTGCCGACGATGCCGAGCGGTTGCCGCAATGTGTAATTCAGCCCGGCCTGGCCGTGGTGCGACTCGCTGGAGAATTGCGTCGCGGCGTGCGCGAAGAAGCGCAGGTTGCTGATCGCGCGCGGGATTTCGATTTCGCGTGCGAGACGCAGGGGCTTGCCGCCGTCGCGCGATTCGGCGTGCGCGAAGTCATCCAGGCGCGCTTCGACCGCATCGGCCAGGCGTTCCATCCAACGAGCGCGTTCGCTGTTCGGCAGGCGCGACCATGCGGGGAATGCACGTTCGGCGGCGGCGAGGGCGGCATCGACGTCGCGCGCATCGCCGGCGGCGACCTGGCCGTAGGGTTGCGCGGTGGCGGGGTCGAACACGTCGATCCAGCGGCCACTGGCCGCCTCGCGTGCTTGCCCGTCGATCCAGTGCGTAAGGCGCATGGCGATCAGCTTACAGCGACTTCGTGCGCCCGCCGTCGACTGGCAGGTTCACGCCGTTGATGTACCCCGCCGCGGGGGAACACAGGAACGCGATCACCGCGCCGAGTTCGGATGCATCGGCGAAACGCCCCGCGGGTACCGTGGCAAGCATGCCCTTCGCGATGGCGTCTTCCGGTTGGCCGGTGGCCTTTGCGCGGTCGCCGAGGATCTGGTCGAGCCGTTGCGTGCGCGTGTAACCGGGCAGCACGTTGTTGACGGTGATGCCGTCGCCGCCGACTTCGGTCGCCAGCGTCTTCGCCCAGCTGGCCACCGCGCCGCGGATGGTGTTCGACACGCCCAGGCCCGCGATCGGTTCTTTCACCGAAGTCGAAATGACATTGACGATGCGGCCGAACCGCGCGGCGCGCATGCCGGGCAACACGGCCTGCGCGAGCGCCTGGTTGGCGAGCAGGTGCTGGCGGAACGCGCGCTCGAATGCGTCGCTTTCGGCGGCGTTGACCGGACCGCCCGGCGGGCCGCCGGTGTTGTTCACGAGGATGTGCACGGGCTTTCCGGCAGCAAGGGCCTGCGCTTGCGCGCGAAGGCGATCGGTGTCGAGCACGTCGGCGGAAATCCAGGCGTGTTGCTGGCCATCGCTGCGGGGCAGCTCGTCGGCGAGCGTTTCGAGCACGTCGGCGCGCCGCGCGAGCAGCGTGACATCGGCGCCGAGCAGCGCGAGTTCGCGCGCGGCGGCGCGGCCGATGCCTTCCGAGGCGCCGCACACGAGCGCGTGCTTGCCGGTGAGATCAAGATCCATGTCGGTCTCCGGCGCGCGACGCGGCGAGCGCTTCGCGCATCCATTGGGCGACGCTGCGTGCGTCGTCGGTGTCCTGGGCGCCGAGCTTGCCGATGACGGCTTCGCGATTGGCGTCGGGGTGGTTCTGGCTGAGCTTCACTTTCGTGTCGATGCGGTCGACATGCAGCCGGAAGCCGACGATGCCGCGCAACTGCGAACGATGCGCGTCGTCGTCGACATAGCGCCACTGCTCGCCCACCTGCGTTTCGAAGCGCGCGCTCAGGTCGGCGACGATGGAGGCGAGATCGTCGGTGCCGGTCAGCCGTTCGAGCGTGCCGTGCAGGTGCGCGACGACGTAATTCCACGTCGGCACGCGCGTTTCTTCGACCTTGTCCGTGTACCAGGACGGCGAGACGTACGCATGCGGGCCGTGCACGATCGCCAGCGCCGGGCCGGTGTGCGAGGACTGCGGGTTCGGCTTCGCCCAGTGGCCACGAAGCGCGAGTCGGCCGCCGTCGCGTTCGATCAGGACCGGGAGATGGCTGACGACGGGCGCGCCATCGACGACGGTGACCAGCGTGACGAACGGATCGGCGGCGAGCAACGCGTCGAGCGCGGCGGGGTCGTTCGATGCGAAGGCGCGCGGCGTGTACATGGGCCTCAGTGGCGCGGCGGGAGTTGCACGACCATGCGGGCGCGCAGGGCTTCGTCGGTGTCGGCGCGCGGCGGTGCGACTTCGTCGAGGTCGAAGCCGCGGTCGATGGCGTCTTCGCGGTCCAGGCCGTCGTACTCGACGAACTCCGCGTCCATCAGCGCGGCGCGCGCGCTGTCCTCGCTGTCGTAGGCGAGGGTGTTGCCGTCGCTGTCGAACACTTCGGCCGTGCCCGCCTCGCGCACGCGCATGCGCGCCCAGACGATGGTGCGGCCCAGCGTCGCGAGCCACCAATTCGTGTTGCCGTCTTCGTGATCAGCCATACGCCTGCGCCCAGAGCCACAACATGCCGGCGAACGCCAGGCCCGCGATGATCACCAGCAGCGACACGCGCGCCGGCGTGGCGAGCCCGCTCAGGCCGCTGTCGCGCGCCGACTGGTAATCGCCGCGCAGCAACCACGCGAGCGCCGACGGTTTGAGGAATGCGCCATGCCCGAGCACGGCCGTGATCTCCGGATGCTTGTCGCGGATGTGCACCAGCGCGAGCGGCCAGAAGATCACGAACGCCGTGGCGCCGGCGATGGCCAGCGCGAGGAAGAGCAGGGCGAAGAAGAGGATCAAATGCTCAGAACTCCGCGTGGCCCGGCGTGCGCGGATACGGGATCGCGTCGCGGATGTTCGACAGGCCGCAGACGTACACGACCAGGCGTTCGAACCCGAGCCCGAAGCCCGCGTGCGGCACGGTGCCGTAGCGGCGGAAATCGCGATACCACTGGTAATGCGCGGGATCCAGGCCGAACTGCGCGATGCGCGCGTCGAGCACGTCCAGGCGTTCCTCGCGCTGCGAACCGCCGATGATCTCGCCGATGCCCGGCGCGAGCACGTCCATCGCCGCAACCGTCTTGCCGTCGTCGTTGAGGCGCATGTAGAACGACTTGATGTGCTCGGGGTAATTCATCACCACGACCGGGCGGCCGACGTGTTGTTCCGTGAGCCAGCGCTCGTGTTCGGTCTGCAGGTCCAGGCCCCATTCGACCGGGAAGTCGAACTTCACCTTGGAGGCCTGCAGCAGCTTGATCGCGTCGGTGTACTCGATGCGTTCGAACGGCGCGTTGACGAAGGTTTCCAGGCGCGTGATCGCGGACTTTTCCACGCGCTCGGCGATGAACGCCATGTCGTCGGCGCGTTCGGTCAGCACCGCGCGGAACAGATACTTGAGGAAGTCCTCGGCCAGGCGTGCGTCGATGTCGAGGTCGGCGAACGCGATTTCCGGTTCGATCATCCAGAACTCGGCCAGGTGGCGCGTGGTGTTGCTGTTCTCCGCGCGGAAGGTCGGGCCGAAGGTGTACACCTTGCTCAGCGCCAGGCAGAACGCTTCGACGTTGAGCTGGCCCGAAACGGTGAGGAAGGTTTCCTTGCCGAAGAAGTCGCGCGAGAAATCCACGGCGCCGGCGGCGTCGCGCGGCAGGTTTGCCATGTCGAGCGTGGAGACGCGGAACATCTGGCCCGCGCCTTCGGCATCGGACGTGGTGACGATCGGCGTGTTGACCCAGTAGAAGCCGTGCTCGTGGAAGAAGCGATGCACCGCCTGCGCCAGGCAGTGGCGGATGCGCGTCACCGCGCCGAACAGGTTGGTGCGCGGTCGCAGGTGCGAGACCTCGCGCAGGAATTCCAGCGAATGCGGCTTGGGCTGGATGGGATAGGTTTCCGGGTCTTCGACCCAGCCGACCACTTCCAGGTGCGTGGCCTGGATTTCATACGACTGGCCCTTGCCCTGCGAGGGCACGAGCGTGCCGCGGGCGATGACGGCGCAACCGGCGGACAGGTGCCGGACTTCGCTCTCGAAATTGCCGAGGGCCTCGGTGGCGACCACCTGGATGGGCGCGAAGCAGCTGCCGTCGCTGACGTGGACGAAGCTGAGGGCGGCCGTCGCGTCGCGCCGGGTGCGCACCCAGCCGCGGACCGTGACTTCTCCGCCGGCGGGCATCTTGCCCGAGAGCGCGTGTTCGACGCTGACCACCGTCATGCCTTGAATCTCCGAGAGGGCGAAACCACTTCCTGAACACATAAGTGTAGCCGCACCGGCATCGCCGGTCCGCCCCCTCTACAATGTGCGCTGCACACCGGAGTCCCCCATGGCCGTCACCCTCGCGCCCGCCGCCCTCGACCGTGTCCGCGGTTACCTGCAAGCCGCGCCCACCGCGCTGGGCCTGCGTTTCGGGGTGAAGAAAACCGGCTGTTCGGGCTGGGGGTACCTCGCCGACATGGCGAAGGACGAGCGCCCCGGGGACACCGTGTTCGAGCAGGACGGGGTGCGGATCTACGTCGACGCCGAGAGCCTGGAGTTGATCGACGGCACGCAGATCGACTTCGTGAAGCAGGGCCTCAACGAGCAGTTCGTGTTCCGCAACCCCAACGTGACGGCCGAATGCGGCTGCGGGGAAAGCTTCACGACCCGGGCCGACGTGGCCTGACGCCCTTCGGGGTTGCCTCAACCCCTTGATTCCCCCATAATTTCGCGCCCCGCGGAACGCCCGCGGGTTTCTTGCTCCACCGGGTGGCTGTATCGCTGCACTCCCCGGGGGGCTGTCCGGCCTGCGAAATCGGGCCACATCCTCAAGGAACCACCATGCGTCACTATGAAATCGTGTTCCTGGTCCATCCGGACCAGAGCGAGCAGGTGCCCGCCATGATCGAGCGCTACAAGTCGCTCATCGAAAACGGCGCCGGCAAGATCCACCGCCTGGAAGACTGGGGCCGCCGCCAGCTGGCGTACCCGATCGAAAACCTGGTCAAGGCGCACTACGTGCTGCTGAACATCGAAGCCGACCAGGCCGTGCTCAACGAGCTCGTCGACACCTTCCGCTTCAACGACGCCGTGCTCCGCCACCTCGTCATGAAGCGCGACGACGCGGTCACCGAGCAGTCCCTGATCATGAAGAACAAGGACGAGAAGGGCGACAAGCCCGAGCGTGGCGAACGTCGCCGCCGCGATGACGACGGTGCCGTGGGCATCGCCGACAACGACGACGCCGCCGAAGCCGCCTAAGGAGCACACGACATGTCCAAGTTCTTCCGCCGCCGCAAGTTCTGCAAGTTCACGGCCGAGGGCGTCAAGGAGATCGATTACAAGGATCTCAACACGCTCCGCCAGTACCTCACCGAGACCGGCAAGATCGTCCCGAGCCGCATCACGGGCACCAAGTCGAAGTACCAGCGCCAGCTGCAGTCGGCCGTCAAGCGCGCGCGTTTCCTCGCGCTGATCCCGTACACCGACAACCACAACGCCTAATCGTCCATTCGGACAGCAACAGTTGCGGCGCGCATCGCGCGCCGCTAACGAATCGGAGTAAATGAAATGGATCTGATCCTTCTCCAGAAGGTCACCAACCTCGGCAACCTCGGCGACAAGGTCAAGGTCAAGCCGGGTTACGGCCGCAACTTCCTCGTCCCGCAGGGCAAGGCCGTGCCGGCCACCGCCGGCAACGTCGCCGAGTTCGAAGCCAAGCGCGCCGAATACGAAGCCAAGGCCAAGGCCTCGCTCGACGGTGCCGAAGGCCGCAAGGCGCGCCTGGAAGGCACGTCGGTCACCATCGCCGCGAACGCGTCGACGGAAGGCAAGCTGTACGGTTCGGTCGGCCCGCGCGACATCGCCGACGCCCTGACCGCCGCCGGCACGCCGGTCGAGAAGTCCGAAGTGGTGATGGGCGAAGGCCCGCTGCGCAACATCGGCGAATACGACGTCCTCGTGCACCTGCACGCCGACGTCGAAACGACCGTCAAGGTCATTGTCGTCGCCGAAGCCGCGTAAGCGCGATCAAGCAATACGACGAACGGGCGCCCCTCGGGGCGCCCGTTTTTTTTGGCATCTCATCCCGTGCGACGGACATCCGGTTCGATTTGCACCGGTTATCCACAGAGTTGTCTGCAACGCATGTCGCCCGAGGGCGACTAGGATCGCCCGTCAGGGCAGGGGAGACGGAAGACCGATGAGCGGACGCAATGGGTTGCGGGATGCCGCGTTCGCAACGCGCAACGACCACAAGGTCGAGCAGTTGCGCGTGCCGCCGCAGTCGGTGGAAGCCGAACAGGCGGTGCTCGGCGGCCTGATGCTCGCGCCCGATGCGTACGACCGCGTCGCCGACCTGGTCGTCGAAACCGACTTCTATCGCCGCGACCACCAGTTGATCTGGCGCGCGATCCGCGAACTCGCCGAACGCAACAAGCCCTACGACGCGGTGACGCTCGGCGAATGGTTCGAGTCGATGGGCCTGGCCGAACAAGTAGCCGGCGGTGCCTACCTGATCGAACTGGCCAGCACCACGCCGTCGGCCGCCAACATCAAGGCCTACGCCGAGATCGTGCGCGACAAGGCGGTGCTGCGGCAGCTGATCGACGTCGGCACCAACATCGTCAACGACGGTTTCATGCCCGAAGGCCGCGACAGCGGCGAGCTGCTGGCCAAGGCCGAGCAGGAAGTGTTCGCCATTGCCGAAGCCGGCGCGCGCGGCCGCACGGACTTCACCGCGGTCAACACCGCGCTGTCCGAAGCCTTCGACGTGCTGCAGAAGCGCTACGAGAACGGCGGCAGCGTCACCGGCCTGCCCACCGGTTACACCGAATTCGACGAAATGACCGCGGGCCTGCAGCCCACGGACCTGTTGATCCTCGCCGCGCGCCCCGCGATGGGCAAGACGACGCTCGCGCTCAACATGGCCGAGTACGCGGCGATGAAGACAAAGAAGGCCGTCGCGGTGTTCTCGATGGAAATGTCGGCTTCGCAGCTCGCGCTGCGCCTGATTTCCTCCACCGGCCGCGTCAACGCCACGCGCCTGCGCACCGGCCAGCTCGAGGACGAGGACTGGAGCCGCGTCACCAGCGCGATCCGCCTGCTGCGCGAAGCCAAGATCTTCATCGACGACACGCCGGGCCTCTCGCCCGAGGTGTTGCGCGCCAAGGCGCGCCGCCTCAAGCGCGAGCACGACCTCGGCCTGATCGTCATCGACTACCTGCAGCTGATGTCCGTGCCGGGCAACAGCGAAAACCGCGCCACCGAAATCTCCGAGATCTCGCGCTCGCTCAAGGGCCTGGCGAAGGAACTCAACGTGCCGGTGATCGCGCTCTCGCAGCTCAACCGCTCGCTGGAAACGCGTACCGACAAGCGCCCGGTGATGGCGGACCTGCGCGAATCGGGCGCCATCGAGCAGGACGCGGACGTGATCGTCTTCATCTACCGCGACGACTACTACAACAAGGAAAACTCGCCGGACAAGGGCCTGGCCGAAGTGATCATCGGCAAGCAGCGTAACGGCCCGACCGGTTCGATCAAGCTGAAGTTCTTCGGCGAATACACGCGGTTCGACAACCTGTCACACGACTCGGTGGGCAGCTTCGAATAGCGCACGCGGCAACGATTTTCTTTCCCCCGGGAGGATCGGCGATGGCGTACGTGTACACGGTGGAATTCCGCATCGGGCCCCAGGACGAGGAGGGCGCGCCCGAATCGGGCCTGCGCAAACACATCCTCGCCGACGACCGCTACGAGGCCGTGCAACTCGCCCGCCAGTTGCTGCGCCTGCAGGAGCCGGACATCGACGCCGAGCGCATCGATCTGTTCAAGGTGGTCCGCCGTCCGTAGCGTCGTAGAATTCCCGCCCATGGCACGCCCGACCTCCGCGACGATCCACACCGACGCCCTGCGCCACAACCTCTCGCAGGTGCGCGCGCGCGCGCCCGGCAGCCGCGTCATGGCGGTGGTCAAGGCCGACGGCTACGGCCACGGCCTGGAACGCGTGGCGCGCGCATTGCAGGGCGCCGATGCCTTCGGCGTCGCCGCGCTCAGCGATGCCGAACGCCTGCGCGCCGCGGGCCTGTCGCAACCGATCGTCCTGCTCTCCGGCTTCGACGCGGCCGACGACCTGCCGCAGTTGCGCCGCCTCAACGTCGAAACCGTCGTGCACCACGCCACGCAACTGACGATGCTGGAACAGGCGCCCGACGGCGACCCGATCCGCTGCTGGCTGAAGGTGGACAGCGGCATGCATCGCCTGGGCTTCGCGCCCGAGTGCGTGCGCGAGGCGTACGCACGCATGCAGGCGATGCCGGCCGTCGCCGATGGCGTCGTGCTGATGAATCACTTCGCGAGCTCCGACGAATTCGCGAACGGCCCCGGCGACGGCGCGCAGACGAAAGCGCAGATGCGCCTGTTCGACGAGGCCACCGCGGGACTCGCGGGCCCGCGTTCGCTCGCCAATTCCGCCGCGGTCCTCGGCTGGCCCGACGCGCATGCCGACTGGGTGCGCCCCGGCGGCGCGCTGTACGGCATCTCCGTGGTCGAAGGCACCACGGGCGCGGACTTCGACCTGCGTCCTGCAATGACGCTGGGCACGCGCCTGATCGCGGTGAACCGCGTGTGCAAGGGCGAGCGCGTCGGCTACTCGGCGACGTGGACCTGCCCGGAGGACATGCCGATCGGCGTCGCTGCGATCGGTTACGGCGACGGCTATCCGCGCCACGCGCCGTCGGGCACGCATGTGTTGCTCGATGGTCGCCCGGCGCCCATCGTCGGCCGCGTGTCGATGGACCTGATGACGCTCGACCTGCGTAACCATCCCGGCGCAAAGCCCGGCGATCCGGTCGTCCTGTGGGGCGACGGCCTGCCGGTGGAAACCATCGCCGCGGCCGCGGGCACCATCGGCTACGAGCTGGTGTGCTCGATCACCCGCCGCGTGCGCTTCGTCGAGGCCTGACCGCAACCGGCGCGCGGCCGCCCGTATCGAATGCAGGTCCCGGTTCCCCGAGGCCTGCCATGGGCACGTACCGATTCCCCTTCGATGCACGCAGCCTGGTCGCGCTCGTCGCGCTGGCGTGGCTCGCGTCCTTCGCGCACGAGTTCACGCACCACGCCGCCGGCGCCTGGCTGTGCGGCGTGCCCGGGCGCATGAGCCTGTCGTTGTTCGCGCTCGACGTCGCGTGCGGCGAACGCTGGCCGTGGACGACGGCCGCCGGCCCCGCGCTGAGTTACGTGCTGATGTGGATCGGCATGGCGCTCATCGTGCGCGACATGCGGCGCGGCGCGGATCCGTGGTGGGGTTTCGCGCTGGTGATCGCGAACAAACCGTTCCTGCGATTGCTGACCGCCGTGATGGGCGGCGGCGACGAAGGCGTGTTGTGGGATCTGCTCACGCCCGATGCGGGGCGGTGGATCGCGACCGCGACGGTCATCGCCTTGTCGTTGCCGCCGATGATCGTCTGCTGGCTCGCGTTGAAGCCACGCAATCGCGGTCGTGTCTTCGCGGCGGCCTTCCTCGTGCCGATGCTGCCGCTGCTGCCCGTGCCGTTCCTCGACCGCGCGGTCTACGGCGCATGGTTCGACGGCACCACGGTCCTCGGCGCGTGGTTCGGCGTGCCATGGACCGTCTGGGCCATCGAAGCCGGCGTGCTCGCCGCGCTCCTGCTCGCGCGCGTTTGGATGCCGCGTACGGCCGCGTCGAGCGCCTTCGCGCGTTGACCCTGTCGCGCCGGGCGTGATTCACTCCCGGGCAATCCCGGAGAGGAACGCCGCATGGCCACGAAGGCCCGCCGCAGGCGCGCAACGCGCGAACCCATGTCGCGGGTCGACACCGCGTGGCTGCGCATGGAACGCGGCACCAACCCGATGATGATCACCGGCGTCCTCATGTTCGCCGAGGCGATGTCGCTCAAGGCGCTGAAGCAGGTCGTCAAGACGCGGTTCCTCGAATACGCACGCTTCCGCCAGAAGCCGATCGACACGCCGGCCGGCGCGTACTGGCAGGACGACGAGAACTTCGACCTCGACTGGCACGTGCAGCTCGCCGCGCTCCCCGGCAAGGGCGGCAAGCGCGCACTCGAGCGCTACGTCAGCCAGCTCGCATCGAGCCCCCTCGATGCCAGCCGTCCGTTGTGGCAATTCCACCTCGTCGAAGCCTACGAAGGCGGATGCGCGCTCGTCGCCCGCATCCACCACAGCTACGCCGACGGCATGGCGCTGGTGCAGGTGCTGCTCTCGCTCACCGACACCTCGCCCACGGCGGTGAAGGGCAGCGACCTCGGCAAGGCATGGTTGAAGGACGAAGCCGTGCCGGTCGAACGCCGCGTCGGCGCCGCGCAACGCGCGATGAAGCTGGGCGGCAAGATGCTCGGTTCGGGCATGGCGATCTATCGCGATCCCTCGCTCGGCACGCTGCTCGCGAAGGAGGGCGGCGAAATCGCGCGCGAACTGTTGCAGGCGCTCGCGTTGCCCGACGATCCGCCGTCGTTGTTGCGCGGCGACCTCGGCACGACCAAGCGCGTCGCGTGGGCCGAGCCGCTCGACCTCGAAGACGTCAAGGCCGTCGGCCGGGCAAGCGGATTCACCGTCAACGACGTGTTGATGGCTGCGGCCGCCGGCGCGTTGCGCAGCTACATGCTCGAACGCGGCGCGGACGTCGACGGCATCACGCTGCGCGCGACGGTGCCGGTCAACCTGCGCCCGCTGGAACACGCGAAGAAACTCGGCAACCACTTCGGACTGGTGTTCCTCGACCTGCCGGTGGGCGAAGCCAATCCGATGCGCCGCCTGGAATACGTCGGCGAATGCATGCATCAGTTGAAGGCTTCGCGCCAGGCGATCGTCGCCTTCGGGCTGCTCGCCGCGCTCGGCATCGCGCCCCCGGCGGTGCAATCGCTCGCGCTGGAGTTGCTCAGTCGCAAGGCGACCACGGTGGCGACCAACGTGCCCGGCCCGCAGCAACCCCTGTATCTCGCCGGTTGCATGGTGCGCGAGATGATGTTCTGGGTGCCGCAGACCGGTTCGATCGGCGTCGGCATTTCGATCCTGAGTTACAACGGCCGCGTGCATTTCGGCCTGATCGCCGATGCGAAACTCATCCCGGATCCCGATGCGGTGATCCGCCGCTTCGGTCCGGAATTCGACAAGTTGTTGTACCTGGCGTTGATGGGCGACTGGGATCGCGAGCTCGATTCGGTGGCGGCCGAAGCGTTGCTCGCCTGACTCGTGCTTGAACGCATGAATGCGTTCCTCACCCGTTGCGCACGCTGTCCTGCTTAGCTTGACACCCGCATTCAGCGGACTTCCCCCGCAAGCAAGGAGCAGCTCCATGAAGATTTCCATGATCGCCGGTGTCGTCGCCACGGGTCTCGCGCTCGCCGCATCCGGTTGCGCGACCTACACCGGGCAGACGAATGCACCGGACGATCCCAACCGCACGCAGCGCGGTGCGCTGATCGGTGCCGCCATCGGCGTGGCCGCCGGCCTGCTCACGGGCGACGATGCGGTCGAGCGCCGCCAGCATGCGCTCGTCGGCGCGGGCGTCGGTGCACTCGCCGGCGGTGCGGTCGGCGCGTACCAGGACAAGCAGGAAGCCGAACTGCGCCGCAACATGGCGGGCACCGGCGTCGATGTCGTTCGCCAGGGCGACAACATCACGCTCAACATGCCCAGCGGCATCACGTTCGACTTCAACAGCTCGACGCTGAAGCCGGAATTCGGCGGCGTGCTCGACAAGGTGTCGCAGACGCTGACGCAGTACAACCAGACCGTCGTCGAGATCGCCGGCCACACCGACAGCGTCGGCACCGACCAGTACAACCAGGCGCTCTCGGAGCGTCGCGCGAACACGGTCGCCGGCTACCTCGGTTCGCACGGCGTGCTGCAGCAGCGCATGATCGTCGTCGGCGCCGGCGAAACGCGTCCGATCGCCAGTAACGATACCGACAGCGGCCGCGCGCAGAACCGCCGCGTGGAAATCACGCTCGTCCCGGTGGAACAGCAGTCGGGCGGTTGATCGCTCGCCGTCGCGAAGACCAGGAGGGCCGCCGGATGGCGGCTCTTCTCGCATCAGTTGAAGAACCGCCGCGCGAACTCCTCTTCCGACATCGGCCTGCCGAACAGATACCCCTGCATCGCGTCGCATCGCAGCAGGCGCAGCAGCTTGGCCTGATCTTCCTCTTCCACGCCTTCGGCCACGACCTGCAGGGACAGCGAGTGGGCGAGGGTGATGATGTTGGTGACCAGGCCCATCGTTTCCGGTGATTCGGTCAGCAGCGCGACGAAGCTGCGGTCGATCTTGATCTCGTCGGCCGGCAGGCGCGCGAGATAGTTCAGCGACGAGTAACCCGTGCCGAAGTCGTCGATGGCCACGCGGCAGCCGAGTTCGCGCAGGCGATCGAGCAAGTGCGTGCTCCGCTCGACATCGTCCATCAACAGGCTCTCGGTCACTTCGATGTCGATGGGCTGCTCGCCCGCGTACGGGCCGAGGATGGCCGCGTAGGCTTCGATGAAGTCGGCGCTGCGCAATTCGCGCGCGGAGAGATTGACCGCGATGCGGATGCTCGGATGTTTTTCGCGCCAGCGCGTCGCGGTGGCGAGCGCGCGCTTGAGCACCCAGCGCCCGACCTGCACGATGAGCCCGGTTTCCTCGAGCACCGGGATGAACTCCACCGGCCCGATGATCGTGCCGTCCGGCAGCACCCAACGCAGCAAGGCTTCGGCGCCGAGCAAGCGTTGCGTGCCGGTGTGGAATTTCGGCTGGTAGTAGAGCGCGAACTGGTTGCGCTCGATGGCAGTGCGCAGGTCGCGTTCCAGCTCCAGGCGTCGCGCCGCACGGCCGCGCAAGTCTTCGGTGAAAGGCAGGACCCGGGCGCGACGCTTCTTCGCTTCCGCCAGCGCGGCGAGTGCGCTTTGCTCCAGGGATTCTCCGTCGTTGCCGTGCAACGGCGACAAGGCGAGGCCTGCGGACAACGTGATGTAGACCGATTCACCGTCGACGACGAAGGGCGTGTGTCCCAGCTGGTGCAGGAACGCATCGAGCCGTGCGGACACTGCATGCAAGTCGTCGGCGCCGGCCGGCCATGCCACGGTGAAGTTGTCGGACTCCGGATGCGCGACGAGGCCGCCGCCATCGATGCGCGACAGCGCCTGGCCGACTTCCTTCAACAACGCATCACCGTAGGGGCGTCCGCGCGACTCGTTGATGCGCCCGAAGCCCTGCACGTCGAGCACGGCGACCGCCAGCGGGCCCACGACTTGCAGCATGGCCGGCAGGCGTTCGCGGAACTCGGCGCGATTCGGCAAGCCGGTGATGGGGTTGTGGTAAGCCAGATACTCGAGGCGCTCGCTCTTCTGGATGAAGTCCGCGGCGTACGCGATGTCGCCGGCCAGTCGGCCGAGCAACTCGGCTTCCTCGTCGTCGGTACGTTGCTTCGTGGCCGAGAACAACAGCATCGCGCCCCACGGCGGCGTGCCGAGCGGCAGGGCGACCTCGGAGCACACGCCGGCGTCCTCCATGGTCGCGCGCAGGCGTTCGGGGAGCGCGGGGTCGGAGAGGTCCTGCATGGCGATCGTCCGCGCCTCGCGGATCGCGCGCACGCCGGGATAGGCCGCCCGCGGGTCGTCGGTGTCCAGCAACGACATCGGATCGGCGTGCAGAATCGCCGCGAGCACCTCGGGCGCCCCGCAGCGTGCGACGAAGCGCAGCATGTCGTCCTGCCCGCGCTCCACGATGAACGCTGCGCGGAACCCGCCCTGTTCGACCGCGACATGGCACGCGCGGTCCAGCACCTGCTTGCGGTCGGTCGCGCGCAACACTTCCGTGCCGAAGGCGCTGAGCACCGAATGGATGCGCACCAACGTACGGATCTTGCGGTCCTGCTTGATGCGCTCGGTGTCGTCGTGGTGCGTGCCGCGGAAGCCCAGGACCGTCTGTCCGTCGTCGTGCATCGAGCGCGCGTTGCTGAGCAGCATGCGTTCGCTGCCGTCGCGGTGCACGAACGCCATGCTGCGGCGGCGCCAGCGGCCCGAGCCGACGAGGTACTGCGGGATCAGCGCTTCGGCCGCTGCGCGCGAGATCGGCGACATCAGGTCGAGCATGTTGCGCCCGATCACCTCGCGCGCCGTGTACCCCAGGATGTCACGCACCGCCTCGTTGCTGTAGACGATGAGGCCGGTCCGGTCGATCTCCCAGATCCAGTCCAGGCTCGATTCGACGATGCTGCGGAAGCGCTCCTCGCTTTCGCGCAACTGCGCGGAGATCCGCAAGCGTTCGGCACGCTCGTGCGCCGAGCGGATCGCGCGGTCCATCGCCGACGGCAGGCGGCGCAGGTTGTCCTTCAGGACGTAGTCGTCCGCGCCGCGCTTGACCGCCTCGATGGCGAGTTCCTCGCCGATCGTGCCGGAGACGAAGATGAAGGGTGTTTCGGCCACGACTTCGCGCGCGATCTGCAACGCCTCCTGGCCGCTGAAGCCCGGCATCGAGAAATCGCTGAGGATGATGTCGGGCCGCGTTTCGGCCAGCGCCATCCGCATCGCATGTTCGCTGGTGACGCGCCGGTGCCGGATCGGGATGCCGAGATCGCGCATGGCGCGCAGGATCAGCTCGGCGTCGGCGGGCGAGTCCTCCACCATCAGCACTTCCAGTGGCTGCGTGCGTCGGTCCATCAATCCGGCACCTCGTTGGCGATCATCCAGTACATGCCGACTTGCGCGATCGTGCTCGCGAACGCATCGAAGTCGACGGGCTTGACGATGAAGCTGTTGACGCCGAGCGTGTAACTGGCGAGCAGATCGAACTCCTCGCGCGAGGAGGTCATCATCACGACGGGGATGCGTTGCGTGCGCGGGTCGCGCTTCATGCGCTCCAGCACCTGCAGGCCGTCCATGCGCGGCATCTTGATGTCGAGCAGGACCAGCCGCGGGTCGCCGTTGTCGCGCCCGGCGTATTCGCCCTCGCGGAACAGCCATTCGAGCGCCTGCACGCCATCGCGCACCCAGTCGACGTGGTTGGCGATCCCGTGCTTGCTGAGCGTGCGCAGCGTCATCTCCGCGTCGGCCTTCGAATCTTCGACCAGCAGGATTTCCACCTGGCGCAGGTTCACGCGGCCGCTCCTTCCAGCGCGTGCGCCGGGAACTCCATGGTGAAGACCGCGCCTTCGCCGAGCGTCGCGTTCGCCGTGACGCGCCCGCCGTGGCGCGCGACGATGCGCTGCACGATCGCCAGGCCGACGCCGGTGCCTTCGAATTCGTCGTTGGCGTGCAGGCGCTGGAACACGCCGAACAGCTTGTCGGCGTAGCGCATGTCGAAGCCGACGCCGTTGTCGCGCACCGTGTAACGCACGCGATCGCCGTCGGTCTCGCCTTCGATCTCCACGCGTGCGTCGGCGCCGCGGGGCGCGCTGTACTTCAGCGCGTTGGACAGCAGGTTGACCCAGGCCTGGCGCAGCAGCGCGGGGTCCGCGTCGGCGGGCGGCAGCGGATCGATGCGCACGCGTGCGTTCGAGTTCGCACCGCCTGCTTCGTACAAGGCCTGGCGGGCGAGGGCGGTCATGTCGACGTGGGTGCGCTCGATCGGCTTGCGCCCGAGGCGCGAGAACGCGAGCAGGTCGTCGATGAGCGTGCCCATGCGGCGTGCGCCGTCGCTGATCACCTCGACGTATCGGCGCATGTCGTCGCTCAGCGCGGGGCCGGCGTCCTCCCGCAGCATCTTCGCGTAGCCGTCGATGTGGCGCAGCGGGGCGCGCAGGTCGTGCGAGATCGTGTAGCTGAAGGCTTCGAGTTCACGATTGCTGCTTTCCAGTGCCTCGGCGTTGCTCGTCAGCTTCTCGTTGAGCGCGCGCACTTCGTTCTCGACGGCGCGGCGCTTCCGGACGTCTTCCTCCAGCGCTGCGCGGATGCGGTCGTTGCGCCGCAACAGCCGCGCCAGTTCCCACGTCATCACCAGGACGAGCACCAGCGCCGCCGCCGTTCCGAACACGAGCAGGTCGACGAACCGCTCCGCACTCCGCTGCGCGCTCGCGACGCGCTGCTGGCGGCGCTGCGCGGCGGCACTGCGGACCGCACCGAGTTCGGCGCGAACGCGCGCGTAGGCGTCGGCGCCACGGACCTGGAAACTGCGACGCACCAGGTCGGCCTCGCCGAGCGCGGCCTGCCGGGAAGTCTCGATCATGAGCGCGTGCCGCGCCCGCAATGCATCGCGCACGTCGTCCACGCGGGCGATCTGGGCCCGGTCGCCGGCGAGCTTGCGCCGCAGCGAGTCGCTTTCGCGCAGGGCCTCACGCCATGCCGACTCGCGTTCCGCGCGCAGCGCGGGATCGCCGGTCAGCAGGTAACCACGATGATGCGCTTCCATCGCCGCGGCCGTGGCCTGCAATGCGAGCGTGTCGTGCAGCACGCCGGTCGTCTGTGCGACGAAAGCCTGCGTGGCCTCGGCCCGCAGATGCTGGCGCCACGCTTCGAATGCGAGCAGTGCGACGATGGCCACGCCGATGCCGATGCCCGCGAGCAGCCACGCGCGGTGATGGTGTGTGCGCCGCCTGCCATGGCGGTTGAGTCGATCCATGTTCCCCCGGACCGTATTCAGTCGTTTGCGTTCAACTGCACCATGGTGCCCACGCAATGAAAGCCGCGTTAAGCGAATGCGGCTCAACGGGGAGAGTGTTGGTCAACAATGCGGAATCGGCATCGAGCCTAAAAAAACGGGCCGCGTTGGCGGCCCGTCGGTGTCACATGCGTGAGGGTTTTCCCTCAGTGCATCAGTAGACCTGCACGCGCTTGTCCGGCGCGAGGAACAGCTTGCCGTCCTTGACGTCGAAGGCCTGGTACCACGGATCGAGGTTGCGCACCGTCAGTGCGCGGTAGCGCGCCGGCGAATGGCCATCGCCGATGATCTGGTTGCGCAGGGCCGCTTCGCGCACCTTGGCTCGCCACGCTTGCGCGAAGGCGATGAAGAAGCGCTGGTCGCCGGTCAGGCCGTCGATCACGGGCGCCTCCTTGCCGTTCAACGACTTGCGGTACGCCGCGTGCGCAGCGGCCAGGCCCGCGACGTCGGCGATGTTCTCGCCGAGCACGAGATTGCCGTTGAGGTGCACGCCCTTGATCGGTTCGTACGCGTCGTACTGCGCGGCGAGCGCGGCGGCGGCGGTCTTGAAGTGCGCCATGTCCTCCTTCGTCCACCAGTTGCGCAGCGTGCCGTCCGAATCGAACTCGGCGCCGGTGTTGTCGAAGCTGTGGCTGATCTCGTGGCCGATCACCGCACCGATCGCACCGTAATTGGCGGCGGGGTCGGCCTTCGGGTCGAAGAAGGGCGCTTCGAGGATCGCCGCCGGGAAGTTCAGCGCGTTCTGCAGCGGCAGGTTCACCGCGTTGACCGTCTGCGGCGTCATCCACCATTCGCGGCGATCCAGCGGCTTGCCGAGCTTCGAGAGCTGGTGCTGGTACTCGAACTTCTCCGCGCGCAGGAAGTTGCCGAGCGCATCGTCGGGGCGGATCTCCAGCGACGCGTAATCGCGCCAGGTTTCCGGGTAGCCGACGGCGACCTGCATTTCCTTGACCTTGGTGCGCGCCTTGGCCTTGGTCTCGGGCTTCATCCAGTCGAGCTTGGTCAGGCGATCGTCGAACGCGGCGACGATGTTCTTCACCATGTCCTCGACCTGCGCCTTCGACGAGGCCGGGAAGTACTCCTTGGCATAGATCTCGCCGACGGCGTCGCCCAGTGCGTTGTTGGTCGAGTTGATGCCGCGCTTCCAGCGATCGGTCTGCTTCTGCGTGCCCGACAGCGTGCGGCCGTAGAAGTCATAGGCGGCGTCCGCATAGGCCTTCGGCAGCAGGCCCGCACCATGGTTGATGGTGTGGAAGCGCAGGTAATCCTTCCACGTCTGCAACGGTTCGCCGGCCACCAGCGCCGAGAGGTTCGCGATGGCGTTGGGCTGCCATGCCAGCACGATGGGCTGCCCACCGACGCCGGCGGCGTCGAAGAACGCCGTCCAGTCGATGCCCGGCGCACGCTTGGCGTACTCGGCGACCGGCCAGGGGTTGTTGGCCTTGTGCACGTCGCCGCTTTCTTCGAGCGAGGTGTGCGCCTTGGCGATCTTCATTTCGAGATCGAAGACGGCCTTGGCCTTGGCCTTCGCGTCCGGCGTGCCCGAAGTGGAGAGGATCTTCTCGATGTAGGCCAGGTACGCGTCGCGCTTCGCGGCGAGGTCCTTCTCGAGGTAGAAGTCGCGGTTCGGCATGCCCAGGCCGCCCTGCATCAGGTACGGCACCTGCGTGCCGGCCTTGTCGAGCGGTTGCGAGACGAAGATGCCGAAGAGGTGTTCGGTGTCGTAGTTGGTCGCGTTGAGCGGATCGGTGTCGGCGCGCACCTGGCCGCCGAGCGCGCGAGAGAGCGATGCGACGTCGGTGATGCCGTCGATGGCCTTGAGGTCGGCGTCGATGGCCTGCAGGCCGCGTTTCTCGATCGTCCCCTCATCCATGTACGCGGCGTAGTAGTCGGCGATCTTGCGCTCGTCGGTGCCTGCGGCGGGGTTGGCCTTGCCGGCGTTCTGGATCAGGTCGCGCGTGCGCTTTTCGGAGAGTTCGTAGACGTAGAAGCCCGTGCCGATGCTCGCGCGGTCGGCGGGGATCTCGGTCTTGTTGCGCCATGCGCCGTTGGCGTATTCCTCGAAGTCGTCGCCCGGCTTGACGGACTTGTCGATGCCGGCCAGGTCGATGCCGATGGTCGGCGAGGCGTTGGCCGCGGTGGTGGAGGCGGGCGCGGGGGTGGTGGCCGCCTTGTCCGCCGGCGATTGCGCGTTGCAACCGACGATCAGGGCGGTGGTCAGGATCCAGCCGATGCGGTGCTGCATGGGGCGGGTCTCTCTCCGGTCGATGGGCCGCCATCATGGCGCCGGAGGCCCGCCCCGACGCATGGACCGAAGGTCATGCAACCCCGCATCAATCTGAATGCGGCGCAGGCGGACTTCCGGCAAACCTCACGGGAATGAACCTCACCTGACCTTTGCAGTAAGCCACTTACGCTCCAAGGCCGTATCCACCGACTTCCCCCGAACGTGGACGAATCGCAACACCCGCCGCAGGACGCGGCCACCGCGCGCCTGGAGCGCGAACTTGCGACGTGCCGCCAGCAGTGCCGGTTCGCGGACGCCGCAGTGCGGGCGATTTCCGACGCCGTGGTGATCATCGACCTGCAAGGCAAGATCACGCTGCTCAACCCCGTCGCCGCGCACCTGACCGGCTGGACGGAACCCGAATCCCTCGAGCGCCCGTTGGGCGACGTGGTGCGTTTCGTCGACGAGCACGGCAACGGCATGGATCCGCTCTCGCCCGAATCGGACTGGCACTTCACGATGCTGCGCCGTCGCGACGGGCACGTGGTGCTCGTCGATGGCAACGTCTCTCCCATCGTCGACGACCTGCGCCGCGTGCTGGGCTCGGTGGTGACGTTCCGCAACGTCACCGCGGCCAAGCGCCTCACCGACGAGCTCACGCACCAGGCGCACCACGATCCGCTGACGGGCCTGCCCAACCGTCGCGCATTCGAAAGCCGCCTGCGCCGCGCCGTGCAGAGCGCGAAGGAAAACGGCTCGCGCCACGCGCTGCTGTACTTCGACCTCGATCATTTCAAGCCGGTGAACGACACCGCCGGCCACGCCGCCGGCGACGAACTGCTGCGCCAGCTGGCGAAGTTGCTGCGCAGCCAGTTGCGGGAGAACGATGCGCTCGCGCGCCTGGGCGGCGACGAATTCGCGATCCTGCTCGAAGACGCCGCGCCGGAGCAGGCCAGCTACGTCGCCGAGAAGGTGCGTCGTGCGATCGGCGCGTATCCGTTCGAGTGGCAGGGCGAGGTGTTCCGCATCGGGGCGAGCATCGGCCAGCTCGAATTCGCCGACGGCAAGTTGAGCGCGTACGAATTGCTCTATCGCGCCGACGAAATGTGTTACCTGGCCAAGTCGCGCGGGCGCGACCGCGTCGTCGCATTCTCGCGCGAGCGCAAGGGCGCGCAACCGGTTCCGAAAAGCGTTTCCGCGCTGCGCAGCAACCGCCAGCGCATCCGCCGCCCGCGCTCCCCCGCGCACACCTGAGGGCCGGTAGAATGCGCGCCGGCATGCGTGCAACCGTCTTCCACCGCCTGATGCACCGGCTCGCGCTGGCGGCGACGTTCGCGCTGTTGGTGATGCCGGTCGCCGGGCGCCTCGCGCAGGCGGCCCGGGCCGGGGAGGCCCACCACGGTCACCAGATGGCGATGGCCGGGGCGATGCACCACGCCGCCCCGGAAACCCCGCCGCCCCCGCACCATGGCAACGGCGATTGCGATTACTGCCCGTTGCTGCAATCGCTGGTCTCGCCCGACGTCCCGTCGCTGGCGGCGGTCGCCGACACGGTGCCGGTCGCGCCGGCGGTCGTCGAAGCCGCGGCCCCGCCGAACTTCCGCCATCCCAATGGCCTGGGCTCCCGCGGGCCGCCGTCCTTCTCCTGAGTCGACGCCATCTTCGGACCGCGCGGCCGTCATCGACGGCGCGCGTCGTATTCGTGCTTCAGGAGAGCACCGATGTCTTCCCCGTATTCCGCGCGATGCGCGGCGCCTTGCCGCGTCGCCTTCGCGTCCACCTTGTTGCTCGCGTGCGCACCGTCGCACGCGGGCGAACCGGTCGTGCCGCAACGCACGCCCGAACAACTCGACACCGTCACCGTGCTGGGCGCGCGCCCGATCCGCACGGTCGACGACCTGGCCAACGCACGCCGCAAGGCGAACGAACGCACCGGCGGCACCGCGGTGATCGATGGCGATTCCTATCGCGACCGCCGCGCGGGCACGCTGGTCGATGCGCTCGGCTTCGCGCCGGGTGTCTTCGTGCAGCCGCGCTTTGGCGCCGATGAATCGCGCGTTTCGATCCGCGGTTCCGGCCTGCAACGCACCTTCCACGGGCGCGGGCTCGTCGTGCTGCAGGACGGCACGCCGATCAACCTGGCCGACGGCGCCTTCGACATGCAGGCGATCGAACCGCTCGCGTCGCGCTACATCACGGTGTATCGCGGCGCGAACGCGCTGGAATACGGCGCGGCGACGCTCGGCGGCGCGATCGATTTCGTGTCGCCGACCGGGTACGACGCGCCGTCGTTCACCGGTCGCGTCGAAGGCGGATCGTTCGATTTCCGCCGCGGGCAAGTGGCCGCCGCAGGCGTCTCGGGCCGCGCCGATGGCTACGCGACGCTGACCGGCACCTCGCAGGACGGCTATCGCGACCACGCGGTGCAGGAGACGTATCGATTCTTCGGCAACGCCGGCTACCGCTTCAACGAGACGCTCGACGGCCGCCTGTATTTCACGAAGGTCGATTCGCGCTCGCAGTTGCCGGGCAACCTGACCTTCGCCGAGTTCGCGCGCGATCCGTCGCTCGCGGCGCCGGCCAATGTGTCGATGGATCAGCGCCGCGACTTCGTGCTCGAACGCCTCGCGGGCCGGCTGGCGTGGTCGCCGACTGCGGGCGACCAAGTGGCGTTGTCGCTGTCGGTGTCCGACAAGCAACTGCACCATCCGATCTTCCAGGTGCTGGAACAAGACTCGCGCGATGTCGGCGTCGACCTGCGCTGGCGGCACGAGTCGGAGTGGGGCGGTCACGCGGCGACGCTCATCGCCGGCGTGCGCACGACCAACGGCAGCTTGCACGACGAACGCTTCGTCAACGTCGGCGGCAACCCCGGCGCGCCGACGAACATCTTCGACCAGCATGCGCGCGACAGCATCGCGTATCTCGAACAGCAGGTCGCGCTGGATGATCGCTGGACCGTGGCACTGGGTGCGCAGGGGTTGCACGCGGTGCGTCGCTCCGACGACAAGTGGATCACCGGCGGCCGCGACGAGAGTTTCGACAAGACGTATTCGGGCGTGAGCCCCAAGCTCGGCGTGCGCGCGAAAATGGGCGAGCACGCGCAGGTCTTCGCGAACGTCAGCCGCAGCCTGGAACCGCCGACCTTCGGCGAACTCACCGGCGGCCCGGGCGTCACGCAGGTCGACATGCAGACGGCGACGACGGTCGAAGTCGGCACGCGCGTGCAGCATGACAAGGGTTGGCTCGATGTCGCGCTGTACCACGCGCGCGTGGACGACGAACTGCTCGCGCTCAACGATGCGAACGGCAATCCGCTCGGCACGACCAACGCCGACCGCACCGTGCACCAGGGCATCGAACTCGGCGGCGCGTGGGACTGGACGTCGCGATGGCGCACGAGCCTGCAGTACCTGTTCAACGATTTCCGTTTCGACGGCGATCCGCGGTACGGCGACAACGCGCTGGCCGGCGTGCCGCGCCAGCAGGTGCGTGCGGAACTGCGGTGGTCGCCGGTCGCCGCATTCCACGTCGTGCCGGGCGTGGAGTGGAACGACAAGACGTGGATCGACCACGCCAACTCGCTGCGGGCGAAGGGTGCGACCGTGTGGAACCTGCGCATCGGCGGCGACCTCGGCGCGCGATGGACGTGGTTCGCGGACATGCGCAACGTGTTCGACAAGCGATGGATCGCGAGCACGAACGTCGTGGCCGATGCGCGCGGCGTGGATGGTCGGCACCTGTTCCCGGGCGACGGGCGCGGGCTGTACGCGGGGGTCGAACTCCGGCTCTGACGTCCGGGCGCCGGATGGGCCGTGCGCGGAGGCGGAGACGATCCGCTTCCGTCGCACGCGCTGATGTGCGTAACGTCGGCGCCATGGCCGACGACACCGACGGCGACTTCGCCGAGCTGTCCCGATGGTTGCCCCACGACGCGGCGCGCGTGCGCCGCATCGTGGCGGCGTTCCACCGCATCACGGTGCGCGACCTGCTCTCGATGGAACACGCGGCCGCGCGCGGCGACTGGGGCGAAGTACGGCGTCTGGCCGAGCGCATCTCGATGGGCTGCAAGCATGTCGGTGAAACCCGCGCGGCCGCGTGCCTCGCGCCCTTGCTGGAAACGCAGTACGAGGTGAGCCTGAAGGCGTTGTATTTCGCCTGGTATGCGCCACGGCGCGGCGGGTTGTTGCGGCTGGTGGACCGCGCGGCGTCCGTGGCGATGGGGGAGGCCTTCGCGTGAGGTAGGCTGGCGCGATGGTTACCCTGCCATCGCTCGAAACGGCGACTCCGGAAACGCCCCTGTGGATCGCGCATCGCGGTGCGGCGTCGCTCGCGCCGGAGAACACGCTCGAGGCCTATCGCGCGGCGTGGGCGAGTGGACTGCGCGTGCTTGAACAAGACGTCCGCGTGCTCGCCGACGGCACGCTGGTGGTGATGCACGATGCGTCGGTCGAACGCACGACGACGGGCAGCGGGCCGGTTGGAGCGATGGACCTCGCAATGTTTCGGGCGTTGCGCGCGCGGCCGTTTCGCGGATTTCCGTCGACGGTGGCGCCGCCGGTGTTCGCCGACGTGCTCGACGAATTCAAGGGGCGCGCTGTGTTCGTGCCGGAAGCGAAAGCGCCGGGCAGCGGCGCGGCGCTGGTCGATGCCTTGAACGCGGCGGACATCCCGGTGACGCAAGCGCTCGTGCAAGCCTTCGCGCTCGATGATCTCTTTGCCGCCGTCGCTGCCGGTTACCCTGCGATGTTCCTCACGCGCACCGGCGACGGCATCGATGCCGCACGTGCAGCCGGCGTGCAGTGGGCCGGCGTGGATCGCCGCGCGCCGCCCGCGGTGTTCGCTGCATGGCGCGAGGCCGGGTTCCGCGTCGTCGCCTACACGGTCAACGACCGCGCCGAACGCGACCGCCTGCTCGCGCTCGGCGTGTGCGGGTTTTTCTCCGATGATCCGGTGTCACTGATGACGGACTGACGCGTGGGGTGCATGCTATCGTCGCGCGCATCCGGAACGACTTGGGGAAGTCGCTTTGATCGCTCGTCTGTTGCTTGTCGCGCCGCTCGCGTGCGCGTTCGCCGCGCCCGCATTCGCCGGAATGAAAGCGCCGCCGCCGGAGCTGGCGGCGTTCGTCGCCGCCGTGAAGAAGGCCGACGCGATCGACGATCCCCTGCAACGCTGCCTGGCGTATCCGGATCTGCCTGGCAACACGTGGGCGCCGGGCGCGGCGAAGGCGCGTTGCGTGATGTTCAACCAGCGACCGTTGTTCACCCTGGGCGAGATCGAAGGGATCCTGCAGGGCCCTGGGGGCGCGAAGACGATCGATGCGAAGTTCCGCGCGTTGCTCGACGCGCATTTCACCGACCCGAACGCGCGCGACCAAACGTTCACCGCGTACTTGCCGTTCGCCGACCGCGGCAAGCTGGTGTGGTCCGAAGGCGTCGCGCGCAAGTGGCTGGCGGCGTCGCCCGACAGCCCGTACGCGAATACCGCGGTGGGCCGCGTGCTGGTGAACAAGGGATGGGCGGCGCGCGGCGGCAAGTGGATCCAGGACACGCCGCGCGAAAACCTGATCGCCATGTCCGGGTATTTCGAAGAAGCGCAAGCCCATCTCGACAAAGCGCTCGAGATCGAACCGCGCCTGCTGCCCGCATGCGAAGCGCTGATGCAGATGGGCCGCCAGGCGGACGATCAGGTGCAAGTGAAGGCCACGGCCACGTGCCTGGCCGCCGACCCGAACTCGTACAACGTCGTCGAAGAAATGATGAACAACGCCGAGCCGCGCTGGGGCGGTTCGCTGCGCGAAATGCGCGAGGTCGCGCGGTATGCGAGCGACCACGTGAAGGAGAACCCGGCGCTGGCGGTGATGACCACCTCCCACGAAAGCTACGAATTCGAACTCGAAGCGGATGAGGCGCGCGCGATCCCGGAAATCGAGCCGCTCGCACTGCGCGTCCCCAATGCGGGATACCTGCGCACCGTCGGTGGCGCGTATCTGCACAAGGATGATTTCTGGAAGGCGTTCGTCTACCTCTCCGAAGCGCTGCGCTTCATGCCGGATTACGGACAGGAGTCGCGCTGGCGCGCGTACGTGATCTCCGAACTCGGCGATCCGCAATGGGCGCGCGCAGACGCGCAGCGCGCACTGAAGCTCGAACCGGAGGATCCGTCCGCGAGCCGCATGCTCGCCGACATCCTGCGCGATACCGGGCATTCGGCCGAGGCGCGTCCGCTTTACGAGGTTGCGATGCGCGAGCCGAAGTTGCGCCAGAACGCCTACATCGAGTTCTGCAGGGTGGCGGTCGATCGGCGCGGGTTCCTCGCATGCACGGACGCGCTGACGACGGAGTTCCCGGACTTCGGGCCCGGCTGGTACCAACGCCTGTCCGCGCTGGGCGGTTACGACGCGCCGGGCGCCGAAAACGCCATGCGCCGGTTCCTGGCGACGTACATGCGCGACTGGCCGCTGCACGTGAAACGTGCGCAGGAAATCCGCGCGTACATGGCGCGCCACGACATCAAGGAGTGAGCCTCACTCCTTGTCGGGGCTGATGCGCAGGCCCGTCGTGTTGCGCTGGATCACGACCTGGAAATCCGGCGTGCCGCGGCGGGCTTTCACCAGCACGTCTTCGCCGTCGTCCACTTCGGATTTGTAGAGCGCGTCGCCGAACTGCTTGCGGATGGCCTCGACCGTGAGCTTGGCGGCGCGGTTTTCACCCGTGCCTTTCGGGATCGCGACGATCACGTGCACCGCTTCGCCTTCCCTGGGCGTAAGCACGAGTTCGATTTCACCATCGGTGTCGGCGTGGCCGCTGAACTGCAGGCGCCACTTGTTCGAATCGACGGCCGCCGCGGGCAGGGCGAGGGCGAAACCGCAGACCAATGCGAGTGCGCGGAGCCGAAACGGAGTGCCCATGGTGCCGCCTGCGAGGGGGACGGGCGTCCATCTGGAAACAGCCGCGGTTAAACCGGCGTGACTGCCGCCGGCCCCCTCGAAACCTGCGATGCCGCCCCCATCTCCCATGCATCCCGTGAGAGAGGACCGCACATGACGACCGAAACCGCACTGCTGGCCGGTGGCTGCTTCTGGGGAATGCAGGACCTGATTCGGCGCCAGCCAGGCATCGTGTCCACGCGCGTGGGCTACAGCGGCGGCGACGTGCCGAACGCGACTTACCGCAATCACGGCACGCATGCCGAAGCGATCGAGATCGTCTTCGATCCCGCGAAGACCAGCTACCGCGAGATCCTGGAATTCTTCTTCCAGATCCACGACCCCAGCACGAAGAACCGCCAGGGCAACGACATCGGCACGAGTTACCGCTCGGCGATCTTCTACGCCGACGATGCGCAGAAGCAGGTGGCGCAAGACACGATCGCCGACGTCGACGCATCGGGCCTGTGGCCCGGCAAGGTCGTGACCGAAGTGTCGCCGGCGGGCCCGTTCTGGGAAGCCGAACCCGAACACCAGGATTACCTGGAGCGGTATCCGACCGGATACACGTGCCACGTGATCCGGCCGGGATGGCGCTTGCCGAAGCGCGCGTGACGCGCGCGGTCAGTGCGTTGCCGGCGCCTTCGCCCGGCAAGCCGAGTAGGTGCAGGTGATCGAGGCCGCGAGCGCCTCGACGCTTTCGGCCTGCGCGTCCATCGCTTCCGCCGCGATGGGGGCATCTGCGATGGCGTAGACGTTCGCCATGCGTTCCTCGAATGCGAGCACGACGCCGCGGATTTCCCCTGCGCCCCCGCCGTTGTTCGTGCCGGTGCCCGCGTATCGGATACCCGCGCGCCCGTCCTTCGTGGTGAACGGGTCCAGCGCCGTCAGCGCGTAGCCGCCGGTGCCGAAGTTGTGCGCGAGGTAGTCAGCGATGAAGCCTTTCCAGTAGTCGACGAAGGCGTCGTTGGAGAGCGCGCCCTGGAGATAGATCCACTCGATCGAGCGATGCCCGGTGGAATCTGTCGCGTCGATGTTGAATGCGTACAGGCACTTGTTGTCGAAGCTGCCGAATTCGAGGTTCTGCGTCTTGAACGGCAGCGTGAACGAGAATTCGCCGTTGCGGCTCTCGAACGTCCCGGCCGGCACCTGTTGCAACTGGAAGTTCCGCAGCGACAGCGACTGGCATTCGGCGTGCGCCGCGGTCGCGGCGGACGACAGGCCGAGCAGGAACAACCCGTGGCAAAGCAGGCGGCGTGCGTTCATCGATTTCCCCCGAAATGATGGCGCAAGCGTAACAGGCGGAGCTGCCGCGCAAGAGCGAACGGGGCGCAGGCGCCCCGTCCGCGATGGATCACAAGCAGGACACCGGGTCTGCGTCCGCCGGACAGAACGGTTCCATCGGCCCGCCCGTGGTGCACGCCGCGCCGTTGCGGTCGGTGTAGTAGGCGGTTTGCTGGCCGTCCATGATCCAACCCAACGAGTTGCCGTACGTGGGGCAATGCAGCACGCCGATGCCGACGGCCGTCGTCTTCGCAGGCGTCGAATAGAACGTGCGCGTCAGCTGATAGGGCTGGTAACGGATCGCGAACGCGCTTCCCACGCCCACCGCGAACAACGCAACGCCGATGACAAGCTTCTTCATGCAACCTCTCCCTGTTGTCGTGATGCGATGCAATCCACATCGCGCATCGAGACTAGGATGAGTTCGCGCCACGCGATAGACGAGAGGATTGGTGACGAGGTGAGCGACTGCGTGCGCGATTGGTGAGCATCGCTCACGTCGCGCCACGGGGTAACGCGCGCACCACGCGGCACGGATTGCCCGCGGCGAATACGTCTGCGGGAATATCGCGGGTGACCACGCTGCCCGCGCCGATCACCGCACGCGCGCCGATCGTCACGCCTGGGCAGATGATTGCGCCGCCGCCGATCCATGCGTCGTCGCCGATCACGATGGGCTTGGCGAATTCGCGCCCGCTGCGACGTTCCTCCGCGTCGAGTGGATGCGTCGCGGTGTAGACCTGCACCGCGGGACCGAACATCACGTTGTCGCCGATGGTCACCGGCGCGACGTCGAGCACGACGCAATTGAAGTTGAAGTAGACGTTGGCGCCGAGCGCGATGTTCGTCCCGTAGTCGCAATGGAACGGCGGCGTGACATATGCATTCGTCGGTGCACCGAAGATCGCCTCGATCAGCGCCTGCCGCTCCGGATCCGCGGCGGAAGCGGGCAGGGTGTTCAGCGCCTGGCACCGCTCACGCGCAAGCAGGCGTTCGGCGACGCGTTGAGGATCGTTGGCGAGGTACATCTGTCCGGCGAGCATCTTGTCTTTTTCGGTGCGCATCGTCTCAGCAGGTCCAGTAGATGCGTTTCTCCAGGTCCACGACTTCGGGGCCATCGGAGCAGCCGCCGACTTCCGTCGCTTCGCTGTCGGCGGGGAAGAGCGCGATGATCCATTGGCTGGCGTGCGCGTTCCAGAGCAACCGGCCGTCTGCGATGACGCCGCCCGGCAACGCCGCGGACGGCGACGGATTGGTGATCGTGATCCGTCCCGCGCGGATGCTGGCCTGCATGTCGACGCTCGGGATGAAGGGGTGCTCGGCGAATCGATGATGGAACGTGTAGTCGCCGTCGGCGATCGGGCGCGCCGGCGCGGCGCTCGCCGCTTGCAGCGCGGGAATCTTGCCGCTGTTGATCATGTCGACGACCAACATGATCGCCGCCAGACCGGCCCGGTCCTTCCTGTCGTCCGTGTGCAGGCTCATCGTGGTGGTGTAGATGCCGTCGCCGCCGAGGATCGCGATGCGCTGGCGCCACGGGTTGCCTTCGTTGTTCGCGCGGTAGGCCAGGACCGCGACGACAGTGCCGTTGATGTCGACGAAGTCCACGTCGACCCCCGGGATGATCGGATTGTCCTGGACCTGCGTTGCATCGACCTCGGGCTTCACCGAAAGCGCGACGGCTTCCGCCACCTGCTGGATGGACGTCAGGCCGCCCGCGGGAATCGGGCCTTCGATCTCGATGTGGTACTTCGCGTGCGGCGCGCCGGTCGGCAACGTGACGCCTTCGCGCGAGACCAGGTCGATCCCGTGCGCCGTTCGCTGGGTGGTGTAACTCGTCTTGACGAACTCGAGGTTGGCGATGCGATCGTAGAGATCGGGTTCCGCCGCGGTGGCGGGCAACGCCGCGAGGAAGAGGGCAGCGATGACGCGGAGCATCGAAGTCCTCGCGTGCATGATCACCGCGCGGCCGCCCGACGTTCTTCCTTGTCGAGCAATGTGTCCTGGCGATCCGCCTGCCGTTCCCACCGCGTCAGCAACGCCTCCATCCGCTTCTGCTGCTCCGCCGAGATGGCGAGCTGCCGTTCGGCCGCCGCTTGTTGTTCGGCGACGCGTTGCATCTGGCGGTCGTATTCGGCCATGCGTTCGGCGTCCGTGCGAGTGTCTGGGTTGGACGATTGCACTCGGCGGGGCTCTGGTTGGGATTGGTAGAAGCAACCCGAGAGGGCGGTGGTCGAGAACGCGATGATCAAAGGTAAAACGAGGCGTCGCATGTCGAATCCCCTCCCTGGTGCGTCAAGCGTGCCAGAAACCGGGAAGTGGCGTGAGTCCAAGCGTCCCGCTACCGTCAGATGATGCGCGTGACTATTGGTCACAAGCTGCTCGCTCGGCCGATGGCGGAGTAGAGTTCCCGCCCGATCATCGAGGCGGTTGCCGCTCGGTTCGGAATCGTCCTGACGGAAAAAGCCGCCGCGCAGGTCGTGCCAGTGCTAGGCGCGATCACGGGTGCCACGCTCAATACGCTGTTTGCCGACCACTACCAGGACATGGCGCGTGGTCACTTCATCGTAATGCGATTCGCGCGCGGCAGTAGTGCCCCGCATGTTCGCGAAGGCCGGCGGCGCGCACACCGCCGGCCTTCGTCGTTCGTGGTTAGAGATCGATTCGCAGCACTCCTCCGACGCCCGGCAGCGGCGGTCCGAAGCCGACATGGGAGACATACAGGTTGCCGTCCGGCCCCATCGTCATCGCAGTGGGCAGCGTCAGCCCGTCGACGATCGTTTCCGGTCCACCACCCGGGCGAATGCGCACGATGCTGCCGGCGCCCGGCGTCGGTCCCGGATTGCCGGTGGTGTTCTGCAGGATGTAGAGGTTGTCGCGCGAATCGAACGCGAGTCCCAGGATCGTCGTGCCTTGCGCGACCACCTGCAGGCGCGTGGGGTTCGACAGCAGGCGCCACACGCGCGAGGAGCCGTCGACGATGGGGAACGTCCCCAGGTTGCCGATGTACCAGTAACCGCCCCGGCGTGCGAGCGCGGTCGGCACCGCATGGCCGACGCGTGCGGACACATCGATGACGCGCTGGATCGCGCCTGTCGCGGCCGACACGCGCACGAGTTCACCGTGGTTGGGTTCCAGCGCGTACAACCATCCGTCGCGCGCGACCATGCTGTACCACGTGCCGTCCGGTTCGAAATCGTCTTCTTCGATCACCGCGGTAGGGTGGGTCTTCTGATAGGCGCTGAGGTTGGCGACCAGCGATGGCGCGCCACCCGCACCGATGCGCACGATGGCGTTGTCGCGGTTGGCGACGCCGTGCGAACAACCACCACCGGCAATCAACGCATACAGTCGCCCGTCGACGAACGCGACGTCGGCCACGCCGCTCACGAGCGAACCCAGGTCCGGGCTCGTCGTGCTCGTCGGCAAGTTGGTGGTCACGGTCGTGCGATGGCCGGCCGAGTCGATGCGTGAGATGCGACCGCCGGTGCTGCTGCCAAGGTAGGGTCCGACGGGCGGCACGACTTGATCGCATTGCGAAGGTGTCGTCGAGCGGCTGCCGCCGATGCCGCCTTCGGCAACGTACAGGTTGCCGTCCGGGCCGAACTTCAGGCCGCGCGGATTGTTGAGCCCGGTGGCGAAGACCGAGACGCCGATGGCTTGCGCCGCTTGCACGCGAACTAGGCCCGCGGCTCGCGACAGTGGATCGGTATGCTGCGCGGCGCTCGCCGCCGAAGCAGCGATCGCCAACGCGAAGGCGAGTGCGCATGTGCGCACGGATGAGTCGTGTTTCATCGCATTTCTCCGGGCGGAAGCAGGTCCGCCACATGGAGCAACGCGAACAAGGCAATCGACGGACAGCGGGCACCCGAGCAGGGGAGCGCACGCCGCGCGCGCAACGCGCAGAACACGCAGCGCGCAGAATCGGAAGCGGCAAACGGAGGGCGAACCCATGGAAGCATCCGTCTTCGTCGGCACGAGCCTCGATGGCTTCATGGCGCGACTCGACCATTCGCTGGACTTTCTCCCGCCGGGCGGCGGTGAACCCCACGGCTACGAAGAGTTCATGGCGACGGTCGATGCATTGGTCATCGGCCGGAACACGTTCGACACGGTGCTGGCGTTCGATCCCTGGCCCTACGGAAAGAAGCCCGTGTTCGTGCTGAGCACGCGGACGTTGCCGCAGATAGCGGAGGGTGCGGTGGTTGAGCGGCTCTCGGGGGAGCCGGTCGAAATCGTTTCGCTCCTGGCTGCACGTGGCATCCGCCATCTTTATGTCGACGGTGGCATCACCATCCAGCGCTTCCTGCGCGCCGGACTGATCACGCGGCTCATCGTCACGCGCGTTCCGGTGCTCATCGGCCAAGGGATTCCGCTGTTCGGCGCGTTGGAACGCGACATCGCGCTCAAGCACGTTCGGACGCAGCAGTACGCGAGCGGCCTGGTCCAGAGTCAGTACGACGTGGATTACCTGGCCGTCAGGTAAGGGCGGGAGACGCCGAGCGCCGCCAGTGCGCCGATCAATTGCGCGATGACGAACCAAGGCACGTCGGCAGGACGGATGCCGGCGAAGGTCTGCGTCAACGACCGCGCGATCGTGACGGCAGGATTCGCGAAGGATGTGCTGCCCGTGAACCAATACGCGGCGAAGATGTAGGCGCCGACGAGTGCCGGAACGGCCGCGGGGCGATGGGCGAGGCCCAGCAGGATCGTCAGCAACAGCCCGAACGTCGCGACCCCCTCGCTCAACCACTGCCCGGTCCCTGCGCGTGCATGCGTGCCCGGTTGAAGCAGCGCCTGGTCGAACATGCCGTGCGCCAACGCGACGCCGACGACCGCGGCGATGATTTGCACCGCAATGTAGGCAAGGGCTTCCCGCGTTCCGAGGGCACCACGCAAACGCATCGCCAGGGTTACGGCCGGATTGAAGTGCGCGCCCGAGACAGGACCGAACAGCACGATCAGGACATAGAGGATCGCAGCGGTGGCGCCCGCGTTGGCGAGTAGCGCGATCGCATCGTTGCCCTGCGCGAGCTGCGTTCCCATGATGCCCGAGCCCACGACCGTCGCCAGCAACAGGGCCGTGCCGAGCGCTTCGGCGACGAGGGCGCGAGACAAGCCGGTCACAGCGTCGCCAGCAGCGTACGCACGCGCGCGGCGATGTCGTCGCGCACCGCGCGATACCCGTCGTCGTCCATGTGCTTGGGATCGCTCAGCGCCCAATCCTCGCGGCGTTTCGCGGGTACCCACGGACACTCGTCGCCGCAACCCATCGTCACGACCGCATCGAATTCGCCCTGGACTTCATCAAGTGACTTCGAACGATGCGTGGTCAGGTCGTAGCCGACTTCTTCCATGAAGCGGATCGCCTTCGGATTCACGACGCCGGAGGGACGCGAGCCGGCGCTCAGTGCTTCGACTTCGGCGTCGCCCGCCATGCGGGCAAACGCCTCCGCCATCTGGCTGCGGTTGGCGTTTTCGACGCAGACGAACAGCACGCGTTTCATCAGCAGCACGCCGAGGCGGGCGAACAGCAGGACGCGCCCTTGTCGATCTTCGGTTTCATCGACGCCACGCCAGGCGTGCAGGCTGCGCCGTCGGTCGCACAGGCCGCATCGGGCGCGTGGTAAGTCGTGGCGTCGCCGAAAGTGTGGAACGTCTCCCAGCGCGTGCCTTGCGGGTCTTCGGTCCAGTTCTTGTCGGACTGCGCGTAGCAACACACGGTGGCTTCTTCGGGGACGACGGTGCCGCCCGCGGCTTCGAGGCGCTTGCCCAACGTGGCGAGTTCCTCGCTCGAGTCGACCTGCAACCCGAGGTGGTCGACGCCCGGCGCGCGGCCGGTGTTGGAGATGGCGAAGTTGACGCGGGGATCTTCCAGGATCCACTTCGCGTAGTCGTCCTTGCGCACGGTGGGCTTGGCCGCGAACAGTTCGGTGTAGAACGCGATGCTGGCGTCGAGGTCGGCAACGTTTAGGTGCACGTGGAATCGATTCATTTCGAACCTCCTGTCTTGCGCGGCTTGCACGTGGAGGGCACCGGGGCGCAGGGGCCGGAGCCGGCGCAGCAGTTCTCGGTGAGATAGGCGATGAGGCCGTTCATGCGGTCGTAGTTCGCGCGCACGCGGATGACGCGGCCTTCGCGTTGGTCGGTGACCAGGTCGGCGGCGCGCAACACGTTGAGGTGCGCGGTGAGCGTGGCCGGCGGGAGGTCGAGGTGTTCGCGCAGTTCGCCGACCGGGAGGCCGCCGGGCCCGGCTTCGACGAGGCGACGGAAGGCCCGCAGGCGGGACTCGTGGCCGAGGGCCGCCAGGCAGGCGAGGGATGAGGACATTTCCATACTTCTAAGAATATGGAAATATGGAGCGAAGTCAACAGGCCTTGCTGCCCCCTCCATCGGTCCCGGAACATCGCGCAATGGAAATTCGACCCGCCGAACGCACCGACGCCGCTGCCATCGCGGCGATCTACAACCACTACGTCGCGACGACGTGCATCACCTTCGAAACCGAGCCGGTTACGCCTGACGACATGGCCGCACGCATCGAGGAAACGCGCCACGCCAACTTGCCCTGGTTGGTCGCGGTCGATGCGGATGCGATCGCCGGGTATGCGTACGCATCCAAGTGGAAGGGCCGATGCGCTTATCGCTATTCAGCCGAGTCCACCGTCTATCTCGACCACGCGCGCACCGGTCGTGGCCTGGGCCAGACGCTCTACGTGGCGTTGATCGATGCGCTGCGCGCGGGCGGAATGCAGACGATGATCGGCGGGATCGCCCTGCCCAACGCGGCGAGCGTCGCGTTGCACGAGCGGCTCGGCTTCGAGAAGGTCGCGCACTTCAGGCGTGTGGGGTTCAAGCAGGAGCGGTGGATCGACGTGGGGTATTGGCAGCTGTTGCTCGGCTGACGGCGACGCCGACCGAGAAAAATTCTCGTGCGCCCGAATGCCGGCGCCGGCGTCCCGGTCGGTAGACTGCCGCGGGGTTTCGTCTGTCGCTCTTTTCAGGTCTTTCCGTGTCCATCCTGTTTCGTTTGTCCGTCTGCGCGGCGCTGCTGCTGCTGGCCGCGTGCGCCAGCCATGGGGCCGCCGGCGGCGCGCCGTCCATGCTTCCGCCCGCCGATCCCGTCGCCGACGCCGTCGGCCGTCCGGAATACCGCATCGGTCCCAGCGATCTGCTCGCCGTCACCGTGTTCCAGATCGAGGACCTCGGCCGCGAAGTGCGCGTCAACAACGCGGGCGAGGTCTCGCTTCCGTTGGTCGGCACCGTCACCGCGGCGGGGCGCACCGTCGACGAACTCGAACGCGACATCGCCGCGCGTTACAACCAGAAGTACCTGCAGGACCCGCAGGTCACCGTGTTCGTCAAGGAATTCGCGAGCCAGCGCGTGACCGTCGGCGGCGCCGTCGACAAGCCCGGCATCTTCCCGATCACCTCGCGCATGACGTTGCTGCAAGCCATCGCGATGGCGGGCGGGTTCGACGACGTGGCGAGCCACGACAACGTCTTCGTCTTCCGGACCTCGGGCGGGCAGCGCGTCTTCGCGCGGTTCGACGTCAAGCAGATCCAGGCCGGCCTGCAGGCCGATCCGGAACTGACGGGGGAGGACGTCGTCGTCGTCGATACCTCCACCGGCAAGATCACGCTGCAGAACCTCATCAAGCTGGCGCCTTTCGTCGCCGTATGGCGGGCCTACCGATGACGCTCGTGAATCTGCAAGCCCAGCCCGCGCCCGATGGCCGCGAGGACGAGGACACCATCAACCTGCGCGAGTACTGGCAGGTCCTGCGCGACCGGCGCTGGGTGATCGCCGGCGTGACCGCGGCGGTCGTCGCGCTCGCGCTCGCCGTGACGCTGCTGGCGACGCCGATCTTCCGCGCCTCGTCGACGCTGCAGATCGAACGCGACACCATGAAGATCATGGACGTCGAAGGCCTGACGCCCACCGAGTCGCCGATGGACCGCGACTTCTACCAGACGCAATACGAATTGCTGCGCAGCCGCTCGCTCGCGCGCCGCGTCGTGCAGGATTTGCGCCTGGTGCAGGCGCCGCTGTTCGCCGACCTGGTGGCCAACGTCGATGCGGGCCTGGAAGACAAGCAGGCCACGCCGGCCGCGCAGCGCGAAGCGCGCGAGCGCGCGCTGGTGGAGACCGCGCTCGAATCGCTGACCATCGAGCCGGTGCGCAATTCGCGCCTGGTGCGCGTGAACTTCGATTCGGCCGATCCGGCGCTGTCGGCCAGGATCGCCAACGCCTGGGCCGACGCCTTCATCGCCAGCAACCTCGAGCGTCGCTTCGATGCGTCCTCGTACGCGCGCAAGTACCTCGAGGAGCGCCTCGCGCAATCGAAAGCGCGGCTGGAGGACTCGGAGAAGGCGCTGGTCGCGTTCGCGACGCAAGAACAGATCGTCAACGTCGGCGAGAACCAGCCTTCGCTGAGCGCGCAGAACCTCGGCGAACTCAACGCGGCCCTCGCGCTCGCGCAGGCCGCGCGCATCCGCGCACAGGCCGCGTGGGACCAGGCGCGCGCCGGCGACGGGCTCGGCCTGCCGCAGGTCGTCCAGAGCCCGTTGATCCAGAAGCTGCGCGAATCGCGCTCGCTGCTGGCCGCGCAGTACCAGGAGCAGTTGCGCACGTTCAAGGCGGACTACCCGGACATGCGCCGCCTCGCCGGGCAGATCGCGGAGACCGACCGCCAGATCGCCACGGAAGTCGCGCACATCCGCGCCGCCGTGCGTTCGGAGTATGACGCCGCGCGCGCGCAGGAAGGCCTGCTCGAAGGCCGCATGAGCGGCCTGAAGAACGACGTGCTCGACCTGCAGGGCCGCAGCATCCAATACAACATCCTGCGCCGCGAAGCCGAGACCAATCGCCAGCTCTACGACGGGCTGTTGCAGCGTTACAAGGAAATCGGCGTCGTCGGCGGCGTGGGCGCGAACAACGTCTCGGTGATCGATCGCGCATTCGTGCCCGAGCGTCGTCACTCTCCGCGCATCCCGCTCAACCTCGCGGTGGGCGTGCTGCTCGGCCTGTTCGCCGGCGTGCTCACGGCCTTCCTGCTGCACCATCTCGACCGCCGCATGCATTCGCCGCAGGCGCTGGAAGAAGCGCTCGGCCTGCCGGTGCTCGGCGCGATCCCGCGCCTGCCCAATGGCACGTCGCCGCAGATGGCGTCGACCGATGCGCGCTCGCCGTTCGCCGAAGCTTATCGTTCCGTCCGCACGTCGCTGCAGTTCGCGACCGACCACGGGCTGCCGCGCAGCCTGCTGATCACCAGCGCCGGTCCGTCCGAAGGCAAGTCCACGACCGCGCGCGAACTTGCGCGCAACATCGCGCAGACCGGCAAGCGCGTGGTGCTCGTCGACGCGGACCTGCGCAAGCCGTCGTTGCACCGCTTGCTGGACGTCTCCAACGCGAGCGGCTTGTCGAACGTGCTCGCGGGCGCGGCCGACATCGCAGACGTGCTGCGCGCGGCGCCGGGCGAAACCTTCAGCGTCATCACCGCCGGTCCGTTGCCGCCGAACCCGCCGGAGCTACTGGCCGGCGATCGTCTTGCGCGCATGCTCGATGCGCTGCGCGATCGATTCGACATCGTGGTGATCGACGGTCCGCCGGTGCTCGGCCTGGCCGATGCGCCGCTGCTGGCCCACGTCGCGGAGGGTACGTTGCTGATCGCGGCGGCCGGACACACGCGTCGCGATGCCTTGCGTGGCGCACTGCGTCGCCTGTCGTCCACGCGCGGCCGCATGCTGGGCACGCTGCTCACGCGCTTCGACCTGGAGCGCAAGGGCGACGACTACGGATACGGGTCGTACGCCTACTACGGCTACGGGACGAAGCAGGCCGCGTGATGAGCGGCGTCCGCGTCGCGGCCGCACTGGCATGCGCGGCGCTCGTCGCCGTCGCGGCGGTGCAGATGTCACGCGTCGATACGGAGGCGGGCAGGGCGTTCGGCCCCGATCGCCTGCAACGCCGGCTCGACGCCGCACCATCGCCCGACGCGCACCGCGCGCGTCAGGCGCGGGCGATCCTCGCCACGCGCCCCATCGACGGACGCGCGTACCGCACGATCGCGCTCGCCGAACAACGCGATGCGTTGATCACGATCGCCGGCGCACGCGGGCCGCGCGATCCGATGACGCTGGCCACGCTCACCGACCGTTCGCTCGCCGCCGGTGAGATCGAAACGGGCCTGACGCACCTGGACGCATTGCTGCGCGTCGCGCCGGCCACGCGCGAGTTGTTCCTGCCGCTGCTCATGCCGCACCTGCACGACGCACGCGTGCGCGACAGCCTGGTCGAACGGCTCGCGCAGGATCCGCCGTGGCGCGGCGCCTTCCTGGCGACGCTGCGTAGCGAGGCGGCCCCGGCCGCGGACGCCGATGCATTGCTCGCCGCGCTCGCACGCCGCACCCCGGCCGACGAGGATATGCAGCGCACGCGCATCGCCGTCCTGGATCGAGCGGGGCGCCACGCCGACGCGCGCGCGGCATGGATCGCGACCTTGCCCGTGCACGAGCGCGCGCTGGCCGAAGGGGTCTTCGACGGCGGGTTCGAAGCGGGGCAGGGCAACGTGGCCGGCTACGGGTGGTGGTTCGACGACGTGCCGGGGGCGATCGTCGAAATCGCCCGTGATGCGCCGCGTTCGGGAAAGGCCGCGCTTTCGGTGGAATTCGACGACCGCGCGGTGCGGTTCTCCGCCGTGCACCAGTCGCTCGCGCTCGCGCCGGGCCGCTATCGGCTCCAGGCCGCGGCGCTCGACCGCGTCGACAGCACGCGCCCCTTCGAGTGGCGGTTGGCGTGCACGAACGGCGCCAAACTTGCGCAGTTGCCGCTCGCACGCGACGCCGACTGGCGCGTGCAATCCGTCGACTTCGACGTCCCGTCTGCCTGCACGCAGCAATCCCTGGTGCTGGTGCATGCCGCTCGCTCGCTGGCCGAGCGCCGGCTGCGTGGGCGGCTGCTGGTCGACGACCTAGGAATTTTTCTGATCCCGTCGTCGTCTTCACGCGGATGAAACACCGCTATCCTTCACAGGTTCGCGTCGAACGTCGACGCAGCGTCATCAGGGGAAACGCAATGAAGTACGCCGTCGCCGGCCTTCTGGCCGTCTTGTTCGCAGGCAACGCCGTGGCGCAGACCGCGCCCGCCCAGGAATCGCAGCAAGCCCCGGCCCCGCAGGCCGAAGCGGAGCCCGCGAAGACTGCGCAGCCGCAGGTCCCGACCGTTCCGGTGCAGAGCCCGAAGAAGAACCACACCACGATGATCATCGGCGCCGTCGGCGCGGCCGCGCTGCTGGCCGGTGCTTCTGGTGGCGGCGACGACAAGCCGAAGGCGCAGCCTTCGAAGCCGTCGAGCCCGTAAGACGCTCGCAGCACGCAACACGGACGGGCCGCTCTCGCGGCCCGTTTTTTTTTCGCAGGGCCATTCCGCAAATGTCGTCGCGCCAGGATCAGTTCGCATTCGCCATCGCCGCGTTGACGGTCGTGGTGGCGATGCTGTTCGGCGGCGGGCCGCGCGGCACGGGCGACGCGCTCGTGCACGCGACGATGGTGCCTTGCCTCGCGCTCGCCATCGTGCGTTTCCGCTGGAGCGATGCGTCGCGATGGGATCGCTGGTTCATCGGCTGGTGCATCGCCGTGCTCGCACTGGTGATTGCGCAACTGGCGCCCTTGCCGCCGCACCTTTTCGCCTCGCTGCCGCAACGCGCGGGTGTCGCGGCGGATCTCGCGCACGCTGGTGTGGGCCAGGCATGGCGTCCGATGACGCTCGACGTGTGGGCCACGGTGCGTGCCGCGCTTGCGTTCATGACCTTCGCGGCCACGTGGATGTTGTGCAGGACGCTCGATGCGACCGCGCAGCGCCGACTGCTGCAGATCGCCGTGGCGGTGGGGGTCGCGCTCGCATTCTTCGGTTTCGCGCAGGCGGCGGCAGGCACGCATGCGATCCGTTTCCATCGCTTCCACCACGACCTCGGCGCGATCGGGCCGTTCGCCAACCGAAACCACTTCGCCGCGCTGATGGCGATGCTCGCGCCGATCGCGCTCGCGTTCGCCGCACGCGCGCAGCGGCAGGGGGAGCGGCCACTGTTCGCGGTGTCGCTCGCCGCGGCGTTCGTGTTGTGGCTGGCGGCGGCGTTGTCTTACTCACGCGCGGGCTTCGCGCTCGCGTCGTGCGCGTTCCTCGTCGCGACCCTGTGGTTGTGGTGGCCCCGCGGCGGCGCCAGGCGCGCCTGGATGGCGCCGGTCATGCTGGTTGGAGTCACCACGCTGGCGATCGGCCACTACGCGTGGGACGGCCTCATGCAACGGCTCGCGCAGGATCCGCTCGACGACCTGCGCTGGCAGTACGTGCGGCATGGGCTGGAAGCGATGCGCGCCTACCTGCCGTGGGGCAGCGGATTGGGCAGCTTCCCGTGGGTGTACGCGCCGTTCGAGCCGGTTGCGGAAATGGGGCCGACGTTCGCCGGGCGCGCGCACAACGATCCGCTGCAGATCGCCATCGAGGCCGGCGTGCCGGGCGTGCTGCTGATGCTCGCGTTCGTGGCACTAGTCGTCGTGAAGGCCGCGAGAATATTTCCCATAGGACCGGACCCGGGCAAGCGGGATGATCGCGTGGAAAACGTGATCGCCATCGCGCTCGCAGTCCCCTTGCTCCATGCATGGGTGGACTACCCCCTGCGGACGCTGGCCGTTTCGGTCATGGCTGGCCTGCTGCTTTCGCTCGGGGGGGCGGAGCGGCAGGTCAGCCGCGTTCCGCAGGGGAAGTAGCCGCATGTTGTTCGCACCGATGCCGCAGGAACTGCGGCAAACCACACTCACGCCCGGCAAGTACGGTGCGTTGCTCGGATGGGGACTGCGCTTCGCCGATCTGACGGCGATCGCCGGCGCCGCTGTCGTGGCGTGGTGGGTGCGCTTCGGTCACTTCGATATCTCTCTGGTCTACCAGCGCCACGTCGCGATGGCGGTGTTGCTCGCCTTGCCGGTGTTGAGCCTCTCGCGCATGTATCGCAGCTGGCGCGGGCAGGGGCTGTTCGCCGAACTGCCGCGCATGGCTGGCGCATTCGGCCTGATCTTCGGCTTGACGATCCTTTACGCCGTCGCGTTGAAGTTGCCCGTCAATCTCTCGCGGTTGTGGTGGCTGCTGTGGTTCGGCCTGACGATCGCGAGCGGCGCGACCATGCGCCTCATCGCACGCCGCGCCGCCGCCGCGGTGCGCGAACTCGGCATGGACCTGCGCACGGCAGTGATGGTGGGCGGGGGGCAAGATGCGCGGCGGATCGTGGATGCGTTGCATCGGCAGAAGGGCGCGGGCATCCGCGTGCTCGGCTGGTTCGACGTGCCGGGTCTCGGCGGCGAACTGCCGGATACGCCGCGACTGGGCGACCTCGCGCGCCTGGCCGAATTCATCGAGCGCCAGCACGTCAACCAGGTCTGGATCACCTTGCCGATGAGCGCGGAGCGCGATATCGCACGCATCCTCGACGCGCTCGCGCATTCGACCGCCGACATCAAGTTCGTGCCCGATTTGCTGGGCCTGCAACTGCTGAATCATTCCGTCGAACAGATCGCCGGGCTGCCCGTCATCAACCTGCGCGCGAGCCCTTTCGACGGCGACGCGCGCCTGTTGAAGGCGGTCGAAGACCGCGTTCTCGCCACGGTGATCGTGCTCATGATCGCGCCGCTGCTCGCCGCCATCGCGATCGGCGTGAAACTCAGCTCGCCCGGCCCGGTGCTGTTCCGCCAGCGCCGCCACGGCCTCGACGGCAAAGTGATCAGCGTGTGGAAGTTCCGCAGCATGCGCGTGCACCACGAAGCGCATGGCCAGGTGACGCAGGCGACGAAGGGCGACGCCCGCATCACCAAGCTCGGCGCCTTCCTGCGCCGCACGAGCCTCGACGAACTGCCGCAGTTCCTCAACGTGCTGCAAGGCACGATGTCGATCGTCGGCCCGCGCCCGCACGCGGTGGAGCACAACCACCAGTACAAGAGCCAGGTGCAGCTGTACATGCAGCGGCATCGCGTGAAACCGGGGATCACCGGCTGGGCGCAGGTCAATGGATTGCGCGGAGAGACCGATACGCTCGACAAGATGGAGCGGCGTGTCGAAGCCGACCTGTATTACATGCAGAACTGGTCGCTGATGCTGGACCTGCGGATCGTCGCGATGACGATCGTGCGCGGGTTTCTCGGCAGGAACGCGTACTGAGGAATCGGCAGTGCAGTCCCGCAAGCGCCAACCCCGCATCCTCGTCGCGGGGATCAACTACGCCCCCGAGTGCATCGGTACGGGCAAGTACACCAGCGAGTTCTGTGAGTGGCTCGCGGCGCGGGGCCATGACGTTCGCGTCGTGACGGCGCCGCCGTACTACCCGGAATGGAAGGTCGCATCGGAGCACCGCACGCGGTGGTTCCGGCGCGAACGCCGCAACGGCGTCGACGTGATCCGCTGCCCCACGTGGGTGCCCGCGAAGCCGCGTGGCATCACGCGCATGCTGCACCTGGCGTCGTTCGGCCTGTCGTCGATCGCGGCGCTCATCGCGTCGCTGCCGTGGCGCCCCGACCTCGTCATCAATATCGCGCCGACTCTGGCGAGCGCGCCGGGCGCGTGGGCCATCGCGCGCATCGGCGGCGCGAAGTGTTGGCTGCACATCCAGGATTTCGAAGTCGATGCCGCGATGGACATGGGCATCGTCGACGCCGGCCCGCTGCGACGCATGGTGCTGGCGGTCGAGCGCGTGCTGCTGCGCCGCTTCGACGTCGTGTCGACCATCTCGCCAAAGATGATCGAACGCCTGACGGACAAGGGCGTGGCACTCGAGCGCCGCGCCAGTTTTCCCAACTGGGCCGACATCGAGCGGATCCGCCCGCTGACCGCACCGAGTGCATATCGCGCGGAGCTCGACATCCCCGAGCGCGCCATCGTCGCGTTGTACTCCGGCAACATGGGCCTCAAACAGGGACTCGAGCTGCTCGGCAAGACAGCACGCCGTCTCGCGGACGAGCCGCACTTGTACTTTGTCTTCGGCGGCGAAGGCCCGGCACGCGCCGAGCTCGAGGCGGCATGCGCCGGTCTCCCCAATGTTCGCTTCCTCGGTCTGCAGCCGACCGAACGCATGCAGGACTGGCTGGGTCTCGCCGACATCCACTTGTTGCCGCAACGCGCAGATGTGGCCGACCTGGTGATGCCCTCCAAACTCACCGGCATGCTTGCGAGCGGACGTGTCGTGCTCGCGACCGCGTTGCCCGGTACGGGCGTGGCGCACGCGATTGCCGGTTGCGGCATCGCCACGCCGCCCGGCGACGCGAACGCGTTCACCGGGGCGCTGCGCGAACTGCTATCCGACTCCGATCTGCGACGCGACCTTGGCGATGCCGCCCGGGCCCGCGCCGAACACGACCTCGCCCGCGACGCGATTCTCGCGCGCATCGACGCGCGCATCCGCGCGTTGCTCCTTGACACAATTCCTGACAAAGCGACTCCCGCATGACCAAGCGCGCCCTCATCACCGGCATCACTGGCCAGGACGGCTCGTACCTCGCCGAACTCCTGCTCGAGAAGGGCTACGAAGTCCACGGCATCAAGCGCCGCGCCTCGTCGTTCAACACCGAGCGCGTCGACCATCTTTACCAGGACCCGCACGAGCAGGAACGCAAGTTCCACCTGCACTACGGCGACCTAACGGACACGAGCAACCTCACGCGTATCGTCGCGGAAGTGCAGCCCGACGAGATCTACAACCTCGGTGCGCAGAGCCACGTGGCGGTGAGCTTCGAGATGCCCGAGTACACCGCGGACGTCGACGGCCTCGGCGCCTTGCGCCTGCTCGAAGCGATGCGCTTCCTCAAGCTTGGCGACAAGTGCCGCTACTACCAGGCGAGCACGAGCGAACTCTACGGCCTCGTTCAGGAAGTGCCGCAGACCGAGAAGACGCCGTTCTACCCGCGCAGCCCCTACGGTGTGGCCAAGTTGTATGCCTACTGGATCACGGTGAACTACCGCGAGGCCTACGGCATGTATGCCTGCAACGGCATCCTGTTCAACCACGAAAGCCCGCGTCGTGGCGAAACGTTCGTGACCCGCAAGATCACGCGCGGCCTGGCGAACATCGCCGTCGGCCTCGAGGACTGCCTGTACATGGGCAACCTTGACGCGCTGCGCGACTGGGGCCACGCGAAGGACTACGTCCGCATGCAGTGGATGATGTTGCAGCAGGAGCAGGCGAAGGATTACGTGATTGCGACGGGCGTGCAGTACAGCGTGCGGCAGTTCGTCGACATGGCGGCGAAGGAGCTTGGCATCACGCTGGCGTTCGAAGGCGATGGGGTTGAGGAACGCGCAGTCGTACTGAAGGTGGATGGGGATAAGGCGCCTGCAGTGAAGCGGGGCGATGTCGTGCTTCGGGTCGATCCGAAGTACTTCCGACCGGCGGAAGTTGAAACTCTACTGGGTGACCCGACTCTCGCCGGCGTAGATATGGGATGGGTGCCTCAAGTCACGCTAAGGGAAATGGTGGGGGAAATGATGGCGTCGGACTTGGCGCACGCTCGGAAACACGCGTTGTTGACGAGTCACGGCTATGAGTCGCCAGTAACGAATCGGCGTTGATATGCCGCTCCTCCAGTCGCTGATCAGGGCAAGGAAGTCCCTGCCAAGACAGTTTGCATTACAGGTTGCGACGTTACTGTTTGGTCGAGTAACGGGCGCGGCCATGCAAGCTCTTTCGTTGATGGTCTTCGCTCGCTGCGCCGGAGTCAGTGAGTTTGGAGTCTTGGCGACCGCGCTTGGCGTGGCCGTTGTCCTCCAGACGGCGGGCGATGTCGGTGCCACCACCTTCATCGCGAGAGAGATTGCGGATAAAGGCCTAAGTCCGGAAGCGAAAGGCGCGGAGCAACTTAGCCGGTTCGGAACCTTATCCGCAGCATTCGTTGGCGCCCTCGTCCTGGCCGCGCTAGCCCTCGTCTCGGAGCCGATCTATCTCCAGTTGCTGCCCTTGGCGGTGTGGTTGCCCGTCGAACGCGCGATCGAACTTCGTGCCAGCGCGTCTCTGGCAAATGGCGATGCAAAGATCGGGGTGGCGTGCGTCGCCACAAGGCGCTCTTTGTCCCTCTTGCTCTTCATCGCGCTGGTCTGGCTTCACCTTCAGCCAGTACTTGCCTACTCGTTGAGCGCGCTAACCGCGGCAGCGATGACCTTGGCATTCTTCAACAACAGGCTCTGTCTGATTGGCCGTGGGCCCGGTATCTCGACTGGTTTTCGCGAGGCATTCAGAAGTTGTCGCCCCTATTGGTTGCATTCGTTGTTCGTTCAATCACGAAACCTGGATGCTCCGCTGGTCACATTGATCCTGGGTCCGCACAACGCTGCGTTCTTCAGTCTTGCGGCTCGATTGATGACACCGCTCAGAATGGTGCCGGCGGCGATCTCTAGCGCGCTGCTTCCGTACCTGACGAGGGCGAAACTATCCCAGGAGTCTGAGCAGACTCTCCTCCTAATTGTCTCAGCGGGGATGGCCGTTCCGTACTTGCTGCTCGCATGGCTGGCACCGATGGCAATTCATTTGGTGCTCGGAGCCAGGTATGCCGACGCGGCCGTTCCTACCCAAATCATGATCGCGGCGCTGGCGTTTGTTTCTTCGGCGTCAATCGTCACCGCTGCGATTCAGGCGAAAGGAAGCGCGACGACAGCTGCCCGGCTCACGGTCATGTGTACGCCTGTCTACGTGGCACTCGTTGCGATCGGTGCCACGACCAGTGGTTCGGTAGGTGCGGCAGTAGGGGCCGCCTCCGCCATGTGTTTCCAAATGTTTGGTCTTGTTGTCGCGTACCGGCTGCCACGGCGGGCCGGTTCCAGGGCGACCGCCTGATGTTCATGTCCTTGCGAACCCAGTACGAGAACTTGGGAGACCTGATGATCAACAGAGCCGCCCTTGAGCTGATGCTTGAAACGGGCGCCGTGGTTGGCAGTTCGTCAAAAGTTCCCGACTGGTATAGGGATCGGCTTCTGGCAGGGTTGAAGAACGTCTCGGTAACCGGAAGGTCGCTGCCATCGCTTGTGGGTGCCTCCAAGATCGTCGTGCTCAAGCCCGGTGGATATCCCGGGATTCGGAGCGCGCGCGCAGCGCTGCTTTGGGCGGTTCACACCCTGTACCTCTTCGCGCTCAAAGCGCTCGGCTTTCACGTGGTTCGTCTGCCCTCGTCCCACGCGCTTTCACGCAGGCGCTATCGATGGATCGACAAGGCACGAGCCTTGGCGCCACGAACGCTGCTGATACGGGACGCCGAATCGAACGAAACTCTCTTGAATCTCGGCGCGCGTACGACACTCTGTCCAGACTTGGCAGTGCACTTCTTCGATGTGCATTCCCCGTATTCCACGCCAACGGCCGCGATAGACGATTCTGCAAAGACGGAATTGACCTTCAGTTTCCGCGGCGATCGTAGACCTGTCGATCTTGGTGTTCTGGAGGAGACACGCCGCTACCTCGGCGTGAGTTCCCGGGTCAAGGTTGCCTCGCAAGTTTGGTTCGACCACGCGCACAACGCACTTCTTGCCGATTCGGCTGGGGCCGAGTTCGTGGCATACGACGGCAGTGAGACCTCACTGATGAAGATCAAGGAGACCTACTTGGGCTCCAATTGGGTTGTCTCGGATCGGCTGCACGTTCTGCTGATGGGTGCTCTCAATGGTGCCATTCCCGTGGCGCTAATCGATCCGAAGCGAGATCAGAAGGTAAGTGGCTGCCTGGCCCAACTGGGCATCTATAACGTGGCAACCTACGACGAGCGAGGCGCCATCTTCTGGCCTCCTGAGCTGCAGGGGATCGCCGCAATACGCGCAGCGCTCTTGAAGAGCAAGGCGGCCCTGTCAGGCGTGCTTGCGGAGGCGCTTCATGACTGAGCTGATCTTTACCGCGTGCTATCTCTTTTTTGCCTTCGCAGTGCTCCGTGGGAGCGGCACTTCTACGGGCAGCATGCTCGGCCTCTTCGTCTTTATGACGGTGCAATTCGGTCCTCACACGGCGTGGGTAAGTGCTCCTCTTCGGTACTCGCTTGCCGCTGCCAGTCCGCACGTCGGAGATGCGTACAACATTGTTCTTTCCGCGTTCTATCTCGTCTTCGCGCTTTGTGCCATTTCAATCCCGCGGACCAAGCTGGCGCCTGCGGTCAAAGACGTTCTCAGCCTGGGCTCGATAACGCGTTCGGAAATGCGGGCGGCATACATCGCGTCGGCGTCACTCGTTGCAATTTCGCTTGTCCTGCAGCCTGGTCTTTCCATCACATTCGAGCACATGCGGTTGTTTTTTGGAGCCTCCTCATTTTCATACTCGGAGATTCGCCGGTCCTTGTACGCAGATACGGCGTGGTTCGGGTTCGCGAATCTTGTTCGCTTTACCGCGGTACCGTTTTTGTTCGGCATTCTGACCATTCGCGCTCTCACCGTTAGGAAGCTTCAGCTGGCCATCGTGCCAATGCTGTGGGCCACAGCCCTTCTTCTTGTCGTCTCCATTCAGCTGAACAAGTTCTATTACCTGTATTTCGCGGCCTTCTTTTGCGCGCTTTGGTTCGTGATTCGAAGGGGCAGGATGCCTCGCGTGAACCTATCCAGCACCGCTAGATCCGCGCCGCTGCTGCTCGCATTGACAGTTGTCTTTGCGGGGGCAGTCTTCTTCCTCTACCGATTCCAGTATCAAGCCGGCCTCAACGAGGGTCTGGTTGATGTCGTTCAGCTTCGCGAGACGCTGATTTATCGGGTGTTTTTTGCGAGTAGCGACGCTTTGCGTCTATGGATTGACTACTTCCATTTTGGCAATGGCCCGGTGGGTGTCTCCGCCGTCAGCAAGCTGTGCGAGATCTGGTCAGATCAGTGTGTAAATTCAAACACTCTGATTCCGGAGATGTATGTCGGGAAGCAGTTGACCACGATGCAGGTTGGGTTTCTTGGCACCGCAATCGCCACGGTCGGGCTGGCAGGAGTGCCGATCGCTTCGATCGTTGTGGTGCTGATCATCGCGATCAATGGAGCTGTCCAACGGACTTACGCGACAACCGTCCTGTCGCTCTCATTGGCCATCCATCTATTCTTGAACGCATTCTTCCTGACGACACGCGAAATGCATACGGCGATGCTTTCCGGTGGGGCGCTATCGCTCCCGCTTCTGTACTGGGGCTGGAACAAGTTCGTAGCCAAGCCGGCCAGGAACCGAGAGGCGATGAATCATGGTTAGTCGTCGCGTCGTCCTTACACAGCTTTCGATTGCGGACTACCGGGACAAGTTCATCGAACTGCTCAGCGAGCGCCTGCCCGGCCTAGAAGTTCAAGTGGGTGAGCAGTACTTCGAACAGTCGACAAAAACCAGTTCCTATGTGCGTCGGCAGCGCTACGTCGATCTCGTGAAGAATCAATACAGGTTCGCACGAAAAGTCGTGTGGCAAGGGCTTTCTTGGCGCCGGATCGCTATGGCGGACGTCGTCGTTGGAGAGCTGAACCCGCGAATCTTGTCCACATGGGTCATGCTCCTTCTTCGACGCTTACTGGGAAAGCGTACGCTGCTCTGGGGGCATGCTTGGCCGCGCGCAGGTGCACAGGCCCGTTCTGATTGCATTCGCGGGCTGATGCGCGCCTTGTCGTCGGGTCTCATCCTCTACACCGAAAGTCAGAAGAGTGAGCTGTTATTGCGTTATCCCAACCGCTTGACGGGCTGCTTTGTTGCACCAAACGCGCTTTACAGGAGCGAGGAGATGGTCCCGTGCCGCGGGCGGGTCGCACCCACCGATTTCATCTACGTTGGCCGGCTCGTCGCAAGTAAGAAGGTTGACATTCTCTTGCACGCGTTTCGGCTGTTCGTCGCCGTCCATCCCGAGTCGCAGTTGCACATTGTCGGCACCGGCGATCAATACGCAATGCTCCAAGGCGTTGTTCGGGATCACTCGATTCCAGGCGTCACCTTCCACGGTCACATCGCGGAGTTGAACGATCTTCGTGCCATCTATGACACATGCGTGGCGTCGGTTTCCCCTGGTTACGTCGGATTGTCTGTGACGCAGAGCTTCTCCTTGGGGGTTCCGATGATCATTTCCCGTAACGAGCCTCACTCGCCGGAGATCGAATGCGTTGTGGACGGCGTCAATGCGAGCTTCTTCGAGACGGACGCTCCTGCGAGCTTGTGTGGTGAGATGGAGTCCTGGTACGGGCGTGCGGGGCAGCACGACGATCGCGCAGCCGCAATAGCAGCCGATTGCAAAAACAGGTATTCCGTCGAAAGGATGGTTGCCGGGTTCGTGGAGGCAGTGAACGCATGAGCGCCTCTCCCGACAAGCCACTGGGCTTCCTTCTGACGGCCATTCGCCGCGTTGTTCGTCGCATTCGTATGGCTTCGCTTCGGATTCGAGCCAATGGTCGCCTCGAAGCAGGAGAGAACGCATACATCGCTCGGGGAGCTTCCCTATACATCCCGACGTTTGCGCGCATCGGGACAAACGTTTCAGTCGGCGCCAACTTTGTTGCGCAGACGGATTTCGTCATCGGTGACGAGTGCCTGCTTTCATCCAATGTGAGCTTTGTTGGGAATGATCACGACCTGTACGGGCCATCCGCGTATTTCAGCGGCAGACTGCCCCCGTCGAAGATCGTTCTTGAAGGAAACAATTTCATCGGCTTCGGGGCGACGATTGTTGGAAACGTCACTCTGGGGCGAGGTGCAATGGTGGCGGCCGGGGCGGTCGTGATTTCAAACGTAGAGCAGGGGATGGTGGTGGCTGGCGTTCCCGCTCGGGTCGTGAAGCAAAGATATAAGTCTATTGAATCGGAGTTGGAAGCATGAGCGACGCTCAGATCACATACGGAACCGGGCACGGCGCTTGGAACAACTACCACACCGAGCTGCTTGAGCTGGTAGAACGACTTGGTGTGAAGAATATTTGCGAAGTCGGCGGCGGAGCAAATCCGGCGTTGCCGCTGGAATTCATTGTCGCGCGAGGCATCACCTATACCGTCCTGGATATCTCTCAGGAGGAGCTGGACAAGGCTCCCGAGGGGTACGCAAAGGTGAGGGCGGACATTTGCGACGGCACTTCGCTGCCGTCATCCGCCTTTGATTTCATCTTTACGAAGATGTTGGCGGAGCACGTGCCTTCTGGAGAGCACTTCCATCGGAATGTATTGCGCATGCTTTCGCCCGGTGGATACGCATTCCATTACTTTCCGACGTTGTTCGCCCTTCCATTCGTCGTGAATCGAATTTTTCCAGAGGCCCTTACGGCGGCAGCGCTCTCTCGTTTGGCGCCGCGTGACAAGGTCAAGCAAGGCAAGTTCCCCGCATTGTATAGCTGGTGCTTCGGACCCTCGCGCAGGCAAATCAATCGACTGCATTCGGTGGGCTTCCAGGTCGTACGTTACAAGGGCCTCTTTGGCGCCGAGGCGTATTACCGCCGAATTCCATTTGGTTCGGCGGTTTCCAAATTGTTCAGAGCGCTGATGCTGCGCTTCCCGGTGCCGCAATTGACGGCCTTTTCGCAGGTCCTCCTCCAGAAGCCTGTGGTCCAAGGCGCTGCGTAAGCCATGATCCCCATCATCCTCTCCGGCGGCTCCGGCAGCCGCCTTTGGCCGTTGTCCCGCGAGGCCTATCCCAAGCAATTCCTTCCGCTCGCCGGCAAGGACACGATGCTGCAGGCCACCTGGCATCGCGTCGCGCCATTGACAACCTCCGCGCCGATCGTCGTCGCCAACGAAGCGCATCGCTTCATGGTCGCCGAGCAGTTACGCGAGGCGGGCTGCACGCCGTCGGCGATCGTGCTCGAGCCGCTCGGACGCAACACGGCGCCGGCGATCGCGGTCGCAGCGTTGCAGGCGATGGCGGGCGGCGACGATCCGTTGTTGCTCGTGTTGCCGTCGGACCATGTCATCGCGGATGCCACCGCGTTCCGCACGGCGGTACTGCGCGCCGAGTCGGCTGCGCGGAAGGGCCGTTTGGTGACGTTCGGCATCGTGCCCTCGGGTCCGGAGACGGGTTACGGGTACATCCGCGCGAAGTCGGACGATACGGCGGCTGACGGCGCGCGCGATGTCGCCGAGTTCGTCGAGAAGCCCGACGCCGCGACGGCGGCTGGCTACGTGGCCTCGGGTGATTACTTCTGGAACAGCGGGATGTTCCTGTTCCGTGCGTCGCTGTATCTCGCGGAACTCGAGCGGCAGTCGCCGGCGATGCTCATCGCATGCCGCGCGGCGTTGGCGAAGGCTGCGGTCGATGCGGACTTCGTGCGCCTGGACCAGGTGTCGTTCTCCGAGTGCCCGTCGGATTCCATCGACTATGCGGTGATGGAGAAGACGGCGCTGGCGTCGGTGCTGCCGATCTCGGTGGGTTGGAACGACGTCGGCAGTTGGTCGGCGCTGTGGGACATCGCGGAGCAGGATGGCAACGGCAACGCGCACCACGGCGACGTGATCGCGCGCAATTGCCGCGACACGCTGGCATGGGGCGATGGTCGCCTGGTCGCGTTGCTGGGTTTGCAGGATGTGGTCGTCGTCGATACGGCGGACGCAGTGCTTGTCGCGCACAAGGACCACGTGCAGGACGTCAAGTCGATCGTCTCGTCGCTCAAGGCGCAGGGCCGTCCGGAACCCACCTGGCACCGCAAGGTGTATCGCCCGTGGGGCAGCTACGATTCCATCGATCTCGGCGAGCGGTTCCAGGTCAAACGCATCACGGTGAAGCCGGGCGCGCAGTTGAGCCTGCAGATGCACCATCACCGCGCCGAACATTGGATCGTCGTCAGCGGCACCGGCCGCATCACGCGCGGCGACGAAACGCTGATCCTCTCGGAAAACCAGAGCACCTACATTCCGCTGGGAGTGAAGCATCGCCTGGAAAACCCGGGCCGCATGCCGCTTGAATTGATCGAAGTTCAGTCCGGCAGCTATCTCGGCGAAGATGACATCGTGCGCTTCGAGGATGCCTACGGGCGAGGGTGATCGGGTGATCCGCCAGCGGTGGGCGAGGGCGCTGGGCATCACGTGCCTCGCGGCGCTCTCGTGGATCTACTGCCAGCCGCGACATCCTTCGGCCGGCAATGCGCCCGCGCTCGATGCGCTGGCGCATTGTGCGTTGTTCGCCGTTGTCGGTTTTTGGTACGCACGTACGATCAGTGCGCGCTTTGTGCTCTTCGTGCCGCTCATTGCATTGGCGGTCGGCCTGGAGTGGCTGCAGTGGATCCGTGGCGATTACATCGGCATCGAATGGATCGACGCCGTCTGGAATGTCATCGGCCTTCTGCTTGGTTGGGTGTCGCGCGGTTGCTTCGCAAGAATTCGTCGGGCGCGTAGAGGCGCGCGACGCTAGGAAGAATTCTCGGCCACAAGACCGTCTCGAAACGGCATCGTATGCACTGGTGAGCCGTTCTTCAGGGGGGAACGATGTTGAAGGTTGCAGGAATCGTCGCCGCGCTCGTCGTGGCGGTATCGCTCGGGGGATGCGTAACTGCGACGCCGGTGATCACGCCGACCGGCCAGCAGGGGTTCACGATCAACTGCTCGGCCATGAACGACGTGGGGCAGTGCTACAAGAAGGCCGGCGAGTTGTGCGGCAGTGCCGGTTACGAAATCTTCGACCAGAACAACAAGCCGGCGGGTTTCTGGTCCGCAGCAAATCAGACAATGGTCGTTCGGTGCAAGGTTCCGGGCGAAGCGCAAAAGGCCACTTCATAAGCGAAGTGCCTGCGTTCGCAAAAAAAGCCCGCGTCAGCGGGCTTTTTGTTGGTCATCCATCAGACTTCGCGGAGCGAGGATTGGTGTTCCAGGAACCAGCCATACGTCGCCTCGATCCCGTCGCGCAAGGGGATCTTCGCCTTCCATCCAAGCCCTTCGAGGCGGCCGACGTCGAGCAGCTTGCGCGGCGTGCCGTCAGGCTTGCTGGTGTCGTTGACGATCGTGCCTGCGTAGCCGGTGATGTCCTTCACCAGTTCGGCGAGCTCGCGGATCGCGATGTCATCGCCGACGCCGATGTTGACGATGTCCTCGCCTTCGTAGGTCTTCGCGAGGTGCACCACCGCGTCGGCGAGGTCGTCGACGTGCAGGAACTCGCGGCGCGGGGTGCCGGTGCCCCACATGACGACTTCGGCGTCGCCACGTTGCTTGGCTTCATGGAACTTGCGGATCAGCGCGGGAAGAACGTGCGAGTTCTGCAGGTCGAAGTTGTCGCCCGGGCCGTAGAGGTTCGTCGGCATGAGGCTGATCGCATTGAAGCCGTACTGGCGACGGTAGGCCTGGCACAGCTTGATGCCGGCGATCTTCGCGATCGCGTACCACTCGTTGGTGGGCTCCAGGGCGCCCGTCAGCAGGTATTCCTCGCGGATCGGCTGCGGCGCGAGCTTCGGGTAGATGCAGGACGAGCCGAGGAACACCAGCTTCTTCGCGCCATGGCGGTAGGCGGCGTCAATGACGTTGTCCTGGATCTGCAGGTTCTCGAGCAGGAATTCGGCCGGGTACGCGTTATTGGCGTGGATGCCGCCGACCTTCGCGGCCGCGAGGAACACGACGTCGGGCTTCTCGGCGGCGAAGAACGCTTCGACTGCGTCGCGATCGCGCAGGTCCACGCGGTCGCGGCCGGCAAGGAGCAGTTGGCTGAAGCCTTCGGCCTGGAGGCGGCGCACGATGGCGCTGCCGACGAGGCCGCGGTGGCCGGCGACGAAAATGCGGTCTTGAGCGTGCATGGAGGCGGATTTCGGAAACGAGGGCGCATGATACCGGCGCGTCGCGCCACTTCCCGCCGGGCGGGGCGTTTCGGAAGCGCGAAAAGTTCTCATGGCGCGGCGGCGCGGGGCCGATAGGGTGGCGCCCTCACATCGATTTGCAGGTCCTGCAGTGTCCCGTCGCATCCGCAAAGCCGTCTTCCCCGTCGCCGGCCTCGGCACGCGTTTCCTCCCCGCCACCAAGACGGTGCCGAAGGAGATGTTGCCCATCGTCGATCGGCCGCTGATCCAGTACGCGGTCGACGAGGCGGTCGAGGCGGGCTGCGACACGCTCGTGTTCGTCACCAATCGCTACAAGCACGCGGTGGCTGATTATTTCGACAAGGCCTACGAGCTCGAGGAGAAACTCGAGCGCGCCGGCAAACAGGCGCAGCTCGAAGTCGTGCGCAACGTCCTGCCGCCTCATGTGCGTGCGGTGTTCGTGACGCAGGCCGAGGCCTTGGGGTTGGGCCACGCGGTGTTGTGTGCGAAGCCCGTGGTGGGCGATGAACCGTTCGCGGTGTTGTTGCCCGACGATCTGATCTGGAATCGTGGCAACGGTGCGCTGAAGCAGATGGCCGATCTCGCCGCGCGTTCGGGCGGTAGCGTCGTCGCGGTGGAGGACGTGCCGCGGGAGAAGACGGGCAGCTACGGCATCGTCGATGCGCCGGACTTCGATGGTCGTTCCGGCCTGGTGCGTTCGATGGTCGAGAAGCCGTCGCCGGCCGATGCGCCGAGCACGCTCGGCGTCGTCGGACGCTACGTCCTCGACGGGCGCATCTTCGACCTGCTGGAACGCACGCAGCCGGGGAAGGGCGGCGAGATCCAGTTGACGGACGCGATCGCCGCCTTGCTGCAGGAGCAACCCGTGCGCGCCTATCGTTTCGAAGGCACGCGCTTCGATTGCGGCAGTCACCTTGGTTTGATCGAAGCCACCATCCGTTTCGCACTCGATCACGAGGTGCTGAGCAACGGCGCCGCCGCGGCGATGCGCACGGCGTTGGACGAGTTGGGCGTCGTCGAACACTGACGGCGCCGCACGGCGCATCTCACTCCCTCGGCTGCACGCCCTCCGCCAGCTTCACTCGCACCTCCAGCATGTGCCGCGGATGCCCCGACTCGGGGTCGAAGTCGTAGTTCGCCCCCATCGCGTCCGCGCGGTCGTAGATGTTCTGCAGGCCGTGGCCGGTGTTGCCCATGGGGATGTCGAAGGGGCCGGCGTCGTCTTCGATGCGCAGGGTGACATCGCTGGCGACGAGGTGGTGGTGCACGCTCAGGTCGATCCGCAGGCGGCCGCCGCAGCCGTGGCGCGCGGCGTTGGTCACGGCTTCCTGGCAGATGCGGTAGATCGCGGCGGCCGTTTCCTGCGGTAGCACGTCAACGTCGCCGTCGATGTGGCATTGGTAGTCGATGTCGTGCTCCTTCGCGAGCGTGGCCATGGGGCCGGCGGCGAGGGCGCGCGAGAGGCCGAATCGTTCGAGTACCAACGGGTGCAAGGACTGGATCGTCGCGCGCAGGTGTTCGTGCGCGTTGCCGACGAGCGCGTCGATGGAGCGCAGGCCGTCGCGGACTTCGGGGGAATCGGTCGTGCGCGCGAGCAGGCGCAGGCGCGTGGCGATCGCGGTCATGTCCTGGCCGAGTTGGTCGTGCAACTCGGCGCCGATGCGGCGGCGTTCTTCTTCCTGCTGCGAGACCAGGCGATTGGCGGTGTCGGCGAGCGCGCGCGTGCGCGTGGAGAGCATGTCGATCGACGCCTTCAACGCCTGGCCCTGCCGGCGCAACGCATCGGCGGACATACCCAGCGTGAGTGTCGCGAAACCGGCCGCCGCCAGCATCGATTGCAAGTGCACGGGCTGCCAGAGGCGGAACACGTCTTCGCTGAAAGCGTATGCCGATGCCGAAAGCAGCAGCAGCGAGACCGCGCCCGCACGCCAGCCGAAGCGGTGGGCGATCCAGAACAACATGAAGCTCGCGAAGATCACGGGATAGATTTCGGCGCGTTCCACCGGGAGCATCGACAGGCCGACGGCGAGCGCCGCAGGTGCGAGCACCAACCCGTACGCAAAGATCTTCGACCACGGCTCGCGCGCGCCGCGCAACTGGGCGTTGATGAGGCGGATGATGGGCGCAAGCAGCAGGATCCCGATGAAGTCGCCGAGCGCGAAATTGACGAACGCGGTCACCGGGCGCGCCGGAATGCCGTCGTCGATGGCGTTGACCGTCGTCAGCACGAGGGCCACCGAAAACGATGCCCCGATGCCGCACAGCAGGAACCGCATCATCGATTCGGGCGTCGGCGCCGGGCCGGGGGCGCGTGCGAAGCGGTGCACCACCAGCGCGTAGATGCACCACGGAATGACCGCTGCGGCGAGCAGCGTTGCCTGCGACTCGAAGACGCCGCGGTACGTGGCCACGCCGTAGATCGCGGTCATGTCGGCGAGCGCCAGCAGCCACCAGTCGCGGCGGTTCGACAGCCACAATGCCGCCAGCCGCATGCCGGCGGGCAGGAACCAATACACGCTCGACAAGCTGAACAAGACAACATAGGCGACGACATAACCCACCGGCAGCAGCCAACGGGCTGGACGCTGGGCCGCGCGCCGCGTTTCAATGCGTGTCCCACGTTCCGACTTGGTCCGCATGCCACCCCTTCGTATTGCGCTGGTCGACGATCATCCCATCGTAAGGTCTGGCTTCCGCCAATTGCTGGAAATGGAGCCCGGCTGGACGGTGACGGCCGAAATCGGGAGCGCGCGCGAGCTGGGTGCCTGGATGCTCGGCGGCGCCTGCGACGTGATGGTCATGGACCTGACGCTGCCCGACGGCGATGGCCTGGTGCTGATACGCCACGTGCTCGCCCAGCGGCCGGGCCTCGCGGTGGTGGTGCTGAGCATGCACGACGGGATGTTGTTCGTGCAGGACGCGCTGTCGGCCGGCGCGCGCGGCTACGTGACCAAGCGCGCCGCGCCCGACGAACTCGTCGACGCCATCCGCGCCGTCAGCGCCGGCGAGGTCTACCTCGGCACCGACGTGCGCACGCAAGGCAACGACGGCGAGCAGGGCGGGCAAGAACACTTGCTGCCCGAACTCACGCTACGCGAAGCCCAGGTCTTCCTGCTCCTCGCGCGCGGCCATTCCGTCGCGCGCGTGGCCGCCACCATCGGCATCAGCAACAAGACCGCCTACGCGCACCGCGCCAACATCTACCAGAAGCTGCAACTGCGCTCGGATTTCCAGTTGCACGAGTTGGCGTTGAAGCGCGGTTTGGTGAGCTGAAGTCCGCGCTCGCTCAGACCGCGCGGAACACCAGGGTTGCGTTCGTCCCGCCGAAGCCGAAGCTGTTCGACATCACGGTCTGCAGCTTCGCCTCGCGCATTTCGCGCAACACCGGGAAGCCTTCAGCGCGCGGATCGAGCGTCTCGATGTTCGACGAGGCGGCCATGAATCCGCCCTGCAGCATCAACAGGCTGTAGATCGCCTCGTGGACGCTGGCCGCGCCGAGCGAGTGACCCGTCAGTGCCTTGGTCGAGGACAGCGGCGGGATCGGCGCGTCGCCGAATGCGGCACGCACCGCCTCCAGCTCGACGATGTCGCCCGCGGGTGTCGACGTGCCATGCGTGTTGAGGTAGTCGACGGGACCGACGCCTTGCCCGTCCAGGCCCGCCAGCGATTGCTTCATGCAGCGGGCCGCGCCTTCGCCGCTCGGCGCGACCATGTCCGCGCCGTCGGAGGTGACGCCATACCCGACGAGTTCCGCGTGGATACGGGCGCCGCGCTTCACCGCGTGTTCGTAGTCTTCCAGCACCAGCATGCCGCCACCGGAACCGATGACAAATCCGTCGCGATCGATGTCGTACGGCCGCGAGGCGCGCTCGGGCGTGTCGTTGTACTTGGTCGACAGCGCACCCATCGCATCGAACTGCGAGGTCATCGCCCAGTGCAGTTCCTCGCCGCCGCCGGCGAGCACGATGTCCTGCGCGCCGTGACGGATCAGGTCGGCCGCAGCGCCGATGCAGTGCGCCGACGTTGCGCACGCGGCGGACAGCGAATAGCTCACGCCGCGGATGCCGAAGGCTGTTGCGAGATTGGCCGACACCGTCGAGCACATCGTGCGCGGCACCATGTACGGGCCGATGCGACGTACGCCCTTTTCGCGCAGCAGGTCGCTGGTTTCGGTCTGCCAATGCGGCGAACCGCCGCCGGAACCCGCGATCAGGCCGGTGCGCAGGTCGTGCACCATGTCTTCGCTCAAGCCGGCATCGGCGATCGCCTGCTGCATCGACACGTAGGCATACGCGGCTGCGTCGCCCATGAAACGCTTGAGCTTGCGGTCGATCACCGCATCGAAGTCGATCTCGCAAACGCCGGCCACCTGGCTGCGCAGCCCGTGGTCCGCATGATCGCGTGCCGCGCGCAGGCCGCTGCGGCCTTCACGCAGGGATGCTGAGACCGTGGCGGCATCGTTGCCGAGTGGCGACACGATCCCCATTCCGGTAACGACGACGCGACGCATCAGAAGCCCTCCGTCGACTGGAACAGGCCCACGCGCAGGCCTTCTGCTTCGTAGATCAGGCGATCGTCGACGTAGGTGCGGCCGTCGGCGATGACCATGCGCAGTTTGCCGCGCAGCACGCGCTTGACGTCGATCTCGTAACGGACGAGCTTCGCCTCCGGCAACACCTGGCCCGTGAACTTCACCTCGCCCACGCCCAGCGCGCGGCCGCGGCCGGGCTCGCCCAGCCAGGGCAGGAAGAAGCCCGCGAGCTGCCACATCGCGTCCAGGCCCAGGCACCCGGGCATCACCGGGTCGCCTTCGAAGTGGCAGGCGAAGAACCAGAGGTCCGGGCGAATGTCGAGTTCGGCGACCAACTGGCCCTTGCCGAAGCCGCCACCGTCCTCGGTGATGCGGGTGATGCGGTCGAACATCAGCATCGGAGGCGCGGGAAGGCGTGCGTTGCCCGGGCCGAACATCTCGCCGCGGGCACATTCGAGCAACTGCTGGTAATCGAGTGAAGCGGGCCGCGACATGCTGGGGTCCGGGGGAAGGAAACGCCGATTGTGTACCGGAATGACTACCATGCGACATCGCATGGTGGCGTGGATTCTCGGGATGGAAGTTCCCTCGCCAATACAGATGATCGAGCAGAAAACAAAAAGCAAAGGCCCGCGCTGGGCGGGCCTTTGCTTTCAATGGTGGAGGTGGGGGGAATTGAACCCCCGTCCGAAGGCACTCCATCCCCGGCACTACATGCTTAGCTCGCCGTTCGTTCTCGGCCCTTGGCAACACGACGTGCGAGGCACACCAAGGGACACACCCGCTTTAGGTTAAGTCGAAGCTGACGGGTCGCCACTCCAACCGATCCTGTGATGATGACCCTACATCCACGAGCACAGGCACAAGTGGGTTCGGGGCTAGGCCTTAAGCGGCCAGAGCGTAGACGTCGTCGTTCGCGTCTAGGTTTTTGCAGCTGGATTAACGAGGAAAGCTACCCCCTCGGCATGCGCCAAGTGATTTCGCGACCCCCGTCGAAGCCAGTGCACCCCCGGGAGACATCGATTTCGCTGACCCGCCCAGTATAGGCGCGCAGCCGGGGAGGGCAAGGCGCGGGGGCGGCGGGGTCGGGGCGGGTTCATCCGCTTATGCTGGGGCCATGCCGAATGCGTCGCGTCCCCCCGCCGCCGCGCCCGACGCCCCGCGTGCGACGCCGGGCGTCGCGGGCTTCGTGCTCGCGGTGCTGGTGCTGGTGGCCACCGTGTTGTTGGTCGTGATGGCCTGGCGCGCGGCGCGCGAGAATGCGCTGGAAAGCGCGAAGGCCGAATTCCACGCGTCGACGGACGAAATCGTCGAGTTGTTGCAACAGCGACTCGTCAATTACGAACTGACGATCCGTGGCGGTGCGGCGCTGTTCGCGAGCGTCGCACGGCCGAGTCCGGCGGAATGGCAGGCGTACGTCGACGGGCTCAACCTCAAGGAACGCTTTCCCGCGATGACGGGTCTGGGGTACGCGGCCTTCGTCAGCCGATATCAATTGCAGCAATTGCAGATCGATACGCGCGATGCCGGCCGCGGGCTGCTGACGGTCTGGCCGCGCGGCGAGCGCGAGCGTTACGGGCCGATCCTCTACTTGGAACCACGCACCGCCGAAAACCTCAGCGCGATCGGCTTCGACATGTACAACGAGCCCGCACGCAATGCCGCGATGCAGGCCGCGATGCGCGAAGCGCTGCCGCGCATGAGCGCGCGCGTGAAGCTCGTGCAGGATCTCGATCCGCACGCCGGCGGCTTGTTGTTGTACGTCCCGGTGTTTCCGGGCGGGCTCGCGCCGCCGACGGTGCTGCAGCGCCAGGCGGCGATCACCGGTTGGGTGTACGCACCGATCCGCGCGAAGCGGTTCGTCGAAGTGGCGCTGGCGCCGATCAAGCGGTCCGTGACGTTCCGCTTGTACGACGTCACCGATGGCGCGCGCGTCCTGGTGTACGCCGATCCCGGCTTCCGCGACGGCGACAAGGCCGCGTTCCACGATGCCACCACCGTCCGCGCCTACGGCCGCCAGTGGCATTTCGATTTCGCCTCCGGGCCGCTGCACCAAGCGGCGCCGGGGTTGGCCCCGTTACGTACCGCGTTGATCGTCGGTCTGCTCGCGTCGCTGTTGTTGTTCGGCATCGTGTGGTCGCTGGCGCATACCGAACTGCGTGCGCAACGCCTGGCGGCGCGCATGAGCCTGGCCGCGCGTCGCAGCGAGGCGCGCGTGCGCGCGATGAACCGCAGCCTCGAAGCGCGCGTCGAAACGCGCACGCGCGAGTTGAGCGAAGCCAACCGCGAGCTCGAATCCTTCGCGTACTCGGTCTCGCACGACCTGCGTGCGCCGCTGCGCGCGATCGAAGGCTTCGGCCGCGTGCTCGACGACCGCTACGCGCCCGTGCTCGACGACACGGGCCGCAGTTACCTGGAACGCGTGCGCAACGCCGCCGCGCGCATGAGCGAGTTGATCGAAGGGTTGCTGAAGCTCTCACGCGTCGCGCGCGGGGACCTCGTGCCCGAACGCCTCGACTTGTCGCGCATCGCCGGCGAAATCATCGCCGACCTGCGCACGGCCGAACCGCACCGGCCCGTCGCCGTCGACATCGCACCGACGCTGGTCGCCACCGCGGATGCCGCAATGGTGCGCAGCGTGTTGCAGAACCTGCTCGGCAACGCGTGGAAGTTCACCCGCGACCGGATCGATGCACGCATCGTGTTCGCGCAGGACGACGACGGCGAAACCTTCTACGTGCAGGACAACGGCGCGGGCTTCGACCAGGCGTACGTCGACAAACTCTTCCGTCCCTTCCAGCGATTGCATGACGAAGCCGAATACGCGGGGGAGGGCATCGGCCTTGCGACGGTGAAGCGCATCGTCGAGCGCCACGGCGGCACGATCACCGCGACGGGCGAGTCCGGGAAGGGTGCGATGTTCCGCTTCACCCTGCGCTGAGGATCACGCGTCCTTGTTGTGTCGACGCAACACGCGCTGCTTCTCGCGGTTCCAGTCGCGTTCCTTGCTGGCCTCGCGTTTGTCGTGCGTCTGCTTGCCGCGCGCCAGCGCGAGTTCGGCCTTCACCTTGTTGGCCTTCCAGTACAGCGCGGTGGGGACGAGCGTGTAGCCATCGCGTTGCACGCGGCCGACGAGCGTGTCGATCTCGCGCCGATGCAGCAGCAGCTTGCGGGTGCGGTGCGCTTCGGCCACCACGTGCGAGGAGGCGGAGATGAGCGGCGTGATCTGTGCACCGAAGAGGTACAGCTCACCGTCCTTGACGATGGCGTAGGCCTCGCCGATGTTGGCGCGGCCCGCTCGGATCGCCTTGAGCTCCCAGCCCTGCAAGGCGATGCCGGCCTCGATCTTCTGTTCGAGGTGGTATTCGTGCTTGGCGCGCTTGTTGAGGGCGATGGTCTTCTGCGCGGGCGTCTTCGCCGCGCCGGGGGCCGACTTTCCCTTATCCTTGGCCGCTTTCTTGTTCATCCCGCCATTCTCGCCGAAGCCGGCCGAAGATGCCCACGATCCAGCGCAGCGCCCTCGTCGAACACTCCGCCGCCCGCATGTTCGCGCTCGTGAACGACATTGCGGCGTATCCGCGCCGTTTCGACTGGTGCGAGGCCGCGCAGGTGCTCGAAACCAGCGATGAACGCCTGGTCGCGCGGCTGGACCTGGGCCTGGGTTCCCTCCGCACGTGGTTCACCACGGAGAACACGCTCTCGCCGCCGCACCACATCGACATGCAGCTGAAGGACGGTCCGTTCAAGAAGTTGCACGGGCGCTGGCAGTTCCATGCGCTCGACGAGTCGGCGTGCAAGGTGACGCTGACGCTGGATTTCGAGCCGAAGAACAAGTTGCTGGGGCCGGCGTTCGCGATCGGGTTCCAGGGGCTGGCCGATCGTATGGTCGACGATTTCGTGCGCGCGGCCGACCGCGGCGCGGAGTAGGTCCGTGCGCATCGAGATCGTGCTGGCGGTGCCGCGGGCGTTCGAGTCGTGGTCGGCGGACGTGGCGCCGGGCACGACGGTGGCGCAGGCGCTGGAGTCGGCGGGGCTCACGCCCGATGTGCTGGCTGCGCGCGGGATCGACGGGCTGGCCCTGCACGGCGTGCGGACGTCGCCGCAAACGGTGTTGCGGGGCGGGGACCGGATCGAATTGCTGCGTCCGCTGGTGGCGGACCCGAAGGACGCTCGACGGGCACGCGCGGCGCGCCCGAAGTAACGCCGAAGGTCAGCGCTTGCGCTGCTGCTGCTTCTTTTTCTTGTCGACCGGCAGGTTGCCGTAGTGGTCGCGCATTTCCTTGGAGAGCTGTTCGTCCTGCTCGCCGAAGTACTCGCCGTCCCACTTGGCCAGCTGGTCGTTCTCGAACCACAGGGTGAGCGTCTTCTTTTCCGTGGCGCCCACGCGTCCGGTGCGCTGCGTGGCGACGTAATCCCAGCGGTCGTGGTGGAACGGGTCGGCGACGGAGGGCGAGCCGAGCAGGTTCATCACCTGGCGCTTGTCCATGCCTTGCTGGAGTTGCTCGACGTTCGACTTCTCGAGCAGGTTGCCCTGGTAGATCGGCGTGCGGTACAGCATGCCGCAACCGGAGGTGAGGGCGGCGAGGGCGAGGGCGATCAGCAGCTTGCGCATTCGGTGGCTATGGGCGGCGCGGGGAGGGGCCGATGATACACTCCGCCGCCATGGAACAGCAGGATCTCCGCAAGGCCGGGCTCAAGGTCACCCATCCGCGCATGCGGATCCTCGAGCTGCTGGAGCAAACCCGCCCGAAGCACATGACGGCGGAGGACATTTATCGCCAGTTGCTGGACCACGGGGACGAGATCGGCCTGGCCACCGTCTACCGGGTGCTGACGCAGTTCGAGGCCGCCGGGCTGGTGCTCAAGCACAACTTCGAAGGCGGGCACGCCGTCTACGAACTCGATCGCGGGGAACACCACGACCACATGGTCGACATCGAGACCGGCAAGGTCATCGAGTTCCAGAGCGCGGAGATCGAGGAGCTGCAGAAGCAGATCGCGGCCAAGCACGGCTACGACATCGAAGAACACGCTTTGGTGTTGTACGTCCGCAAGAAGCGTTAGTTCGCGTCCGCCAGCAGCCTTCGCGCCGCCGCGCGGGCTTCCTTGCTCACTTCCACGCCGCCCAGCATGCGGGCGAGTTCTTCCTCGCGTTCCTTCGCTTCGAGCTTGCGCACGGCGCTTTGCGTCATGCCGTCGGTGGCGGCCTTGCTGACGCGGTAGTGCGCGTGGCCTTGCGCGGCCACTTGCGGCAGGTGCGTGACGCACAACGCCTGGCGCGTGCCGCCCAGTGCGCGGAGTTTCTGGCCGACGATGTCCGCCACCGCGCCGCCGATGCCCGAGTCCACTTCGTCGAAGACCATCGTCGGGACGGCGTCCAGGCCGAGTGCGGCGACTTCGATGGCCAGCGAAATGCGCGAGAGTTCGCCGCCCGAGGCAACCTTGCGGAGCGCGCGCGCCGGTTGTCCGAGGTTGGCGGCGACGAGGAATTCGATCCGTTCGGCGCCCTGCGGATCGGGATCACCGTTGGTGTTCGGTTCGATCGACACGGAGAAGCGCCCGCCGCCCATGCCGAGTTCGCCGATCAGCGCGGTCGTCGACGTCGACAACGTTTCAGCCGCCTTGGTGCGCGCCTTCGTCAGCGCATCGGCGGCTTTCTTCCAGGTGCTGCGGGCGGTGTCGATCTCGCCATCGAGCGCGCGCACGCGTTCTTCGGAACCCTGCAGCGCCACGGCTTCGGCCTCGATGGCGTCGCGTTGCGCGGCCAGCGCGTCGGGCGCGACGCGGTGCTTGCGCGCGAGGTCGTGGAGTTGCACCAACTTGCGGTCGAGCGTGTCGAATGCGGCCGGGTCGATGTCGAGGTCGGCACGCACGCGTTCCAGCAACGAAGCCGCTTCGTCGAGCTGGATCGCGGCGATGTCGAGCATCGCGTCGATTTCGGCCAGGCGTGGTTCGTGCTCGGCCTGGCGCGCGAGATCGTTGCGCATCTGTTGCAACTGGCGGCCGAGCGACGGCCCGTCTTCGCCGCCGAGGCGTCCGCCCGCGGCATCGCACGCGGCGATCAACCCCGCGGCGTGCGCGTGGCGCTTGTGCGTGGCGACGAGGTCGGCGAAGGCGTCGGGTTCCAGCGCTTCGCGGCGCAATTCGGCCAGTTGGTGTTCGAGGAAGGCAATGCGGTCGCCGGGGTCGCCACGTTGCGAGAGCGCGTCGCGTTCGCGCACCAGCGCGGTCCATGCACGCGCGGCGGCCTGCACGTCGGCGAGCTTGGCATCGTTGCGGCCGAAGGCGTCGAGCAGCGCCAGTTGCGAGCCGCGCGACATCAACGCCTGGTGTTCGTGCTGGCCGTGGATTTCGACCAGCAGCCCGGCGATCTCGGACAGTTGCGCTATCGTCGCCGGCCGCCCGTTGATCCACGCCTTCGACCCGCCATCGGCCCGCAGCGTGCGGCGCAGCTGGCACGCCTGCCCATCGTCGTCGAGTTCCTGCTCGCGCAGCCATGCGGCTGCTTCGGGCGCATCGTGCAGCGCGAAGACGGCGATCAGTTCCGCGCGTTCCGCACCGTGGCGGACCACGCCGCTGTCGCCGCGCGCGCCGGAGAGGAACCCCAGCGCATCGACGAGCAGCGACTTGCCGGCGCCGGTTTCGCCGGAAATCACGGTGAGGCCGGGGCCGAAATCGAGTTCGGCGGCGCGGACGACGGCGAAGTCCTGGAGGGCGAGGTGCGTGAGCATGGCGTTAGCGTAAACGGTCCTGCGTCTCGCCCGAAGAGATTCCGCCTTGCGCGTGTCGCGCCACGGGCTTATACCGCCGACATGGCCCCACGTCCCCCCGATGCTGAACTCGACCCGCGCGCACGGCAGTTGCTGCGCACGCTGATCGGGCGGTACATCCGCGATGGCGAGCCCGTCGGTTCGCAGACGCTGGCGCGCCACTCGGGCCTGGACATCAGTCCGGCCACCATCCGCAACATCCTCGGGGACCTGGAAGAGGGCGGCTTGCTGACTTCGCCGCATACCTCCGCCGGGCGCGTCCCGACCACGCAGGGTTATCGCGTGTTCGTCGATTCGCTGCTGCAGGTCAAACCGCTGCCCGAAAGCGAACTCGTGCGGCTGCGGCAGGAGATGCCGGCCGGGTCGGGGACGCAGGCGTTGCTGGGCAACGCCTCCGAACTGCTGTCGGCGATGACGCATTTCGTCGGCGTGGTCGGCGTGCCGAAGCGCGAGCAATTCGCCTTCCGCCACATCGACTTCGTCTCGCTCGACGCCAACCGCGTGCTCGCGATCCTCGTCTTCGCCGACAACGACGTGCAGAACCGCATCCTGCACACGCGCCGTGCGTGGGATTCGGGCGAACTCGAACGCGTCGCCAATTACCTCAACCAGCATTTCGCCGGGCGCCCGTTGCAGGAGATCCGCGTGACGCTCGTGCACGAGCTGCGCGCGGCGCGCCTGGAGATGGAAACGCTGATGGCCCACACGGTGGAGCTGGCCGAACAGGCGCTGGCGCCGGGCGGCGGGGACGACGTCGTGCTCGCCGGCCAGACCCGCCTGATGGGCGTGCAGGACTTGTCGGACCTCGATCGGTTGCGCGAACTGTTCGAAGCCTTCTCCCGCAAGCGCGAGATCCTGCAGTTGCTCGAACGCACGGCCCGCGCCCCGGGCGTGCGCGTGTTCATCGGCGAGGAGAGCGGGATCGCGCCGCTCGAATCGGTCTCGCTGGTGACCGCGCCCTACGGCGCCGGCGGCCGCGTGCTGGGCGTGCTCGGGGTCATCGGCCCCACGCGGATGGCCTACGACCGCGTGATCCCGGTGGTGCAGGCCGCCGCCGGGGTACTCGGGCAGGCGCTGGAGTCGTCCTCGGGGACTTGAAAGCGGGCGCCGGCGGCCGCATCGCTGTGCCACGGGCGGCGAGGATGCCGCCGTTCACGGACCACCGGCATGACCCAAGACCCCCAGGAAGGCGGCGCGACGCTCGATTCCGACGCCTCGCCGCAGGACCAGATCGAAGCCCTCCGCGGCGAAATCGAACAACTGCGCGCCGAGCAACTGCGCGAGCGCGCCGACCTCGACAACCAGCGCAAGCGCCTGGCACGCGACGTCGACATGGCGCGCAAGTTCGCCAATGAGCGCCTGCTCTCCGAGCTGCTGCCCCTGTTCGACAGCATGGAAGCCGGCCTGGCCGCGGCCGAGAAGGCCGACCCGCTGCGCGAAGGCATGGAGCTCACGCTGCGCCAGCTGCACCGCATCGCCGCGTCGAACGGGCTGATCGAGGTGGCGCCCCTGCCGGGCGACAGCTTCGACCCGGAGAAGCACCAAGCCATGAGCATGGTCGAGGCCGGCGCGCTGCCGCCCGGCGCCGTGGCGCAGGTCTTCCAGAAAGGCTACGTGCTGAACGACCGCCTCCTGCGCCCGGCGCTGGTGGTGGTGGCCAAACACGACTGAACACGGGCGCCGCGGCCACTTGAAGCGGCCGCGCGAACCCCTACATCGCAGACATTCCGGCGGCGCGGCCGCCGACACATTCGATCAAAGAAAGTTTCGAGGGAGACACACCATGGGCAAGATCATCGGCATCGACCTGGGCACGACCAACTCGTGCGTGGCGATCATGGAAGGCGGCAAGGCGCGCGTCATCGAGAACAGCGAGGGCGATCGCACCACCCCGTCCACCGTCGCCTATACGAAGGACGGCGAAGTCCTGGTCGGCGCCTCGGCCAAGCGCCAGGCGGTCACCAATCCGAAGAACACGTTCTTCGCGGTCAAGCGCCTGATCGGCCGCAAGTTCAAGGACGCCGAAGTCCAGAAGGACATCGGCCTGGTGTCCTACCAGATCATCGAGCACGACAACGGCGATGCATGGGTTGCCACCGCCGACGGCAAGAAGCTCGCGCCGCAGGAAGTCTCCGCGCGCGTGCTGGAAAAGATGAAGAAGACGGCCGAGGCCTACCTCGGCGAGACGGTGACCGAAGCGGTCATCACGGTGCCGGCGTACTTCAATGACAGCCAGCGCCAGGCCACCAAGGACGCCGGCCGCATCGCGGGCCTGGAGGTCAAGCGCATCATCAACGAGCCCACCGCGGCCGCGCTGGCCTACGGCATGGACAAGAAGGGCGGCGACCGCAAGGTGGCCGTGTACGACCTGGGCGGCGGCACGTTCGACGTGTCGATCATCGAGATCGCGTCGGTCGACGGCGAGATGCAGGTCGAAGTGCTCTCCACCAACGGCGATACGTTCCTCGGCGGCGAAGACTTCGACAAGCGCGTCATCGATTACCTCGTCGAGGAATTCCTCAAGGACCAGGGCATCGACCTGCGCAAGGATCCGCTCGCGCTGCAGCGCCTGAAGGACGCCGCCGAGCGCGCGAAGATCGAGCTGTCCTCCGCGCAGCAGACCGAAGTGAACCTGCCGTACGTCACGGCCGACGCCTCGGGCCCGAAGCACCTGAACATCAAGCTCACGCGCGCCAAGCTCGAAGCGCTGGTGGACGACCTGGTCAAGAAGACGATCGAGCCGTGCCGCATCGCGCTCAACGACGCCGGCCTGCGTGCCAGCGAGATCAGCGAAGTCATCCTCGTCGGCGGCCAGACCCGCATGCCGAAGGTGCAGGCGATGGTGGGCGAGTTCTTCGGCAAGGAACCGCGCAAGGACGTCAACCCCGATGAAGCCGTGGCGCTCGGCGCGGCCATCCAGGGCGGCGTGCTCGCCGGCGACGTCAAGGACGTGCTGCTGCTCGACGTGACCCCGCTGAGCCTGGGCATCGAAACCCTCGGCGGCGTGTTCACCAAGATCATCGAGAAGAACACCACGATCCCGACCAAGGCCTCGCAGACCTTCTCCACCGCCGAGGACAACCAGTCCGCGGTGACGGTGCACGTGCTGCAGGGCGAACGCGAGCAGGCGCGCTTCAACAAGTCGCTGGCGCGCTTCGACCTGTCGGGCATCGACGCCGCCCCGCGCGGCATGCCGCAGATCGAAGTCTCCTTCGACATCGACGCCAACGGCATCCTGCACGTGCACGCCAAGGACAAGAAGACGGGCAAGGAGCAGAAGGTCGAGATCAAGGCCGGCTCGGGCCTGTCGGACGAAGAGATCCAGCAGATGGTGCGCGACGCCGAAGCGCATCGCGAGGAAGACAAGAAGTTCCATGAGCTCGTGCAGGCCCGCAACCAGGCCGACGCGCTGATCCACTCGGTGCGCAGCGCCATCACCGAGCACGGCAGCAAGGTCGGCGGCGACGTGATCGGCCGCGTCGAAGGCGCGCTGTCGGATCTCGAGACCGCGATGAAGGGCGACGACAAGGGCCAGATCGAAGCCAAGACGCGTGCGCTTGAAGAAGCGGCGCAGTCGCTCGCGGCGGCGGCATCGGGCGGGCAGGGCGGCGGCGACGCCGGCGGCCCGCAGGGTGGCCAGCCGGCCGGCGACGATGTCGTCGATGCCGAATTCACCGAGGTCAAGGACGACAAGAAGTAAGCACGGATGAAACGCGACTACTACGAAGTCCTCGGCGTTGCCCGGGACGCCAGCGACGATGACCTGAAGAAGGCCTATCGTCGCAGCGCGATGAAGCATCACCCGGACCGCAACCCCGGCGACCACGCCGCGGAAGCCGCGTTCAAGGAATGCAAGGAAGCCTACGAAGTGCTGTCGGAGCCGGCCAAGCGCCGCGTGTACGACCAGCACGGCCATGCCGCGTTCGAACACGGCATGGGCGGCGGTGGCCCGGGCGGACCGGGCTACTCCGACATGGGCGATATCTTCGGGGACATCTTCGGCAACATCTTCGGTGGCGGCGCGCGCGGCGGTCCACGTCGCGGCGCCGACATCGGATACGTGATGGAGCTCGATCTCGAGGAAGCTGTCGCGGGCCTGGAAAAGCGCATCGAAGTGCCGACGTTGGTGTCGTGCCACCACTGCGCGGGCACCGGCTCCAACGACGGCGTGCTCGAGGACTGCCAGACCTGCCACGGACGCGGCCAGGTGCGCATGCAGCGCGGCATCTTCCAGATGCAGCAGACGTGCCCGCATTGCGCCGGGCGCGGCAAGACCATTCCCAATCCGTGCAAGCCGTGCATGGGGCAGGGACGCCTGGAGGAAGAGAAGGTCCTCTCGGTGAAGATCCCCGCGGGCGTCGACAACGGCGACCGCATCCGCCTGCAGGGCGAAGGCGAAGCCGGCCCGCCGGGCACGCCGCCGGGCGATCTGTTCGTCGAAGTGCGCGTGCGCCCGCACGACATTTTCGAGCGCGACGGCGACGACCTGCATTGCGACATCCCGCTGCGCATCTCGCAGGCGGCGCTGGGCGACATCATCCGCGTGCCCACGCTGCACGGCGACCTCGAACTGCGCATCCCCGCCGAAACGCAGACGGGCAAGGTGTTCCGCCTGCGCGACCGCGGCGTGCGTTCGGTGCGCAGCCGCGCGCCGGGCGATCTCTACTGCAAGGCCGTCGTCGAAACGCCGGTGAATCTCACGGCGGAACAGCGCGACTTGCTGGAGAAGTTCGAAGCGACCTTCGTCGGCGAAGGCGCGCGGAAGCACTCGCCGAAGGCGAGTACGTTCCTGGATGGCGTCAAGGGTTTCTGGGACCGGATGACGAGTTGATGCAGCTGATCCGGCTTACTGCCGGATCAGATCCACCTGCGCGATCATCGCGTCCGCGCCGGTTTCCGGGGTACCGCCCGGCACGATCTTCACGAACAACTGGTCGCGCGCCGTGCTCGCCCGGCTGGTCTTCGCCATGCCCGACAGCAACGGCGTGACGTCGAAGCTGTAGATGTTGTCGCCCAGCGCGGTATCCAGTTTGCTGCCGCCGCCGTGGTCGTGGAATTCGGCATCGAAGAAGTTGATGTTGCCCACGTAGTTCTTCGCCGCGACCGGCGCATTCGGCGTGTCGCACAGGTACACGTGGAAGAGCACGCCCGGCTGCTTCCATGCATGCAGCTTGCGCAGCACCAGGTAGGTGCGGCGCGCGTCGCTGTCCAGGCCCAGCATGTTCGTCGCCTTCGCGTTGGGCTGGCGCGCGAGCTTCACCGTCGCCGCGGCCTTGCCCAGCGTCACCATGTTCACCGAGGAAGCGACCTTCTGCGCGCCCGAGACGGCCTTCGCCATGAGCGTGGTGGCCGGTGGCGTCGTCGGCTGCACGGGCGGACGCGGGAAGAACGCGTCGTAGTCGTAGCCCAACTGCAACACGCTGAAGAGGTTCTTGCTGCTGCGCGATGCGCGCAGGCCGCGTTCGTCGGCCAGGACGAACGCGTTGTTGATCCAGGGATTGGCCACCGCGTCGGTCGGGTTCTTGTTGCCGTTCCTGTTCCAGCTGGCCCACATGCGGTCGATGTTGCAGTGGTGCACGAAGAACAGCGGGTCGTTGCCGGCGTACGGCACCGCGCCCATGCCGCGCGTGTTGCCCACCAGCGTGTGGATGCGGCCGTGGATGGTCGAATCGAGCGTACGGCCGAAGCCGGTGACGCTGCCGACGGTGCTGTAGTTCGTCTTCGACATCGCCTCGTCGATGTTCATCGCATCGCCGGGCTGCAACGCATGGATCGGCAGGCCGTTGTTCGCGCGCGAGACGCGGTTCGGGCGATACAGCACGCCGAACACCGGGTCGTCGGGCAAGCGGAACTGCAACGGCACCACGCCGCGTTGCGCGGGATCGGCGGACGTGTAGTTCCAGTAGGGCATCGCGAAATCCACGCGCCCCGTGACCGAGCGGATGATGCGCTCGAGCATGAAGACGTAGTAACGGTGCCACGGCAGGAAGAAGTTCGAGCTCTGGCCCGCGTGCGATTGGCAGGTGTTCCAGACTTCCTCGGCCAGCGTACGCTGCGGCGTGACGGTTTCGCCCCACACGCGCGCGATTTCGGCGGCCTTGTTCGTCGCACCGTCGGTGAAGTGGGTGTACCACTGCCACAGCCAGCTCAAGGGGTTCTCGGGGCCCATCGCCTGCATCAGGCGGATGGCATCGGCATACGTCGCCAGCATGTCCTGGCCGCCCGGCGTTGACAGATCGCACCGAAGGAAGGTGGCGGCGCGCGCGTTGCGCGCGAAGCCGAACACCAGCGGCGTGGCCGCGATGCCTTTGATCAGGTTGCGTCGGGTGAGGTCGCTCACGGTGGTTCTCCTGCAAATTGCGCGTGCAGCAGGAGACTTCGCCCCCTGCCGCGATTACGGACGAGCATGACGCCCGTCCGGGTGATGGCAGGGTGTAAGCGACCTCAAGTAACGCACGAAGACGGCCCCCTGCCGCCGCTGCGCGCCTGCGTCGGCGCGCAGCGGTTTGCCTTCGTTTACTGCCGGACCAACTCGATCGTGGCGACCATGCTGCCGGCACCCTGCGTGGGCTTTCCGCCCGGCACGAAGGTCACCTGCAATGCATTGCGCGCCACCGCGCCGCCACGTTCGAAACGGCGCAGCAAGTCGGTCACGTCGAAGCTGAAGAAGTTCTCGCCCAAGGCGGTGTCCAGCTTCGCGCCGTGGCCGCCGTGGTCGTGGAATTCGGCGTCGAAGAAGTTGATGGCGCCGACGTAGGTGTTCTTGTTCAGCGCGTTGCCCTTCGCCGGGCCCAGGTACACGTGGTACAGCACTTCCGGCTGCTTCCAGGTGTGCAGGTTCTTCAATACCAGGTATGTGCGTTGCGGGGCCGTCGCCGGCACCAGGCCGAGCATCGGCGAGATCTGACGCGCGGCGGCCAGGCGCTGCACGGTGACGCGCGTGTTGGCTGCGCCGAGTTCGGCCATCTTCAGTGACGACGCCACGCGCTCGGGCGGGCTCACCATCAAGGCGGCGACCCGCTGCGCGTTGGAGGGCGCGACGGTCTTCTTCTTCTTGGGCGTTGTCTGTCCCGCAGCCGGCGGGGTCTCCGGGGGCGGCGGAGGCGGAGGCGGCGGCGCCACGAGCTGGTCGTACTGGTAGCCGAGCAGGCCCAGGTCGAAGAACTCCTTCAGCCGGCCGGTGACGCGCTGGCCCAGGCGATCGGCGAACACGAACTGCGTGTTGCCCCACGTGGAGACGGGATTCACGCCCGCGTAGTTCTTGTTCCAGCTCTCCCACAGGCGGTCGATGTTCGAGTGGTGCACCCAGAACAGCGGGTCGCGCGCCGCGTACGGCACCGCGCCCATGTTCTTCGCATTACCGACCAGCACGTGGATGCGGCCGTGGATGTTGGAGTCGATCGAGCGGCAGAAACCGAGCACCGTGCCGACCGTGCTGTACGCCGCGCACGCCATCGTCGCGCTGATGTCCATCTGGTCGGTCGGCTGCGTCTTGTCGATGCGCTGGCCGGTGTTGGCGAGCGTCGTGCGATCGGCGCGATACAGCACGTTGAACACCGGGTCCAGCTTCAACCGGAACTGCAGCGGCACGATGCCGCGCTTGAGCGGATCGGCGGAGGTGTAATCCCAATAGGGGAGGGTGAAGTCCGGGCGGCCGCTGACTTCGCGGATGATCTGTTCGAAGAAGAACACGAACATGCGATGCCACGGCAGGAAGTGGTTGGTGTTCTGCCCGGCGTGCGACTGGCAGGTATTCCACATCTCGTTGGCGAGCGTGCTCTGCGGCGTCACCGTCGTGCCGAAGATGCGCGTGAGTTCGGCGGCTTTCGTGGTCGCACCGTTGACGAAGTGCGAGTACCACTGCCACAGCCAGCTGGTCGGATCGGTTTCCGGCTTGGCGAGCATCGTGCGCATCGCGTTGGCGTACGTCGTGAGCATGTCCAGGCCCTGCGGCGAGGCGATGTCGTAACGCACCAGGGGGAGCGACTGCGCGAACGCGTTGCTGGACAGCCACGTGGCCAGCGGCATCGCGCTGGCCCCTTGCAGGAAGCGACGGCGGGACAACGAAATCATTGGAGCTCTCCGCGAATGATCGTTTGAAGCGGCGCCCTTCCCGACGCCCCTTCGCAACACAACACCGTGATTTGCGTGACATTCCGGTCACGGGTGGCGGGATCCGCACGAGGGGTACAGCAACGTGACGAAGACGTTGACGCGATGGGCGCGTGACGTAGCGGGGTGACTTCCGATAGCCTCACCCGCATGGACGAGACCCTCACGCCGACTTCACCGCTGCGCCTGCTGATCAACGGCGCCAACGGCCGCATGGGCCAGGCGTTGCAGCGGCTGGCGGCGGAGCAGCCGGAGCGCTTCGTGGTAATCGGCGCGGTGACGCGCAAGGTCGGCCAGCGCGTCATCGACGGCGTGCCGCAATTCGCATCGGCCGAACTGGCCGGCGCGCCCGAGTGCGACGTCGTCATCGACTTCAGCCTGCCCGAAGCGTTCGACGCGGTGCTCGCGCACTGCGTCGAGCACGGCCGCGCATTGGTCAGCGGCACGACGGGGTTGTCGGAATCGCAACGCGTCGCGCTCGATGCAGCCGGCGCGCGCATCCCCGTGTTGTGGGCGTCCAACTTCAGCCTCGGCGTGGCCGTGCTCGCCGACCTCGTCGAACGCGCCGCGCGGTCGTTGCCCGGCTGGGACGTCGACATCGTCGAGCAACACCACGTGCGCAAGCTCGACGCGCCCTCCGGCACCGCGCTGACGCTCGGGGACGCCGCGGGGCAGGGCGGCGCCGTCCCGCGCTATGCATCGCTGCGCGCCGGCGACATCGTGGGGGAGCACACCGTGCAGTTCGCCACCTTCGGCGAACGCATCGAGCTGACTCACCGCGCCACCAACCGCGACATCTTCGCCCGCGGTGCGCTGCACGCCGCCGCATGGCTCGCGAACCGGCCGCCGGCCCGCTATCGCATCGGCGACCTGCTGGGCTGATCGCCGGAAAACGCCGGCATCGTTTGTCGGAAGCGTCCGACGCCGGTACAATCCCGGCTCGCCTGCCACCTGCCAGCACGGACCGGAACAAACGCCGCGTCCGCGCTTTGCTGCAACCTCCTTCCGGAGCTCGCGGCCAGGGGCAACCCCCCGACCGAGGCGAAATCCCCGTGACCCCAACTGCACTCCTCGCACTCGAAGACGGCACGATCTTCGAGGGCGTTTCCGTCGGCGCGCCCGGCCTGTCGGTCGGCGAAGTGGTGTTCAACACCGCGATGACCGGCTACCAGGAGATCCTGACGGATCCCTCCTATGCGCGGCAGCTCGTCACGCTGACCTATCCCCACATCGGCAACACCGGCTGCACCGACCAGGACGACGAAGCCCGCCAGGTCTGGGCCGCGGGCCTGATCGTGCGCGACGTCCCGCGCCGCCCGAGCAACTGGCGCAACCAGCAGGCGCTGCCGGAGTGGATGAAGGCGCGCGGCGTGGTGGCCATCGCCGACATCGACACCCGCAAGCTCACCCGCCTGCTGCGCGACCGCGGCGCCATGAACGGCGCGCTGCTCGCCGCCACGGCCATCGGCGAAGTCCTCGACGTCGACAAGGCCATCGAGGCCGCCCGCAAGTTCCCCGGCCTGAAGGGCATGGACCTGGCGAAGGAAGTCAGCACGCGCGAAGCCTACGGCTGGCGCGAAGGCCAGCTCGACCTCGATACCAACGCCTTCGTCGCGGGCGAACAGAAGTACAAAGTCGTCGCCTACGACTTCGGCGTGAAGCAGAACATCCTGCGCATGCTGGCCGAGCGCGGCTGCGACGTGACCGTCGTGCCGGCGCAGACGCCGGCCGAGCAGGTGCTCGCCATGCAGCCCGACGGCGTGTTCCTGTCGAACGGCCCCGGCGACCCGGCCCCGTGCGATTACGCCATCGAGGCCATCCGCACCTTCGTCGACCGCAAGCTTCCGACCTACGGCATCTGCCTGGGCCACCAGCTCCTCGGCCTGGCCATCGGCGCGACCACCAGCAAGATGAAGTTCGGCCACCACGGCGCGAACCACCCGGTGATCGACCTCGAATCCGGCCGCGTGATGATCACCTCGCAGAACCACGGGTTCGCGGTGGACGAGGCCTCGCTGCCTGCGAACGCCAAGGTCACGCATCGCTCGCTGTTCGACGGTTCGAACCAGGGCATCGCGCTCACCGACGCCCCGGCCTTCTCCTTCCAGGGCCACCCGGAAGCGAGCCCCGGCCCGCACGACGTCGCGCCGCTGTTCGACCGCTTCATCGACGCCATGCGACAGGGAAAGCCGTCGGCGTGACCGCGCGCCGCCGCCGACGCAAGTTCGCCGCCATCGCCGTGCTGTTGCTCGGCGCGTATCCGGCATTCGTGCTCGGCACGGTGTACGCGCATTGGTTCAAGGCGAACCTCCCCGGCGGGCGCAACGGTCCTTCGGATGCGTATCGCCACACGCTCGCCAGCGCGACGGTCGCCTACACGACCTCGCCGCGCATCGTCGCCCTCGTCACCCGCGTGATGGAACGCGACGGGCAGGGCGGCGACATGCGATGGATGGACGCACACAACAACCGCATCGGCGCGCGCATCGGCACCGAGGCGAACAGCTGGAGCGACATGCAGGCGCGCGTGCGCGCCTCGATCGCCACCGGCGCCGTCGGCGCGACCGACGACAACCAGATCACCTGGCTGCCGCGCGAGCGGTGGCAGGACCGCATGTATTGAGCACGGGGAACTCGATGCGCATCTTCGACCGATCCATCCACTTCCTGGCCGGGCTGGCGCTGGCTTTCGCGTGCACGACCCCGGCCTTCGCCGATGACGTGCCGCCTGCCGCGCCCGTGCAGGCGCCCGCGCAGCAAGCCGGCATCGACCGGCTGCTCGTGTTGTTGAAGGTCCGCGAGCACTCCGAAGAAGCCATCGCGGAGCTGCGTCCGAAGTTCGAAACCGTCGCCGAACCGCAACGCACTTGCATCGTCGAGACCTTCAGCGCGGACATGCTCTTCGACACCATGCGCACGCATTACGAAGCCTTGTTCGGCGCGCCCGGCACGGCGGACCAGACCGTCGCCTTCTTCGAATCCTCCGCCGGCCGGAAGATGCTGACCGCCATCGAGGGCGGCGCAAGGGAAGGCAACGACATCCTGGCCAGCCTGGACAAGAAGGAGCTCGCGCAGGTCGAGCGCTTCATGACCACGCCCGCCGGCGAGGTCTTCCTGACCGTGAACAAGCGTTTGCCCGAGCTGACCCAGGCGTCGGTCAAAACCATCGTGCAACAAGTGACCGCCAAGTGCGGCCCGCCGCAGAAGAGCTGATCCCCCATGCCGAAGAGAACCGACCTCAAGACCATCCTCATCATCGGCGCGGGCCCGATCGTCATCGGGCAGGCGTGCGAGTTCGACTACTCCGGCGCGCAGGCCTGCAAGGCGTTGCGCGACGAGGGGTATCGCGTCGTCCTGGTGAACTCGAATCCCGCGACGATCATGACCGACCCGGAAATGGCCGACGCGGTCTACATCGAGCCGATCAACTGGCAGACGGTCGAGAAGATCATCGCGAAGGAAAAGCCCGACGCGCTGCTGCCGACCATGGGCGGCCAGACCGCGCTGAACTGCGCGCTCGACCTCGCCGACAACGGCGTGCTGGAGAAATACAACGTCGAGCTGATCGGCGCCTCGCGCGAAGCGATCCGCATGGCCGAAGACCGCGAGTTGTTCCGCGTCGCCATGCAGGACATCGGGCTGGAATGCCCGAAGGCCGCGGTCGCGCGCACGTTCGAGCAGGCCGTCGAAATCCAGGCGACCGTCGGTTACCCGACGATCATCCGTCCGTCCTTCACGCTGGGCGGCACGGGCGGCGGCATCGCCTACAACAAGGAAGAGTTCGAAGAGATCGCCAAGCGCGGCCTGGAGCTCTCGCCCGTGCACGAAATCCTCGTCGAGGAATCGGTGCTGGGCTGGAAGGAATTCGAAATGGAAGTGGTCCGCGACAAGGCGGACAACTGCATCATCGTGTGCTCGATCGAAAACCTCGACGCGATGGGCGTGCACACCGGCGACTCGATCACCGTCGCGCCGGCGCAGACGCTCACCGACAAGGAATACCAGCGCCTGCGCGATGCGTCGGTCGCCGTGCTGCGCAAGATCGGCGTCGACACGGGTGGTTCGAACGTACAGTTCGGCATCAACGCGCAGACCGGCCGCGTGGTGGTGATCGAAATGAACCCGCGCGTGTCGCGTTCGTCGGCGTTGGCATCGAAGGCCACGGGCTTTCCGATCGCGAAGGTCGCCGCCAAGCTCGCCGTGGGTTACACGCTCGATGAACTGCGCAACGAGATCACGGGTGGCAAGACGCCGGCCTCGTTCGAACCGACCATCGACTACGTCGTCACCAAGATCCCGCGCTTCGCGTTCGAGAAGTTCCCTGCCGCCGATGCGCGCCTGACGACGCAGATGAAGTCCGTCGGCGAAGTGATGGCCATCGGCCGCAGCTTCCAGGAATCGCTGCAGAAGGCATTGCGCGGGCTGGAGACGGGCAAGATCGGCCTGGATCCCACGGGTCTGGACCTTTCGAACGAAGACGACCTGATCAAGATGCGCCGCGAACTGAAGGAGCCGGGCCCGGAACGCATGTTCCACCTCGGCGACGCCTTCCGCGCGGGCATGTCGGTCGAAGACGTGCATGCGCTGTCGTTCGTCGATCCGTGGTTCCTCGACCAGATCGAGGAATTGATCGCGATGGAACGCGACGTCGCCGCGATGGGCCTCGACGGCCTCGATGCGCGCACGCTGCGCCAGCTCAAGCGCAAGGGCTTCTCCGACGCACGCATCGCGCAACTGGTGAAGACGAACGAATCGGCCGTGCGTGCGTTGCGCAAGGCCTTCAACGTGCGTCCGGTGTACAAGCGCGTCGACAGCTGCGCCGCCGAATTCTCCACCAGCACCGCGTACCTGTACTCGACGTACGAAGACGAGTGCGAGGCGATGCCGACCTCGCGCGACAAGATCATCGTGCTCGGCGGCGGCCCGAACCGCATCGGGCAGGGCATCGAGTTCGACTACTGCTGCGTGCACGCGGCGCTTGCGCTGCGCGAGGACGGGTTCGAGACCATCATGGTCAACTGCAACCCGGAGACCGTGTCGACCGATTACGACACGTCCGACCGCCTGTACTTCGAACCGTTGACGCTCGAAGACGTGCTCGAAATCGTCGAACTCGAACAGCCCAAGGGCGTGATCGTGCAGTACGGCGGCCAGACGCCGCTGAAGCTCGCGCAGGCGCTGGAAGCCAACGGCGTGCCGGTGATCGGTACCTCGCCGGATTCGATCGATCTGGCCGAAGACCGCGAACGTTTCCAGCACCTGGTCAACGAACTCAAGCTGCTGCAGCCGCCGAATGGCACCGCGCGCAACCACGACGAAGCGATCGCCATCGCCAGGCAGATCGGATATCCGCTCGTCGTGCGCCCGAGCTACGTGCTCGGCGGCCGCGCGATGGAGATCGTGTATTCCGACGCCGACCTCTCGCGCTACATCCGCGAAGCGGTGAAGGTGTCGAACGATTCGCCGGTACTGCTCGACCGCTTCCTCGACAACGCGGTGGAAGTCGACGTCGACATCATCGCCGACCAGGACGGCAACGTGCTGATCGGCGGCGTGATGGAACACATCGAGGAAGCCGGCGTGCATTCGGGCGACTCCTCGTGCTCGCTGCCGCCGTACTCGCTGTCGGCGCAGACGCAGGACCGCCTGCGCGAGCAGGTGATCGCGCTGGCCAAGGCGCTCAAGGTGGTCGGCCTGATGAACACGCAGTTCGCCATCCAGCAGAACGACGACGGCGACGACACCATCTTCCTGCTCGAAGTGAACCCGCGCGCCTCGCGCACGGTGCCGTTCGTGTCGAAGGCCACTGGCGTGCCGCTGGCGAAGATCGCCGCGCGTTGCATGGCCGGCAAGTCGCTGGCCGAGCAGGGCGCGACGAAGGAAGTCGTGCCGGGCTACTACTCGGTGAAGGAAGCGATCTTCCCGTTCGCGAAGTTCCAGAACGTGGATCCGATCCTCGGCCCGGAAATGCGTTCGACGGGTGAGGTGATGGGCGTGGGCCGCAGCTTCGGCGCGGCGTTCGCTCGTGCGCAGGAAGCCGGTGGCATCAAGGCGCCGCCCGTGGGCAAGGCGTTCATTTCCGTCCGCGACCCGGACAAGGTGCGCGTGCTCGGCGTCGCGCAGGATCTCGTGCGTCGCGGGTATTCGCTCGTCGCCACCGGGGGCACTGCGGATTTCCTGCGCGACCAGGGCCTGTCGTGCGACCGCATCAACAAGGTGATCGAGGGCCGTCCGCACATCGTCGACCTGATCAAGAACGGCGAGATCGTGTATATCGTCAACACGACCGAGGGCAAGCAGGCGATCGCCGACTCGTTCTCGATCCGACGCGAGGCCTTGCAGCAGCGCGTCACGTACTCGACCACCATCGCGGGCGCCCGCGCATTGTTGAATTCGCTCGACCATCGCGGTGCGGGCGAGGTCAACGCGCTGCAGGCGCTCCACCAGGAACTGAAGAAGACGGCATGACCACCCGGGCCCCCATGACGGCGAAGGGCGCGCAACGTTTGCGCGCCGAACTGGAAGAACTCAAGTCGGTGAAGCGGCCGGCGGTGATCCATGCGATCGCCGAGGCGCGCGCGCACGGCGACCTCAAGGAAAACGCCGAGTACCACGCCGCGCGAGAGCAGCAGGGTTTCATCGAAGGCCGCATCAAGCAGCTGGAATCGGAGCTCTCGCACGCGCAGGTCATCGACGTGGGCGCGCTCAACGCCGGCTCGCGCGTCGTGTTCGGCGCGACGGTGGAACTGGCCGACGCCGACAGCGGCGAAGAGAAGCAGTACCAGATCGTCGGGGACCTCGAAGCCGACATCAAGCAGGGCATGATCGCGATCTCCTCGCCGGTGGCGCGTGCGCTGATCGGCAAGCACGAGGGCGACACGATCACCATCGACGCGCCCGCGGGCCAGCGCGAGTTCGAAATCGTCGCGGTCCGATACGAGGCCTGACGACGTGACGCGCACCGCGGCGCCGGCGACTTTCCTGTTGCCGGCGCGCGCGCGATTCGGCGGGCAGGCATTGTCGCCCGCGTTCGCGAAGGCCCTGGGTCGCGCGGATCGCACCGACGGCGAGCCCGGCGAGCGCGCGCAACTGCTGCGGCATTTCGACTTGCTCCCGCGCGGCTGGCCGGTCGCGGCGATCACCCGTGCGTTCGATTCCAACGATGCGACGCTCGGCGCGTGGTTGCGCGCCGATCCCGCGTTCGTGCGGCCCGATCTCAATGGCGCGCGTTTGCTCGCGTGCGGCGATGCGTTGCAGATGACGCAGGCGGAGGCCGATGCGTTCCTGTCCGCGCTCCGGCCGTTGTTCGGCGATTCGGGAATGCCGATCGACGCGCCGCGTCCCGCGCGTTGGTACCTGCGTTTGCCGCGCGAAGCGAAACTGCCGTCGATGGCCTCGCCCGAGGAAGCCCTCGGCGCCGACCTGTTCGATCATTTGCCGGAAGGACCGGAAGGCCGTCGCTGGCGTGCCTTGTTGAGCGAGGCGCAGGTCGCGCTGCATCAGCATCCGTTGAATGCCCAGCGGCAGGCGGAAGGCAAGCCGCCCGTGAATTCGTTATGGTTCTGGGGTGGTGGCGTGGTGCCGGATCACGTGACGACGTCGCACGCGCGCGTGCATTCGAATGAAGTGACGTTGCGGGCGTTGACGAAGGCGGCGAAGGTCGATGGCGGCGATGTGCCTGCAAACTTCGACGGCGCGGGTTTGATCGACCTGCGTCCGCTGCGCGACCTGCGCGCGTTCGAAACGAAGTGGCTGGAGCCGGCGATGGCCCAACTGCGCAGCGGTGCGTTGACCGCGATCCACCTCGACCACGACGACGGCGCGCGCTTCACGCTGCTGCCAAACCACCGCTGGCGCTTCTGGCGCAAACCGCTCAAGGCGTTCGACGCATGACGCTCATGCGCCGCATCGTGCGCCGCCCCGTCGTCGTTCCCTCGGGTGAATGGCCCGACCAAGTCCCGATGCTGTTGCGCCGCTTGTACGCCACGCGGGGCGCGGCGGATTTCGAGACTGCGCGTCCGAAGCTCGCGCGCCTGCATGCGCCCGACACGATGGGCGGGATGGACGCGGCAACCGCCTTGCTGCGCGATGCGATCGTCCAGGACAAGCACATCGTCGTGGTCGGCGATTTCGATTGCGACGGTGCGACCGCGTGCGCGGTCGGCGTGCGCGGGTTGCGGATGCTCGGCGCGAAGCGCGTGTCGCATGCGGTGCCCAATCGCGCGGTGCACGGCTACGGGCTGTCGCCCGGGCTCATCGACGATCTCGCCGCGTTGCAGCCGGAGTTGCTCGTCACGGTCGACCACGGCATCGCATGCCATGCCGGTGTCGCCGCTGCACGCGCGCGCGGCTGGCAGGTGCTCGTCACCGACCATCACTTGCCCGGGCAGACGCTGCCCGACGCGAATGCGATCGTCGATCCCAACGTGCGCGGCGACGGCTTCCCGAGCAAGGCGCTCGCGGGCGTCGGTGTCATGTTCTACGTGTTGCTGGCGTTGCGTGCGCGCCTGCGTGCCGAAGGATTGCCCGGCGACGCGGATCTGACGACGCTGCTCGACCTCGTCGCGGTCGGCACGATCGCCGACCTGGTTCCGCTCGACGCGAACAACCGCGCGCTCGCCGGCGCCGGTTTGCGTCGGCTGCGCGCGGGGCAGGGCTGCGCGGGACTGCAGGCGTTGATCGAGGGCAGCGGGCGCGACGTGCGCACGCTCACCGCCGCCGACATCGGCTACGGGCTCGCGCCCCGCATCAATGCCGCCGGCCGCCTCGAAGACATGGCACTCGGCATCGAGTGCCTGCTCTCCGATGATCTGGCCCACGCGCGGCATCTCGCCGGGGTGCTCGGCGAAATCAACGCTGAGCGCAAGGGCGTACAGCAACAAATGACGGACGAGGCGGAAGCCGCGCTGGCACGCGTCGCGCTCGACGGCGACATGCCGCCGGTGTTGTGCCTGTTCGATCCGGCCTGGCATCCGGGCGTCGTCGGGCTGGTCGCGTCGCGCATGAAGGATCGCGTGCATCGGCCCGTCGTGGCCTTTGCGCCGGCCGAACCGGGTAGTGAAGCCTTGCGCGGCTCGGCACGCTCGATTCCCGGATTGCACATTCGCGACGCGCTCGCGGCGGTCGATACCGCGCTGCCGGGCATGATCCCGCGCTTCGGCGGGCACGCGATGGCCGCGGGCCTGAGCCTGTCGCATGGTGCGCTCGATGCCTTCGCCAATGCGCTGCGCGTGCACGTCGAGGGCGTGCTCGATCCGGCGTTGCTGCAGGCCGAAGTGGTCAGCGATGGCGCGCTTGAAGCACACGAGTTCGACCGCGCGAGCGCCGAATGCCTGCGCGATGGCGGTCCCTGGGGCCAGGCATTCCCCGAGCCGCTGTTCGACGGCGTGTTCGACGTCGTGGGGCATCGCGTCGTCGGCATGCGGCACCTGAAGTTGTCCCTGCGGCTTCCCGGGCGCCCCGCGCCCCTCGACGCCATCCACTTCAACGGATGGACCGGCCATCCGCCGCCGCCGCGCGTGCACCTGGCCTATCGCCTGGCGGTGGACGACTACCGCGGCGGCGACGCGATCCAGTTGATCGTGGAATACTCGGCCGACGCCTGACCCCGTTCGCGCCAGCCGCGCGTTCGAGGGACCAACCACGGCTCGCACAGGGGACATCGATGCAGCGCACCACCCTCGCGGCGATCGCATGCGCGATCACGTTCGTTCTCGGCTTTTCGTCGCCCGTCTCGCAGGCACAGAACGTCACCGCGCCGCTCGTGCGCATCGGTGGCGATGCGCAGGGATTGCAACCGATCCAGGTGCGCCGCGTCGAAGCGAAGGTCGACGTCGCAGGCCGGCTGTCGCGGAGGACGCTGACGTTCGAACTGCGCAACCCGAACGCACGCCTGCTCGAAGGCACGCTGGAATTCCCGCTCGCAGCGGGCCAGCAGATCTCCGGCTTCGCGCTGGATATCGGGGGCGAGATGCGCGAGGCGGTGCCCGTGCCGAAGGACAAGGGACGCCAGGTGTTCGAATCCATCGAACGCCGTGGCGTGGACCCGGGGCTGCTGGAACAGACCGCCGGCAACAATTTCCGCGTGCGCGTGTATCCGATCCCGGCGAACGGCACGCGCCGCGTGCGATTGGTGATCGACGAAACCGTCGAACGCAGGCAGTCGAACAGTGCCGCGTACGCCGCACGCCGCGACAACGGCGATGTCTACGTCCTGGGCGAAGTGCCGATCGGCAAGCCGATCCTCAAGCCGCGCGTCGTGCCCAAGCGCATCGGCTTGCTGTGGGATGCCTCGGCGTCGGAGCGCACGCGCGACCGCGCGCAGACCTACGCGCTGCTCGATCGCTATTTCGCCGCGATGGGCGAGGGCCGCGTGACGTTGCGCATCCTGCGCGACGTGGGCGAAGACGGCGGCACGTTCGAGATCCGGAACGGCCAGTGGCACGCGTTGCGCAAGAAGCTCGACGCCACGGTGGAAGACGGCGCGACCGATCTGGCCGACTGGATTCCGACCGCCGATATCGACGAATACCTGCTTGTCAGCGACGGCCAGCGCAACTACGGCGAGACCGAAGTGCCGCGCCTGGAAGCGAACCAGCGTCTGTACGCGATTTCCACCACGCCGGTCGGCGGCGACCCGACGCGATTGGCCGTGCTCGCGCAGCAGCGCAACGGGCGGCTCGTCGACGCGAGCGGAAAGGGCTTGTTCGATGAAGCACCGCGCATCGTCGGTCTCGCGCCGCATGGTGTGACGGACCTCGAAGTGCCAGGGCGTTTCGTCGACGACTTCATCCTCCGTGTCGCGGGTCGCGCGACGCAGCCGGGCGCGTATGTCGACGTCACCGTCGAGGGGGCCGGCGGCCGCAAGGTCGTGCGCGTCGACATGCCGATCGATGGCTCCTCGCATCCGCAGATCGCCGCGTTGTGGGCCGGCTGGAAGGTCCGCGCGTTGTCCGCCGATCCGGAACGCAATGCCGCACGGATTGCACGGATCGGGCAGGAATTCGGCATCGTGACGCCGGGGACGTCGTTGCTCGTGCTCGAGAACGTCGACGACTACGTGACCTACGACATTCCGCCGCCGCCGGCCTTGCGCGCGGAAGTCGCCGAACTGCGCAAGATGCACACGGACATCGATACTCGCCATCGCACCGAACGCATCGACAGCGTTGCGGACAAATTCGTCCAGCGCATCGCCTGGTGGGAGCGCAAGTTCCCGAAGGATCTGCCGGCGCGCGCGAAGATCGCGGCGGGAGAAGAGGACCAGGCGCGCGATGCGGTCTCGCGTCGCGAGGTCGCGGCAGCTGCTGCGTCCGAGCAGCGCGCGATGGCCTATGCGCCGGCGCCGGCGCCGGCGC
>NZ_JRKJ01000019.1 GCF_000770795.1 Lysobacter dokdonensis DS-58 | reverse complement strand
TCAAATCGGTGCAGGCCGCGCGCGCCGGCGCAATCGCCGCATGGGCCGCGCTGCGCGACGGCGACCGCATCGCCGCGTTGCGCGGCAGCCATCGCGAAGCGCCGATTCCCCCGGCCGGTGGTGCGCGCGGTGCACTACGCGTGCTCGATGCCCTGGTGCGCTGGTACGCCTCGCCGCCCGACAACGACGCCGGCCTGGGCATCGCGCTCGATCAGGCGCAGCGCGTGCTGCGCCCCGGCTCGCGCCTGCTGATCCTCGCCGACCCGGCGAGCATCGCCGCGATCGAACCGCATCGCTGGCCTGCATTCGCCCTGCACCACGACACCACGGTGCTGTTGCTCGTCGACCCGCTCGAACGCGATCCGCCGAAGGCCGCGCTCCCGTTCGCGACGCAGGCGCATCGCGTCGAACTGGATCTGGCGAGTGCGCCGCAACGCCAGCGTTGGCGTCGCGAATTCATCGCGCCGGTCGAGGCGGCGATGCAGGCGCTGCCCGCGCGCGGCGTGCGCGTGCACGTGCTTTCGACGGACGCACCGAGCGATGCATGGCTCGGCGCATGGGGCCGTCCGCAGGCGAGCGTGGCCTGAGATGCGTGCGCCGCCGGACCTCGTGTTGCGCGACATCCACGCCGCACCCGCGGCGCCGTGGTGGCCGCTCGCGCCGGGATGGTGGATGGTGCTCGCGGTGCTCGTCATGACCATCGCGGTGATCGCGTTCTTCGCGCATCGCCGGCGTGCGCATCGCCGCGCGGTGGCGCGCGTCTTCGATGAAACACTGGCGCGTGCCGACTCACCGGCGGCCCAGGTCGCCGCGATGTCCGAACTCCTGCGCCGCGCCGCGCGCCGCACGCATCCCGACGCCGACCGCTTCGATGGCGACCGCTGGCGCGCGCATCTCGACGCCGGCGCACGCGAACCGCTTTTCGCCGGCGAGGCAGGCACCGTGCTGATCGAAGGCGCGTTCCGTCGCGACGTGGAAGCCGCCGCCGTCGCCGGCCTGCGCGAACGCGCGCGCCGCCGCTACCTGGAGTGGATGCGGTGAACGCCTTCGACGCCTGGTTGTCGACGCTCGCGTGGCCGTACGCGTTGCTCGCCATTCCGCTCCCGCTGCTGGTGCGTTGGCTGCTGCCGCGCAGGCGTTCGGCCTCCGCGGCGTTACGCGTGCCGTACGGCGCGCACATCGACAAGGTCGCGCAAGCCGGCAACGGGCATGCGCTGCGCGGCCGCGGCGCCGGCGTGCTCGCGTGGCTGGCGTGGATCGCGTTGTGCATCGCGTGCGCGCGGCCGCAGGAACTCGGCCCGCCCATCGCACCGCCGCAGGTCGGCCGCGACCTGATGCTCGCCGTGGATCTGTCCGGCAGCATGAGCGAAGAGGACATGGAGCTGGGCGGCAACATCGTCGACCGATTGACGGCCGCGAAGGCCGTGCTCGCGGATTTCCTCGATCGCCGCGGCGGCGACCGCGTCGGCCTGCTCGTGTTCGGCCAGCGCGCGTACACGCTGACGCCGCTCACGCTCGACCTCACCACGGTGCGTCAGCAATTGCAGGACAGCGTCGTCGGCCTGGCCGGCCGCGAAACGGCGCTCGGCGACGCACTCGCCCTGGCGGTGAAGCGTCTGCAATCGCAGCCCTCGGACCAACGCGTCGTCGTGCTGTTGACCGATGGCGTGAACACGGCGGGCGTGCTCGATCCGGCGAAGGCCGCCGAGCTCGCCCGCGATGCGAAGGTGCGCGTGCACACGATCGCCTTTGGCGGCGAGGGCGGCGTGACCTTGTTCGGTTTCCGCCTGCCCGGCGCGGGCCAGACGGAAATCGACGAAGCGGGCCTGAGGGACATCGCACGCCGCACGGGCGGCAACTTCTTCCGCGCACGCGACACCGAATCGCTCGCCGGCATCTACGCGGAGATCGATCGCCTCGAACCGATCCGTCGCCCGGGACAAGCGGTACGACCGCGCATCGAACGCTACCCGCTGCCGCTGGCGATCGCGCTCGGCCTGGCCGCACTCGGCGCGGTGCCGCTGCGGAGGCGCGCATGAGCGGCATCGACGCGCTGCATTTCCTGCGCCCGGCCTGGTTGTGGGCAATGCTGGCGCTGCCGTTGATCGCTTGGTTGTGGTGGCAACGCGCACGTCGCGAGAACGTCTGGCGCGCGTCGGTCGATGCGCACCTGTTACCGCATCTGCTCGAACCGGCATCCAACGTCAGGACACGCGGCACGCTCATCGCGGTCCTGCTCGCGTGTGCGCTCGCCATCCTCGCGCTCGCGGGCCCGGCATGGAAACAGGTCGCGCAACCGGCGTGGCAGAGCCGCACGCCGTTGGTGGTCGCGCTCGATCTGTCGAGCGCGTCGCTCGCCGCGGACCTGCCGCCGTCGCGCCTGCTGCAGGCGCGCGCGAAACTCGCGACGCTGCTGCGCGAACGCGCGGGCGGGCAGGTGGGCCTGCTCGCATTCGCCGACGATGCGTATGCCGTCGCGCCGCTCACCGACGACGCCGCGAACGTCGCTTTGTTCCTCGATTCGCTCGCGCCCGACGTCATGCCCATCGACGGGCACCGGCCGGATCGCGCGATCTCGCGGGCGGTGGATCTCATGCGCCAGGCCGGATTCGACCACGGCGACATCCTCGTGCTCACCGACCACGGCGACGCGGCGGCCAACGCAGCGGCCATGCAGGCCGCCAGGCAAGGCATGCGCGTATCGGTGCTCGGCCTCGGCACGGAAGCGGGAACGGTCGTGCAGCAAGTCGGCGGCGGTATCTCGCGGGTGTCGCTCGATCCAGCGTCGTTGCAGTCGCTCGCGAGCGCGGGCGGCGGGCGCTACGCGACGCTGTCGGTCGACGATGCCGACCTGCGCGCGCTCGGCGTGCTCAGCGCGCAGGCAGCGGGTGCGACGTCGACGCAAGGCCGCGCGGGCCGCAGTTGGGAAGACGCGGGCTATTGGTTGATTCCGCCGTTGATGTTGATCGCGGTGTTCGCGTTCCGCCGCGGTGCCGGTGTCGCCGCGGTGCTCGTCGTGTTGTGCTTGCCCATGGGATTCGTGCATGCGCAGTCCGCGCCGCAGGGCACCTTGTGGCGACGCGCCGACCAGGTGGCCGCGCAGCGGATGGGGCAGGGCGACACCGCGTATCGCGCGGGCAAGTTCGACGCCGCCGCGAGCGCGTACGACGGCATCCCGAATGCCGACGCGCATTACAACCTCGGCAATGCGCTGGCGAAGCAAGGGCGCTACGAGGACGCGATCGCCGCCTACGACCGCGCGCTGCGCGCGCAACCGAACATGGAAGACGCCATCGCCAATCGCAAGGCGGTGGCCGCGGCGATGAAACGCAAGCCGCCGTCGGGAGATTCGAAGCGCAACGATCCGCGCGCGCAGGGCAAGCAGGACGGCCAGCAGCAACAAACCGGCCAGTCGCAACCGCAATCGCAGCAGCAAGCCGGACAATCGCCGTCGCAACAGCCGCGTCCGGGACAACAGAAGCAGCCCGCGCCGCAACCTGGCCCATCGCCGCAACAGGCGCAGGCCAACGCGAAGCCGCAGACGCCGAAGGAGGCGCAAGCGCAACAAGCGGCCGACGCGGCACAGCGCGAACGCATGCAGCGCGCCCTCGCGCAAGGCAGGCAGGACAAGCAGACGCCAGGCCAGGCGCAGGCGCGCGCGGAAACGCCGCAGGAACGCGAACGGCGCTTGGCCAACGACGCCTGGCTGCGCCGCGTCCCCGACGATCCGGGCGGCCTGCTGCGCGCCAAGTTCCGCCTGGAATACGAACGCCGCCAACTGGAAGGTGGCGAATGATGCGCCGATGCGCCATCGCCTTGCTCGTGTTGTTCGCGCTGATCGCGCCCGCGGCGCACGCGCAGGTGCGCGCGTGGCTGGATCGCGATCGCATCGAGGCCGGCGAAACCACGACGCTCAACATCTCGACCGATTCGGCGCAAGGCGGCCCCGACTACGCGCCGCTCGAACGCGACTTCATCCTCAGCGGCCACTCCAGTGCGCGCAGTGCACGCGCTGAAAACGGCCGCATCACCGTGAGCGCGCAATATTCGGTGGTGCTGCAACCGCGCCGCGAAGGCGTGATCACGATTCCGTCGGTGCGCATCGGCAACCAGACCACGCCGCCGTTGTCGCTCACCGTCGCGCCGATGAGCCGCGTGCCGGCGAAGGCGGGCGATGCGGCCTTCATCGAATCCGAACTCGACGACGGCGACCCGTGGGTGCAACAGGCGGTCGGACTGAAAGTGCGGCTGTATACCGCGGTGCCGCTCGTATCGGGCCAGCTCGACCAGGCGCAACCCGAAGGCGCGACGCTGCGCAAGGTCGGCCAGGACCTGCAGTTCTCGCAGGAAACCGGCGGGCGCCGTTACAACGTGATCGAACGCCGCTACCTGGTTATCGGCGAACGCAGCGGGCGCATCGTGTTGCCCGGCGCGCGCTTTCGCGGGCAGGGCGTCGGCGGGTTCTTCGATGATTTGCTGGGCGATGGGCGTCGTCCTCTCGCGGCCGACGCGCCGGATCGCGTGATCGAGGTGCGCGCGATTCCCGCGAGCGCGCCGCAACCCTGGCTCCCGCTGACCGACCTGCGCCTGCGTTACGTCGCCCTGCCGCACGGTGCGCGCGCGGGCGAATCGGCGACCGTGCAGATCGAAGCGATCGCCGACGGCGCCGTCGCCGCGCAGTTGCCGGAGCTTGCCCTCGCATCGAACGGCGCCGCGCAGGTCTTCCCCGCGACACTGCAGTCGGACGAATCCTTTGCAGAAGGGCGCCCGCGCACGACGTTGTCGCGCACGTTCTCGATCGTGCCCACGCGCGCCGGCGCGTTGCGCATCGACCCGCCGCGCATCGAATGGTGGGATGTCCGCGCGGGCGTCGCGCGCACCGCCACGTTGCCGCCGATCGAATTGCAGGTGGCGCCGGGGACGGGTGCGAACGGAAACGTCGCGCCGGATGCCCCGGCGGATCCGGTCGCGACGAACGACACCGGCGATGGCCGCATTTCGATCCCCGGCATCCAGGGCCGCGTGTTGCCGTGGGCCGCCGCGGCGGCCGCGTTCGCGCTGTTGTGGTTGTTCACGCTGATGTGGTTCCTCGGGCGCCATCCGCCGCGCACCACGAACGCCGATTCGCCCGCGCCGGTGGGCAAGACGCCGCGCCCCGACCTCAGGCGTGCACTGGCCGATGGCGATCTCGGCGACATCGCCGAAACCTTGTGCGCGAGCGTCGATCCGCCCGCCGCCGACATCGATGCCCTCCGCACGCGCGTCGCCGACACCGATCAACGCGACGCCCTCGACGCCCTGCAACGCGCGCGCTGGGCCGGCGGCGACCCGCGCGCCGCACGTGAAGGCCTGCGCCGCGCATTCGCCCGGGGCGTGCGCACGATTGCGGCCGAGCGTCCCGCGCGCGGCCACGATCCGCTGCCGCCGCTCTATCCGCCGGCCTGAGCCGCGCGTTACAGTCGCGCTCGCTCCGCGGGCGGTCCGCGGCCCAGGACACTCCGCATGGCCACGCCCACCGCGCGCAAGCGCCTCCCGCTGCACACGAAGATCGCCATCGGGTTCATCGCGGGCATCCTCGCGGGCCTGGCGGTGCACGCCACCGGGGTGCACGAGGCCGCGTGGGTGCAAGCCTTCACGACCTACGTCACCACGCCGTTCTCGAAGATCTTCCTCAGCCTGATCTTCATGCTGATCGTCCCCCTGCTGTTCTCGGCGCTGGTGGTCGGCATCGCGGAGATGGGCGACGTGCGCGCGCTCGGCCGCATCGGGTGGAAGACGTTGTTCTACACCGTGTTGTTGTCGGCGGTCGCGGTGCTAATCGGGCTGGTGCTCGTGAACTGGCTGCAGCCGGGCGCGGGCGTCGATCCTGCGCTCGCGCAGCAGTTGCTGGCCGACAACGCGGACCGCGCGAAGGAAATCGTCGCCAGCGTCGGCGAACAACCGCGCGGTATCGACATGCTCGTGTCCATCGTGCCCGACAACGTCATCGCGGCGGCCTCGAGCAACGGCACGATCCTCTCGCTGATGTTCTTCGCGGTGATGTTCGGCATCGGCCTGGTGCTGACCGACACGCCGCAGACGCAGGTGCTCAAGCGCGGGATCGAGGGCCTGCTCGAAATCTCGATGACGCTGATCGGGCTCGTCATCCGCCTGGCGCCGATCGCGGTGTTCTGCTTCATGTTCAACCTGGCTTCGCTGTTCGGCTTCGACCTGCTCATCCGCCTGGGGGCGTATGTCGGCGTCGTGGTGCTCGCGCTCGCGCTGCACCAGTTCGTCAGCTATTCGGTCGCGCTGAAGCTCGCCGGCAAGTCGCCCGTGAAGTTCTTCAAGGGCGCGCAGGAAGCGATGGTGATGGCCTTCTCGACGGCCTCCAGCAACGCAACGCTGCCCACCGCGTTGCGCGTGGCCGAGGAAGAACTCGGGCTGCCGCGCCGCATCGCGCGCTTCGTGCTCACCGTCGGCGCCACCGCCAACCAGAACGGCACGGCCTTGTTCGAAGGCGTGACCGTGCTGTTCCTCGCGCAGTTCTTCGGCGTGGACCTGAGCCTGGGCCAGCAGGCGATGGTGATGCTGGTCTGCATCCTGGGCGGCATCGGCACGGCCGGCGTGCCCTCGGGCTCGCTTCCGGTGGTGGCCCTGATCTGCGCGATGGTGGGCGTCGACCCGGTCGGCATCGGCATGATCCTGGGCGTCAACCACTTCCTCGACATGTGCCGCACCACCCTCAACGTCACCGGCGACCTCACGCTCGCGACACTGGTGGCGGCAGGCGAGCCCGAGCTCGGCGCAGGGGATACGGCCGCCACGCCGTAGCCCCCGGCATGGGACAATCCGGGTCCGCCCGCCTGCCCACGCCCCCCGACATGCCGACGCCCAGCCGCCGCGACCTCGCCAACGCCATCCGATTCCTCGCCATCGATGCGGTCGAGGCCGCGAAGTCCGGCCATCCGGGCATGCCGATGGGCATGGCGGACATTGCCGAAGTCGTCTGGAACGACTACTACCGCCACAACCCGAACAACCCGTCGTGGTTCAACCGCGACCGCTTCGTGTTGTCGAACGGCCACGGCTCGATGCTCCAGTACGCGCTGCTGCACCTGTCGGGTTACGACCTGTCGATCGACGACCTGAAGAATTTCCGCCAGCTCGAATCGAAGACGCCGGGCCATCCGGAAAACTTCATGACGCCGGGCGTGGAAACCACCACCGGTCCGCTCGGCCAGGGCTTCGCCAACGCCGTCGGCATGGCGCTCGCCGAAAAGCTGCTCGCGCAGCGCTTCAACCGCCCCGAGTTCGAAGTCGTCGATCACCACACCTGGGTGTTCATGGGCGACGGTTGCCTGATGGAAGGCATCTCGCACGAAGCCGCATCGCTGGCCGGCACGTGGGGCCTCAACAAGCTGATCGCCATCTGGGACGACAACCACATCTCCATCGACGGCGACACGCAGGGCTGGTTCACCGACGACACGGGCAAGCGCTTCGAGGCCTACGGCTGGAACGTGATCCGTGGCGTCGACGGGCATGACGCCGATTCGATCAAGCGCGCGGTCGACGCGGCCCTCGCCTCGAGCGACAAGCCCACGCTGATCTGCGCGCGCACGACCATCGGCTTCGGTTCGCCGGGCAAGGCGGGCAAGGAGTCCTCGCACGGCGCGCCGCTGGGCAAGGACGAAATCGTCGCCACGCGCAACGCGCTGAACTGGCCGCACGACGCCTTCGACATTCCGCAGGAGATCCGCGACGGCTGGCGCGCCGGCAACGCAGGCCTGGTGCGCGAAGACCAGTGGAACACGCTGTTCGACAAGTACGCAGCGCAGCATCCGCAACTCGCCGACGAGCTCGTGCGCCGCGCGCGCAACGAACTGCCGAAAAACTGGGCCGCCGCCGCCGATGCATACATCGCGAAGCTGCAGGCCGACGGCCCCGTCGTGGCCTCGCGCAAGGCCTCGCAGATGGCGCTGGAAGCCTACGGCCCGCTGCTGCCGGAACTGATCGGCGGTTCGGCGGACCTGGCGCATTCCAACCTGACGTTGTGGAAGGGCAGCAAGTCGGTCACCTCCGACGATGCCAACGCGAATTACATCTACTTCGGCGTGCGCGAATTCGCGATGACCGCGATCAGCAACGGCCTCGGCCTGCACGAGTGCTTCATCCCGTACGACGCGACGTTCCTGGTCTTCAGCGACTACGCGCGCAACGCCGTGCGCATGAGCGCGCTGATGGGCGCGCACGCGATCCACGTGTACACGCACGATTCGATCGGCCTGGGCGAAGACGGCCCGACGCACCAGCCGATCGAGCACGTCGCCTCTCTGCGCTACATCCCCGGCAACGACGTGTGGCGCCCGTGCGACGCCGTCGAATCCGCGGTGGCCTGGCGTGCGGCAATCGAACAACACGACGGTCCGTCGTGCCTGGTGTTCACGCGCCAGAACCTCGCGCATCAGCCGCGCACCGCGCAGCAGGTCGCCGACATCCGCCGCGGTGGTTACATCCTGCGCGACAGCGTCGGCGCGCCGCAGCTGATCCTCATCGCCACCGGATCGGAAGTGGACCTCGCGATGCAGGCCGCCGCGCAGCTGGGCGAGGGCGTGCGCGTGGTGTCGATGCCGAGCACGGACGTGTTCGACCGCCAGGACGCGAGCTATCGCGAATCCGTCCTGCCCAACGCGTGCCGCCGCCGGGTGGCGATCGAAGCCGGCGTGTCCGACTTCTGGCGCAAGTACGTCGGCCTCGACGGCGCGGTGATCGGCATCGACCGCTTCGGCGCGAGCGCGCCGGCGGAGAAGTTGTTCCCGCACTTCGGATTCACGGTCGAAAACGTGGTGCAGGTCGCCAAGGCGCTCGCGTAAGTCCCAGCCCACGCGTCGAATTAAAAAAAGGCCCGCATTCGCGGGCCTTTTTTATTGGGCGATCAAGCCCGTCGCGTGGGCGTTCGGCCGCGCGGACGGAACGCGTCCTGAAAAGTCCAGTGCGGCATTTCGTTGCCCGAAGTGTCCATAGCGCCTGTGTGGCGTTATGCGTTTCCCTTGCCGACATGAATTCGCACACCTCTAGCAGTCATTTCTTCCCCCTCGAGCGGAAAACGGCCACTGCCGGGCCGGGAACGTCGCCGGAACAATGCGCCCCTCTTTGTGGAACGTCGTAGGGGACGCCTCCATGACCACGCAGCACCGCACAAATTTGTTGGCGAAAGCGATCGCCATGACACTCGGATTCTTCGTTGGCGCGCCTGCCGCGTTCGCGGAAGAAGACAAGAAAAAGAAGCCCGTCGTTCCGGCCGCCAACGCGGCGTCGGTCGAAGGCAACGCACGCGACAACACGAAGAAGGCGCAGGACAAGCTGCCCGACATCGGTGGCGCGGCGCAGGGCCCGAACCACGCCAAGGCCGCCACCGACGCGATGGCCGGCAAGCTCCTGGGCGCCGCGCAAGCCGCCGCGAAGACGGCGCAAAACAACACCAGCACCACCAGTACCGGCGCGGGCGACCAATTCAGGAACGATGCGGCCAATGCCGCGTTGTCCACCGGCATCGGCGCATTGCAGCAGTCCTCCAACCCGTTCCTGCAGCGCCTCGAAGGCGGGATCACGCTCGACACGCAGGACATCGATTTCAACATTCGCACCATCGGCCAGATCATCGGCGGGGAAGGCAAGCGCCATTACCTGCTCGCGCAGCTGGGGGCGCACGATGAAGACGACCGCGCCACGGCGAATGCCGGCCTGGTGTACCGCTGGATCGCGCCCGAAGACGCGTGGCTGATCGGCGCCAACATCTTCTACGACCACGACTTCGACAACAGCGCGCACCGCATCGGCGTCGGCGCCGAGGTCGCGACCAAATCCACGCGCGTGTTCGCCAATGCCTACACCCCGGCCTCGGATGAGTGGCAGACGCTCAAGAAGAAACCCGACTTCGAAGAACGCGCCGCAAGCGGTTACGACCTCGGCGTGGCGTGGAGCCCGTCGAAGGCGCCGGGCCTGGACCTCACGCTGAAGGGCACGCGCTGGCACGGCGACCAGGTCGACGTGTTCGGCAGCGGCCAGCTTTTCAGCAATCCGTTCGTGTTCACCACGCGCCTGGGTTATTCGCCCGTGCCGCTGTTCGGCATTGCCGTCGAACACGACAAGGCGATGGGCACCGGCACCAGCGACACCAAGGTGATGTTGAACTTCAGGTACCAGCTCGGCGTGCCACTGTCGGAGCAGACCGCGCGCAAGAACGTCGCGCAGCGCAACGACATCCGCCAGCGCGCCACCGACTTCGTCGAGCGCGAAAACCGCATCGTCACCGAAGTGCGCGAGAAGGTCGTGGCGCTCACGTTGGCCGGCCCGATCGTCGTCAACGCGACCATCAATTCGGATGCCGTCTACACCTACGCCTTGGTGGTCGAAGGCGCGCGCGATCCGTATTCCTTCACCATCGCCGGCGCGGACGCGGGCCTGTTCACGCTGGTCGGCAACGAGCTGCGCCTGGATGCCACCCAGTTCACCTCCGCACAGCTGGTGGAGGACAACCGGTTCGAAGTCGTCGTCACGGTCACCGACACGCGCGGCCGGGCCGCGCACAAGCGCTTCATCATCGACGTCATCGATATCGACCCCGACGGCGACGGCCTCACCAACGACGAAGAAGAGACGCACGGCACCGACCCGAACAACCCCGACACCGATGGCGACGGGCTGGACGACAAGACCGAAATCGACAACGGCACGGACCCGCTGGATCCCAACGACCCCAACGGCGGCAGCACGCCGGTGAGCGTGCAGGTGCAGTTCAACGGCGCTGCGCTGAACGATCCGCCGTTGGTGGGCTCGGTGCTCAACGCGGTGGTGACGTGCAACGGCAGCGGCACGTGCCCTCCCACGCTGCAGTACCAGTGGCAGATCGAAAGCGCGATCGGTTCGGGCGCCTACGTCGACATCGCCGGTGCCACTGCCACGACGTACACCGTGCAAGGCGGCGACCAGAAGCGTCGCATCCGCGTGTTCGTGACCCAGCCCTGATGCCTTCCTGCGGTCGCATCGCCGACCGCGGCTCCTAGTGCAACGCCCGCAAAATCAACCGGAGATCCCCCAGATGCAACGCTACAAATCCAACAACACGCTGCGCAGGTCGCTCCTGGCGACTTTCCTCGGCCTGGCGTTGTCGGGTCTTGCCTACGCGCAGACCGTCGTGTCTTCGCCGGAAACCGCGACCGTCAAGGGCCGCGCGCCGGTCGTCTCGAGGGCCATCATCGACGTGACACCGTCGGGCGCGGGGGGCCAGGTGCTCGTCGGCGACGTGCTGACCGCCGACTTCGACGTGACCGACGCCGACAACGACGACATCGATCAGACCGCCACCGACGCCACCGTCCAGTGGACTGTCGATGGCGTCAACGTCGGCACGCCGAGCCTGACGTACACCGTGGCCGCCGCGGATTTGGGCAAGACCATCACCTACAAGCTGGTGCCGTTCACGGATTCGGCGATCACCGATCCCCACCAGGGCGTGCTGACGCTCGCCAGCGACATCGGCGCCGACGGCAGCGGCGGCGGCACGACCGACCCGGGCGACAACGGCGAGATCAAGCCGGCTGCGCCGAGTGCGCTGCTGTCCATCGCGGTCACGCCGACCGGCAATCCGGTCGTGGGCACCACGCTCACGGCGGTCCCCACCTGTGCCCAAACGTGTATCGCCAACATCACGTACCAGTGGCAGATCGAGACGGCCGTGGGGTCCGGCACGTACACGAACATCGCCGGCGCAACGGCGTCGACGTACACGCCGACCAAGGACACCCAGAAGAAGAAGATCAAGGTCGTCGGCAGCCAGCCGTAATCAGTAAATGTAGGAATGCGGGCCCGCACGTGCGGGCCCGCACGCAATTTGCACGAAGGTGCAATCGCGGTACGCAAACAGCGCGCACACACTTCGAAAAAAGGTTCCTCGCATGACCGCCTCGCCACGTCAGTCCCAACTGCTTCGCACGCTGCTCGCGGCCTGCCTCATCGTCACGCTGCTCTCGGTCGCCTCCGCGCAATCGGTGCCCGCGCTGCTGGCCACGCAGGTGGAAGCGATCACCGCAACGGTCATCGGCCGCGCGCCGGTGGTCACGGTGGCCGTCGAGAACCTGACGCGGCCTGGCGAAGACGCCCTCGTCGGCAACGCGCTGCGCGCGACCGCGACGGCGACCGACCCGGATGACGACACGATCACCGCGACCAGTTACCGATGGCTTCGCGGTGGCGTCGAAATCGCGAACACCAATACCTACACCGTGGTCCAAGCCGACCTCTCCGAAACGCTTTCGGTCGAAGCGATTGCGACGACCGACTCCGCAATCACCGACCCTGCCAGCGGAACGGGCAGCACGGACGTTGCGGTGACGGCCAATACCGAACCGACCGCGACCCCGACGATCACCGGCGCGCCGAAGGTGGGCGTCCAGTTGACCGGCAACCCGGGCTACGCGGATGCCGAAAACGACCCGCCAGGCGCGCACGTGTACCGCTGGTATCGCGCCGACACTGCCGCCGGGGAGCCGCGCACGCCGATCGATGGTGCGACGAACGCCACGTACAAGCTGGCCGATGCTGACCTGGACAAATATCTGGTGTTCGGCATCGTGCCGGTGAGCACGGTGGCGCCAACCACGGGCGTCGAGTCCTTCGCTGTCACATCGGCGAAGGTCGTCATGGCGACGCCACCGGCTGCGCAACCTGCCATCACAGGCGATCTGACCGTCGGCGCGACGGTGATCGGTCACGTGAACTATTCCGGGCCGGTGGATGACCCCGAGGGTGTGCATTCGTACCGGTGGTTGCGCTCGGACGACGCGGCCGGACTGGTCAACCAAACGCCTATCGAGGGCGCCACAGGGACAACCCTGGCGTTAACCGAAGCGCTTTCTGGAAAGTTCCTGGCTTTCGAAGTGACCCCTCGTACTGTCAGTGGTGTCGAAGGGGCCACTGCGATTGCGAGAACGCCGCTGCCGGTGGGGCAGGGGCAGCGGCATGCAAATTCGCAGGGCGGTGTGTGCTCGTTCCAAGTAAAACCCGCCTTCTCCGGCCTGAGGTGTCAAAGGAACTTCATGGTTTCGGGACGACCAGGCAACGGACAGGTTCGCTCGTTTGTAGGCGTGTCCTACAATCCACAGACGAATTTCATGGCCGATGCGTACGCTGAACTGACCGCCCCCGACGGCACTGTGTATGTCGTATTGGCGACGGGCACTTTCAGAGATGGACCCGGGTTCAAGGAGAACTATGGCGAGGTCGATCTCTCCAGCGAATCCATGAACGGCAACTGGGTACTCCACTTCTGGCTGTCGCCGTCGACTCAGGCACCCGATCAACGCGTCAATTTCACCGACGGGGGGATGTTCCTCCAATTGTGACCTGGACGGCGATCAATACATCCACATCTCATTCCAATCGCTGCACCGCATCCGCCAACCGTGCCGTGTCTTCCTGCGAATGACTGACCCACACCATCGGCAGCGCGACTTCGTCGCGCAGCCGCTGGAGCCAGGGCAGGAGCTCGGCCTTGCGCTCGGGGTCGAGCATCGACAAGGGTTCGTCGAGTAGCAGCAACTCCGGTTGCGAGAGGAGCGCACGCCCGATCGCCACGCGTTGCGCTTCGCCGCCGGAGAGGCCGTCGATGTTGCGCGTGAGCAGGTCGCCGATGCCGAGCAGTTCGACGATGTGGTCGAACACGAAGCGCTCATCGCCGCGTCCGCGCGGCGCCCCGTAACGCAGGTTCCCGCGCACGTCCAGATGCGGGAACAACCGCGCATCCTGGAACACGTAGCCGATGCGCCGGTGATGCGCGGGTTCGTCGACGCGCGTGGAGGCGTCGAACAGGCAGCGCCCACCGATCGCGATGTATCCCCGGGCCGGCCGCACCAGGCCGGCGATCGCATGCAACAGCGACGTCTTGCCCGCGCCCGAGCGCCCCACCAGCGCGATCACGCGCTGATTGCTCTCGAAGCGCACCGTGCGCTTGAACGCACCGCGCACCAAGTCGACGTCGATGGCAAAAATCGGGGCGTCGCTCATTCCGAAGCCCCGCGCCGTTGCCGTTGCACCAACCATTCCGAACAGAACACCGCGGCGAAGGAGAGCGCCACTGCGACCAGGCACAACCGCCAAACGCCGGATTCGCCACCAGGCACTTGCATCAACCCGTACATCGCCGACGACAGCGTCTGCGTCTCGCCCGGAATGCTGGACACGAAGGTGATCGTCGCGCCGAACTCGCCCAATGCCTTCGCGAACGCCAACACCGCGCCCGCAACGATCCCCGGCCACGCCAGCGGCACCGTCACCGTGAGGAACACGCGCCACGGTGCCGCACCGAGCGTCGATGCGGCCTGTTCAAGACGCGCATCCACCGTCTCGATCGCAACCCGGATCGCGCGCACCATCAATGGAAATCCCATGATCGCGCACGCCAGCGCCGCGCCGGTCCAGCGGAACGCGAACACGATGCCGAACGTCTCGCGCAGGAACATGCCGATGGGCCCGCGCGCACCGAAGGCCATCAACAACACGAAGCCCGTCACCACCGGTGGCAACACCAACGGCAGCACCAGCACGGTGTCGAGCAACAACTTGCCCGGGAATCGCTTGCGCGCCAGCACCCAACCCAGCGCGATGCCGAACGGCAGGCTGCACAGCACCGCTGTCACGGCCACCTTCAGGCTGAGCAGGATCGCAGCGGTTTCGGCGGGCGTGAGGTGCACGGGTCAGGGCGACCGGAAACCGTGGCGCAGGAAGATCGCGCGCGCGTCCTTCGTCTGCAGCCATTGCACGAACGCGCGCGCGCTCGGATGCGAGCTCGCGGCGACGCGCGCGACGGGATAGACGATCGGCGCATGCGAACTGTCTGGGAACGTCCCGACGATCTTGACCCTAGGCTCGGCCTTCGCATCGCTGCCGTACACGATGCCGAGCGGCACTTCACCGCGCGCCACGAGCAGCAATGCCGCCCGCACGTTCTCCGCTTCGGCCGTGCGCGACTTCACCGCGTCCCATGCACCGAGTGCGATCAGCGATTGCTTCGCGTACTTGCCGGCTGGCACGCTGTCGACCAACGCCACGGCCAGTCGACCGTTGCCGAGCGCTTTCGCGAGATCCACGCCGGGCTGCAACGCAATCGCCCCGGTCTTTGCGTCCGCAGGCGCCACCAGCACCAACGTGTTGCCGAGCAAGTTCCGCCGCGTCGCCAAATCGATGGCCTTCGCCTTCGCCAAGTAATCCATCCACTCCACGTCCGCCGACACGAACACATCCGCCGGCGCGCCTTGTTCGATCTGCCGCGCAAGCGCCGAACTCGCCGCGTACGACACACGCACCGCTTGCCCCGTCTTCAGCTCATAGGCATGCGCCGCCTCGTCGAGCGACTCCTTCAGGCTCGCCGCCGCGAACACCGTCAATGGCTCGGCAGCGAACGCGGGTGCGATGCACGCCAGCGCGAGGAAGCCGGCGATCAAGCCGCGAAACAAGAAACGCATCCGTCAAATCCTGTCGAGGGGAATGCGCAGATACCGCACGCCATTGTCGGAAGGCGAGGGCAGCACACCCCCACGCAAATTCACCTGCAACGACTGCAGGATCAGCGCCGGCATCGGCAGCGTCGCATCGCGCGCCTGCCGAAGCGCAACGTACTCGGCTTCACTGGTCTCCGCACGCAAATGCACGTTCTCGCGCTTCTGCGCGCCGATGGTGGTTTCGCCCGCGACGGCGCGTCCGTTCGGGCCGTAGTCGTGGCAGACGAAGACACGCGTGTCGTCGGGCAATGCGTAGAAAGCCTGGATCGTGCGGTACAACGTGGCGGCGTCGGCGTTCGGGAAATCCGTGCGTGCGGTGCCGGCGTCGGGCATGAACAAGGTATCGCCGCAGAACAACGCATCGCCGATGCGATAGGCAACACAATCCGCCGTATGCCCAGGCGCGGCGATCACGTCGACTTCAATTTCGCCAAGCGCAAACCGATCGCCCGAATCGAACAACCGCCCGAACTGCGACCCATCCACCGCCACATCCGCCCCGAACCCGAACACCGGCGCGAAACTCTTCTGCGTCTGCGCAATGCCGCTGCCGATCCCCAGCGTCGCGCCCGGAAACCGTTCCAGCAACCACTGCGCATCCGACAGATGGTCGGCATGCGCATGCGTCTCCAGCAGCCAGCGCACGTCGAGCGCGTTGGCCTGCACGTGGTCCAGTAATTTCTGCGTCGACGCATGCGTCGTGCGCGCCGACTTCGCGTCGAAGTCGAGCACCGGGTCGATGATCGCCGCAACGCGCGTCGCAGGATCCGACACCACGTAACTCCACGTGCCGGTGGCGGGGTCGTGGAAGGGCGCGACATCGGGGCGCATGGTCAGGCTCCTGCGATCAGTCAGGGCGCGGGCGTGCCGAGTGTGTCGTCCAGCAACTTCGCCAGCCGCCACGCGGCCTGACGCACGCGTTGTTCGGCGAAGGGCCGCATCGTGTCGAGATACGACTGGTCGAGTTTGTGCCCGCTCGGATACAGCGAACGGCCATCGACGGCGCGGCAGGACTCCTTCGCCCACGCCATCGGCGGGCTGACGGCGCCGTCTTCCGGCGGCCAGGGCAGGGCGTCGAGGCGATCGGCGTAGCCCTTCAGGCCGAGGCCGGGGTGGCCCTTCTTGTCCACGCCCACCTCGCCGAGGATGTAGTAGTCCCAGATCGAATGCAGGTTGGTGCCCATCACGCCGTCGACGTAGTTCTTCTTCGCGTAGGCCTCGGGTTCCAGTTTGGTCGACAGGCTGATCTGGTAGTCGTTGCCGCCCTTGTCGGAGTGGTTGCTCGCGTGCATCGGCTGGTGCACGTCGCCCACGAAGTGGACGATGAACTTCAACGCCTCGCGGCGCGCTTCGATGGGTTGCGTGCGGTCGGCGAGGATCTTGCGCTGCGCCTCGATCGCGCCGACGACGCACTTGCCGTCCGGGCAATCGCGTACGAGGTCGAAGTCGCAGGTGCCGTTGTTGGTGTTGATGTAATGCCAGGGCGAGGTCGCCTTGAAGCGCTCGGGGCTGGCGTTGCGCAGGTCGTCGGCCCACGTGGCCACGCCGGCCAGGGTCGGGTCCGCTTCGCCGGCCAGCAGCGCGTCGATCTGCGCCTGGGTGGCCGGTTGCACGTGCCGCTGCGCCAATTCCCCCACCATCCGGTGCCCCAATGCGCTCCAGGCGTGGGCGTCGGGGGCGGCCACCAGGGCCCCGAGGAACAGGGCGAGCGGGGCGAGGGCGTGCGGAAGTCGGGGCATCACGGTGGCCGGCGGGGAGGGTTCCTTTAAAATACCGGGCTTTCCCGGACGCGGGCCACCGCGCCCGCACCCTTCCCCAGCTCCCAGGAGTCGAAATGGCGATCAAGGTTGGTATCAACGGCTTCGGCCGCATCGGCCGCAACGTGTTGCGCGCTGCCGTGCAGAACTTCGGCAACGACATCGAGATCGTGGCGATCAACGACCTGCTGGAGCCGGACTACCTGGCCTACATGCTGCAGTACGACTCCGTGCACGGCCGCTTCAAGGGCGACGTGAAGGTCGAGGGCGGCGCGCTCATCGTGAACGGCAAGAAGATCCGCCTGACGCAGGAACGCGACCCGGCCAACCTGAAGTGGGACGAAGTCGGCGCCGACATCGTCATCGAATCCACCGGCCTGTTCCTCGACAAGGCCACCGCGCAGAAGCACCTCGACGCCGGCGCGAAGAAGGTCCTGCTCTCGGCCCCGTCGAAGGACGACACGCCGATGTTCGTCTACGGCGTCAACCATGCGAAGTACAACGGCGAGGCCATCGTCTCCAACGCCTCGTGCACCACCAACTGCCTGGCCCCGCTGGCCAAGGTCCTGCACGACAAGTGGGGCATCAAGCGCGGCCTGATGACCACCGTGCACGCCGCCACCGCCACGCAGAAGACCGTCGACGGCCCGTCCAACAAGGACTGGCGCGGCGGCCGCGGCATCCTGGAGAACATCATCCCCTCCAGCACGGGCGCGGCGAAGGCCGTCGGCGTGGTGATCCCCGAGTTGAACAAGAAGCTCACCGGCATGTCGTTCCGCGTGCCGACCTCCGACGTGTCGGTCGTCGACCTGACGGTCGAGCTCGACAAGTCCGCCACCTACGCCGAGATCTGCGCGGAAATGAAGGCGCAGTCGGAAGGCGCGCTCAAGGGCGTGCTCGGTTACACCGAAGACAAGGTCGTCGCCACCGACTTCCGCGGCGATGCGCGCACGTCGATCTTCGACGCCGAGGCCGGCATCGCGCTGGACGGCACGTTCGTCAAGCTGGTGAGCTGGTACGACAACGAATGGGGCTACTCCAACAAGTGCCTCGAGATGGTCAAGGTCATCGCCCGCTGACACCACGCGGGTGGCCCCGTCCTGCGGACGGGGTCACGATCCAGGCTGAACTTGCGACCCCGCTTCTGCGGGGTCGCGCATTTCTGCGACGTAGTGCCGCAGCCGGGCCGCCTTTCCCCGTTGCCGACCCCGCGCCAACCCCGTAGCTTGCCTACCCATGGCGGCGGCGGTTCCCATCGGTATCCGGTCGGCAGGCCCCGACTGGGCGCTGCGGCGCGACTTTGCGCGCTTGTTGGTCGTCGCCGTCGTGCTTCCCGCGCTCATCCTGTGCGCCGTGCTGGCCTGGTATCAGTCCGCATCGCAGCGCCGCGACGCCGCCACGCAACTGCGCTCGGTGGCCGAAATCACCAAGCGCGACTTCGACGAAACCCTGCGCGTGCATGGCGCCGTGACTTCCGTGCTCGCGTCGCGGCGCAGCGGCGAGAACTCGCTCGGCGACCGCGCGCGCTGGTCCGGCGACCTGCGCCGCCTGCGCGACCAATTCCCCGCCTTCGCCCAGATGCGCGTGCTCGACGCGCAGGGCCGCATCGTCGCCGCCGATCCGGCGGACCGCGCGTCCATCGCGCCCGGCCCATGCTTCGATGCGGCGCAGCGCCAGGACGCGCCGGCCGTCTCCGACGTCTACCGCACCGCGCCCGGCACACCGCCACTGGCGTGCGTCGCCGCGCCTCTGCACGCGAACGGGCGCTTCGCCGGCATCGTCGAAGGCGCCATGCGCGTGGAGAACTCCGGCCAGCGCATCGCGTGGCTCCGCATGCACGGGTACGAAGCGGTGCTGGTCGATCGAAAAGGGCAAGTCGCGTACGCGAGCAGCGGGCTGCCGCTGTCGCCGATGGACGACATCGATGACGTACCGGCCGGTGCGGGCCTGCGCGCGGTCGCCCCCTCCACGGGCGATGAGGCGGAGTGGTCGCTCGCGCAAGGCGTGCTGCACGACGACGAAGACGCTTACGCGATCGCGATGCCGCTCGAGAGCGGCTGGCGGTTGCTGGTGCTGATGCCCAAGGCGATCCTCGATGCGCAACTGCTGCGCACCATCGGCACGATGGTCGGCCTGCTGATCGGGGTGGCCGCCGGCGTGCTCGGCATCGCGTGGTGGCAGATGCGCCGCCTGTCGACCAGCGTGCACCGGCTGCTGGTGCAGATGCAGCGCTTCGCGCTCGAACACGCGTCCGCGCCGATCTCGAAGGACTCGATGCCGCAGGAACTCGCGCCGCTGGCCGACGCGATGAACCAGCTCAGCGACCGCATGGCCGACGCGTATCGCGCCACCAGCCGCAGTCTGGAGGAACAACGCCGCCTGCGCGCCTCGCTGGAGCAGGTGGTCGATGCGCGCGAACGCGAGATCGCGCAGCGCACCGCGGAATTGCGCAACGTCGTCGCCGAGCTCGACCGCCTGAGCCGCACCGACGCGCTGACCGGCTGCCTCAACTATCGCGGCTTCCGCGAAGTCGCCAACCAGTTGTGGCACGACACGCATTCCAAGGGCGGCATGTTGTCGGCGCTCGCGCTCGACATCGACCACTTCAAGTCCTACAACGACCGCTACGGCCACCCGCGCGGCGACAACGCGCTCAAGCGATTCGCCGGCGCCGTGCGCAGCGCGCTGTATCACCGCGAGGACGTCATCGTGCGTCCCGGCGGCGAGGAATTCATCGTGTTCCTGCCCGACACCACGCTGGAGCAGGCGATGCGCGTGGCCGAGCGCATCTGCGCAAGCGTGTTGCACGCGGACATCGCGCATGCCGGCTCGCCCATCGGGGTGCTGACGGTGAGCATCGGGGTGGCGACCAACCTGCCCGAAGACGGGGACGACCCGGAAGTGATGCTGGCGCGCGCGGATGCGGCGCTCTACCGGGCCAAGCATGCGGGGCGGAACCGCGTGGCCCTGTAAGGCACTCGCTACAATGTGCGCCCCCGATTGCCCCGAAGGCGCCCCAAGATGCCCATCGTCCGGATGTCCGACCTCGACCTGCGCGGCAAGCGCGTCCTGATCCGCGAAGACCTCAACGTGCCGATCAAGGACGGCAAGGTCGCCTCCGAACAACGCATCGCCGCCGCCCTCCCGACGCTCGTCGCGGCCCTCGACCAGGGCGCGGCCGTCATGGTCATGTCGCACCTGGGCCGCCCCACCGAGGGCCACTTCACCGAGGACGACTCCCTCAAGCCGGTCGCCGAGCGCCTGACCGAGCGCCTCGGGCGCGAGGTACGCCTGGTGCGCGACTGGCTCAGCGCCGATTTCGACGTGAAGCCCGGTGAGATCGTGCTGCTCGAGAACTGCCGCATGAACATGGGCGAGGGCAAGGACGACCCGGCGCTCGCGAAGAAGTACGCCGAACTGTGCGACGTGTTCGTCATGGACGCCTTCGGCACTGCGCACCGCGCGCAGGCCTCCACGCACGGCGTGATCCGCGAAGCGAAGGTCGCGGCCGGCGGCCCGCTGCTGATGGCCGAACTGGACGCACTGGCGCGCGCGCTGCAGGCGCCCAAGCGCCCGTTGCTCGCCATCGTCGCGGGCAGCAAGGTCTCGACGAAACTCGAACTCCTCGGCTCGCTGGTGGGCAAGGTCGACCAGCTGATCGTCGGCGGCGGCATCGCCAACACCTTCATCGCAGCGATGGGCCATGGGGTCGGCAAGTCGCTCTACGAGGCCGACCTCATCGACACCGCGCGCAAGATCATGGCCGACGCGAAGGCGCGCGGCGCCGAGATTCCGATGCCGACCGATGTCGTCGTCGCGCCCGCGTTCGCGGCCGATGCACCGGCGACGGTGAAGCCTGTCGACCAGGTCACCGCCGACGACATGATCCTCGACATCGGGCCGGACACGGCCCAGCGTTACGCCGAGCTGATCATGCAAGCCGGCACCGTCGTGTGGAACGGCCCGGTCGGCGTGTTCGAGTTCGATGCATTCGGCAAGGGCACCGAAGCCCTGGCACGCGCGATCGCCGCGTCCGATGCCTTCTCCATCGCCGGCGGCGGCGACACGCTGGCCGCGGTGGACAAGTACGGCATCGCCAAGCAGGTCGGCTACATTTCCACCGGCGGCGGCGCGTTCCTGGAGTTCCTGGAAGGCAAGACGCTACCTGCGGTAGCGGCTTTGGAAGCGCGCGGTTGACCGCGGAAAAACTGGTGTAGTCTGCCGCCGGGGAAATACCGGAAGTTGGGCATGAAGCGCGGGTTTTTGGCGGTGCTGGCTGTCGCGGGTTGGGTGGTGTCGGGGGCGTGCTGGTCGGCGGACGTCGAACACAAGCGCGGCGATTTCAAGTTCTTCGTCGGCGATGCGCCCGCCTGGGTCCTCAAGCGCGACGTGCCCGCGCAGTGGGATCCGAAGGCGCCGGGCCTCGACGACAACGTCTGGCGCAACTGGCTGATTGACCGCCAGGTCGATCGCCGCGGCGGCAAGGTCGTGACGTTCATCGACACCGCCTACGAACCGATTTCCGAATCGAACCTGCGCGACGCCGGCAAGTTCACCATCGAATTCAATCCCGAGTACCAGCGCCTGGTGCTGCAACGCGTGGCCATCCGCCGCGACGGCGCGTGGCAGGACCGCCTGCAGCCCGACAAGATCACGCTCGCGCGCCGCGAAACGGATTTCGAATCCGACATGGCCGACGGGCGCGTCACCGCGCTGATCGTGCTCGACGACGTCCGCGCGCGCGACCTCGTGCGCGTGAGCTACACCGTCGAAGGCGCGAACCCGATCCTCTCCGGCCACGGCTTCGATTCGATCGTCACCGCTTGGCGCAGCCCGATGCTCGACTCGCACATGCGCGTGCTGTTCGATCCGGGCACGCAGGTGCGTTCGCACGAAAACCTCGCATCCCCCGCGCCCGTCGTGCGCGCGAACGCGGACAGCGTCGAAGCCACCGTCGATGCGCACGGTTCGAAATCCATCATCGACGAAGGCAGCTACCCGGTGTGGTTCGACGCGAACCCGCGCACGCAGCTCGGGCCGGCGCGCACCTGGTCGGACGTCGTCGCGTGGGCCTTGCCGCTGTATCCGGAAGTGAAGGCACTGCCCGCCGACCTCGAAGCGCGCATCGCGCAATGGAAGAAGCTCCCCGATACCGACGCGCGCCTGCGCGCCGCCACGCGCGCGGTGCAGGACGAAGTGCGTTACTTCGGCGTGGAGATGGGCAGCAACACGCATCGTCCGACCGCGCCGTCGGACACATGGGCGCGTCGCTACGGCGACTGCAAGGACAAGACCTACCTGCTCTCGACGATCCTCGCGCGCCTGGGCATCCAGGCCGTGCCCGCGCTGGTGTCGACCGAGCTGGGCCGCGCCACGCGCGATGTCGTGCCGACCGCCGCCGCCTTCGACCACGTGATCGTGCGTGCGAGCGTCGATGGCAAGACGGTGTGGATCGATCCGACGATGTCGCAGCTCGGCGGCCAGCCGCGCGACCGCGACCTGAGCCGTTACGGCGCCGTGTTGCCGATCGTCGCGGGCACGACGGACCTGCAGGACATCGCCGCGCCGGCGAAGGTGACGCGCGCGCTGCGCACCGTCGAAACCTACGTGCCGCAGGGGAAGGACGGCACGGTGCGCCTGGACATCGAGACCGTCTACGAGGGCGAGCTCGCCGACGACGTGCGCCGCAACCTCTCGCGCACGCGCAGCGATGACGTGCTGCGCAACCGCGCCGACTATTTCCGCCGCCGCTATGGCGACCTCGAATCCGTCGGCGCGCTCGGCCTGCGCGACGACCGCGAACGCAACACGTTCGTCGTCACCGAAAGCTTCCAGCTCAAGCATCCCTTCGATGATGCGGGCAAGCCGAAACTCGACGTATTCGCCACCGCGCTGGACGATGCGAGCGAACTGCCACGCACGATGTCGCGTACCGGCCCGCTGGATGTCGGCGGCCCCGGCACGTACCGGCATGAAATCCGCGTGCAGGTCCCCACGGGCTGGCATCCCACGTTCACCGAAGAATCCAGCGCGCGTGCGTCCAAGGCGTTCACCTACACGCGCAAGCTCAAGGTCGACGACAAGTTCGCGACGATGATCTACGACATGCACGTCTCGCAGTTCGATCTCGACGCCGCGCAAGCTTCGCCGCACCTGGCCGAACTGCGCCGCATGCGCGACGAACTCTCCGGCGTGCTGCGCTTCCAGGCCGACCAGCGCCTGGACCCGAAGGCGCGCGATGCACGATTGAAGGCGTTGCTCGACAACGTCGACCAGGAAGGAACCGCCCAATGACCTGTCGCCTGATGCAACGCGCGTGCGCCACCGGCGTCGCGCTCGCCCTGGCGTGCGCGCACGCGCACGCCGCAACGCCCGCCAAGCCCGCGATGCCCGACGTCGCCACGGATCCCGCCGGTGCGTGGCAGTGGCAGTTCGACCACGGCGATTATGCGCAGATGTGGCCAGGCTACGACGTGCTCGCCAAGGTCGGTTACACCGACGTGGCGGTCGACGCCGATGGCTGCAAGGCCAACGCCGATGCGTTGCAGCAGGCGATCGACAAGGCACCGGTATCGCTCGCGCTGCGCCGCGCGGCCATGCTGTGCGCCGAAGCCGTGGGCGACGACGCGGCCGCCGAGCGCGCGCTCGTCCCGCTCGCCGCGCTGTCGAAGTTCGCGCTGTCCGGCGGCGCCGACTCGCCGATGGGCCCGCCGATCCGCGTGTTGCGCCACAACGACGTGTACGCGCTCGTCGCCACGATGGGGCTGGAATACCGCTACGAGTATTACCAGGCGTTGCACATGCAGCGCACCTTTCCGTTCTTCGTCGCGGCATGGGATCCGGAGAAGAAGGTCGAACGCCACCTGCGTTTCGACTGGGTGGATTCGATGATGCGCACGATCCGCGATCCGGAAACGCGCTACCCGCACTATCGGACGCAGCTGGCCAACGCCGGCGTGGATGCCAATGCGAAGGGCAACATCACCGCGGCGGTCGACTACGTCGCGTGGCGCGATTCCCGCATGCTCCCCGACCCCGCCGCACGCGTCGAACGCCTGCGGCAGGGCACCGTCGCAGGCGGTGTGGTATCGCCGCACGTCTGGCTCATCGCCTGCGCCCAGAATCCGGCGCTGGAAAAATGCGGCGACGGTTTCGTCGACGCCGTGCTGCCGATGGCGGAGCGGAAATTCGCGTTGCCCATGACGTTGCTCGCGTACGCCTACAACGAAGGCGTCGGTTTGCCGCGCGATGCCGCCGCGGGCAAGCGATTGCTCGACGCCGCGGACCAGCGATGGGAACGCAAGGGCGCGAGCGTGTACTACGCGGTGGTGTGGCGCGAAGCGCATCCGAACACCGCATATCCCGCGGACCTGCGCGCGCGCATCGATTCCGCGGCCTCGGGCGGCAATGAATCGGCCAAGCTGCTGCAGGTGTTCGACCGCATCACGCGCGACCCGAAGGCGCCCTTCAGCGCCGCAGAAGTCGCGTTGCTGTCGACCAAGGCCCAGAACGGCACGGGCTTCGGCCTGAGTCTCCTGTCCGCCGGCGCCAAGGAACAGGGCGCACAGGACAAGGCCCTCGACTACGCCCGCCGCGCCGCGCAGGCCGGCAGCCCGGACGCCCAGGCGGACGTCGCCTGGCAGCTGATCTACGGTGCGGACCGCACGCAACGCGACGATGCCGAGGGCGAAGCGATGCTCGTCCGCGCCGCGCATGGCGCCAGCAACTGGGCCGGGCGGCAGCTCGCCACGCGCGCAATGGTGCGCGAGGACTACGCGCAAGCGTGGAATTGGTTGCGCGATCCGGGCATGAACGACGACACCGATGCGCTGATGATGATCGCCGCGCTGTTCATCGAAGAGAAGAAAGGCGTCGAAGGCCGCAAGGCCGATGGCGTCAACCTCCTGCGCGAGTTGGGCGCCGGTGGCGTTGCCGCCGCCAATCGCACCCTGGCGCTCCGGCTGATCGAGGGCAATGGCCTGCCGAAGGACGTCAAGGAAGCGCGTCGCCTGCTCACGATCGATGCCGACAAGGGCGACCACGAATCGCAAACGCAGTTGGGATATCAGTTGCTGCACGGCGGGTTCGGCGCGGTCGACGAAGCCGAAGGCACGAAGTGGATGCAGCGCGCGATCGCGGACCGCGATGCGGCAGGCGCCGACGGCCTGGCCTATTGGTTGTTCTTCACGAAGGCCACCCCCGAGGCGCGCAAGCGCGCGCTGGAGATCTGGCGCGCGTCGATGGACTTCGACGCGGTCGGTGACGGCCTCGCGAACAACTACGCCTGGGCGCTGTGCACGATCGACGATCCCACCTTGCGCGACGGCAAGACCGGGCTGGCGGCGACCGCGAAGATCGACAACCCGACGATCGGCGAGATCGACACGATCGCCGCGTGCCACGCCGCCGCCGGCGATTTCGCCGCAGCGAAGGCCAAGCAACAGGAAGTCATCGATCTGTTCGCCGCCGACCTCGCCGCAGCCGACAAACTGCGTGGCGGCAAGCCGCGCGACAAGGATGCGCAGAAGCAGATCGACGACCAGCTCGCGACGTTCCGCGAACGCCTCGCGCTGTACGCCTCGGGCAAGGATTACCGCGCGAGCAAGCAGTAACGGTCTTCCGCGGCGCGCGTGAACCCCACGCGCGCCAGCAGCCGTTGCGATGCGACGTTCTCCGGGTCGACCGTGGCGTCGATCCGTTCCAGCGCGAGCGTGCGCAGTGCCCACGCCGTCGCGGTCTCCACCGCATCCGTCGCCAGCCCGCGCCCGCGATGCGCGGGCGACAACGCGTAGCCGATGCTTGCCGCATTGCCGGCTTCGATGTCGTACAGCGTGCACGTGCCGACGCACTCGCCTTCCGCATTCGGCAATGCGATGACCCAGTCGATGCGCGCGCCGCCGTCGAAGTGCCCGGCGCACTCGGCGATGTAGCCGGCCGCCTCGTCGATCGAACGCATCGGCGCGCGCGGCCAGTGCCGCATGGTGCCGGGGTCCGCGAACAACGCGAACACGGCCGCCGCATCCTCGGGCACGGGACGCCGCAGGCGGATGCGTCGCCCTTTCAGGGCGGGAAAGCCGGGGACGGAAAACGTATGCAACGCAATGGCCGGTTCGCGTGGCTGTGGTAGAACGATGGAATGACACAGAGTACACATCGCCGCCGCACCCGCATCCTCGCCACCCTCGGCCCGGCCACCGATCCGCCCGGCGTGCTCGACGCGCTGTTGAGCGCCGGCGTCGATGTCGTCCGCCTCAATTTCTCGCACGGCGACCCCGCCGCGCAGGTCGCGCGCGCGCAGTCGGTGCGCGAGGCCGCGCAGCGCGTCGGTGTCGAAGTCGGCATCCTCGCCGACCTCCCGGGCCCGAAGTTGCGCATCGAACGCTTCGCCGAAAGCCGCGTGCAACTCAAGGCGGGCGAGCCGTTCGACCTCGTCGCGCGCGCCGACGCCCAGCCGGGCACCGCGCGCGAAGTCGGCATCAGCTATCTCGGGCTCGTCAACGACGTGCACGCAGGCGACACGCTGCTGCTCGACGACGGAATGATGCAATTGCGCGTGGAGTCGGTCGAAGGCGACCGCATCCGCACGACGATCCTCAACGACGGCGCGCTGTCGGACCGCAAGGGGCTCAACCGTCTCGGCGGCGGGCTCTCGCTCGGCGCGCTGACCGACCGCGACCGCGAACTCATCGCGGTGGCCGCGCAGATCGAAGCGGACTTCATCGCCGTGTCCTTCTGCCGCAACGCCGGCGACATGGAGGAAGCCCGCGCCATCGCGCGCAAGCACGGCAGCGATGCCGCGCTGGTCGCGAAGGTGGAGCGTGCCGAGGCCATCGAGAACCTGGCCGAGATCGTGGATGCGAGCGACGTGGTGATGGTGGCGCGCGGCGACCTCGGCGTGGAGATCGGCGACGCCGAGCTGCCGGGCCTGCAGAAGAAGATCATCCGCGAGTCGCTGCTGCGCAACAAAGTCGTGATCACCGCGACGCAGATGCTGCAGTCGATGGTCGACAGCCCGATTCCCACGCGCGCCGAAGTGCTCGATGTCGCCAACGCAGTCATCGACGGCACCGACGCGGTGATGCTGTCGCAGGAAACCGCGGCGGGCGCGTACCCGGTGCGGGCGGTCGAAGCGATGGCGCGCATTTGCCTGGGCGCCGAACGCCAGTTCGAGATGGACACGGATTTCGAGAAGGCGCCGCGCAACCTCGAGCGCGTCGACCAGGCCATCGCGATGGCGTCGATGTTCCTGTCCGAACACATCGGCGTGCGCGCGATCCTGGCGATGACCGACACGGGCGGCACCGCGCGCTTCCTCTCGCGCTTCCGTTCGACGGTGCCGATCTACGGGCTCTCGCGTTTCATCGGCGCCCGCCGGCGGATGGCGATGATGCGCGACGTGTTCCCGGTCGAGTTCGACAGCCGCGGGCTGGCCTCGCGCGACGCCGCGCGCAAGGCGCTGAAGTTGATGTACGACCAGGGCGTGCTGGCCGTCGGCGACCGGGTGATGTTCACCAGCGGCGACCACATGGAGACGCACGGCGCGACCAACACGCTGCGCATCCTGGCCGTCGGCCCCGAGGGTCGCGCCGAGGGACTCGGCGACCTCTAGCCGACAGGCGGTCGTTGCCGGCCGCAACCGCCGGTGCTATTCCGGTCGCACGGCAGACTCCGATGGGAGTTCGACGATGCGCCGGTCCGCTTGCGCTGTTGCGATTCCGTTCATGCTCGCCCTCGCGTTGCCCTCGCTCGCCGCGGACCCCATCGCGGTGGTGAATGAAGGTGGCATCCGCGACAAGTGGATGCTCGCGCCCGGGGTGCCGCTCGCCACGCCGCAATACCCCGCGCAGTTCGTCCGACGGCACGACACGGTGTGCCTGGGCGTCGGCTATCTGCTCCGGCCCGATGGCACGACGTCCGATTTCGCCTTGCTGCGCGGCTGGACCAGCGCGGGGGACGACGAACCCGAAGCGGGCTACTGGCAGGCCTTCGCCGAATCGGCGGGCGATGCGTTGCGGCGCTGGCGGTTCCAGCCGCGTCCCGAGGTCACGCAGGCCAAGCCGGTGTACACCGTGGCGACGTTCGTTTTCGGTGGCAGCTCGGCCGCGGCGCAGAACCGATCGAAGTGCGCAATTCCCAACCTCGTGCAGCGATTGCGCGAACTGAAGGCCGCGCGCGACCGGCGCACCGCCTCCGGCGACGTGCTGGACGATCTCGAGCTGCGCTAGGATCGGCGCACTCGATCGTCGACCGGCTTCCAAGGAGCCCCCATGTCCCGCATCACCCACAGTGCCGTCGTTGCGTTGTCGTTGTGCTGCCTGGCCCTGGGCGCGCACGCCGCCAACACGACGAAGATCGCCAACGAAGGCAGCATCGGCGGCGAATGGAAACTGGCCGACGGCATCACGCAACTTCCGGTCCCGGGCTATCCGGCGGAAATGAAGGAGCGCGGTGACAGCGTCTGCATCGCGATGGGTTATGCGATCGACAAGACCGGCAAGACCGGCGACTTCACCGTGCTCAAGCAATGGTCGAGCGCGGGCACCGAGGTGGCGAAGGATTACTTCAAGCCCTTCTCCGTCGCCTCGGCGGGTGCGTTGTCGCAGTGGGCGTTCCAGCCGCGCCCGGAAATCCAGAATCCGCAGCGCACGATCACCGTCGCCACGATGACCTTCCGCGGCAAGGACGGCATGGACGGCGCGACGCTCGCCGGCAACTGCCGCATCGAGAACCTCGAGGCCGCGCTGAGGGAAGCCGGTTCCAAGGCCGATCGCGACCTCGTGCGCCGCGAGATGGAACGCGCCACGCGCGCGGGCAACGCCAACAATTCGATGATCGCCAACCCGGGCCAGAATCCGGCACCGACGGGTCGTCGCTGATCGTCCATCGTTTCAACAGGGGGTTTCAACAATGCAGGGAATCACTAACGCGCTCGTCGCGCTGTCGCTGTGCTGCGCGTCGTTCGTGGCGCAAGCGGGCAACGCGCCGCACATCGCCAACGAAGGCAGCATCGGCGGCGAATGGAAACTGGCCGCGGGCACCCGGCTCGCCGTGCCGGGATATCCCGAATCGATGAAGGACATCGGCGACAGCGTGTGCATCGCGATGGGCTACGCGATCGACAAGAACGGCAAGACCGGGGGCTTCACCGCCCTCAAGCAGTGGTCGGGCGGCGGCGAAAAGCAGACGAAGGATTATTGGAAGCCGTATTCGACGGCCGCTGCCGGTGCGGTGTCGCAATGGGCATTCGAACCGCGCGCGGAAATCGCCAACCCGCAGCGCACGATCACCGTCGCCACGATCACCTTCCGCGGCAAGGACGCCATGGACGCCGGGCAACTGGCCGGCCACTGCCGCATCGAAGACCTGGCGACCACCATCAAGGAAGCCGGCATGAAGGCCAACCGCGACCTGGTCCGACGCGAGCTGGAGCGCACCGCGCGCCAGGCGAAAGCGAACCAGTCGATGGTGGGCAACCCGGCGGGCGCTCTGGCGGCACCGTCGCGCTGAGGCCTGCGCGTCGGCGCCGGCGTCACGGGGGAGGGGCGGTATAATTCCGCCTTTCCCCAACGCCTCCAGGACGCCAATGAGCATCGAACAGCTTGCCGAAACCGCCCAGGCGATGGTCGCCGCAGGCAAGGGCATCATCGCGATCGACGAATCCAACGCCACCATCGCCAAGCGCTTCGCGGGCGTGGGCATCGAGAACACCGAGGAAAACCGTCGCGCGTATCGCGAGATGCTGCTGACGACGCCCAAGCTCGGCGACTACATCTCCGGCGCGATCCTGTACGACGAAACCATCCGCCAGTCCACCAAGGCCGGCGTGCCCTTCACCAAGGTCATGATGGACAACGGGATCATCCCGGGCATCAAGGTCGACAAGGGCACCTTCCCGCTCGCCGGTTTCCAGGGCGAAGTGGTCACCGAAGGCCTCGACGGCCTGCGCGCGCGCCTGGAGGAGTACTACAAGCTCGGCGCCCGCTTCGCCAAGTGGCGCGCGGTGATCAACATCGGCGACGACATCCCGTCGGGCACCTGCATCGAAGCCAACGCGCACGCACTCGCGCGCTACGCCGCGCTGTGCCAGGAAGTGGGCATCGTGCCGATGGTCGAGCCGGAAGTGCTCATGGACGGCGAGCACGACATCCAGACCTGCTACGAGGTCACCGAAGTCACGCTGCGCGCGCTGTTCGACGCCCTGTACAACCACAACGTCATGCTGGAAGGCACCATCCTCAAGGCTTCGATGATCGTGCCGGGCAAGGACAGCGGTGAAGAAGCGTCGGTCGAGGACGTCGCCGAGAACACGCTGATGTGCCTGAAGACCGCCGTGCCGGCGATCCTCCCGGGCATCGTGTTCCTCTCCGGCGGCCAGAGCGACGAAGACGCCACCGCGCACCTCGACGCGATGAACCGCATGGGCCCGAACCCGTGGCCGCTGTCGTTCTCCTACGGCCGCGCGATGCAGTCGGCCGCGCTGAAGATCTGGTCGCAGGACCTGGTCAACAACGTGCGCAAGGCGCAGGACACCGTCTACGCCCGCGCCCGCGACAACGGCATGGCCGCGCTCGGCCAGTGGAAGTCGAAGGCCGCGTAATCACTCGACGCGCCCCTCTCCTGGCAACAGGGGAGGGGACTGCCGCTCCGCAAGCCGCCGATCCACCGCATCCATCCCGACATCGCTCGCGGTCTTGAGTGCGGTGAACAACAGCATCAACCCCGTCCCGCCGCCGAGCGCCGTGCCGATGATGATCGACAGGTGCATCGGCAACACGCGCAGGTAGGGCACGAACATCAGCGTGCCGAGATTCGGCCTGCCGCGCAGGTCGGCGTCGTGCTGCACCGCGTACGTCTGGCGCTGCGACAACACGAACGACGCCGCGCACGCCGCGAGCACGATCAGGTCCCACCCCGCTTCCAGCGGATGTTCCGCGCACAGGAAGCCCAGGTACGCCAGGTGGAAGAACCCGTAGTGCAGGGTGAAGAAGTTCGCCGTCGAGCGTTTGCCTTGCGCGTTTTCCGGCACGGGCTGGTCGTTCGAGGTGAAGCCTTCGGTGCTGAAGCGATAGAGCGCGAGCATGCGTTTGCGCGCATACCAGCCGATCACCACGCTCTGGATCCAGTACGGCCACAGCAGCCAGCCCGCCGGCCAATGGAACACCAGCGCCGCGGCCAATGTCGCGACGTTCGACAACAAAAGCAGGCGCGTCGACGGACTCATGCGAGCGCCAGCATCGCCCGGTACCGCGCAGCCATGCCAGGATCGAAGCACGCGAACACCACGCGCGACGGGATCGCACCGCGCCACGCGCGCACCGCGCGCACCGCGATCGGCACCGCGAGTTCGACCGGATAGCCATACACACCGCAACTGATCGCCGGGAACGCGACCGATGCGCAGTCGTAGTCGGCCGCCAGCGCCAGGCTCGCGTTGTAGCAAGCGGCCAGTTGCTCGGGCTCGCCACCACGGCCGCCGCGCCACACGGGGCCGACGGTGTGGATGACGAACTTCGCCGGCAGGCGATGCCCATGCGTAATGCGCGCCTCGCCGGTGGGGCACCGCACGCCGGCGATGTAGGCCGGCAGCGCCTCGCATTCCTCCAGCAAGCCCGGCCCTGCGGCGCGATGGATGGCGCCGTCGACCCCGCCGCCGCCCAGCAGGCTGCTGTTGGCGGCGTTGACGATGGCCTCGACCGACAGGGCCGTGATGTCGCCTTCGATGACCTCGATTTTCATCCCGTGATCCCCGTCGCAGGTCGAACGGCCGCTACCATCGCATTCATGAGCATGGCGTGAAAGCGTGGTGAAATGCGCGCCTGCGGAGTATTTAGCACCATGAAATCGCCTTTCACCCTCCTCAATGTCGACCGCCTGCAGTCGAAGGTCGATGTCGCCACGCGCTTCCATCGCCTCGGCCTCGTCCTGTTCGTGCTCGCCTGCGTGTGCGTCACCTTGCCCAAGGGCATGGGGCTGCCGTCGTGGGTGTCGTTCGCGGGCTTCGGCGCCACGCTGCTCGGTTTCATCATCAAGGCCGCGGGCACGCTGCATGAAATCCGCCTGGCCGATTCGCTCGCCCAGGTCATGGGCATGCCGTATCGCCGCGGTTTCCACGCCAAGGGCTCGGACCAGAGCGCGTGGTCGGCGATCCGCAAGTACGTGTTCGTGTCCGTCGCGCTCACTGTCGCCGCCGCGCTGACGCCGAGCATGCTCGCCGCCAACGGAGAGACCGCGCTGGCCAACCTCACGGTCGCGATGAGCATGGCCGCACTGGCGATCCAGTCGTTCGACAACCCCAAGCGCATGCGCAACCGCGTGATGGCGATCTGCCACGGCCGCGTCGACCCGCACGCGGCCGACGGCGGCACGTTCGCCGCCTGATCAGAGGCTGTTCAACCACTCCTCGTCCGAGCCTTCGTTGACGCCCTCGAAGAGGATGGTCGAGAAGTAACGCTCGCCCGTGTCCGGCAGCATCGCCAGGATCACGTCGCCTTCCTTCGCGTGCTTGGCCACTTCCAGCGCGCCGGCCACGGTGCCGCCCGCGGAGAGGCCAACGAAGATGCCTTCTTCCTGCGCCAGGCGGCGCGCGACATCGCGCGCGAGGATCTCGTCGATCTTCAGCAACGAGCCCGCGACATCGCGATTCAGCACTTCCGGCACGAAATCGGGCGTCCAGCCCTGGATCTTGTGCGGCACGAATTCCGCGCCCTGCAACAACGCCGCGCCTGCCGGCTCGCACGTGGTGATCTTCACTTCCGGCCGCGCGACGCGCAGCACTTCGCCCACGCCGGTGAGCGTGCCGCCCGTGCCCCAGCCGGTGACGAAATGATCGAGCCGGTCGCCGGCGAAATCGCGCAGGATTTCCGCCGCGGTCGTCTGCCGGTGGTACGCAGGGTTGGCTTGGTTGGTGAACTGGCTGGCGAGGAACCAACCGTGCTTCTTCGCCAATTCCTCGGCCTTGCGCACCATGCCGCTGCCGCGCTCGGCCGCCGGCGTCAGGATTACCTTCGCGCCGTACGCGCGCATCAACTTGCGGCGCTCGATGGAGAACGAATCGGCCATCGTCGCGACGAACTTGTAACCGCGCGCGGCGCACACCATCGCCAATGCGACGCCGGTGTTGCCCGAGGTGGCTTCGACGACGGTATCGCCGGGTTTCAGCAAGCCCTTCGCTTCGGCGTCCAGGATGATCGCGATGGCGAGGCGATCCTTGACCGAACCGCCCGGATTGAACGACTCCACCTTCGCGTAAAGCGTCACGTGCTTCGGCGCGATGCGGTTGAGGCGGACGACCGGGGTGCGGCCGATGGTGTCGAGGATGCTGTCGTGGCGCATGGCGGGGTTCTCGTGGGGGACGGGAAGGTTTAACGCGAAGCCATACGCGCGCAGGACGCCGGAATGCGTCGCGCCACTGGCATTGGTCATGGAACATTGGGGTTGCCGCGGGGTCAACCCGCTGCCCGCCGGGCCGTTTGTGCCCGTGGTAACCGAACCCTCGCACCGGACGGCCTAGAATCCGCGCATGACGCATCCCGCACGTTCTCTCTCCCTCATTGCCGCGCTCGCGCTCGCAACCGCCCTCGCCGGTTGCGGCAAGGACCAGGCCGCCGCTTCCAACCGTGGCAAGGACGGCGGCAATGCGCCCGTCATCGTCACGACCACCGTGTTGAAGCCCTCGACGTTCGCCGATTCGATCGTCGCCATCGGCACGGCGCGCGCGGCCGATTCGATCACCGTGACGGCGAAGGTGAGCGAAATCGTGCAGGCCGTGCATTTCGACAGTGGCGATGAAGTCGCCAAAGGCGCCGTGCTCGTCACGCTCAGCGGGCAACAGCAGCAGGCGGCGCTCGCGCAGGCCGAAGCGGCGGCGAAGGAATCGCAGCAGCTCTACGCGCGCCAGCAGGAACTCGCGCGACAGCAACTCATCGCCACCTCGCAACTCGACACGCAACGCGCCACGCGCGACCAGGCGCTGGCGCAGGTGAACCAGGTGCGCGCGCAGTTGAGCGATCGTTCGATCCGCGCGCCCTTCGGCGGCGTGCTCGGAATCCGTCAGGTGAGTCCCGGCGCGCTGGTGACGCCGGGCACCGCGATCGCGACGCTCGACGACCTCTCGCACATGTACGTCGATTTCCCCGTGCCCGAAGCCGCGCTCGCGCAATTGGCGACCGGCCAGCAAGTGTTCGGCCGCACCGCCGCGTATCCCGACAAGCGCCTGACCGGCACGGTCACCACGGTGGAAGCGCGCGTGGATCCGGCGACGAGGTCGGTCACGGTGCGCGCCGATTTCCCGAACGCCGATCGCGCGCTGCGCCCCGGCATGCTCGTCAACGTCGAACTGCAACGCGCGCAACGCACCGCGTTGCTCGTGCCGGAAATCGCGGTGGTGCAGGTCGGCAATCGCACGTTCGTGTATCGCGCCAAGACCGACGGCAGCGTCGAACAGGTCGACGTGCAGGTCGGCACCCGCACCGGCGGCCAGGCCGAAATCGTGAAGGGCATCGGCGCGGGCGACCGCATCGTCGTCGACGGCACCGGCAAGCTGCGCCCCGGCGCGAAGATCGTCGAACCCGACGTGGCCCCCACGACCGCGAAGGGCTGACATGCGCCTGTCCGACATCTCGATCCAGCGCCCGGTCTTCGCGACCGTCATCAGCCTGCTGCTCATCGTGCTCGGCGTCATGGCGTTCACGCGCCTGACGTTGCGCGAATTGCCCGCGATCGACCCGCCGGTCGTGTCGGTCGAAGTGAGCTACACCGGCGCGTCGGCGCAGGTGGTCGAAACGCGCGTGACGCAGGTGCTGGAAGACGCGTTGTCGGGCATCGAAGGCGTCGAGACGATCCAGTCCAGCAGCGTCAACGGCCGCTCGTCGGTCACCATCGAATTCACGCTGGACCGCGACATCGAAGGCGCGGCCAACGACGTGCGCGGCGCGGTGAGCCGCGTCAGCAACCGCCTGCCGGAAGAAGCCGATCCGCCGCAGGTCAGCAAGGTGGAAAGCGATTCGGACCCGATCATCTGGCTCAACATGAGCTCGACCGGCATGGACTCGCTGCAGTTGAGCGATTACGCCGAGCGTTACGTGGTCGACCGCCTGTCGAGCATCGACGGCGTCGCGCAGGTGCGCATCGGTGGCCAGCAACGCTACGCGATGCGGATCTGGCTGGATCGCGACGCGCTCGCGGCGCGCGCGCTCACCGTGGAGGACGTCGAGAACGCGCTGCGCGAGGAGAACGTCGAGCTTCCCGCGGGTCGCATCGAATCGGCCGAGCGTGACTTCACGCTGCGCGTAGCGCGCGACTACGAAAAGCCGGAAGACTTCGCGCAGATCCCGCTCGGCAAGGGGCCCGATGGTTACGTCGTGCGCCTCGGCGACGTGGCGAAGGTGGAACTCGCTTCCGCCGAACGCCGCGCGTACTACCACTCCAACGGCGAGAACAACATCGGCCTGGGCGTGGCGCGCACGTCGACCGCCAACGCACTGGATGTCGCGCGCGCCGTGCGCGCCGAAGCCGAGCGCATCCAGCCCTCGTTGCCGCAGGGCACCAAGATCTTCGTTGCCTTCGACACCACGACCTTCATCGACGCCTCCGTCGAGCGCGTGTACCACACGCTGATCGAGGCGGTGGTGCTGGTGCTGATCGTCATCTGGATCTTCCTCGGGAGCGTGCGCGCGGCGCTGATCCCGGCGGTGACCGTGCCGGTGTGCCTGCTGGCCGCGTTCCTCCCGCTGTATCTGTTCGGGTATTCGATCAACCTGCTGACGCTGCTCGCGCTGGTGTTGTGCATCGGGCTGGTGGTCGACGATGCGATCGTCGTGCTGGAGAACATCCAGCGCCGCGCGGACCTGGGCGAACCGAAACTCGTCGCGGCCGCGCGCGGGACGCGGCAGGTGGCCTTCGCCGTGATCGCGACGACCGCCGTCCTCGTCGCGGTGTTCCTGCCGATCGGTTTCATGGAAGGCAACACCGGACGCCTGTTCCGCGAGTTGTCGGTCGCGCTGGCCGGCGCGGTGGCGTTGTCGGCGTTCGTCGCGCTGACCCTCACGCCGATGCTGTCCTCCAAACTCGTCCGCCCGCACTCGGAAGAGAAGGGCAATCCGGTGCATCGCTGGACGAACAAGCGCCTGGACTGGGTGACCACGCGCTACAAGCGCTTCCTGGAAGGCAACGTCGAGCGGCCGTTGATGTTCGGCCTGCTGATGGTCGCGGCGCTGGCGGCGAGCTTCGCGTTGTTCAAGTTCGTGCCGTCCGAACTCGCGCCGCCCGAAGACCGCGGCAGTTTCAACGTCTCGCTCACCGGCCCGGAAGGCGCGGGCTACGACTACACCGTGCAGCAGGTGCAGCAGGCCGAGAAGATCATCGCCCCGGAAATCGGCCACGGCCCGATCGAGCGGGCCAACGCCCGCGTGCCCGGCGGTTTCGGCGCGAGCGAGGAAATGCATACCGCGCGCTTCAGCGTGTTCCTGAAGGATTGGGACAAGCGCGACGAAGACACCGCGGCGGTGGCGCAGGAACTCAAGAAAAAGCTCGACACGATGCCCGGCATGCGTATTTCGACGCAGGTCGGCGGCGGGCTGGTGCGCACGCGCGGGCAGCCGGTGCAGATCGTGCTCGGCGGGCCGGATTACGCCGAGCTCGCCAAGTGGCGCGATCGCCTGCTCGAGCGCATTGAACAAAACCCGGGCCTCGTCGGCGCGGACAGCGACTACAAGGAAACGCGACCGCAGATGCGCGTGCAGATCGATCGCCAGCGCGCGTCCGACCTCGGCGTCAGCGTGGAAGCGATCGGCCATGCGCTGGAAACGATGATGGGATCGCGGCGCGTGACGACGTTCGTGCGCGGCGGCGAGGAATACGACGTGGTCGTGCAGGCGAACAAGACCGGCCGCGCGACGCCCGCCGACCTCGCGGCGATCCAGGTGCGCGGGCGCGACAACGCGCTGATCCCCTTGTCGAACCTCGTCACGTTGCAGGACGTCGCCGAAGCCGGTTCATTGAATCGCTTCAACCGCCTGCGCGCGATCACGATCAACATGGGCCTGGCGCCGGGCTACCGCATGGGCGATGCGATCGCCTTCCTCAACGACGTCGTGAAGCAGGAATTGCCGGAGCAGGCGCAGATCGACTGGAAGGGCGAGTCGCGCGAATACCAGCAGGCGGGCGGCGCGGTGTTGCTGACCTTCGCGCTGGCGTTGCTGGTCGTGTATCTCGTGCTCGCGGCGCAGTTCGAGAGTTTCATCCATCCCTTCGTGATCATGCTGACGGTGCCGCTGGGCGTGCTCGGCGCGCTGATCGGGTTGTGGGTGACGGGCGGCACGCTGAACCTCTTCAGCCAGATCGGCATCGTCATGCTCGTCGGCCTGGCGGCGAAGAACGGCATCCTGATCGTCGAGTTCGCCAACCAGTTGCGCGATGAAGGGCGCAGCGCGCACCAGGCGATCGTCGAGTCGGCAGGCGTGCGATTGCGTCCGATCCTGATGACGTCGATCGCGACCATGGTCGGCGCGGTGCCGCTGGTCGTCGCCGGCGGGCCGGGCTCGGCGAGCCGCGCGACGATCGGCATCGTGGTGATCTTCGGTGTCGGCTTCTCGACGTTGCTGTCGTTGTTCGTCGTGCCGGCGTTCTATGCGCTGCTCGCGCCGTACACGCGTTCGCCCGAAGCGGTGGCGCACGAGTTGAAGGCGCTGGAAGCCACGGTGCGTCCGGTCGGCGATACCCACCCGGTGGAGGATGCATCGTGAGCGATTCGCCCTGGAAGTCGCGCGGCCCGAAGGGCCCGCCGCGCGGTGATCGGCCCGTGCATCGCGAGCCGCGCCCGACGCGCGAGGTGCGCGAGCAACGGCCCGTGCATCGCGAGGAGGCCCCGTCCGAAGAACATCAGCACGCGCGCGAACACCGCGACAGCGAATTGCGCCTGTACGGCGTCAACGCGGTGAAGGCCGCGTTCCATCGCCGGCCCGAGTCGCTGCGCAAGTTGTATCTCGTGCAGGACCGCATCCCGCAATTGCAGCCGATGTTGCGCTGGTGCGTGGCGCATCGCGTCGGCTATCGCGTGGTCGAGGACGAAGGCGACCTGCGCCGCCTGACGGGCAGCGAACACCACGAAGGCGTGGTCGCCGACATGCTGCGCGAGCCGCAGCAGACGCTGGCGACGTGGTTGCAGCACCTCCACGCGGGACCGGCGTGCGCGCTGTGGCTCGACGGCGTCGGCAACCCGCACAACGTCGGCGCGATCCTGCGCTCGGCCGCGCATTTCGGCGTGTCGGCGATCCTGTTGCCGAAGCACTCGAACCTCGCGCTCTCCGGCGCCGCCGCGCGCGTCGCGGAAGGCGGCGCGGAAGCCGTGCCGTTCGTGCGGTTGGGACGCGAAGACAATTCGCTGGCGCAATTGCGCGGCGCAGGCTTCGCATTGGCCGCGACGGTGGTGCGCGACGGCAAGACCCTGTTCGAAGCGGCATTGCCGCAACGCCTGGTCTACGTCATCGGCGCGGAAGGCGAGGGCATGTCGTCATCGCTCGCCGAACTATGCGACCTGCGCGTTTCGATCCCCGGCAGCGGAAAGGTCGAAAGCCTCAACGTCGCGGCCGCGACGGCCGTGCTGCTCGCCGAGTGGGCGCGTCGGACTTAAGGCTCCAGGAAAATCAGCCACGCAGCGACCGCGATCAGGGCGAATCCCGCCCAGTGGTTCCACTTCAGCGGTTGGCCGAGATACCACGCGGAGAACGCGGCGAAGACCACCAGCGTGATCACTTCCTGCATGCCCTTGAGCTGCGGCGCGGAATACACCGCGCTGCCGTAGCGGTTCGCCGGGACCATCAGGCAGTACTCGAAGAAGGCGATGCCCCAGCTGGCCGCGATGGCGAGGGCCAACGGCGCGGATCGGTACTTCAGGTGCCCGTACCAGGCGAAGGTCATGAAGACGTTCGAGCCCAGCAGCAGGAGGATCGGGAGGAGGCGGTCGAGGCCCATGGGTGGGGTCCGGAAGGGTGGGAATGGCACGGATATTGACGCGGATGAGCTTCTTCACGGAGCCTCGACCCGCGGATCGGCACCTTCACGAACCTGAAGACCCACCCAGGAGCCCACTCCCATGCGCAGCAGTGAAGAACCCGCTGGCCTCGTCCTCATCGTCGAAGACAACCGGAACATCTCCGAGATGGTCGGCGAGTACCTCGAAGGGCGCGGCTTCGAAGTCGACTATGCCTCCGATGGCCTCGACGGCTACCGCCTCGCCGCCGAGAACAGCTACGACGTGATCGTGCTGGACCTCATGCTTCCGCGCCTCGACGGCCTGGAAGTCTGCAAGCGCCTGCGCGAGGAAGCCCGCAAGTCCACGCCGGTGCTGATGCTCACCGCGCGCGACACCCTCGACGAAAAGCTCACCGGCCTGGGCGCCGGCGCCGACGACTACCTCACCAAGCCCTTCGCGATCCAGGAACTGGAAGCCCGCCTGCGGGCCCTGATCCGCCGCGAACGCCGCCAAGTGGGCGCCGAGGTCCTGAAGGTCGCCGACCTCGTCCTCGACCCGGCCTCGCTGCGCGCCACCCGCGCCGGCAGCGAACTGCAGCTTTCGCCGATCGGCCTGAAGCTGCTGACCATCCTGATGCGCGAATCGCCCCGCGTGGTGAGCCGTCAGGAAATCGAGCGCGAGATATGGGGCAACGGACTGCCGGATTCCGACACGCTGCGCAGCCACCTCTACAATCTGCGCAAGACCATCGACAAGCCGTTCGAGAAGCCCTTGCTGCATACCGTCCAGAGCGCCGGGTACAGGATCGCCGACATCGAACAACCGCCGGCCTGAGGATCCCCGTGCCCCAAGGGTTGCCACGCAAGATCCGGATCGCCTTTCTCCTCCAGGTGGTATTGGTCAGCCTCGCGGTCGTTCTCGCGGGCTGGCTGGTGTCGCTGGTGATCCGGGTCGGTTTCATCCGCTCCGCCTCGGAAGCCGAGGCGTCGGATTTCTTCGTGCGCAAATCCATGGATGCGGCGTACTCGCTGCCGCACGGGCGCAACTTCAAGAGCTGGTTCGTCCCCGACGGGCAGACGCCGGTCGGGCTGCCCGCGGGCGTGGCGCAACTGCCGCTGGGCCACCACGACCTGCGAGACCGCGACCTCCAGGTGCGGGTGGCGAAGGGCGGCGGCGGCACGCTCTACATCGTGTACGACCAGGACCGCATCGACCGGCTGATGTACGCCTACGCGGTGTTGCCGGTCGCGCTCGGGCTCGCGGCGGTGTTCGCGGTCTCGCTGCTCACCTACCGCGTGTCGAAACGGCTCGTGACCCCGGTGAACTGGCTCGCGCGCGAAGTCGCGGCGTGGGACCCGCGACAACCCAACATCGACGCACTCGCGCCGCATCGCCTGCCGCCGGACATCGGCAGCGGCGAAGCGCGCCAATTGGCGAAAGCGCTGCACACACTCGGCGAGAGAGTGGAATCCTTCGTCGCGCGCGAACGCAACTTCACCCGCGATGCGAGCCATGAGCTCCGCACGCCGTTGACCGTGATCCGCGTCGCGGCCGACCTGCTGGAAGCCGAGCGCGAACTCAGCGCCCGCGGCGAACGCTCGCTGCGCAGGATCCAGCGTGCAAGCCGCGACATGGAAGCGGTGATCGACGCCTTCCTCATCCTCGCGAGAGAAGCGGACATCGAGCCGCAGGCCGAGCACTTCGCAGTGTCGGAAATCATCGACGAGGAAGTCGACAAGGTGCAGCCGCTGCTGGAAGGCAAGCCCGTGGCGCTGCGCGTGATCAAGGACGCGAACCCGGAGCTGCACGCGCCCTCGCGCGTGCTCGCGGTGATGGTCGGCAACCTGTTGAGCAACGCGTGTCAGTACACCGACCAGGGCGACATCGAGGTGCGCATCGGAAAGGATCGCGTCACCGTGCGCGACACCGGCATCGGCATGTCGCGAGAAACCCTGCAGCGTGCGTTCGATCCGTTCTACCGCGCCGACCAGGACACCGGCGGCATGGGCCTGGGCCTGTCGGTCGTGCGCCGCCTCGGCGAACGCTTCGGCTGGCCGGTGGTGCTCGAAAGCGTGCCCGGCAGCGGCACGCTGGCGACGATCCAGTTCGCCCCCTGAACCGCGGAACCTCCCGCATCATGCGCGGGTCAACGCGCATCGCGACCGCGCGTTCCCGCGTTCGACACCTTCCCCTCCGGACCGATCCTCCCGCATGGCTGCCACCCGTCCCGCGCCCGCCCGCAAGAAGCGTTTCGCCTCCTCGCCGCGCACCGTCGCGATCACCCTGGCCCTCGTGGCACTCGTCGGCGCCGGCTGGTGGTGGACCCAGCGCAAGGCCGAAGCGGCCGAAGGCGCGTTCCGCACCGCGGCCGTCGAACGCGGCGACATCCGCGTCGCCATTTCCGCCACCGGCACGCTGAGCGCGATTTCCACCGTCGATGTCGGCAGCCAGATTTCCGGCCAGGTCACCGGCGTGCTCGTCGACTTCAACGACCGCGTCAGGAAAGACCAGGTGATCGCGCGCATCGACCCGAGCACCTACCAGGCGCAGATCGCGCAGGGCTCGGCGCAGATCTCCAGCGCGCGCGCCAACCTCGAAACCGCGCGCGCCACGCTCGCCAATGCCGAAGTCGACTATCAGCGCAAGGCCGACCTCGCGACGACGCAATTGATCGCCCGCAGCGACCTCGACCTCGCGAAGGCCGCCCGTGCGCAGGCCCGTGCGCAGGTCGCCGCCGCGCAGGCGCAGATCACGCAGCAGCAGGCGTCCACGCAGACTTCGCAACTCAACCTGGAGCGCACGGTGATCCGTTCGCCGGTCGATGGCGTCGTGCTGACGCGTTCGATCGAACCGGGCCAGACCGTCGCCGCGAGCCTGCAGGCGCCGGTGTTGTTCCAGATCGCCGAAGACCTGTCGAAGATGGAGATCGTGCTGCAGATCGACGAAGCCGACATCGGCCAGGTCAAGGCCGGGCAGGCCGTGGGCTTCACCGTCGACGCATTTCCGGACCGCACGTTCCGCGGCACGGTGCAGCAGGTGCGCCTGTCGGCGACCAACACCAACAACGTGATCACCTATCCGGTGGTGGTGTCCGTCGACAACAAGGACGAAGTGCTGCTGCCCGGCATGACCGCCAACGCGGAGATCGAAGTCAGCCGCCGCGACGACATCCTCAAGCTGCCGAACGCCGCGCTGCGCTTCAAGCCCGCGGACGACGGGGCCGATGCAGGCGCGCCGACGCAACCGCGCGGTGCGCTCGCCGGCGAACTGCCGAAGCTCGCGGCTGCGCTGCAACTCAATCCCGCGCAGCAATCGGCGTTCGACGCGGCGTTGAAGCAACTGCAGGAACGCATGGCCGCGCGCGCCGCGCCGGCTGCGGCCCAACAGGGCGGCGGCAGCGCGCTGTTCGGTCGCGGGCCCGGTGGCCCGGGCGGCAGCGCGAACAACGCCGGCGGCGGCATGAGCGGTGCGATGCGCCAGCGCGCGCAGGAACGCCTCAACCAGCAGTTCGCCGCATTCCGCTCGACGCTCGACGACGCGCAGCGGGCACGGTGGGATGCCGGCGTCGCCAGCTTGGTCACCGCCAAGCGCGCGCCGATCTACAAGCTCGTCGACGGCAAGCCGCAGCGGGCGATGGTGCGCATCGGCGTGTCGGACGGTTCGAACACCGAAGTCTCCGGCGACATCGCCGCGGGCGACCAGGTCGTGGTGGGCGCGCAGCGCGCAGAGGCGAAGGCGACGCAATGAACGCGCTCCTTCGGGAAACGCCACGCCCGACCGGCGTGATCGAGACGCGCGCGCTCGGCAAGGTGTACGCGGCGGGCAGCGAAGCCGAAGTGGTCGCGCTGTGCGACGTCGACATGCGCATCGGGCGCGGCGAGTTCGTCGCGATCATGGGGCCGTCGGGCTCGGGCAAGTCGACGTTGATGAATCTGCTCGGTTGCCTCGACACGCCGAGCGCTGGCACGTACTGGTGCGACGGAATCGATGTCGCCTCGCTCGACGCCGAAGGCCGCGCGCGCCTGCGCCTGGACAAGATCGGATTCGTGTTCCAGGGCTTCAACCTGCTGCCGCGCATGGACGCGCTGGAAAACGTCGCGATGCCGATGGGCTACGCGAACGTGCATCGCGAGCAACGCCTCAAGCGCGCGCACGAGGCGCTGGAAGCGGTGGGCCTGGGCAACCGCCAGCACCACCGCCCGAGCGAGATGTCCGGCGGCCAGCAGCAACGCGTGGCCATCGCGCGCGCGTTGATCAACCGTCCGCCGATCCTGCTCGCCGACGAACCCACCGGCGCGCTGGACTCGAAGACCGGCGAGGAAATCCTCGCGTTGTTCAAGCGCCTGCAGCAGGAAGACCACACGGTGGTGCTGATCACGCACGATCCGGACGTGGCGCACCACTGCGACCGCATCTTCACCATGCGCGACGGCTGCCTGACCGAGGAGACGCGCGCATGAATCCGATGGAAATCCTGCGCACCGCGTTCTACGCCCTGCGCGGCAATTGGATGCGCAGCGCGCTCACGTCGCTCGGCGTGATCATCGGCATCGCGGCCGTCATCGTGATGGTGTCGGTCGGGCAGGGCACGCAGGCGGAAATCGACAAGATGGTCGCCGGGCTCGGTTCCAATCGCCTGGACATCAGCGCCGGTTCGGGCCGCGGCTTCGGCGGCGTGCGCATCGGCGGCGCGAACATGTTCACGTTGACCGAAGAGGACGCGCATGCGATCCGCGCCGAGGTCCCCGAAGTCCAATACGTCGCCGGAAGCCTGCGCGGCAGTACGCAGCTGGTCTATTCGGAGAACAACTGGTCGACCAACTGGCAGGGCGTGGAAGCCGACTGGTTCGACATCAACGGGTGGAAGATCGCCGGCGGCGAAGGGTTCGATGCGCGCGCATACACCGGCGCGGCGAAGGAAGTGATCCTTGGCGAAACCGTGCGGCGCGAGTTGTTCGGCGACGACGATCCGCTCGGACAGACCATCCGCATCGGCCGCGTGCCGTTCACCGTGGTCGGCACGCTCAAGTCGAAGGGGCAGGGCGGATTCGGCCAGGACCAGGACGACATCGTCGTCGTGCCGCTGCAAACCGCGCGCCGGCGCCTGATGGGCGCGATGGGCGTGCCGCCCGGCGCGGTGATGCAGATCGCGCTTGGCGTCGCGAACGCCGATGACCTGGGATACGTGCAGGGCGAAGTCGAAGCGCTGCTGCGCCAGCGGCACAAGGTCCCGCCGGGGAGCGACGACGACTTCAACGTGCGCAACATCGCCGAGATCATCAGCACGCGCACGGCGACGACCAACCTGATGTCGAAGCTGCTCGGCGCGGTCGCCACCATCTGCCTGATCATCGGCGGCATCGGGATCATGAACATCATGCTGGTGTCGGTCACCGAACGCATCCGCGAGATCGGATTGCGCATGGCCGTCGGCGCAGGGCCGCGCGACGTGCGGCGCCAGTTCCTCGCCGAAGCGATGCTGATCTCGATGATCGGCGGCGTCATCGGCATCGTGATCGGCATCGCGGGCGCCTTGCTCGTCGGCAAGTTCTCCGAGTTGCCGGTGCAGGTGAACGCCAACGTCGTCGGGCTGGCAGCTGCGTTTTCGATCGCGACGGGATTGTTCTTCGGCTATTACCCGGCGCGGAAGGCGTCGATGCTGGATCCGATCGAGGCGCTGCGCCAGCAGTAGCGTGATCGTCCTGCTGCAGCCCGTACACGGATCGGTCCATACTCGGCGCATGTCCCCGGGAGACCGCCATGCGCCGCAGCCTGCTCGCACTCGCCTTGTTGTCCTGCGCTTTCGCATCCGCCGTGCACGCTGAGGAACCGGCCAGGGCGAAGACCGCGCTCGTGCTGCACGGCGGCGCGGGCGTGATCGAACGGGGCTCGATGACCAAGCAGGAAGAGGCCGAGGTCCGCGCGGCGATGGACAAGGCGCTCGACGCCGGCAACGCCGTGCTGTCGAAGGGCGGCAGCGCGCTGGATGCGGTGGTCGCGACGATCCGCGTGCTCGAGGAAGACCCGCACTTCAACGCGGGCAAGGGCGCGGTGTTCAACGCGCAAGGCCGCCACGAACTCGACGCGTCGATCATGGAAGGCCACACGCAGCGCGCGGGCGCGGTCGCGGGCGTCACGACGGTGCGCAGCCCCATCAAGCTCGCGCGCGCGGTGATGGAACACTCCAAGCACGTGATGCTCGCGGGCGCGGGCGCGGAGCAATTCGCCGATTCGCGATCCGACATCGAGCGCGTGCCCAACACGTGGTTCGATACCGACCGCCGACGCAAGCAACTCGACGACGCGCAGGCGAAGGAAAAGGCGAACCAGCAGGCCGGCATCGATTTCCCCGGTACGTATTTCGGCACCGTGGGCGCGGTCGCGCTCGATTCGCAGGGCCATCTCGCCGCGGGCACGAGCACCGGCGGCATGACGAACAAGCGCTGGGGCCGCGTCGGCGATTCGCCGATCATCGGCGCCGGTACGTGGGCCGACGCACGCTGTGGCGTGTCGGGCACCGGTTGGGGCGAGTTCTACATCCGCGCCGCGGTCGCGCACGACATCTGCGCGCGCGTCGCTTACAAGGGCGATGCGCTCGCCGTGGCGGCCGAAGAGGTCGTGAACAAGGTGGTCCCCGCGATGGGCGGCGACGGCGGCGCGATCGCGATGGACGCGCAGGGCAACATCGCGATGCCGTTCAACACCTCCGGGATGTACCGCGCGTGGATCAAGCCCGACGGCACGCGCGGCACCGCGATCTACGGCGACGAAGCCGAAAAGAAGTAGTCGATGCGCGACCGCGCCGGCGTCAGGTGACGTCGGCCTGCGATTGCTGCGCCTTCGACCACTCCTTCATGCGCGACGCCAGCTCTTCGGGCGAGACGTCTTCCTTGTGCGTCCCCAGCGTCCACTTGTGGCCGAAAGGATCGACGACGGTGCCCATGCGGTCGCCCCAGAACTGATCGGCCACCGGCTTGTCGACCGACGCACCCGCGCCGACGGCCTGCTTGAATGCGCCGTCGCAATCCGGCCCGTAGATCACGAAGCTCGACGTTGCGCCGCCGCGGCTCTTCGGGCCGAGCGCGCCCATGCCGGGCCATTCGTCGCACAACATCAGGGTCGTATCGCCGATGCGGATCTCGGCGTGGCCCACCCGTTCCTGGCCATCGGGCCCCGGCACCGGCAGCCGGAAGAGCTCCTTCGCCCCGAAAGCGTTGGCGTAGAAGTCGATCGCGCGCGCGGCGTCGTCGACGATCAGGTAGGCGTTCACGGTGTGGTAGCCCTCCGGGATGGGGCTGACGGCCATGGCGGGACTCCGGCTTCGGGGAAGCGGCACCGTGCGCCGCAAAACGTTATGCGCGGGTGACCGGGACCTTTCGCGGTCGCACCGGCACGCGGCGGCGTGGCAGAATCCCGGCTTCTTGCGGTTGCCCCGCGCCTGAAGATCGCCATGGCCGACCATTTCGGGCATCTGCCCCGCGCTCCGTCCCGGATCCTGAAGGCGGCGATGTGGTCGATGCAGGGATTGCGGGCGGCGTGGCTCCACGAGTCGTCGTTCCGGCTCGAGGTCTACCTCTTCGCCGTGCTCGGCCCGCTCGGCCTGTGGCTCGGGCAAACGGGCGTCGAGCGCGCGCTGCTGGTCGGGAGCGGGTTGCTGGTGATGGCGGTGGAGCTGTTGAACTCGTCCATCGAGGCGGTGATCGAACGGTATGGCCCGGAGTTCCATGAGCTCGCCGGGCGCGCGAAGGACATGGGGTCGGCGGCGGTGTTCGTGCTGATGCTCAACTTCCTGCTGGTGTGGGGCCTGATCCTGGGCCCGCGGTTTTTCTGAAGCGGTTGCAGACTTAGACAGAGGTCCTAGATGTTCGATTGGTTGGCCGACCCACAGGCCTGGCTCACCTTGTTCACCCTGAGTGCGATCGAGATCGTGCTCGGCATCGACAACCTCGTGTTCATCTCGATCGCGGTCAGCAAGCTGCCGCACGAAAAACGCGAGAAGGCGCGCAAGTTCGGCATCGCGGTCGCGTGCATCACGCGCATCGCCTTGCTGCTCACGCTCGCCTGGCTCGCGGGGCTGACGGCGGACCTGTTCTCGCTGTTCGGACAGGGCATCTCGGTGCGCGACCTGGTGCTGATCCTGGGTGGCGTGTTCCTCGTGGTGAAGGGCGTGATGGAAATCCGCGACCTCGTCGCCGGCGAGGACGAGTCGGAGGACATCCACACCAAGCCGCTGGCGTCCTTCGGCATGGTCATCGCGCAGATCGCGATCATCGACATCGTCTTCTCGCTCGACTCGGTCATCGCCGCGGTCGGCATGGCCAACCACACCACGATCATGGTCGGCGCGATCCTGCTCGCCGTCGCCGTCATGCTGCTGGCGGCCACGCCGCTGGGCCACTTCATCGAGCGCAACCCGACGGTCAAGATGCTGGCGCTCGCCTTCATCGTGCTGGTCGGCGCGTACCTGGTGCTCGACGGCTTCGAGATCCACATCCCGAAGGGCTACCTCTACGGCGCGATGGGCTTCTCGGCTCTCGTGGAGGTACTCAACCTCTGGGCCCGCAGGCGGGCGGCGCGGCGCAGCCTCGCGCCGTGAGGCCGGCGGCGCCCGTAGAGGGCGCCTTGATTGCGGCCACACACGGCCGGTGATGGAATGCCGCGTCCCCCACGCGGAGCTCCACGCCATGCGGTCCATGTCCTCTCGACCCTCGTCGACGGTTTCCATCGGCCTGCGCGCCCTGCTGCTCGCCTTGGCGCTCACGTTGCTCAGCGGCTGCGGCTACAACCAGATCCAGTCGAAGGACGAGGCCACCAAGGCGGCCTGGTCCGAAGTGCTGAACCAGTACAAGCGCCGCGCCGACCTGATCCCCAACCTCGTCAATACCGTGAAGGGCTACGCGGCCCAGGAAAAAGAGGTGCTGATCCGCGTGACCGAGGCGCGTGCGAAGGTCGGGCAGATCAACGTCAATGCCGAAGACGCCGCATCGCTGGCTGCGTTCCAGAAAGCGCAGGGCGATCTGTCCAGCGCGCTCTCGCGCCTGATGGTGGTCACCGAGAACTATCCGAACCTCAAGTCCGACCAGTCCTTCCGCGATCTGCAGGCGCAACTGGAAGGCACCGAGAACCGCATCACCGTCGCGCGCGGCCGTTACATCGCCTCCGTGCAGGACTACAACACCTACATCCGCCAGTTCCCGCAGAACTTCACGGCGAAGATGTTCGGCCACAAGGAAAAGCCGAACTTCACCGTCGAGAACGAACGCGCGATCTCCGACGCCCCGACCGTGGACTTCGGCGCCGCCGCGCCGGCGCCTGCGTCGACGCGTTGATCGTCCGGACGTGATGCGTCGCCTTGTCGCCCTCGTGCTGGCGTGCACGCTCCTCGCGTGCGCGCCGGCCTTCGCGCAGCAGCTGGCGGCGATTCCCGCGCTCGACAAGCCGGTCATCGACACGACGGGCACGCTGGATGCCGCGCAGATATCCACGCTGGACGCGCAGGCGCGCGCGCTGCAACAGCGCAAGGGATCGCAATTGCAGATCCTGATGGTGCGCAGCACACAGCCGGAGACCATCGAGCAATACACGGTGCGCGCGTTCGAGCAGTTCAAGCTCGGGCGCAAGGGCGTGGACGACGGCCTGCTGATCGTCGTGGCGAAAGACGATCGCCGCGTGCGCATCGAACCGGGCTACGGCCTGGAAGGCGCGATCCCCGATGCCATCGCCAACCGCGTGATCCAGGAATACCTCGTGCCGAAATTCCGCGCCAACGATTACGGCGGCGGGTTGATCGAAGGCAGCGCCGCGCTGGTGAAACTGATCGACGGCGAAGAATTGCCGGCGCCCATGGCCGACAACGCGCCGCATCGCGAGCGCGGCGGCAACTGGATGTTCGCGTTGTTCGCCGCGTTCATCGTGGCGCAGGTGGCGCGCGGCATCTTCGGGTTCCTGCCGGCAGGCGTGCGCGGGATCTTCGGCGGCGCGGTGGCGGGCGGCATCGCCTGGCTGATCGCGGCCAGCCTGTTCGCCGGTGGCCTGGGCGCGCTCCTCGGCTTCTTCGTGGGTCTCGCTGGCTCCGGTCCGCGCGGCAGCTTCGCCCGCCACGGCGGGTGGGGCGGCATGGGTGGCGGGGG
>NZ_JRKJ01000018.1 GCF_000770795.1 Lysobacter dokdonensis DS-58 | reverse complement strand
CGCCGCGCCGCGAGTCGGCCGCGCCGGCCGCGCGCGATTTCGGCGACGACTTCGCGGACGACGACATCCCGTTCTGATCGGCGAGCGCCGGGGCCGTCACGGTCGCCGGCGCATCGCACGTCAACACGCGGCCCGGGAGAGGGGTCGCTTCCCATCGCCGGACGGGGTCGGCGAGCGCTAGGCACTGGAGGCTGATGTGACAACGTGGTTGGTGACCGGCGGCGCCGGTTTCATCGGCGGTAATTTCGTACTCGACGCAGTCCGCCGCGGCGTGCGCGTGGTGAACCTCGACGCGTTGACCTACGCGGGCAACGTCGACACGCTGGCGCCCCTCGCCAACGATGCGAACCACGTGTTCGTGCACGGCGACATCGGCGACCGCGCACTGGTCGACCGCTTGCTGCGCGAACACTCGCCCGATGCGGTGATCAACTTCGCGGCCGAAAGCCATGTCGACCGTTCGATCGACGGCCCGGCCGCCTTCGTGCAGACCAACGTCGTCGGCACGCTCGCGCTGCTGGAATCGGTGCGCGACCACTGGAAGTCGCTGCAGGGCGGCGCGAAGGACGCCTTCCGCTTCCTGCACGTGTCCACCGACGAGGTCTACGGCTCGCTCGGCGACACCGGCAAGTTCACCGAGACCACGCCGTTCGCGCCCAACTCGCCGTATTCGGCGTCGAAGGCCGCGTCCGACCACCTGGTGCGCGCGTTCCACCACACTTACGGCCTGCCGGTCCTGACGACCAACTGCTCCAACAATTACGGGCCGTACCAGTTCCCCGAGAAACTCATCCCGCTGATCATCGCGCGCGCGCTGGCCGGCGAGCCGCTGCCCGTGTACGGCGACGGCAAGAACGTGCGCGATTGGCTGTACGTGGGCGACCACTGCGCCGCGATCCGCGCCGTGCTGGAAGGCGGCCGCGTCGGCGAGACGTACAACGTCGGCGGCGATGCCGAGCGCCAGAACATCGATGTCGTGCGCACCATCTGCGCGCTGCTCGACGACCGCCGCCCGCGCGAGGACGGCAACAAGCGCGAATCGCAGATCACCTACGTCGCCGATCGCCCGGGCCACGACCGCCGCTACGCGATCGACGCGAACAAGCTGAAGTCGGAACTGGGCTGGGCGCCGCAGCACACGTTCGAGCAAGGCATCGCCGACACCGTCGACTGGTACCTGTCGAACCAGCAGTGGGTGCAGCGCGTCACCGACGGCAGCTACCGCCTCGAACGCATCGGGACCGCCGCATGACGCCCGCACGCACCACACAGCGCAAGGGCATCATCCTTGCCGGCGGGTCGGGCACGCGCCTGTACCCGATCACCAAGGCGATCAGCAAGCAGCTGCTGCCCGTCTACGACAAGCCGATGATCTATTACCCGCTGAGCGTGCTGATGCTCGCGGGCATCCGCGAAGTGTTGATCATCAACACGCCGCACGAGCAGGCGCTGTTCCAGAACCTCATCGGCGACGGCTCGCAGTGGGGCATGAAGATCGAATACGCCGTGCAGCCCAGCCCCGACGGCCTGGCGCAGGCGTACGTCATCGGCGAGAAGTTCGTCGACGGCAAGCCGAGCTGCCTGGTCCTCGGCGACAACATCTTCTACGGCCACGGCCTGACGGACCTGCTGCAACGCGCGGACGACCGCACCAACGACGCCACGGTCTTCGGTTACTGGGTGCGCGATCCGGAACGCTATGGCGTCGCCGAGTTCGACGCCGACGGGCGCGTGGTCGGCCTCGAGGAAAAACCCGAGAAGCCGCGCTCCAACTACGCCGTCACCGGCCTGTACTTCTACGACGGCCGCGCGAGCGAATACGCATCGCAACTCAAGCCGTCGGCGCGCGGCGAGCTCGAGATTACCGACCTCAACCGGGTGTACCTCGAACAGAACCGCCTGCACCTGGAAAAACTCGGACGCGGTTACGCGTGGCTCGACACCGGCACGCACGAATCGCTGGTCGAAGCCTCGACGTACATCGAGACGATCGAGAAACGCCAGGGCCTGCGCGTGTGCTGCCCCGAGGAAATCGCCTACTTCAACAAGTGGATCGATCGCGGGCAGTTGGAAGCGCTCGCCAAGCCCTTGGCGAAGAACGGTTACGGCCAATACCTGCTCAGCCTGCTGGAACACGGACGCGTCGAATGAAAGTCGTCGAAACCGGTTTGCCCGGCTGCGTCGTGATCGAGCCCGCCGTGTGGGGCGATGCGCGCGGCTTCTTCTACGAAGCCTGGAACGCGCAGCGGTTCGGCGCACTCGGCCTGCCGACCAACTTCATGCAGAGCAACGTCTCTTCGTCGAGCCGGGGCGTGCTGCGCGGCCTGCATTACCAGTGGCCCAATCCGCAGGGCAAGCTGGTGAGCGTGCTGGAAGGCGAGGTCTATGACGTCGCGGTCGACATTCGCCGTGGCTCGCCCACCTTCGGACAGCACACCGGCGTGATCCTCAGCGCCGACAACAAGCGGCATTTCTGGGTGCCGGAAGGTTTCGCGCACGGGTTCGCCGTGTTGTCGGATCGCGCGCTCTTCAGTTACCTGTGCACCGCGCCGTACGACAAGGCGGCCGACGCCGGCATCCGCTGGAACGACGCGAAGCTCGGCATCGACTGGCCCATCGGCAATCCGTCGTTGTCGGAGAAGGACGCCACCGCGCCGCTCCTCGCCGACGTGCCCGAAGACCGCCTGCCGATCTTCGAGGCGCCATGACCGTCCTGCTGCTCGGGGGCGACGGCCAGCTCGGTCGCCGCCTGCGCGGTGCACTCGCCCCGCTGGGCGATCTCGTCGTCACTTCGCGCGGCGGCACGCTCGCCGACGGCACGGTCTGCGAAGCGCTCGATCTCGCCGATCTCGATGCGATCGATGCGCTGATCGCGCGCGTTGCGCCGCAGATCGTCGTCAACGCCACCGCGCATACGGCGGTCGACCGCGCGGAATCCGAGCCCGACCTCGCACATCGCATCAACGCCGAAGCGCCCGCGCGCATCGCGGCCGCCTGTGCCGCGCGCGATGCGTATTTCGTGCACTACTCGACGGACTATGTGTTCGACGGGCAGGGCGCGCGTCCGTATCGCGAGGATGACGTCACCGCGCCGCTCGGCGTGTACGGCCGTTCCAAGCGCGCCGGGGAACTGGCGATCGAGCAAAGCGGCGCACGACACGCGATTCTTCGCACTGCGTGGGTGTATGACGTGCACGGCCACAACTTCCTGCGCACGATGCTGCGCGTTGGCGCCGAACGCGACGAGTTGCGCGTCGTCGACGACCAGGTCGGAACGCCCACGCCCGCGTGGCTGCTCGCCGACGTCACCGCGCAGGTCTTGCGCGCCCCCGTGCGCCGCACCGGCCTGTGGCACCTGGCGACGACCGGCCGCACGAGCTGGCATGGCTTCGCCACCGCGATCTTCGAAGGCGCGCTCGCGCGCGGCCTGATCGCGAAGGCGCCGCGCGTGGTGCCGATCCCGACGAGCGAGTACCCGACGCCTGCCGCGCGCCCCGCGTACTCGGTGCTCGATACGACCGGGATCCAGCGCGACTTCGGCGTCGCGATTCCGGAATGGCGCGCGGCGCTGGACGCCACGCTCGACCGGATGTAATCGGCGTCACTTCACCCCGTGCATCCACCGCCGCAACAGCGGCGCCAGCACCAGGAACACCACCGCACTCCCGAGTCCGATCCACAGCATGATCTGGAACAGGTGCGCGTACTTGCCCGCCGCATCGACGACGTCGATCGCGCCGCCTTCGGGGATCTCGATCGACGCCAGCTTGCCGAACTGCGCGGCCAGCACTTCGGAAAACGCCGTCGCCAGCCAGAAGCCGCCCATCATCAGGCCGACCACCTGCGCGACGGACAACTGCGTCACCGCCGACAACCCGATCGGCGACAGGCACATCTCGCCGATTTCCAGCAGCAGATAGGCGAGCACGAGCCACCACACGCTCGCCATCACATCCGGCCCGACCGTGCGCGCCGCGGCCAGCAGCGGCAAGAACGACAGGGCGGCGAACAACAATCCGATCGCGCTCTTCAGCGGCTTGCTCGGATTCGCACCGCGCTTGTCGAGCCACGGCCACAGCCACGCGAAGATCGGCGAGAGCAGCACGACGAAGAACGACCCGAGGAAGGTCAGCGACCCCGCCGTCTGCGGCACCAGGACGACGTCGCGGAAACACGCGACCGCCATCGCCACCACCCAGATGCCCACGAGCACGCGCGCGAATGCCGCGCGGCCCGCGTCGCTCGCGCGCAACGCCATCACGATCAGGACCGGCGAACCCGCCATGAGCCACACCGACCACGGCAGCGTGCCGCTCGCATCGCTGACCAGCGACGGAAACATGTCCTTCGTCATCAGCCTGTCGGTGAAGGTCAGCCACGAGCCGTACGTCTGCTCGTACAGGGTGAAAAACACGAGCACGCCGAGGATGAGGACCAGCAGCGCGATCATCTGCTGGCGTTGCTCGCGCGTGCAGTAGCCGATGACGTAGACCACGAACCACGCGAAGAACGCCGCCGCCACGATGTACATCGACCAATGCACCGCGCCGGTGGTCTGGATCAGCTGCCACACCACCGCCACGCCGGCGAGCGAGCCCAGGTAGATCCACCATTCGCGCGAAACGCCCGCTACGCGCGTGCGCAACGCCGCCGGATCGCGCGGTTCGGCGTGGCCGTGCAGGTACTTCTGTCCCCACAGGAACATCGCCAGCCCGGCGAGCATGCCGATGCCCGCGGCGCCGAAGCCGTATTTCCACCCGTAGGTTTCACCCAGGAACGCGCAGATCAATCCGGCGAACAACCCGCCGACGTTGATGCCCGCATAGAACAGCGTGAAGCCCGAATCGCGGCGCGGATCGTCCTCGGCGTAGAGCTTGCCGACGATGGTCGAGATGTTCGGCTTGAGGAACCCCACGCCCATGATGATCAGCGCGAGCGACCCGTAGAACACCTGCAATGCGAAGGCATCGCGCACCATGACGCCGTCGACGCGATGCGCCTGCGTGCCTTCGACCGCCATGCCCAGGTGCCCCAGGCACAACAGCACGCCGCCGAGCACCACCGCCTTGCGCATGCCGAGCCAGCGATCCGCGAGCAGGCCACCGATCACCGGCACCGCGTAGACCAGGCCGCCGTACGCACCGATGAGGTCGTACCCGGCGTCGTCGTTGAAGCCGTGGTGCTTCAGCAGGTAAAGCAGCAGCAGCGCCTTCATCCCGTAGAAGGAAAAGCGCTCCCACATCTCGGTGAAGAAGCAGACGAAGACGCCCTTGGGGTGCCCGAGGAAGTCCTCGCTGCGCGGGATGTCGCTGTAAGCGGTGACGGACGACGACATCGCGCGGCTCCCCCCGGGGCCAGACAGGCCGGGCGAGTATAGGCCGCCGCGTCGCGCGCTGGACTTGGGACCGGCCGTGCGCTTAGGGTGGGCCGGATTTTTTCGACATCCTCTCCGGGAGATCGCCCGCCGTGTCAGTCATCGCTCCGGCCGGCCTCGAGCCGCGCACCGAATTCACCCTGCGCGCCCTCGTGCTGGGCGTGATCATCACCCTGGCCTTCACGGCCGCCAACGTCTTCTTCGGTCTCAAGGCCGGCCTGACCTTCGCCACGTCGATCCCGGCGGCGGTGATCTCGATGGCGTTGCTGCGCTACTTCAAGGATTCGACGATCCAGGAAAACAACATCGTGCAGACGGTCGCCTCGGCGGCGGGCACGTTGTCCTCGATCATCTTCGTGCTGCCGGGCCTGGTGATCATCGGGTGGTGGACGGGCTTCCCCTACTGGGCGTCGTTCCTGATCTGCGCGCTCGGCGGCATCCTCGGCGTGATGTATTCGATCCCGCTGCGCCGCGCGCTGGTCACCAACTCCGACCTGCCGTATCCCGAAGGCGTGGCGTGCGCCGAAGTGCTGAAGGTCGGCAGCCCCGGCGAGGAAGGCACCGCGCACGGCGCCGAAGACAGCCGCGCCGGTCTGATGGCGGTCGTGTGGGGCGCGGTCGTCGCCGCGGTGTTCGCGGCCGTCGTCGCCACGCGCACCTTCGCCAGTGACGTGAAGAGCTACTTCAAGGTGGGCGAGGGCGTCACCGGTTTCGACTTCGCACTGTCGATGGCGCTGTTCGCGGTCGGCCACCTCGTCGGCCTGTGGGTGGGCCTGGCGATGTTGCTCGGCGCGATCATCGGCTGGGCCTGGGGCGTCCCGCATTTCTCGGCGCTCGCCACCGATCTCACCGGCAGCTTCGAGGACATCGCGGGCGCGACGTGGAGCACCAACGTGCGCTTCGTCGGCGCGGGCACCATCGGCGTCGCGGCCATCTGGACGCTCGGCAAGCTGGTCAAGCCCGTCGTCAGCGGCCTGACCTCCGCGATGGCCGCGCAGCGCGCGCGTTCGTCGGGCAACCTGGCCTCGCTGCCGCGCACCGAACACGACATCCCGATCACCGTCGTGGGTGCGGTGATGCTCGCCTGCTTCGTGCCGCTCGGGTTCCTGATCTCGCATTTCAGCGCGGAAACGGGCCTGGGTTCGCACACCGTGCCGCTCGTGATCGGCGGGCTGGTCTACATCGTGGTGATGAGTTTCCTCGTCTCCACCGTCTGCGGTTACATGGCGGGCCTGATCGGTTCGTCGAACTCCCCGCTCTCCGGCATCGGCATCCTCGTGGTGATCGGCGCGGCGTTGCTGCTCGTATTCGGCATCAAGCCCTCGCTCGCGCCGGGGCTGGAAAAGGGACTCGTGGCGTTCGCGCTGATGATCACCGGCGTGGTGTTCACGGTGGCGGCGATCGCGAACAACAACCTGCAGGACCTCAAGACGGGCCAGCTCGTCGACGCCACGCCGTCGAAACAGCAGTGGGCGCTCGTCGTCGGCGTCATCGCCGGTGCGGCGATCATTCCGCTGATCCTCGACATCGTGAACCAGGCCTACGGTTTCGTCGGCGCGCCCAACGCGGGCAAGGAAGCATTGGCCGCGCCGCAGGCGGGCCTGATCTCCGCGCTCGCGCAGGGCGTGATCCAGAACAACATCGACTGGAGCCTGATCAAGATCGGCGCCGGCATCGGCGTGGTGCTGATCGTCATCGACGAAGTGCTTCGCCGCACGACGAAGGGCGCGCACCTCTCGCCGCTCGCCGTGGGCCTGGGCATCTACCTGCCGACGTCGTCGACGTTGATGGTCGTCGTCGGCGCCATCGTCGGCTGGTACTTCGACAAGCGCGCCGACCGCGGCCCGCGCCCGGAAGCCACCAAGCAACTCGGCGTGCTGCTCGCCTCCGGCATGATCGTCGGCGAAGGCCTGATCGGCGTGCTGATCGCCGCCATCGTCGCGTTCAAGCTGTTCCCGCTGGGCCTCATGGGCGATGAATTCGCCAGCGGCCCGGCGGTGTGGATCGGCGGCATCGCATTCGTCGCCGCGATCTTCTTCCTGTATCGCTGGACCGAACGCGCCGCGCGCACGGTCAACGGTTGATCCAACGCATCACTCCAGGACCCACGACATGAATTTGCGTCCCGCTCTGTTGTCCCTCGCGCTGATCGCCGCATTGCCGGTGGTGGCGCATGCCGAACGCGGCTTCGAAGTCCGCGATCTGGCGAAGCTCGATCGCGTGTCGTCGCCCGTGTTGTCGCCCGACGGCCGCAAGGTCGTGTTCGCCAAGCGCGTCGTCGATTTCGACGCGAACAAGGGCGCCTCGTCGCTGTGGATCGAAGACTTGTTCGCGCGCGATTCCGCGCCGCCGGTGCGACTCACGCCCGAAGGGTGGAACGTCAACTCCGCGACGTTCGCCGGTGACGGCGCGCGCGTGTACTTCCTCAGCGCGAAGAACGGCTCGATGCAGCTTTACGCGATCCCGGTCGCCGGCGGCGCGCCCGTGCAGCTGACGGATGTGCCGGGGGATGTCGGCGGGTATCTCGTCTCGCCGGACGGCAAGCGCGTCGCGCTCGCGCTCGAAGCGTATGCCGACTGCAAGTCGGACCTGGCGTGCAACGTGAAGAAGAACAAGGAACGCGAGGACCGCAAGGCCTCGGGCGTCGTGTTCGATCGCGTCTTCATCCGCCACTGGGATGCCTGGAACGAAGGCAAGCTCAATCGCGTGTTCGTCGCGCCCTTCGCGGCAGACGGCGCGAAGATCACGCAGGCCACGCTCGTGGGCAACGACGTGGTCGGCGACGTGCCCTCGCGCCCGTTCGGCGACACCAGCGAGTTCGCCTGGTCGCCCGACGGCAAGTCGCTCGTGCTCTCCGCGCGCAAGGCCGATCGCGAAGAACCGTGGTCGACCAACTTCGACCTGTACCTCGTCAACGCCGACGGCACGGGCACCGCGAAGAACCTCACCGCCGCCAACAAGGCGTGGGACACCAACCCGGTATTCTCCGGTGACGGCAAGACGCTGTACTACCGCGCGATGAAGCGCCCGGGTTTCGAAGCCGACCGCTTCGCGCTGATGGCGATGGATGTCGCGAGCGGCAACACGCGCGAAATCGCGCCGAAATGGGACGCCTCGGCCAACGGCCTCCTGCTCACCCACGACGGCAAGTCGATCTACACCACGGCGCAGGAACTCGGGCAGGACCCGTTGTTCTCCGTGGATGTCGCCACCGGAGAAGTCACCTCGATCGTCAAGGACGGTTCGGTGACGTCGATCGACCTCGCCGGCCCGACGCTCGTGTACACGCGCAACACGCTGCAGACCGGCGACCAGTTGTTCGCAGCCCAGCCCGACGGCACCACGCCGCGCGCCATCACGCAAAGCGCGGGGCAGATGTTGCCCGACGTGAAGTTCGGCGAAGCCACGCAGTTCAAGTTCATCGGCTGGAACAACGAGACCGTGCACGGTTACGTCGTCAAGCCGTGGAACTACCAGGAAGGCAAGAAGTACCCGGTGGCGTTCCTGATCCACGGCGGCCCGCAGGGCAGCTTCGGCAACGGCTGGAGCTATCGCTGGAACCCGCAGACGTACGCAGGCCAGGGCTACGCGGTGGTCATGATCGACTTCCACGGCTCGACCGGTTACGGCCAGGCCTTCACCGATGCGATCAGCCAGCACTGGGGCGACCGCCCGCTGGAAGACCTGCAGAAGGGCTGGGACGCGGCGCAGAAGCAGTTCGGCTTCCTCGACGGATCGAAGGCCTGCGCGCTCGGCGCCTCCTACGGCGGCTTCATGGTCAACTGGATCGCCGGCAACTGGAACGCGCCGTGGAAGTGCCTGGTGACGCACGACGGCGTGTTCGACCAGCGCATGATGGGTTACGCGACCGAGGAGCTGTGGTTCAGCGAGTGGGAGAACGGCGGCACGCCGTTCGAACACCCGGAAAACTACGAACGCTTCAACCCGGTGAACCACGTCAAGGACTGGAAGAAGCCGATCCTGGTCGTCCACGGCCAGATGGACTTCCGCATCCCGGTGGAGCAGGGCATCGGCGCCTTCACCGCGGCGCAGCGCCAGGGCATCGAGTCGAAGTTCCTGTACTTCCCCGACGAGAACCACTGGGTGCTCAAGCCGCAGAACAGCGTGCTCTGGCACGACACGGTCAACGCCTGGCTCAAGCAGCACATCGGCCAGTAATCCCCTCGGATCGACCGGGCGAAGGCCCCGCTATTGCGGGGCCTTCGCGTTTCACGCAGGCTCGACGGTGGCGGCAGGAGGGTGGCCGCTCCAGCGAGGGGAGGCGGCATGTACGAGATCGACCACGGGGGCGAATTCAAGGCCTATCGCGGGCCGGACCGGCGGAAGAACGCCGAACGGCGCAAGACCGGCGACCGCCGCGAAATGATCCGGTTCGAGCCGGACAAGGAAGACCGTCGCAGCGGGAAGGACCGTCGGAAAGCCGCGGCCTGGGGCACGATCGCCTCGCGGACCTGACGCCTCAACAACAGCGCGACCGCCCCTTGCCGTAACGCGCCTCCATGCGCTCGACGGCGAACGCCTCGCGCGCCATCGGCGTCGCTCCCGGATGCTGCGCGCGCACATGCGCGACGTACGCGTCGTAATCCGGCAGCCCGATCGCCAGCCGCGCGGTCGCCTTCGCGGCCGACCACGCCTCGCGCAATTGCTCAACCAGCCGCATCGAGCGCCACATGCGGCGTCTCCACGGCCGTCGGCGTGCCGCTGCGGCGCGCCTGCAACGCCGCACGCAGCGCGAACACGAGCGTCAACACCACCACGCCCATGAACAACGCGCACAGCGCGGCGTCCAGATGGTTGTTGAAGACCACGCGCCGCATTTCGTCGAGCGACTTCGCCGGCGCGAGCACTTCGCCGCGCGCGAGCGCATCGGAAAAACGCCGCGCGTTGGACAGGAAGCCGATCTTCGGATCGGAGTGGAACAGCTTCTGCCAGCCTGCGGTCAGCGTGCACACGAGCAACCACGTGGTCGGCACCGCCGCGACCCAGAGGAAGCGCTCGCGCTTCATCTTCACCAGCACCGCGCACACGAAGATCATCGCCAGCCCTGCGAGCATCTGGTTTGCGATGCCGAACAACGGCCACAACGTGTTGATGCCGCCGAGCGGATCGACGACGCCCTGGTACAGGAACCAGCCCCAGCCGGCGACGGCGAGCGCAGTGCACACCAGGTTCGCGGTCCAGCTCTCCGTGCGCTTGAACGCAGGCACGGCCAGCCCGACGACTTCCTGGATCATGAAACGCGCCACGCGCGTGCCCGCGTCGATCGTCGTGAGGATGAACAAGGCTTCGAACAGGATCGCGTAGTGGTACCAGAACGCCATCATCCCGGTGCCGCCCGCGATGCCGTGCAGGATCTGCGCCATGCCGACGGCGAGCGTCGGCGCGCCGCCGGTGCGCGAGAGGATCGTCGTTTCGCCGATGTCGCGCGCGGTCTGCGTCAACACCTCGGGCGAGATCACGAAGCCCCACTGCGCGATGGCCTGCGCGGCGGAGTCGGCCGTCGTGCCGATCGCGGCGGCGGGGGAGTTCATCGCGAAGTACACGGCCGGGTCGAGTACGCACGCGGCGACCAGTGCCATCACCGCGACGAAGGCCTCCATCAACATGCCGCCGTACCCGATGGCGCGGATTTCGCGCTCGTTCGAAATCATCTTCGGCGTGGTGCCCGACGCGATGAGCGCGTGGAAACCGGAGATCGCGCCGCATGCGATGGTGATGAACAGGAACGGGAACAACGCACCGGCGAAGACCGGGCCACTGCCGTCGACGAAGCGCGTCATCGCCGGCATCTTCAGCTCCGGCATCGCCACCAGGATCGCGAGGGCGAGCAACACCACCGTGCCGATCTTGAGGAACGTCGACAGGTAATCGCGCGGCGCAAGCAACATCCACACCGGCAAGACCGCGGCGATGAACCCGTAGGCGATCAACATCCACGCCAGTGCCTTGCCGTCGAAGGTGAACAGCGGCGCCCATTCCGGCGATGCGGCGACGTGCCCGCCGAGCCAGATCGACGCGAGCAGCAACACCAGGCCGATGACCGATGCTTCGAGGATGCGCCCCGGGCGGAACCAGCGCAGCCACGCGCCCATCAGCAGCGCGATCGGAATCGTCATCGCCACGGTGAAGGTGCCCCACGGGCTGATCGCGAGCGCCTTGACCACGACGAGCGCGAGCACCGCGAGCAGGATCACCATGATCGCGAGGATGCCGATCATCGCGGTGACGCCGGCGGCCGCGCCGAGTTCGGTGCGGATCATCTCGCCGAGCGAACGCCCATCGCGACGCACCGAAAGGAACAACACGATCATGTCCTGCACCGCGCCCGCGAGCACGACGCCGAACAGGATCCACAACAATCCCGGCATGTAGCCCATCTGCGCGGCGAGGACGGGCCCGACCAGCGGGCCGGCGCCGGCGATTGCGGCGAAGTGGTGCCCGAACAGCACCGACTTCTGCGTCGGCACGTAATCGAGCCCGTCGTTGCGGCGCCACGCGGGCGTCGCGCGCGTGGGGTCGATGCCCAGCGCCTTTTCCGCGATGTAGCGCGCGTGGAAGCGATAGCCGATGAAGAACACCGACACCGCCGCCGAGACGATCCACAACGCGCCGACCGATTCGCCGCGCGAGAGCGCGAGCGTCGCCAGGCACATCGCCGCGAAGAGGGCGAGCGCGCCCCAGCCGAGCCAAGCCAACTTCCGCATCGTGCGCGTCTCCCTCTCGCGGCCTAGAGCCAGCGGACTTTCTTCAGGTAGCGGTACAGGCCGATCACGACCACCCCGACCACGCAGACGAGGATCGCGTAACTGTACCGACCGTGGAGCTCCGGAATGTTCTCGAAGTTCATGCCGTACCAGCTCGCGATCAACGTGGGCGCGGCGAGTAGCGCGGCCCAGCCGGCAAGCTTTTTCACCACCTCGCCCTGGTTCACGGTGACGAGAGAGAGGTTCACGCTCATCGCGGCGGTGAGCATCTCGCGCATGGTGTCGGTGGATTCGTTGACGCGCATCGCATGGTCGAGCACGTCGCGGAAATACAGGCGCACCTCGTCGGGCACCAGCCCGCCGTGCATGCGCGTGAGCTGCGCGAGGATGTCCTGCATGGGCGAGACCGCCAGGCGCAGCTGCGTGAGTTCGCGCTTGAGCTCGTAGAGCTTGACGATGGTGTCGCGCCGGAAGGTTTCCGCAAAGATGTCCTGCTCGAGCGCGTTGAGCGAGTCGCGGAAGCCCTCGACGATCGGCTGGTAGTTGTCGACGATGTAGTCGAGCACTGCGTACATGCCGTACGCGGGACCGAGGGCGAGCAGTTCGGGCTCTCGTTCCACGCGCGAGCGCACCGGCGCGTAGGACAGCGACGCGCCATGGCGCACCGTCACGAGATAACGCGGCCCGAGGAAGGCGTGCGTCTCGCCGAAGCGGATCTTGTCGTCCACCAGTTGCGCCGTGTGCACGGCGACGAACAGCGAGGAGCCGTACGCCTCGATCTTCGGCCGCTGGTGCGCGTGCAGCGCGTCCTCGATGGCGAGCTCGTGCAGGCCGAATTCCTCCTGCAGTTTTTCCAGCAGCGTGTCTTCGGGTTCGTACAGGCCGACCCACACGAAGGTGCCGTCGTCGACCGCCAGCACGTCGCTGATTTCATCGAGCGTGATGTCGCGACGCCTGCCGTTGCGGTCGTAGGCCGCACAGTTGATGACGCAGGCGGGAAGGACGGCGGGCTCGGTCATGGCCCGCATCGTGCCTCAGGCGCGGCGCACGGGGAAGGCCAGCGCTGCGTGGATCGGCAGCAGCAGTGCGATCCACGGGGCCTGGAACTGCGTGGTCGCCGGCAATTGCAGGAAACAGGCGAGCACGCCGCCGACCACGATGGCGATGCGAACCCACTGGTGGAATCGGGACGTCGCGCGCCCGCGCAGCAACGCCCAGGCCCCGGGCAGCAACAGCAGGCACAACGGCGAGAACAGCAGCAGGTTGTGGTTCGCCCAACCGGCGACATGCTCGGTGCAGCACCACAGGAACGCCATCACCAGGCCGAGTGCGCCGCAGACCGTCCAGAACGGCAGCGCGAGCGCGCCGAGCACGCGCGGCTTGCGTGCCATCAGCCAGCGCGCACCGATGGCGACCAGCAGGCCGGCGACCAGCCACGGCCACCAGCGGCGCGGCGCGTCCGGCGGCTCGGGCGCGATGCGATGCGGCAGCAGCATCGATTCTTCGAGGACCAGCGGGCGGCCTTCGGTGTTCTTCATCTCGCGCAGGCTGGCGGCCAGGCGCATCGGCACGAACGCATCTTCCCAGCGCGAGAGCGGTCGATCGGCATACGGCCCGAGGCCGATGTCGAAGCCGAGCCACATCCATTGCGCGGGCGAGGCCAGGCGCACGGCTTCGCTGCGGAACGTATCGCCGGCCGAGCGCACCGCGAGCTGCTTGCGCAACGTGCCGCCCAGGGCGCGATCGAGCGCGTCGCGCACGCGGGTTGAGCAGTTGTCGGTGAAGTAGTCGTAGCGGTAGCGCGCGTTCTCGGGGCGTGCGTTGAACGCGAGTGCGTCGGCGAGCGAACGCGCCTGCGCAGGCGTCACGTCGAGCCACTGGATGGACACACCGCGGCCGACTTCGCGGTAGTAGGACAAGTCGTCCGACATCGGCAGCACGGCGAGCACGTAGCGCATGTCGCCTTTCACGAAGCGGCCGATGAAGCCGGACTCGCTCGGATCGAAGAAGCCGAAGTTGTAGGACAGCGGCGCCGGGGCGTCGGGGTCGTCGACGACGATCGCGTTGTGGCCGAATCGTTCGAAGAAGATCTCGCCGGGCTGCATCGTCATGACGCCGATGCGGGGCGTGGCGGCGGTGGCTGCCGTGGCGACGAGCCACAGCAGCAATGCCGCGACAACCTTAAGCGTCCGCATGCACGCTCACATGGAGGGCGTGCAGGCGGCGCGCGTCGGCGCGCGCCACGCGGAAGCCGAAACGGCCCAGCGTCAGTTCCTCGCCGGCTTCGGGCAGGTGCCCGATCGCCGCGGTCAGCAGGCCGCCGATGGTGTCGTATTCGTCGTCGTCGAAGTCCGAACCGAAGCGTTCGTTGAAGTCGGCGATCGGCGTCAGTGCATCGACCACGAAATGGCCGTCGGCCTGCGCCGAGATCAGCTGCGTTTCGTCCACGGCCTCGTCGTGCTCGTCGTCGATGTCGCCGACGATCTGCTCCAGCACGTCCTCGATGGTGACCAGGCCCGCGACGCCGCCGTATTCGTCGATCACGATGGCCATGTGGTTGCGCGACTGGCGGAACTCGCGCAGCAAAACATTGAGTTTCTTGGACTCGGGGATCAGCACCGCGGGGCGCAGGAACTCGCGCACGCTCTCGTGCGAATGCGCGTGTTGTTCGGCCACCACCACGCGGAGCAGGTCCTTGGCGAGCAGGATGCCGAGGATCTCGTCCTTGCCTTCGCCGTGGACCGGGAAGCGCGAGTGGCCGGATTCGACGACCAGCCGCATCAGTACGTCGAGCGGCGCATCGGCGGACAGCGCCACCATCTGCGCGCGGGGGATCATCACGTCGCCCACCGTCAGGTCGGACACCGCGATGGCGCCTTCCATCATCCGCAAGGTGTCGGCCGCGATCAGCCCGTCGGCCTGCACGTCGCGCAGCAGTTCGACCAGGTCCTCGCGGGTGGTGGGTTCGCCGGACAGCGCGGCGGTGATGCGATCGAGCCAGGTACGGCGGCTCTTGTCTTCGGAATGCGGGGGACTGTCGTCGTCGGCCATGGGTGTGGGGGAGTGCTCCGGAAGCTGGAGCGACCTGGCCGGAGTCTAGCGCAGGCGGGGGTCGGGCCGGTGAATCGCGGCGGTTGCGCGGTCAGTCTTCGGCGTAGGGGTCGCCGATGCCCATCTCGGCAAGGATCTCGCGCTCGAGTTGTTCCATGCACTCGGCCTCGCGGGCGTCCTCGTGGTCCCAGCCGAGCAGGTGCAGCGTGCCGTGGACCGTCAGGTGCGCCCAGTGGTCGGCCAGCGCCTTTTTCTGTTCGCGGGCCTCGCGGGCGACGACGGGCGCGCAGAGGACGATGTCGCCCAGCAGGGGCAGGACCACGCCTTCGGGGAGTTCGGCCGGGAAACTGAGCACGTTGGTGGCGTAGTCGCGGCCGCGGTAATGGCGGTTGAGCGCGCGGCCTTCCCGGGTGCCCACGATGCGCAGTGCCAGGTCGGCCTCGCGGATGCGGCCCTTCAGCGCGGCGCCGACCCATTTGCGGAAGCTCACCGCGGCCGGCAGGCCGGCGCGGGGGAGGGCGTATTCGACCGAGACATCGAGACGAACGGGGCCTTTGGTCATCGCAGTCCGTCGCGCGCGTGGGGGCGCGCCATCTTAGACCCGTCCGCGATCACGCGTTGGGGCCGCTCGCCTTGTCGGCATCGTCGCGCCGGTCGTAGGCATCGACGATGCGCGCCACCAGCGGATGGCGGACGACGTCGCGCGATTCGAAGAACGTGAAGCTGATGCCGTCCACGCCCCGCAACACGTCGATGGCATCGCGCAGGCCGGACTTCTGGTGCTTGGGCAAGTCGATCTGCGTCAGGTCGCCGGTCACCACCGCGGTCGAGCCGAAGCCGATGCGCGTCAGGAACATCTTCATCTGCTCGATGGTGGTGTTCTGCGCCTCGTCGAGGATCACGAAGGCATCGTTGAGCGTGCGCCCGCGCATGTAGGCCAGCGGCGCGATCTCGATGACGTTCTTCTCCAGCAGCTTGATGACCTTCTCGACGCCGAGCATTTCGTACAACGCGTCGTAGAGCGGGCGCAGGTACGGATCGACTTTCTGCGTGAGATCGCCCGGCAGGAAGCCGAGTTTCTCGCCGGCTTCCACCGCCGGGCGCACGAGGATCAGGCGTTGAACGCGCGATTCGTTGAGCGCTTCGACCGCCATCGCCACGGCGAGGAACGTCTTGCCGGTGCCGGCGGGGCCGACGCCGAAATTGATGTCGTTGGTCGCGATGGCGTGCAGGTACTTGGCCTGATTCGCGCCGCGGCCGCGGATGGTGCCGCGCTTGACGCGGATGGCGACCTCCTGCGGCTCGATCTCGCTCGCGGCGTGGTGGTCGGCGTCCACGGCGTTGAGGCGCACGTTGATCGCGTGGCCGTCGAAGCGTTCCTCGCCGGCCTCCGCATAGAGCTCGTGCAGGAAGCGCTCGGCGCGCTGCACGGCGGGCTCCGGGCCGGTGACGCGGAAGATGTTCCCGCGATTGGCGATCTCCACGCCCAGGCGCAGTTCGATCTGGCGCAGGTGCGCGTCGAATGCGCCGGCGAGGTTGGCCAGGCGTTCGGTATCGGCGGGTTCGAGGGTGAAGTCGCGCTGGGTGGGTTCGTTCATGCGGGGCGAAGGGTAGCGCGGTAGGCGTTCGACGCGCGATGAACGCGCGGCGCCATCCGGATAAGTAGGCCAAAAAGGACGGCCGTCGGATGGAATGCAATGCGTGGACTCCAAAAGGAGGCCCGAGACCGCTCGTCGGACCTCGCTTGCGCATTAATTCATTGCCGAATTAAATAATGGACATGCCCTCTTTCCCCCCGAAAACCGCCGCAAAACGGGGCCGCAAGCCCGCCGGCAAGCGCGCCGTCGGCCGCCCGACGGGCGATTCGGCCGACCTGCGCGGCCGGCTGCTCGACGTCGCGGTCTCCTGCTTCGCCCACCACGGCATCGCCGCGAGCACGCTGCGCGAGATCGCCCACGAGGCCGGCGTCAACCCCGCGCTCGTCCACTACTACTTCGGCGACAAGCAGCAACTGCAGCAGGCGGTGATCGCCGAGCGCCTCATGCCGGCCTTCACCGAAGTGCGCAACGCCACGATGCAGGGCGGCGAGGACATCGCCGGCGTCATCGCCGGTTTCGTGCGCGGCATGTGCGAGACCATCGAAAAGCACCCGTGGCTGCCGCCGCTGTGGGTGCGCGAGGTGTTGTGCGAGGGCGGCGCGCTGCGCGAGGTGTTGTTCCAGACGGTCGGCCCGCAGATGCCGCAGGTCCTGGCGGCGAAATTCGCGAAAGCCCAAGCCGACGGCCAGCTCGCGCGCGACCTCGATCCGCGCCTGCTCGTCACCTCGCTGATCGGCCTGACCCTGTTTCCCGCCGCCGGCGCACCGATCTGGCGCCGCCTGTTCGACGCCGACGACATCGACGCCGTCGCCATGAAGAACCACGCCATCGCCCTGTTGGACACCGGCATCGGCATCCCCTGACCACGAGCCCGCCATGACTCTTCGCCCCCGACTTCTCGTTCTCTGCGCATTCGCAGTCCTCGCCGGCGCATGCCGCAACGATGCGCCGCAAGCGCTCGGCACGCTGGAATACGACCGCATCACGCTGCCCGCGCCGGCGGCGGAAAAGATCGTCGTGGTCGGCGTGCGCGAAGGCCAGCAAGTGAAGGCCGGCCAATCACTGTTGCAGCTCGAACTCGACCGCACGCGCGCCGCCACCGAGGCGATGCGCGCACAGGCCGCCCGCCAGCGCGCGTCGTTGTCCGAACTGGAAACCGGGCCGCGCGCAGAAGAGATCGCCCGCGCCCGCGCCGAACTCGCCGCCGCACGCGCGCAGGCCGACGACGCCCGCATCTACTACAACCGCGTGCGCCCGCTCGGCGCGCAGCAATTGCTGTCGGCATCCGACGTCGACCGCGCCCGCGCCGCCGCGCAGAACTCCGCGGCCACGGCGCGCGCGCTGGAAGAAGCGCTGCGCCAGCTGGAAGCCGGCACGCGATCGGAACAGATCGCGCAGGGCGAGGCGGCCGTCGCCGCATCGGAAGCCGATGTCGCCGCGCAACAGGTGACGTTGCAGAAACTCTCGGTCGTCGCACCGCGCGACGGCGTGGTCGACAGCCTGCCGTACAAGCTCGGCGACCAGGCCGCGGTGGGGCAACCGCTCGCGATCCTGCTAGTCGGCCGCCCGTATGCGCGCGTGTACGTGCCCGAACCGATCCGCGCGGACGTGGCCGTCGGCACGAAGGCGCGCCTGTTCATCGACGGCCGCGACGAGGCGATCCCCGGCACCGTGCGCATGATCCGCACCGAACCGACGTACACGCCGTATTTCGCCTTGATCGGCAAGGACGCCGCGCGCCTGTCGTACATCGCGGAAATCCTGGTCGACGATGCGAAGTCGAAGCTTCCCGCCGGCTTGCCGGTGCGCGCGGAGTTCGGCGAGTGAGCGCGCAACCCGACGCGACCAACCTCGCGATCCGCGCACGCGGGTTGACGAAGCGCTTCAAGGACCTCATCGCCGTCGACCACGTGGACCTGAGCGTGCCGAAGGCGAACGTCTACGGCTTCCTCGGCCCCAACGGCTCGGGGAAAACGACGACGATCCGCATGCTGTGCGGCCTGATGACGCCGACGGAAGGGGAGATCGAAGTGCTCGGCCTGACGCTGCCGAAACAGGCCGAAGCCCTGCGCCTGCGCATCGGCTACATGACGCAGAAGTTTTCGTTGTTCGAAGACCTCAGCGTGCGCGAGAACCTGGAATTCCTGGCGGCGGTGCAGGGCCTGCCGCGCGCGAAGGCGAAGGCCCGCATCGACGAGTTGGTCCAGCGTTACCACTTCGAAGATCGGCAGAAGCAACTCGCCGGCACGATGAGCGGCGGCCAGAAGCAGCGCCTCGCCCTCGCCGGCGCGGTGATCCATTCGCCGGAATTGCTGTTCCTCGACGAACCCACGAGCGCGGTGGATCCCGAATCGCGCCGCGACTTCTGGGAGAAGTTGTTCGAACTCGCCGACGGCGGCACGACCATCCTCGTCTCCACGCACTACATGGACGAAGCCGAACGCTGCCATCGGCTCGCGATCCTCGACCGCGGCGTGCTCGTCGCCGACGGCAGCCCCGCAGAACTCACGGGCGCGATCGCCGGCCGCACGCTCGCGGTGCATTCCAACACGCCGCGCAGGGCGCGACGCGCGTTGATGGAAACCCCCGGCGTGATCAGCGCGGCGCAGGTCGGCAACACCTTGCGCGTGCTCACCAGCGAAAGCGGCATCGCCGATCGCCTCCAGCAGGTGTTGGCGCAAGGCGGCCTGCACGGCGAGATCGCCGAATCCGAACCGAACCTCGAAGACGTCTTCGTCTCCGCCACGCGCGGTCGCGAAGCGGCCAAAGCGCAGGAGGCCGCATGAGCGCGCGCCGCCTGTTCGCGATCATGGTGAAGGAGTTGCGGCAGATGCGCCGCGACCGCATCACGCTCGCGATGATCGTGGGCATCCCGGTGATGCAGCTGGTGCTGTTCGGCTATGCGATCAACTTCACACTGCGCAACCTGGACACCGCGATCGCCGACCAGGCGAACACCGCGGGATCGCGCGCGCTGGTGATGGACCTGCAGAACACCGGCGTGCTCAACCCGGTGAAGGATGCGACGTCGCCGCAGGAACTGATGACGATGCTGCGGCGGGGCGAGATCAGCGTCGGGGTCGTCATTCCGCCGGATTTCGAGCGCCGCCGCATCGACGGCCGCGAAGCGGTGCAGATCCTCGTCGACGGCAGCGATACGTCGGTGCAGGCGGCCGCGGGGCAATTGGCGCAGGTGCCGCTGGACAGTGGGTCGACGGTGAAATCGAAACCGGCGCAGATCAGTGTCGTCGGGTTCTACAACCCCGAACGTCGTTCGGCGATCAACATCGTGCCCGGGCTGATCGGGATCATCCTGACGATGACGATGGTGATGTTCACCGCGGTGTCCATCGTCCGCGAGCGCGAGCGCGGCAACATGGAACTGCTGATCGCAACGCCGGTAAGCAGCAGCGAGCTGATGATCGGCAAGGTGTTGCCGTTCGCGGGAATCGGGTTCATCCAGACGACGCTGGTGCTGATCCTGGGCGCATGGTTGTTCGAAGTGCCGGTGCGCGGGGCCCTGCTGGATGTCTACATCGCCGCGGTGCTGCTGATCCTGGCGAACCTCTCGCTCGGCCTGATGATCTCGACGAAGGCGCAGTCGCAGTTCCAGGCGATGCAGATGACCTTCTTCGTGTTCCTGCCGTCGATCCTGCTGTCGGGCTTCATGTTCCCGTTCGCGGGCATGCCGAAGATCATCCAGTGGCTCGCCGAGGTGCTGCCGCTGACGCACTTCCTGCGGCTGGTGCGCGGGATCATGTTGCGCGGCGCGAGCCTGTGGGAGCTGTGGCCGGAGACGATCGCGCTGATCGCGTTCACCGCGGTGATGATGACGGCGGCGATCCTGCGGTTCCGCAAGCGGTTGGACTGACGGTTCAGTCCACCGCGACGCGGGCGCGCAGGGAGTTCGACAACGCTTCGGTGATCACCACGTCGACGAACTGGCCGATCAACCGCGGATGGGCCGGGAAGTTCACCGAGCGCATGTTCTCGGTCTTGCCGGTGAGCTCGTTCGGGTTCTTCTTCGACGGGCCTTCCACCAGCACGGTTTGCACGGTGCCGACCATCGCCTGCGAGATCTGTGCGGCGTGCGCGTTGATGCGTGCCTGCAGGCGTTCGAGGCGGGCGTGCTTTTCCGCGTCGGTGGTCTCGTCCGACAGATCCGCCGCCGGCGTGCCGGGGCGACGCGAGTAGATGAAGGAGAACGATTGGTCGAAGCCGACGTCCTCGATCAGCTTCATCGTCTTCTCGAAATCCGCGTCCGTTTCGCCGGGGAAGCCGACGATGAAGTCCGAGGAGATCGAGATGTCCGGCCGCACCGCGCGCAACTTGCGGATCTTCTGCTTGAACTCCAGCGCCGTGTAGCCGCGCTTCATCGCGGCGAGCACGCGGTCGCTGCCGGCCTGCACGGGCAGGTGCAGGTAGTTCGCCAGTTGCGGGACGTCGCGATAGGCCTCGACCAGCGAGTCGGAGAACTCCAGCGGATGCGAGGTGGTGAAGCGGATGCGGCCGACGCCGTCGATGCCGGCGATGGCGCGGATCAGCAGGCCGAGGTCGGCGTAGCTTTCATCGGTATCGCCACCGTCGCCGAGCGGGCCGCGATACGCGTTGACGTTCTGGCCGAGCAGGTTGATTTCGCGCACGCCCTGCGCCGCGAGCTGCGCGACTTCCACCAGCACGTCCTCGAAGGGCCGCGAGACTTCCTCGCCGCGCGTGTAGGGCACGACGCAGAACGAGCAGTACTTCGAGCAGCCTTCCATGACCGAAACGAAGGCGCTCGGGCCGTCGGCGCGCGGCTCGGGGAGCCGGTCGAACTTCTCGATCTCGGGGAAACTGATGTCGACCTGCGGCTGGCCGCTCGCGCGGCGCTCGCGGATCAATTCGGGGAGGCGATGCAGGGTCTGCGGGCCGAAGACCAGGTCCACGTAGGGCGCGCGCCTCACGATGGCGGCGCCTTCCTGCGAGGCCACGCAGCCGCCGACGCCGATCAGCACCGGCTTGCCGTCCTTCTTGAGCGCCTTCCAGCGGCCCAACTGGCTGAAGACCTTCTCCTGCGCCTTTTCGCGGATCGAGCAGGTGTTGACCAGCACGACGTCGGCGTCTTCGGGGTTGTCGGTCAGCTCGAGGCCCTCGGTGAGTGCGAGGACATCGGCCATGCGGGCCGAGTCGTACTCGTTCATCTGGCACCCGTGGGTCTTGATGAAGAGCTTGCCGCGAGGCGTGGGGCGGGGCGCGTCGGCCGCAGGGGCGGCGACATCGAGGACAGGCAGGTCGGTCATGGCGGTTCCGGGAGGGCGGTGGGTAGTCCGCGCCGGGTGGTTTGCGTGAAGGGGGCGAAGTCTAGCGCCTCGCCCGGACGTCCGGTTCGCGACGGGTGTCTCGTTCACATGCATCAAGGGTCCGTTCATATGAATCAAGGACTTGTCAAGGCTCAAGAATGAGGTCAGCATGCGGGCCATGACTAGGGGATGGGGATTCTCGCGCGGCCTGGCCGCACTCGTGCTCGTGTTCGCGGCCTCCGCCGCGATGCCGGCGTTCGCGGGTGGGTTGTATCGCTGCGACACCGCCGACGGCGCGCGCAGCTACGTGAGCAAGCGCATTCCCGGCGCGAAGTGCACCGTCATCAGTTATTCGAAGGCCGCCTCGCCCGCGCCCGCCGCGCCGCGCGCCGCCGCGGTCGGCAGCACGACCACGGCGAGCAACGTCGCCGGCTCGCCGATTTCCGCCACCGTGGCCAGCGAATCCGCCGCGCCGGCATCCGCCGCCCCCGTGCAGAAGCCCTACCAGGCCCCGCGCCTCGTGCAGGGCCAGGTGTATTCGTACATCCAGGACGGCGTGCGCCACTACACCAGCAAGGCGCCGAAGGGCGTGGCGGGTGCTTCGTCGGTGCGCACCATCCGCTACAGCTTCATGGAGACGTGCTACGCCTGCGCCGCGCGTCCGGGCGTCAACTTCGGCACGCTGCGCCTCAACACCAATGCCTATTCCGCAGAAATCAGTGCGGCCGCGAAGCAGCACGGCGTGGACGAGGCCATCGTCCGCGCGATCATCCACGCCGAGTCGGCCTACAACCCCAATGCGCTGTCCCGCGTGGGCGCGCAGGGCCTGATGCAGCTGATGCCGGCCACGGCCCGCCGCTTCGGCGTGAGCAACTCGTTCGATGCCGGGCAGAACATCTCCGGCGGCGTGCAGTACCTGGCCTGGCTGCTCAAGCGCTTCAAAGGCGACCTCAGCCTCGCCGCGGCCGGCTACAACGCCGGCGAGGGCGCGGTGGACAAGTACCGTGGCGTCCCGCCCTACAACGAGACCCGCCGCTACGTCGAGCGCGTTTCGGTCCTCGCCGAGCGCTACCGCGGCGCCATCGCGGGCACCGCGGTCGCCGCGAAGTAATCGCCTGCCTCATCCGGACGCGATGCCGGATTGATGGTCGATTAAGCGTTCCGTTACACTTCCCCGTCTTTGTTGGCCGCCTCCACGCAATCGCGCGGAAGCGGTCGTTGCTTCGGTTCAGCGTCTTACTGCGGAGTGCCGGATGGCCAATGTTGGGGTAGGGGTCAACGATCCCGCTCATGTCCACGACGGGGAACCCGTCAACCAGGGCCGTCGCCGGTTCCTGACCGCCACCACGGCTGTGGTCGGTGCGGTCGGTGTCGGCGTCGCGGCCGTTCCCTTCATCAAGTCCTGGAACCCGAGCGCGCGCGCCAAGCTCGCCGGCGCCCCGGTCACCGCGGACATCAGCGCACTGGCCGAAGGCCAGCGCATCGTGCTCGAGTGGCGCGGCCAGCCGATCTGGATCGTCAAGCGCTCCAAGGCGATGCTCGACATCCTGCCGACGCTCGACCCGCGCCTGCTCGATCCGAAGTCCGAGAACCTCGACCAGCAGCCGCAGTACGCGCGCAATGAACTGCGTTCGGTGAAGCCGGAGATCTCCGTGCTCGTCGGCCTGTGCACGCACCTGGGCTGCTCGCCGGAAATGAAGGCGGAGATCAAGCCCGAGCCGTTCGATCCGGAGTGGAAGGGCGGTTACTTCTGCCCGTGCCACAAGTCGCGCTTCGACATGGCCGGCCGCGTGTTCGCCGGCGTGCCCGCGCCGATCAACCTGCTCGTGCCGCCGCACCATTACGAGAGCGACACCTCGATCGTGATCGGCGTCGACCCGAAGGGAGCGGCATAAGCCATGGCCAATTTCCTGACGCGGACCACCACCAACGTGATGGATTGGGTCAACGCGCGTGCGCCCGGCATGATGCCGTTCTATCGCAAGCACATGACCGAGTACTACGCGCCGAAGAACTTCAACGTCTGGTACTACTTCGGTTCGCTCGCGACGGTCGTGCTGGTCAACCAGATCCTGACCGGCATCTTCCTGACGATGCACTTCAAGCCCTCCGCGGCCGAAGCGTTCTCGTCGGTCGAATACATCATGCGCGACGTGGAGTGGGGCTGGCTGATCCGGTACATGCACAGCACCGGCGCCTCGCTGTTCTTCATCGTCGTCTACCTGCACATGTTCCGCGGCCTGATGTACGGCTCGTACCAGAAGCCCCGCGAGCTGGTGTGGGTCATCGGCATGGTGCTGTACCTGGTGCTGATGGCCGAAGCCTTCATGGGCTACGTGCTGCCGTGGGGCCAGATGTCGTTCTGGGGCGCGAAGGTGATCATCTCGCTCTTCGGCGCCATCCCGGTCATCGGCAACGGCCTGACCGAATGGATCATGGGCGACTACCTGCCCGGCGACGCCACGCTCAACCGCTTCTTCGCGCTGCACGTCATCGCGCTGCCGCTGGTGCTGCTGCTGCTCGTCGTGCTGCATCTGGGCGCGCTGCATGAAGTCGGGTCCAACAACCCCGACGGCGTGGACATCAAGAAGGGGCCGAAGGGCAACCGCTGGTCGACGACCGCGCCGGCCGACGGCATCCCGTTCCACCCGTACTACACGACGGGCAAGGATCTGTTCGGCGTCGGGTTCTTCCTGATCATCGCGGCCTTCATCATCTTCTTCGAGCCCACTTTCGGCGGCCTGTTCCTGGAGCACGACAACTTCACGGAAGCCAACCGCCTGGTGACGCCGGAGCACATCAAGCCGACGTGGTACTTCACGCCTTACTACGCGATGTTGCGCGTGGTGCCGTCGTTCTTCGCCATCAAGCTGTGGGGCGTGCTGGTGATGTTCGCCGCGATCGCCGTGCTGTTCCTGGTGCCGTGGCTCGACAAGTCGCCGGTCAAGTCCTACCGCTACCGCGGCAAGCTGTCGTGGGCGATGCTGCTGATGCTCGCGGTGTGCTTCCTGTGGCTCGGCAAGATCGGCGGCGGCCCGGGCACGGACCCGGCCGAGACCATCATCGGTCGCGTGCTGACCTTCCTGTACTTCGTTTTCTTCATCACCATGCCGATCTGGACCAAGTTGGATCGGACCAAGCCGGTGCCGGAACGGGTGACGATGCATGACTAACTTCTTCGTCCGCGCCGGCCAGGCCGCGGCCCTCGCCGCGGGCATGTTCGCCGCTTCGCTCGCCTTCGCATCCGAAGGCGGCAACCTGCAGCAGTCGGGCGCACGCCTCGACGACCGCGCATCGCTCCAGCGCGGCGCGCAGCTGTACATCAACTACTGCAGCGGCTGCCATTCGCTGAAGTACCTGCGTTACTCGCGCATGGCCGAAGACCTCGGCCTGAGCGAGGACGAGGTGATGGGCAACCTCAACATGTCGGGCGTCAAGTACGGCGAGACCATCGGCACGGCGATGACGCCGGAACACGCGCAGCAGGCCTTCGGCAAGATGCCGCCGGACCTCAGCCTGATCGCGCGCGTCCGCGGCAATGACTGGATCTACACGTACCTCAAGTCGTTCTACCTCGACGAAACCCGCCCGGTCGGCTGGAACAACACGCTCTTCCCGAACGTGTCCATGCCCAACCCGCTGTGGGAAATGCAGGGCCTGCAGCACGCCGTGCTGTCCAAGCCCAGCGCGTCGGGCGAAGCGCACGTCGAGCGCCTGGAACTGCGCACGCCCGGCACGCAGTCGGCCGAGCAGTACGACCAGAGCGTCCGCGACATCACCGCCTTCCTCGCGTATGCCGGCGAGCCGGCCGCCCTCAAGCGCCAGGGTCTCGGCGTTTGGGTGGTCCTGTTCCTCGCCGCATTCACCCTCCTGGCCTACATGGTCAAGAAGGAATACTGGAAGGACGTGCACTGATAGCGCACGCGGCCGGATCCGAAACGATCCGGCCACCGGGACCTTGGCGCCAGGGGTGGCGACTTTTTCCGGAAGCGGCGCTAGGCTCGGGATTCGTGGCGACCGCCTCGCAAGGGGTGGGGCGGCGCCAACGCTGCGATCGATGGAGAGATCGATGATGGCCGCGAGCCCGCGTATGCGTAATGCCCTGACGTTGTTCTCGTCGACCGACGACGTGTTGTGCCACCGCGTGCGCCTGGTCCTGGCGGCCAAGGGTGTCACCTACGACCTGATCCCGGTCGATGCGCAGAACCCGCCGGAAGACCTCATCGACCTCAATCCCTACCACTCGGTGCCGACGCTGGTCGAGCGCGAGCTGGTGTTGTACGCCGCATCGGTCGTCACCGAATACCTCGACGAGCGCTACCCGCATCCGCCGCTGATGCCGGTCGACCCGCTCTCCCGCGCGCGCCTGCGCCTGGCGATGCTCCGCCTGGAGCACGACTGGGTGCCACAGGTGCAGGCCATCCAGCTCGGCAACCGCCAGCAGGCCGAAGCCGGCCGCAAGCGCCTGAAGGAACTGCTCACCGCGTCGGTGCCGCTGTTCAAGGCCAGCAAGTTCTTCCTGAATCCGGAAATGAGCCTGGCCGATTGCGCGATGGCCCCGATCATCTGGCGCCTGGAAGCGCTCGACATCCCGCTGCCGAAGGACGGCAAGGTGATCGAGGACTACGGCAACCGCATCTTCCGCAATCCCGGTTTCCTGCGCAGCCTCACCGACCAGGAAAAGAAGTTGCGCGCCGTCCCGGCCTGAGGCCGCGCGAAGCCGCTAGACTCCCGCGCATGGAAGACGAGCGCACCGGCGACACCGGCCCTTCGATGACCAGCCATCGCCCGTACCTGTTGCGGGCGCTCAACGAGTGGATCGCCGACAACGGCATGACGCCGCACCTCCTCGTCGACGCCACGCGCGCCGGCGTGCAGGTGCCGCCACAGGCCGTGAGCGACGGCAAGGTCGTCCTCAACATCGCCGAGCGCGCCGTCGCGCGCCTGCTGATCGACAACGACGCGGTGAGTTTCACCGCGCGCTTCGGCGGCGTGAGCCATCCGGTGATCGTGCCGATCCCAGCGGTGCTCGCGATCTATGCGCGCGAAACCGGGCAGGGCATGGCATTGCCGGAAGACCCCTCCGGCCCGCATGACGAACCCACGCCGCCGCCCACGGATGCGACGCCCGACACCAATGGCGCGCCGCCGCGCCGCGGGCACCTGCGCGTCATCAAGTAACGGTCAGTGCAGTTGCACGACGTTCGCCGCGCGCGTCGGCCCGACGAACGCGACGAGCCGCCCTTCCCGCAGCACCAGGCGCCCGACATGCCGGTCGCTGCCGTCGTACGAATACTCGAACCGGAACGTGCGCTCGAATCCGAGCCACCCGCTTTCCCCGCGCTGCAATCGCAGTCCCGCGGCATGCACCGATTGATCGAGCCACTGCACGCCCGCGGCCTGGCACGCATCGCGCCCAAGTGCTTCGGCGCGTTCGGCGGCCGCGCGCCCGGCGCTCCAGTAGAAGAACGCGAGGCCTGCGACGATCATCACAACGAGTAGACTTCCCATCCACCTAATGTGGCGGCGCGCTCGCGCGGCTGCAAGCCGCCGGCGGGGGAATTCCTTGATGCCACACACGCAGGACGCGACGGAGCCACGCGCATGAAACTCGTCTTCCCGGGCGGAGAACACCCGCAGGTGTTGCTCGGCCCAGGCGTCAACCGCATCGGGTCCGATCCGCAGGCCAACATCGTGCTGGACCGCCCAGGCGTGAATCCGCAGCACTGCCAGCTGCACGTGACGCCGAGCGGCGTGATGCTCGACGTGCCGCACGGCACCACCGTGTCGGTCAACGGCCGCCAGGTCGACGGGTTGATCGCGCTGCGCCCCGGCGACAGCGTCGCGTTCGACGGCGTCGAGGCGAAGCTCTCCTCGATGGAAGCGCCCGCCGCGGTGCGCCATCGCGCCGGCATCCCGGGCCGCCTGCCGGAATCGGCCAACGACGATCCGGGCGCCACCGCCGTCCGCCCCGTGTTGCCGCGTTACGTGCTGCGTGGCGTGTCGGGCGAAGCGTTCGGCCGCACGTACCCGGTCGTTGGCGCCACCACCGTGGGCCGCGCCGACGAGTGCAACCTGCGCATCGACGAACCGGGCCTGTCGCGCATCCACGCGCGCCTGCTGCCCACCGACGATGGCCTCCTGCTCGAAGACCTCGGTTCGACGAACGGCAGCTTCCTCAACGGCAAGCGCGTGTTGCGCGGTGAAGCGCACGCCGGCGACGAGATCGGATTCGACACGCTGCGCTTCCGCCTGATCGCACCGGGCATGCCGGAGACGGCGCACCACGAAGAACCCGTGCACGACGCGCCCGCGCCGAACCGCATGTGGATGCTGATCGCCGGCATCGCGGTGGTCGCGGCGGCGGTGCTGGTGTACGCGTTCCGCTGAGTCAGCCGCGCCGTCCCAGCTTCAACGACAGGTCGACCGCGCGGACATGCTTCGTCAGTCCGCCGATCGAGATGCAATCCACGCCGTCTTCGGCGATCGCGCGCACGGTGTCGAGGTCCACGCCGCCGGACACCTCCAGCGGAATCCGGCCCGCCGCGCGACGCACGGCTTCGCGCCGCATGCCGGCGTCGAAGTCGTCGATCAGGATCCGCGTGCAGCCTTCGCGCAACGCCTCGTCGAGCTGCTCCAGCGATTCGACTTCCACGATCAGCGGCAGCGACGGCTGCGCAGCGCGTGCGTTGCGGATGGCAGCGGACATCGAGCCCGCGGCGCGCACGTGGTTTTCCTTGAGCATCACCGCGTCGAACAACCCGACGCGATGGTTGCTGCCTCCGCCGACGCGCACCGCGTACTTCTGCGCCAGGCGTAGTCCCGGGATGGTCTTGCGCGTGTCGAGGATCCGCGCGTTCGTGCCGGCGACGGCCGCGACGTAATCCGCGGTGACCGTCGCCGTTCCGCTCAGCGTCTGCAGGAAATTGAGCGATGCGCGTTCCGCCGAGACCAGCGCGCGTGCGCGGCCTTCGAGCGTCGCGACCACGGTGCCGGCGCGCACGCGGTCGCCTTCGGCCACGTGCCAGGCGATTGCGACTTCCGGATCGAGCGCGCGGTGGCAGGCATCGAACCACGGGCGCCCGCAGATCACCGCCGCTTCCTTGCACAACAGGTAGGCGGTATCGCGGACGTCGGGCAGCAGCGCGGCGGTGACATCCCCGGTGCCGAGGTCTTCTTCGAGCGCGCGCGCGACGTCGGCCTCGACCACGGACGGCGGCGGCGGCGCGAACTCCGTCATGCCGGCGGGAAATCCGCGACCTGGCCGGTGGCGATGGCCTCTTCGGCCAGCAGCACCGGGATGCCGTCGTCGATGCGGTAGACCAGCTTGCGGTCGCGCGTGACGAGGGCTTCGCGCAGGGCGTCGGTCTGCGCCTGTTCGTCGGCCCGGTGGATGCCGCCGGCGGCGATCGCCGAATTCACGGCCGCCAGGCCCTTGCCTTCGAGCATCGACAGCGGCTGGCGCGTGACGGGGCAGGCGAGGATGTCGAGCAACTTGCGATCCATGGGCACGTGCGGGGCAGGTCGTCGGAAGGCCCGCTAGAATACCCCCCTTCGCAGCAGGCGCCAGCCGCATCGGGAACACCATGGCCGCAAGGGAAGACGCGCGCACCGCCGCACCGCTGGTCGGCATCGTGATGGGCTCGCGCTCCGACTGGGAGACGATGCAGCACGCCGCGCAGAAACTCGAAGCGCTGGGCGTGCCGCACGAGGTGCGCGTGGTTTCCGCGCATCGCACGCCGGACGTGCTGTTCGACTACGCGGCGACGGCGCACGCGCGTGGCCTGCGCGCGATCATCGCCGGCGCCGGCGGCGCCGCGCACCTGCCGGGCATGCTCGCGTCCAAGACCGCGGTGCCCGTGCTCGGCGTGCCCGTGCAGAGCAAGGCGCTCAACGGCATGGATTCGCTGTTGTCGATCGTGCAGATGCCGGCGGGCATTCCCGTCGCGACGTTCGCCATCGGCAACGCCGGTGCGTCGAACGCGGCGTTGTTCGCCGCCGCGCTGTTGTCCGCCACGCATCCGGCCATCGGCGATGCGCTCGCGCAATTCCGTCAACGGCAGACCGACGACGTCGCCAACAACGACGATCCGAGGCAGTGAACAAGCACTCGGGTCACCCGATGACGACCGTCGGCATCCTCGGCGGGGGCCAGCTCGCCCGCATGCTCGCGCTGTCCGGCGCGCCGCTCGGGCTGCGCTTCCTGGTGATGGACACCGTCGCCGACGCATGCGCGGGCCAGTTCGCGCCGATGATCGTCGGGGATTGGCGCGACGAAGACGCGCTCGCCGAATTCGCATCGAAGATCGATGTGGCGACGTTCGATTTCGAGAACGTCCCTGCCGAATCCGCGCAGTGGCTCGCCGAACGCGTGCCCGTGTTCCCGAGCCCGCGTGCGCTGGCCGTCGCGCAGGATCGCCTCGCCGAAAAAACCTTGTTCCGCGAACTCGGTATCCCGGTGCCGCCCTTCGCCGCGATCGATTCGCGCGACGGTCTGGATGCCGCGCTCGCGCAGATCGGCACGCCGTGCATCCTCAAGACGCGGCGCCTGGGTTACGACGGCAAGGGCCAGTTCCGCCTGAAGACGCTCGCCGATGCGGATGCCGCATGGGACGCGCTCGGCGCGCAGGCCACGACGGTCGGGTTGATCCTCGAAGGCTTCGTCGCATTCGAGAAGGAAGTCAGCGTCGTCGCCGTGCGCGGCCGCGATGGCGAATTCCGCGCATGGCCGCTCACGCAGAACTGGCACGTCGATGGCGTGTTGTCCGCGAGCCTCGCGCCCGCGCCGTCGACGCCGGAAGTGGAATCCAGGGCGATCACGTATGCGCGCGCGCTGGCCGATGCGCTCGATTACGTCGGCGTGTTCGCGCTGGAGTTGTTCTGCCGCGACGGCGAGCTGCTCGCCAACGAACTCGCGCCGCGCGTGCACAACTCCGGCCACTGGACCATCGAAGGCAGCGAGACCTCGCAGTTCCAGAACCACCTGCGCGCCGTGCTCGGTTTGCCGCTCGGCGCCACGCGCATGGTGGGCGAGGCATGCATGCTCAACTGGATCGGCGAAATGCCCGATGCGTTCGCCGTGCTCGCCGAACCGGGCGGGCATTGGCACGATTACGGGAAGGACGCGCGCAAGGGCCGCAAGGTGGGCCACGCGACGCTGCGGGCGGATACGCCGCAGGAACTCGCGCAGACGCTGGCGCGCGTCGGAAAAGCGCTGGGCCGCGAATCCCAGGTCGAACCTGTGATCGCGGCCCTGCGTTGAGCGTGCCTCAGCGCATCTGGCCGGACACGAAGTCCCAGTTCACGAGGTTCCAGAACGCTTCGACGTACTTCGGACGCGCGTTGCGATAGTCGACGTAGTAAGCGTGTTCCCACACGTCGCACGTCAGCAGCGGCACGTCCTCGCCGGTGATCGGCGTGGCCGCGTTCGGCGTGCTCACCAGCGCGAGCGACCCGTCGGGGCGCTGCACCAGCCACGCCCAGCCCGACCCGAAGGTCTTGATGGCGACGTCGGTGAATTGCTCCTTGAACTTGCCGAAGTCGCCGAAGGCCTTGGCGATGGCCTCGCCGAGCTTGCCCTGCGGCTCGCCGCCGCCGGCGGGCTTCATGCAGTTCCAGTAGAACGTGTGGTTCCAGACCTGGGCGGCGTTGTTGAACATGCCCCCCTGCGACTTGCGGACGATCTCCACCAGGTCCATCGACTCGAACTCGGTGCCGGCGATCAGCTTGTTGAGGTTGTCCACGTAGGCCTTGTGGTGCTTGCCATGGTGGTAATCCAGCGTTTCGGCGGAGATGTGGGGTTCCAGCGCGGTGCGGTCGTAGGGCAGGGGCGGCAACTCGATCGCCATGACAAGACTCCTGGTGGGGCGGTGAAGACTTACAATTCTAGCCCCACGTCGCGTCAACGCTTTTACGGAGCCACCATGTCCCTGCAGTCCGTGCCCATCCAGGAGCGCATCCAGGCCGAAGTCACCGGCCATCCCATCGTGCTCTTCATGAAAGGCACCCCGCAGTTCCCGATGTGCGGCTTCTCCAGTCGCGCGGTGCAGGCGCTCAAGACCGCCGGCGCCTCGCAACTGCACACGGTGAACGTGCTCGAGGAACCCGAGATCCGCGCCAACCTGCCGCGCTACTCGGATTGGCCGACCTTCCCGCAGTTGTTCATCAACGGCGAGCTCATCGGCGGCTGCGACATCACGTGCGAACTGGCCGAATCCGGCGAGCTGGCGCGCATGATCACCGAAGCGCAGAAGGCGTGAGTTTCCGGCCCGACCGCGCGCCCCTGTCGGGGCGCATCGTCCTGGTGACGGGCGCGCACGGCGGGCTCGGCTCGGCCGCGTCCAAGGCCTGCGCGCAGGCCGGCGCCACGGTCGTGCTGCTGGGCCGCAAGGTGCGGCAACTGGAAAAACTGCACGACGCCATCGCCGCCATCGCGAAGGCGCCGGTGCTGTACCCGCTCGACCTCGAAGGCGCATCGCCCGACGATTTCGCCGAACTCGCCGCACGCATCGACGATGCCTACGGGCGGCTCGACGGCATCCTGCATTGCGCGGCCGATTTCCGCGGGCTGACGCCGATCGAACACACCGAGCCGTCCGCGTTCGCGCGCGCGATGCACGTCAACGTCACCGCGCCGGCGTGGCTCACGCAGGCGTGCCTGCCGGTGCTGCGCAAGTCCAACGACGCCTCGGTGGTCTTCGTCGTCGACGATCTCGAACGCGTGTCGAGCGCCTACTGGGGCGCGTACGGCCTGGCGCAACATGCGCGCGTCGGCCTGGTGTCGATGCTGCACGCGGAACTCGCGAACTCGCCCATCCGCGTCGCCGGCCTGCAACCCGGCCCGATGCGCACGGGCCTGCGCGCGAAGGCTTTCGTCGACGACATGGACCGCGACGCGCGCGATCCCGCGTTCGCCGCGCAGGCCTGCGTCGAACTGCTCTCGCCGATGGGCGTGGCGTTCAACGGCGAAATCGCGAACGGCGCGACGGGCGAACTCGAATGACGATCGCGTCGGCCGCGCTGCTGCTGTTCCTGATCCTCGATCCGCTCGGGAACATCCCGGTCTTCCTCGGCCTGCTCAAGCCGTTGCCGCCGAAGCGCCGTCACTTCGTGCTGATGCGCGAGCTGCTCATCGCGCTCGTCGTGCTGATGCTGTTCCTCTGGGGCGGCAAGTACGCGCTGGAATTGATGCACCTGCGGCAAGAGTCGGTGTCGATCGCCGGCGGCATCGTGCTGTTCCTCATCGGCCTGCGCATGATCTTCCCGCCGGCCGAAGGCGGCCTGATGGGCGATCTCCCCGGCGGCGAGCCCTTCATCGTGCCAATGGCGATCCCGCTGGTGGCCGGCCCCTCGGGCATGGCGGCGGTGATGCTGATGGGCAGCAACGAGCCCAATCGCCTGTCCGAATGGAGCCTGGCGCTGCTGATCGCCTGGGGCGCCACGGCCGCGATCCTGTTCTCGGCGACGGTGTTGTATCGCTGGCTCGGCACCCGCGTGCTGATCGCCCTCGAACGCCTGATGGGCATGCTGCTCGTGGCCATTTCCGTGCAGATGTTCCTCGACGGGCTGGGCACTTACGTCACCAGCACCATCGCCCCGGGGGCGTGACCCCCGGTGGCGCGGTGACCTGAAGCCTTCAGGGCCGCGAACCTCGCGATCGCACGCTCCGGGCACCGTCATTCGGCGGTCATCCGCCGAATCTATGGTGTTAAACTGTTGTTAGCCCAAGCGCCCCGCGCACGGGCGGGGGAATACCCATTCGTTCGCCACAGGCACGCATACGGACATGCGGGCGTGGGGCTTTGCTCTGTCCGAAAAACACATCCCATCCAAGGTGATCCAAGATGACTGATCGAAATCGCGTCCGGCTGTCGAAGCTGTCGGTGGCGCTGATCGCGGCCCTCGCTGCCGCCCCCGTGTTCGCGCAGAGCACGTCCGCCGGTGTCGGCGGTCGCGTGGTCGATGCCTCGGGCCAGCCCGTCGCGGGCGCCGAAGTGACCATCGTGCACGCCGAATCGGGCACCGTCAGCAAGGCAGTGACCGACGCGAACGGTCGTTACGCGGCGCGCGGCCTGCGCGTCGGCGGCCCGTACACGGTCACGGTCAACAAGGCTGAAACCGGCACGAAGACGACCAACAACGTCTACCTGCCGCTCGACAAGGTGGCGCAGGTCGACATGTCGATCGCCCCGCAGGAACTCGCCGCCGTCACCGTGACGGGCGCTTCGGTCATCCAGCCCGACAACAAGGGCATCGCCACGACGCTCTCGCGCGAAGACATGGACCGCATGCCGGCCCCGGACCGCTCGATCCAGAACATCGTGCGCGCCGATCCCCGCATCGTGATCACCGACCGCGACCGCGGCGCGTTCTCGGCCAACGGCCAGAACTTCCGCTACAACAGCATCACCGTCGACACCGTCAACGCGGGCGACCCCTTCGGCCTGAACGACAACGGCCTGCCGACCAAGGGCACGCCGATCTCGCAGGACGCGATCCAGGAATACAACATCTCGACCGCCAACTACGACGTGGCCACGCGCCGCGGCGTCGGCGCGACGATCAACGCCGTCACCAAGTCGGGCACCAACGAGTTCCACGGTTCGGCGTACTTCGTCTACCAGAACGCTTCGAGCATGGTCGGCGAGAACGCGTCGGGCAAGAAGTGGGAAGGCTACGACAAGGATCGCACCGCGGGCATCACGCTCGGCGGCCCGATCGTCAAGGACAAGCTGTTCTTCTTCGTCTCGCTCGAGAAGCAGCAGAAGGACGGCATCGGTTCGATCACCGGTCCGGCCGAGTCCAACGCCACGCTGAAGGTGCCGGGCATCTCGCAGCAGTTCATCAACGACGTCACCGCCGCCGCCACCGCCAAGGGCCTGACGCCCGGCGACAACGGCCAGGCGCCTGACATGGACACCGAGCGCGCCCTCGTCAAGTTCGACTGGAACATCAACGACGCGCACCGCGCCAGCCTGCGCCTGAGCCAGACGACCGAGTTCGAACCCATCGTCGTCAACGGCACCGTCACCGGCTCGTCGCCGCGCCTGGCGCTCTCGTCGAACTGGTACACGCTCGACAAGAAGTCGACCGCCTACGCCCTGAGCTTCTACGACGACTGGTCCGACAGCTTCAGCACCGAAACCTCGGTCGCCTACAGCGAGTTCAACCAGGACCGCGACCCGATGGTCGGTGGCCACCAGCCTTCGATCCTCGTGCGCACCGGCACGACCAACTCGGGCCCGGGCATCTTCCTCGGCACCGAACCGCCGACGCACGCCAACCGCCTCAACGTGAAGACGTGGAATGCGTACTTCGCGGGTAGCTACTACCTCGGCGACCACGTGATCAAGGGCGGCGTGGACTACCAGAGCGACGAGCTCTACAACCTGTTCCTGCAGAACTACAACGGCGCGTACGAGTTCAACGGCCTGACGAACTTCGTCAACAACCAGTACAACCGTTACCAGCTCGCCACGCCGGCGGCCGGCTACGACCTCAACAACGTCGCCGCGGTCCTGACGACCAAGCAGTTCGGCTTCTTCGTGCAGGACACCTGGCAGGTCACCGACCGCCTGTCCGTCCAGTACGGCGTGCGCTACGACATCCCGCAGATCAACGACACCCCGACGTTCAACCCGTGCTTCGCCGCCGCTCCGGGCACCACGGGCGACCTCGGTCCCTGCGGCCTGCGCGCCAGCACGACCAACTCGAACGCCGCCGTCGGCGGTTACGGCTTCAGCAACCAGGGCACGATCGACGGCAACGACGTCATCCAGCCGCGCGCGTCGTTCAACTTCATGATCGACGAGAACTCGCAGCTGCGTGGCGGCGCGGGCCTGTTCGTTTCGAACACCCCGGCCGTGTGGCTCGGCAACCCGTTCTCGAACAACGGTGTCGCCGTCGCGACCTACGACATCGGCGCGTTCAACCCGGCCACGCCGAACGTGACGCCGCCCTTCAACCCGAACGGTTCGACGCAGACGCCCCCGGGCGTGACGCTGGTCGACCCGGGCCTGGGCACGTCCACGATGTCGCTCGCCATCGTCGACCCGGACTTCCAGCTGCCGACCGTCGCCAAGTACACCTTGGGCTACGACTACCAGCTGCCGTTCCTGGACTCGGTGTTCACCGTCGAAGCGCAGCACATCGACACGATCAAGGGCATCAAGTACGACAACATCAACCTCGGCGCGCCGACCGGCGTGCTGCCTGATGGCCGTCTTGCCTACCAGCGCAATCCCAATGGCACGACCACCGGCACCGGTGGCACGAACCAGGCCCGCTGGAACGCCAACCCGTCGTTCGGCCAGAACATCCTGCTGACCAACACGGACAAGGGCTACGCCGACAACCTGACCTTCGCGTGGAAGAAGCCCTTCGCGAACGACTGGTCGGCGTCGATCTCGTACACGATCTCGGATGCGAAGGACGTCAACCCGGGCACCAGCTCGGTCGCCGCCAGCTCCTACGGCAACCGCGACTGGATCAACCCGAACGACGACTACCTCGCCACGTCGAACTACTCGGTGCCGCAGCGCCTGCTCGCGCAGTTCACGTACGAGCACGCCTTCTTCGGCGAGTACGCCACGCGCGTGTCGGCCCTGTACGACGGCCACTCCGGCGCGCCGTACAGCTGGGTGTTCGGCAATGACGTGAACGGCGACTCGTCGTTCCGCGACCTGGCCTACATCCCGATGAACCGCAACGAGATCTCGTTCGTCAACGCAGGCCAGCCGGGCGGCACCTCGCAGGCCTCGATCGACTCGTTCTTCGCCTACATCGCGAACAACGACCAGCTCGTCCGCCAGCAGGGCAGCATCTTCGACCGCAACGAAGGCCGCGCGCCGTGGGTGAACCAGCTCGACCTGTCGTTCTCGCAGGAAATCCCGGGCTTCGGTGAAGGCCACAAGGGCGAGATCCGCCTCGACATCTTCAACTTCCTCAACCTGCTCAACAAGGATTGGGGTGTCGAACACCGCGCCAGCTTCCCGCTGGAGCGCACGCTCGCCAACGTGTCGGGCATCGACGCGCAGGGCCGTTACGTCTACGACATCCGCCCGTACCTGGATGGCAACGGCAACTACGCCCCGACCGCGCTGCCGGTCAACGAGAACTTCAACCCGTCGCAGCGTTGGGCCGCCAACGTCACGCTGCGCTACGAGTTCTAAGATCTCGAAGCGATACGTTTGAGCCGAAACGGCCGGGGAAACCCGGCCGTTTCTGTTTTTGCGATACCCTTGCCGCAATGAACGAAGCCACCCAGACCATGCTCCCCACCGCCAACGCGCGCATCTATCCGCGTGGCGCACTCGATGTCCTTTCGCGCGCCGAAGTGGCCCGCCTGCGTGACGCCTCCTCCGGCGGCATGCACGACCTGCTGCGCCGCTGCGCGCTCGCCGTGCTCACCAGTGGCAGCGCATCGGACGACCCGCGCGCCGCGCAGGAGCTGTATCCGGATTTCGACATCCAGGTGCTGCAGCAGGACCGCGGCGTGCGCATCGACCTGCTCAACGCGCCGGCGATGGCGTTCGTCGATGGCGAGATCATCCGCGGCGTCGCCGAACTGTTGTTCGCCGTCGTGCGCGACCTGGCGTACACCGCGATCGAATTGAACGAACGCGACCTCGACAGCGGCGAAGCCATCACCGATTCGGTGTTCGGCCTGCTGCGCAATGCGCGCGTGCTGCAACCGTCGGAACCCAACCTCGTCGTGTGCTGGGGCGGCCACTCGATCGGCCGCGACGAATACCTGTACACCAAGCAGGTCGGCTACGAGCTCGGCCTGCGCGGCCTGGACATCTGCACGGGCTGCGGCCCGGGCGCGATGAAGGGCCCGATGAAGGGCGCAACCATCGCGCACGCCAAGCAGCGCCGCCGCACGATGCGGTACATCGGCATCACCGAGCCGGGCATCATCGCCGCCGAATCGCCGAACCCGATCGTCAACCACCTCGTGATCATGCCGGACATCGAGAAGCGCCTCGAAGCGTTCGTCCGCATGGGCCACGGCATCATCGTGTTCCCGGGCGGCGTCGGCACGGCGGAAGAAATCCTGTATCTGCTCGGCATCCTGTTGCGCGAAGAGAACGCCGACCTGCCGTTCCCGCTGATCCTCACCGGCCCGACGGCGGCGGCGCCGTACTTCGAGCAGATCGACCAGTTCCTGCGCCTGACCCTCGGCGAAGCGGCGACGTCGCGCTACGAAATCATCGTGGGCGACCCGGGCAAGGTGGCCAAGCGCATGGCCTCGGGCGTGCGCAAGGTGAAAGATTGGCGCATCGCGCAGAAGGATTCGTTCTTCTTCAACTGGGCGATGCACGTGCCGCTGGAGTTCCAGAAGCCGTTCGTGCCCACGCATGAAGCGATGGCCGCGCTCGACCTGCACCACGGCCGCAAGCCGCATGCCCTGGCGGCGGACCTGCGCCGCGCGTTCTCCGGCATCGTCGCGGGCAACGTCAAGGAAGACGGCATGCGCCGCATCGAGGAACGCGGCCCGTTCGAGATCCACGGCGACCGCGACATGATGGAAGCGCTGGATGGCTTGCTGCGCGCATTCGTCGAACAACGCCGCATGAAGATCGCCGGCGAATACCGCCCGTGCTATCGCGTGGTGACCTGACGCTTACCTGCGCCAGCAATAGTCGACATCGCCGGCGCTCACGCCCTTCGTGACTACGCCGGCAGTCATCGTCAAGGTGAAGTTCCCACACTTGGGATCGTTGGCCAGCTCGCCCTTGCGCGTGGCGGTGAGTACGTAACCCGTGGCGGTCGGCGTTGTCACGCCGACCGTGTAGTACTTCAGCCCGTTGTTGAAGGCCGTCGATGCCGCCGCGCTGCCCGTCAGGTTGTCGAGCGACCCGTACGCCGGGTTGTCCGCGCGCCAACTCTCCTCGCGCAACTGCATGTCGCCCAATGCCTGAGCCGCCTCCGCGCGCTTGCCCTTGCGCATCTGCTCGCTGTACATCGGCAACGCGATCAGCGCCAGCAGCGCCACGACGGCGACGACGATCATCACTTCGATCAACGTGAATCCAGGCGGGCGGCGACGCATCGCGGGCACTCCATGGCGGGCGTGCGGCCGATGCTACGCCGGCACGTTCGGCGCCTCGGACCGTTGACACCCTCATCCGTTCCCGCTCGTCGGTCCGGACTGGCGCGCACGCCGAAAGCGCATGCTACACCGCGTGCAACGGACAACGAAGGAGAGGCTCGGATGCCTCGATACATGCACGCCGCAACGGCGCGCGGATTCACGCTGGTCGAACTCATCGTGGCGCTGGCGGTGTTCGCGATCCTTGCGACACTCGCGGTCCCTGCGTTCACGGCTTACTTCGAAAGGACGCGTTTGCGCGCGGCCGCGGATGCCGTGGCATCGCTCATTGGGGACGCGCGGATCGGTGCGGTGAAGCAGGGACGCGCGGTGACGGTGCGTTTCGGCGGGGGCGGGACGCAGTGGTGCGTCGGCGCGCGTGAAGCGGCGATGCCGCCGGTCGGCATGCCGATGGCGGGGCGCGCCACGTGCGATTGCACGGCCGCCGTGGGCGCGTGCGTGGTCGATGCGCGAACGGCGGTGGTGACGAGCGCGATGCATCGTGGCGTTGCGCTGGTCGTGCCTGGCGATGCGCTGGAATTCGACGGTGCGAGCGGGACGCGCGTCGGTGCACCTGGGAGCGGGGCGCAACTGGCGTCGCGCACCGGGCAGTTCGCGTTGACGCTCGCCGTTTCCCCCATGGGGCAAGTCTCGATGTGCAGTCGTGGCGGTGCGTTCGCCGGGGTGCCCGCATGTTGAATCGCGGATTCACGCTCGTGGAGTTGTTGGTCGCGCTGGCGCTGGGGCTGGTGGTGATCGCGGCGGCGCTCGGGTTTCTGCTGCAGATATTGCGGGCGGGGAGCGAGATCGTCCTGTCGGCGCGGCTGCAGCAGGAGCTGCGGACGTCGATGGCGGTCGTCGTGGCGGAGGTGCGTCGGGCGCGGGCGGGTGGCGGGGATGTCGTTGCGTCACCCGGATGTCTCGTCGGCACGGGCATCGCGATTTCGTTGCGGGACGGCGCGCTGCGAGTGGCGCGCGGGCCGGGCGTGGATTGCGAGGCGGCGGGAGAGGGCATGGGCAGCCCTGCCGTGCGCATGACTGCGCTGCGCTTCACGCATGAGGTGTCGGTCAATGACCGGCGCGTGCAGGTGGAACTGGCTGGGGCGTTGCGCAGTTCGCCGGCGTTCTTCTCCCTGCGGGAGGTGCGGCTGCGGCAGGTCGTGGCCTTGCGCTCGAACGGGGGCGGCTGATGCATGCTTCGAACGGCAACGCGCTGGTCGCCGCCCTCCTGGTGCTGCTGCTTGCGAGCGTGGCGACATTGTTGACGCTGCACGTCGGCGTGTTCGAGCAACGCGCAACGGGCAATCTCGTACGCAGTCGCGTTGCGGCCGAGCTCGCGGAAGCTGCGGTCGCGCACGGCGCGGCGTGGATCGCCGGCGATCCGATGCGGCTCGCGCACGGTGCGCAATGGCAGCGCTGCGCGGACCTCGTGGAAGCTGATGCCTTTCCGTGCGGCGCGGTCGCGGATGGCACGCAGCGCGCGGGGATGTACTTCTGGACGGAAGTTGGCGGGGATCGCGATGGCGACGGCGGTGTCGATGTGTTCGACGCTCGCATGCTGCCGTTGACCGATGGGCGCATCACGCAGGTGGGCGCGTTCGATCGCGTCGCCCATGGCGCGGGCGTGGTCCTGTGCCGCACTGCCCGAGAGACGCCCGCGCGCTGCACGACCGATCCGGCGGAAGAGGGCGGCGACGTCGCGTACACCGTCGTCGGCCTGGGTCGCCTGGTCGACGAGGGCGCACGCGCGACGGTGACGCAGCGCTTCGCGCGCACTGCAGCCTTCGCACCCAATCCGCGCATGCCACCGGTCATCGCCAGCGGGTCGGTCGATCTGCGCACGCCGCTCAACGTGGTCGCGAATCCGAATGCGGGCGGACACGGTGTTCCCATTTCGGCGTGGAGCCGCCGCGATGTCCTGAAGTCCGCGGCGAACACGTGCCATCCCGGCGAATTCTTCGACGGTGCCGCGGCGGCGTTCCAATCCGGTTCGCTTACCTGCGACGACTGTCGCTGTCCGCTGGCCGGTGGATTGGTCGACACGCATGATCCGGAAGGCGTCGACATCCTCGATGTCGACGGCAGCGATGGATCGAACGCGCTCGGAGTGAACCTCGACCTGGAACCCGGCGGATTCCCCTGCGATCTGTTCGCGCAGGTGTTCGGTGTCGTGGCGCGCATCGATGCGGACGCGGATGCGTTCTGCGAGAGCCGCGCGCCGCAAGTGGCGTATGTCGCACCAGCGACGATGGGACGCATGCAGCTCACGGCCGACGATGCGTTCCTGTACCGGCATGCGAAACGCATCATTCCGCGCGACGCGGCTGCGGCGGCACTGATGCGGCGCAACCAGGCATTGGTCGAGTCCTATCCTTCGCCGGCGCTCGCGGGCCTGGTATGGTGCCAGCGCGCATGCGACATCGGAAGCGGCGATGGGTTGGGCACCCCAGCCGCGCCTGTGTTGTTGGTCGCCGACGGTCCATTGCATGTGCATGGCCGCGTCTTCGGACTCGTGTTCGTCCGCGATGACGGCGACGCGCTCGATCCCGCGACGGGCGGCAACGCGCGCCTTCGCCTGCATGGTTCGGCGGCGATCTACGGGGCGGTGGTCGTGCAAGGGTCGGTCGACCAAGCGAGCGGCGCGCGCGCGATCGTCTCGGCGCCCGATGTCATCGCGAATCTCGCGGATACCATCCCCGCCGTCCATGCACCGGTCCCCGGTGCGTGGAGCGATCACGTGTCGTACTGAGGCCGCGCTGATGCCACGTCGTCCATTCGGCTTTTCCCTGCTCGAAGTCCTCATCGCCGTCGCGCTGCTCGCCACGGGCCTGCTGGCGATCGCCGCATTGCAAGGCGCACTGGCGCGGGGGACCGCGGATGCGAAGGCGCGCTCCCGGGTGCTCGCGCTGGTGTCCGGTGAACTCGACGCGTTGCGCGCGACCCCGTTCGCCGACATCGCGTCGCTCGCCGCGCCCATCGATGCGCGCGACCCCACCTGCGCGGCGCCGGCGAACGAAGCCGAGCACGCCGCCTGTGACAGCGGCATCCGCGGGCTGCGCCTGCACCGGACCGTCGCGTCGGCGGGCGGTGGTGCGTCGAAATCCGTGCGCGTCGCAGCGGAGTGGACCGCGCCCACGGGGGAAACCCGCACGCTCGAACTGCGCACCGTGCTCGGCGGACTCGCGCTGGATCCGAATCGGATTCGCGCCTTCGCGCACATGCCGCTGCATCCGCAAGTGCGGAGCACCGCCGCGGCGATCACCACCGCGGACGCGCTGCCGATCGCCGTCGGCGAGGGACGCATGCAAGTGACCACGGCGCCGCGCATCGACGCACTCGGCACGCGCTTCGACATCGTGACCTACACCCCTGACGACGATGCAGGCGCGCGGATCGGCGATCGCATCGAAATGGAAGTGATCAAGTGTCGATGCCGATACGACGCAGGCGGCGCCCACCTCGGGCCGGTTCATCGCGTGCCGCAATGGCCGGCAATCTGGACCGGCGTCCGCTATGGCCTTTACGCACCGGAAGGCGACACGCCGCCACCCGGCGCGGCTTACACCGCAGGCCCCGACCCCGACGTCGTCCAGAGCCCGAGATGCCGCGAATGCTGCCGCGATCGCCACGACGTCGCGGGTCCGTCGCCCCATGCGGAGTTCGATCCGGCCAACGCAGACCCCCGGTATCGCAAGTACGACCTCGACGAAGGCGGCGCACTCGTCCAGGTCGACGACACTGTCTCGGGGACTTACGTCGACAGCTGCCGCCTGGTCCGGGTCGACGGGTGGTGGCGCACCGCGGCGGATCTGCAGGCGCGTCACTTCGCGTTGCTGCAAACCGAAGCGATCGACGGCGTCCCGGCAGCGTCGCGCAAACCGGACCCGGAGGCCGCGCATCGCTACACACGCTTCGTTCGCGACTATCTCGCGCAATACGCCGACGTCCCCGCGCCCGACAACGCGCGCGCCTTGCATGACGAACCCGCGCGTGGCCTGAACCTGCCGGCGCGGATCACCATCGCGACGCCCCCGCCGACGGACCGCCGCCATCTCCACGCGCGGGCGCTCTACGTCGACGCCCTAGAACCCATCGCACGCAAGGCACTCGACGACGCGGTCGACGCGCGTCGGGCAAACGACGGCTGCGCAGCCGGCTCAGCGCACCTGGCCGATTGCGTGCTGCCGTACCTGCCGTTCTTCACGCAGGACCTCACAGACATCGCCGCATGGTCCGTGCGTGATGCCGACGTGCTCGCCGTCGATTCGCACGACCCGGCAGCCGATGTGCCCGTGCCCGGCGGCCGCGTCCGTGGCCTCGCACACGGCGCAACCGACGCCGTCGCGGTCGCGCGACTCTCCAATTCCGGCGCCGCGAGCAGCACGCATATCCCGGGCGCCACGGACCTGCAAGGCGACCAGGCGACGCTGGAAGACACGCAAATGTTCGAAATCCGCGAAAGCGACGCCGCACACGTTGACGCCGCCCCGCGTCGGCGGCCAGAATATGCGCCCCCGCCCGAATAGCTCAGCCGGTTAGAGCACTTGACTGTTAATCAGGGGGTCGTTGGTTCGAGTCCAACTTCGGGCGCCAGATTCGATTGACAAAAGGCCTGCAGCGATGCAGGCCTTTTTTCGTATCCGAAACACGGACAGTCGTACGCCGGTTTGCCGGTGGAGCACAACGTGGGCGCATTCCCGAGGCGGGAGTCGCGGGTGGATGCGCTGATTCCCAGCCTTTGCACCACGGAAGACATGCGGATTGTCGGGCCCGCCAAATCGTCGGCGGCGCTTCGCTAAAGCGCAGTCGCACATGCCTGCGCGCTCGCAGGCGTCGCCGGCATCGCCCGCAACGCACCACTGTTGTTCATCACCAACGCCACCGCGCGTTGCGGGCCGCGGCCGTCGCACAACGTGAACGTGGCATTGGAGCCGGCGGCGCTGCCGTCGGGCTGGAACACGATGCGCGTGCGGCCGATTGTGGTGCGCAGGTGGGTCCGGCCGCCGGCGGCCGCCGCGCGATGGAGGAGGGGCTCGCGCATCGGGTCGCGCGTGCGGTCGCCGTCGGGGTCGGCGAAGACGATCCATCCGCCGCTCCAGTCGTGCGTGCCCGCGCACCCCGCGGATGCGCCGGGGCAGGCGACGACGTCGGTGCCCGCGGAGGCGGCGTGGGTCGACGCGGTCACCAGGGACGCGAGCAACGCCTGGTGCACGGCGCTGGTGCGCGCGGCTTCGCGCGCGGCGGTGAAGCGGGGTAGCGCGAGCACGGCGAGCGTGGCGACCACCGCGACCACGATGGCCACTTCGAGCAGCGTGGCGCCATCGGTGCGCCTGCGGTTGAAACCAGTGGGAAGGGCACGCATATCAGGGGCTTCGTTTCGGTCCTCCGATGCTGCGTGCTGCCTCCCCACGGCCGCCGTCGGAAACGCCTGCGCCGCGTTGTCAGGAAACACCGCGCCAACGCCTCGGGCTTCATCCCCGCGGCGCTACACTCGTCCGATCCCCCGTTGCACCTCCGTTGCCGAGCCCGATGCGCCCACCTTCGTCCGACACCACGCCGTTCCAGCTCGTTTCGCCGTATTCCCCGGCCGGCGACCAGCCACCGGCGATCGAAAAACTCGTGGCCAATTTCGAGTCGGGCCTGGCGCGGCAGACGTTGCTGGGCGTCACCGGCTCGGGCAAGACGTACACGATCGCCAACGTCATCAACCGGGTGCAGAAACCCACGCTGGTGATGGCGCCCAACAAGACGCTCGCCGCGCAGTTGTACGGCGAGTTCAAGGCGTTCTTCCCGCACAATGCGGTCGAGTATTTCGTCAGCTATTACGACTACTACCAGCCCGAGGCGTACGTGCCCTCGTCGGACACGTACATCGAGAAGGACAGCTCGATCAACGAGCACATCGAGCAGATGCGCCTGTCGGCGACCAAGGCGTTGCTGGAGCGGCGCGACGCCATCATCGTCTGCACGGTTTCGGCCATCTACGGCCTGGGCGATCCGAACGAATACTTCAACATGGTGCTGCACATGGTGCGCGGCGAGCGCATCGAGCAGCGCGAGCTGATCCGCCGCCTCACCGAGATGCAGTACACGCGCAACGAGTTCGAACTCCAGCGCGGCCATTACCGCGTGCGCGGCGAAACCATCGACGTGCACCCGGCCGAAAGCGACATGGAAGCCCTGCGCGTCGAGTTGTTCGACGGCGAGATCGAATCGCTGTCCATCTTCGACCCGCTCACCGGCGAAGTGCTGCGCAAGGTGCCGCGCTATACGATCTATCCCAAGTCGCATTACGTCACCACGCGCCGCACGGTGTTGCAGGCGGTGGAGCTGATCAAGGCCGAGCTCAAGGATCGGCTGGAATACCTGTATTCGCAGAACAAGCTGGTCGAAGCGCAGCGCCTGCAACAGCGCACGACGTACGACCTGGAGATGCTCGCCGAAGTCGGTTACTGCAACGGCATCGAGAACTACTCGCGCCATCTCACCGGCCGCATGCCGGGCGAGCCGCCGCCGTGCTTGTACGACTACCTGCCGCCCGACGCGCTGCTGGTCGTCGACGAATCGCACGTCACCGTTCCGCAGATCGGCGCGATGTACAAGGGCGATCGCTCGCGCAAGGAAACGCTGGTGGAGTTCGGGTTCCGCATGCCTTCGGCGATGGACAACCGTCCGCTCAAGTTCGAGGAATGGGAATTGCGTTCGCCGCGCAGCATCTACGTCTCCGCCACGCCGGGCCCGTACGAATTGCGCGAGTCCGCCGGCGAAGTCGTCGAACTCGTCGTGCGCCCCACCGGCCTGATCGATCCGGAGGTCGAAATCCGCCCGGTCGCCACGCAGGTCGACGATCTGCTCGGCGAGGTGAACCTGCGCGTGGCGATGGGCGACCGCGTCCTCGTCACCACGCTCACCAAGCGCATGGCGGAAAACCTGACCGAATACCTCGGCGAACACGGCTGCCGCGTGCGCTACCTGCACTCGGACGTCGACACCGTCGAGCGCGTGGAAATCATCCGCGACCTGCGCCTGGGCAAGTTCGACGTACTCGTCGGTATCAACCTGCTGCGAGAAGGCCTCGACATGCCGGAGGTGTCGCTGGTCGCGATCCTCGACGCCGACAAGGAAGGCTTCCTGCGCAGCGGCGGTTCGCTGATCCAGACCATCGGCCGCGCCGCGCGCAACCTGCGCGGCAAGGCGATCCTCTACGCCGACTCGATGACGCGTTCGATGAAGATGGCGATCGACGAAACCGACCGCCGCCGCGCCAAGCAGCTCGAATACAACGCCGAGCACGGCATCGTGCCGGTGTCGGTGTCCAAGCCCATCGTCGACATCCTCGAAGGCGCGCGCAGCGAGCCGGGCGAGAAGAAGAAGGGCAAGGGCCGGGGCACCGTGGTGGCGGAGGAGCGCGTGGACTACGGCGCGATGGACGCCTCGCAGATCGCGGCCAAGCTCAAGCAGCTCGAGGACCGCATGTACAAGCATGCGCGCGACCTGGAGTTCGAAGATGCCGCCCGCGTGCGCGACCAGATCCGCAAGCTCAAGGACGCCAGCCTGGCGACCTGATGGGAAAACCCGCACGAATGCGCCGCACGTCGGCCGGATCCTCCTGACCAATGGCCCTGTCGGGGCGGCCGCGGCCCGCTAAGATGCGCGCTGCGGTTCAGCTTGAAGTCGGTGGTTCGTGATGGGGATGTTCCGGGGCGCGGTGGCCTGCACGCTGGTCGCCGCTGCGGTGGGGTTCGCGGTCTGGGGCTTGCGCGCGGAATTCGCGGGCGAGGCCGTGCGCGCGCCCGTGTCCCAAATCCCTGCCGAAACCGGCCTTCCCACCCTGCGCCTCGAAAGCGGCGGGCAGGGCATCCACCTCGACGCCGCGATGGCGCGCCGCGCACTGCGCGACGGCACCCTCGAGGTCGTGCTGCCCGACGGCACCGCGTACCCGGTCAAGATCGAGCGCCAGGAAACGCATGGCGGCGGGCACTGGTCGCTCGTCGGCCGAGTGCAGACCGCCGTGGGTGCGCAGTCGATGGTGCTGACCTTCGGCGGCAATGCGGTCTTCGGCCAGGTGCCGATGCCCGACGGCCACGCGATGCAGATCGAAACCGAAGGCAACGGCCTGATCACGGTGGCGCCGGCGCGCAACCTCGTGCCGCGCAGCCAGCCCGGTCGCCCGGCCACGCCGGACTATCGCGTCCCGCCGGGCGGCGAGTTCGACACCCAGTATTTCAAGGCCGTGGCCGACCAGCCGCTCCGCCTCGACGACGGCAAGCCGGTGCGCATCGACGTGCTCGCGCTCTATTCGCCGGAACTGGTCGCGCGGCGCGGCAGCGTTGCGGCGGCGAAGACCCAGATCGCGCACCTGATCGCCGTGGCGAACCAGGCGCACCGCGACAGCGGCACGCGCGTGCGACTGCACATGATCGGCGCGCAGGAAGTCGCGATCCCCGCCGACCTGACGAATGCACAGGCGCTCGACGTGCTCACCGCCGGCCGCTATGGCGACATCGATTTCGAAGCCCTGCGCGACAAGACCGCGGCCGACCTCGCGGCTTTCATCCGCCCCGTGTCGGAGACCGACGACACCTGCGGCGCCTCGTGGTTGAACGGCGCGCACGAACAGGGCGAAGCCGGCCTGGATCCGGCGCACGGTTACGTCGTCGCCAATGTTTCGCCGTGCGGCGCTTACGTGCTCGCGCACGAGATCGGCCACGCGATGGGCGCGGCGCACGACATCGCCGCGCAGACCGACGCCGACGGCGTCGTGACGTACGGCGCGTACCCGTTCTCCTTCGATCTGCGCACGCCGATGTTCGGCACGCTGATGACGGACCCGGGCGAGGGCCGCTGGATCGGACGCTTCTCGAACCCGCACCCCACCGCCTGCGACGGCGCCCCCTGTGGGGTGGCTGGCCGCATCGACAACGCCCGCGGCATCGACCTGGCGGCCCCGGCGGTCGCGCGTTTCCGCGATCCGCCGACCCGCAACTAGCCCGCTACCACGAGTCACGTCGCGCCACCCGGCGGCGGCCGCTATGATCGGCCGGTAATCCGCATCGGGGGATGCAATGGCATTGCGGTCGAAGACGAGCCTCTGGCTCGCCCTGGGGTTGTGTGCGTGCGTGGCGGTGGTGTGGGGCCTCCACGAATCACCTTCTGAAGCACTGGTGCGCCGCAGCGCAAACGTGGCATCGCAGCCCGCGGTGCCCGCGTTGCAATTGCACGGTGCGTTCGACGTCGTCGGCACTGCGCATCCGATCGCATTGAACGCCGCGATGGCGCGCGCCGCGATGCGCGACGGCACGCTGCGCGTCACGCTGCCCGACGGCACCGCGTATCCGGTGAAGATGTCGCGCCAGGAAACCGACGCATTCGGCCAGTGGTCGGTGATCGGCCAGGTCGACACGCCGGTGGGTGCGCAATCGGCGGTGCTGACCTTCGGCGGCGACGCGGTGTTCGGCACGCTGCCGATGCCGAACGGGCGCATGCTGCGTGTCGTCACCAACCATGGCGTGGTCGAAGGCTCGCTCGATGGCGGCCTGATCCCGCCGGGCCACGGCCTGATGAGCGACATCGCCCCGCGTCCGAAGGACGACATCGTCGCGATGAAGGCGAAGGCGGCCGCCCGACGCGATTTGCAGCGGCGCGCCACGCCGGCGGCGTCGCAACGCATGCCTGTCGGCGGCGGATTGCCGACATCCACGCCCATCGCACAGACGACGGACGCTTCGCTTCGCACCGAAGCCGCAGGCGCGCTGCCGCTGGTCACCATTACGGTGATCGCTTCGTATTCCGACGATCTCATCGCCCTGCGCGGCAGCGAAGCGGCGGTGCAGACCGAGATGAGCAACCTGCTTGCCGCGGCGAACCAGGCGCACATCGACAGCGGCACGCGCGTGCGCCTCTCGCTCGTGCGCAAGGTGAAGCTCACCGTGCCGTCGACGATGGACAACTACGACGTGCTCGTCCAGATGACGGGGGATTTCGTCGGCGGTGTCGACCTGGAAACCGTGCGCGACGAATCCTCGGCGGACCTGGTCACCTTCGTGCGCCCGTATCGCAACGAATTCTCGAACTGCGGCATCGCGTGGGTCGGCGGCGCTGGCAACCATGCGCTGGAGGCCGAAGCGCCCTACGGTTTCTCCGTCGTCAACGTCGGCCCGTGCGGCGCGCACGTGATGGCGCATGAAATCGGCCACAACCTCGGTTCTGCGCACGACCGCGAGACCGACTGGATCGATGGCGAATATCCGCACGCCTCGTATCCCTACGCATTCGGCTATCGCCGCCTGACCGCGCCCAAGTTCGCCACGATCATGGCGTACACCTACGCCGACGAACCGTGGATCGGCCGGTTCTCCGATCCCAACTCCAGTGCGTGCGGCGCGCCGTGCGGCATCGCGAAACTGTCCGACAACGTGCGCGCGTTCGACAAGATGGCGCCCGCCATCGCGGATTTCCGCACGACGCCGGCCCGCATGACGGTCTCCGACAGCGAAGCGTGGGAAGGCGACCCCGACATCCTGCCGTCGAACCTCCGGTTCCCCGTGCGATTGAACGCGTATGCGATGGATGCGGCGGTGCCGTTCGAGGCGCGCGTGATCGGCGGCACCGCGACGCCGGGCGTGGACTTCGTCGCAGGCGATCCCGTAGCCAGCGGCACCGTTCCGTGGGGCTATCGCAACGAAACCTTCGGGCTGATCCAGATCCTCCCGGACACGGAGATCGAAGGCGACGAGACGATCATCGTCCGCATCACCGCGCCCGGCGGCTACCCGATCATCAAGGACACCGCGGTGCTGACGATCCGCGACGACGACCCGCGCCCGCACATTCGCGGTCGCATCCTCGTGCCGCCGGAGGACGGTTGCTACATTCAGGCAACGTATTACGGCATCAACGGGCCGCGCGACGGGAAGCGCGATTTCGCCCCGGCGTGGCCGGATTGCAGTTTCGATTTCGCCGTCGCACCGGGCGCCAATTTCGAACTTCGGCAGAACTTCGGCGTGACCGGTGTTCCCACGGCTGGTCGCCGCTTCCTGCCGACCGTGGTGAACGATGTCTACGAAGATCGCTACCTGGCCATTCCCGCGCCGCAGCCGCTCCAGGTGGCGCTCACCATGGTGCCGAGCGATCCGTGGATCGGCACGCCGACGACGTTGACGCGCTCCATCGAAACGTTGATGGGTCGCACCATCAGCGAGACGATCATGACGCCCACGTACGGCGCGTCGTGGACGCGTTCGGTCTATCCCGGCGCGACGCTCGAAGTGCAGGTGGAGGCGCAGTCCACGTCGTACCGGCCCTGGTATTTCGTCTTCCACGACGTGTGGCAGGACACCGGCGCGATGCCGTTGATGCGCAATGCCGGCACGATCGTCGTCCGCGGCGGCCAGCCGTGGCCGGAAGGCCCGGCAGGCCGCAAGACCAAAGTGCCGGTGCAGATCGCCTACGTGTCGAAGTTCAGCGACACCAGCGTGCAACTCGGCTCGGTCAACGTGAACTGGCGCACCGTCGACGGCACCGCGAAGGCCGGCAAGGATTACACCGCGGCATCGGGCACGGTCACGCTGACCGGCAGCGTGCCGTCGGCGATCGTGTGGGTGGAAATCAACGGCAACGACGTGACGGACAAGGCGAGGTCGTTCGACGTCGTCATCGATCCGATCTCTCCGTATCAGATCACCAATCCGTCGACGCGCGTGACCATCGCCGACGACGACCATCGCACGGGCGGGCCGGGGCAGAAAACCGCGGCGCCATAACGAGGGCAGGGAGCGCGCATGAAGCAGTCACGGAAGATCGCATGGACGGTGGTCACTGGCGTATCGCTGATCGCCGGCATCGCGTGGTGGCAGTCGGGCGATGCGCCATTGCGCATCGCGCCGGTGCAGTCCGCGCATGCAGCGACACCTGCGCTGAAGCTGCAGGGCGCGTTCGACGTCGTCGGTGAAGCGCATCCGATCGCGCTCGACGCCGCGATGGCGCGCGCCGCGATGCGCGACGGCACGCTGCGCGTCACGTTGCCCGATGGCACGACGTACCCGGTGAAGATGCAGCGCCAGGAAACCGATGCGTTCGGGCAGTGGTCGGTGATCGGCCACGTCGACACGCCGGTCGGTCCGCAGGCGGCGGTGCTCACGTTCGGCGGCAACGCGGTGTTCGGCACGTTGCCGATGCCGAACGGCCGCATGCTGCGCATCGTCACCAACCACGGCCGCGTGCAGGCCTCGCTCGACGGCGGTTTGATCCCGCCGGGCAAGGCGTTGACGAGCGATATCGCGCCGCGGCCGAAGGAAGACCTTGCCGCAGTGCGCGCGCAGCGGCTCGCCGCGCGCGGCCTGCCGATGCGCAACGCCACCGCGGGCGCGCAGAAGGAACGCGTCCAGGTGCCGGCATCGACGCCGGCGCCTGTCGACAACACGCTCGTGACCGCCGCTGCATCCGGATTGCCGCCGGTCACGATCACGGTCATGGCCGCCTACGCCGACGATCTCGTCGCGCTGCGCGGCAGCGACGCCGCCGTGCAGACCGAGTTGAGCAACCTCGTCGCCGCCGCGAACCAGGCGCACATCGACAGCAACTCGCGCGTGCGCTTCTCGCTGGTGCGCCGGCAGAAGCTCACCGTGCCGACGTCGATGGACAACTACGACGTCCTCTATCAGATGACCGCCGATCTCGTGGGCGGCATCGACCTCGAACTGTTGCGCGACCAGTATTCGGCCGACCTCGTGACCTTCGTGCGCCCCTCTAACGCCGCGTATACCGACTGCGGCATCGCGTGGGTCGGCGGCAGCGGCAATCGCGGGACGGAAACCGAAAACCTGTTCGGCTTCTCCGTCGTCAACACCGAGCCGTGCGGCGCGCACGTGATGGCGCACGAACTGGGCCACAACCTCGGCTCGGCACACGACCGCGAAACCGATTGGGTCGATGGCGAATATCCGCACGGCTCGCATCCGTACGCCTTCGGGTATCGGCGCCTCACCGCGCCGAAGTTCGCGACGATCATGGCGTACACCGACGCCAACGAACCGTGGATCGGCCGCTTCTCCGATCCGAATTCCTCGCTGTGCGGCGCGCGCTGCGGCATCCCCGATCTGTCGGACAACGTGCGTGCCTTCGACCGCATGGCGCACCGTCTCCGAATTCCGCACCGCGCCGGGCAAGCTGACGGTCTCCGACAGCGAAGGCTGGGAACCCGATTGGGGCGGCAACGCGTACATCGCGATGCCCGTGCGCCTCAACGGTTACGCGATGAACGCCGACGTGCCGTACGACGTGCAGATCGTCGGCGGCACCGCGACGGGCATGGTCGACTACGAAATCGCCAGCCCGATGTCGGGCGTGATCCCGCGTGGATACCGCAGCGAATCGTTGTTCCGCATCCGCGTGCGGCCGGACACGGTGGTCGAAGGTGACGAGACGATCATCCTGAAGGTGACCACGTCGAGCGGTTGGCCCATCGCCGACGACACCGCGGTGCTGACGATCCGCGACGACGACCCGCGCCCGCACGTGCGCGGCAAGCTGCTCACCGCGTCGCCGGATCCCACGGCCCCTTGCCCTTTGCGCGCCGTCGCCTACGGCATGGACGGGCCGCGCGATGAGCCGTACGACATCTTCCCGGACCTGGGCTGCACGTTCGACATTCCCGTCGCGCCGGGCGCCAACCTCGAAATCCGCGAGCCCGAAGGCAACTATTTCCAGTCGACCAGCGTCTCGCGCTTCCTGCCGACGATCTTCAATGACGTCTGGCGCGACCGATACAAAGTGATCCCGGCGCCCAACGGCCTGGTGGTGTTCGGCAGCATGCAACCGGCGCCCGGCGAGACGCTGATGTCCGGGCAGTTCATCACGGTGAAGACCGTCGAGAGCTACATGGGACGCGCGATCACCGAAGCGGACTACAACACCGTCGGCACCACGTTCTACCGATCGGTTTACCCGGGCGCGACGCTCGAAGCGAACGTCGAGATGAGCTCGCAATACCAGCCGTGGTACGGCGTGCTGCACGACGTGAACACCGACCGGAGCATCGCGCCGGTCCTGCGATGGAGCGGCACGCTCATCGTGCGCGGCGGTCGTGCGTTGCCCGAAGGCCGTGCGGGCCGCAAGTACAAGGTGCCGGTACAGATCGCGTACGTGCCGCGGTCGAACCAGACGACGGGCTTCGGTTCGATCAACGTCGCCTGGCGCACGGTCGACGGCAGCGCGAAGAGCGGCGCGGACTATGTCGCCGCGTCGGGCAACGTGACACTGACGGACGACGCACCCGAGGCGATCGTGTACGTCGAGGTCATCGGCAACGACACGCCGCAGTCGCCGCGCGCGTTCGACGTCGCGATCACCGCATCGCCGGCCTACAACATCACCAACGCCAACACGCGGTTCACCATCATGGACGACGACCGCCGGCTCGGCGGCCCCGGCCAGAAGCGCTGAAGGGATCGAAGCAGTGAAGCAAACAGGGATGCGGGTGTTGTCCGCGGGCGTGGCGTTGTCGCTGGTCGCGGGCATCGCGTGGTGGCGCGGAGGCGAGGACGCTGCGCAGGTGGTTGCGTCCGCGCCGCGAGGTTCGAACGCGCGTGCGACGTTGACGATCCCCGCAGGCGCCACGCGCGAGATGCCGCGGTCCTTCGCATTCGACGCCGCCATCGCACGCAACGCCGTGCGTGACGGGGCGCTGCACGTGTCCCTGCCCGACGGCGCGGATTACGCCGTCGCCATCGAACGCAACTACACCGACGCGAACGGCAACTGGCATGTGGTCGGGCGCACGAAGACGCGCCTGGGCCCGCAGGCGATGGTGATGACCTTCCGCGGCGCGGCCGTGTTCGGTGTATTGCCGACGCCCGATGGCGGGCTGCTGCACGTCGTCACCGGCCCGCGCAACCGCGTCACGATCGCGCCGGCCGGCGACCTCGTTCCGGCGGCCGCGACGTCGCGCGACACCGATGTGCGCATCCCGCCGCGTCGCAAGACCGAGATCACGCGCGTCTCGACAGCGGCGCGCACCGCGAGCGCCGCGCAGAAATTCCGTGCCGACGGAACAACGCAACCGCGCACCGCGCCCATCGCGCGCTCGGCCATCGCCTCGCAAGCCCCGATCGACACGACGCCCGTGCGCATCGACGTCATCGCGTTGTACTCGCAGGATCTGATCACTGCGCGCGGCAGCGTCGCGAACGCGGAAGCCGAAGTGGCGAACCTCTTCGCCATCGCCAACCAGGCGCATCGCGACAGCGGCGCGCGCATCACGCTCAATCCGGTGCGCGTGCAATTGCTTTCGACGGTGCCGGCGGTCACGCAGAACGGTCCGGTCCTCGACGCGCTGACCAACCAGCAATACGGCGACATCGAAGCGATCCGCGACAACTACGCCGGCGATCTCGTGACGCTGGTGCGGCCTTACCAGGACGGCGATCCGTCGTGCGGCGTCGCATGGCTGACCGGCGAGGGCATGCACCGCAATGCGGGCGGCTCACCGACGTACGGCTATTCGGTCGTCAACGTCGGCGGATGCAGTCCGTATGTGCTCGCGCACGAACTGGGGCACCTGATGGGGTCGATGCACGACCGCCAGACCTCGCGGGATCCCGAGACGGGGAACCTGGATTACGGCGCGTATGCGTTCTCGTTCGGTTATCGCAACGACGCCTTCGCCACGGTCATGGCGTATCCGCAGGGCATGCCGCGCATCGGTTACTTCTCGAACCCGGGCAGCACCGCATGCGGCAGCCCGTGCGGCATCGAGGAGGCCAGCGACAACGTCCGCAGCCTCAACCTGATGGCGCCGATGATCGCGGGCTTCCGCGGGACGAAGGGCACCGTTTCGATCAGCGATGTCGAAGCCGTCGAACTGCGCGCGAGCCACGAGCTGGAACTCTACGTGCCGGTGTTGTTGTCGGGCCCGGCGCCCGCCGAGGGTGCGACGTTCGAAGTGCAGGTGATCGGCGGCACGGCAACGCAGGGCGTGGATTATCGAATGCCCGCCGATGCCTCCACGTATCTGTCGCCCGGCTGGCGTTCGGGCGGCGTGCCGATCGTCCTCATCGGCGATGACGAAATCGAACCCGACGAAACGATCCTGCTGCGCCTCGTTGCGCGCGCAGGCACGAACGTGCCCATCGCCGATGCGACCGCCACGCTCACCATCGTCGCCGACGATCCGCGCCCGATGATCACCGGCCGCCTCTGGTTCCCGCTGGGTATCGATTCGGCGGGCCTCAACCCGACGCTCAAGGTATACGGCGTCGACGGCACGGACGAAGGCGACTATTGGGAAACCCTTTGGCCGAATGCCGACCAGACCTTCGCGATCCCCGTGGCCTATGGTTCCGAGCTGCGCATCGAGAATTACCCCAGCACCGCGTGGGGGGCGATGAAGCCGGCCCTGGTGCAGGAAGTGCACGGCGATCGCGCGCTGCCGCTGATGTTCCTGGACACGTACGCGCTCAGCGGCCAGATCAAGTTCGCGCCTGGCAGCACGCCGCCGACGACACGCAGGGTGATGTCGGTGCATGCGTGGTCGCATGGCGTGGAGGTCGCCAGCGACATCGTGCTCGTGCAGCCGCCGGAATTCCGCTACATCACGCGCGTGCCTGTCGGCTCGACCCTGGAAATGACGATCAGCGCCGGCGACTCCTGGAAGCCGTACGTGGCGTACCTGCAGGACTTCGCCCCGCGCGACCAAATCTTCGACCCGGTGCTGTCGAACCTGCCGACGATCTTCGCGACCGGCCCCGATACGGTGCCCGAAGGCACGACGTCGTTCCCGATCTACGTCGAGCTGTCCGAACCCGCCGGCGCGCAAGGCGTCAACTTCCGATGGCGCACGCTTGATGGCACGGCGAAGGCCGGCACGCATTACGTCGCCGGCACCGGGCAGGGCCGCATCCAGCCCGGCGCGGAGTACGCGACGATCACGCTCGCGCTGCCGCCGGGCAATACGAGGCCCGACCCGGCGCGCTACTTCGATTTCGTGGTCGACCAAGTCACCGGCGCCACTGCGTCCACGGCGACCAAGCGCACGTGGATCGGCGATGACGACCGCAGGACCGGCGGACCGGGCGCGAAATCCGCCCAATGAGCGGTTGTCGCAGCGCAGCACCTTCGTTAAACTGCGCAGCCCCGTTCGGCCGGACTGGCCGGGTGGGGCGATTCGGGCGGTTAGCTCAGCGGTAGAGCACTACCTTGACATGGTAGGGGTCACAGGTTCGAACCCTGTACCGCCCACCACGCTTCCGGCGTGGGGCACCAAACACGATAAGATCGCGACGAGAAGACGGAAGAGGTGGCCCGCGGCAACGCCGGCCGAGCGTGCGACATGAACACTACGCGCAGCCAACCCTGACCTTTCCCGAGTCGCAGCGACAGCAGGCGCCCTCGGGCGCTTTTTTTATTCCTGGTGCCCACGCAATGAACGCAGAAGTCCAAACTCCCGTCGCGATCACGCTGCCCGACGGCAGCGTCCGCAATTTCGACCATCCGGTCACCGTCGGCGAGATCGCAGCCTCCATCGGCGCGGGCCTGGCGAAGGCGGCGCTCGCGGGCAAGGTCGATGGCAAGCTGGTCGACACCAGCTACCGCATCGACCGCGACGCCGCGCTGGAGATCGTCACCGACAAGCATCCCGACGCGCTCGACGTGCTGCGCCATTCCACGGCGCACCTGCTCGCGCAGGCCGTGCAGCGCCTGTATCCCGGCGCGCAGGTCACCATCGGCCCGGTGATCGACAACGGCTTCTACTACGACTTCGCCTACGAGCGTCCGTTCACGCCCGACGACCTGCCCGCCATCGAGGCGGAAATGCAGAAGATCGTGAAGGAAGCGCAGCCCGTTTCGCGCAGCGTCAAATCGCGCGACGAAGCGGTGCAGTTCTTCCGCGGCATGGGCGAAAACTACAAGGCGGAGATCATCGAATCGATTCCGTCGGACGAAGCCCTCTCGCTGTATTCGCAGGGCGAGTTCACCGACCTGTGCCGCGGCCCGCACGTGCCGTCGACGGAAAAACTGCGCGCCTTCAAGCTGATGAAGGTGGCCGGCGCGTATTGGCGCGGCGACCACAACAACGCGATGCTCAGCCGCATCTACGGCACCGCCTGGCTCAACGACAAGGACCTCAAGGCCTACCTGTTGCAGTTGGAGGAAGCCGAGAAGCGCGACCACCGCAAGATCGCCAAGCAGCAGGACCTGTTCCACCTGCAGGAAGAAGCGCCGGGCCTGGTGTTCTGGCATCCGAAGGGCTGGTCGATCTGGCAGGTCGTCGAGCAGTACATGCGCAAGGTGTACCGCGAGTCCGGCTACCAGGAGGTGCGTTGCCCGCAGATCCTCGACGTGTCCTTGTGGAAGCGTTCCGGCCACTGGGACAACTACAAGGACAACATGTTCTTCACCGAATCGGAGAAGCGCACGTACGCGGTCAAGCCGATGAACTGCCCGGGCCACGTCCAGGTGTTCAACTCCGGCCTGCACAGCTACCGCGACCTGCCGATCCGTTACGGCGAGTTCGGCGCGTGCCACCGCAACGAGCCGTCGGGCGCGCTGCACGGCATCCTGCGCGTGCGCGGCTTCACGCAGGACGACGGGCATATCTTCTGCACCGAAGACCAGATCGAAGCCGAAGTCACCGCCTTCCACCAGCAGGCGATGGACGTCTATGCCCGCTTCGGCTTCCAGGACGTGCAGCTGAAGATCGCGCTGCGCCCGGAACCGCGCCTCGGCGATGACGCCACGTGGGACAAGGCCGAAGAGGCCCTGCGCTCGGCGCTGCGCGCCGCCGGCGTGGAATGGCAGGAGCTGCCGGGCGAGGGCGCCTTCTACGGCCCGAAGATCGAATACCACCTCAAGGACGCCATCGGCCGCACCTGGCAGCTGGGCACGATGCAGGTCGATTTCATGATGCCCGGCCGCCTCGGCGCCGAGTACGTCGACGAGCACAGCCAGCGCCGCCACCCGGTGATGCTGCACCGGGCGATCGTCGGCTCGATGGAGCGCTTCATCGGCATCCTGATCGAGCACCACGCCGGCCATTTCCCGGCCTGGCTGGCCCCGGTGCAGGCGGTGGTCATGAATATCACCGACGCGCAGGCCGACTGGGTGGCCGAGGTTCGGAAAACCCTTACGAATCAAGGCTTCCGGGTCGACGCTGATTTGCGGAACGAGAAGATCGGCTATAAGATCCGCGAGCACACGCTGCAGCGCGTGCCGTACCTGCTCGTGGTCGGCGACCGCGAGAAGGAAAATGGCGCAGTCGCGGTGCGCACGCGCAGTGGCGAGGACCTGGGGACCATGTCCATCGCCGACTTCGCGCAGCGCTTGCGCGAATCGCAGTAGCGTCAGACACAAGGCCCGCGCGGCACCCCACTGCCGCGCGGCTCGATACTCCACGGAGATTGCGACATCAGCACCCCCGAAAAGCAGAATCGAAAGAACAGCGAAATCCGCGTGCCGCGCGTACGCGTGATCGGCAGCGACGGCGAAATGGTCGGCGTGCTCACGCGCGACGAAGCCCTGCGGATGGCCGAAGACGAAGGCCTCGACCTCGTCGAGATCCAGCCCAACGCGGATCCGCCGGTGTGCCGGATCATGGACTTCGGCAAGTTCAAGTTCGAGACGCAGAAGAAGGCCGCGGCTGCCAAGAAGAAGCAGAAGCAGGTCGAAATCAAGGAAGTGAAGTTCCGCCCCGTCACCGACGAAGGCGACTACCAGATCAAGCTGCGCAACATGCGCCGCTTCCTTGAGGAAGGCGACAAGATCAAGGTCAACATCCGCTTCCGTGGCCGCGAAATGAGCCACCAGGAACTCGGCCAGCAGATGGCCAAGCGGATCGAGACCGACCTGGGCGAAGACATCGTCATCGAATCGCGGCCGCGCCTGGAAGGCCGGCAGATGGTCATGATGATCGCGCCCAAGAAGAAAACCTGAGAAAAATCATTGTTTTGGGCCTCGCGGCCCGGCATAATGCGCAGCCCCGGTCCGCCGGGGCTGTTGTTTTGCAAGACCATGGACCCGCCTTGATTCAGAAGAATCAAAGGCTTACGACCGGCAAGGGCAGGACGGAAAGCGTGGCTGAGGCCACCGCCCGGGCCAGTGACAAGATTTCGCAAGGACAACCCAATGCCCAAGATCAAGACCAATCGGGCGGCGGCCAAGCGCTTCCGGAAGACCGCTTCCGGCAAGTACAAGTGCGGCCACGCCAACAAGAGCCACATCCTCACCAAGAAAGCGACCAAGCGGAAGCGCAACCTTCGTCAGACGAACCACGTTCGTGCCGAAGACGCGGGCCGTCTGGACCGCATGCTGCCGTATCTCTGAGGAGGGCTGAACAATGGCACGAGTCAAACGTGGTGTGACGGCCCGCCGTCGGCACAAGAAAATCCTGAAGCAGGCGAAGGGCTACTACCACGCCCGTCGTAAGGTCTTCCGCGTCGCCAAGCAGGCGGTCACGAAGGCCCTGCAGTACGCGTACATCGGTCGCAAGCAGAAGAAGCGCAATTTCCGTTCGCTGTGGATCACGCGCATCAATGCCGCGGCCCGCATCAACGGCATGAGCTACAGCCGCTTCATGAACGGCCTGCTGAAGGCCGGCATCACCCTCGACCGCAAGGTGCTGGCGGACATCGCCGTGCACGACGCGGTGGGTTTTGCGGCGCTGGCCGAAAAGGCGAAGAGCGCGCTCGCGGCGTAACGCATCACCAACGAGAGCCGCGCCCCTTGCGCGGCTTTCGATGGAAAGCAACGCAGGGGGAAGGGCGCAAGTCCTTCCCCCTTTTTTGTTTCGGATTGTCCAGTTCGAAAGGATCCCGATGGACGGAATCGATTCGCTGTTGCAGCAGGCCCTGAGCGACATCGCCGGCGCCAACGCGCCCGATGCACTCGAAGCGCTGCGCGTGGGCCTGCTCGGCAAACAGGGCAGTGTCACGACCCAACTCAAGGCGCTCGGCACGTTGCCGCCCGACGCACGCAAGGCCGCAGGCGAGGCGATCAACCGCGCCCGCGATGCCATCGGCGACGCACTGTCCGCGCGCAAGAATGCGCTGGACGAAGCCGCCCTCGAACACAAGCTCGCCACCGAATCCGTCGACGTCACGCTGCCCGGCCGCGATGCCGCGCGCGGCGGCCTGCACCCGGTGTCGCGCACGCTGGAACGCATCGCGGAGATCTTCGGCCGCCTGGGCTACGAGCTCGCGCACGGCCCCGAGATCGAAGACGACTGGCACAACTTCGAAGCGCTGAACTTCCCGCCGCACCATCCGGCGCGCGCGATGCACGACACGTTCTACTTCGGCGACGGCCGCCTGCTGCGCACGCACACCAGCGGCGTGCAGGTGCGCTACATGAAGGACGTCAAGCCGCCGCTGCGCATGATCGCCGCCGGCAAGGTGTATCGCAGCGACAGCGACCAGACGCACACGCCGATGTTCCACCAGGTCGAAGGCCTGCTCGTCGACGAACACGCGAGTTTTGCCGACCTGAAGGGCACCCTGGCCGAATTCGTCCGCGCGTTCTTCGAGCGCGATTTCGAAATGCGCTTCCGCCCGAGCTACTTCCCCTTCACCGAGCCCTCGGCCGAAGTCGACATCGCCTGGCACCAGGCCGACGGCACGACGAAGTGGCTCGAAGTGCTCGGCTGCGGCATGGTCCATCCGAACGTGCTGCGCAACGTGGGCATCGACCCGGAGCGCCATACCGGTTTCGCGTTCGGCCTGGGTGTCGAGCGCTTCGCGATGCTGCGCTACGGCGTCGACGACCTGCGCAGCTTCTTCGACAACGACGTGCGCTTCCTGCGCCAGTTCGCCTGAGGTCAATGGAATGAAGTTCCCCGAGAACTGGCTCCGCCAACACGTGCGCACCGACGCGACGCGCGAGCAACTGTCGGCCACGCTGACCGCCATCGGCCTCGAAGTCGAGGAGATGGAAGTGATCGGCGAGAAGCTCGATGGCGTCGTCGTCGCGCGCATCGTCGAATGCGCCAAGCACCCCGAAGCCGACAAGCTGCAGGTCTGCAAGGTCGACATCGGTACCGGAGCGCTGCAGCAGATCGTCTGCGGCGCACCCAACGCGCGCCCGAACCTCGTCGCGCCGCTGGCCACCATCGGCACGCAGGTCGGCACGCTGACGATCAGGGTCGCCAAGCTGCGCGGTGTCGATTCCAACGGCATGCTCTGCTCGGCGAAGGAACTCGGCCTGGACGCCGACGCCTCCGGCCTGCTCGAACTCCCGCATGACGCGCCGGTCGGCGCACCGCTCGCTGAATACCTCGGCCTGCCCGACGCGCGCTTCGAACTCAAGCTCACGCCGAACCGCGCCGACTGCTTCAGCGTGCGCGGCATCGCGTACGACGTCGCCGCCGCCTTCGGCAGCGAAGTCGTGCCGTTCGACGCCACGCCCATGCCCGCGCTCAACGACGCGGCGATGGCGATCAACCTCGATGCGGGCGCGGACGTGCCGCGTTTCGTCGGCCGCGTGATCGAAGGCGTCGACGCCAACGTGCACACGCCGATCTGGATGGCCGAGCGCCTGCGCCGCAGCGGTATCCGCCCGATCAGCCTGCTCGTCGACGTCACGCAGTACGTGATGCTCGAGATCGGCCAGCCGATGCACGCGTTCGACCGTGATCTCCTGAAGGGCCCGATCAGCGTGCGCCGTGCGCGCGCCAATGAATCGCTGAAGCTCCTCGACGGCCGCGACGTCGCGCTCGACGACCAGTTCCTGGTCGTCGCCGACAACGACCGCGCGGTGGCGCTGGGCGGCATCATGGGCGGGTTCGATACGCGCGTGACCGACACCACGCGCAACGTCTTCCTCGAAGCCGCGCATTGGGTGCCGAGCGCCATCATCGGCCGCGGCCGCCGCCTCGGCTTGCACACCGATGCCGGCCATCGTTTCGAACGCGGGGTCGACCCCGACCTCCCGCGCCAGGCGATCGAAATCGCCACGCGGCTGATCGTCGAAATCGCCGGCGGCGCCCCCGGCCCGGTGACCGAAGCCGTCCTGCCCGAACACCTGCCGCAACCGCAATACGTCCCGCTGCGCCGCGCGCGCCTCGCACGCGTGCTCGGCACGACGGTGAGCGACACCGAAGTGCAACGCATCCTCCACGCGCTGGGCCTGGCTGTCGTGCCGACGCACGACGGCTGGAACGTCCTGCCGCCGACGCGCCGCTTCGACATCGCGATCGAAGAAGACCTCATCGAAGAAATCGCGCGCGTCTTCGGCTACGACAACATCCCCGCGACGCTCCCCGGCGGCGGCACGCGCCTGGCCGCGCCGACGGAAACGAAGGTGGAAGAGGGCACCGTGCGCCGGCACCTGGCCACGCGCGATTACCTGGAAGCGGTGAACTACGCGTTTGTCGATGAAAGCCTGCTCGCCACGTGGCATGCCACCGACAACGCCGTCCCGCTCGCCAACCCGCTGAGCGCCGAACTGGGCGTGATGCGCACGCAACTTCTGCCCGGCCTCGTCGCCGCGCTCGCGCGCAACGCCGCGCGCCAGCAGACGCGCGTGCGGCTGTTCGAACTCGGGCGGGTGTTCCATTCGAACACCGGCGGCGCGCCGCTGGAGACCAATCGCATCGCGGCCGTGGCCTGCGGAGCCGTTACCACCGAACAGTGGAGCGAGAAAACCCGCAACGTCGACTTCCACGACCTCAAGGGCGACCTGGAATCGCTGGCGCTCCTCTCCGGCGCGCAACTGACGTTCAAACCCGGCACCGCCGCCCACGGCCACCCCGGCCGCTCGGCCGATGTGTACCGCCAGACGGAAGAAGGCGAAGACCGAATCGGCTGGATCGGCCAGCTGCACCCGCGCCTGGCGAAGACGCTCGACCTCCCCGTGGAGGTGGTCGCCTTCGAGCTCGACCTGGACCCGATGCTGGCCCGCAACATTCCGCGCGCCGCGGTCCTGTCGAAGTACCCGTCCGTCCGGCGCGACCTTGCGTTCGTCGTCCCCGAAACCGTGCGCTGGGCCGATGTCCAGGCCACCGTGAAAGCGGCCGCAGGCGTGATTTTGCGGGACTTGCTGCTGTTCGACCGCTACAGTGGCGCGGGCGTCGAATCGGGATTCAAGAGTCTCGCTATGGGCTTGATTCTCCAAGATGAATCGCGCACCCTGACCGACCGCGACGTGGAGCACGTGGTGACCGAGGTGGTCTCGGCACTGCAGGCCCAACACCACGCCGCGATCCGCAGCTGAATCGTCAGGGGGACGAGATGGCACTGACCAAAGCGGAAATGGCCGAGCGGTTGTTCGACGAAGTCGGCCTGAACAAACGCGAGGCGAAGGAATTCGTCGACGCGTTCTTCGACGCGCTCCGCGAAGCGCTCGAACACGGCCGCCAGGTCAAGCTGTCCGGCTTCGGCAACTTCGACCTGCGCCGCAAGAACCAACGCCCGGGCCGCAACCCGAAGACCGGCGAGGAGATTCCGATCTCCGCGCGCACGGTGGTGACCTTCCGCCCGGGCCAGAAACTGAAGGAACGCGTCGAGGCATACACGGGAGCCGGTAATGCTTGATCCGGGCAGCAACAAGGAACTCCCGCCGATCCCCGCCAAGCGCTACTTCACCATCGGTGAAGTCAGCGAGCTGTGCGACGTCAAACCGCACGTCCTGCGCTACTGGGAAACCGAATTCCCGAGCCTGAAACCCGTCAAGCGTCGCGGTAACCGCCGCTATTACCAGCGCCATGACGTGCTGATGGTCCGCCAGATCCGTGGCCTGCTGTACGAACAGGGCTACACCATCGGCGGCGCCCGCCTCCGGCTGGAAGGCGAGGGCGCGAAGCAGGAAAGCGCGCTGAGCACGCAGATCATCAAGCAAGTGCGGATGGAGCTCGAAGAGATCCTGGTGCTGCTGCGTCGCTGAGGCGGCGTACGGCACAGCTCGCGAGGTTCCTCTATAATCGCCAACCTACCCGGGGTATAGCGCAGCCTGGTAGCGCACCAGTCTGGGGGACTGGTGGTCGTCGGTTCGAATCCGGCTACCCCGACCAAATTTAGCGTTATCTAGCGACAAGAATGGGCGCGCTTCCGGGCGGGCCCATTTTTTATTGGTGCAAGAGGGTGCGTCATCTATTGCCCGGTAGGTGCCTTCCCTACGAAATCAGCATCACTCGTGCACGTACCACTTGGCGCGCCATATTGATGGACGTCGATCGCGACCTAACACGCGTCAATTGAAATCCTGCCGTTGCTCGACCACCAGAAACGCGTTGAGCCTGGCAGCGATGTCTAATTCCATTGCGCGATCACTGCCCAGTCAAGTCTCTCCCCGATTGTTTGGATGGGGCGACGTGAACCCGTTTCGGGGTTGGGACACAAGTCGGGCACCAACTCTCATGGGCCTTTATCGATGCATCAGTCCCTGGCGTTTTCCTTCTTTTCTAGTCTCACCATCGGTTGGAAGTGCACTACACAGACTCTTGGCCAGTATGCAAACCTTTCGAGAGTTTCCTCCGGACCTCCAGACCTTTCTTCTGGTTCCGAGTGCTGTCACATGATCAGCTGGGCTCGGCTGAACTGATCGGCCAGTTCGTACAGAACGAGGCAGCGTTGCAATGCATCAATCAGCTGAGCGCGACGACTGCATACCTGGGGCTCTTTTCGTGATCGAAGAATGCGCGACCTGACGTTCGAAGAAATTGAGATGGTGGGAGGTGAAGGGGTGGGCACCGCATTCCTCACAGGTGCTGGTGCAGGCGGATTCGCAGGGGCACTCATCGCGAATGCTCCGGGTGCGGCGATTGGTGCGCTCGCTGGCGGAATCATTGGCGTCGGCCTGTATTTGCTTTGAGTTGCTAACAAACTAGCTGTCAACCAAAGGAGCAAACGCATGCGTGAACTTTCACTCCACGAAATCGATCAGATCGACGGTGCCCACATGGGCACCACAGAGGGCTTCGCCGCAGGAGTCACCGCTGGCGCGGCAATTGGTTTTTTGTGCGGCGGGCCCATCGGTGCCCTCGCTGGTGCGGTTAGTGGCGGCCTGCATGGCGCGATCATCGGACACCTACTCTGGTGACTGGGCCACTGTTGGGGGCGTCGCCCCCAGCAGCAGCTTTGTCGCTACGCTCATTCGTCAGTGCTGTTGATTGGCGGTTGACGAGATGTTTGATGCAGCCCAGTTGGAGATTCGAAAGTGAAGATGCATCGTTTGAATCAAAGGTCCTACGTCATCTGCATGTTCTGCTTGACGGTGCTGCTTGTGTCGTCGAGCAACCATCTGTGGCCGTTCGTCTCGCTCGCGGCGATTGTTGCGACCTTGGCTCGAGTGGTCGATGCCATCAAGAGCGGCGAGGCAGAAAAGTCTGCGCGCTGAAGCGCAAGAAAGCCGAGGTACGCCGCAACGAACCGCGTCTGAAGTGAGATAGGGCATGGAAGTCATTGTCCAGTCCGAATCTTCGGAATGTGGCTTGGTGTGCCTCGCTATTGCTGCCGCGCACCACGGCAATGCGGTCGGCCTGCGCGAACTGCGCCGCCGCTTCCCGTTGTCACTCAAGGGCGCGTCGCTCAAGCGCCTGATCGCCATTGCGGGTGATTTGGGGTTGCAGGGGCGTCCGCTACGTCTGGACCTTGACGATCTGTCCAAGCTCACGACGCCGTGTGTGCTGCATTGGGACCTGAACCACTACGTGGTCCTGGCGCAGGTCGCGGGCGATCGCATCACGATCCTCGACCCTTCGCTAGGCCGCCGCGTGCTGTCGCGCGCCGACGTGTCCAAGCACTTCACCGGCATCGCGCTGGAGCTGACGCCCACCGCTGAGTTCCGGCCGCAGAAAGCACCCCCGTCGATTTCGATGCGTCAGCTGACCGGCCGCGTGTCGGGTTTGTGGCGCTCGCTCGCGCTCGTGCTGCTGCTCTCGCTCGCACTGCAGGCGTTTCTCCTGATGGCGCCGTTTTTCATGCAGTGGGTGGTCGACCAGGTGCTGGTCGCCGCCGATCGCGAACTGCTGACCGTGCTCGGGCTGGGCTTTGGGCTTGCGCTGCTGCTGCAGGTCGCCATCAGCCTCCTGCGCGGCTGGACGGTGGTCTACCTTTCCACGCGCCTTGGGCTGCAGTGGATGAGCAACGTGTTCGCCCACCTGCTGCGCCTGCCGCTCGACTTTTTTGAGAAGCGGCATTTGGGAGACGTCACCTCGCGCATGGGCGCGGTGCAGGCCATCCAGAAGACGCTCACCACCAGCTTCGTCGAGTCGTTGATTGACGGCTTGATGGCGGTGGTGACGCTCGGCATGATGCTGCTCTATAGCGCCGAGCTCGCGCTGGTGACGCTGTTGGCGGTTGGGCTGTACCTCGGCCTACGGGCGCTCGCATACCGCCCTCTGCGCGACGGCACTGAGCAGCAACTGGGGGCGGCGGCCAAACAGCAATCGCACCTGCTCGAATCCATCCGTGGCATCCAGTCCATCAAGGTCGCCGGCGGTGAGCCGGTGCGGCGTTCGACCTATGCCACGCTGATGCACGACACGGTGAATCGCGAGGTAGGGCTGGCCAAGCTGGGCCTGGGCTTCAGCGCCGCGAGCCAGTTGGTGTTCGGCCTCGAACGCATCGCCGTGGTCTGGATTGGCGCCACGCTCGCGCTTGAGAACGTGTTCTCGGTGGGCATGCTGGTGGCGTACCTCGCGTACAAGGACCAGTTCGCCGGTCGGTGTCGGGGCTCATCGACAAGTGGATCGAGTTCCGCATGTTGCGCCTGCACGGCGAGCGACTGGGAGACATTTTGCTCGCCGAGCCCGAGGCGGAGCAGGGGGCGGCACCGACAGCGGAACTGACCGGCGGAAGCCTGACTGTCGACGGCCTGGGCTTTCGCTACGCCGATGGCGAGACGTGTGTACTCAAGGGCTGCAGCTTCACCGTCGAGGAGGGCGAATCGGTGGCGATCGTCGGCGCGTCGGGTTGCGGCAAGACCACGCTGGTCAAGCTGCTGCTGGGGCTGCTGCCGGCGACCGAGGGCCGCATCACCGTCGATGGCCGCGAGCTCAGTCGGCTCGGAACCCGGCACTACCGGGAGCGGGTGGGCGCTGTGATGCAAGACGACAAGCTGTTTGCCGGCAGTGTCGCCGAGAACATCGCCTTCGGCGAGGACGGCTATGATCTGGCACGAGTCGAAGAGGCCGCTCGGCTCGCCGCAGTCCACGACGACATCGTGTCATTGCCGATGGGCTATCACAGCCTGATTGGCGACATGGGCACCACACTGTCGGGCGGGCAGAAGCAGCGAGTGATCCTGGCGAGGGCGCTCTATCGCCAGCCGCGCTTTCTGTTCCTCGACGAGGCGACCAGCCATCTCGACGTCGAGCGCGAGCGTCGGGTGAACGATGCGGTGCGCGCGCTCAAGATCACTCGGATCATCATCGCGCACCGCCCGGAAACCATCGCGAGCGCCGACCGCGTTCTGGTGATGCACGGCGGGCGGATCGTGCAGGAGGTGCGGCCGAACGCGCACGCGCCATCGCCCGAGGTCGCGACCGCATGACAGGCATGAAGGAGCGGCATCCGCGGGACAACCAGCAAGCGGAGGCGGCCGCCGAGACCCTTTCGATACCAGAGCAAGCACACCGGCAGGCGCGCCGAAAGCGGCCGGCATGACGCACGACTTGTTCCGCCGTGAAGTGCTGGAGGCAAAGGGCAGCGCGCAACTCGGCGGCATCACGCTCGCCCAACCGTTGCGAATGTGGACGTTGACGCTGGTCGCGGTGGTCGCGGCGCTGGCGGTCGTGGCGTTCCTGCTCTTCGGTGGCTACAGCCGTCGCTCGCGGGTCGTGGGCCAGCTCGTGCCGAGCCTAGGTCTCGCGACGGTGACCGCGCCCGCCAGCGGCGTGGTGGCTGAAGTGATCCCGCAGGAAGGGGATCCGATTGTAGACGCCGCGCCCTTGCTGCGGCTGTCCATCCCCCGCGCTCTGGCGCACGGCGAGGACGCGCTCGCCACATTGCGCGACGGACTGGCGGCACGCCAAGAGAGCGTGGCGGCATTGGGCGCGGCGCAGCGCGCCCAGCTCGACGCGCAGCAGGCGGGTACACATCGGCAACTCGCCGCCGCGCACAAGCAGTTGCACCAGACCGAGGCCGCGATTGCGACGCGGCGTGAGCAGGTGCGGCTGGGGCGCGTAACGACCGCGCGGTATGCGCGCATCGCCGCGGATCAGTACGTGAGTCAAGCGCAGCTAGATCAACAGGCGCAGGCGGTGCTGGACCTAGTCGATCAACAGCAGGCGCTGGAACGCGAGGCCACCACGATCCGCCGCGGCATCATGCAGATGGAGCAAGCGCTGCAGGAGTTGCCCGCCCAGCGTCATGCCAAAGAGGCCGCGACACAACGCGACCTCGCGCAGCTGCAGCAGGAGCGAGTGCAGCAAGAGGCGGGCGGGGCGATGCTGGTCAAGGCACCGGTGGGCGGGCTCGTCGCCAATCGGCTGGTTGAGCCGGGGCAGGCGGTGCAGGCCGGCCAACCGCTGCTGACGCTGCTGCCACAAGGTTCACGCCTGCAGGCGCAGCTGCTTGTGCCTAGCCGCGCGATCGGCTTTATCGAGCCGGGCAGTGCGGTGCTGCTGCGTTACCAGGCCTATCCGTATCAGAAGTTCGGTCATTACAGCGGGCGCGTGGTACGCGTCTCGCGCAGCGTGGTGGCGCCGACCAACTCCGACAGTGAACCCGTCTACCGCGTGCTCGTCGAACTCGACGCGCAAACGGTGACCGCATACGGGAAACCAGAGCCGCTGCGGGCCGGGATGGTGCTGGAGGCCGACATCCTGAGCGAGCGGCGACGGCTGTACGAGTGGTTGCTCGAACCCCTTTATTCCGTCCGCGGCGTGGTGGGCGCGGGCTGACCCAGCCCAGGGGCAGGATTTCGATACGTCAACTCTCCCTTTGTTGTCCACTTTTCGCGAATCGTCTGGTCGACTGCGATGCGGGACGGGTTATGACGAATTCAATACGCGGATGCGTTGGTTTTAAACCAGCCGGTGATCCCCCGCGCCCGGTTCTATCCGCCAGCACGTCGCTATGATTCGCAGGTCCATCAGGGGGGGCACCAATGCACCGATCCGCCAAGCTGGCCGCCGTGGCGGCCTTGCTGTTCGCAACTGCGTGGGGGAAGCCGAAAGGCACGTTCGACTATCAAGTCGATGCGACCACGCCCGCATCCGAAACCGCGATCATCCGCACGGCGTTGAGCTCGGAAAGGAAATTCAAATCCTCGACGGCAAGGCGGATCTTCATGGGCCCCGACGCATGGCCGAGTTGATCGTGATCTCGCAGGGTTACGACGTCGCTGGCGCCGCCAACGTGAGCAAGTTCGCTGCCGTGCGCGTGCGTCAAGGCAAGTACCTCGTGCGATTGCGCTGCAACGGCATGTTCGTCGGCACATTCGACCTGACCGTCGACGCGCAGGCCGGCGGCGAATATTTGCTGGAATGTAGTGGCGACGGGCATGGCATGGACGCGCACGTGTGGCGCAAGGATCGGCCGACGGAAGACACCACCGCGAGCGCCGCAACGGGCGCTGCGGAACAAGCGGCCGCACCGGCAGCGCCGCCTGCACCGTCAACGTGGACGCCGCCGTGGCAGCGATGAGGGAATTCGTTCCGGTCACCAAGAACGCGGGTGCCTGATCTGCGTGCACTGAAGCGGCAATCCCGACCGCCCGGCGGTCCGGTCCCGCCACCCATCCGCGTTACCCCCTACGAAGGCGCCATTCCCCGGGCCACCCCGGCGCCTTCCGTGAACGCTTCACCCTTCCGCACGAATCTGTCTGCGGGAGTGGGGAGTACGCTCGCGACAGGGGATCCACGAACTCGGAAGCGAACACGGATGAAGAGCAAGGATTTCCTCGACCTCAACCTGCGCGACCTGCGCGATTCCATGCCGCACCTGCTGGCCAACAGCACCAGTGCGCGGCATTTCCTGGGAATCTTCGGCGGCGTGGCGGGGGCGATCGTGAATACCGCGCGGGAGTTCGGGCCGGATGCCGAGATCTATGCGACGTACAACGTCGGCAAGATGCTGGTGGACTTTGCCGCTGAATGCGATCCGCGGCCCATTCCCGCCGAACCGGGCCACCGGCCGATTCCGGATGCACTTGCCGGGGTAGGGGAAGACCTCCAGCACGCCGTCGACCGCGTGGCGCGCAGCCGCAAGGCCGCCGAGCACATGGCGAAGTCCGGCTGACAGCCGCTCGCCGCGGGCGCGGCGATACGTGATTAGGAGTTTTCCGACACGCGATCGCGGCATTCGCTGATATCGCCGCATGGGCACGCATAGGCACGATTCGTTCCGGAGTTTGAAAGCTCCGCCAACAGTCGGCGCCAGGGACTGCGCCAAATGCGTATCCCCTCCGTCGGGAGGGGACTCAATGCAACACCCCGCAAAGGGAAATACGTCCACCGTTGACTGTTGGCGGCCTTTCAACCTCCCGACAACCTTGCGCCGATCCGCGGCGCAAGGTTCTTCTGCTCGAAGGAGGTGCACGACGTGCGTTCGCTTGCCGTCTATCCCGGCCACGACGGAAGGATCGGATCGCAATCGGTGAGACATTCCATTTGCATCTTGCCGCCTTTCCACCAGGAGAGACGGGATGCCCAATTTCCACGCATGGCAACGCCGCACGATGCGGCGCGCGGATAGGCAGTTGTGGTCCGGCGTGTTGGTCTTGGTCGCGGCGGGCATCGCGCAGTTCTGCATCGCGACGTTCGCGGCATCCGCGGGCCCGGGCGCCGCGAATATCCTCACGATGCTGCGCTATCTCGCGCTCGCACCGTTCATCGCCGGCAGTGCGCTGGCAATCGTGGGCGCATGGACCAACTGGCGCCTGCGCCGCGATCCGATCATGTACTACTACCGATGCGATGGCCGCTGATGCGCGATAGGATCGGTCAATGCGCGACATCCAAAAGATCGTCTCCGACTCCTTCGCCGCCCAAGGCTTGATGCAGCACCTCGGCGCGCGCCTGGTGTCGATCGAACCGGGCGAGGTGCGAATCGCGATGGCGCCCTCGCCGGAGATCTCGCAACAGAACGGCTTCGTTCACGCCGGCGCGCTGACGGCGATCCTCGACAGTGCGTGCGGTTACGCCGCGCTGACGATGGCGCCGGATGGTTCCGACGTGCTCACCGCGGAGTTCAAGGTCAACCTGCTTCGCCCGGCGGTGGCCGATGAATTCGTCGCCATCGGCAAGGTCGTCAAGGCGGGTCGCACGTTGACCGTCTGCACGTCGGAAGTGATCGGCGTGCGCGGCGGTGAATCGAAGACGATCGCGATCATGCAGGCGACGATCGCGAACCTCGCGAATTCGGGCTGACGCATTCGCATCCCGCGCGACGCACGCGCGTACGCTCACGTCGCATGACCTTCCGTTACATCGCGCCGTCCCGCCCGTTGCCGCCGGCTTGTCGCTGGTTGTTGCAGGAGGGATCGGCGCATCTGTTGTGGAACGCCGGTTGCATCGCGATGGTCATGCGCGATCGCAACGGGAAGTGGCATACGCAGATCCAGTGGCGCATGGCGGTGTTGCAGGCGCGGTGCGGGTCGCAGGCGCAGGGGATGCGGTGGGTCGAGCGGTGGATGGAGAAGCGCACGGGGTTGCCGGGGAGCGGGGCGCGGCGGGAGGTGCGGCAGCCGGCCTGGGTCGGTGCGCTGTCGGGTTACGCTAGGGGCCCGCACGGGAGTCCGCCATGCTCCGGCTCTTCGCACTCGCAGTCGCGTTGTTGATGTCGATGGGCGCCGCCACCGCGGCGGAGATACTCACCGCGCCGCCGGCCAAGCCCGACCCCACGAAGCACTACGTCATCTACCTCCACGGCAAGATCGTGGAAGAGAAGGGCGCGCCGCGGCCGGTCGATGATCGCTTTGGTGTGTACGACTGGCCGGCCGTGCTCGAGTCGCTCGCTTTGCGCGGCGCCGTGGTGATCTCGCAGCAGCGGCCGAAGGACACCGCGTACATCGCGTTCGCCGGCGGCGTGGTCGGTCAGATCGAGGCGCTGATCGCGGCGGGCGTGCCGGAGGATCACATCGCCGTCGTCGGGTTCTCCAAGGGCGGGGCGATCGCGATGCGCGTGTCGAGTTTCCTGCGCCGGCCCGACGTGCGCTTCGTGCTGCTCGCCGCCTGCTGGCGCGACGACGAGCCGCAGGTGCGCTTCACCGGGCGCGTGCTGTCGATCCGCGAGAAGTCCGACACGCTGTCGCCGTATTCGTGCAAGCCGATCGCGGAGAAGGCGGAGAAGCCGACCTCGTTCGAGGAGATCGTCATCGACACGGGCAAGTCGCACGGGGCGTTCTATCTGCCGCGCAAGCAATGGACGGTGCCGACACTCGATTTCATCAGCGGCGCGGCGACGCCATGAGCGACGTCATCGACGCCGACCACCTGCACCATCACTACAAGCCCATGCGGGGCCGTGACCCGGGCGAGCCGCATCGCGTCGCCACGCCGCTGGAATTGTTGTTCGACCTGACGTTCGTCATCGCATTCGGCCTGGCGGCATCGCAGCTCGCGCATGCGATCGCGGAAGGGCACGTCGGCAACGGATTGCTGGGCTTCGGCTTCGCGTCCTTCGCGATCTGCCTGGCGTGGAGCAACTTCACCTGGTTCGCCTCGGCCTACGACACGGACGATTGGGTGTTCCGCCTCGCGACGATGGCGCAGATGAGCGGCGTGCTGGTGTTCGCGCTCGGGTTGCCGCGGATGTTCGCGTCGCTGGAAGTCGACGACGGACGCATCGACATCGGGATCATGGTGCTCGGCTACGTCATCATGCGGATGGCGATGGTGTTCCAGTGGCTGCGCGCCGCGCGGCAGGATCCATCGCGGCGCGCCACTTGCCTGCTGTACGCAATCGGCATCTCGGTCGCGCAGGCGGGATGGTTCGCGATGATCTTCGCGTCGTTCCCGCCGGTGGCGACGTTCGCGGCGATCGTCGCGCTCGCGGGCCTCGAACTGCTGCTGCCGTGGTTGGCCGAGCATCTGCACGACGGCACGCCCTGGCACGCGCACCACGTCGCCGAGCGTTACAGCCTGTTCGCGATCATCGCGATGGGGGAGGGGATCGTCGGCACGGTCGCGTCGTTGTCCGCCGTCGTCGACGTGCACGGCTGGACGCTCGATACGGCGCTGGTGTGCGTGGCGGGCGTGGGGCTGACGTTCGCGATGTGGTGGACGTACTACATCCTCCCCTCGGGTTACGTACTGCACCACCACCGTCGCCGCGGGTTCACCTGGGCGCACACGCAACTGCTGATCATCGCGAGCATCGTCGCCACCGGCGCCGGCTTGCATGTCGCCGCGTATTACCTGCAGCACGAAGCGCACATCGGCGCGGTCGCGACATTGCTGGCGACTGCGATTCCCGTCGCCGTGTTCCTGCTCGCGATCTACGGGCTGTACTACTACCTCGTGCGCCGCTTCGACCCGTTCCACCTGTGGTTGCTCATCGCAACCGTCGCAGTGATGGTGGCGGCCGTGGGCGCCGCGATGTCGGGCGTCGACATGACGGCGTGCCTGTGCGTGCTGATGCTCGCGCCCGTGGTGACGGTGATCGGCTATGAATGGCGCGGGCATCGCCACGAGGCGGCATCGCTCTTGCATTGATGGCGCGCTGCAACAACGCATTCGCCCACAGTGCGCGGACATCCCGCGAACCGATGAGCCATCCGTTCGTCGGCATGACTATTAGTTCCCCAACCTTTGTCATTTGTTTACGGGCGCGCAGGTGCCAATGATCATGGTTCGGACCCTGGACGACAGGCCGTCGTCCGCCGAATCGGAAGGAGAGGCGCAATGCGTTATGCCCCTGTTGTCGCGCTTTCCGTCGTGTTGTTCGCCAGCGCGCCGTCGCTGGCGCAGGAAGCGCTCGGTGCCATCGAAGTCAAGGCGGAAGACTCGGAACGCTCGATCACCATCGCGTGCAACGATCCCGCGCAACCCTCGCTCAAGGAAGTGGAGCAGGTGCTGTCGGTCAACGACCCCACGCAGTCCAAGGGGCTGCGCGACAAGTTGATGGAAGCCGCCTCCGAAGCCTGCGCGCAGAAGGTGCCGCGGATCCTGGTCACGCGTACCGCCACCGGCTCCCTGACCTGGAAGCCGCTGCAATAGCGCCAGCGCGGGGCGATCGCCTCGCGTGAATGCGTTCTCGCGGCCCCGCCGGGGACGGGGCCGCGCGGCGATGACCGCGCACGGCCCGCGGTCGGCTACAGTGCGGGCTGACGTCCCAGCGCCCGCCTCATGACGACCACCTCCAGCGACGCCATCGCCAAGCCGCGCTTGCCGCGGCAGATCCCCTTCATCATCGGCAACGAAGCCTGCGAGCGTTTCTCGTTCTACGGGATGCGCAACATCCTGGTGCAGTTCCTGATCTCGAGCGTCATCCTGGCCTACGTGCCGGAGGCCGACCGGGAAGGCGCGGCGAAGGACATCTTCCACAGCTTCGTCATCGGCGTGTATTTCTTCCCGCTGCTGGGCGGCTGGTTGTCGGATCGCTTCTTCGGCAAATACAACACGGTGCTGTGGTTCTCGCTGGTCTACTGCGCGGGGCATGCGTGCCTGGCGTTGTTCGAGGACAACCGCAACGGCTTCTATACGGGCCTGTTCCTGATCGCCCTGGGCTCGGGCGGCATCAAGCCGTTGGTCGTGTCGTTCGTCGGCGACCAGTTCACGCGCGACAACAAGTCGATGGCGAAGGTGGTGTTCGACGCCTTCTACTGGTCGATCAACTTCGGTTCGTTCTTCGCGTCCCTGCTGATGCCGTTGTTCCTGCGCTCCTACGGGCCGGCGGTGGCCTTCGGCATCCCGGGCATCCTGATGTTCATCGCGACGCTGATCTTCTGGATGGGGCGCAAGCGATACATCCGCGTGCCGCCGGTCGCGAACGATCCGAACTCCTTCATGCACGTGGCGAAGACCGCGCTGACCTCGACGGATGGCGCAGGGCGGCCGGGCTTCTACGTCGCCGCGTTCGGTGGCGCGCTCGCGGTGTTCCTGCTGATGGCGTGGGCCATCGGCCCGGCGTGGTGGCCGGAGGATTACGGGTTCGTGATCACCGCGTGCCTTGCGCTCGGCGTGTTGATCGCGTGCGGCGGCCTGGGCACGTCGATGCAACTGGAACGCGCGCGCGGCAAGCATCCGGATGCGACGGTCGACAGCGTGCGCGCGGTGCTGCGCATCCTGATCGTGTTCGCGCTCACCACGCCGTTCTGGTCGCTGTTCGACCAGAAGGCGTCGACGTGGGTCATCCAGGGCCGCGAGATGGTGATTCCGCACGACGAATGGTGGTGGCCGAGTTTCCTGGTGAAGGAAGCCGGGCAGATGCAGGCGCTGAACCCCGCGCTGATCATGCTGATCATCCCGTTCAACAACCTCGTGTTGTATCCGGCGCTGCGGCGCGCGGGGCTGGAACCCACCGCGCTGCGCCGCATGGGCACGGGCATCGTGTTCGCCGGCGTGTCGTGGATCGTCGCGGGCATCCTGCAGTTGTGGATCGATGGAGGTTCGCAGGTCTCGCTGGCGTGGCAGATCGCGCCGTACCTGTTGCTCACCTTCGGCGAAGTGCTCGTCTCCGCGACGGCGCTGGAGTTCGCCTACAGCCAGGCCACGCAAGCGATGAAGGGCGTGATCATGGCGTTCTGGTACCTCACCAGTACGTTCGGCAGCCTGTGGGTGCTGCTGACGAATGCCGGCGTGCGCAACGACGCAGTCACCGCGCACATCGCGGGCACGGGGCTGAGCGAGAATGCGTTCCTGATGTTCTTCTTCGCGGCGTTCGCCTTCGCCGCGGCGCTGGGCTTTGCGTTGTATGCGAAGCGGTACAAGATGCAGGACAACTATCGGGCCGCGTGAACCCGCGCACCACGAAGACGCTCAAGGCCGCCGGCTACAAGGTCGGTTTCATGGGCGCGCGGGATATCTGACGGTCACTCGTCGGGCATGACGGGGACGGCCAGCCACTTGAGCAGCACCGCGCGCAAAGCGTCGGGTTCGAAGGGTTTGCCGATGAAGTCGTCCATGCCCGCGTCGTGGCAACGCTTGCGGTCCTGTTCGAGGACGTTGGCGGTCATCGCGATGATCGGGATGTCGCGCAGGCGGTGGTCGGTGCGCAACGTGCGCGTCGCCTGCAGGCCGTCGAGCACGGGCATCTGCATGTCCATCAGGATCAGGGCGTAGTCGCCGCTGATCGCGCGTTCGATGGCCTGCGCACCGTCGTCGACGACATCCACTGCGACGCCGAGGTCCTCCAGTTGCGCGCGCGCGACTTCCTGGTTGAACAGGTTGTCTTCGGCGAGCAGGATGCGACGGCCGCGCAGGGCGGTGACGTCGATGTCGTCGCTCTGCGCCGCGGGCGTCGCGGGCGGGGTGTGGGAGACTTCGAACGGCAACGACAGCCAGAACGTCGACCCGTGGCCAACCGCACTCTCCACGCCGACGCTGCCTTCCATCAGCTCCGCGAGCTTGCGCGAGATCGACAGACCCAGCCCGGTGCCGCCGTAGCGGCGCGTCGTCGACGAATCGGCCTGGTGGAAGGACTTGAACAACTGCGCCTGCACATCCGGCGCGATGCCGACGCCCGTGTCGCGCACGTCGAAGCGTAACCGCACACGCGTGCCGCTCGCGCCGAGCAGGCGCACGCCGATCGCGATCTCGCCGGTCTCGGTGAACTTGATCGCGTTGCCGACGTAGTTGACGAGGATCTGCTCCAGGCGGAACGAATCGCCGAGCAGCCACGGCGGCACGTCGTCGCCGATTTCGACCGAAACCTCCAGCCCTTTCGCGGCTGCCCGTTCCATCGCCATCGACGCGACATTCGCCAGCGACTGGCGCACGTCGAAGGCCACGTGCTCGATGCGCAGCATGCCGGCATCGATCTTCGACACGTCGAGGATGTCGTTGATCACGCGCAGCAGGAAGTCGCCGGACTGGTGGATGCGGTCGGCGAAGCCGTGCTGCCGCGGCGGGAGGTTGGACTTGAGCAGCAGATGCGACATGCCGATGATCGCGTTCATCGGCGTGCGGATCTCGTGGCTCATGTTGGCCAGGAACGTGGACTTCGCTTCGTTGGCTTCGTCGGCTGCGATGCGGGCGCGTTGCAATTCCTGAAGGGCCTGCGCGAGTTTGACTTCGGTCTCGTGTTGGTCGGTGATGTCCAGGACGTGGCCGCGGAACAGCACGCCTTCGGGCACGGCGTTCGGCGTGCCGAATGCGGTGAGCCAACGTCGCTCGCCGGTGATCGCATGCGTGATGGGATATTCGACGCGCACGGGCGTCATCGCCATCGCGGCGGCCGCGACCTGCATGCGCACGGGCACGACATCCTCGGGGTCCATCAACGCTTCGAAGTTGCCGTAGTCCTCGAGCATCTTCTCGAGCGGGATGCCCGACAGGGATTTGGCCGGGACGCTCGCGAACAACAGCGACGAAGTGCCGTCGAAGCGCACGAGGAATTCGATGATCGCGCCGGGCACGCTGTTGGTGACTTCGTCGAGGCGCTCGCTGCGCGCTTGCGCGACCGACAATTGCGCGCGTACTTGCAGCATGCGCCACCACAGCCACGCGCATCCGGCGATGGCGAGCAGGGCGATGAAGAGCAGCGCACTAGCGGCCGCGGGATTCATGCGAAGCGATGAAGGCGTCGACGTCGTCGGCCAGGCGGCCCACGCGGACGAGGACGTCGTCGACCAACGAAGCGAGCAGAGGCGGCGACGAGCCCATCGACGCGGCGTCTTCCAGCAGGTCCAGCACGCGCGCGGCGTCGGCGTCGTCGACCTGCGCGCAGGCGGATTTCAGCTTGTGCGCGATCTCGGTGAGCGTGTGGAGGTCGTGGCGTTCCTGGGCTTGTCCCAGCGCGCGCAGGTCATCGCGCGTGGCGTCGCCGAACGCCCCGAGCACGCGGACCAGCGTGCGTTCGTCGGGGAACAACCGGCGCATCGTTGCGAAGCGTTCGCCTTGCACCTGCACGAGCACGACCTGCGACTGCGAAGATCGCGAACATCGTGCGCCCGCGCGACGGCCGCGGACAAGCGGCCGGGGCAAAAGACCGACGGGAGGTCAGCCTGCGGCGGTCTTCGGCGCGGAGGACTGCAACGCGGGCCAGCGTGCGAGCACCGCGGCGCGGATGCCCGCGGCGTCGAGACCCGCTTCGGCGAGCAGTTGCTCGCGGCTGGCGTGGTGCTGGAAGGCATCGGGCAGGCCCAGGTGCAGCACCGGATGCGCGATGCCTTCGCCCGCAAGCAACTCGGCGACGCCCGAACCCGCGCCACCGGCGACGACGTTGTCTTCCAGCGTGACGAAACCTCCGTGCGTCTTCGCCAGTTCCAGCAGCAACGCGCGGTCGAGCGGTTTGACGAAGCGCATGTTGACGACGGTGAGGCCGAGTTGTTCGCCGACCTGGTCGGCGGCCGGCACGATGGCACCGAAGACGAGCAGCGCGATGCGCGCGCCCTTGCGGCGCACGTCGGCCTTGCCGATCGGCAGCGTGTCGAGCGATTCCGAAACGCCGACGCCGGGGCCGGTGCCGCGCGGATAACGCACGGCCGCGGGGCCGACGTGCTTGAAGCCGGTGGTGAGCATCTGCCGGCACTCGTTTTCGTCGGCCGGCGCCATCACCACCATGTTCGGCACGCAGCGCAGATAGCTGAGGTCGAGGTTGCCCGCGTGCGTCGCGCCATCGGGGCCCACGACGCCGCCGCGGTCGATCGCGAACAACACGTCGAGGTCCTGGATTGCGACGTCGTGCACGAGCTGGTCGTAACCGCGCTGCAGGAACGTCGAGTAGATCGCGACGACGGGCTTCGCGCCTTCGCACGCCATGCCCGCGGCGAGCGTCACCGCGTGCTGCTCGGCGATGGCGACGTCGAAGTAGCGGTCCGGATATTCCTTGCTGAAACGCACCAGGCCCGAGCCTTCGCGCATCGCCGGGGTGATGGCGAGCAGCGTTTCGTCTGCCGCGGCCATGTCGCACAGCCAGTCGCCGAAGATGTCGGTATACGTCGGCTTCTTCGCGCCACCGGGCTTGGGCACGAGGCCCTGCGCCGGATCGAACGGACCGACGGCGTGGTAGCCGATCTGGTCGCCTTCGGCGAGTTCGTAGCCTTTGCCCTTCGTCGTGATGATGTGCAGCAACTGCGGACCCTTGAGGGTCTTCAGCGTCTTGAGCGTGGCGACGAGCGCGTTGACGTCGTGGCCGTCGATGGGGCCGGTGTAGTGGAAGCCCATCTCTTCGAACAGCGTGGACGGCACGAACATGCCCTTCCAGTGTTCTTCCCAGCGACGCACGAAGCGCGCGGTGGGGTTGTTCTTGTCGCCGAGGAGTTTCTTGCCGCCTTCGCGCAACGCGTTGAGCGTCTTCGACCCCGTCATGCGGCCGAGCATCTTGGTCAGGCCGCCGACGTTCTCGGAGATCGACATGCGGTTGTCGTTGAGGATCACGAGCAGGTTGGGCTCGGGGTCCATGCCGCCAGCGTGGTTCAGGGCTTCGTACGCCATGCCGGCGGTCATCGCGCCGTCGCCGATGACGGCGACCACGCGACGCGTGTTGCCGGCGCGCGCATTCGCGATCGCCATGCCGAGTGCGGCGGAGATCGAGGTCGAAGAGTGGCCGACGCCGAAGGTGTCGTACTCGCTTTCCTCGCGCTTCGGGAACGGCGCGACGCCGTCCTTCTGCTTGACGGTTTGGATGTCGTCGCGGCGACCGGTGAGGATCTTGTGCGGATAGCACTGGTGGCCGACGTCCCACACCAGGCGGTCGTCGGGCGTTTCGTACAGCCAGTGCAGTGCGACGGTGAGCTCGATGACACCGAGGCCGGCGCCGAAGTGGCCGCCGCTGCGGCCCACCGATTCGATCAGGTAGGCGCGCAATTCATCGGCGATGGCCGGCAGCTCGTCTTCGCCGAAAGTGCGAAGGTCCGCCGGCGTCGCGATGCGGGACAGGCGCGGGTAGCGCGTGGAGTCGATCATGTGGGGGGAGGCGACAACGAAGGCGGCAATTGTAGCCCGCCCCCGTGATTACTTACCCCGCAAACGCCCGAACAGCCCGCCCTTCTGCGGTTCCACGGGCTCCGGTTCGTCGGAGACGACTTCCGCGAATCCCGTGGCGAGATTGGCGTTCACGAAGTCGATCACGTCCTCGAGCGGGCATCCGCTCGCCGCGGCGACGTCGTCGAGCGTGGCCGGGCCCTTCATCATCGCGGTGGCAATGCGGAAGTGCTTGGGGAATTCACGTTCGGTCTGCGGCCACTTGGTGAGGCGGTACTGCGCCGAGGGATCGAACCCCGGCAGCAGCTTGCCCTGGCCGGCGAGCAGGCCGCCGTACCACTGCAGCCGCGCGAGCGGCTGCGCGGCGCCGAGCGCGGTGGCTTCGCGGGCGAAGGTGGCATCGTCGAGCGAACCGAAGTGGTCGCGCTTCACCGCGCCGTCGAAGTAACCGGCCAGCGGCTTGAGCGCGGCGGGGCCATGGTACTGGCGCGCGTCGGCGTCGATCAGCACCGCCGGGCCGTTGCCGAGCTGGTAGCGCAGCTTGCCTTGCAGTTCGCCAGGAACCAGCCAGTCGCCGAGATGGCGCTCGCGGGGCGGGGCCGCGGCGGCCACGGGGGCCGGTGCGGGCGCAGCGGCGACGGGCGCCGGCGCGGGTTCGATGGTGGTCGGCTTGAGCGAGCCGGCCTGCACGGAATCAGGCAGCTTGGGCGCCGGCGGCGGCGCGCTGAGGTCTTCGCGCGGCTTCTGCGGCACTTCCTCGGGAAGCTGGTCGTACGGCACCGGCGAGGGGCTCATGCCCGAGGGCACGGCCTGCGCGACGGGTTCGGCCGCCGGCGCGGTGACGCTGCCGCCGCCGGAGATCTGGTCGAGCATCGCGGCCACGCCGTTGGCGTTGATCGGTCGTTCCAGGCGGAAGTCCGTCTGCGTGCGCGGCGCCGAGGTCAGGCCGATGACCTGCTTGCCCGCGGCGTGCAGGCGCAGCCAGCTCATGGGGCCGTACATGCTGTCCATGTCGACGACGACGTAGTCGGCCTCGGCTTCCGGGACGAGCTTCCAGCGACCGCCCTGGGTCGCGTTCGCCTGGAGGAATGCGGCGCGCAGTTCCGCCTCCGTGGCGGAATCCATGCCGGTGGTGCCGAGCGTCAAAGCCATCTTTCGTGAACCTGGGACGGGAAAGTCCCGAGTGTACAGCGGCGGTTCACGCGATTGAACGCGCCCGCTTCGGCAGATGCGATTTCAGGAACGCCATCTGGTCGGCCAGGATGTGGCGGTTCGACAGGATCAGGTGCTCGATCCAGCTCGGGCGATACGGCACGGCGAGCAGCGGCATGCCCGCCTGCTGCGGCGTGCGCCCACCCTTGCGCGAGTTGCAGTGGAAGCACGCGGTGACCACGTTCTCCCACAGATCGCGGCCGCCCTTCGACAGCGGAACAACGTGGTCGCGCGTGAGGTGCGGGCGCGGGAAGTCATGGCCGCAGTACAGGCACAGGTGCTGGTCGCGCGCGAACAACGCGGCGTTGGTGAGCGCCGGCGTCGGGTCGAGTGCGTGCGGGCGCGCATGGCCCTTGGCCGCGACGATCGGGTGGAGGTCGAGCACGCTCTGCGCGCCGGTCGCGCGGCAGATGCCGCCATGCACCGTGATGCAGGGGTCGCCGAGGGTCCATGCGACCGCGCCGCGCGCGTAGAGGCACGCGGCATCCTGCCAGCTCATCCAGTCCAGCACGCGCCCGTGGGCGTCGAGCGAGAGCAGGCGGACCGCATGGATGCGGGAGGTGGGTTCCGCCGAAGGCGGAACGACGAGGCGAAGGGGCGCTCTATCGGTCTCCATCGGGAATCGAGCTTATACCCCTTCGATGACCGAATGGGTACCCAACCCAGCCATTGCCGGCTGAATTCGCGCACTCAGTCTCCGAATCGCTCCGCCGGCATCGCCATCAGCGCGCCCGCGCCGCTGGCGATCGCCTGCGCATGCATGGCCGTGCGCGGGAGCAAACGTGCGAAATAAAAGCGCGCCGTCTCGCGTTTGCCGGCCTTGAACGCGGCCGACTGCGACGAGGCATCGGCGGCCGCGACGCTGCGCGCCCACCAATATGCCAGCGCCACGTACCCCGAATAGAAGAGGTAGTCGTAGGCCGCGGCGCCCACTTCGTCGGCATCGGCCACCGCGCGCTGTCCGACCTGCATCGTCAGGGCCTGCCATTCCGCGGCCTTGGCGCGCAGGGGCGCGATGAACTCGGCGAGCGATTCGTCGTTCGCATGCGCGTTGCAGAATTCTTCGATCATGCCGAGGAACACCTGCAGACCGACCGCCTGCTGCTGCATCACCTTGCGGCCCATCAGGTCGAGTGCCTGGATGCCGGTGGTGCCTTCGTACAAGGTGGTGATGCGCGCATCGCGCGCCAGTTGCTCCATGCCGTGCTCGGCGATGTAGCCATGCCCGCCGAAACATTGCAGTGCGTGGTACGTGCACTCCACGCCCCATTCGGTGAGGCAGGCCTTGACGATCGGCGTCAGGAAACCGAGCAACGCCTCGGCCTGCTGGCGGTCGCCTGCGTCCTTCGCGTGGTGCGCAACATCGACCAGCGACGCGCCGTGATACCCGAGCACGCGGCCGCCTTCGACCAGCGCCTTGCACGTCAGCAACATGCGGCGCACGTCGGGATGCACGATGATCGGATCGGCCGGCTTGTCGGGGAACTTCGCGCCGGTGAGCGAACGCATCTGCAAGCGATCGCGCGAGTAACGCACCGCGTTCTGCAACGCGCGATCCGACAAACCGAGCCCTTGCAACCCGACGGCGAGGCGCGCGGTGTTCATCATGGTGAACATCGCCATCAACCCTTTGTTGGGCGCGCCGATCAGATACCCCTGCGCGCCGTCGAAGTTGATGACGCACGTCGCCGAACCATGGATGCCCATCTTGTGTTCGAGCGCGCCGCAGCGCACGGCGTTGCGCTCGCCCATCGCGCCATCGCGGTCCACGCGCATCTTCGGCACGATGAACAACGAGATGCCCTTGCTGCCGGCCGGTGCATCGGGCAGGCGCGCGAGTACGAGATGCACGATGTTCTCGGTGAAGTCGTGCTCGCCGGCGGTGATGAAGATCTTCGTGCCGGTGATGTCGAAGCTGCCGTCTTCGCGCGGCTGTGCGCGCGTCTTCAACAAGCCGAGGTCCGTGCCGCAATGCGGTTCGGTCAGGCACATCGTGCCGGTCCAGCGGCCTTCGACGATGGGCTTGAGGAAAGCGTCCTGTTGCCATGCCTCGCCGTGGTGCAGCAGCGCTTCGGTCGCGCCGTGCGAAAGCAGCGGGAAGTTGCCCCACGCCAGGTTGGCCGCGTCGATCATTTCCTTCAGCGGCAAGCCGGCGAGGTGCGGCATGCCCTGTCCGCCGAACTCGACCGGCGATACCAGGCCGCTCCAACCGACGTCGACGAACTTTTCGTACGCTTCGCGGAAACCGCGCGGCGTGCGCACATCGCCCGTCGCCTTGTCGAACGTGCAGCCTTCGCGGTCGCCGATCTCGTTGAGCGGGGCGAGCACGGTTTCGGTGAAGCGCGCGGCTTCCTGCAGGATCGCGTCGAGGACGTCGCGCGAGGCATCGTCGAAACCGAGTTTGGCGAACAACTGCTCGGCGCCGAGCACGTCGTACAGGGCGAAGCGCATGTCCTCGAGCGGTGCGCGGTAACTGCTACCCATCCCTGCGGCCCTCAGCGCAGCACGCCCGGCAAGCCGGGCACGGGGTTGAGCTGGTTCTTGCGCTCGACCTGGAAGGTGCGCGCCTTGCCGTCTGCCGACGCACCGACGCTGCCTTCGAGCGAATACGACAACGGGTTGCGCGAGGCGAGGGCGTCGGCGATGGCGATGCGCGCGCCCGACGAGGGCGTCATGCGGATCGTGGCGATATCGGCGGACTCGGGCCCGACGGGCAATGCAGGCGAGGCCGTCAGCGTGCCCGCGGTTTCATCGGCGACCTTCACCGTAAGAGAGAGCGTGTCGAACGTCATCGGCACGCTGCTGTAATTGTCGATGCGCACGTCGACCGACCACGAGCCGTCGGCCTGCACTGTCAGTTGCTGGATGCCCACCGCGGGCTCGGACACGCGACGGACCATGCCGCCGCCACCGCAGGCGGACAACAGTGTTGCGATCGCGACCGCACACACCCCCAGGATTGCCTTCGACCGCATGACCGCCTCGCGCGCATTTGGATGTCGCGAGCATACACCGGGGTACGGAGCGTCAGTCCAGCAAACCCCGACGCAACGCGTAGCGCACCAGTTCGGCGGTGTTGCGCACGTCGAGCTTGTCGAGCACGCGGGCGCGGTGGTTCTCGGCGGTCTTGGCGCTGATGTCGAGGCGGCGCGCGATTTCCTTCGTCGTCATGCCTTCGACAATCAGGTGGAAGACTTCGCGCTCGCGCGTGGTGAGGCGTCCGTACGGGTCGTCGACCTGGCGTTCGGGGTGCTGCATCTGTTCGGCCAGTGCCTTGGATGCCTGCGGTCCGAAATAGCCTTGCCCGGCATGCAGGCTGCGCACGGCGGCGAGCAGTTCCTCGGCGGCGCTGTCCTTCACCAGATAACCCGCGGCGCCGGCGCGCACGGCCTGCAGGACGTACTCGTCTTCCTGGTGCATCGTCAGCACGAGCACGCGCACCTGCGGCACGGCTTCGCGCAGGCGGCGCACGACTTCGATGCCGTTGAGGCGCGGCATCGCGATGTCGGTGACGACGATGTCGGGCGTCGTCGCGATCGCCTTGGTGACGGTTTCGAGCCCGTCGGACGCCTGCGCGACCACCTGCACGTCGCCGCCGGCCTGCAACAGGCTGACGAGGCTTTCGCGGACGAGCGTGTGGTCGTCGGCCAACAGAATGCGGATCATCGAATGTTTCCCCCTGCGGGGAAGGTGCGCGCGCGCGGTGTGTGCGTCAAGCGCCCGTCGGAACCAGGGCGCGCAAACGCGTGCCTTCGCCGGCCGAGGAGTGCATTTCCATCTGGCCGCCGTACAGGCGCAGGCGTTCGCGCATGCCGCCCAGGCCGCTGCCGCCGGAGGCGACCATGCGATCGGGATCGCACCCGACCCCATCGTCGGCCACCTGCAGTTGCAGGAATCCACCGCGCGACACCAGCCGCACCAGGACTTCCGAGGCGTGCGCGTGCTTCGCGGCGTTGTTCAACGCTTCCTGCGCGACGCGGAACAGCAGCGTCTGCACATCGCCGTCGAGAGGCGGCAACTCGCCGATGTCAACGTCGATGGTCATGCCGCTGGATTCGCCGAGCGAACGGGCGAGCGCGCGCAACGCGGCTTCGAGGCCCAGGTCGTCGAGGATGGGCGGACGCAGCAGGCGCGAGAGCGTGCGCGTGTCTTCCAGCGCCTCGCCGCACAGGGCGATGGCGGCATCCAGGCGTTCGCGCGATTCACCCGGCAACCCGTCGCCGAGTTGCACGAGGCGATGCTTGAGCGCGGTGAGCGTTTGCCCGAGGCCATCGTGCAGGTCGCGTGCGAGGCGGCGGCGTTCGTCCTCCTCCACGCGCGAGACCGAGCGCGCGAGGCGCCGGAATTCCTTCTCGTTGGTTTCCACGCGTTCGAGCAGGCGCTGGTATTGCGCGAGCAGGTCGGCGGTGTCGATGGAGTCGTTCGAAGTCATTGGTGGGCGACGGCCTGGTGTGCGGCACGCATGGATTCCGGGAGGTGCGCGACGAAGGCGGCGTGTGCGGCGTTCGCGCGTTGCGTGGCGAGGGCAACCTCGCCGGGGTCGGTGGCCGCTTGCGCGCCCAGGCGATGGATCGCCGCTTCGCGCAGGTACGCGCCCGCGCGGAACCACGTCAACGCTTCACGATAGTTCGTCGTCGCCAGATTGCGCTTGCCTTGGGCGATCGCGCGGCGCATCGACAACTCCAGCCAGCGCAGGCGCAAGGCCGCATTGCCGAGCGCGGCGGTGTCCTTGTCGAGCGTGTTCGTCGTCGCGCCGATGGTTTCTTCCCACGCAAGATCGGCATCGAGCGCCAGCGCACGCACGCCCGACAGGCGCGCCTTCGCTTTCGCCGAACGCAGGGCGTTGCGCGGAATACCATGTCGCGCGCCCGCGCTGACTTGCGCGCGTGCGATCCAGGCGAGCGCTTCCTGTTCGGCCGATGCGCCCTTCAGTGCCGGGGTAAGCGAATCGAGCGCCTTGCCGGCGTCGTCCATGGCGCCCGCGGCGCGCAACGCCTGCACGCGCAACAGGCCGACGTCGCTTTCGCCGCGCAAATCCTCGCGCGCACGGAAGAGTTTCGCCGCCGAGTCCGATTGCGCGAGCGAGGCTGCGACGTTGCCTTGCATCAGCTCCAGCTCGGCGAGGTTGCGGCGGCTCACCGCGGCTTCCTCCGGCATCTGGAGCCGCTCGGCGCTGGCGAGCGATTGCGTGAGGAGCGTGCGTGCCTGGTTCCAGCGGCCGCGCGCGGTGGCGAGGAGGCCGAGGTTCTGTTGCGTGCGGATCTTGCCCGTGTCTTCGCCGAGCTTGGCGAAGGCGTCGGCAGCCTGTTCCCAATGCGTCTGCGCGTCGACGTACGCGCCGAGCTGGAAATGCGAGAAGCCGATGTTGTTCAGCGCGTCGGCGGTGCCGTGCGCGTCGTCGACCTGGCGCCAGCCCTGCAACGCGCGCTTGAAGGCATCGAGCGCGGCGGGATAGTCGCCGCGTTCTTCGGCGAGCAGGCCGAGCTCGTTGTCGATCGCGGCCAGGCCCGCGCGGTCGTCGATGCGGGCGTTGATCGCGCGCGCTTCGCCCAGGTGCGCCTGGGCTTGCGCGTAATCGCCGGTGAGCGATTCGATGTTGGCGAGGTTGCGCAAGCTCGTCGCGACGCCGCGCTGGTTGCCGAGCTTGCGGCGCAAATCGACGGCCTTGCGGTATTGCTCGCCTGCATCGACCGTTTGGCCCAGGCGTCCGTAACCGACGCCGAGCGCGTTCACCGTCTCTGCTTCGCCATACAGGTTGCGGCCGCGCTTGAACAACACGAGCGCGCGCACGAGGTCTTCATCGACCGCTCGCCGCGCCTGCCCACGCAGGATCGAGAACTTGCCGAGCTCGAACCACGCCCGCGGGTCGTTCGGGTCGCGCGTCGTGAGCTTCTGCAACAACGCGGTCGCGGCATTGAAATCGCCGCCGGCGCCGAGTGCGCGCGCGAGGTTGAGTTCGGCGAATGTATCGTCCGGCGTCTTCGCCGTGGCGCCGCGCGATTGCGCCGCGGCGGCGGGCGCATCGCCATCCAGCAGGGCTTTCGCGGCGACCAGGCGCGCGCGGATGCGGGCGTCGGTGGGCGAGGGCGTCTTGATCGCGGCGGAGGCGCGCAGGCCGGATTCGATCGCCTCGTACGCCGCGTCCTGTTCGCCGATGGCGAGGGCTGCGTCGGATTGCGCGAGCCAGAGCGCGGCGTCGCCCGGCGCCTTCGTCGTGGCGGATTGGAACTGCTGCAGCGCATCGGCGAGACGACCGTTGCGCAAGGCGTCGAGGCCGGCGCCTTGCGCGTCGAGTGCGTCATTGCCGGGCACGGGCGGCAAGGTGGGGGGCGTCGCGAGGTTCAACGCCTGTTGCACGGCGGCGGTGCGCAACCATTGTTGCAGGGCGTTCGCGGGCGAGCTGGCGTTCGGGCCCGCGAGCGACGTCGCCGGCCCCGACAGCGCATGCAAGTTCGCCTCGATGCGCCATTGGCCGTTCGCCGTGCGCAATGTGGGTTGCAGGATGCGCGAGGCGGCGACGGTACGTTGCAAGGTCGCGATGTCGATGTTGCCCGCACGCACCGCGTCGAGTTGGCGCAACGCCTGGTCGGTGCGCTCGCCATCGACGACGGCGAGGGCGGGCGCGGCGGCGAGTGCGTCACGGAAGCGTGCATCCAACGCGAGGGCGCGTTCGTCGGGCACGCCGGCATCGTGGCCGAGCGGGAGCACGAGCACGCGATCGAGCGGGGCGGCGGCGACAAGGGTGGCGGCGGGCGTGGCGACTTCGCGATGCAGCCACCACCATGCGCCGGCGCCGAGCAGTGCCACTGCCGCGAGCGCGGTGGCCCACGCGGCGATGGCCTTTCCCTGCGGGCGTTCCCACGGCACTTCGCGCGCGTCGATCGCCTTGACCACGTCGCGCGCGCTCGCGAACCGATGCGCCGGCACGGGCCGCAGCAAGCGATCGACGAGACGGACGACCCACGTCGGCAGCCCGTTGACGGCAAGCGGCGGCGGCGAGCGCGTCATGCGTTGCGCGAGCACTTCGGTCACGGTGCCGCCGGCAAAAGGCAGCTTGCCGGACAGCATTTCGTAGAGGATCAGGCCGAGCGAGTACAGATCGCTGCGCGCATCGACGCTATCGCCGCGTGCCTGCTCCGGCGAAACGTAATCGGGCGTGCCGATGACCGCGCCCGCTCGCGTCATGCCGCTGCCCGCAAGCGAGCGCGCCACGCCGAAGTCGCTGATGAACGCGTTGCCGTCCTTGTCGAGCAGCACGTTGGCGGGTTTGAGGTCGCGGTGCACCACACCGCGTGCGTGCGCGGCCGCGAGGCCCTCTGCGAGCTGGTGGGCGATGCGCAGGGCCTCGTCGGTGTCGAGCGTTCCCTGTCGATCCATGCGGCGATCGAGCGACTCGCCTTCCACCAAGTCCATGCTGATCAGGAAGCGCTGGCCGTCCTGCACGAGGTCGTGGATCCGCACGACATGCGGGCTCGACACCTGGCGCGCGAGCAGGAGCTCCTGCCGGAAACGTTCGGCCGCTTCCTCGCGATGCATCGATTCGGGGCGCAACAGTTTGAGCGCGACGGGTACACCAAGCGCGGTGTCGGTGGCGCGATACACCATGCCCATGCCGCCGACGCCGAGCAGCGATTCGATGCGGAAGCGCCCGGCCAGCACCGTACCGGGCGGCAGGTCAGCGTGCGCGTACACACCGGTCGATGTTCGTTCGGGATCCTCGTGCTGCATCAGGCGACCTCGGCCTGCGCCGCGACGATGCGGCTCCAGCGCGGCGCGGCATCGCCCGCTTGCGCGAGTTGTTCGGTCGCGCGGCGCGCGGCGATCCAAACCGCGGCATGTTCGGCGAAGGCTTGCAGCAACTCCACGTCGAGCGTCGTGATCGCGGGGCCGGGGCCGGTGCGATCGGCATAGATCGCGCCGAGCGTGCGCTCGCCTTCGAACAACGGCAGGCACAGCAGGGTGCGCAGGCCTTGGGACACGATGGAATGGCGTGCGGCGAGTTCGGCGTCGCTGGCGATGTCGTTGGCGACGACGGCGCGGCGTTCGTCGAGCGCGCGACGCACCGCGCCGACGCTGCCGGAGAACGCGCGGTCAGGCAGCGCGCCGGCATCGAGCGCCTGGCTGCTGCGTACGCGGAAGTCGTCGCCCTGTGCGAGCAGGACGAAGCCGCGTTCGCATTGCGAGAGGTCGAGGACGGAGCGCAGGCTCGCGTCGAGCAAATCGCCCAGGTTCGTCAGGCGCTCGAGCTGCGCCGTATGCGCCGTCGCCGCCGTGCGCCGAGCGAGGCGGTGCGCGTCCTCTTCGGCGAGATCGAGCGCCGAGAGCAGGCCGAGTTCGCAATGGATGTCGCCGAAGCGCAGCCAGCCGGGCTTGGCCAGCGCAACATCGCCGAGGACGGCGCGGCCATCGACGTAACTACCGTTCTTGCTGCCGAGGTCGCGCAGCAGCCAACCGGAGTCGGAGCCGATCAGCTGCGCGTGCGCGCGGGAGACGGAAGGGTGGTCGAGCCGCAGGTCGTTGTCCTGCGCGCGCCCGATGCGCAGCGTTTCACCCGGACGCGCAGTGCGGACGATGGCCGCCTGGTCGGGAAGGAAAGCGATGAGTCGCGCCTGCATGCGGCCGATCTTAGCGCCCCGCGAGACGGTGGCGCGTATCGGCCCGTACGCGGAGCCGCGCGCGCGGGGCTCAGTCGCCGTAATCGCGCAGGTAGGACACGCTGAAGCGCAGCGTGGCCGCGCCCGCGATCAGGTCGCCGGCCTGGTTGTCGCCGTTGCGCGTGGCGAGCCAGGTATCCGTGAGCTGGTTGCCGGCGCGCGCCGCGGCGCGGGCGCGGAGGCTGTCGATGGCGGCGATGGCGTCGGACCACGATTCATTGGCGACGGCCGTCTCGGTGGCATTGATCAGTGCATCGAACGCGGGGCGCTCGGCGCTCGGCAAGGTGGCGACACGGGCGCGCAGCGCGGCGATCTTGCCGGCGACCACGTCGGACGACTCGCGCAGATCCGCCAGGATCAGGAACTGCGAGAAACCGCCGGTGGTGCCGCGCGCGCGCACGCTGCCGGGCGCGACTTCATCGGTGATGTCCTTGAAGCCCGCGCCGAGCGAGGCCTTGAACAGGCGATACGAGCTGCCAGCCGAATACGTGAGCGCGTGCGTGTGCATTTCCACGCGGACGGTGCGATCGAACGCCAGGCCGCCCGTGCTCGGCGGCTCGATGGTGACCAGCAACGGGAACAACGCGTCGGGTTGGGTCAGCACGCCTGGGAGGCGGGCGAGGAGACCTGAATCGCTCAGGTTCACGATTTGCGCGGACACGCCGAGGCTGGAGGCGGTGAGTCCGCTCGCATCGTCGAAGGTCAACGTCAGATCGGCCAGCGGTGCGGAGGCAGGGCCGACGACGACGGTGGCCGTGTTGCCGGACACCGTGGTCGACACCGGGACGACTTGCGGAACGGATTGCGCGGATGCGAGCGAGGCGCAGCAGAAAAGCGCCGCGGCCATCAACCACCGCGTGCAACGCAGCGGACCGACTGAAAGGGAAGCACGCATCGTGGTTGCGCTCCGGAATTCGATTTGTGTGAGCCAGCGGTGCACCGAGGCCAGGGGCAAGACTAGCTGCTCCCTCGCGCGCGGTCTGTAGGGGAAACCCCCATCGTGTTGTCGGGTTCAGGCTCACGTGTGTCCCGTGAAGGCCGCATCAGTGAATGGGCGCACTAGGGGGAAATCCCTACACGACGTAGGGGCAAGCACCGATGGGCGCGAAGGTCGGAACGCGAGACAACGTCAATGCACCCGCCCCCCACCGGGTCCCATCCCCACGGAGTTCCAGATGCGCACGTCGTCCGACTCACACGCCAACCGTTCCCACCGCGGCCTGCGCATCTGCGCCATCGCCGCCGGCCTGCTCGCCAGCGGCGTCGCCCTGGCCGATGCGCACCTGGATCCCAATCTCGTCGCCAAGCTCGCGTCCACCGCGGGCGCCGACGAGTTGCAGATCGTCGTCACGTACGAACAATCCGGCCCCGTCACCGCGCAGCAGTTGCAGGTCCTGAAGTCGCTGGGTATCACCAAGGGCATCACGATGCGCTCGCTGCCCATCGCCGGCGCGCTGGCCACGCCCGCCGAGATCCGCGCACTCGCGCAGCGCGACGATGTCGCCTCGATCTACTTCAACAAGACATTGCGCTACATGAACCAGGACGAGCGCCGCATCTCCGGCGCCGCGCGCACCGTCGAAAATCCGGCCGACTACAACCGCCCGATCCCCTTCAGCGGCGCGGGCGTCACCGTGCTGGTCAACGACTCGGGCATCGACGGCACGCACGACGACCTGAAGTTCGGCACGCACGTCGTGCAGAACACGACCGGCCTGACCAACCTGGCGGCCTTCGACACCATGTTGCCGATCACCTACACCGAGGGTGTGCCGAACACCGACATCAGCTCGGGGCACGGCACGCATTGCGCCGGCACCATCGCAGGCACGGGCGCGCGTTCCAACGGCAAGCATCGCGGCGTCGCGGCAGGCGCCGATCTCGTCGGCTACGGCTCCGGCGCGGTGATTTCGATCCTCGACGCGGTCGGCGGCCTCGATTACGCGGCCACCAACCAGTTCTCCTACCGCAATGCGATCCGGGTCACCAGCAATTCGTGGGGGTCGAGCGGCAAGTTCGATCCGCTGGACCCGGTGAGCATTGCGACCTATGAGCTGTACAAGCGCGGCATCGTGTCGGTGTTCGCCGCCGGCAACGACGGCCCGGGCGAAGACACGCACAACCCGTACGCGCAGGCGCCCTGGGTGATTTCCGTCGGCGCCGGCGAGAACGACGGCGTGCTCACCAGCTTCTCCTCACGCGGCAAGCGCGGTGAAACCGGCACGTTCACCATGCCCGATGGCCGCTCGTGGACGTACTACAACGAGCCGACCATCGTCGCGCCCGGCGTGGACGTGATTTCCACCCGCACGCTGACCGGCGCGCTGCCGCCGCTCGAAGCGCAGCACGACGCCGACACGCTGCCGCTCGCCGAGTTGCCGTTCTACACGCACATGAGCGGCACCTCGATGGCGACGCCGCACGTGGCCGGCATCGTCGCGCTGATGCTCGAAGCCAATCCGCACCTCACGCCGGCGCAGGTCAAGGACATCGTCGAGCGCACCGCGACCAACATGACCGGTCGCCTTTCGTGGGAAGCGGGCGCGGGCCATATCAATGCCTACGCCGCGGTCGCCGAATCCTCCGCCGTGCGTTACGGCTGGGGCAGCACGGTCAACTTCCTGCGCGAATTCAACGCCAATGCGTTGCTCGCCCCGGGCGGCGCGAGCTTCCCGTGGTCGGTGGATTTCGCACCGGTCGGCACGGTGCAGTCGGTGCCGTTCGAAGTCGGCGCCAACGTCGCATGGGTCACCGCGAGCGCGAGCACGACGAGCACCGTCGCGGTCGTACTGATCGATCCGGATGGCAACCAGTACGGTTCGTCCATCGGCATCCCCGCGCCCATCGTGGGTAACGATGGCGAGATCACCACGGGCGCGCCGGGCAAGGCCGGCACCTGGTATGTCACCGTGCGCGGCATCGGTTCGGTGTCTGGCACCGGCCTGGATCCGCTGAAGGTCACCAACGGCTACGCGGCACCGGGCACCGTGACGGGCACGATCGCCTTCCTCAACAGCGGCGGCTACACCGGTATGGGCGACGTCGCCAATCATCCGGCGCGCCAGGCGATCGAGTTCGCAGTCGCCAATCGCCTCGTCGATGGCTACTCCGACAAGTCGTTCCGCCCCGACGCCGTCATCAAGCGCAGCGAGCTCGCGCAGTACCTGACGATGGGCCAGAACGTCCGCCAGTCGCTGCCCTTCAACAACAAGTCGAGCTTTACCGACCTCGCCCCGGGCGATGCGCGCTACGCCTTCGCCGAATCGGCGGTGGCCCGCGGCGGTGCGCTGCGTGACCTCACCCAAGGCCAGGACGGCATCATGGGCACGGTCAACGGCGCGTTCCGCCCGAACGACAGCGTCACGCGCGTCAGCCTGGCGTACTCGCTCGTGCAGAGCATGGCGCTGCAGGAATCGGCCCGCGCGTTCACCGGCCCGCTGACCGTCTTCCACGAAGGCAAGCGCATCGCGATCGACGACGCCGGTTCGATCGCCCCCGCGCTGCGCGGTTACGTGCAGCAGGCGCTGGACCTCGGGCTGATCAATGCACGCTTCACAGTCACGCAGGGTCCGTACGACCTCACCCCGGTGCTGCATGCCTGGTTCGACCCGAACAAGACGGTCACCCGCGCGGCCTTCGCCGTCTCCGCCGGCCGTTACCTCACCGCTTACCAGTCCTCGCAGGACTGACCTTCCCCTGTCGGCAGGGATGCCGGAAACGACGGCCCGGGTGACCGGGCCGTTCTTTTTTTGGGCGAACCGCAATTCGTAAGCGTTTTCCCGACGAACGGCGCCGGTTTGTAGCCGGTCCGCCATGCACGCAGCGTTCACTTCGACACAGGGCCTGGCTCTGCCATTTGGCCTTCACAAATCGGCCGGTCGCGCGGGAGGCGCGGCCGGGGGAGAAGACGTCGATGAAGCTGTCCGTGTACGAGCAGGGCGGGACTGTCGCCTTCCTGCCTGCCTGCTTTCTACCGCCGAGGGAGATGCACAAGCAGATGCCGGAATCGCGCCTGTGCGGCACCGTGGAAGTGCCCGATTCGGGCCCCGGGGACTGGAGCCACATCCTCGATGGCGTGGACCACAGCCTGTTCGTCTTCATGTCGATCGAGAAAGCCATCCTCCTGCTGGCCAACGGCCGCATCCCGCGCTGAGCCATCGGCTCCCGAAAGGGCAATATCGAGCCCGCGAACGAGTCGCCAGACTGCGGGCTTCCCCCCGAGGAGTTCGCCGAATGGACCGTCGCACCGTGCTTCGCCCCGCCCTGATCGCCGCGTGCCTGGGCGCCGTGCTCGCGCTGCCCGCCCTCGCGCAGGAGCCGCAGACCACCGCCGCCCCGCAGACGATGGAACAAACCGTCGAGAAGACCGCCACCATCACCGCCGTCAACCGGGAAAAGCGGGAAGTCACGCTCAAGAACGAAGAAGGCGAGTCACAGACCATTGTCGTCGGCCCCGAGGTGGAGCGCTTCAACGAGATCTCCCCCGGCGATACGGTGCGCGCGAAATACACCATCGGCATCACCAGCGAGCTGCGCGCGGCGACCGAGGAAGAAAAGAAGGACCCCTTCGTCGCCGTCGAAGGCGGCGGCCATGCGCCCGCCGACAAGGCGCCGGCCGCCGGGGCAGGCCGCATGTTCCGCGTCGTGGCGACGGTCGAAGCGCTCGACCGCACCACGCAGACCGCCACGCTCAAGGGCCCCGAAGGCAACTACGTGACGGTGAAGGTGCAGGACCCGACATTGCTGACCAAGCCCCACATCGGCGACACCGTGGTGATCACCGCCGCCGAATCGGTCGTGCTCTCGCTCGAGAAGGCAGACTCCAATCCGTCGAAGTAAGCCACGTCAGGATCGCAACGCCTGGACGTCGGCGAGCCGGCGCTCCACCTCGGCCAGACCGCCGTCCATCGCGTGCTTCGCGAACCACGCCGGCTTGCGCCACATCAGCAGGCCGGCGACCGCCGCGAGCACGAGGCCCACGGCGAGATTGCCCAGCACATACCACGGGTTGGCGGCCCACGCATCGACGCGGATGAAGCGCAACGCGATCATCAGGATCGGGACCCACATCACCGCGCCCGCGATCCACAACACGCGCTCGCACCGGATGCGCGTGCGGCGCAGTTCCAGCACCCGTTGCTGCACGTCAGCGACCGATTGGCCGTAGTCGACCCGCGACAGGTGCACCAGCAACACGATCGCGGTGGCCAGCAACGCGATGCCGTACGCGTGCACCGCCAGCCCGTAGGCGACCAGGTGCGTCGTCCCGAGGTGATCGAACCAATACGAGCCACCCCACACCGCGAACGCCAGTCCCACGGCGATCTGCCACCACTGGCCGAGCGTCACGCGCAACAGCGTCGCCTTCATCCGCGACGCGAAATCCCGCGCGCGCAGTTGCGCGAGTTCGACATCCTGTCGCGCGACGCGTGCGTCGAGCGTCTTCCACGCCGATTCGAGTTCGTGCAGTTCCATGTTCGTCTCCGTCATGCGTCGGCGACTTCGCGCCGCAGGTGGGTCTTGATCCGGTTCAATCGCGTGGCGACGTTGCCTTCCGTGGTGCCGAGCACCTCGGCGCTTTCGCGATGGCTGCAGCCTTCCAGGTGCAACAGCAGCAACGCGCGGTCCACTTCGCCCAGGCGTGCCATCGCGCGCTGCACCAAGGTCAGTTGCTCGCGTGCCTCTGCATCGACATCGAGCGCGCCGGCGATGTGCGACTGCGCGTCGTCGTCCAGCGCTTCGTGCCGGCGATGGCGCTCGCGCCGCTGCCACGAAATCGCGACGTTCAACGCGACCCGGTACATCCACGTGGCGAAAGTCCGCGATGCGTCGTAGGCAGGCCACGCCTGCCACAATTGCATCGCGATGTCCTGCGCCAGGTCCGCGCGATCCTCCGGCGAGCGCGCATACGTGGCGGCGACTTTCAGCACGATCCCGCGATGCGCGGCGAGCAGTGCCTGGAAATCCGGGGTCATGGCAAGGGCGATGGTCACGGTGGCGAGTCGGAAGGGCTTGCCGGGGTGATACGCGCGAGGGCGCGGAATATCACACGCGACACCGGCCGACTCAGCCGGCGATCGGTTCCCGCGCCTGGAACACGTTGCCTTCCGGGTCGCGGCCATCGCAGGCGCGGAAGCCGCGCGTGTCGGATTCCCACTCGCGCTCGGCCGCCCACAGTTCGCCGCCGAGGGATGCCGCCTCGCGCCGTACGGCCGCGAGGTTGTCGACGGGGAAGCACACCTTCAGGTACGTGTCCTCGCGCGCCGCGCCGTTGGCGGACCGCTCGCCACGCAACCCGTGCACCGTGAGCTGGAAGCCGTCGCGTTCGAGCACCACGTAGCCGGCGCCGGTCTCGATGTCGCGCATCGCGAAGACCCCGCGATAGAACGCAGCGACCTTCGACACATCGGCTGCGAACACGACTGCGGCGGGTCGGGGCATGCGCATGGGGGGCAAGCCTACTCTCGATCGAGGAATGCCGCGACCCAGCGCAGCACGTCCGCCGGGCATTCCCGGTGGGGCACGTGCCCGCACGGGTGCACGATCATGCGACCGTCGCGCACGCCGCGGGCGATGCGCTCCGGGAACGCCGTCGAGCCGAACTCATCGCGCTCGCCGTGGATGACAAGGACGGGACACGCGATCCGCGGCAGGTGCGCATCCACGGACCATGGCGCGAACGCGGTCGAGAGCCAGACGCCGGTCCACGCATCGAGTACCCAGCCCGCCTTGTCGCCGTGCCACTTCGCAAGGCGTGCGAACTGCGCGTCATCCCCGAAGGCGGCTTTCGCCGCGCGAATGCCCTCGAGCGTGCGCGCTTCCACGAAGGCCTGCGCCGATTCGGTCACGACCGCTTCGCAGCGTTCGGTTTCGGCGGCCGCGATGGCCAGCGCCATCGCACCCCCGACGCTGTGGCCGAACAATACGAAGCGCGCCAGCCCGAGCGCGTCCGCGATCGCGGAAAAGACCAATGCTTCTTCGTCGATGAAGCCGATCGACGGCCGCGCCTCGCGCGCGCCGGAGCGTCCGAACCCCAGGCGGTCGTACGCGATGATGTCGCGCTGCGTCGCATCGGCCAGTGCGCGCGGGAAGTCGCGCCATTGCTCCACCGATCCGAGCGAGTCGTGCAACAACACGATCGGCGCACGTTCGTTCCCGCCCGGCCATCGACGCACGAAGATGCGGCCGCCGGGCGATGCGACATCGGTGTCCACGTGACCCTCGGTCACCATCGCTGTCGCAGGCTCCACGGATTGGCATCGGAACGCCGCCGCACGATAGCATCGCGCCGGGGAACACAGGGGACACCACATGCGCCACCGCTGCATGCGACGCACCGCGCCGTTGCTGACTGCATTCGCCATCGCGTTCGCATCGCCGGCGGGCATCGCGCGCGACGACGCGCCGCCGCCGGCCCCGCTCGACGAAATCATGACGATGCGCGTCGAAGGCACGATCACCCTCGATGCCGCCGGGCGCGTGGTCGCGCACGAGATCACGACGAAGAAACTCCCCGACGCCGTGCGCAACCGCCTGGACAAGGCGATCCCGTCGTGGACCTTCAAGCCCCTCGCGATGCCGGAAGGCAAGGCGACCGGCACGACGTCGATGGATTTGATGATCGGCGCGATCAAGGTGCCCGAGGGACACTTGATCCGACTGGAAGACGCGGCGTTCGGCGAGGGCATCGGCGCACGCGAATCGCGTGTCGCCACGCGGACCTACCTCGAATCGCCGTACCGCTCGACCAACGCGATCGTGCGCGTCGCGGCGCGCGTCGACGGCGAAGGCCGTGCGCAGGACACCGGTTCGCTGCGCTGCACGCTGTTCAACGCGGGCGGCGATGCGGAAGAGAAGGCGCTGATCTGCCGACGCCTCGAAGCCTTGAGCGTGGAATCGGTGCAGCTCGCGAAGTTCCGCACCTTCAACATGGAAATGCCGGGTATCACCGAAGTGCGCGTGGTGTTCGAACCCGAAGGCCCGATCGACGAGCGCCCCGGCAAGTGGCGCATCGAATCGCGCACGCCGCTGCGCTCTATCGCGTGGTACGCGGCCAAGCGCGCGGGCGAACCGGCGCCGATGGTCGCACTCAGCGACGGCATCATCGGGGCTTCGCTCTGATCGACCTGGAGAACGCACATGTTCGACGCGACGATCCAATTGATCGGCTACAAGGGCTTGCTGCTGTTGATCGCCGCTTACCTGGGAATCGGACTGATCCTGTCCTTCCCCGCGCTGTGGGCGTGGTGGCGGGCGCGGCGCGAACGCCTCGAGCAACGCCGGATGTTCGTACTGGTGGTGTGGGGATTCGCGTTCGGTGCGACCGGCGTGGCCAGCCTGATGATCGAGTTGCCGCTCGCGGTCTACACCGTGTTCTTCGCGCCGGAGTTTTACGAGATGAAGCTGATCTCCGCCACGCGGCACCTCGACGCGGTCGTCGAATATTGGTGGGTGGGCATGCCCGTGGTGGAAGTCATCGCCGCCGTCTGGGCCACGCGCTACTTCGCCCGCCGCTGGCGTTTTTCGTAAGGGCGTTTCAGTAGTTCTACCGTGGCCGCGCACGTCGCGGCCGTCCAGCATGGCGGTGGTTCCCCGCGGAGCACCCCCATGCCGGCTTCCCTCCGTCGCGCGCTTCCCGCCGTCGCCCTGCTGCTGATCGCCGGGTGCAACCGCGCGCCCGAACCAACGGCCCCTGCCGCATCGACCGCAGGCACACCGGCGGCCACCACCATCGCCGACGAAACACGCGCCATTGCGAAGGAGGCCTACATCTACGGCTTTCCGATGGTCGACAGCTATCGCGTGCAATACGCGTACTTCGTCGACAAGGGCAACGCCGAGTACAAGGGCGGCTGGAACGAAATCCACAACACCGCGCGCGTCTACGGGCCGAAGGACACGGCGATCCAGACGCCGAACTCGGACACGCCGTACTCGGCGATCGGCGCGGACCTGCGCAGCGAGCCCTTGGTGATTTCCGTGCCGGCGGTCGAGAAAGGCCGCTACTACTCCGCGCAGTTCATCGACATGTACACCTTCGACTTCGCGTACATCGGCAGTCGCGCGACCGGCAACGACGCCGCCGACTACCTCCTCGCCGGCCCGGACTGGAAGGGCGAAACGCCCAAGGGCATCAGGGAAGTCATCCGCTCGGAAACCCAGCTGGCGTTCGTGTTGTTCCGCACGCAATTGTTCGACGCGGCCGATATCCCCAACGTCCGGAAGATCCAGGCCGGCTACAAGGTGCAGCCGTTGTCGAAGTTCCTGGGCCAGCAAGCGCCCCCCGCCGCACCGCCGATCGAATTCATCGCGCCGCTCACGCCGGACGCGCAGAAGACTTCGCCCGAGTTCTTCCGCATCCTCAATTGGCTCCTGCAATTCTGTCCCACGCATCCGAGCGAATCGGCGCTGATGGAGCGCTTCGCGAAGATCGGTGTCGGCGCGGGCAAGCCCTTCGACGTCGCATCGCTGTCGCCCGCTGATCGCGCCGCGATCGAAGCGGGCATGGCCGACGCGTGGAAGGCGCTGGACGACTACAAGACGACGATGCTCGATACCGGAAAGAAAAACAGCGCCGACGCCTTCGGCACGCGCGCCTTCCTCAAGAACGACTACCTCGTCCGGATGATGGCCGCGGTGCTGGGCATCTACGGCAACGCGAAGGACGAGGCGTTCTACCCGGAGTATTTCAATGATGCCGCGGGTCAACCGCTGGATGGCGCCAACGCCTATACGCTCCGTTTCGCGCCGGGGCAGTTGCCGCCGGCCAACGCCTTCTGGTCGGTGACCATGTACCGGCTTCCCGAACGGTTGTTGATCGACAATCCGTTGGACCGCTACCTGGTCAATTCACCGATGCTGCCCGGGCTGAAGAAGGATGCGGACGGCGGGATCACGCTGTATCTCCAGCACGCCTCGCCGGGGCAGGACAAGCAGTCCAATTGGTTGCGTGCACCCGCCGGGCCGTTTTTCGTGGCGATGCGCGTGTACTGGCCGAAGCCCGAGGCCCTCGATGGCCGGTGGAAGGCGCCGCCGATCGAGCGGGCGCGATGATCAAGGCCCCGTTTCCAGCAACCAGGCGATCGCCTCGGTGCGCTCGCGGAACTTGCGCATGCGGTAGCCGAAGCCCGCGGCGACAGGCTCCGATGCGGCCATGTGCGCATCGGGCTGGTTGAGGAAGGCGATGCGCGCGCCGCGCGGGAATTGCAGCGCGGTGAGTTTGTCGAGGAACCGGGCGGCCATCCCCGGTTGCTCCTCCGCCGGCCAGGCGGAGGTGTAGTTGACGAGCACGCGCCGGAAGCCGTCGCGCTGGTAGCGATGTTCGAGATCGTCGAGCGCGGCGATGCGCGCGGCGAAGTCGATCTCGCCGGCGTACCGTAGTTCGATGATGTCCGTGTCCGGAATCACCTTGACCGTGCTGCGCATCGCGCGACTCTATCAGGGGCGATCTGGCGCCGCCGTGTGCTTCGTCACCCTGCCGGAAGGCACTCCCTGCCGCGCGGGCGCGACCGTTGAATACCGCACTCCCCCGATCGGGTTTCCCGCATGAATCGCCTGTCGTGTTCCATCGCCCTCGCACTGGCCGTGTTCGCAGGCTCTGCAATCGCCGCCGAACCCGTGCAGGTCGTGCCCGCCGATCTCCATGTGCAAGCACTGCAGCCGGCGACCCAAACCTACCTCGTCTATTTCCACGGCGCGCCCGACACCGGATTCAAACGCACGATGCTCGCGACCACGCAGGTCGCGCGCGAACGCGTCGACGGCGCGGACGCATGGGTGATCACGCAGCATTGGCAAGACGAGACCGGCGTGGTCCATACCGCACGCACGGTGCACGCGGCGAAGGACCTCGCGACGCTATCGCAGACCTCGATGTGGAACCGCCCGAACGCGCAGTTCACGACGACGGTCGAACCGAAACTCGGTCGTGGCACCATCGAAGGCACCATGCCCGACCCGGCGCGAGAAAAGGCGCAAGCCGGCTTCAAGGCGATGAAGGACGGCTGGTGGATGAACTGGCACTCCGATCTCACGCTGCTGCCGCTGCTGCCGTACGAAAAGGGCGGCACGTTGCGCATCCGCCTGTTCGACGTCGGCATGGACGCACCGATGGATGTCGACTACACGGTGGTCGGCGAACGCACGCTCACCGGCGGCGACGGCACGCGCCACGACTGCTGGCTGGTGGAAACCGAAAGCGGACAGCCCGGCAAGGGCAACTACCAGCGCTTCTGGATCGACAAGGCGCGCCGCGTGGTGATCAAGGAAGAAGACGTGTTCAACGGCATGTACCGCTCGAAGGTATTGCTGTCCGTGCCGGCGGTGGTGGAATTCCCGCTGTCTAAGCCTTGACGCGGCCGTCCTGGTTGAGCCGGTCGCGCAGCATGGTGGCGATGGCCGCGCAGCTGGCTTCCATGTCCGCGAGGATGGCGCGGTCGGCGGTGCCGAGCACGTCGCTCGCGCGCAACAGGTACAGGCCGGTGACCACGGGCTGCAGCATGCCGCGGATCTCGCGCTCGGTGTGCGTGACCTCTTCCTCGCGCACCGCGTGGCCGCTTTGGGCGTCTTGCAGGCGGGACATGTTTTCGGACAGGTCATCGACGATGTCGAGCTGGTAACCCACCAGGCGCGCGAACAGGCAGATCGTCTTCAGCTTCACCGGATCGGCGTCGATCTGGCTGGGCGCGCTGTCGATGGCGCACAACGTGCCGAAGAAGTCGCCGTTGCGGCGGAAGATCGGCACGGAGACATAACTCTCCAGCCCGTACTGCAGCGGCGTGTGGTGGGTCTTGAACAACGGATGCGCGCTGGCGTGCCCGAAGATCACCGGCTGGTGGTGCTGACGGATCTCGTCGCAGATCGTGGTCTTGACCACGAGGTCGTCGCCCGGCTTCAGGCCGAAGCCGAGATCGTCGCGGACCGCGCAGGCGGTCCATTCGGTTTCCGTCACGCGCGCGACGGCCGCGAACCGCAGGCTCGTCAGTTCGACGACGGCATCGAGGATGACGGGCACTGAGGGGCAGCGCGCGACTTTGGCGACGTCTGCGTCGATGGCGATTCGGTTCGGGGAGGCGGTCACCGGGCGAGTCTACAGCGCGCGGTTTCATCAACGTGAACCACACCGTATTTCTACTGGCCGGGCGTACGTGAAAGCTCCGACGCGCCTGCGCTGCGATTCGTCGAATCATGGAGCGGGCGCCTGGGAGGCTTTCATGAACAGCGTTGCATCGATGTCCTGGATGGCCGCAATCGCGCTCGTGGCGGGTGCCTGCAATCGGACGGCACCGGAGGCCACGCCGGCGTCGGTCTCGACGACGGCATCCGCCACGGCGACTGCAGGGGCCGCCGCATACACAGAGCAGGACATCAGTGATGCCTGGATCTACCTGATGGGCCGCCTGCTCGTGCTCCGCCAGCAAAAGGCGGACTTCGCGGAAGGCTGGAAGTGGAACACGATGATCCACCGCAAACCGGGCGCGGTGGATTGGCCGAACCCGAACCTCGATGTCGCGTACTCCGAAGCGTGGGTCGCGGTGGATGAAAACAGTTGCACCCTCGTCACCGTGCCGAAGATCACCGGCCGCTACTACACCGTGCAATTCCTCAACGGCTGGGGCGAAACGGTGGCGAACATCAACGAGCGCACGCAGGCCGCGAAGCCTTCCGGGGACTTCGCGGTATGCCTGAAGGGGGCGAACGTGACGTTGCCGGCGAACACCACGCGCATCGACGTACCGGTGAAATACATGCGCGTCTTGGCGCGCGTGGAACTGGGCGACGACTGGAACCAGGCCGTCGCGCTGCAACACAAGTTCGCGCTGCGCGCGACGGGCACGCCGACGCCGCCCACGCTTCCCGCGACGCCGGAGTTCGACCAACAACATCTGCCGGGTGTCGAAGCCTTCGAGCATGCCGACGCGGTGCTCGACAGCGAGCAGGACATCAACCCGGGCATGGAAGGACTGGCCGCGAAAGCGCGGGCGATCGCCGCGGGCATCGCGGATCCTGCCGAACGCGCCCGCGTCGACAAGATCGTCCGCGAGAAGGCCCACGCCGATCTCGGCAAGGCCGGCGCATTGATCGGGCACGGAACGATCCGCAATGGCTGGGTGCGTCCTGCGGTCGCCGGCACATACAACGATGACTGGCTCGGCCGCACGCTGGTGAACCTCGGCGGCATCTGGGCCAATCGCCTGGATGAAGTGATCTATTACAAGGCCGCGGTGGACGGTGCAGGTGCAACGCTCAACGGCGACAACACCTACACGCTCACGTTCCCGAAAGATGACCTCCCGCCGAAGTACGCGAACTACTTCTGGTCCGTGATCGCGGTGGACCCGATGTTCATGCGGGTGTTGAAGAATCCGAAGAACCGCTTCTTGCTCAATCGCGAATCGGGTTTGAAGTACAACCCGGATGGTTCGCTGACCTTGTACTTCGCCTCCGACAAGCCCGCGGACGCACCCGATTCGAACTGGTTGCCGACGCCGACGGGACAGGACTATCGCCTGACGTTCCGCTTCTACGGGCCGAAGGGGGGCGTCGCCGACGGCACGTACTTCCCGCCGCCGCTGGAGAAGCGCGCATGAGCCGGCAAGTGCGCGCGCTCCTCGCGGGCGCGTGCATGACTGCGGTGGTCGCCTGCGCGGGCAGCGCCGTCGAAAGCACGCCGCCGCCCGCCGTGGCGCCACAGGTGCCCGAACTCAAACCCGGCGTCCCCGCGGGATACCTGGGGCGCGCGTTGCCCGACAGCCTCGCATTGGTGCCGCAACCGCCGGCGCCGGGATCGTCCGCATTCGCGCAGGATGAAGCGGTTCACAAGGCGGCGCAGGCGCTGCGCAACACGCCGCGCGACACACTGGCGACCTCCGACGCCGACCTGCACTTCCCGCACGCCGCCAGCACGTTCGATTGCGCGCTCGGAAAGACCGTGTCGAAGGACGCCACGCCACGCCTGTACCTGCTGCTGCAACGCACGATGGTCGACGGCGGCATGGCGACGTACAAGGCGAAGGACCACTACAAGCGCCAGCGCCCGTTCGTGCACTACGACGAACACACCTGCGCGCCGGGCGAGGAAGCGGCCTTGCGCAACGACGGTTCGTATCCCTCCGGCCACACGGCGATCGGATGGACGTGGGGCCTGGTGCTCGTCGAAGTCGCGCCCGATCGCGCGGATGCGGTGCTTGCACGCGCGCGGTCGTTCGGCGAAAGCCGCCTGGTGTGCAATGCGCACTGGCAGAGCGACATCCTTGCGGGGCGCACGGTGGCCGCCGGTGCGGTCGCGCGCTTGCATACGGACGCAACGTTCCGTGCCGACGTAGCCGCGGCGCGCGACGAGTTGAATGCCGCCGCACTCGCCGATTCGACAAAATGCGCGGCGGAAAGCGCGCTCGTGTCACCGATCACGGGCGCGCTGTAGCGATACGCCCTTCAGCGGTTGTACGAATATGCGAGCGTGGTGATCTTCCAGCCATCCTGCGTGCGCACCATCAGCCAGCATTCCGTGCCGTGGTTGGTTTCGCGGCCGTCGGACTTGAAGGTGTAGTCGAAGGTGACCGTCGCCACGTCGGCATCCCCGTCGATGCGGATGTTGGAGAACGTCTCTTCGCTGGTCCGCTCGCTCCTCACGATCCCGTCGATGAAGGCGACCGGGTTGTTCTCGGCCTTGTAGCGGGCCTTGATCGCCTGCGGGCGTTCTTTCTGGATCTGCGCGAGCGTCGCATCGCCGTTGACCAGTTGCCATGGCGCGTCGGGCTGCAGGAACAAACCCAGGAAGCGCGGCTTGTCGCGCTGGATGATCGCCGTGCGGAACGACTCGATCACGGCGTGAATCCCGGGGTGGTCGGGTTCCGCCGCGGCGACGGGGAGGGCAGCGACCAGGAACAACAACGGCAGGCAGGAGCGCACAAGGAGGTTCATCGGGCCCGGGCGGGTATGGGGTGGACCGCGCATGATCTTGCAAAACGCATGCGGACGGAATTGCTAAGCTGGCGCAAGGCACGGAACGCCCGGGAGCACCCATGGCTCAACAGGATTTCTCCATCGCCCTCACTCGCCCCGGCGGCGGCCTCATGGCGACCGTGACGGGCTTGCGCACGCTGGACAACACCGTGGCCTACTGGGAGCGCATCGTCGGCGCGGTCGCCGAGCAACGCCCGAAGTGGCTTTACGTCTGCGACCGGCTCGTCGGCGATGAACTCGCGATCTCCGAATGGCGCAACCTCGTCGACAAGATGAAGGGCAGGGGCCTGGAAGGCATGCGCATCGCGCACGTCAAGCCCAGTGGCATGGACCACCTCGAATACTGCGAGATCTTCGCCCGCGAAGCGGGCATCGATGCCCGCGCCTTCAGCGATGCCGGCGTCGCGGATCGCTGGTTGCGTTACGGTGTGGACGAAGAATCGGCTTGACCAGGGGATATCGAATGGGAAATCCGGCACGCCTGCTGGCGTGGTTGGTCTGCGCGTGCGTGGGGCTCGTCATTCTCGGTTACGCGGCGTTGATCGCGATCAATTGGTCGGACGAAGCGCCATCGAAGGACGACGTTGCGTTGCAGCAAATCGTCGCAAGCAAGCCCGACGTCCCCGATGCCGCGAATGCCTGGGTGTTCCTGCTCGGGATGGACGTGCCCGAAGGCCAGGATCCGCTCGCGTGGGGAATCCAACGCAAGGCGTTCCTGGAACGGTACACGCCTCCCAAGGAAGGCGAGTACGCCTTCCTCCCGGGACGCGAACATCAATATCAACGCGCCAGGTCGTCGGCGATCACCACGCTCTCCGAAGCGTGCAAGACCGGCACCGCCGAATGCGCCCGCCTCGTGCAGGGGGACTTCGCGCAGGTCGACGGTTGGCTGGCATCCGAGCACTGGTTGCTCGAACGGTACGTTCGCATGCAGGGCTTGCGCGAATGGAAGGAAGTCGTCGGGACGGACGTCAGCACGCCGTCTCCCCGCTTTTCCCCGGCGCTCCACGGCCAGCAATTGATGTTCATGCAGGCGTGGCAGCAGGCGCGCGCCGGTGACGGCGAGGCCGCGCGCGCAGCGCTGGACCGCGACTTCACGTTCTGGCGGATGGCGTTGCGATCTTCGGACACGCTCATCGCGAAGATGATCGCCACCTCCGCGCTGAAGCGGAACCTCACCGTCGGCAATCTCGTGTTGCGCGACCTGCATGCCGCCGGCAAGCCTGCGGCGCCGCCAGCTGCATGGACGCAGCCCATCACGCGCGAGGAGTATTCGATGCGGCGCGTGTTCGCCGGCGAGTACGTTTTCCGGTCGACGGGCCTGGCCGCACTGGTGGACAAGCCCGGCCTGATGTCGCCGAACAAGGTGAAGGACGCGCTGGAACGCCCGTTCTTCCAACCCCAGGCCACGAACAACATGACGGCGCGCGACTTCGTCCGCCTGTCCGACCGCCTGGATGTCGACTACCCGGCGATCCCGGGGGCCATCGCAGCCTCCCACCGCGAATCGTCGGCCACCGAAGGGACGTACCACGCGTACAACTTCTTCGGGCACATCCTGCACGACATCGGCATGGTGAACGACCTGGACCAATACGCAGTGCGCGCCAGCGACATCGAAGGCGTTCGCCGCGCGGCTCTGCTGGCCGCCGAATTGCGCGAAACCCATGCGACCGCGTCGGATGCCGCACCGCGCGTGCACGCCGCACGCTGGCAGAATCCGTACACGAATGCGCCGTTCGCATGGGACGCGACGACCGGCAGCGTCGTGTTCACCGGCCTGGAGCGCAACGAGCGCGGAACGCACGCGCTGATGCTCTGACGATTGTTTCGATGTGTCACTTCAACCCAAGGGGATTACAGATGATGAAGCGGATTGCAGGGATGGCAGTCGTCGTGATGGTGCTGGGGGTGTCCGGCTGTTCGGCCGTCGGCGGGTCGGAATCGTTCGGCGAGGCCGAATGCAAGGTGTTCGCCGACAAGCTGGTCGGGATGTCCGGCATGGAGAACAACCTCTACATGGAACAGAAGGACGTCGAGGAGATGCGCACGGGCATCGTCGCCGAATGCCAGGCCGACAAGATCGGGCTGAGCCGCGAACAACTCGACTGCGCGGTGAAGTCGCAGAGCGACGAAGAGTTCGCCAAGTGCGAGATCGTGCTCAAGGGCTGAGCCCTGGACCTTCGGGCGCATGGACGCGCCCTTTCGCGACACGCTTGCGCCGGATCGTGCGCACCAGTTCGAACAGCGTCACGCCCGCGACCACCAGCACCGGCACGCTCAGCACGCCCGAGGACCGCATCGCGTCCGGGAAGAACTTCGCCTGCCCGAGGAACAACGAGGCCGTGGCGATCCACATCCCGGTGCCCATGCGCCAGAGGTGCCGGACCAGTCGCTGCGCGCCTTCGATCCGGCCCGCGATCAGCAAACGCCCATCCAGCAACGTGCCGGCGAGGCTGACGAAGCCGAACGCGAAGAAGACGCCGGCAGGAAAGTGGTCGACGCCGCCCTCGCGCACCGCGAGCATGCCGAGCCACGCGGCGCGCGCCGTCGCCGCAAGGCCGAGCAACATCAGGGCGACGTACCACCCGCGCGCCACGGCGACATCGCGCTTCACGGTCAGGAAGGAGGTCGTCACCAAATAGAGCGTCACCAACGCGGCCACCACGTTGCCGCGGTTGGGATGCACGAACGCGGCGGCGTACAGGGCCGTCGTGGTCAGGGTGATCATCGCCACCACGAACACATCGCCTGCGCGGCGATGGAGCGGCGATCCCTTCTTCGCGAACAACGCGGTGAAGCCCGCAAGGATGGCGACCAGCCCGGCAGCGATATGCACCCAGCGCAGCATGGCGGCGTCTCCTCGTCGTGGAATGCGCCGACTCTGGAAGTGCGCCGAGGGCACGTCCAGCCGCCATGCGACGAACGACGGCCTGGAGGGAATGAAGGACGGAAGACCTCGACGATGCGCACGGCCGGGCTGGTATCGTCGCGCCATGTCCGATGCCCATGCCTCCGCTGCGCCGGTGCCCGGACCGTGGTTCGGGTGGCGCCGCTTGCGCGTGGTCGGAATCGCAGCGTTCGTCGCCAGCCTGCCGATGTCGGCGAACTGGTTGTCGTCCTATTGGTTGCTGCTCCTGCGCTTGCTGATGGTCGGCCTCGCCGCGCTGTTCGTCTTCGGCTTGTTCGAACGTTGGCCGCGCCGCTTGCCGGCGTGGTTCCCGCGCTGGGGCCTGCAGGTCGCGAGCGTCGCGGCGGTGATGCCGGTGGCCGCCGCTTTGACGTATGCGTTCACCACGCCGCATGACGTGCACTGGTGGGCGGTGAAGTCGCGCATGGAAGGCTTCAGCTTCATCGCGTTCATGGGCTTGCTGGTCGGCCCGTGGATCGCGATGTCGGCGTTGTATCGGCAGATCAGCGGGCAAGTGCGCACGCAGGCGCTCGCATTCGAACTAGAGCGGAGCCGATACGAACGCAATGCGCTGGATGCGCGGCTACGCTTGTTGCAAGCGCAGGTCGAGCCGCACTTCCTGTTCAACACCCTCGCGAACGTGCGCGAGTTGGTGGATGCCGGATCACCGCAGGCATCGAGCGTGCTCGGCAGCCTGATCGCCTATCTGCGCGCGGCCGTGCCGCGCCTGCACGAGCCGGGCGGCACCGTGGCGCAGGAGCTGGACCTGGTGCGCGCCTATCTGTCGGTGATGCACATGCGCATGCCCGATCGCTTGCAGTGGTCGGTGGATGCCGAAGCCGGTGCGATGCTTGTCGCGTGCCCGCCGACGAGCGTGCTGACGCTCGTGGAGAACGCCGTGCGCCATGGCATCGACCCGGCGGAGGAGGGTGGACGCATCGACGTGCGCGCCACGGTACGCGGTGAAGAGTGCCGCCTGCAGGTCATCGATACGGGCGTCGGACTGTCGGGCGCGACGCTCGACGGCACGGGCTTGTCGAACCTGCGCGAACGCCTGCAACTCGCATTCGGCGATGCCGCGCGACTCACGCTCGGCGCGGTGCATCCGCATGGCACCAGTGCGGAACTCGTCCTGCCTGCGCGGCCCCCGGTGCCATGAGCGCGATCTCGCCGACGGCCTTGATCGCGGACGACGAGCCGCTATTGCGCCGCGCACTCGCGCGCCAGTTGGCCGACGCATGGCCGGAACTGGAGATCGTCGCGCAAGCGCGCAACGGGCGCGAAGCGGTGGAGCGTTTCGAGGCGCTGACGCCCGATGTGTGTTTCCTCGACGTGCACATGCCCGGGCTCGACGGCATCGATGCCGCGCGCGCGATCGGCCAGCGCGCGCAGATCGTCTTCGTCACCGCCTTCGACCGCTACGCGGTGCAGGCCTTCGAACAGGGCGCGATCGATTACCTCGTCAAACCCGTGGAGCCCGCGCGCCTGGCGGACACGGTCGCGCGTTTGCAGGCGCGGCTGCGTGCACAGACCTCCATGGCGGACCTGGGCCCGCTGTTGCAGCACCTGTCGCGCACGCACCTGCGCTGGTTGCGTGCGTCGATCGGCAACGACGTTCGGCTGATCGCCGTCGAGGACATCGATTACCTGCGCTCAGACGAAAAGTACACGCGCGTGGCGTGGCGCGACGACTCAGGCAAGGGCGGGGAAGCGCTGGTGCGCACGCCGTTGAAGGACCTGATTGCGCAACTCGATCCCGCGCAATTCGTGCAGGTGCATCGCGCCGTGGTCGTGAACCTGCGCGCCGTCAGCCACGTGGTGCGCGGTGAGAACGAGACGGCGCGCCTGCACCTGAAGGCGCGCACCGACTTGCTCCCCGTGAGTCGCCGGTACGTGCATCACTTCCGGCCGGGATGAATCTCAGGAGCGACGCGATAGCGATTGCGACCCCTGCGTTCGGTATCATCGAGGCGTCTCGGGGAGAGACCGAAAGGGGGCCATCTTGCAATTCCAGCGCACCGTCATCTTCATCGCCGCCTGTTTGTGCGCGACCGCGGCATCCGCGGCGGACTTCGCCAGCAAGTTCGGTGTCCAGTTCGATGTTTCGGCACCTTGGCACGCCCTGGACCCGGCGCGCCTGCCCGATTCGCGGGATCCGTTCATCGAGAGCCTGCGCAACGGGTCAGTCGAAGTGTTCTTTTATGGAAACAGCGGAAACAACGTCAACCTCAGCCTCTCCCCCGGCGCTCCGGTGCAAGACAAGAAGTCGGCGGACACCTATTGTCGTTCGGCCGAGAAAGAGCTCTCCGGGCCCACCGGCAAGGCGAACGTGCAGGCTTGCAAGCTGGGGACCCGCAATGGCGTCCCGTACTTCTTTGTCGAATGGAAGAACCTCTCGACCGCGCACACGCTTTTCCACGCGGAGATCGCCATGCCCGGCGGAAAGCTGTTGTTGGTGGCGGGGGAATCGGACGCTGCTTCGGCGGATGCGGTGAGGGCGATGCAGATGCGCGTCGTCGATGCGGCGACGCTGATGGCCGCGACGAAGGCCCGGCCTGGCTGATCCCGCTCAGGCCTGGAGCAGGAAGTTGCTCGAGAACATGCGCTCGCCGCCACTGAGCGGATCGATGAAAGCCAGGCGATTGGCGAGCAGTTGCAACGGCGCGTCGTAATCGCCCGGCGAACGCGGACGCAGTGACGGATAGAGCGTGTCGTTGGCGATCGGCGCGCCCAGCGCGGCCATGTGCACGCGCAGTTGGTGCTTGCGGCCGGTGATCGGTGTCAGTGCGTAACGCCAGCGCGCATCGCCGCGCGCGATGACGTCGATGCGGGTTTCGCTGTTCGCCGGTCCTTCGACTTCCTGCATGCGGAAGAACGGTTCGCCTGCGACCATCCGGCTGGCATGCACGCGGGGAAATGCGATGCCCGGTAACGCCGGTGCGATCGCCTCGTAGTGCTTTTCGATCCGCCGATCGCGGAACAACGCCTGGTAACGTGCGCGGCTGTCCGGGTTGGTCGAGAACAACACCAATCCGGCGGTCTCGCGATCGATCCGGTGCAGCGGAACCAACGCGTGGTTCCCGGTGCGGCGGATCAGCCGGCCCAACAAGGTTTCGTGGACATGCGCACCGGTGGGCGCGACGGGCAGGAAATGCGGCTTGTCCGCCACCAACAAGTCGGCGTCTTCGTGCAACACGGCTTCATCGAACGGAATCGGCGCCTCGTCGGCGACTTCGCGGAAGTAATGGACTTCGAGCCCGATGCGATACGGCGTCTCCGGCGTCACCCGATTCCCGTCGTGGTCGACGACGCGCCCGCGCGCCATCCGGTCGATCCACTGCGCTTGCGCCACAGACGGAAACCGCTCGCACAGGCACGCCAGCACCGTCGGCCACGGGCCGGGCGGTAATTGCAGCGTGCTGGCGGTCAGGCCATCGATGGTGGGAGGGCGTTGGCGCATGGAGGCAGTGTGTCACCCGCGCTGGCGTCAGGCGCCGCCCAGCTTCCCGTTGAGCGAGTACAGCGGTTCCAGAATCCATTCGATCAGCGAGCGTCGCTCGCCGAGGATGTCCGCCTCCAGCAACATGCCGGGGCGCAGTGTTTCGGATTTGCCATAGGCGGTGACGCTTTGAGCCTCAAGCGCGACGAGAACGCGATAGTAGGGCTCCTGCGTTTGTCCTCTGACGACTGGCGCCATGGACTCGCCCGGATTAATCGCGCTCCGCGACACGCGAACTACGGTGCCGCGCTGATGCCCGAATTTCTGATAGGGGAACGCTTGATAGCGCATTAACACCGAGTCGCCGGGCTCGATGAAGCCGACAGCGCGACTGGGTACGAGCAACTGCGCCTGCAACTGCGAGCCTTCGGGCAACAGGCTCAGGAGCGGCTCACCGGGCTGGACAGCTTGGCCGGGTTCCACTAAGCGCGTTGCGAGAATGCCCGCCACGGGCGCTACCACCTGCAAGCCGCCGCTGGTTTCGCGCTCGATGCTTTCCTGATCGAGCAGAGTTTGTTCGCGCTGCGCTTGCGCCTGGGCCAATTGTCGCTGCGCCGGCATCTCTCGCAGGGATTGTTCTAGTTGGGCGATACCCCGGCGCGTGCTGGCCGCTTGCAGCTCCAGCCGTTGCCGCTCGTTGACCAGATCCAGCAGCCCCTGCGCCTGCTGGTCTAACTGCACCTGACTGACGTAGTCGTCTGCAGCCAACCGGCGATAGCGCTCGACCGTGTTGCGGGCAATTAGAATTTGTTCGTCGCGCGTGGCGATGGCTTGCTTCACGTGATTCAACTCTTCCCGTACCCTCGTCAACTGCTGGCGCGTCCCTGCAGACTGCGCGTCGATCTGAGCGCGCTGCGCGGCCCACAGACTTCGAACGCTGTCGCTACGTGCATTGAGCGCTTCGCGGACAAGTTCAAGCGCATTGTGTCCGGTGGCCGTCGTGCGCGGCACGTCGATTTGTAGTAGCGGCTCGCCTGAGTGGACTCGTGCGCCTTCGTCGGCGAAAACGCGAGCGACCACGCCCACTGTCGGTGCCACCACTGTCGACAACCCGAGGCTGGGGACGAGCTGCCCGGGTACGCGCGAGTGCCGGTGGTACTCCCCAAGAAACAGGAATGCCACGACGCTAATTACGGCGACACCGGCGACAACTGCCAGCGCCCAGAGCCGTACCGGTTGTGCTAGCGAAATTCCGCCCAGATTGCTGGCGCGTTTGGCCTCGCACACTTCGGCTCGGAACAGGCCCTGCGTCATGCCAGCTGCGACGCAAGCGCGGAAAGTGGGGCCGCCTTCGGCCGAAGTTCCTGCACGATTTGCCCGCTGTGCATCACGAGCACGCGATCGGCGCTGGCAATAGTCTCGGGGCGGTGAGCGATGATGACACGGGTCAGTGGTAAGCCCCGCACAGCGTCGTTCACTTGACGCTCGCAGTCGACATCAAGATGGCTTGTCGCCTCATCGAGAAACAGGAAGCGAGGCCGGCGGTATAGCGCTCGCGCCAATATGACACGCTGCTTCTGTCCGCCTGAGAGCGTGGTGCCCATATCGCCAATCAAACTGTGGTAGCCCATGGGCATTCCCAGGATGTCCGAGTGGAGGGCGGCCAGCGCGGCCGCCTGCATCACCCGCTCCAAATCGTAGCCGTCATTACCGAAGGCAATGTTCTCGGCGATGCTTCCGGCGAAGAGCTGGTCATCTTGCATCGCGGCGCCGACCCACTGGCGGAAGTGCGCGGGCCCGAGCTTGCGCAAGTCGTTACCGTCCACGGCAATCGTTCCCTGCGTGGGCGGCAGTAGTCCTAGCAATAGCTTGACCAGCGTGCTCTTGCCACAGCCCGAGGCGCCAACAATTGCGACCGACTCGCCGTCTTCCACGCTGAAGGTGCAGTCGTGGATGACCAATGGTTCGCCCTCGGCGTAACGAAAGGACAGGCCCGACACCTCGAGTCGTGCGCGTTGGATGTCGTGACTGACGCTAACGGGCTGCGTCTCCGCCTCAGGTTCGGCCAACGCGATATCCGCAAGCCGCTCCCCATGCAGGCGTAGCATGCGGAACTCGATCCACTTATCGATCAGCCCGGACACGCGTTGGGCGAGCTGTTCTCTGTAGGCGAGATAGGCGACAAGCATGCCCACCGAGAACACGTTTTGCAGTGCCAGCGCGGCGCCGACCCAGATCACCGCCACTCGCTCGATGCCGAAGATCAACTGACTGGCCGAGCTGAAGCCAAGAGAGAGCTTTGCCAAGCGCACGTCTTGGTTGGCGGTGTCGTGCATCAGGTTGAAGAAGGTGGATGGGCGCACCGATTCACTACCGGCGACCTTGACCGACTGAACCCCCCGGATGGACTCCAGCAGGTGGGTTTCCTGCCGGGCAGCAGCCACTAGTTGCCGCTCGGTGCCATCGCGCAAGGGACGGAAGGCGATTGCACGCACCCCAAGATAGAGCCCCACAGCCAGCATGGTGGCTGTCGCCAGCTTCCAGCTATACAGCAGCATCATGCCCAGCGTTACCAACGCCGTAAGGCCATCGATCAGGGCTTCGACAAAGCTTGTCGTCAGTGTGCGCTGGATCGCCTGCACTGCGCCCATGCGAGAAGTGATATCGCCCAGGTGACGCTTCTCAAAGAAGTCCAGTGGCAGACGCAGCAGGTGCGCGAAGATGTTGCCCGTCCACTGCAGACTTAGGCGCGTGGAAAGATAGACGACTGACCAGCCGCGCAGGGCGCCCATGGCGACTTGCAGCAGGACCACAAGGCCAAAGCCAAGGCCCAGCACAGTGAGTAGATCGCGGTCGGCGGCCACCAGTACATGGTCCACGACCCATTGCATATAGAACGGTGCCAGAAGCGCGCACACCTGCAAGGCAACGGACAAGCCGAGCAGTAGGCCGAGCGAACGCCAGAGCCCAGTCACGCGGCCACTCAATTGGCGCACGGAGACGGACGGCGCAGCGCGCTCACGGACGAACGAAGCGCCCGGCGTCAGTTCAAGCGCAACGCCTGTGAAGTGCGCGGAGACTTCGGACAGCGACAGCACGAGCTTGGCGGAAGCCGGGTCGTAAATGGTGACTTTGTCGCCGCGTACTTTGGCCAGGACGACGTAGTGGTTGAGGTCCCAATGCAGTACGCACGGCGTGGCAAGTTGACTGAGGTCTTTCAGCTCGAGGCGCAGCGCGCGGCACTGGAATCCCAAATCTCCGGCGATGGTGATCAGTCGCGAGAGCGGGGCACCCTTGAGGGAAAGAGGAAATCGGCGGCGCAGCTCGCGCAGGCCAACATGTTGACCATGATGCGAGGCCACCATGGCAAGGCATGCCAAGCCGCATTCGGAGGATTCGGATTGATGAATGACGTTCATGCGTCCAAGAAGTAAGCCCCATCCAATCGGCCGGGACTTACTCTTGTTCCTTGCGACCGAGAGGGCCGACTAATGATCCCTAGTGTTTATTGAGCCCTCGGACAGGGCCAGCCGCTTCCCAAGGCTGTACCCGATCGCGGCATGTGCAAGGCCGACCGCGATCACGGTCAACGCAACAAACGCAAGTTTGGTTTCCTTGTTCATGTTGATTCACTCAATTGGTGTGCATATACAAAACGGACATCGCGATCTGCTTCAACGCGCGTCCCGAGCAGCCATGTCCTTACCAACTTCATAACCAAAGGCAAACACCGCGCCGCCCAGAGCGGCGAGCGCAATCGCTGTCGCGAGGGTGCCGCCATTCACTTGTTCGAGTTCCGATTCTGAAAGTTCACGCACGCGCTTTCCCATCTGGTCAGGTTATTCAGGCGTTGGCGTAATAGCCAAGCAGCATTCCTGCCCCAAGAGCGGGGCATACGACGAAGCCGAAGCCAATCACGTACTTCGTTGTGAGTGACATCTTTCCGCCATGAACGACGGCAAGGTCACCGGCAGTCAACTCACGCATCAATTTCTCCTAAATGGATTTGGCAAGCGCGCTTTGCAAATTCGCGATTCACTGGCGCGTCCAAATAGCAGCATGGGGGATGGAGGCGGGCAATCGGATTGGCGTCTACCTAGCGGAGAAATCAGGTAATTGATGATGCGAATCTTCTAGATGAGTTGGGCAGAGCAGACACGCCGCAAGGCGATCATCCGCTGTGATCGCGGTTTCTAACGACGGTGTGGTGAGGAGGATCGCTAACACGACCGCACGGCGCAAGTCGCCGTGGCGCGACAGAAGTTGATCGTTGGCGTGCGCAAGGCTGGCGCGAAGGCCCCGCTTTGCAGTCGAGCCTTTCATTTCTCGGTGTTCCCATCATGTTATGCCTGGCCGGGGAGGGAATCGAACCGTGACACGGGATGCTCAAAGCACGCTTGAGATTGGTCCTGCTTCCAATCCAGCGTGCGGAACATCCTGGTGAATTTCAGGAACGCGCAGCTACTGGCCAACGACGATAGCGGGCGCGTCGACTTCATCGCGAAGAGCGCGGTGTCTCCCGCCTTGAATGGTTGCCGGGTCGCAATGCTTGGCCTTTCACGCGAAGACGGCCGGTCCACGGAGACGACGGCCCAGATCAGGAAACTCGAACTAGCGTTCTTCGATGATCGGGAAGAAGCGATCAGATGGCTTGAGCGGATGCCCATCAAGACGAGTCGTCCACGGCATATTTCCTGAGGCAGCGGAAGGCAGTTTTTAATGCCTTTTTGACGCCGCTTAAGGATCGCCAACGGAGGAGTTTCGCCCGCTTGAAAAACCGCGCAGGCGCGCTATTTTCCCGCGCGGATGGGCGCTGCCACATCCGGAGATCAACCAGCTAGATTGGAGAAATGCGATGAACCAGATGGCTCGCTTTCCGCAGTGGGGCGGACAGGGAACCACGGATCCGGTCCGCCAGATCATCGATCGCCTGTTTGAAGGCAACTTTCTACAAGGCGGCTCGAAGGACGAGTCGTCAGTGGTCACCAGCCAGTGGATACCGCTGGTGGACATCAAGGAGGAGCCAGGTCGCTTCGTCCTGTACGCCGACATTCCAGGCGTCAACCCCGAGGACATCGATGTACAGATGGATAAAGGGTTGCTCACCATCAAGGGCGAGCGAACGAGCGAGGTCGACGACAACAGCGAGCGTTTTTCGAGGGTGGAGCGCCAGCACGGCAGTTTTCATCGCCGGTTCGCGCTACCCGATAGCGCGGACCCGGACGGCATCACGGCGACGGGACATAACGGCGTGTTGCAGATCATGATTCCCAAACGTCCCGAAACGACGCCTCGACGCATCCAGGTGGGCTCGACATTCTGACCCAGCGCGCCCCGCGTTCCAGCGGGGCGCTCCCACAGATTCCTTTCTATCCAGGAGCTGGAGATGGACAGCTGGCGCGAAGAAATTGCGATCCTGCAGGCGCAACTCGCCGTGCAGCAAATGGCCCTGCGGGCCGTGGTGCAGACGCACCCCGACCCCACGGAGTTGCTGCAGCAGTGGCGCAGGCTGCGTGCCGATCGCGTCGCCGCTGCGTATGCACTTCCCGCGGAGGTCCGTTCCAGCGAGTGGCTCTCCCAACACGTCCAAGCGTTTGCCGAGGACTGGACCGCTGAACTCGTGGAAGCAGTCACGCGCCAGACGGAGCGCCTGGACGTGTCGTCTGATCCAGACCTGCGAGCCTGCCGGATCGATGACACGTTTGGCCCGAACAAAAAGCCCGCAACGAGTGCGGGCTTTCGGTGACCACTTGAATATTGCGCAATTGAGGCGAGCCACACGGCGTCGGCTCATTGCGTATGCTTTGCTCGCCATTAGCAGTTATCAGGAGCGTCGCGGCATGAAGGAGTTCACTCGTCAGCCTACGCGGGGAGAACGCGCGTTCGGCATTGCTCTCAGTGCCATGCTGGCGATTGTGTTGGGCCTCTTGTCCATGCTCCTTGTATCGAAAGGGGCCTGGGTTGCCTCGGCCGTTGTTGGGGTGGTACTCGCCTGTGTCGTCTTCATTTTGTGCCGCGCCGTTCTTGGAGGGAGAAGTGCGCTGGGTCGCAAAGGAAGCCACAGGCTTGCGTGGGCATTGCTGTTGCTGGGGATTGGCGGCTGTGCACTTGTTGCACTTGTCGGATTTACCCACGGCTCCATCGAGCACAGGCGCATGGTCCTGGGCGGCTCGATCATGCTTTTCTCGGCGGGACTTGCAGGGATCCGGGGGAGTCATGCCCGCGCGTGATCGAGATGTCCGCTTCTGGCCGTAAGCGGTCACCCCCGCCGGCAACGGCCTCCAATCTGACGCAACACAAGGGCAGCATGTGGGCTTGACGGCGGCGCCCTACGGGCTCGCTAGTCCCCCGTCGGAGCCACGCCCGCGCGCTCGATCATCAGCACCACCGTCCGGCCGCGCGCATGCGGGAAATGCATCACGCCCCGCGGCACGGTAAAGGCCTGGCCGGGTTGCAGCGTGACCATGCGGTCTTCGAGTTCGATGTCCAGCTGCCCTTCCATGACCATGAAAAACTCGTCGGTGTCGTCGTGTTTGTGCCAATGGAAGTCGCCGTCGAGCACGCCCAGCCGCACCCACGCATCGTTGACGGCGCAGAGCGTGCGGTTCCACCACGGGTTCTGTGCGGCGCCGATGGCGGTGATGTCGAAATCGGTACCGACGGGGTGGAGGATGGTGTCGGTGTCGATGTCGTACGCGTTGTTCATGGCGGGGTTCCTGCTCGTGATGCAATGAGTTGTTCGAGCGTTTCCGCTGCGATGGCAGGGCCATTCTCTGCCTGCATGCGTTCGCCCAACGTTTGTGATTTTGCGCGCACGTCGCTGCGACCCGCGAACGCGATGCCATCCGCGATTTCGCGTGCGCTGCATCGATGCCCGTTGAGCGGCCTCGGGGCGACGCCGGCGCTCGCCAGGCGGTCGCCCCAGAACGCTTGATCGCCGGCGAAGGCAAGCACGACCGATGGGACGCCCGCACGGGCGGCCGAGTGACTCGTCCCCGAGCCGCCGTGGTGGACGACCGCCGAGACGCGCGGGAACAACCAATCGTGCGGGACGTCGTCGATGACGAAGAAATTGCCGGGGAGTGTCGCGTCGTGTCCCGCCCAACCCGGGTGGAAGAGCACGCGTCGACCGCCAACGCCCTCCACGACGCACCGCATGAGCCGGTCGCGATCGAACCCGACCATGCTGCCGAAGCCGACATACAGCGGCGCTTCGCCGGCGTCGAGCCAGGCGCGTAGCGCGTCCGGCGGCGACCAGTCCTTGCTCGGCGCGACCCATTGCCCGCTGACAGACGTGGAATCCGGCCAATCCGGCGCCGCGGGTACGAGCGACGGCGACACGCCGTAGACCATCGGATGGGTCGTCCAGGCGGCGTCGCGACGCGGCATGCCGAACGCTTCGGCGCGTGCGCGGTTGGTGGATTGCTTGAACGCACGCCAGAGCACTTCGTTGATGAGCAGATGGCTCGTGCGATTGAGGAATCGCGGGACGAAGCGCGAGCGCACGAAAGGCGTGGGGAACGCGGAGGTCGGGGAGAACGGAATGAAGCCCACGCCGATCGCCGGGCGCCGCAGATACTCGGCCGCCGAGAGTCCCGTGAATGCCGCAAGGCCGGAGACAAGGATCGCGTCTGCGTCCCGCGCAGCGTGTACGATTTCGCGCAGCCATGCGGTCGCGTGCGTGTTGGCGATATGCGCCAGCGCCTTCGCCATGCCCTGAACGCCACGATCGTTCGCGACGACGGTGTCGATGCCCGCCTGCGGATCGTCGACGCCCTTGATGTCGCCGGAGAGCGCCGAGGTTGCCACACCCAGCGCATCGGCGTGCCGCAATGTGGAACGGTCGGCGAGCAGGTGGACCTGATGTCCGGCGTCGAGGAGTGCGCGACTCAGCGCCGCCAGTGGGCGCACGTCGCCTTCGGTGCCGTAAGTGGCGATGACGAGCTTCATGGGGGGGCGAGGGGGAATTGAACGGCGATACAGTGCGCCCGTGGCGGTGCGTGTGGCAACGAGAATAATTAAACGAACGCGGTCGGAGTCCGCCGGCGTCCAGCAGCGTGAAGCCGGGCGCATCGAGCGTCGCCCGGCGAGCGAAGGGATTAATTGTTCTCGTTGCCATCCCTCTGCCCGTGGGGCAGCCTTGTGACCATGACCAGCCGCCAACGCCTCATGTTCGCCAATGGCATCGTCCTCGGACTGTTTGCCATTCCGTCATTCTTCATGGACATTCGCGCCATCTTCTTCGGCGCGGGCCCCCTGGTCACGGCCCTGCGTGGCGAGCCGTCGAGCGGCATCGGCTTCCTCGAAGCGCACGGCCTCGCCGCGATCTTCGCCTTGTGGTTCCTCTACGTCGGCCGCACGCAGGCGCCGCCTGCACGCGCATGGCATTTCACCGGCGCCGCCGTGCACACGCTGCTGGGCGCGTCGAACATCGCGCTTTGGCATTTCTTCATCTTCATGGACATGCTCGCACTGGGTTATGTGTCGACAGCCGTCCACATCGCGTTCGCGGTGTTGCAATTCGTTGTCGGTATGCGCGCCACTTCCCATCGCGCTGCAGCGGATGCGCTTCGGAATTGATCGCGGCTTTGTCCGACGCGCGGCCCCGGGCGCGAATCAGGTCCACCCCAGGGAATGCAGCTGCGACGGCCATACGGCACCATTCGGGGCGCAGCCTGCCGGATCGATGACACGTTCTTGGCCCAAACAAAAAGCCCGCAGCAAGTGCGGGCTTTCGGTGACCACTTGAATACTGGTGGCCGGGGAGGGAATCGAACCCCCGACACGGGGATTTTCAATCCCCTGCTCTACCAACTGAGCTACCCGGCCAGCGAGCCGCGCATGTTACGCAGATGGCCGGGGCAGGGCAAGCCGCATGCTCGCTGAATGGCGTGCGGGCGGGGGCGACCGCACGCCTTTGTCGGGAGCAAGATTGGATCAGGCGGCCCCGACACGGGGCCGGGACACGGGAGGTTCCCCATGAAAGGCCAGATGATTTCCGCCGTCGCCGCGGTCTCGGTGACATTGCTGCTCGGCGCATGTTCGTCGGGGATGACGAAGGAGCAGCGGCTTTCCCTCTACGAATCCAACGCCGGCGAGCCCATCGCAAAGATCAATTACTTCTCGCCGCAGGGTTGGGAAGAGGTCGACAGGAACCACGTGGTGGTGACGATGCGGCCGAAGGAGTCGTACCTGATGCGCCTCAGCGGCCCGTGCCTGGATTACGACAACGGCGCCGCGGCGATGGTCATCACCACGCAGACCGGCGCGTGGGTGCAGGCGAAGTTCGATCGCGTGGCCTTCGCCGGTTCGAACATGAACTGCCGGATCGAAGAGATCCGCCCGCTCGACATCGAAGCCGTGCGTGCCTCGCGCAAGGCGATGGAAAGCAAGACGATCTGACGGCTCAGGCGTCGGGCGCGACGTAACCGACGGGTTTCTCCGCGCCGCCGCCGAAGAAGTACTTTTCCATCTCGGCCTCCAGCATCGCGCGGTGCTTGGGGTCGAGCGGCGAGAGCCGGTTTTCGTTGATCAGCATGGTCTGGTGTGCGAGCCAGCGTTGCCAGGCCGGTTTGCCCACGTTCTCGAACACGCGCTTGCCCACCGGGCCGGGCCAGGGGATGAAGTCGAGGCCGGCGGTTTCGGTTTGGTCGACGACGCAGAAGACGGTGCGGGGCATCTCAGCTTTCCAGTAATTTGCGGACCGGCGCGGGCAGGCCGAGCGTATGCAGCAACGCGCGTTCGATCCAGCGCAGGTCGCCATTATCGCCCGTCGTGCGTGTCGCCGATGTATCGCGCCAACGCAGGGGCTGGATCTGCAGCCGGTAATGGGTGAACCCGTGCGCCACCGGCGCCAGCGGTTCGGCGCGGTCGTAATCCGACGCGATGTGTTCGGCGAACCAGGCGCGCGCCGCGTCGTGGTCGGAATGTTCGGGGAAGCACCACAGCGAACCCCAGATGCCCGCGGCCGGGCGGCGCTGCAACAACACGCGGCCTTGCGCGTCCTCGATCCACAGCATCAGCGCGCTGCGTTCGGGCAGCGGCTTGCCGGGCTTCGGTGTCGGCAGTTCGGCGGTGCGGCCTTCGCGCAACGCCGTGCACACGGTTTGCATCGGGCACAGCACGCATGCCGGGTCAGCGCGCGTGCACAGCGTTGCGCCGAGGTCCATCTGGGCCTGCGTGTAGTCGGCCATGCGCGCATCGGGCAGTTGCGATTCCGCGATGGCCCACATGCGCTTTTCGATCGCGGGCAGGCCCGGATGACCTTCGATCCCGTGCACGCGCGCGAGCACGCGCTTGACGTTGCCGTCGAGGATCGGGAAGCGATCGCCCCACGCCTGCGAAAGGATCGCGCCCGCGGTGCTGCGGCCGATACCGGGCAGGGCGATCAACGCGTCGAGATCGCGCGGCAGATCCCCGTCGTGCTTTTCGACGCACGCCTTCGCCGCCGCATGGAGGTTGCGCGCCCGCGCGTAGTAGCCCAGGCCCGCCCACAACGCGATCACCTCGTCGAGCGGCGCGGCTGCCAGCGCACGCACGTCGGGCAAGGTGGCGAGGAAGCGTTCGAAATACGGAATGACGACGCGCACCTGCGTCTGCTGCAGCATCACTTCCGACAACCACACGCGATACGGCGTGCGCGGGTGTTGCCAGGGCAGGTCATGACGGCCCGAGACGTCGAACCATGCGAGCAGACGGCTCGCGAAGGAATCGTTCTCGATCATGGTGCGGCCGTGTCGAGCGCGGGGTCGTGCATCCGCACGTCGACGCCTTCGAGGACCGCGCCGCCGATGTCGAGCGTCGGCGTCGTCAATCGTCCGCTCAGCGGCGGCAGCGGCGAGGATTGCGCTGCATCGATCCACGACAGCACCGCGGGCAACGCGAAGCGCGCGTCGAGCCGCGTTGCATCGCGCGTCAGTTGCAACCGCGCGACATCGGAGAAATCGAATGGCCCCGCGTAATCGAGCACGACGGGCAGCGGCGAGGTCGATTGCCCGATCGGCGGCGGCAGCGCGGGCCAAGCGTCGGGCCACGTCGCGAGTGTTCCGGCCAGGTGCAGCATCGCCTTGTCGGTGTATGCGAAGGCCGCGCGACCGTCGAAGTTCGGCACGAGTCCCTTGCCGCGCAACGCGAGGCCGGCGGGCGAGAGCGACACCGCGCCGCCTTCGTAACGCAGCGGACCGTTGAGCGCGAAGGCGAACGGCAGATCGACATCCTTTTGCGTGTAACGCGCGGCGATCGATGCGCGCAGGGGCGCGATGCGAACACCGTGGTCGTCGAAATGCAGCGGGCCCGACACGCGCACGGTCGCGGGCATGCGGCGGCCGGGTTGTTCCAGCGTGATGGTGCCGTGCGCGCCGAGGCCGGCGTCGTTCGCCGGCTGCGTCATCTTCAGCGCGAGTTCGAACGGAACGCGCGTGTCGCGCGCGACGTAACGGCCCGAGGTTTGCGCTTCGACCGGTTTGCCCGGCATCACGCGCGGCACGTCGAGCGCGATCGCATCGATCGACCACCCGGCGCCGACCACGCGGCCATCTCGCACGCGCAATCCATCGGACAGCGTCGGCATCTTCGATTCTTCGCTCGGGGGCCGCGACGCGAGCCACGCCTGCAACATCGGCACGTCGAGCACGGGGGTATCGAGTTCGATGCGCTTGATCGCCAGGTCCGCGCCGCGCGTGCGCACCGTCGACCACGGCACCGACACATCCACGCGATCGGCATGCAGCAGCGGACGCGAAGCGCCATGCGCACGCGCTTCCACGTCGCGCAACACCAGGCGCGGGCCACCGGCGAGCGTGTATTCCGAAACGCCGCGCGCCGTGATTTCCAGCCCGAGCGCGGAGCCGAGCTGCGACATCACCAGCGATGCGACGCGCTGCGGACGCGAGACGAACCACAGCGCGAGCGCGAGCAGCAGCGCCACCGCCGCAATGGCCAGCAGCCAGCGGCGCGCGCGCGTCATCAGGCGCCGAGCGATTCCGGGAGCAGGGCGTCGACGAAGGCGTCCGCGTCGAACACGCGCAAGTCTTCGGGGCGCTCGCCGATGCCCGCATAGCGGATCGGGATGCCGAACTCGCGCGCGAGCGCGAACACCACCCCACCCTTCGCCGTGCCATCGAGCTTGGTGACCACCAGGCCCGTGACGGTCACCGCCTGGTTGAATTGCCGCAATTGCGACAGCGCGTTCTGGCCCGTCGTGCCGTCGATCACCATCAGCACTTCATGCGGCGCGGAGGCGTCGACCTTCGCGATCACGCGGCGGATCTTGCCCAATTCGGCCATCAGGCCCTGCTGCGTGTGCAGGCGGCCGGCGGTGTCGGCGATCAGGACGTCGGCGCCGCGCGACTTCGCCGCGTTCAATGCGTCGAAGGCGACCGATGCGGCATCGGCGTTCTGCCCCTGCGCGATCACCGGCACGTCGTTGCGATCGCCCCATGCCTGCAATTGCGCGACGGCGGCGGCGCGGAAGGTGTCGCCCGCGGCGAGCATCAGGCTGCGGCCTTCGTCCTTGAAGCGGCGCGCGAGCTTGCCGATGGTCGTCGTCTTGCCGACGCCGTTGACGCCGACGGTGAGCAGCACGAAGGGCTTGGCGTGCGGATCGATGACCAGCGGCTGCGCGACGGGCGCGAGCATCGCGATGAGTTCGGCGCGCAGCGCACGCAGCAATTCCTTCGCATCGGCGAATTCGCGGCGCTTCATGCGCTGGCGCAGGCCTTCGAGCAATTGCGTCGTCGCGGCCACGCCGACGTCGGCGGTCAGCAGCGCGGTTTCGATCTCGTCGAGCAGGTCGTCGTCGAGCTTCGGGTTGCGCGAGAACAACCCGCCGAGACTCTTGGCGAAGCCGCTGCCGCGCAGGCGCTCGCGCCATCCGGATTTACCGGCGGTCGCGGGGGCGGCGCGTTCAACGAAGGGCGGTTCGACCACTGGCTCGAAGTTGCGGTCGATTTCGACGAGTGCCGTTTCCGGTTCGGGCGCGGCGATGCCTGCGCCTTCGGGCGCGTCGGCGGCGCGCGGGGCGTCGGTCTGGACGTCGGTCGAAGGCGGCGGGGCGTCGTCGGGTTTCTTGCGTCGGAACCAGCGCATGCGGCCGCGGCGTGTCGATCGTGGAGAATGGCCGGCATGGTAGCACCCACCCCCGAGACGCCCCGATGACGCGCCGCGACCCGTCGGCAGGCCATGTCCGCATCGTCGGCGGCCGCTGGCGCGGCACGAAGTTGCGCGTGCCCGATCGCCCCGGCCTACGCCCGACCTCCGATCGCGTGCGCGAAACGCTGTTCAACTGGTTGCTGCCGATGTTGCCCGGCGCGCGCGTGCTGGATCTGTTCGCGGGCACCGGCGCGCTTGGGTTCGAAGCGCTGTCGCGCGGCGCGGCGAGCGCGGTGCTGGTCGAGCATGACCGAGAAGCCGCCGGTTTCCTGCGCGAAGCCGCCGCGCGCCTGCAGGGGGGCGATGCCGCGCAAGTGGTGCAGGCCGATGCGATGGCGTGGCTGCATGCGCAGCCCGAGGCGAGTTTCGACCTGGCGTTCGTCGACCCGCCGTTCGACGCCAACCTGTGGGGCGGCGTGTTGCCGGTGCTCGCGCCGCGCATGCGCCCCGACGCCTGGCTGTATGTCGAAGCGCCCGCGACGGATTCGGCGCCGCCGCCCGAGGGCTGGCGCCTGCATCGCGAAGGACGCACCCGCGAGGTGCGGTACGCGCTCTATCGAAAGGGCACGGGCCCCGGTTGATCCGGGACCGGCCGTTTCAACTCGGTTACACTCGCCGCGTCTTCCCGACCCGAACCACGCACCGATGCCCGTGGCCACCCGCATCGCGGTCTATCCCGGCACGTTCGACCCGATCACCAACGGGCACGTGGACCTCGTCGACCGCGCAGCGCCGCTGTTCGAACGCTTGATCGTCGGCGTGGCCCAGAGCCCGGGCAAGGGCCCTGCGTTGCCGCTCGATCTGCGCGTGGACCTGGCCAGGGACGCGCTCGGGCATCACCCGAACGTGGAAGTGCGCGGTTTCTCCGGGTTGCTCGCGCACTTCGTGACGGAACTGGGCGCCGGCGTTCTGCTGCGCGGGCTGCGCGCGGTGTCGGACTTCGAATACGAGTTCCAGTTGGCGAGCATGAATCGCCATCTGATCCCGGGCGTGGAGACCTTGTTCCTCACGCCCGCCGAGCAATACGGTTTCATTTCCTCGTCGCTGGTGCGCGAGATCTCCCGCCTCGGCGGCGATGTCTCGGGGTTCGTGCCATCGGCGGTCGCCGCCGCGCTGCAAGCCGAATGGCAGCGCATTTCCACCTGATCCAAATTCCTGTTCCGGGGGGTTCCACCATGCGCCAGAAGATGCTCACGATGTCCCGCACCGCGCTGCTCGCGATGCTCGCGGTCCTCGCCCTCGCGGCGTGCAAGAAGGAAGAGGCGCCGAAGGCCGTGGCCGCCGCGGTGGCGGTGCCGACCAACGGCGATCCGAATGCGTGGCAGGCCTACGCCAGCGACGTGGTCAAGAAGAACATGGATGGCGTCACCAACGCGCCGTTCGTGTACTTCCTGCCGCTCGAAACCGACGCCGACTTCCAGGCGCAGTACGACGCGCAGATGGACAAGGTCAAGAGCGACCTGGGCCGCGGCATCCTCGAAGGCAACATGCTCGCGTTCGTCTCGCCGGCCTCGAACAAGATGGGCGACCTGGTCGTCGCCGCGTTCGCCGACGTCGCCGCCGGTTCGATGAAGGGCGTCAAGGTCCTTTTCATCGGCCAGGCCGCGGACAACGAACGCGTCAAGGCGGCCGTCGCGCCGTCGGGCGTCAACTACGTGTTCGTCGAAGCCAAGTAAGGCATTCCCGGTGCGTGGCCGCCGCGCGGCCACGCATCCGGACGCAAGACCATGTCCCTGAAAATCAACGAGCTCTGCGTCAACTGCGACGTCTGCGAGCCGGCTTGCCCGAACCGGGCGATTTCCCAGGGCGAAACCATCTACGTGATCGACCCTTCGCGCTGCACCGAATGCGTCGGCCACTACGACGAGCCGCAGTGCGTCGTCGTCTGCCCGGTCGAATGCATCGACCCCGATCCCGGGCATCCCGAATCGCACGAGCAACTGCTCGCCAAACTCCTGCGCCTGAAGCAGGAAGGCATCCCGAGGGAACCCCCCGCATGACGCACGCGTTGCGCCCGGCCATCCGGCACGTCCTTTCCCTTTGCGCGACGCTGTTGCTCCTCGCGGCCTTCGACGCCGCGGCGGCCGATGCGCGCGGTGCGCGCCCGCAACATCCCGACGGCACCGTCATCGCCAGCGCGCAAGCTTTGGCCACCGACGCGGGCCTCGAAGCGATCCGCAACGGTGGCAACGCATTCGACGCCGCGGTGGCCACCTCCGCGACGCTTGCCGTGGTCGAACCGATCTCCTCCGGCATCGGCGGCGGCGGGTTCTTCCTGCTGCACGATGCGAAGACCAACCGCGACATCTTCGTCGACGCGCGCGAAACCGCGCCGGAATCCGCCACGCCCGAGGCCTACCTCGACAAGGCCGGCGAGCTCGACACCGACCGCGCCGAGAACGGCCCGTGGTCCGCCGGCATTCCCGGCTTGCCCGCCGCGCTCGTGCACATCGCATCGAAGTACGGCCGCCTGCCGTTGCGCACGACGCTCGCACCGGCGATCCGCCTGGCGCGCGATGGCTTCGAGGTCTACCCGCGCCTCGAGCGCGGCTACGGCAGCCGCCGCGAAGTGATGGAGCGTTACGCCGGCACGCGCGCGGTGTTCCTCGCCGATGGCGACCCGCCCAAGGCCGGTGAAATCCTGAAGCAGCCCGATCTCGCGCATACGCTCGAACTGCTGGCCGAAAAGGGCTACGACGGCTTCTACAAGGGCGAAGTCGCGCAGAAGTTGTTGAAGGGCGTCGCGGACGAAGGCGGCAAGTGGACCGCACGGGAGCTGGCGAGCTACCGCGTGCGCGAACGCGAGCCGCTGCGCTTCAAGTACCGCGGCTGGGACGTCGTCACCGCGCCGCCGCCGTCGTCGGGTGGCATCGCGCTCGCGCAGATGCTGCAGGTGATGGACGGGTGGGACCTGTCGAAGCTCGACGAAGCGCACCGCATCCATGTCGCCGTGGAATCGATGCGCCGCGCGTTCCGCGACCGTACGATCTATCTCGGCGATCCCGATTTCGTGAAAGTGCCGGTCGCGCGGCTGATGGACCGCAACTACGCGGCCGGTCTGCGCGCCTCGATCCATCCGGACAAGGCGACGCCGAGCGCGTTGTTCTCGGGCCAGCCCGCGCCGCTCGAAGACGACGAAACGACGCATTTTTCCATCATCGATGCCGAAGGCAACCGCGTCAGCACCACGCAGACGGTGAACCTGCTGTACGGCTCGGGCATGGTCGTGCCGGGCACGGGCGTGTTGCTCAACGACGAGATGGACGACTTCGCGCTGCGCCCGGGCACGCCGAACGCATTCGGCGTCATGGGCTTCGAGTCCAACGCGCCGAAGGCGGGCAAGCGCATGCTCAGCTCGATGACGCCGACCTTCCTCGACAACGGCGAGAAGGTCATCGCCATCGGCGCACCCGGCGGCAGCCGCATCATCACCGAGGTGCTGATCGGCATCCTCGGGTACGACGCGGGCCTCTCGCCGCAGGAAGTCGCCGCGCTCCCGCGCTTCCACCACCAATGGATGCCCGACGTGATCTCGGCGGAAAAGGGCGCGTTGTCGCCGGAGGCCGTCAAGGCGCTCGAAGCGATGGGCCACACGGTCAACGCCGCGGAACCGACCTGGGGCAACCTGCAGACGGTGCAGTGGGACCGTCGCACGAATACGCTGTCGGGCGGCTCCGACCCGCGCAATCCGGTCGGCAAGGCCGCCGTGCAACCGAGCGAAGCGAAGCGCAAATGACCGAACAGCCGCCGAAGAAGCCAACGTTGCAGCACGTGCCCGCGATCCTGACGGGCGCGGCGGCGCTGATCGCCTCGTTGACGGCGGTGTACGTGAACCTGCGCGGCGACCGCGCACCGTCGACGCCGCAGGCGGTGGTCGCTTCCGCGCCCGCGAGTGCGCGCGGTGCGTCCGAGGCGACGCCCGCACGCGAAACGCCGAAGTCCGTCGACCGCTTCACCGTCGCGGTCGATCGCATCGCGGTGGAGAACGACGGCTCGCCCGGCACCACCGACTGGCGTTTCACCGTGGAGGCAGACGACGATGCATTGTTCGCCTTCCAGCAGGACGACCTGGACGACACCGGCGGCCGCAATGTCGCCGTGCCCAAGGACGCGACCGGCGTGCTGCGCATGGACGGCCGGAACGGGGTGCGCGTGACCATCAAGGGCTGGCGCGGACGCCTGTTCGGCCTGGGCCGCGCGCCCGACGCGACGGGCGAGGGCCGGCTGTCGGCCAGTGGCGCGGTCGGCGCCATCCGTGTCGCGGCGGCCAAGCCGGAGGAAGGCGCGTTCGTCTTCCATCTGTCCGCCGATCCGGCGCGCTAGCGATTCGTTAACCGGCGCACCGCTTACAATCGGCCGCATGAAGCTCTGGTCGATCCTCGGCAACTCACAGAAGCTCGATGGCGGCGCGATGTTCGGCAACGCCCCGCGCGCATTGTGGTCGCGCTGGGCCGCGCCCGACGATGCCAATCGCATCGCGCTGGCCTGCCGCGCGCTGCTCGCGAGCCCGCTCAACGGCAAGACGGTGTTGTTCGAAACCGGCATCGGTGCGTTCTTCGATCCGAAGATGCGCGAGCGGTATGGCGTGGTGGAAGACCGCCACGTGCTGCTCGAATCGCTGCGTGCCGCCGGCTTCGAACACGACGACGTCGACATCGTCGTCCTCTCGCATCTCCACTTCGACCACGCCGGCGGCCTGCTCGCGCCGTGGAGCGAAGGCCGCGCGCCCGAACTGCTGTTCCCCAACGCGACCTACGTCGTCAGCAAGGAATGCTGGGAGCGCGCGAACCATCCGCACCCGCGCGACCGCGCATCGTTCATTCCCGAGTTGCAGGGGCTGCTGGAAAAAAGCGGCCGGCTGGAGCTCGTCGAAGGCGTGCACACGCCGGCGCTCGGCAAGAGCGTGCGTTTCCATTTCAGCGACGGGCACACGCCGGGGCTGATGTTGTCGGAGATCATCGGGCCGGACTCGAGCAACGGTGAGGCGCATGGCGGCGTGGTGTTCTGCGCCGACCTGATCCCGGGCCGCCCGTGGGTGCACGTGCCGATCACGATGGGCTACGACCGCAACGCCGAATTGCTGATCGACGAGAAGCGCGAGTTCCTGGAAGACAAACTCGCGCGCAACGTCCATCTGTTCTTCACGCACGATCCGGAATGCGCGCTCGCGCAGGTGGTGCGCGACGACGCCACGGGCCGCTTCGGCACCACGCACGAAGTGGCGGAACTGCACGCGCGGGCGCTGGCCGCATGAGGCACGCCCTTCGCGGGATCCTGGCGCTGCTGTTCTTGCTGGCGAGTGGCTTCGTGCACGCGCAGGAGGGCGAGCCGGTCTCCGACGAAGTGGTGCGCGATCGCGAGTTCGGCGTCAGCGCGCGGCATTTCGGTTTGGAACGCCGCGTGGAAATGTTCCAGTGGCGCGCGAAGGACGGCGGGTTCGAGCGCGTTTGGAGCGAGGCGCCGATCGATTCGAGCGGCTACGCCGCCGGCCACGCGAATCCGGAATTCCCCATGCGCGGGCGGCGCTGGACCGCGCAGCGCGTGACGCTCGACGACAAGCCGCTCGACCGCAGCGTGATCGAGCAGTTCGGCCAGTGGCGTTCGTTCCGGCCGAACTTCTCGGCCCTGCCGGGCAATCTCGCGGCCACGTTCCAGCCCGAAGGCGATGGCCTGGGCAGCGCGGAGAATCCGCTGGACCCGCAGATCGGCGATTTGCGCATCGGTTGGCGCGAGCTGACGCTGTCCGCGCTGAAGGGGCATGTGTCGCTCGAACGCGGGACATGGTTTCCCATCGCCGGCGACCCGATTCCCGACGACCCGCCGTTGCCGACGATGGCGCCCGCCGCGGCCGCGATTCCGTTGCCGGTGACGGCGCTGATGTTCGCCGCGTTGCATGCGTTGTTGCTGATGGCGCTGACCTTGCAGGTCGTGCGCTGGCGCACGCAGGCGCGCGTGGGCATCGGCGCGGGCGAAAGCCGCGAACTCGCACGCTGGATCCGCGTGCATGGCAACTTCACCGAATACGTGCCGCTGACGTTGTTGTTGCTCGCGTTGCTGGAAATCGCGGGCGTCGGCCGGCAGTGGATCTTCACCGGCGGCGTCGTGTTGCTGCTCGGCCGCGTGTTGCACGCGTGGGGCCTGGGCCGCCACGCGGGTACGTCGGTGGGCCGCTTCCTCGGGATGCTGCTGACGATGGTCGTGCTGGGCGGCGCGACCGCGACCGCCCTGTGGATCACGATGCGCTGAGGCTCACGCAGGCCTGCGCACCAGCGTCAATCCGTCGAGTTCGACCGCTTCGCCCCAATCGAGCGCGCGCGAATCGGCGATCTCCAGCCCCGCCTCGCGCGCGAGTTCAGAGAACCGCTCGAGCGTCATGCGATTGCGCGCGTGCGTGTTGAGCCCGTAGTGCCGGTCGCTGCCCGAGTCGTGGTTGGAATGATGGAACAGCGCCATCCCGCCGGGGGCGAGGACGCGCGCCGCGTCCTGCAGATAGGAAGCGACGAGGTCCGGGCTGAAGTGGACCATCGCGTCGTAGCAGTAGATCGCGGTGGCGCTGCCGTCTTCGACGGGCCGGAAGTCGTAGCCGTTGTTGCGCTCGATGCGGACGTTGGGCAGATGCCCCAGGCGCGCGCGGCAGGCATCGAGGTTGGCCTGGTGGATGTCCATCAGCGTGAGCGACCCGGCCATCGCCGCGGTGCGCTCGGCGTGGCGGCCGTGGCCGCACGCCAGCTCGATGGTGTTGCGCAGGTCGAGCCGGTCGAAGTACGACCGGAAGGGATGCGCCGGATCCCAGAACACGAAGGTCCACTGCTCGGCGTCGGCGTAGTACGCGCTTTCCTTCCAGGGCTCCCCGACGACGTCCACCGACGCCGCCAGGTCTTGCGGTTCCTTGTGCTGGGCCATCACCACACCTCCGGTGTTGTGGATGGCCCGAGTCTAGCCCCTCAGGCCGCGGCTGCCTGTTGTTGGCGGGGGCCTTCGAGCAATGCGCGCTTTACCATCGCCACGAGCAGGTCGATCTCCTCGCTGTCGACCATGAAGTGGGGGGTGAACCGCAGGGAATTCGCACCGCCGTGGATGACGCCCAGTCCGCGCTCGCGCAGCCATTCTTCGGTCGAACCGGTGCCGTAGCCCTTGAACTGCGGGGCCAGCTCGCACGAGAACAGCAGGCCCGTGCCCTGGACCTTGGTGATCAGGCCACCCAGTTCGGCCTTCAGCGCTTCGAGCTTGGCGATGGCTTCCTTGCCGCGCTCGCGGATGTTGGTGCGCAGCGCCGGCGTGAATTGTTCGAGGACCGCCACCGCGACATCGAGCGCGCGGGGGTTGGTGGTCATCGTGTTGCCGTAGGTGCCGGCGCGATAAAGCTTCTCGGCCTTCTCGCCGACGGCCAGCACCGACAGCGGGTACTGCGCGGCGTTGAGGGCCTTGGAATAGGTCTCCATGTCCGGCGCTTCGAGGGTCTCGAAGCCGGGGTAGTCGACGATCGACAGCACGCCGTTGGCGCGCAGGCCGGCCTGGATGGAGTCGACGAGGAACAGCGAACCGTGCGCCTTGGTCAGCTCGCGCGCGGCGGCGTAGAACGCCGGCGGCACGCTGCGGCCCGGGTCGCCTTCGCCCATCACCGGCTCGAGGAACATCGCTTCGATGAACCAGTTGTTGGTCTCGGCGTCGGCGAAGATCTGCTTGAGCTGGTCGACGTCGTAGGGCTCCACCGTCAGCAGCGTGTCCTCGCCGCGGAAGCTGGCCAGGTGCTGCAGGTAGGTCTTGCGCGAGGAATCCGAGTACAGCGCCGGGCGCTCGGTACGGCCGTGGAAGCTGCCCTTCACCACGATGCGCTTGATGGCGCGGCCGGCGTGCTTCGCGCCCGGGTCGGTCATCAGCTTGGTGTTGACGTCCGCGATGCGCGCGGCGAGCGAAACGCTTTCGGAACCGGAGTTCAGGCAGAGGAACTTGGTGTACGGGCTGCCGCCGCGGGTGTGGCCGATTTCCTTGCGCATGGCGCGGTCGAAGCGCAACTGCGAAAGATTGGGCGTCATGATGTTGGCCATCGCCTGCGGGCGCGCCATCGCGGCGATCACCGCGTCCGGCGTGTGGCCCAGGCCGAGCATGCCGTAGCCGCCCGAGTCGTGGAGCACCGCGCCCTTGAGCGTGACGACCCACGGGCCGCGCGCGGACAACGCGACGTACGGGTTCACCGCGTCCATCGAATAGAAGTTGACGTAGCCACCCTGCACGGCGCGGATCTGCGCGTCTTCGTCCATGTCCAGCAGGTCGGCGAATTCGCCGCGCACGCGCTCGTATTCGGCGGCGGCGGCCGCGATGGCCTGCGCGAGTTCCGGGTGGTTCGCGGACAGGCGCGCGAGCGTGGCGTCGTCGAGGCCTTGCGTCCGGCGCGTGCCGCCATGGGCGCGCAAGGGGGCGAGGGGAGCGAGCAAAGCGTTGGCGTTCATGGCACGAACCTCGGGAAAATCTTGACGGTGGGAACCCTTGAAAACAAAAACGCGGCGGGGCCGCGCGGTGCGTGTTTCCTAGGGATTTCAGAAGCTTGCGCGAGTCTACCACCCCCCACCCCCCGATATAACCCCCGCCGGCCGGTACACTGGGCGGCCGTTTTCGCCCGGCCCGACGGCCCGCCGCCTTGAAGCGCTCCGACTTCCATTACGACCTGCCGCAGGACTTGATCGCGCAGGCCCCGCTCCCCGAACGCTCCGCCAGCCGCCTGCTGGTCGTCCAACCCGCGCCCGCGCCCCTGGGCGACCGCGGCGTGCGCGACCTGCCGGACCTGCTCCGCGCGGGCGATCTGATGGTGTTCAACGACACGCGCGTGATTCCCGCGCGCCTGTTCGGGCAGAAGGCCAGCGGCGGGCGCGTGGAAATCCTCATCGAACGCCTGCTGCCCGGCGACGAAGCGCGCGCGCAGGTCGGCGCCAGCAAGTCGCCGAAAGCCGGTTCGCGGATTGCGCTGGATGCCGGCGGCGAAGCGGAAGTGCTGGGGCGCGAAGGCGAGTTCTATCGCCTGCGTTTCCACGTCGATGGCCCGTTCGCCGAATGGTTGCAGCACGCCGGCCGCTTGCCGCTGCCGCCCTACATCCACCGCGACGCCGACATCAACGACGACGCGCGCTACCAGACCGTCTTCGCGAAACAGACCGGCGCCGTCGCCGCGCCCACCGCGGGCCTGCATTTCGACGAAGCCTTGCTCGACGCATTGCGTGCGAAGGGCGTCGCGTTCGGCCACGTCACGTTGCATGTCGGCGCGGGGACGTTCCAGCCGGTGCGCGTCGACGAGTTGTCCGAACATCGCATGCATTCGGAATGGTTGAACGTCGATGCATCGCTCGTCGAACAAGTGCGCGCGACGCGTGCGCGCGGCGGCCGCGTGATCGCGGTCGGCACGACGGTCGTGCGCGCGCTGGAGTCCGCGCTCGTCGATGGGCAACTGCAACCCTTCGCAGGCGAAACGGCGATCTTCATCCTGCCGGGATACCGCATCCGCAGCGTCGATGCGTTGCTCACCAACTTCCATCTGCCGGAGAGCACGTTGCTCATGCTGGTGTCCGCGTTCGCCGGCAAGGCGCGCATCTTCGAGGCCTATGCGCACGCGATCGCGCAGGGCTACCGCTTCTTTTCCTATGGCGACGCGATGCTGCTGTGGCCGTCCGACGGTGACACGCAATGAGCCGCATGCGCTTCGAATTCCTCGGCACCGACGGCGGCGCGCGCCGCGGCCGCCTGCATTTTCCGCGCGGGACGGTGGAAACGCCGGCGTTCATGCCGGTGGGCACCTACGGATCGGTGAAAGGCGTGCTGCCCGAACAGATCCGCGCGCTGGGTGCGGAGATCATCCTCGGCAACACGTTCCATCTCTATCTGCGCCCCGGCCTCGAGGTGATCGAAGCGCACGGCGGCCTGCACGGCTTCGCACGCTGGGACGGGCCGATCCTCACCGACTCCGGCGGCTTCCAGGTCTTCTCGCTCGCGCATCGCCGCAAGATCACCGAGAAGGGCGTGACCTTCGCCGCGCCGACCGATGGATCGACCGTGTTCCTCGGCCCCGAGGAAAGCATGCGCATCCAGAAGGTGCTGGATTCGGACATCGTGATGATCTTCGACGAATGCACGCCGTACCCGGCGACGCAGGCGGTCGCGCAGGCCTCGATGGAACTGAGCCTGCGCTGGGCGGAGCGTTCCAAGCGCGCGCATGAAGGCAACGATGCGGCGTTGTTCGGCATCGTGCAGGGCGGGGTGCACCACGACCTGCGCAGTGCGTCGGCGGCGGGGCTGCGCGGGATCGGCTTCGACGGATACGCGATCGGCGGCTTGGCCGTCGGCGAACCCGAGGACGAGCGCAACGCGATGCTCGACCACACCTGCCCGCAATTGCCGGAGGACCGCCCGCGCTACCTGATGGGCGTCGGCCGTCCGGAAGACCTGGTCGAAGCGGTCGCGCGTGGCGTGGACATGTTCGATTGCGTGATGCCCACGCGGAACGCGCGCAACGGCCACTACTTCACCAGCTTCGGCACCGTCCGCATCCGCAATGCGAAATACGAGAAGGACGTGCGCCCGATCGAGGAAGGCTGCGGGTGCCCGACCTGTTCTGGGGGCTATACGCGCGCGTACCTGCGCCACCTGGACCGCTGCAACGAGATGCTGGCGCCGATGCTCGGCACGCTCCACAACCTCTGGTACTACGAAAAACTCATGGCCGACATGCGCGCGGCCATCGAGGCGGGAACCTTCGCGGCATTCAGGGAGTCCTTCTACGCCGCCCGCACCACGTCGCCCGGGGCCAGCCCCGGCCACGTGGCATAATCCCCCGCCTTTTCACATTGCCGGACCCAGCGAATGGACCTGCTCGACCTGTTGATCGCCCCCGCCCACGCCCAGGCCGCGGCTCCCGCCGCCGGCGGCAGCATGTGGCAGACGCTGCTCCTGCCGATCGTCTTCATCGGCCTGATGTACTTCCTGATGATCCGCCCGCAGATGAAGCGCCAGAAGGAACACCGCGGCATGCTGGACAAGCTCGCCCGCGGCGACGAGGTGATCACCAGCGGCGGCATCGCCGGCACCATCACCGATATCGGCGACAACTTCGTCACCGTCGAGGTCGCCACCGGCGTGCAGTTGCGCGTGCAGCGCGGCGCCGTCGCCAACGTGCTCCCCAAGGGCACGCTCAAGTCCGCCTGATCCACCATTCCTGATCCGTAGTTGCGGCGGCCGCGCAGGCCGCCGTGGGGACACCGATGCTCACGTTCGCGCGCTGGAAATACGTCGTCATCCTGTTGGTGCTGTTGGTCAGCATCGTTTATGCACTGCCCAATGCGTTCCCGCAGGATCCGTCGGTGCAGGTCACCGCGGCGCGCGAAGGCACCGTCGCCATCGACGATGCGCTGGCCAAGCGCATCGTCGCGCTGCTGCAGAAAGCCAACATCCCCGCGAAGTCGGTGGCCGTCGAAGCCAAGGGCAACCTGCTGGTGCGCCTGGCCGATGCGAACACGCAGACGCGCGCATCGGACACGCTGCGCCCCGAACTGGGCAGCGATTACGTGGTGGCGCTGAGCCTGGCCCCGACTGCGCCGGAGTGGCTCGGCTGGTTCGGCGCGCGTCCCATGCCGCGCGGCCTCGACCTCCAGGGCGGCGTGCACTTCGCGATGCAGGTCAATGAACAGGCGGCCATCGAAAAGCGCCTGGACGCCTACCAGGAAGACATCCGCTCGCAGTTCCGCACCGACCGCATCGTGTATTCGTCGGTCGCGCGCACCGGTCCGCAGACGTTGTCCGTCACGCTGCGCAACGCCGCCGATTCGGAAAAGGCCGTCGCCAAGCTGCAGACGATCTTCCCGAACTACATCGTCGCCGCCGCCGACAACGGCCGCATCACCGTCAACATCCCGGATGCCGGCATCCAGCTGATCGCCACCGAGGCGATCGAGCAGAACCTCACCACGCTGCGCAACCGCATCAACAGCCTGGGCGTCGCCGAGCCGGTGATCCAGCGCCAGGGCACCAACCGTGTCGTGATCCAGCTGCCGGGCCTGCAGGACACCGCGGAAGCCAAGCGCCAGATCGGCGCGACGGCCACGCTGGAATTCCGCGCCGTCGTCGGCGACGAGCAGCAGGCGATGGACGCCGTGCAATCCAAGCAGGTGCCGCCCAACGCGCGCATCTATTACCAGCAGAACGGCGCGCCGCTGCTGCTGTCCAAGCGCCTGCTCGTGTCCGGCGACCAGCTGGTCGGCGCGGTGGCGGGCGTGGATCCCGACCGCGGCGGCCCGAGCGTGAGCATCACGCTCGACAGCATCGGCGGCCAGCGCATGCTCGACCACACGCTGGAGAACGTCGGCCAGCGCCTCGGCATCGTGTACGTCGAGAACATCCCCGAAACCAAGCTCGTCGACGGCAAGGAAGTGCGCTCGGTGCGCACCGAGGAGCGCGTCATCAGCGCCTCGACCATCCAGGGCGTGTTCGGCAAGAACTTCCAGACCACGGGCCTTTCGCAGCAGGAAGCCTCGGACCTCGCGACGCAGCTGAAGTCCGGTGCGCTCGCCGCGCCCATGAGCTTCGTCGAGGAACGCGTCGTCGGCCCGAGCCTCGGTGCGGAAAACGTCGCCCGCGGTACGCGCGCGGTGCTGTATTCGTTCCTGTTCGCCCTTGGCTTCTTCCTGCTGTATTACCGCATGTTCGGCATCATCACGTGCCTGGCGCTCGTGCTGAACCTGTTGATGGTGGTCGCGGTGATGTCGGTGTTCGGCGCCACGATGAGCCTGCCGGGCTTCGCGGGCCTGGCGCTGACCGTCGGCATGTCCGTCGACGCCAACGTGCTGATCAACGAACGCATCCGCGAAGAGCTACGCGCGGGGATGCCACCACAGGCGGCCATCGCCACGGGCTACGACCGTGCGTCGGGCACCATCTTCGACTCCAACATGACCGCGGTGCTCGCGGGCCTGGCGTTGCTGCTGTTCGGCACCGGTCCGCTGAAGGGCTTCGCGCTGACCATGATCATCGGTATCGCGACGTCCGTGTTCACGGCCGTTCCGGTTTCGCGCGGGCTGGCGACGCTGGTGTATGGCGGCCGCCGCAAGCTCAAGTCCATCGCGATCTGACGGGCCAGACACAATGAAAATCTTTCCGCTGACCCTGATCCCCAACGAACCCAACATCAACTTCATGAAGTTGCGCTGGGTGTCGGTCACCCTCGCGGCGCTGCTGATGTTCGGCGCCATCGGCGCGATGGTGGTCAAGAACTTCAACTACGCGCTGGACTTCACCGGCGGCACGCAGGTCGAGGTGCGCTCCAGCAAGCCGGTCGACATCGAAGGCGTGCGCAAGTCGCTGGACGTCGCGGGTTACGACTCCGCGCAGGCCCAGAACTTCGGCAGCGGCAACGAGCTGCTCGTGCGCCTGCAACCGCAGGAAGGCGAGGCGGGCGAAACCGCGACCACGCACGCGCGCGCGGCGGTCAGCGCGGCCATCAAGGCGCAGGGCATCGACGACTTCCGCATCCTGCACGCCGAGTACGTCGGCCCGCAGATCGGCAAGGAGCTCGCGAAGAACGGCCTGTACGCGATCATCTTCGTGGTGATCGGCTTCCTGTTCTACATCGCGTTCCGGTTCGAATGGAAATTCGCGGTGGCGGCGATCATCGCCACGATGCACGACGTCGTGGTCGTCGCCGGCTGGTTCGCCTTCACGGGCCACGAGTTCGACCTGACGGTGCTGGCCGGCGTGTTGTCGGTGATGGGCTATTCGATCAACGACACGATCGTGGTCTTCGACCGCGTCCGCGAGAACTTCCGCGGCATGCGCGCCGAGCCCTACGAAGTGCTGAACAAGTCGGTGAACCAGACGCTCTCGCGTACGGTGATCACCTCGTTCGTCGCCTTCCTCACCGTGTTCGCCCTGTACCTGTACGGCGGCGGCTCGCTGCGCGGCATGGCCGAGTCGCAGATGATCGGCATCATCATCGGCACGCTGTCGTCGATCTTCGTGGCCTGCCCGTTGCTGCTGTGGCTCAACGTGCGCAAGCAGGACCTCCTGCCGAAGGCCCGCGACGAAGCCGCCCTGGCGCGACGTCCGTAACACAAGGCGCGACGCCGTTCGGCGTCCGGCAAAACAAGAAGGCCGCGCATCTGCGCGGCCTTCTTGTTGTTCCAGCTTCGAATCGAACCGATCAAAAAGCCGCGGCGTACCCGGAACTCACGATCGCCTTCTGCAGGTGTTCGCTGAGCTTGAGGTTGCCGGCCACGAGCTGGCGGCCGAGCACGCCGCGCTGGTCCATCGGGCCGGTGCCGGCGCCGCGGAAATCGGTGACGCGGCCGCCGGCTTCGCGCACGAGCAGCACGCCTGCGGCGATGTCCCACGGCTTCACGCCGGCTTCGAAGTAACCGTCGGCGCGGCCGCAGGCCACGTAGGCGAGGTCGAGCGCGGCCGAGCCGGTGCGGCGGATGTCCTCGGCGGTCTTCAACAGCTCGCCGACACACGCCAGGTGCGGGGCGATGCGTTCGCGTTCGCGGGGCGGGAAGCCGGTGATGAGCATCGCGCCGTCGAGGTCCTTGCGTTCGGTGACGCGGATCTTCTTGTCGTTGAGCACCGCGCCGCTGCCCTTGCTCGCGGTGAACAGCTCGTTGCGCAGCGGGTCGAAGATCACGGCGTGCTGCGGCTCGCCGCCTTCGACCAGCGCGATGGACACGCACCAGTGCGGGATGCCGTGCAGGTAGTTGCTGGTGCCATCGAGCGGGTCGATCACGAAGGTCGAGCGGCCGCGGCCGGTGGCGCCGGTCTCCTCGCCGAGGATTGCGCAATCGGGCATCGCGCGCTTGAGTTCGCGGACGATCTCGGCCTCGGCCAGGCCGTCGACTTCGCTCGCATAATCCATGCGCTCCTTCTCGATGACATTGAGGACATCGAGGCGGTTCATGTGGCGCAACAGCACGTTGCCCGCTGCGCGGGCGGCCTTGACCATGATGGTGACGGCGGGTTTCTGCATGGACGGGGCCGATCGCGAGGGGCGCGGAGTTTAACATTCGCGCCATGAGCGAACCGATGCCTTCGAACGAATCCCCCCGCGAGTCCCTGGCGCGCGACCGCGTCCGCATCGTGCTCGTGGGCACCCAGCACCCCGGCAACATCGGCGCGTCGGCGCGGGCCATGAAGACGATGGGCCTGTCGCGGCTGGTGCTGGTCGCCCCGGAAAAGGCCCCCGACCGGGACACGGTCGCGATGGCCGCCGGCGCCGACGACCTCGTCGAAAACGCGCCGGTCTTCGATTCGCTGGCCGATGCCGTCGCCGATTGCGCCCTCGTGCTGGGGTGCACCGCCCGCAGCCGACGGGTGCAACTCGAGCAACTCGAGCCCGACGAAGGCGCCGCCCGCGCGCTGGCCTTCGCCGAACAAGGCCCGGTGGCGCTGGTCTTCGGCCGTGAGCGCACGGGCCTGACCAACGACGAACTCCAGCTCTGCCACGCCTCGATCCACATTCCGTCGGACCCGTCCTTCAGCTCGCTCAACCTCGCCGCGGCCGTGCAGGTGTTGAGCTACGAAGTGCGGCGCACCGCCCTGGGCGGGGAGGCGAGGGCGGCCGCGCCGGCGTCCGGGATGGTGACGTCGGAAGAAGGCCCGGCGCCCCATGCCGAGCTCGAAGGCTTCTTCGCGCAACTGGCAGACGCCCTGGATGCGATCGATTTCCACAAGGGCCGGACCCCGGACTCGGCCATGCGCAAGTTGCGCCGCCTGTACCTGCGCGCCGGGCTGGGCAGTGCCGAAGTCCGCCTCCTGCGCGGGGTGCTCGCCGATACCCAGCGGATGGCGATGCTCGCCGGGCGTGCGAATCCGCCGCCGGAGACCTGATGAAACTGCCCTGCAACCGGCGGCAAACGCTGTTTACAAGGCGTTAAATGGGCTAGGCTTTCCGCACTTCGGGGAGTCAGCAGGGCTTTCGCTTTGGTAGCGTTCCGTCGCTTCGCCGCTTTGCTGGTCTGCATCGCCGCAGCATTCCCGAACCCCCTTCTCCAGCACGACGCCCGTGCGGCGGACGACGTCGTCATCGACGACTCGCATGTGCTGGTGCTCGGCCGCATCAGCGACGACCCGAAGGAACACTACGAACAACTCAAGCCGCTGCTCGACTACGTCGTGCCGCGCATGGCCGACGTGGGCATCCGCGAGGGCCGCATCCTGATGGCCCACGACGTGCAGCAGATGAATTCCTACCTGCGCCGCGGCCGCGTCGACTGGGTCACCGAAACCGCCGGCACCGGCATGCTGCTCGAACAGGGCTCCGGCGCCAAACCGCTCCTGCTCACCGAACGCGACGGCGTGAGCGCGTACACCAGCGTGTTCTTCGTCCGCAAGGACAGCGGCATCCAGTCGCTGAAGGACATGCGGGGGCGTCGCGTCGCCTTCCAGAACCCGTATTCCACCAGCGCCTACTACGTGCCTGCCTCCGAGCTGCTCGACCAGGGCCTGAAGCTCGAGATCCTGCTCTCGCCGATGGACCGCGCCGAACCCGATCGCGTCGGTTATCTGTTCGCGCGCACCGAGCTCAACATCGCCACATGGGTGCACAAGCGCCTGGTCGACGTCGGCGTGATGAGCAACCTCGACTGGCAGAACCCGCAGCGCGTGCCCGCTGCTTTCCGCGCCGACCTGCAGATCGTGCACGAAACCCCGGCGTACCCGCGCGCGCTGGAAATGGTGCGCGGCTCGATGGACCCGAAGGTCGCCGCGCGCCTGCGCGAAGTGCTGATCGAAGCCTCGCGCGATCCCGACGCACGTGAAGCGCTGCTGCGCTTCTTCAAGACCACGCGCTTCCTGCCGATCGATGGCCGCGCGCAACATTCGCTGCAGTACATCGGCAGCGGCGTCGAGCGCATCCGCGCGGAGGTCGAATGACCCTGCGCTTCGGCCTGCAGGCGAAGTTCCTCGCCGGCATGGCCCTCGTGCTGATCGGCGTGCTCGCGCTGATGGCGGTGATGTGGCAGCGCCAGGAAACGATGCAGGCGCAGGTTTTCGACGTCGGCCGCCAGACGATGCGCGAGCTGGTCGGCGAACGCCTCAAGCGCCGCGGCGAAGCCGGCGTGCAACAACTCGCCGAATCGCTGACCAACCCGATGTACTACTCGGACCTGGACGCCATCGGCACGCTCGCGCGCGCCGCGATGCGCCAGCCCGACGTCGCCTATGTGCTGGTCTACGACGCCCAGGGCCGCATCGTGCACGACGGTTCGGGCGACATCCCGGCCTACGGCCAGCCGATGAACGATGCCTTCGCGTTCGAAGTCGTCACCGCCCGCTCGACGCACGTGCAGAGCTCCGACCGCATCGTGGACATCTCCGCGCCGATCATGATCGGCGACCAGCGCCTGGGCGGCGTGCGCGTGGGCTACTCGCTCTCGGCGATCAAGCGCGACGAGGACAGCGCGAACGGGGCGATGCACGCGCGCCTCGAAGAGATCGGCCGCAAGCATGTGTTCTGGATCTCGATGATCGGCGCGGCGTTGCTCGCGCTCGGCGCGCTCGTCGTCGCGCTGGTGCAGAAGACGCTCGTGCGCCCGATCCGCCAGCTCGCGGACGTCGCGCAGGAAATCGAATCCGGCAATTTCGAAACCGACGCGCCGGTGACCAGCCGCGGCGACGAGGTCGGCGACCTCGTGCGCGCCTTCGGCCGCATGAGCAGCAGCGTCGCGCGCCACGACCGCGACATCCGCCGCATGGCCTACAGCGATGCGTTGACGGGGCTCGCGAACCGGCTGGCGTTCCGCGAATCGCTGGACCGCCGCCTGTTGCAATTGCGTGGCGCCGGCCGCCAGCTCGCGCTGTTGTTCGCCGACATCGACGACTTCAAGCGCGTCAACGACACACTCGGCCACGATGCGGGCGACGAAGTGCTCGTGCAGTTCGCCAACCGCATCCGCGAAACCGTCGAGCGCATGGGCGGCGAAGGCGCGATGCTCGCGCGCTTCGGCGGCGACGAATTCGTCATCCTCATCGAGAGCGTGCTTTCGCCGACGGGCAACCACGGCGACGTCCGCACGGCCGCAAGCCGGCTGGCCGAAGCGCTGGTGGCCGAACTCAGCCGCCCGATCGTCGTGCAGGAACGCCAGGTCTTCCTCGGCACGTCCATCGGCATCACGCTGTTCCCGGAAGACGCGTCGGGTTCGACGATGCTGATGAAGAACGGCGACATCGCGATGTACCAGGCGAAGGTCGCCGGCAAGAACTGCCACCGCTTCTATTCGCGCGCGATGGACCAGGCGGTCGAACGCCGCGTGCGCATGGAACAGGACCTGCGCGGCGCGTGGGAACGCGGCGAGCTGAGCCTGGCGTACCAGCCCGTCTACAGCCTCGCCGACAACCAGTTGCGCGGCGCCGAAGCGTTGCTGCGCTGGCAGCATCCCGAACATGGCCCCATCGCGCCGTCGGTGTTCATCGACGTCGCCGAGCAGAGCGGCCTGATCGAGACCATCGGCCCGCAAGTGCTGCGCGCTGCTTGCGAAGACACGATGCGCTGGCAGGAAGCGCATCCGAAGTCCGACAAGTTGTTCGTCTCCGTCAACGTCTCGCCGCGCCAGCTGCGCAGCGGCGATCTCCCGCGCGTGGTCGCGACCACGCTGAAGGAAACGGGCCTGGAAGCGCAGCGCCTGCACCTCGAACTCACCGAGACCGCGGTCATCGGCGACGAGATCCACGCCAGCGGCCTGCTCGCGCGCCTGCGCGCCTCGGGCGTCAAGATCTGGCTCGACGACTTCGGCACGGGCTTCTCCGGCCTGAGCCATTTGCGCCGAGTGCCCGTCGACGGCGTGAAGATCGACCGCAGCTTCATCGCCGATGTATTGCGCGACCCAGACGACCTCGCGCTCACCACCGCGATCATCGCGATGGCGCATTCGCTCGGCATCACCGTCGTGGCCGAAGGCGTGGAGAAGGAAGGGCAGTTCGACATCCTGCGCGAACGCGGTTGCGACCTCGCGCAAGGCTATTGGCTCGGCTACCCGATGAACGCGCACGACTTCGGGCAGCTGCTGGCCTGATTCTGCGACGTCAGATCAACAGATCCAGGCCGTGCGCGGCCTGGACCGCCAGGTTCCAGCTCAACGCCGCGGCGACGATGCCGACCACCCACGCCGCGAGCATCAACGCGCCGTCGCGTTCCAGCAATGCCAGCGCAAAGGCCAGCAGCGTGAACCCGAAGAGGTAATTGGTCAGCGGGATCGGCAGCGACAACAGGAACCCGAGCAGCACCAGCAACACGCCCGTGACCAGCCCGGCGATGCGGCTGTCTAGGATCCACGCCATGCGCGGGCGCACCACTTTTTCCAGCCGCGACAAGACCGGCGACAGGCGTTTGTCGAATTTTGCGATCGCATGCCGGTGCACGCCGCGCTTGCCGATGAACTCCGGCAACCACGGCTTGCGCAGGCCGATGGCGATCTGCACGCCGATGAACATCAGCAAGGGGCCGCTGATCGCGCCGCCGATGGGGATCGGGATGAAGGCGGGCAGCACGCACACGAAGGCGAGCATGCCGAATGCGCGACGGCCCAGGCCCGACAACAGGTCGCGCAGCGTCAGCAGATCGTTCGGGTCGCCCTCGGCGAGCGCGTCGAGGATGGCGCGGGTGCCGCGCTCGGCGTGCGGCGCTTGCGCCTGCCCGTCATTCATCGTCCGCGTCCGGGTCCAGGGGTTGCAGCAGGAGCTTGTCGACGCGCGGGCCGTCGAGGTCGACCACTTCGATGCGCCAACCGTCCCAATCGAAATACTCGCCGACGTTGGGGATGCGCCCGAAATGCGCGATCGCCATGCCCGCGGCGGTGTGGTAGTCGAGCGCTTCGCTGTCCGGCAACGCGATGCCGCCGAGCAATTCGCGCACGTCCTCGATTGGCAAAGCGCCGTCGACCAGCAGCGACCCATCGTCGCGGCGCGCGACCATCGCATCGGTTTCGTCCGACTGCATCGACTGCAACCGGCCGAGGATGGCGCCCATCACGTCGGTGACCGTCACCATGCCCTGGATCTCGCCGTATTCGTCCACGACCAGCGCGATCGATTGCTGTTCTTCGCGGAAGATTTCCAGGAGTTTGAGCGCATGCGTCGATTCGGAGACGAACACCGCGGGGCGGATGTCGCGGAACAACTCCGGTTCGGTCTTCGCCAGCTCGTCGAGCAGTGTCTTCACTTCCAGCACGCCGATGACGTCGGCGTCGTTGCCGCGATACACCGGATAACGCGAGTAGGGCGTCTCGCGCATCGTCTGCAGGTTCTCCTCGCGGTCGGCGGCCGCGTCGAGCCACGCGATGCGCATGCGCGGCGTCATCAGGCTCTCGGCGGTGCGGTCGCCCAGGCGCATGACGCGCGTCATCATGTTGCGTTCGTCGGCGTCGATGACGCCCTGTTCGTGGCTTTCGCTCACGAGCAGCTGGATTTCTTCTTCGGTGATGGCGCCGCGCGCGTCGTCCTTGATGCCCAGCAGGCGCAAGACGAGGCGGTTGGTCGCCGACAGCGTCGCGACCAGCGGCCGCGCGCCGCGCGAGACCCAATCGATCGGGATCGCGACCATGCTGGCGATCTTTTCCGGATTGGTCAGCGCCAGGCGCTTGGGGACGAGTTCACCGAAGACCACGGACGCTGCGGTGATCAGGACCACGGCGACGGCCGTGCCGATCTTGCCGGCGTGTTCCTGGACCCAGGCCACGTCCCGCAGGTTGGCGGAGATGATCGCGCCGAGCGATTCGCCGCCGTAGAAGCCGGTGAGGACGGTGATCGCGGTAATGCCCACCTGCACGGTGGACAGCAGGTTGTCCGGATGCTCGGCCAGCGCGAGCGCGCAGCGGGCGCCGCGGTTGTCCTCGGCCATCTGCTTGAGCCTGAGCTTGCGCGAGGTCATCAGCGCCATCTCCGACATCGCGAAGAACGCGTTGAGGACGATCAGGAAGGCGACGATCAGCAGCTCGAGCACGCGGGCGCGTCCATTCGGGGGAAGGCCGGGGGGTGTTCGGCGGGGGCGGGAGTGGCGTCGTCCATGGGGTGCGCGGGGGCGCGGCGGCATCATAACAGCCGCCCGGCGGCGGGGCTGTCATACGCTTGTCATACGACTGCCTGTCATAATTGCGCCTCTTTATCGTCACCACCGTGAAACGGAGCCGCCCCGCATGTTCTCCCTGCAGACGATCTTCGGACAGGGCAAGCAGTTCTACAGCCTGCTCAACGACGCCGCGGTCGCCGCCCACGACAGCACGGTGGCCCTCCACGAAATGCTGAAGTCGCCGACGCGCACGCCGGCGCTGGAAGCCTTCAAGCTCGCCCGCCAGCGCGAGCGCGTGGCCTCCGACAAGATCAGCCAGGCGCTGGTCGACAGCTTCATCACGCCCATCGAGCGCGAGGACATCGAGTCGCTCGGTTCGGCGCTCTACAAGATCCCCAAGCAGGTCGAGCGCTTCGCCGACCGCTTCGCGCTCGCGCGCCATCGCCTGGAAGGCATCGACTTCGCGCCGCGCGCGGCGATGCTCGAACAGGCCGCGCAAGTCGTCGTGCAGATGGTCGCCGAGCTGCAGCACCTGCGCCTGGAGCCGATGAAGCAACTCAACGATCGCCTGCGCGTGATCGAAGCCGAAGCCGACCGCCTCATCCTCGAATTGCACCGCGACATCTACTCCGGTCGCCTCGATGCCGCGGAGATGTTCCTGCTGAAGGAATTCTTCGAGATCCTCGAGAAGGCGATCGACCGCTGCCGCGAGGCGGGCGTCGTCGCTTATTCGATCGCGCTCAAGAACAGCTGACCCAGGGGCGCATCGCATGCTCACCCTCGTGCTGCTCGTGGTGGCGTTCGCGCTGATCTTCGAGTTCATCAACGGTTTCCACGACACCGCCAATTCCATCGCGACGGTCGTGGCGACCAAGGTGCTGTCGCCGGGCCAGGCCGTCATCCTGGCCGCCGGGATGAACCTCGTCGGCGCGTTCCTCGGCACCGCGGTGGCCAAGACCATCTCCTCGGGCCTGATCAACACCGACGTCGTCGCGGTGACCTCGCAGGTGCTGATCTGCGCGCTGCTCGGCGCGATCGCCTGGAACATCATCACGTGGTGGCGCGGCCTGCCGTCGTCCTCGTCGCACGCGCTGATCGGCGGGTTGTGCGGCGCGGCGCTGTCGGCGGCGCACAACAACTGGGGCGCGCTGATCTGGTCGAAGGCCGGTGACGGCGACTGGTCCACAAACAAGGGCCTGTTGTGGAAGGTCTTCCTGCCGATGGTGAGTTCGCCGTTCTTCGGCTTCCTGCTCGGCGTGCTGATCCTCGGGCTGCTGTACGCGATCATCGCCGCGCTGTTCCGCGCGGGCGGTCCGTTCGCGCGGGTGGCGCGGCCGCGCTGGGTCAACGCGTTCTTCGGAAAGGCGCAGATCGTGTCGGCGGCCTACATGGGCATGGCGCACGGCACCAACGATGCGCAGAAGACGATGGGCATCATCGCGCTGGCCATCTTCGGCGCGCAGGCATCGGGCGCGCTGAACGACCTGCCGGCATGGTTGGGCTTCCTGCATCCGGACGGCGGCGAGAAGGACATCGACACGTGGGTCGTCGTCACCTGCGCCCTGGTCATGGCCGCCGGCACCGCCGCGGGTGGCTGGCGCATCATCAAGACGCTCGGCCACAAGATGGTGAAGCTGCATCCGATCGACGGCTTCGCCGCGGAAACGGCCAGCGCCACGATCCTCGTCACCGCTGCGCACTTCGGCATGCCGGTATCGACGACGCATTCGATTTCCACGGCGATCATGGGCGTGGGCTTCGCGAAGAACCCGCGCGCGCTGAAGATCACGGTGATCGAGCGCATCGTGTGGGCATGGATCCTGACGATCCCCGCCGCCGGCGGCATCGCCTACGGGATGTTCCGCCTCGTCGAGATGCTGGGCTGGGCGTAATCCGCCGACATTCGCGCGCGATCAGACGCGCGCGAACTCCAGCCGCTGCCCGTTCGGCCCGCCCACCAACTGCGAGCCGTCCCATGCGAGCACGCCGTTGACCCACGTCGCGCCGATGCGCGAATGGAACGTGCGGCCTTCGAAGGGCGACCAGCCGCACTTCGACAGCACGTCCTCGCGGCGCACGGTGAGCGGCGTGTCGTCGATCAGCACCAGGTCGGCCATGTAGCCTTCACGCAGGTAGCCGCGCTGCGCGACGTCGAACAATTGCGCCGGCGCGTGCGAGACCTTCTGCACCACCTGCGCGTTGGTGAGCCGGCCTTCGTGCACCAGTTCCAGCGCGGCCAGCAACGCGTACTGCACGAGCGGCAAGCCGCTCGGCGCGCCGGTGTAGGGACGCGACTTCTCTTCGAGCGTGTGCGGTGCGTGGTCCGTGGCGAGCACGTCGATGACGTCCTCGGCGACGGCGGCGATCAAGGCCTCGCGGTCGCTCGCATCCTTGATCGAAGGATTGCACTTGATCAGGTGGCCGAGCGTTGCGTAGTCCGCGCGGTCGAAGCGCAGGAAGTGGATGCAGGTTTCGGCGGTGATCCGCTTGCGCGTGCCATCGGCGCGGATCAACGGGCCGCGTTCGAACAGCGCGAGTTCGTCGGCCGTGGAGATGTGCAGCACGTGCAGGCGCGTATCGTTGCGGCGCGCCAGTTCCAGCGCGAGCAGCGTCGACTTCATGCACGCCTGGCGCGAGCGGATGTCGGCGTGGCACGCGGCGGGGATGTCGTCGCCGTACTTCGCCTTGTAGATCGCGAGCTCGGCGTCGATCATCGGCGTGTCTTCGCAGTGCGTGATGATCGGCGTGGGCGCGTCGCGGAAGATCGCGTCCAGCGTTTCCGGGTTGTCGACGAGCATGTTGCCGGTCGATGCGCCCATGAACACCTTGATGCCCGGTGCGCGCAGCGGGTCGAGCGCGCGGATCGCCTCGATGTTGTCGTTGCTGGCGCCCATGTAGAAGCCGAAGTTGCCCCACGCCCGGCCCGTGGCGCGCTTGTACTTGTCTTCCAGCGCGGCGCTGTCCAGCGTCGGCGGGTTGGTGTTGGGCATGTCCATGAAGCTGGTCAGCCCGCCGGCGACGGCCGCGGCGGACTCGGTCGCCATGTCCGCCTTGTATTCCATGCCCGGTTCGCGGAAGTGCACCTGGTCGTCGATCATGCCCGGGAGCAGGCGGCGCCCCGCGGCGTCGACGACGTGTTCCCCGTCGCGCGGGGACAGGCCGCTGCCGATGGCGCTGATGCGGCCGTTCTCGATGCGCAGGTCGCCTTCGAACTCGCGCCCTTCATTCACCAGGCGGGCGTTGACGATCAGCGTGGGCTTGGACGTCGCGGGCATGTCATGTCCTTGAGGAGTGCGTTGGCATCATGCGCGCATTCAGATGCACGCGCAGTGGGCGTTCATCGTGGCGGCACGGGGTCGTGCCCGCCGGGGTGGAACGGGTGGCACCGCGCGACGCGCCGCGCGGCCAGCCAGGTCCCGCGCACCGCGCCGAAGCGCGCGATGGCCTGCATCGCGTATTCCGAGCACGTCGGCGCGAACCGGCAACGCGGACCCAGCAATGGACTGATCCAGCGCTTGTATCCGCGCAGGGCCCCGATGAGCAGTCGATCGATCACGATTGTCGAATTGCGGCCTTTGTCCACGGGTTTCGCGGGTTGCCGCCCATGACGGGGCAGGGTATAACAGCGCGCTTTCCCGCCTCAAGGGAACGAGGACGTACCGCTCGTGGCAGCGAAGAAACCAGCGAAGAAGGCCGCCAAGGCCGCGAAGAAGGTCGCCAAGCCGGCGGCGAAGAAGACTGCGGCGAAAAAGCCCGTCGCAAAGCCCGCCAAACCCGCAGCGAAGAAACCCGCGCCGGCGAAGAAGCCTGTCGCGAAGAAGGCCGCGCCTGCGAAGAAGCCCGTCGTCGCGAAGAAAGCCGCGCCCGCGAAGAAGCCCGCGCCCGCCAAGGCCGTGAAGCCCGCCGCGAAGCCCGTGCCCGCGAAGAAGGCCGCCGCTCCGGTCAAGCCCGTCGCCAAGGCCGCGCCCGTGAAGGCCGCAGCGCCCGCGAAGCAGCCCGAGACGCGCGTCGCCGCCGTCAAGAAGCCCGCCGCGAAGCCCGCGACCAAGAGCGCACCGGTCACGCCGGCGCCGAAGGTCGAAGCGAAGGCCCCCGCACCGCAGGCCGCGGCGAAATCCGCAAAGCCAGCGCTCGCGACGTCGCCCAAGCCCGCCTCGTCGGCTGCGCCCGCCGTCACGCCCCGCCCACGCCCGGAGGGCAAAGTGGCGGTTGCCGTGGCCGCCAAACCGGCCGCACCTGCACCGCGGGGTAAAGTGAAAGTCGTCGACTACAAGACCGATGAGGGCACGGGCCGCCCCGTCGTTCCGCAGGGTTACAAGCCCTCGCAGGATGAGGAGTACATGAGCCCGCTGCAGGTGGAATATTTCCGCCAGCGCCTGCTCGGTTGGCGCGCGGACCTCGTCGAGGAATCCAAGCAGACCATCGAGAACCTCAAGGACGAAGTGCGCGACGTCGGCGACGAAGCCGAACGTGCGACGCGCGAGACCGAGAACTCGCTCGAGCTGCGCACCCGCGACCGCTATCGCAAGCTGATCGGCAAGATCGACAGCACGCTCAAGCGCCTGGACGCCGGCGAATACGGCTACAGCGTGGACTCGGGCGAAGAGATCGGCCTGGACCGACTGGAAGCCCGCCTGACCGCCGAACGCACGATCGACGAGCAGGAACGCTGGGAACACCTGCAAAAGCAGATGGGCGATTGATGCACGCATGAAGAAAGCCCCGCTAAAGCGGGGCTTTTTTTTGCCTCAGTGCAGGTCCTTCAGGTTCAACCTGCGCAACTTCGGCGCGAACTTCGCCGTGATGCCCACGATCGACATCGTCATGCATCCGCCGAAGATCACGCTCGGCACCAGCCCGAGGATCTTCGCCGCCAGCCCCGATTCGAAGGCGCCCAGTTCGTTCGACGAACCGATGAAGATCCCGTTGATCGCCGAGACGCGCCCGCGCATGGCGTCGGGGGTGGCGAGTTGCAGGATCGTCGAGCGCAGCACCACCGACACGCCGTCGCACAGGCCCGAAGCGAACAGCAGCGCCACCGACAGCCACAGGTGCGTCGACAGCGCGAAGCCGATGATGCAGACGCCGAACAACGCCACCGCGATCAGCAGCACGCGCCCGGCGTGTTTCTCCAGCGGCTTGCGCGCCATCCACAGACCCACGATCACCGCACCGGCCGCCGGCGCACCGCGCAGGATGCCCAGCGCTTCGGGGCCGGCGTGCAGCACGTCCTTGATGAAGGCCGGCAGCAACGCGACCGCACCGCCGAACAAGACCGCGAACATGTCCAGCGCCAGCGCACCGAGCAGGATCTGGTGGCCGAACACGAAGCGCAGGCCTTCGCCGATGCTGGCGAAGATCGGCGCGCGTTCGGCCGGAATGTGCGGCTCGTCGATGCGCATGGTGATCAGCGCCAGGCCCGCGGCCATCGCGAATGCCGCGGCGACGCCGTACGCAGCGGTCTTCCCGGCCCAGGCCACCATCACGCCGCCGAACGCAGGGCCCAGCACGAGCCCGAGCTGAAACACCACGCTCCCGAGCCCTGCGCCGCGCGCGTACTGCTCGCGCGGCAACACGCGCGCGAACAGCGTGTTGTAGATCGGCGTGAGGAACGAACGCACCGTGCCCGTCAGCGCGATCGCCGCGTAGATCAGCCACGTCCCCGCCGCCGCGGTCCATCCGGCGGCGAAGGACACGAGCAGCGTCGCGGTGATCGCCAGGCCCGCGCACGCCATCGCGCCGAGGCGCCGGCGCTTGAGGTTGTCGACGAGATAACCGGCGAAGGGCGCGACGCAGAAATACGGAATGACTTCGGCCAGGCCGACGAGGCCCAGCGCCAGCGGATCGCCCGTGATCTCGTAGATGTGCCAGCCGACGGTCACCGCGACCATCTGGTAGGACAGCATCGCGAGGATGCGATACGTCAGCAGTTCGAGGAACGCGCGATTGCGCAGCGGCGATGGCAGTGCGTCGGCGCTCACGCGGCGGCCCGCGCACGCTCGCGGATGAAGGCGAGCAGCGCGGCGTGGCCGTTGCTGCGGGTCGGCGAGAGGTGCTTGGCCAGGCCGATGTCGTTCACGTAATCCGGTTCGGTCTCGAGGATCTCGCTCGCCGAGCGCCCCGAATAGACGCGCAGGGCGAGGAAGCACAAGCCGGCGACGATGGCCGAATCGCTGGTCGCCACGAAATCCAGGCGCTGCGGATCGCCTTCGCCGACGATCCACACCATCGACTGACACCCGTGCAGGCGATGTTCCTCGGTCTTCAGCGCATCGGGGAACGGCGGCAGCTTGCGGCCCAGGTCGATGAGGTACTGGTAACGCTCCGACCAATCACCGAAGAAGGCGAACTCCTCCGCGATCGCTGCCTGTGCATCGGCGGCGGTGGGCTCCAGCGGGAACACGCGGTGGTCGGCGACGGCGTTCATGCGCGTTTCCAACGTACGCCCTGGGGCGTGTCCTCCAGGAGAATGCCGTCGTCGGCCAACTGCTTGCGGATGGCGTCGGCGCGGGCGAAATCCTTCGCGGCCTTGGCGGCGATGCGTGCGTCGATCAGGCCCTGGATGCGCGCGTCGTCGTCGTCCGAGGTCTCGCCCGCGATCCACTCCGACGGTTCGCGCTGCAACAAGCCCAGCGCGAGGCCCGCGCCGAGCAACGCGGCCTTGGCATCGCGCCGCGCATCGGCGCCCTCGGCCTTGCGCGCGTCGCCGGCCAGGCGCGCGAGTTCGGCCAATGCCTGCGGCGTGTTCAGATCGTCGTCGAGCATCTCTTCGACCGACTGCGGGATCACCGCCGTCGCGTCCACGTCGCCCAGGTCTCGCAGCGTGCCGTACAGGCGATCCAGCGTGCGGATCGATTGCTCGACCAGCGCCGGCGTCCAATCCAGCGGCTGGCGGTAGTGCGCGGAAAGCAGCGCATAACGCAGCGCCTCGGAGCGGCCGGGGTAGCGTTCCAGCAGTGTGTGGATGCGTTCGACGTTGCCGAGCGATTTCGACATCTTCGAGCCGCCGAACACCAGCATCCCGTTGTGCAGCCAGAAGCGCGCGAACGGTTTGCCGCCGTGCGCGCATTCGCTCTGCGCGACTTCATTTTCGTGGTGCGGGAATTGCAGGTCGATGCCGCCGGCGTGGATGTCGATCGTTTCGCCCAGGTGCGCCTCGGCCATCGCCGAGCATTCGATATGCCAGCCTGGGCGGCCACGGCCCCAGGGCGAATCCCAGCCGGGGAGATCGTCGGTCGAAGGCTTCCACAGCACGAAGTCGCCCGCATCCTGCTTGTAGGGCGCGACGTCGACGCGCGCGCCGGCCAGCATGTCTTCGGGGGACTGGCGCGAGAGCTTGCCGTAATCCTTGTAGCTGCCGACGGAGAACAGCACGTGGCCCTCCGCGGCGTACGCGTGCCCGCGCTCGATCAGGCGCTCGATCATCGCGATGATCTGTGCGATGTGCTCGGTGGCCTTCGGCTGCAGCGGCTGCGGTTGCACGCCGAGTGCGGCCATCTCGTCGAGATAGACCTGCGTGAATCGTTCGGTGATGGCGGAGATCGGCACGCCGGCCTCGCGCGCGGCGGCGTTGATCTTGTCGTCGACGTCCGTGATGTTGCGCGCGTAGCGCAACTGGCCGAACCGGCGGCGGAGCAGGGCGGCCAGCACGTCGAACACCACCGGCCCGCGCGCATTGCCGATGTGGACGTAGTTGTAGACCGTCGGCCCGCACAGATACATGGTGGGCCCGTTGACGGGGTCCAGCGGCGCGAAAGGCTCGACCCGGCGGGTCAGGGTGTTGTGGAGGCGAAGGGCCATGGGTCGGGGGATGGGGAAACCGCGCCATTCTAGCGGTCGGGAAAGCCCTGATTCAGGCCGCAGCCCGCGTCCGGCCTTTACACTGAATGCGTGCGCCTCTTCACGTCCTTCCGTCTTGCCGTCCTCCTTGCCCTGGCCCTCGCCGGGCGGCCGGCGTTCGCGCAGGACGCCGGCACCACGGTGCTGCAGCCCGAGAACGTGCGGATGGACTTCGCCCAGGTCATGCGGGTGCAGCCGATCTACCAGGTGCTGCGCGCCACGCGGATGGAACCGCGGTGCTCCGACCAGGCGCATGCCGCCGAAGAGAAGGGCCTGGCGAAGATCGTCGGCGCGGTGAAGGGCGCCGTGTCGCGCAAGCCCGAGCCCGCGCCCCAGCAGGAAAACTGCGAGATGGTGCCGGTGGTGCGCGAGTTCCGCCGCCCGATCGCCTACGACGTGGACTACGTCTATCGCGGCACGAAGTACCGCTCGCGCCTGCCGTACGACCCGGGCAACCGCCTGCGCGTGCGCGTGAGCGTCGTTCCCTACATCCCGCCGCGCAAGTGAACATTGCAACGACGGCCCGTCGGTGCGACCATGCGCGCCCGATGCAGACCTGCCGCGCCGACGCCGACGTCCTCACCTCCGCCTACATGGCGGCGGGCATGACCTCGCGCGCGCGCCGACCGCTCCCCCACATTTTCGCTGGGTAGCGCGCCGCGTCGTATCGGATCCGCCAGAAACCCAGCCCTTGCGCTGGGTTTCTTCGTTCATGGCCCGGCGATTTCCTTCCCCACAGGACGCTCCATGAAACAGGTTCCGCTCCGGCACTTCCTCAACACCCAGGACTGGTCGCGCGACGAGCTCGACGCCGTGCTCGCGATGGCTGCGCAGTACAAGCAGCAGCCGCTCGGCCCGCGGGCACTCGAAGGCAAGTCCATCGCGCTGGTGTTCTTCAACAGCTCGATGCGCACGCGCACGAGCTTCGAGATCGGCGCCTTCCAGCTCGGCGGCCACGCCGTGGTGCTGCAGCCGGGGAAGGACGCCTGGCCGATCGAGTTCGACCTCGGCACGGTGATGGACGGCGAAACCGAAGAGCACATCGCCGAAGTCGCGCGCGTGCTGTCGCGCTACGTGGACCTGATCGGCGTGCGTGCGTTCCCGAAGTTCGTCGACTGGTCGCTGGATCGCGAAGACCGCGTGCTGAAGGGGTTCGCGAAATATTCGTCGGTGCCGGTGATCAACATGGAGACGATCACGCACCCGTGCCAGGAGCTCGCGCACATCCTGGCGCTGCAGGAACACTTCGGCACCACCGACCTGCGCGGCAAGAAATACGTGCTGACGTGGACCTACCACCCCAAGCCGCTGAACACCGCGGTGGCCAACTCCGCGCTCACCATCGCCACGCGCATGGGCATGGACGTGACGCTGCTGTGCCCGACGCCCGAGTACATCCTCGACGAGCGCTACATGCAGTGGGCCGCGCAGAACGTCGCCGAAAGCGGCGGCTCCCTGCAGGTCAGCCACGACATCGAAAGCGCGTATCGCGGCGCCGATGCCGTGTATGCCAAGAGCTGGGGCGCGCTGCCGTACTTCGGCAACTGGGCGCCGGAAAAGCCCATCCGCGATGCGCACCAGCACTTCATCGTCGACGAAGCCAAGATGGCGTTGACGAACAACGGCGTGTTCTCGCACTGCCTGCCGCTGCGCCGCAACGTGAAGGCCACCGACGCGGTGATGGATTCGCCGCAATGCATCGCCATCGACGAAGCCGAGAACCGCCTGCACGTGCAGAAAGCGGTCATGGCCTCGCTCATCGGCCAGCGCCGCTGACTCCTTATTCCCGGAACCGATCTCCAATGAACAAAGACATCGTCCTCGCCTTTTCCGGCGGCCTCGACACCTCCTTCTGCGTGCCGTACCTGCAGGAGCAGGGCTGGAACGTTCACACCGTGTTCGCCGACACCGGCGGCGTCGATGCGGAAGAACGCGCGACCATCGAAGCGCGCGCCGCGGAACTCGGGGTGGCCTCGCACGTCACCATCGACGGCGGTCCCGCGATCTGGGACGGCTTCGTCAAGCCCTTCGTCATGGCGGGCGAGGGTTACCAGGGCCAGTATCCGCTGCTGGTGTCGGACCGTTACCTGATCGTCGATGCGACGCTCGCACGCGCACATGCACTCGGCACGCGCGCGATCGCGCATGGCTGCACGGGCATGGGCAACGACCAGGTGCGTTTCGATCTGGCGGTGAAGGCGAGCGGCGATTACACGATCGTCGCGCCGATCCGCGAGATCCAGAAGGAGCACACGCAGACGCGCGCGTACGAACAGGCGTACCTCGAGGAACGCGGCTTCGCCGTGCGCGCCAAGCAGAAGGCCTACACGATCAACGAAAACCTGCTCGGCGTGACGTTGTCGGGCGGTGAGATCGACAAATGGGAAGCGCCGGGCGAAGGCGCCCGCGGTTGGTGCGCACCGCGCGAGCAATGGCCGGCCGATGCGCTGCAAGTGACGATCGCGTTCGTGAAAGGCGAAGCAGTGTCGATCGACGGCAAGCAGATGCCCGGTGCGCAGTTGCTCGCCAAGCTCAACGCCCTGTTCGCGCCGTACGGCGTGGGCCGCGGCATGTACACCGGCGATACGACGATCGGCCTGAAGGGCCGCATCGTGTACGAAGCCCCGGGCCTGGCCGCGTTGCTCGCCGCGCATCGCGCACTGGAGGAAGCGGTGCTGACCAAGCAGCAGAACCGCTTCAAGCCGGACGTGGCGCGCAAGTGGGTCGAGCTCGTGTACGAAGGCTTCTACCATGATCCGCTGAAGACCGACCTCGAAGCCTTCCTCGCCTCCAGCCAGCGCATGGTCAACGGCGAAGTCGTGCTCGAAACGCGCGGCGGCCGCGTCGACGCAGTCGCAATCCGTTCGCCGCACCTGCTCAATGCGAAGGGCGCCACCTACGCGCAATCGGCCGACTGGGGCGTGGAGGAAGCCGAAGGCTTCATCCGCCTGTTCGGCATGAGCAGCACGTTGTGGGCCCAGGTGAACGAAAAGGACCGCTGAGGTGCTCGATCGCGTCCTTCGCCATCTCGAATCGCTCGTATCGTTCGACACGCGCAACCCGCCGCGGGCGATCACGACGGCGGGCATCTTCGCGTACCTGCGCGCGCATCTGCCGGGCTTCGAGTGCACGGTGACCGACCATGGCGAGGGCGCGGTGTCGCTGCTCGCCGTGCGCGGCAACCCGCGCCGCGTGTTCAACGTCCATCTCGACACGGTGCCGTCCTCGCCCGCGTGGACGGCCGATCCGTTGCGCCTGCGCATCACGGCCGATCGTGCGATCGGCCTGGGCGCATGCGACATCAAGGGCGCGGCTGCGGGCCTGGTCGCCGCAGCAGGCGTGACGCAGGGCGACGCGGCGTTCCTGTTCAGCAGCGACGAGGAAGCCAACGACGCGCGCTGCATCGATGCATTCCTCGCACGCGATCACGGGTTCGCCGAAGCGATCATTGCCGAACCCACGCAATGCGAAGCGGTGCTCGCGCATCGTGGCATCAGTTCGGTGTTGCTGCGTTTCCAGGGCCAGGCGGGCCATGCGTCGGGCGAGAACGCGCTGCACGCCAGCGCGCTGCACCACGCGATGCGCTGGGGCAGCCGCGCGCTGGATCTCGTGGACGCCGAATCGCACCAGCGCTTCGGCGGGCTGACGGGTCTGCGCTTCAACATCGGCCGCGTCGAAGGCGGCATCAAGGCGAACGTGATCGCGCCGGCGGCGGAAGTGCGTTTCGGGTTCCGTCCGTTGCCGTCGATGGCGTTCGAGCAGTTGCACGACGCGTTCGGCAAGCTCGCCGAACCCGGCGCGCTCGCCCGCTACGAAGAAACCTTCCGCGGCCCGTCGCTGCCGTCGGGCGACATCGCGCTCGCCGAAGCGCGGCGCCTGGAAGCGCGCGACCTCGCCGACGAGCTCGGCCTGCCCATCGGCAACGCCGTCGATTTCTGGACCGAGGCGTCGCTCTTCTCGCGCGCGGGCATGACCGCATTCGTCTACGGACCGGGCGACATCGCCCAGGCGCACACCGCCGACGAATGGGTCGCCCTCGACCAACTGCAGCGTTACACCGACTCCATCGTGCGCATCCTCGAATGAACGTCATGCACATCCACGATCCCCAGACCCGCCAGACCATCGTCCGACTGCTTTCGAGCATGGCCGGCGCGAAGGAGATCTCGCAGTACCTCAAGCGCTTCTCGCAACTGGACGCGGCGCGCTTCGCCGTCGTCAAGGTCGGCGGCGCGGTGCTGCGCGACGATCTCGAAGCGCTGACCTCGTCGCTCGCGTTCCTGCAGGACGTCGGCCTCACGCCCATCGTGCTGCACGGCGCGGGCCCGCAGCTCGACGACGAACTCGCCGCCGCCGGTATCGAGAAGCGCACGGTGAACGGGTTGCGCGTGACGTCGCCCGAAGCGTTGGCGATCGTCCGACGCGTCTTCCATGCGCAGAACCTCAAGCTCGTCGAAGCACTGCAGGCGCAGGACGCGCGCGCGACGTCGATCGTCAGCGGCGTGTTCGAAGCCGAGTATCTCGATCGCGAATCGCTCGGCCTGGTGGGCGAAGTGAAGCGCGTCGACCTCGCGCCGATCCAGGCGAGCCTGCAGGCCGGTTCGATCCCGGTCATCGCAAGCCTGGGCGAAACCGCCGGCGGACAGATCCTCAACATCAACGCCGACTTCGCGGCGAACGAGCTCGTGCAGAAGCTCCAACCGTACAAGATCGTGTTCCTCACCGGCACGGGCGGCCTGCTGGACGATGCGGGCAACGTGATCGACTCGATCAATCTCTCGACCGAGTACGAACATCTGATCGCGCAGCCGTGGATCCATGGCGGCATGAAGGTCAAGATCGAACAGATCAAGGCGTTGCTCGACACGCTGCCGCTGTCGACATCCGTGTCGATCACTCGGCCGGCCGAGTTGGCGAAGGAACTGTTCACGCACACCGGCTCCGGCACCTTGGTGCGGCGTGGCGAACGCGTGCTGTCGGCGACGCGCTGGGACGAACTCGACCTGCCGCGCATGCGCACGCTCATCGAGTCCGCGTTCGGACGCAAGCTGTTGCCGGATTACTTCGAGCGCACGACGCTGCATCGTGCGTACGTCAGCGAGAATTACCGCGTCGCGGTGATCCTCACGCAGGAGGATGCGGGCGTGTACCTCGACAAGTTCGCCGTCCTCGACGAAGCGCAGGGCGAAGGCCTCGGCCGTGCGGTCTGGAACGTCATGCGCGAGGAAAACCCGCGCATGTTCTGGCGCTCGCGCCGCGGCAATCCGGTCAACGCGTTCTATTTCTCCGAAAGCGACGGGTGCCTGAAGCAGCCGCGCTGGGACGTGTACTGGTACGGGGTCGAATCGCTCGACGAAATCGCGCGCTGCGTCGATCATTGCGCCGCAAGGCCCGCCACCCTGGAGGATGCGGCATGACGACCGCCGATTGGACGACGCCGCCGACCTTGCGGGGCCGCCATGTCAGCCTGGAAGCGTTGACGCCCGCGCACGCCGACGGCCTGCGCGCAGCAGTGGAGGATGGCCGGCTGTACGACCTGTGGTTCACGAACGTGCCGGAAGCCAAGGACGTCGATGCCTACATCGACGGCGCGCTCGGCAAGCAGGCGAAAGGCGACCAGCTCGCATTCGTCGTCCGCGATGGCGCAGGCAAGATCGTCGGCACCACGCGCTACTACGAGCTCGCACCCGAAGTGCCGCGCTTGCAGATCGGGTACACCTGGTATGCCGCGAGCGTGCAGCGCACGGGCCTGAATACCGAAGCGAAGTTGTTGCTGCTCGGCCATGCGTTCGAAACCTTGCGCTGCGCCTCGGTCGGATTGCAGACGAGCTGGTTCAACCTCGCCTCGCGCACCGCCATCGCGCGCCTGGGCGCGAAGGAAGAAGGCATCACGCGCAACCACGTCCGCCATCGCGACGGCACGCTGCGCGACACGGTGAACTTCTCGATCATCGATGCGGAGTGGCCGGCGGTGAAGCAGAACCTCATCGGCCGCATGGGGCGTCACGCATGAGCGGCAAGGCGACCATCGGCATCGTCGGTGCGCGGGGGCACGTCGGCACCGAACTGATCAAGCTCATCTGCGGGCACCCGCAGTTCGACCTGGCGTACGTCTCCTCGCGCGAGCGGGCGGGGCATCGCGTCGCGGAGTTCGAGCCCGCGTACCTGGGCGAGCTGCGTTACAGCGCCCCTGCGCTCGAGGATATTCCGGCGCTGGGCGCCGACGCCGTGGTGCTCGCGCTGCCGAATGGGAAAGCCGCCGCCTACGTGGCGGCGTTCGATTTCGCGGATGTCGATCCGGTGATCGTCGACCTGTCGGCGGACTTCCGCTTCGACCCGCAGTGGTACTACGGCTTGCCGGAGCTGACGCGTGCGAAGCATGCAGGCCAGCGCCGCATCAGCAACCCGGGCTGCTACGCGACCGCGATGCAACTGGCGGTCGCGCCGATGCGCGAGTTCCTCGACGGGCCGGTGCAATGTTTCGGTGTCTCGGGTTACTCCGGCGCGGGCACGACGCCCTCGGACAAGAACGATCCGGGCAAGTTGCTCGACAACCTCATGCCGTACGCGCTCACGGGCCACGTGCACGAGCGCGAGGTGAGTGCGCGGTTGCGGCATCCGATCGAATTCATGCCGCACGTCGCGCCGCATTTCCGCGGGCTGACCATCACGGCGAACCTGCATCTGCGCACCGCCTTCGATCGCGACGCCGTGCGTGCGCGTTATCGCGAGGCGTATGCCAGCGAACCGCTTGTGCGCGTCGTCGACGACGCGCCGTGGGTCAGCGGCATCGCCGGCCGCCACCACGTGGACATCGGCGGCTTCACGCTGTCGGAGGACGGGCATCGCCTGGTCGTCGTCGCCACTGAGGACAATCTCCTCAAGGGCGCGGCCACGCAGGCCATGCAGAACCTCAACCTGGCGTTCGGTTTCGACGAGTTCGCCGGCATTCCCCTCGATGCGCACGCGGAGGCCGCATGAGCGACCTGTTGTGGCAGAAGCCGGGCGTCCGGGTCGACGCGCAGATTCAATCGTTCCTCGCCGGCGACGACGTGCTGCTCGATCGCGAATTCTTCCTGCACGACATCGCCGCCAGCCGCGCCCATGCGCAGGGGTTGCAGCGGATCGGAATGCTCACGAGCGATGAGCTCGCGGGGCTCGAACGTGAGTTGACCGCGCTGGCGGAGGATTTCCGCAGCGGTGCGTTCGTGCTCGATGCGCGCTTCGAGGACGGGCATTCGGCCATCGAAGCGCGCCTGACCGAGCGCCTCGGCGACGCGGGGCGTCGCATCCACGCCGGCCGCAGCCGCAACGACCAGATCCTCGTCGCCACGCGTCTGTGGCTGAAGGACAAGCTCGCATTGGTGCAGGCGTTGTGCCGCGAAGTGGCGGGCATCGCGCTGGATCGCGCGGAGGCCGAGGCGTCGATTCCGATGCCGGGATACACGCACTTGCAACGCGCCGTCGTCTCTTCCGCGGGCATGTGGTGGGCGGGGTGGGCCGAAGCGTTCATCGACGATGCGCAACGCGCCACCGACACGCGCGCGTGGGTGGATGCCAATCCGCTCGGCACGGCCGCCGGGTACGGCGTGAATCTCCCGCTCGATCGCGGGCACACGACCGAAGCGTTGGGTTTCGCGCGCATGCAGGTCTCGCCCCTCTACGCGCAACTCTCGCGTGGGAAGTTCGAGATCGCCGCGCTGGAAACGCTCGGGAGCGCGATGCTCGACCTGCGCCGCCTGGCGTGGGACCTGAGCGTGTTCACGACGGCGGAGTACGGATTCGTGCGCCTGCCCTCGCAGTACACGACGGGCAGTTCGATCATGCCGAACAAACGCAACCCCGATGTCGTCGAGCTGATGCGCGGCACCTATGCCAGCGTTGCGGCCGCGCGCAGCGAGATCGAACACCTGCTGTCGTTGCCGGGCGGTTACCACCGGGACCTGCAGATTTCGAAGGGTGCACTGTTCCATGGCTTCGGCAAGGGCCTGGCCGCGCTCGCGTTGTTGCCGGATTTGTTGCGCAACCTCGACTGGAACGTCGACCGCATGCGCGAGGCGCTCGATCCGTCGATGTATGCGACGGACCTGGCGGTCGATCTCGCACGCGAGGGCGTGCCGTTCCGCGAGGCGTACAAGCAGGCGTCCGATCCGGCGAAGTGGGCGGAAGGCGATCCTTCGGCGAGTCTGGCGGCGCGTGTTTCGCCGGGTGGAGCGGGGGACATGCGATTGACCGAATTGCGCCGCCGTCTCGCCAACCCTTCGTCATCCGCGTAAGCCACAACGACCAGGCCAGCGCCGTCAGCATCACCGGCGCAACGATGTAGGCCGATCCTTCTTGTAGTTGCCGGAAAGGCGGTCATCGCCACGCGTGGTGCGCGCAGCAGCAATCGGTGGAATTCGGGGCGTCGAGCGGGATGCCTTCGTTGCGCGCGATTCGATGCGCGATCGACAGGCCGAGCGGGGAGACGAAACACCGATCCGCCGCGAGCGCCAGGCGCTCGTCGACGTGCGACCACGTGGCCCGCAGCGACAGCACGGTCGCCGACCAGCGTTCGACATGGAGGCGGCGCTCGAGGCGATGGCCGCGCGCGGCGTGCCATGCGCGGTCGACGCGCTTGCGCAGCGGCGCGATCAGCGCATCCCAGGCCAGGAAGTCGCTGTCGGGCAGCAGGTAGAGGCGCCAGCAGGGGCGGCCGCGGAGATCGACGAAATGGATTGCCTCGCAGGGGCCTTCACGCTCGACGGCGCATGCCACCTCGGACCGCGCGGCCTGGGCCCATCCGGCCAGCGCGCCGCCGGGTTGCACCCGCGACAGGCACAGCACCGGGCCCAGGCCGGCCAGCTGCGCCGGGGTGGGCAACGCCTGCTGCGTGCCGGGTGGGGCCTGCGATGTCCGCGCGTGCCAAAGCATCCATTTGCCGCCGAGCCTGTCTAGCGGCAAATGATAGTGATTCGCGTTTGCGCGTCAAGTGGCTGACGCGAAAGACCTCAGCGCTTTTCGAGGACCAGATTTCCCAAGTCGACCCCGAACTCCCCCTGGTCCAGGTGCACCGTCCGGCGCAGGGGCTCGTACCCCGCACAGGCGATCTCGACCTCGTAATCGCGGGTCTGCGCATCGATGGGGAAGGATTGCTGGAATTGCCCGTGGATCTCGCGGGTGTAGTCGCCTTCGTCCGGCGTGTCCTTGAACTGCGGCAGCGACAGGCGGCATTCGCCCTGCTGCCCGGCGGGCGGGACGAGCAGGGCGCCACGGAACGTGACGTACCCGTTGTTCGAACACGCGGCGAGCGCGGCCAGCGCGCCCAACGACAACATCGATCCCCGAAGACGCATGCCCGGCTCTCCGTCGCTTGGTCGGGGCAGCAATACGCCGACGCGATGGGCGGTGCAAGAGGACGATGGGCCAAGGCCATCACGCATCCCGAATGGCGCCCGGACGAACCTGCGCAACCGTATGCCCCGCTTTCCACTCCCCCGACGGTCACGAATGAAACCTTTCCTCGCCACGTTCGCACTCGTCCTGCTCGCCGGCACCGCGTCGGCGCGTACGACGCTGCTCAACGTCTCCTACGACCCCACGCGCGAACTCTACGAAGACGTCAACGTCGCCTTCGCCGCGCAATGGAAAAAACAGACCGGCGAAGACCTCAACCTGCGCACCTCGCACGGCGGCTCGGGCAAGCAGGCACGTGCGGTGATCGAAGGCCTCGGCGCGGACGTCGTCACGCTCGCGCTCGCCGCGGACATCGACGCCATCGCGCAGAAGGCCAAACTCCTGCCCGCGAACTGGCAGTCGCGCCTGCCCTACAACAGCGCACCGTACACCTCGACCATCGTCTTCCTCGTGCGCAAGGGCAACCCGAAGAAGATCCGGAACTGGAACGACCTCGCGCGCCCGGGCGTCGCCGTCATCACGCCGAATCCGAAAACGTCGGGCGGTGCGCGCTGGAACTACCTCGCCGCCTGGGCGTGGGCGTCGCGCGAGTATCGCGACGGTGGCAAGGTCGTCGACTACATGGCCAAGTTGTTCCGCAACGTGCCCGTGCTGGACACCGGCGCGCGCGGCGCGACGACGACCTTCGTCGAACGCGGCATGGGCGATGTCCTGATCGCATGGGAGAACGAAGCGCTGCTCGCCACCAACGACGCGCAGACGCGCGGCAAGTTCGACATCGTCGTGCCTTCGCTGAGCATCAAGGCCGAACCGCCAGTGGCGTGGGTGGACAAGAACGTCGACAAACACGGCACGCGCCAGCAGGCCGAAGCCTACCTGCGCTTCCTCTACACGCCGCAGGGACAGCAGATCGTCGCGAACCACTTCTATCGGCCTGCGCTGCCGAAGGGCCTGCCGCGCGCCGCGCTCGCGCGATTCCCGAAGGTGCCGATGGTGACGATCGACACTGCGTTCGGCGGTTGGGCGAACGCGCAGAAGACGCATTTCACCGACGGCGGCTTCTTCGACCGCATCTACAAACCGGGGCGCTGAAACGATGTCGACCGTCGTGACCGACCTGCGGAGGCGGATGCGCCATCCGCTGCCCGGTTTCGGGTTGAGCCTCGGCCTGGGCATGGCGTGGCTCGGGTTGATCGTGCTGTTGCCCCTCGCCGCGCTCGTCGTGCGTGCGGCGGGGCTGGGCGGAGAGGGTTGGATGCACGTGCTCGCCGATCCGCGCGTGCGTGCCTCGTTGTTCCTGAGTTTCAGTGCATCGGCCATCGCGGCGGTGATCGCATCGCTCGCGGGTGCATTGGTCGCGTGGGTGATCGTGCGCTACGAGTTTCCCGGACGCCGATTGATGGACGCGCTCGTCGACCTGCCCTTCGCATTGCCCACCGCGGTGGCGGGCATCGCATTGACCGCGATCTATTCGCCGAACGGGTGGGTCGGGCGCTTGTTCGATCCCCACGGCATCAAGATCGCGTACGCGCCGGCGGGCATCGTGATCGCGTTGGTGTTCATCGGGCTGCCGTTCGCGGTGCGCACGTTGCAACCGGTATTGGAAACGCTGGGGCGCGACCAGGAAGAAGCCGCCGCCTCGCTCGGCGCGAGCCGCTTCACCACGTTCCGCCGCGTGGTGTTGCCCGAACTCGCACCGGCGCTGCTGACGGGCTTCTCGCTCGCCTTCGCGCGTGCGCTGGGCGAATACGGGTCGGTGATCTTCATCGCGGGCAACTTGCCGTTCAAGACGGAGATCGCGCCGCTGCTGATCACGATCCGCCTGGAGGAATACGACTACGACGGCGCGGTCGCGATCGCCGCGTTGCTGCTCGCCGCCTCGTTCGTGTGCCTGCTCGCGATCAACGCATTGATCCCCGCACTGACCGCCGGAAAGCGCCGCGATGGATGATCCGCTGCGGCCGCCGCGCTGGTTGCGCATCGGGCTGACGACACTTGGCGTGATCGTCATGGCGCTGTTGCTGGTGATGCCGCTCGCGATGGTGCTCGGCGCGGCGTTCTCCGAGGGCGTCGGCGTGTGGTGGGCCGCGCTCACCGAACCCGACGCGCGCGCCGCCTTGGAACTCACGCTGATCACGGCCGCGATCGTCATCCCGCTCAATGCGTTCTTCGGCCTGGCGACCGCATGGGCCGTGACGCGTTTCGAATTCCGCGGCAAGCAGTTGCTGCTGGCGCTGATCGACCTGCCGTTCGCGGTGTCGCCTGTCGTCGCGGGCCTGTGCCTGGTGTTGTTGTTCGGACGGGAAGGGTGGTTCGCGCCGGTCATCGATCGCTTCGGCCTGGAAATCCTGTTCGCTCGGCCCGGCATCGTGCTCGCGACGTTGTTCATCACCTTCCCGTTCGTCGCGCGCGAACTGATTCCGCTGATGGAACAGCAGGGCGCGGAAGAGGAACTCGCCGCGCGCTCCCTTGGCGCGGGCCCGTGGCAGATGTTCCGCCGGATCACATTGCCGAACATCAAGTGGGCGCTGCTGTACGGGGTTTTGCTGTGCGGCGCACGGGCGATGGGTGAGTTCGGTGCGGTGTCGGTGGTTTCGGGCCACATCCGCGGCCTGACCAACACGCTGCCGCTGCACATCGAGATCCTCTACAACGAATTCAACGCGACCGCGGCCTTCGCGGTGGCCTCGCTCCTCGCGGGGCTCGCACTCGTCACGCTGGTGGTGCGCTTCTGGCTCGAAGCGCGCCACGGCGATGCACTGGCGCGGACGCATCGGAGACACTGAGCCGCATGGACCTGCACCTCAAAGGCATCAGCAAGCACTATCCCGGCGTCGCGGCGCTGGACGGGGTCGACCTGGACATCGCCTCGGGCGAACTGGTCGCGTTGCTCGGGCCCTCGGGCTCCGGCAAGACCACGTTGCTGCGCGTGATCGCGGGCCTGCTGCATCCCGACGCCGGCACGTTGCACTTCGGCGAAACCGATGCGACGTCGATGCGCCTGCGCCAGCGCAACGTCGGCTTCGTCTTCCAGCAATACGCGCTGTTCCGCCACATGACGGTCGCGGAAAACATCGCCTTCGGCCTGCGCAGCCGCCCCCGCAGCCAGCGGCCACCGAAGGTGGAGATCGCCAAGCGCGTGGAGGAACTGCTCGCGTTGATCCAGTTGCCCGAGCTCGGCACGCGCTATCCGGACCAATTGTCGGGCGGGCAGAAGCAGCGCGTCGCACTCGCGCGCGCACTGGCGATCAAGCCGAACGTGCTGCTGCTCGACGAACCCTTCGGCGCGCTGGACACCAAGGTGCGCGTCGAATTGCGCCGCTGGCTGCGCCGCCTGCACGAGCGCACCGGGCAGACGACGCTCTTCGTCACGCATGACCAGGAAGAAGCGCTCGAGCTGGCCGACCGCGTCGTCGTGATGCGCGATGGCGGCATCGAACAGGTCGCCTCCGTCGAAGACATCCACCGCGCGCCGGCCTCGCCGTTCGTCTTCGAATTCATCGGCCGCGCCAACCGCATCGAAGGCCAGGTGCACGACGGCGTGTTCCGGATGGCGGGTCAATCGCTCGCGCTGCCGATGGAAGGCGACTACACGGGCGCGGCGATCCTGATGACGCGGCCGCACGAGCTCGCCATCGTCAACGAAGGAGACGGTTTCGCGGCCAAGGTGGTCGATCTGTTCCGTCGCGCCGACCGCATCACGGTCGAACTCGAATGCGCGGGGCAACCGCGCACGATGGAGCTGGACCTGGGCGATGCGCAGCAGGCGCAAGTGCCGCGCGTGGGCGATGTGGTGCGCGTACGCCCGATGCGCGCCGCGGTGTATCCGGACGCGCGTTGACTCAAACGACGTCGGGTGCGTCCAATTCCACCCGGTCCAACGCCAACCACTCCAGCGCATCCTCGCGCGTATCGAACGTGCGCGCCGGAATGTGCCGGATTTCGCACGCCAGTTCGGCGGGCCACGCGAATTCCGCGGGCACGCCGACCAATGCGACGCGGGCGTTCTTCATCGTGAACAGCGTGATCGTGCGCGCGATGTAGTCGGCGCGATGCGCCTTGTCTTCCTCGATCGTCGCGCAGCTGGTGAAATCGATCAGCAGCCGGTCCGCCTGCCTGGCGTGGGCTTCGCGCGCGGTGTGTTCGACGGCGAGCGTGCGCTCGGCGTAACCGACGACGCCGGTGTAGCGGACTTCGACGGTCCGAGGGTCGGGATGATGGAGCGTATGGGGCATGGAATCCGTTCCGTGCAGGGTTTCAGGAGGTGCCGCGCGATTGCTTGTTGGCTTCGTTGGAGAACGCGGCGACGGGTTGGTCGCGCAGTTCCAGTTCGACCGTCGGCAACAGCTCGCGAAACGCGTGTTCCGACATACCCACGGGCGAGTACACCGCATGCGCGGGTGAATCGCCCCCGTCGTCGGCGGACATCCAGCGCCGCCCGTAAAGCAGCGCCGACCCGTTGGGCAGGTCGCGCCAGAACTGTTCCGCCGGCGAATCCAGGGCCTGCTGCAAACCATGCAGCGGGCCGCCGACGAAGGTGACGATGACGATGACGCGGGGATCGATGGGGGCCATGTGCGAATCGCGAAAGAGTCGACGCATGGAAATGGTGCCGGATTCCGCGCCCGGGGTGAATACAGTTCACCGCGCGCATTCATGCACGTGCAGGCGATGCGCAGGCGGCGTGAAAATGTTCACGCCGGCTTATCGCGGCGGACGCGACGATCATCGGCCCCGGAGGGAATGAACATGCGATGCAGCGTGTACACCGGGCGAGGGGAGCTGGTCCTCGTGCCCGATTGCATGAAGGCCTCGCGCGAAGCCGAGCGCGGGCACGGCCCGTTGCGGCATTGCGGAACGTTCGATACCGACGGCCTGCCCGCCGACCTCGTCGAACGCATCGAAGGCGCGTTCGACGATCACTTCTACGTGGTGCTGCAACCAGACCTCGCATTGCGCCTGGGCTACGACCCGACGTGCGGCGTGCCGCTCCCCGAAGGGTTCGATTGGGAGGTGCGGGACTTCTGGGAGCGCGACTCGAGCGCGCGCATGGTGTACGTCCCGCGGAACCGGCTGCCGATCGCCGAAGCGATCCCCGACCACAGCGATCGCGGATGGTACGCGGTCACGCGGTTGTATCGCCCGTGGCAATTCCGCGGCACGCGCGTGACGACCACCCGCGCGGCGGCCGTGCACTGGCTCGCGATGTGGGCCGATGCCAATGCGGAGATGTTGCGACTGGAACTCGAGCGCCTGCGCGATTAGCGGGCCGCGCGTTCGCTGGCGAGCAAGCCGGCGATTGCACTCGTGATGCGTTCGGCCGCATAGGGCTTTGCGACCACCTGCATGTGGCTGAATTCCGCCGGCAACACCGACGCCCCGTACGCCGATGCGAACAGGAAGGGCACGCCGCGTTCGCGCAATGTGCGCGCCACCGGATAGACGAGATCGCCGCCGAGGTTGATGTCGAGGATCGCGACGTCGAAGTCCTGCGACGCGAGGCGTTGCGCATCGGACAAGCGGCCCGCCGACACGACTTCGTAACCCTCGCCTTCGAGCAGGTCGCTCAACACCATTGCCAGGCACATTTCGTCTTCCACCATCAGCAGGCGGGTCCGGGGTGTTCGTGGATCGGGCTGGGCAGCCGGTTCGATCACGAGACGGAGTCGTCTTTGAGCGGAAATTCGATCATGCACGTCAAGCCGGCCGGTGCAAAGTCGAGCGAGACGTTGCCGCCCAATTCATGTCGGATACCGTCGTTCACCAATCGCGTGCCGAACCCGCGGCGTGAAGGCGTCGTCACGGCCGGGCCGTCGCGTTCCTCCCAGCGCAATTCCAGCCAGCGCGCACCGTCGCGCGTCAAAACCTGCCAGCGCACGCGCACCTTGCCGTTCGCATCGGAGAACGCGCCGTACTTCGCCGCGTTGGTCGCGAGCTCATGCAAGGCCATGCCCAGGGCGAGCGCTTCCCGCGCGGACAGGCGCACCGCATCGCCGTCGATATCGGGCGCGACGCCGCTGGAGGTCGCGTAGGGCGCGAGTTCCTCCAGCAACAGCGCGGACAGATCCGCGCCCTGCCAGCTTTCCTTCGCGAGCAAGTCGTGCGAGCGCGCGAGCGCCTGCAGGCGCGCGAAGAAATCCGACTTGAACCCGCCGAGATCGTCGGCGTTGGCGAGCGTCTGCGTGGTGATCGCCTGCACGGTTGCGAGCGTGTTTTTCACGCGATGGTTGAGCTCGCGGAGCAGCAGTTCGCGATGCTCCGTGGCCAGCTTGCGCTGCGTGATGTCCAGCACCATCGCCACCGCGCGACGGGGCAGGCCGTCTTCGCCGTGGATCAGCGAGACGTGCGTGTTGGCCCAGACGCGCGTGCCGTCGGGCCGCACGTAGCGTTGCTCGACCTGGAACGGCGCGCCGTCGGCGACAAGCTTCGCGAACAGGCGCTCGCTTTCGTCGACGTCCTGCGCGTCCGTGAAGTCGCGGAAGTGCCGGCCGAGCACCGCGTCGTTGGAGCGCGCCAGGATTTCGCAGAAGCGCGGATTCACCGTTTCCACGTTGCCGTCGAGCGTCACCTGCGCGACACCGATGGTGGTCTGGGCGACGACGTCCGCCAGGCGTCGCTCGGTCTCCTGCAATCGGAACGCCGTGCGCTTGGGCTCGGTGATGTCGCGCACGATGGTCGAGCCGGCGATGACGGCGCCGGACTGGTCGAGCACCGGCGAGGTGCGCACCGATACTGCAAGCGGCGCGCCGTCCTGGCGCAGCCAGTTCATCAGGCGTTCTTCGGTCATCGGCTGTTCGCCCGCGCTGATGGCGAGCAGCGACTTCAATTCGTCTTGTCCGTCCGGCGGCACCAGCATCAACAGCGAATGCCCGATCGCGCGCGTCGCGGCATGGCCGAACATGCGCTCGGCGCCGGCGTTCCAGGTCGTGATCGTGCCGTCGCGCGAATGGCCGATGATCGCGTCCCACGACGAATCGACGATCGCCGCCAACCGCCCGCGTTCGTACTCGTGCTGTTGCCGCTCGGTGATGTCGATGAAGGTGAGCACAACGCCGTCGATGACGTTGTCGGTCGTGCGATAGGGACGCATGCGCAGCAGATACACCGCGCCGTCCACGCCTCCCGGCAGCACGCGCTCGACCATCGCCAGCGTGCGCAAGACCTGCTTGACGTCGGCTTTCAGCTGCGGATACGGGATGCGCGCGGTGATCTCGGTGATCGGTCGGCCGTGGTCGCCTTCGCGCAGGTGGAACAGGTCGCTGATCGCCGGCGTGAAGCCGCTGACGTGCAACGAGGAATCCAGGAACAACGTGGCGATCTGCGTGCTTTCCAGCAGGTTGTGCAGGTCGCTGTTGAGGCGGCCGAGCGCTTCGTTCTTGCTGTTGAGCTCGACGTTGACCGTCTGCAGTTCTTCGTTGATCGACTGCATTTCCTCCTTGGAGGTTTCCAGTTCTTCGTTCGAGGATTGCAGTTCCTCGTTGACCGACTGGTATTCCTCGTTGGCGGACTTCATCTCCTCGTTGGCGGTTTCGAGCTCGTCGATGGCCGTGTGCAGTTGCTCGCGCGTCGTCGCCAGTTCGAGCTCGAGTTCCTGGGCGCGGCGGGTGTCACCCTTCGCGGCGCGGGCGCCTTCGGCCGAGGGGACGGACTCCGGCGTTTTCGTGGCCGGCGAGAGTTCCTTGAAGATCAGCACGCACAGGTTCGTGCGGCGCTCGTCGCGGCTCTCTTCCTGTTCGAAGATCGGTTCGGCGATGAGGCGCACGGGGATGCGCTCGTTGCCGCGCCCGCTGATCTGGCCTTCCTGCACGACCGCCTGGCGCGCGAGGGCCTGCTGCAACGCGCTGCGCGCGGGCGCGCGCAATCCCTTGTGCAGCAGCGCGAACAAGTTGAGGCTCGCGGTACCGGTGCTCGGGCCGAGGTAGCGCCCGGTGTCGCCGAAGAAGCGCAGGATGTCGTGGTTGGAGTCGATCACGACGTACGCGGGGCCGTGCCGTTCCAGCGCGCGGCGCGCGTTGCGGTCGATCATGTCCTCGGCGACGCCGCCCCGTGCTTGCGTGAACGCCCGGGCGCCGGTGTCCACCGGCGTGAGCCGGCGCGGCGCGGCCATCGGCAAGGCACCGCGGCTCTCGCTGCGGCGCACGTACAGGCGGTGCTTCTTGTCGAGCACCGAGAACATCGTGGTGCTGCGTCCCAGGCTTTCCGATGGCCCCAGCATCAGCACGCCGCCCGAACGCAACGCGTAGTGGAACGTGCGGAGCACCTGTTCCTGCAATTCGGAATTGAGGTAGATGAGCAGGTTGCGGCAGGAGATCAGGTCCACGCGCGAGAACGGCGGGTCTTTGATCGCGCTGTGGGGTGAGAAGACGATCATTTCGCGGATCGGCTTGACCACCACGTAGTAATCGCCGTCCTGCACGAACCACCGCTCCAGCCGTTCCGGCGACACGCCCGGCAACGGGCCGCGGAAGCGCCCGGCGCGCGCGCTGTTGATCGCGCGGTCGTCGATGTCCGTGGCGAAGATCTGCACCTTCGGCCCGCCGCGGCGATGCGCGATGGCCTCCGAGAGGGCGATGGCGATGGAATACGCTTCCTCGCCCGTCGCGCACGCGGGGATCCACACGCGCAGCGTGTCGGCCGCCGTACGATCCTCGAGCAACATCGGGATCGCCTGCTCCTGCAGGACGTCGAAGGCGTCGGGGTCGCGGAAGAATTCGGTCACGCCGATCAGCAACTCGCGGAACAGGTTGTCGAGTTCGCGCGGATTGCCCTGCAGGAAGGCGATGTAGGCCTCGACCGAATCGGCCTGCGCCACCTGCATGCGCCGCTGGATGCGGCGAACCAGCGTCTTTTCCTTGTATTGGCTGAAGTCGTGGCCCACGTGGGCGCGCAACAGGCCCGTGATGGTGTGCAGGTGCGCGGCCAGGTCCTGGCGCGTGCCGTCGGGGCCTTCGTCGCCCGCGACAAGCGCAGGTGTTCGAAATGCGCCACCAGGCGCGCGGGCATCCGGTCGACCGGCAACACGTCGTCGACCATGCCGGTCGCGGCAGCGCTCGCGGGCATGCCCGCCATCGCGACGTGATCGATGCTCGCTTGCGCGAGGGCAAGGCCGCCGCGTTCCTTGATCGCCCGCAGGCCCCGCGCGCCGTCGCTGCCAGCGCCGGAGAGCACGATCCCCACCGCGTTCTCGCCCTGGTCTTCGGCAAGCGACTCGAAGAAGCTGTCGATGGGCCAGCGATATTGCCGCGGCGGCGCGGGCTTGCTCAGTTGCAGCAGGCCTTCGTGGATCGTGAGCGTCGCATCCGGCGGAATGACGTAGATGTGGCCCGGCTGCACGGCGGTGCCATCGGTGGCTTCCTGCACCGGCACCAAGGTATGGCGTTGCAGCAATTCGCCGAGGATGCTCGTGTGATCGGGCGACAGATGCTGCACCAGCACATAGGCGATGTTCTCGTCCGCCCGCACGTGCTGGAAGAAGGTGCTGAATGCTTCGAGCCCGCCTGCCGAGGCACCGAGCCCGACGATCAGAGGCAGGTGCGACTCGTGCGACGGCGGCTCCCCATGCGCCTCCTGCGATGCCGCGGGAGTTCGGCGCTTGGCCGGTCGCGTCTCGTTCGGGGGTGGCGTCATCGGAGTCTGCCGGAGTGGATTCCGCGTATCCGCCGTCAGCCGGTGTCACGGCAAACGCCGTCGAGTTCGACTCGATTCCATACCGGCGCGGAAAACCTTTCCGCGATTCAGGTGCGGGGATCACTTCGCTTGGACTGGCCGATTTCCAACATGCCGCGACCACGACAGGAGTTGCCCATGTTTCGAAGGAACGCACTGACGCTCGCATGCCTGGCTGCATGGGCGGGCGCCGCGGTCGCGCAGGACAAACCCGCGAACGTCGACGTACAGACCTCGGTCACCAAACCGGCGCGCGCGCAAGCGACGTCCGACAACATCGCGAAGCTGCGCGTGCCGTCGGGTTACACGGTCGGGGTGTTCGCGAAAGACCTCGGCAATGCCCGCATCCTCGCCGTCGCCCCCGATGGTCGCGTCTATGTGTCGCGCCGCGACGAAGGCGACGTGGTGATGCTCCAGGACGCGGACAACGACGGCCGTGCGGACGGTACACCGGTGGAGGTACTGCATCGCGCGGGCGCCCACGGGATCACCATCCACGACGGCAAGCTGTACGTGGCGACGGTGAAGGAAGTCTTCGTCGGCGACCTGAAACCCGACGGCGGCGTGGGAGAGCTGAAGATGCTCGCCGGCGACCTGCCCGATGGCGGGCAACACCCCAATCGCACGCTCGCCTTCGGCCCCGACGGCATGCTCTACGTCAGCATCGGTTCGACCTGCAACGCGTGCAACGAATCCAATCCCGAGCACGCCACCATCGTGCGCATGTCGCCCGACGGCAAGACGCGCACGGTGTTTGCCGGTGGGCTCCGCAACACCATCGGATTCGGCTGGGAGCCGTCTACTGGTGAGCTGTGGGGCGTGGACCACGGCATCGACGATCTCGGCGACGACGTGCAGAAGGAAGAGCTCAACAAGCTCGCGAAGGGCAAGAAATACGGCTGGCCCTACGTCTACGGCAAGAACGAAATCAACGTGCAGGGCGCGCCGCCGCCGGGCGGCATCACGCGCGAGGAATGGGCGAAGAGCAGCGAGCCCATGGTGATGGGCTACACCGCGCACGCAGCGCCGATGCAGATGGCCTTCGACGGGCAGGGCGATGCGTTCGTGGCGATGCACGGATCGTGGAATCGTCGCAAGCCGTCGGGTTACGAAGTGGTACGCGTCGATTTCGAGAATGGTGCACCCACGAAGATCGAACCGTTCATGACAGGGTTCCTCACCGACGGCGGCAAGGCCTACTTCGGCCGCCCGGTGGGCATCGCCATGGCGAAGGACGGCGCGCTGCTGGTCGGCGATGACGTCAACGGCGTGCTGTATCGCGTGTCCGCCAACGGCAAGGCGATGGGACAAGCGAAGACGCCACCGGCCGGCCCGATGGAAGCGCAGGCGAAAATGGGCGTCGGCGTGCCGATCGCGATGCAGCGCGACGAAACGAAAACCTCGGGCGCGCTGAAGGTCACGTCGCCGACGATCAAGCCGAACGCCCCGATCCCGAAGAAGCACAGCGAGTACTACGACGGCGTATCGCCGGCATTGTCCTGGACGGCGGCCGCCGGCGCGAAGTCGTACGCGATCATCATGGAAGACCCCGACGCCAAGCCGATCACGCCGTTCGTGCACTGGGTCGCCTGGAATATCCCGGGCAACGTCACGCAGTTGCCCGAAGGCCTGCACGAATCGCTGAAGCTTCCCGATCCCCCAGGCCTGATGCAGGGCAAGACGAGCCGCGGCAATGCCGGCTACCTCGGCCCGCGCCCGCCAGCGGAAGACCCGGCGCACCACTATCACTTCCAGGTGTTGGCGCTCGACACCACGCTGGATCTTCCCATCGGTGCGGATCGCGACCAGCTCCTGAAGGCGGCGCAAGGCCACGTCATCGCGAAGGGCGAACTGATCGGCACTTACGACCAGGATCAGAAGCCCATGAAGTGAGCGCACGACTTTCCCCATGCAACGAAAAGGACCTCCAATGCGCCATGCAATCCTGACGGTCGGCGTACTCGCCGCCGCACTCGCCACCGCGTGCCATCGCAACGACAACGACGCGGCATCGACGCCGCCGGCCTCTTCGACGATGGCCGGTGCACCCGCGGCACCATCGACGATGTCGCCCGCTGCAAACGCCACGCCGCCGAAGGCCGACGCGCAAATGCAGGCCGTCCTCGACCAGCTCGCGAAACTCGGCGGCAAGCCGATCGAAACGCTCACGCCGGACGAAGCACGCATGCAACCGTCTCCGGCCGATGCGGTGAAAGCGTTGCTGGAATCGCAGGGCAAGCCGACGACGCCCGAACCGGTGGCGAAAGTCGAAGACCGCACGATCCCCGGCGCAGGCGGCCCGATCCCGATTCGCATTTACACGCCGGAAGGCAAGGGCCCGATGCCGGTCGTGCTGTACATCCACGGCGGCGGTTGGGTGATCGCGAATCTCGATACGTACGATGCGAGCCCGCGCGCGCTGGCGAATGCATCGGGCGCGATCATCGTCTCGACGCACTATCGCCAGGCGCCGGAGCACAAGTTCCCCGCCGCGCATGAAGACACGCTCGCGGCGTACAAATGGGTGCTCGCCAACGCCGCCAAACTCGGTGGCGATGCGAAGAAGATCGCCGTGGTCGGCGAAAGCGCCGGTGGCAACATGGCGGCCGACATCGCCATCGCCGCACGCGACCAGAAGCTGCAGGCGCCGGTGCACCAGGTGCTCGTCTATCCGGTCGCCAACAACGACATGAATTCGCCGAGTTACGTGCAGAACGCGAATGCGAAGCCGCTGAACAAGCCGATGATGGAGTGGTTCGTCAAGCACACGTTCGACAATGCCGACCAGACCGCCGACCCGCGCATCGCGATCGCCAAGCGCAAGGACCTCGCGGGCGTGGCCCCGGCGACGATCATCCTGGCGGAGATCGACCCGCTGCGTTCGGACGGCGAAGCGCTGGCCGATGCGTTGAAGGCCGCGGGCGTCGACGCCACCGTGCAGAAATACGACGGTGTCACGCACGAATTCTTCGGCATGGGCGCGGCGGTGGACAAGGCGAAGGACGCCGAAAAGTTCGCCGGTGCGCAGTTGAAAAAGGCCTTCGCCACGCCCTGACGCGTGTCATCCCCGCGAAGCGGGGATCCAGGCCGACGAACAGAAGATCGCCGCCCAGAGGGCGGCGATCTTCGTTTGAGGCGTTCCACTCGCTCAATGCGGCCGCAACACGACCTTGCGGCAATCGTCCTCCGCCTTGTCGAAGATCTTGTACGCTTCCGCCGCCTCGGCCAGCGCCATGCGGTGCGAGATGATCACGTTCGGCGCGAGTTTGCCATCGAGGATGAAGTCCAGCAGCGCGGGCATGTGCTGTTGCGTATGCGTCTGGCCCATGCGGAACGTCAGGCCCTTCTCGAATGCATCGCCGAACAGGAATGCGTGGATGAATCCGGCGTACACGCCCGGCACACTCACCACGCCGCCGCGGCGCGTGGCCGCGATGCACTGTCGCAGCGCCTTGCCGCTGCTGCCTTCGAGCTTGAGGTTGGTCAGCGTGGTTTCGACGACGCTGCCCTTGGCCTCGAAACCGACAGCTTCGATGGACGCATCGACGCCTCGATGATTCGTGCGCTCGACGATCACCTGCGCCGGATCGTCGTCGACGTCGAAGTTGATCGGCTCCACGCCGTACGTCTCCTTCGCGAAGTCGAGGCGATACTGATGCTGGTCGACCATGAAGATGCGCTCGACGCCGAGCAGGCGCGCGCAGGCGGCGGACATCAGTCCGACCGGACCGGCGCCGAAGATCGCGAGCGTCGAGCCTTCGCCGACCGCTGCATTGAGGACGGCTTGGTAGCCCGTCGGCAGGATGTCGGAGAGGAACAACACTTCCTCGTCGGCGACGCCTTCGGGAATGACGAGCGGACCGACGTTGGCCTTCGGCACGCGGACGAACTCGGCCTGGCCGCCGGCATATCCGCCGTAAAGATGCGTGTAGCCGAACAAGCCCGCGCCCGAGTGCACGTCCTTCTTGTTGAGGATCGCCCCGCGCGACGGATTGGTGGTTTCGCACGCGGCGTACAGGGACTTCTGGCAGAAGAAGCAATCGCCGCAGGAAATCGTGAAGGGGATGACGACGCGGTCGCCTTTCTTGACTCGCGACACGCCGGGGCCGACTTCCTCCACCACGCCCATGAACTCATGGCCGAGGATGTCGCCGTCCTTCATGCCGGGTACCTTGCCGCGATACAGATGCAGGTCCGAGCCGCAGATCGCGGTGGCCGTGACGCGCAGCAGAATGTCCTCGGCGTCTCGGATGGTGGGGTCGGGCACGGTCTCCACGCGTACGTCGTGGCTGCCTTGCCATGTCAGCGCTTTCATTGGTGTCGTCTCCTCATGGGTTCGAGGCAGACTGCACGGAGGACGATCAAACCAGCGCTACAGCGGCCGTGATTCAGGCGAGAAAGATTTTCCGCCGCGCCCGTGTCGCGATTCACGTATCGAAGACTTGCCCGCGCGCAATTTCGATTCGCCGGCGAACGCGTCGGTTCAACGAGGCTCGAGGAGGCAAGGACCATGACCCACGGGATTCGCACGACGTTGCTTTCCACGATCGTCGCCACCGCTTGCGCGGCGGCCTTGCCGGCCGCGATGGCGCAAGAAGCTGTCCAGCGCGAAAGCCGGGATTCCACCGCGCTCAGCGTGCTTGCGACCGTCGACCAGGATGAGATCGACGCGGCCAAGCTCGCGCTGAAGAAGGGCGTGACCGGCGAGGTGAAGGTGTACGCCGAGATGATGGTGCGGGATCACACCGCGAACCTGTCGGCCACCACGAGCCTGTCGGCGACCCCGAATCTGCGGGCGCCGAGCCTGGCGCGCGACGGCGCGGTCGACCTCCAGAAAAAGGCCGACGCCGCGTTGATGGCGAAACTCACGCCGCTTGAAGGCAAGGCCTTCGAGAAGGCGTACATCGACGGCATGGTCGAAGGCCACGCGCAGGTCCTCGCCAAGCTCGACAACGAGCTGCTGCCGAAGGCGAGGGACGCGAAGGTCAAGGCGCACCTGACCAAGACCCGCGCGGCGGTGTCGATGCACCTCGACCACGCCAGGAAGCTGCAAGGACAGCGCTGAGCAGGCGCGGCCCCGATGAGATTCCGCAGGGTGAGCACCGACGAGCTACTGAGTCACGATCTGCTCCAGCAATGCGAGCAGGTCGCGACGTTCGTACAGGCGTTGCGTCGTGTCGCCTGCCAATACGCATGGCTCGACGTCGAGCCTTACGCGGAAGAGGCCTGGTCGCAAATCTCGGACAGCGCGCTCACGTGGCCCGAGATCCGCGAATTCGTCAGGGAAGCGTGGATCGGCTGACGCCGTCATTCCCCGGTTTGCGAGTGCGGTGCTTCCAGTGGTTTGGATTGCGGAGAGTCTTTCTGCCGCAGCCAGATGCTCAGCAGCACCAGCGACAGCACCGCGAGGAATTCGCTCTGCCAGTTCTGGAAGGACTCGAACCAGAATTGTGACGACAGCACGTAATCACCCAGGGCAAGCGATGCTTCGTGCCTGGCCATGCGCTCGACGCCGTCGCGTTCCCAACTGCCGAATGCGTGCAGGGCAAAGGAGAGGGCGAACAGCGCCATGAAGGCGATGGCTAGCGAATGCCCATAAAGCGACTTCCAGAGGCCCCCCTTGCGGACAGGCCAGGGCGTCGGACCAGGGTCGATGCGCGGATTCTCGTCCTCGGCGCGCATCGGGCGTGACTCGGACGAGCCCTTCTGCCGCAGGACGACCGTCAGCAAGACGAACATCCCCATCTGCAGGAACTCGCTTTCCCAGTTTTCGAAAGTCGACGACAGCGCATGTCCGCTGACGAGGTACTGCGCAAACGAAAGCGCGGCGAGCCCAAGCTCGCCGCGCTCTTCGTTGTACACCGCATGGCCTGTCAACAACTGACCGACCAGCGATCCGATCATCAGGGCGGCCGCGACCAGCGACAGCCCGTTGCGGCGGAAGAACGAGTCGGTAGGTCGACGCGTTTCTTCTGCCATTGCCGTTACTGGCGCGTCGCCTGCGCCGCGAGCCCGCCGCTGGCCGCCTTCGACTTCTCGGCCACGAGCATCTTCTCGGCATCCGGGGAGGCCTTCCATGCCTCGTAGTCTTCGTCCATCTGCGCGCGTTCTTCGGCGCTGAACATCTCGCGCGCCATCTTGAACATGGTCTTCTCTTCTTCCTTGGCGTGGTGGTCGACGAACTCGCCGAACACTTTGCAACGGCCCGCGAATTCCGGCGTGCCCGGCTCGGCCATGTGCACCTCGGGAATCACCGAGTTCTCCACCGCGTGATGCTCGGCGAGCGCTTCGGCGTGCGTCTGGAGGCCTTCGCGATCGGCACGTTCCTTGAACGCAGGGTAGAACACCTGTTCTTCCCACTTCGCGTGCGGGATGAGCGCGTTCTCGATCTTGTCGAGCAGCTCGACGCGGGTCTTCACCGCGCGGTCGGTCGTGTCCTTGACCTGCTCGAACATCTCGCGCACTTGGTCGTGCTCGTCTTTCAGCGTCTTCAGGATGTCGCGTGCCATGGTGTCCTCCGTCCGTTTGCAAGCCCCGATGGTGCGCGAAGTGCAGTGGACGAAGCGTCAACTTTCAGGCTGCGCGGCTCCGCGCCGGCATCCACGGCCGGCGCGCGTTGGCTTGCGCCCAGCGTTCGAGCGCGACGATGGCATCTTCCGGCGATTCGGCGCGCTCGGTAGTCCAACCGAAGCCTTGGTTGCTCGGGTGCGAGAGGTAGCAGATTTCGTCGAGCGTGCTCACGATGCCGACGGGTTGTCCGTTGGCGACGAGCCAGGACGCGGTGCCCCACGAAGACGATCCACGTTGCCACTGGAAGCCGGGCGGAAGCATCGTTGACCTCGCGTGTGTTGACTGCCTGCGAGGCTGCCGCGACGGATGTGTAGACCTTGCATGTTGCGCAAGGCTGAAAATGAGCGATTCAGCGACGCGTCAGCGCGTCGAGTCCCGCTCGTCGCCGGCGTTCGGTCGCGGTGGGATGGTCCACACCCAGCGCGGCGCTTCGTGGATGTTGTGCGCGACCGCCTCGGACCAGATCCGCGCCGTATCCAGGTTGCGTTGCGTCTCCGCGCGCAGGCGCCGGTTCTCCGCCAGCGCGGTGGCGAGGCGTCGGTTCTCGGCAGCGGGTGTGTCATCGCGGCGCATGACCCGATGCTAGACGCTCCGGGTGCAGCTGAACGCCCGTTCGTCGCTGCTGCTGAATCGTTCAGCCCATCCGGGGCTTGAGCACACTTGGACATCGCGTGCACGAAACGATTCGTACCGTGCCGATTCCACGAATCGAGAACACGCACATGGCCCGTCGCAAGCCGTCTTCCTCCACGCCCGCTTCGCGCACCGCCGGCCGAGCCGCTGCCCGCAACACCGACAGCGGCAGTGCGCGCGGCGTGCCGAAGGGCACGGGCGATCGCATCGCCGAGCGCGCTGCGGACGTGGAGGCCACCGCCGAGGCAATGCCGTTCAATGCCAACAAGCCACTGGAATACGGCTACGACAACGCGCACGCGCCGCAGGAAGGCGAGGGCGTCGAAGCGCCGAGCGACGATGTCACCGCGAGCTCGCTGAGTGAGGTCAACACATCGGACAAGCTCGGCACGCGCGCCGGGAACGGCGATCCCGTTGCCGTCGGTCCGCTCGATCCCGTGCGCACCGACGCAACCGCGCGCCGCATGACCACCAACCAGGGCGTCCCCGTTTCCGACAATCAGCATTCGCTCAAAGCGGGTTTGCGCGGTCCGGCGTTGCTCAAGGATTTCATCCTCCGCGAGAAGATCACCCACTTCGACCACGAACGCATCCCCGAACGGATCGTGCACGCGCGCGGCAGCGGCGCGCACGGGTTTTTCGAATGCTACGCACCGTTGACCGACATCACGCGCGCGGCGCCGTTCCAGGCGAAGGGCAAGATCACGCCGGTATTCGTGCGCTTCTCCACCGTGGCGGGCGAACGCGGTTCGAAGGACACCGCGCGCGATGTGCGTGGATTCGCGGTGAAGTTCTACACCGACGAAGGGAACTGGGACCTGGTGGGCAACAACATGCCGGTGTTCTTCATCCAGGACGCGATGAAGTTCCCCGACCTCGTGCACGCAGTGAAGCCCGAGCCGCATCACCAGATGCCGCAGGCGGCTTCGGCGCACGACACGTTCTGGGACTTCGTCTCGCTCATGCCCGAAAGCACGCACATGCTGATGTGGCTGATGTCCGACCGCGCGATCCCGCGGTCGTACCGCATGATGCAAGGATTCGGCGTGCACACCTTCCGCTTCGTCAACGCACAGGGTGAGGCGACGCTGTGCAAGTTCCACTGGACGCCGAAACTCGGCACGCATGCGCTGGCGTGGGAGGAAGCGGTCAAGATCTCGGGCGCGGATCCCGACTTCCATCGCCGCGATCTGTGGGAAGCGATCGAAGCCGGCGAGTACCCGGAGTACGAACTCGGCGTCCAGTTGTTCACCGAGGAAGAAGCCGAGCGCTATTCGTTCGACATCCTCGATTCGACGAAGCTGATTCCGGAAGAGCTGGTCCCCGTGCAGCCCATCGGACGCATGGTGTTGAACCGCAATCCCGACAATTTCTTCGCCGAGACCGAGCAGGTGGCGTTCTGCACGGCGCACGTCATCCCGGGCATCGACTTCACGAACGACCCGTTGCTCGCCGGGCGCATCCATTCTTACGTCGACACGCAACTGACGCGCCTGGGTGGTCCGAACTTCCACGAGATCCCGATCAACGCGCCGATCGCGCCGGTGCACAACAACCAGCGCGATGGTTTGCATCGCCAGGCCATCCACCGCGGCCGCGTGTCGTACGAGCCCAACAGCCTCGGCGGCGGGTGCCCGTTCCAGGCGGGAAGCGCGGGGTTCGTGTCGTTCCCGGAACCGGTGACGCAGGATGAACTGCGCGGTCACCCCGAGAAGTTCGCGGAACACTACAACCAGGCGACGTTGTTCTTCGACAGCCAGTCGCCCGCCGAACAAGCGCATATCGCCGGCGCGTTCCGGTTCGAGTTGAGCAAGGTGACGGTGCCAGCGGTGCGTGCGCGCATGCTCGCCGGGTTGGCGAACGTGTCGGCGGATCTTGCCGCGCAAGTGGCCGACGGTCTTGGCATGGAAGTTCCCGAACCGTTGCCGCGCGCCATCGCAAAGGTCCCCCAATCCGAAGTCGATGCATCGCCGGCGTTGTCGATGCTGGCGCGTCCCGGTGATGGCGGCGTGCGCTCGCGCAAGTTCGCGATCCTCGTCGCCGACGGCGTGAACGGCCAGACGGTCGAAACGGTGCAGCGCGCGTTGCTCGACGCCGGCGCGGTGCCGCGCCTGATGGGCGTGCGCATCGGCCCGTGCGTGACCGACAGGGGCGATACGCTCGACGCCGACGTGTCGCTGGAGAACGAACCGGGCGTGTTGTTCGACGGCATGATCGTGCCCGACGGCGCGGACCGCATGGGCGAGCTGCGCATGGATGCGCGCACGCTCGACTACCTCAAGGAACAGTACCGGCATTGCAAGGCGTTGCTGATCCTTGGTGACAGCGACGCGCTGCTCGATGCAGCCCGTATCCCGGCGACGTTGCCGGATGGCGGGCAGGACCCGGGCGTGGTGGTGGGCGGCAACGCGTCGAAGGCCATCGACGCCTACATCGCGGCCGCCGGCCGCCGCCATTGGGAACGCGAAACCGACCCGCCGCGCGTGTGAGCGCAACAAAAAACCGCCTCGCGGCGGTTTTTTTGTTTCGGCCAGAAAAATTGGTCGGGGAGACAGGATTCGAACCTGCGACCTCTACGTCCCGAACGTAGCGCTCTACCAGACTGAGCTACACCCCGACAGCCGAGCCGCGAATTCTAGCGGCCCGCGTCGGGCCGAGGCAAGTCTGTCGTGGTGCGAAAGTGCGAGGGAGAGGGGCACGGCGGGCAGCCGCTAGACTATGCGGCTTGCGGCCGGCCGGGGCGGAAGCCCGGCGCCGGCGCCCCGAAATCCCCTGGAGCCTGCATTGAGCACGCCGATCAAGCCCCGCACGCCATCGGGCGTCATGGAATTGCTGCCGCGCGACCAGATCGCCTTCCAGCGCATGCTGGACACGATCCGGCGCACCTTCGAGCAGTTCGGCTTCCTGCCGGTTGAAACGCCCGTGATGGAGCTGTCAGACGTCCTGCTGACCAAGTCGGGCGGCGACACCGAGCGGCAGGTGTATTTCGTCCAGTCCACCGGCGCGCTCGACAGCGCGGCCAAGGAAGGGCGGCCGGAGCTGGCGCTGCGCTTCGACCTCACGGTCCCGCTGGCGCGCTACGTGGCCGAACATGAACACGACCTCGCGTTCCCCTTCCGCCGCTACCAGATGCAGCGCGTCTACCGCGGCGAGCGCGCCCAGAGCGGGCGCTATCGCGAGTTCTACCAGTGCGACATCGACGTCATCGGCAAGGATTCGCTCTCGCCGCGCTTCGACGCCGAGATCCCGGCGGTCATCGCCGCGGTGTTCGACCACCTCGCCATCGGCGACTTCACCATCCATTTCAACCATCGCAAGTTGCTGCGCGGTTACTTCGAGGGCCTGGGCATCGGCGACGGCGAGCGGCAGACCGCCGTGTTGCGCGAGCTGGACAAGCTCGACAAGCGCGGCCCCGACGCCGTGCGCGCGACGCTGGCGGGCGAGGGCTACGGGCTGGCGCGGGACGTGGTCGATGCGCTGATGGCGTTCTCGCAGGTGCGCTCGACGGGCCACGCAGATGCGTTGGCCAAACTCGACGCCTTCCCGCAAGGCACGGCGTTGTTCGAGGAAGGCCGCGCGGAATTGCGCGCGGTGCTCGCGCAGCTGCAGGCGCTCGGCGTCCCGGAGAACCGCTACGCGCTGAACCTCTCGATCGCCCGCGGCCTGGATTACTACACCGGCATCGTCTACGAGACCTTCCTCGATGCGCACGCGCAGATCGGTTCGATCTGTTCGGGCGGCCGCTACGACAACCTTGCGAGCCATTACACGAAGTCGAAGCTGCCGGGCGTCGGTATCTCGATCGGGCTGACGCGCCTGTTCTATCAGTTGCAGAAGGCCGGGCTGGTGTCGACGGCTGCCAGTTCCGTCGACGTGCTCGTCGCGCTGATGGACGATGCGATGCTGCCCGATGCGCTCGCGCTCTCGCAGCGGCTGCGCGCCGCGGGCCTGAACGTCGAAACGCAACTCGAACCGCGCAAGCTCGCCAAGCAATTGCAGTACGCCGATCGCGCGGGCATCCGCTTCGTCGCGATCCGCGGCGAGGACGAGGCTTCGCGTGGCGTCGTCGCGGTGAAGGACATGCGCAGCGGCGACCAGTTCGAACTCGAAGAAGCCGATCTTCCGGCGAAATTGCAGGAGACCACGCGATGAGGCCCGTTCGTCTCGATGGTGTGTCGCTCACGCAGCGCACGCTGGTGGAAGTCGCGCATGGCGCGCACGTGGAACTCGACGCCGACGCGTTGAAGGCCGTGGCGCGCGCGGCGGAATTCCTCGCCGAACAAGTGTCGCGAGAGGAGCCCATCTACGGCGTATCGACCGGTTTCGGCAGCAACGCCGACAAGCTGCTCGGCGGGCATCCGTTGCGCAAGGCGGACACGGATCGCTCGTTGCACCGCGAGTTGCAGAACAACCTGATCGTCACGCACGCGGTGTGCGTGGGCGATGCGTTCGCGCCGGAAGTCGTGCGCGCCATGATGTGCATCCGCATCAACACTCTGCTGCGCGGGCATTCGGGCATTCGCGTGGAAACGCTGCAGGCGATGGCGACGATGCTCAACGCGGGCATCGTGCCGGTGGTGCCGCAGTTGGGGTCGGTCGGTGCCTCGGGCGATCTCGCGCCGTTGTCGCACCTGGCCATCGTGCTGCTCGGCGGCGGCGAAGCCTTCATCGACGGCGAACGCATGCCGGGCCACGAAGCCCTGAAGCGCAAGGGCTTGTCGCCCGTGTCGCTGTCGTACAAGGAAGGCCTGGCGCTCAACAACGGCACCGCGCAGATGCTGGCGTGCGGTTCGCTTGCGTTGCAACGCCTGGACGAATTGCTGGATACCGCCGACATCGCCGCGGCGATGACGATCGACGCGTTCGCGGGCCGCCTGGGCGCGTTCGCCGAGGAGGTGCACGCGTTGCGCCCGCATCCGGGCCAAGTACACGTCGCCGCGCATTTGCGGCAGTTGCTCGAAGGCTCGACGCTCGCCGACATCCCGTACCACCTCGTGCCGAAGTTCCGCGCCTGGTCGCCGTCGGCATGGGATGACGACGCATCGCACGCGCTCTCGTTCGACATCGGCTGGGATTGGGTGGCGTTCTCGCAGCGCCACGGCCGCGAGAAGTTCTACGACCGCTTCCGCCCGTTCCGCGGGGGCAAGAAGCACCAACCGCAGGACAGCTATTCGTTGCGTTGCATTCCGCAGGTGCATGGCGCGGTCCGCGATGCCCTCGCGCAGGCCAAGCGCGTGTTCGATGTCGAACTCAATGCCGTGACCGACAACCCGCTGGTGTTCCCCGACGCGCAGGCGCGCCACGTGGAAGAGCAGGTGATTTCCGCCGGCCACTTCCACGGCATGCCGCTCGCGCTGGCGATGAGCTACGTCAAGGCCGCGATTCCCGTGCTCGCGTCGATCAGCGAACGCCGCCTCAACAAGCTCGTGGATCCTGCCACCAACGATGGCTTGCCCGCGTTCCTCATCGGCAACGAAGACGGGACAGAATCGGGCCTGATGATCGTGCAATACACCGCGGCGGCGATCGTCAACGACCTCGCCAGTCGCGCGATGCCGGCCTCCGTGTACTCGATCCCGACCAGCGCGAACGCCGAAGACCACGTCTCGATGGGCGCCAACGAAGCGCGCCACGTGCTCGCGATGGTCGGCGACCTCGGCAAGGTACTGGGCCTGGAGCTGATGACGGCCGCGCAGGCGCTCGACCTGCGGCGCGACATGATCAACGCCGCGCGGTCGCTGGCCGATCGCGCGGACGCGGACGGGTTCGCGGCGAAAGTGCAGGGCGGCCCGCTGAAGGACGATGGCGACCGCACGCGATTCCTCAAGGAAGTCGACGGGCTGCGTGCCGAACTCTCCGATGCGGACGAATACCGCCCCGGGCGCGCCGTGGAAGCGGCGCACGCCGCGATCCGCACGCGCATCGAGCCGATGCACCGCGACCGCGCGCTGGACGGCGACGTCGCGATGGCGGTGAGACTGGTCGTCGAGAACGTCGTGTTGGATGCGGTGCGGGCTGCGCTGAGCGACTGACCGCCCGCCGTCATCATCCCCGGACGGCAAGGGGTTGACGCAGCTCGTCCGTGTGGCCTAATGTATTAACACGCTAATACATTAACGCGATGAAACAACGTCCCGATCCCCTGCCGGAAGCCGAAGCCGATGCCGCCCTCGATGGCCTGGCCGCGGCGTTGGCCGCCCTGCAGAAGCCCGAGGACGTGCGCGCATTCCTGCTCGACCTGTGCACACCGGCGGAGCTGGAATCGATGGCCGACCGCTGGAAGGTCGTGCCCCTCCTGATCGAGGGCGTTCCTTATCGCGAGATCCACGAGCGCACCCGCGTCAGCGTGACCACCGTCGGTCGCGTCGCACGCACGCTCGAGCGCGGTGCGGGCGGCTATCACGCCGCCCTCCGCCGCAAGCGCCGCCACGCCGCCTCGCATTGAAGGTCCCCGCCATGTCCCTGTCCGCCCCGAACCGGGCGGTGCGAGATCGTTTGCGCATCGCCGTCCAGAAATCCGGTCGCCTCGCCGAGCCGGCGCGCGCGTTGCTGGCCTCCTGCGGCTACGCTTGGCGCGAAACACGCGACCACCTGTTCTGCATCGGCGAGACGATGCCGATCGATCTGCTGCTCGTGCGCGACGACGACATTCCCGGGCTGCTGGCCGACGGCACGTGCGACCTGGGCATCGTCGGCCGCAACGTATTGCTCGAACGCGCGGGGGAGTGTGTGCTGGCCGGTGCGCCGGCGCCGTTCCGAGAGTGGCGCGGCCTCGGCTTCGGCGCGTGCAAGCTCGCGCTCGCGGTGCCGCAGCAGTGGGGCGAAGCGCAGGCGCTCGCGCTCGATGGGTTGCGCATCGCAACCAGCTATCCCGCGTTGTTGACGCAGTGGCTGGACGAGCGGGGCATCGCCGCCGAAGTCGTGACGCTGTCGGGTTCCGTCGAGATCGCGCCCCGCCTGGGAAAGGCCGACGCGATCTGCGACCTGGTGTCGAGCGGCGCGACGTTGGCTGCCAACCAGCTCCGCGCGACGGACGTATTGCTCGAGAGCGAAGCCGTCCTCGCTGGCCCCGTCGCGCCCTTCGGTGATGCGCGCGCGGAGATCGCCGCGTTGTTGCTGCGGCGCTTCGACGCGGTGCTGGGCCTGCGCGACAGCAAGTTGCTGTTGTTCCAGGCCGCCTCGTGCAACGTCCCCGCACTGATGGCGCTGTTGCCCGATGCCGAACAACCGACGGTGATGCGCGTGGACGGCACCGACCGCGTGGCGTTGCAGGCGGTGTGTCGCGGTGCGGTCACCTGGCAAAGGCTGGAGGACCTCAAGCGCGCGGGCGCCGATGCGTTGCTCGTGGTGCCCGTCGAGAGGATGCTCGCGTGACCGCCGTGCAATGGACGCGATTGGACTGGGCGTCGATGTCCGCGGCCGCGCGTGGCGAAGCGCTGCGTCGGCCGGCGCAGGTCGCTTCGGCGAGCGTGCGCGCTTCGGTGGAAGCGATCGTCGAACAGGTGCGCGTGGTAGGTGACGCGGCATTGTTCGCATTGACCGAACGATTCGACGGCGCGCGCCTCGAATCGCTCGCAGTGACGCAGGCGGAGTTCGACGCAGCCGAAGTCTCGGCGAACGTGCGCAACGCCATCGACGACGCCGCCACGCGCATCGAAACCTTCCATCGCGCTGGCGTTCCGCAACCCTATGCATTGGACACCGCACCCGGCGTGCGTTGCGAGCGCATGCTGCGCCCGATCCGCCGCGTGGGCCTGTACGCGCCCGCCGGTAGCGCGCCTCTGCCCTCGACCGTGTTGATGCTCGGCATTCCGGCGCGATTGGCCGGTTGTCCCGACATCGTGCTGTGCACGCCGCCGCGTGCCGACGGCAGCGCCGATCCGCTGGTGCTTGCGGCCGCGAAACGGTGCGGCATCACGCGGGTGTTCAAGGTCGGTGGCGCGCAGGCGATCGCGGGGATGGCCTTCGGAACCGCGTCGATTCCGCGCTGCGACAAGTTGTTCGGCCCGGGCAACGCCTTCGTGACGGAGGCCAAGCGACTTGTTTCGATGGCCGGCGACGGGCCCGCGATCGACATGCCCGCGGGGCCGTCAGAAGTGCTGGTGATCGCCGATGCGTCGGCCGATCCGCGCTTCGTTGCCGCCGATCTGTTGTCGCAGGCCGAGCACGGCGCGGATTCGCAAGTGATCCTCGTGAGCGACGACACGGGGTTTATCGATTCGGTCGCAACGGCACTCGAAGCGCAACTCGCCTCGCTGCCACGCCGTGCGATCGCCGCCGCCGCGCTCGCGCAATCGCGCGCGATCCGTGTGCCGACGTTGGCCGACGCCTTCGACGTCAGCAACGACTACGCGCCGGAACACCTGATCCTGTCCGTGGAGGCGCCGCGCGCCTGGTTGCCGCGTGTCCACGCGGCGGGTTCGGTGTTCCTCGGCGGCTTCGCGCCCGAAGCCATCGGCGATTACTGCAGTGGCACGAATCACGTGCTGCCGACCGGCGGGGCCGCGCGTGCCATCAGCGGCTTGTCCGTCGCGAGCTTCCAGGTCGCGATCAGCGTGCAGTCGGCGAATCGGGCGGGGCTCGCCGCCATCGGCGCGACGGCGACGACGCTCGCGCGCGCCGAAGGGCTGGAGGCGCATGCGCGCGCCATCGATGTGCGGCTGGAATGCGCATGAACGCGTTCCGTTCCAGCGACCCCCTGCTGCTGATGCGCGAGGACCTGCATGGTTTCGTCGGCTATCGTTCCGCGCGCAGCGAGTCGGTGCGCGGCGACGCGTGGCTCAACGCGAACGAAGCCTGCGACCGGAGCAGCGCCGATCCTTCCGGTGCGGTGCGCCGTTATCCGTCGCCGCAGCCCGAGGGGCTCGTCGCGCGTCTTGCGCGTCTGTATGGCTGCGATCCGGCGCGCCTGCTGGTCGGTCGCGGCAGCGACGAGGCGATCGATCTGCTCGTGCGTGCGTTCTGCGCGCCCTCGCGCGACGCCGTGCTCGCGACGCCGCCGGTCTTCGGCATGTATGCGGTGTCCGCACGGTTGCACGGCGCGCGGGTGGTCGAGGCCCCGTTGTTCGACGACGGCGAGGATTTCCGCATCGACTTCGACGCGGTCGCGCAGGCCGCCGTGGCACTCCACGCGAAACTCGTGTTCCTGTGCTCGCCCGGCAATCCGGCCGGCGGCGTTGCGCCACGAGAAGCCGTGGTCGGCCTCGCGCGTCGCCTCGATGGTCGCGCGCTCGTGATCGTCGACGAGGCGTATGTCGAGTTCGCCGAGGCGCCTGCGCTCGTGCGCGAGGTCGCCGCGCTGCGCAACCTGGTCGTGCTGCGCACGCTGTCAAAGGCGCACGCCCTCGCGGGCGCGCGCATCGGCTGCGCCATCGCCGATCCCGACGTGATCGCAGCGTTGCGCCGCTGCCAGGCGCCGTATCCCATTCCCGCGAGCAGTGCGGAGGTCGCGGTCGCCGCGCTGTCGCCGACCTCACTCGAAACAACGGCATCGCGCATCACCGCGACCAAACAGGCGCGCGACCGCCTGCGCGAATCGCTGCGCATGCTCCCCGGCGTTCGCCGTGTCTATCCCTCGCAGGCCAACTTCCTGCTCGTGCGCTTCGCCGATGCCGAAGGCGCGTGGCGCGCCCTGTGCAATGCCGGCATCGTCGTCCGCGACATGCGCGCGATGCCGCGATTGCACGATGCGCTGCGCATCACCATCGGCACCGCCGATGAGAACGCGCGCCTCCTCGCCGCGCTGCGCGGAGCCCTCGCATGACGCCGATCCTGTTCATCGACCGCGACGGCACGCTGATCGAGGAACCCGCCGACTTCCAGGTGGATCGCCTCGACAAGGTGCGTTTCGTGCGCGATTGCATTCCCGCGCTGCTGCGGCTGCGCGATTCGGGCTACGCCTTCGTGATGGTGACCAACCAGGACGGGTTGGGGACCGATGCATTCCCGCAAGCCGCATTCGACGGTCCGCAACGACTGATGCTGCAGGTTCTGGAAAGCCAGGGCATCGTCTTCCGCGAGATCCTCGTCGACCGCAGCTTCCCGGCGGACAACCTGCCGACGCGCAAGCCCAACATCGGTCTGGTCGTGCCCCTGTTGCAGGACCGGTCGATCGACTGGGCGCGTTCGGCGATGGTCGGCGATCGCGAGACGGACGTGCAGTTCGCGCGCAATCTGGGCATCCGCGGGTTCCAGTTGCGCACGCCGCAGTTCGGCGGCGATGCGACCTGGCCGATGGTCGCCGATTCCCTGTTGGGGAGTTCGCGCACCGCGCGCGTGGTGCGCGAGACGAAGGAGACGCGCATCGCGGTAGAGGTGGACCTCGACACCGCGCGGGATCCGGACGTGTCCACCGGGCTGGGCTTCTTCGACCACATGCTGGAGCAGCTCGGCAAGCACGGTGGATTCGCGCTGGCGCTGCGATGCGAAGGCGACCTGCGCATCGACGAGCACCACACCGTGGAGGATTGCGCGCTTGCGTTGGGGCAGGCCTTGCGCGAAGCGGTCGGCGACAAGCGCGGCATCGCGCGTTACGGCTTCATGTTGCCGATGGACGAAGCGCTGGCCACCGCCGCGCTCGATTGGTCGGGGCGACCGGTGTTCGTGTTCGAAGGCGCGTTCGCGCGCGAGCAGGTCGGCGGATTGCCGACGGAACTCGTGCCGCACCTGTTCCGCTCGCTGTGCGAAGGCGCGGGTCTGAACCTGCACTTGCAGGTGCGCGGCGACAACGACCACCACAAGATCGAAGCGTGCTTCAAGTCCGTCGGGCGCGCATTGCGGCAGGCGATCGCGCGGGTCGACGGCTCGCTTCCCAGCACGAAGGGCACGCTGTGATCGCGCTCATCGATGCGGGGGGCGCGAACCTCGGCTCCGTGCGCATCGCGCTGGAGCGCCTCGGCGCCGACGTGCGGATCGTGCGCGACGCCGACGGCCTGCGCGACGCGCGTGCGGTGATCCTGCCCGGCGTGGGCGCTGCGGGCACCGCGATGCGACTGCTGCGCGCCCGCGGACTCGACACGGCACTGCCCGAGCTCGATGCCCCGTTGCTCGGCATCTGCCTAGGCATGCAACTCCTGTTCGACGCCTCGGAAGAGCAGGGTGCGCAGTGTCTCGGCCTGTTGCCTGGCGTCGTGCGCGCACTCGCGCCATCGCCCGGCATTCGCGTTCCCCACATGGGGTGGAACCGATTGGATGCGCGCAACAGCGACCCGCTGCTCGCCGGCCTGGCGCCCGATGCGCAAGCCTACTTCGTGCACGGCTACGCGGCGCCGGTGACGGATGCGTGCATCGCCAGCGCTACGCACGGCGGCCCGTTCGCCGCAGTGGTGCGGCGCGGCGCGATCTGTGGCACGCAGTTCCATCCCGAGCGATCGGGCACAGTGGGCGCGCGCATCCTCCGCAACTTCCTCGCCTTCGCCGACGCGCGCAGGGAGGCCGCATGAGGTTCACCTGCTACCCGGCGATCGATGTGCGCGACGGCTGCGTCGTGCGCTTGCGTCAAGGCGACTATGCGCAGGAAACACGCTACGACGCCGACCCGCTCGCGCGCGCGATGGCCTTCGCCGATGCGGGCGCGACGTGGCTGCATCTGGTCGACCTCGATGCGGCGCGTGTCGGTGGATACACGTTGGCGCCGTTGCTTCGGCGCATTGCCGATGGAGGCCGTCTGCAAGTGCAGACCGGTGGTGGCGTGCGGACGTCGGACGACGTGGCCGCACTGCTCGACGCGGGCGCCGCGCGCGTGGTGATCGGTTCGCTCGCCGTTGAGACTCCGGCACGTGTCGTGCGATGGATCGAACGGTTCGGTGCCGAACGCATCGTCGTCGCGCTCGATGTGCGCGAGGAAGACGGACGCTGGCTCCCGGCCACGCGCGGCTGGACGCAGACCGCGGGCAGCGACGCACTCGGCCTGCTGTCCTTCTACCGCGACCAAGGCCTGCGGCATCTGCTGTGCACCGACATCGCACGGGATGGCATGCTCAGCGGAACCGACCCGGCGTTGTACGCCGCGCTGCGCGCCTGCGCGCCCTCGGTCGCCGTGCAAGTCTCCGGCGGAGTGCGCGACCTGGACGACGTGCGCGCCGCGCGCGGCGCCGGTTGCGGTGGTGCGATCCTCGGGCGCGCGTTGCTCGAAGGCCGCTTCGATCTGGCGGAGGCGCTCGCATGTTGAGCCGCCGCATCATTCCGTGTCTCGATGTACGAGAGGGGCGCGTCGTCAAAGGGGCGCGCTTCCGCGACCACGTCGACATGGGGGACGTCGTCGAACTCGCCAGGCGTTACCGCGACGCGGGTGCGGACGAACTGGTGTTCTACGACATCGGCGCGAGCCCCGCGGGCCGTAGCGTGTCGACCGAATGGGTCGCGCGCGTCGCACGCGAACTCGACATCCCGTTCTGCGTGGCGGGCGGCGTGCGCGACGTCGCCACCGCGCGCGCGGTGTTGCGGGCGGGCGCAGACAAGGTGTCCGTCAACACGCCTGCGCTGGAACAACCGGCGTTGATCGACGAACTGGCGGACGCGTTCGGCACCCAGTGCGTGGTGGTCGGCATCGACAGCACGCGCGAGGCAGACGGCGAATGGCGCGTGCGCAGCCACACGGGCGATCCGGCCGCGATGCGCGCACCGGGACGCCGCACGCTCGACTGGGTGCGCGAAGCGCAGGAGCGCGGGGCCGGCGAAATCGTGCTGAATTGCATGGGCAGCGACGGCACGCGCGATGGCTACGACATCGCGCAACTGCAGGCCGTGCGTGCGATCTGCCGCGTTCCGTTGGTCGCCTCCGGCGGTGCGGGAAGCGTGGCGCACTTCTTCGACGCGTTCGATGCGGCGGATGTCGATGCGGCACTCGCGGCCAGCGTCTTCCATTCCGGCGCGATCGCGATCGCCGATCTCAAGCGCGCGCTCGCCACGCGGGGCATCGCGGTGCGCGCGGCATGAACCTCGATTTCGACAAGCAGGGTGGCCTCGTGCCGGCCATCGTGCAAGACGCTGATTCATTGCGCGTGCTGATGCTCGGCTACATGGATGCCGCGGCCGTGGCGGCCACGCGTGCCACGGGGCGCGTGACGTTCTTCAGTCGCAGCCGCGGGCGAGCATGGACGAAGGGTGAAACCTCAGGCCATTGGCTCGAACTCGTGTCGTTGTCGGCCGATTGCGACGGCGATTCGATCCTCGTGCTCGCGCGACCGCAGGGCCCGACGTGCCACACCGGCAGCGCGAGTTGCTTCACGCATTCGGCGGCCCATCCCCTCGCGGCGCTCGACGCGCTGATCCGCACGCGCGAAGCCACGCGGCCGCCCGGCAGTTACACGACGCGCCTGTTCGAAGAGGGCGTGCGCCGCATCGCGCAGAAGGTGGGCGAGGAGGGCGTCGAAACCGCGCTGGCCGCGGTAGCGCAGGACGATGCCGCATTGCTCGGCGAGTCCGCCGACCTGGTGTTCCACCTGCTGGTGCTGCTGCGCGTGCGCGGCCTGGGGCTCAAGGACATGGAGGCAGTGCTCGACGCACGCCGCGTGGCATGATCGCGCCATGCGCCCGATCCTGATCGCCCTGTTGTGCCTGGTCTGTTCCGTCGCCATCGCGGCGGACGGCGATCAACGCTTCCTGGTCTTCGGCGATCCGCAGCCCAAGTCGGCCGCCGATGTGGATTACTTCTCGCGCGATATCGTCGCGCCTGCGACGCCTTTGGCGAAGGACAGCGTTGCGACGATCGTGCTCGGCGACATCGTCGACGACAAGCCGGCGTTGTATCCGGGGGTCAAGGCGGCGACGAGGAAGCTCGGGATTCCCGTGTTGTTCGCGCCAGGCAACCACGACATGGACGTGGGGGCGGAATCGGATGCGGCCTCGCTCCGGAGTTTCCGCAAGGCGTTCGGCGCGGACACGTACCTGCGCAAGTTCGATGCGGCCAACGTGATCGTGCTCGACGATGTCGTCGCGCGTCCGAAGCAGACGCCGGGCTACGTCGGTGGCATCCGCGACGACCAGTTCGCCCGGATCGAGCGCTGGCTGCGCGATGTGCCGCGCGACAAGCTGCTGATCGTCGCAGCGCACATTCCGTTCTTCGACACCTCGCAGGTCGAAGGGTGGGAGACGTTCCGTTCGGCCGATCGCAAGCGCCTGTTCGCGTTGCTGCGGCCGTTCCCGCATGTGCTGCTGCTCAGCGCGCATACGCACAACCAGCAGCACTACTTCCATGGCGCGAAGGACGGTTGGGACGGCGCGCAACCGCTGCACGAGTACAACGTCGGCGCGGCCTGCGGTGCGTTCTGGTCGGGCGTGCCGGATGCGCAAGGCATTCCGGATGCGACGATGAGCGACGGCACGCCGAACGGCTTCGCGACGCTCGACGTCAAGGCCGACGGTAGCTACGCGCTCGCCTGGCATCCGGCGCGCGATGCTGCGGACACGCAGATCGGGCTGCATGCGCCGAAGGCGTTGCGTCGCGGGGCCTATCCGGCGTGGGGCGTGTACGCGAATGTCTACATGGGCCACGCGGGCACGCGCGTGGAATATCGCATCGACGACGGCGACTGGATGCCGATGCGGCGCGTGCTGCAGCCGGATCCCCGGTTGGTCGCGGAGAACGTGCTGGACGATCAGGCGGAGGCGCTGCGCGGGTTCGATCGCTCGCCGGAAGCCGATCCGTCGACGCATCTGTGGCGCGGGGCATTGCCGACGAAGCTCGACGTGGGTGAGCACACGGTGGAAGTGCGCGCGTTCGATACGTGGCGGGGGGAAGTGCGGGCCACGACGACGTATCGTCTCGACGACCCTAGAATGTGACGTCGGCGAACGATTCCACCCGCGTGTGCCCATTGGCCGCGTTACCCATGCGCGGCGTCGGGTAATCCGCACGACGATCCAGCAACACCGTGCGCATGCCCGCTTCGCGTGCGGCGTCCAGTTCTTCGACGATGTCGGACAGGAACACGATGTCTCCCGCATTCCCGCCGTATTCCGCGGCGATGCGGCGGTAGCTGTCGGCGTCGCGCTTGTGGCCCACGGCGGTATCGAACCACGCGTCGAACACGCCCGTCAGGTCGCCCGCATCGGTGTGCCCGAACAACAGCTTCTGCGCGGGCACCGAGCCCGACGAATACACCGCGAGCGGCACACCCGCATCGCGCCATGCCCGCAATGCGGGCGCGACATCCGGATACAGGGGCGCCGTGAAGTCGGCATTGCGGTAGCCCGCGTCCCACACCATGCCCTGCAAGGCCTTGAGCGCGGTGTGCTTGCGGTCTTCGTCGATCCAGCCCTGCAGCGTTTCGACGATCACATCGTCGCTGCACACGCCGCCGTTCTCGACGGCAACCTGGTCGAGCCAACGCCGCACGTCCGGCTCGTCGCCGTGTTCGCGCACGAAGCCCGGCAGCGCGCGGCGCGCGTACGGGAACAGCACGTCGCGCACGAAGGAGATGCTGCTGGTGGTGCCTTCGATGTCGGTCAGGATGCGCGCGCCCATCACTCGCGCGCCTGCCCGGTCTCGTAGCGCGGGAATTTCTGCGCGATGTCGGTGCCGGTGAAATGCCCGACCCAGCCATCAGGCTCGGTGAAGAACCGGATCGCGACAAAGCGCGGCTCCGGCCCCATGTCGAACCAATGCGTCATGCCATCGGGCACCGCGATCAGATCCCCGGACTCGCACAGCATCTCGTAGACGCGGCCGTCGACGTGCAGCGTGAACAGCCCCGAGCCGTCGACGAAGAAACGCACCTCGTCTTCCTTGTGGAAATGCTCGTCGAGGAACTTCTTGCGCATCTCCGCGCGGTTCGGGTTGTCGGGCGCGATGCTCACGACATCGACCGTCTTGAAGCCGCGCTCGGAGACCAGGCGGTCGATGTCGGCCTTGTAGGCGGCCATGACCGTTTCGGGAGAGTCGCCAGCCTGGACGGGCTGCGAAGCTTCCCACCGCTCGAACTGCACGTTGATCGGCGCGAGTTCGCGCGCGATCTCCTCGAGTGTGCGCGCGACGACGACCGGCTGGTCGGGATGGTCTTCTTCGAAAATCCGCAGGCGGCTCATCGTTGCAGCTTCCTCAGTTCCAGTTCGCAGCCGATCAGGAATTCGAACGCTTCCAGGTGGCGGCGCGCTTCGGCCATGTCGGTGCCCCAGGCGTACAGCCCGTGGCCGTCGATGAGATACCCCCACATCGGTTGGCGGTCGAGCAGGCAGTCCACCTGCGCGGCCAGCGTGTGCATGTCCTGCGAGTTCGGCAGCACGGGGACGATCACTTCGGCTTCGTGCGTGTCGTTGCCGCGGAAGGCCTTCAGCAGTTCATAGCCGTCCAGCCGCATCTGCCCGGCGCCGGCGAACAATCGCGAGGCGATGGTCTGGTTCTGCGAATGCGTGTGCAGGATGCAGCCCACTTCGGGGTAACGCTTGTAGAGCTGCGTGTGCAACAGCGTTTCCGCGGAGGGGCGGTGCTCCGTGGCCACCGGCTGGCCTTCGAGGTCGACGACCATGATGTCGGCGTCGCTCAGGCGGCCCTTGTCGCGGCCGGAGACGGTGATGGCCGCATGGTGCGCATCGATGCGCCGCGAGAAGTTGCTGCTGGTGGCCGGCGTCCACCCGCGGGCGGCGAGTTCGGTGACGTTGGCGACGATCTCGCCGGCCGCGCGCCGCAGCGCTTCGCGGTCGAAGGGGAGGGGGGCGTTCATGCGGGGGAGTTTACCGAATGCGTGTTCAGCCGCCGCAAACGGGCCGTTGCCGCAAAAGGAAACGGCGCGGTTGCCCGCGCCGTTCCGGTGTCGCCATGTGGCTTCGCTTACGGGCCCGGTTCCGGACCTTCGTGGAAGACCGGCGCGGCTTCGAGCGTCGGGCCATCGTCCACCGGCGCGTTGCCCGGCTTCATGTGGCTCTTGCGGTAGCCGTAGATGAAGTAGAAGAACAGGCCGATCGCCGCCCAGATCGGGAAGACCAGCTTGGCGTCGCGCGGCAGGTACCAGAACAGCACCATGCAGCCGATGACCGACATCGGGGCGATGATCCACACCAGCGGGGTGCGGAACGGCCGGTGACGCGTCGGATCGCTGCGGCGGAGCATCATGACCGCCAGCGAGACCACGAGGAACGCGAACAGCGTGCCCGAGTTCGAGATGTCGGCCAGCTTGCCGACCGGCAGGAACGCCGCGGCGATCATGACCGCCAGGCCCGTCATCATGGTCACGATGTGCGGGGTGTTGAAGCGCGGATGCACCTTGCTCAGCACCGGCGGCAGCAGGCCGTCGCGCGACATCGTGAAGAAGATGCGCGTCTGGCCGTAGATCATCATCAGGATGACCGACGGCAGGGCGATGAACGCGGCCAGGCCGAGCAGGTTGCCGACCATCGGGTGGCCGATCATGCGCAGCACGTGCGCCAGCGCTTCGCTCGAGCACACCAGCGGCATGTTGTCGCCGGCCAGTTCCTTGCATCGCGCGGCGAGTTCGAGCGAACCCGGCGAGAGCGGCGAACCATCCGCGGCGAACACCGGCTGCGCACCGTAGGAGCCGATGGCGCCGGCGGCGACGAGCAGGTAGAAGATCGTGCAGACCACCAGCGAGGCGATCAGGCCGATCGGGATGTTGCGCTGCGGATTGTTGGTTTCCTCGGCGGCGGTGGAGACCGCGTCGAAGCCCACGTACGCGAAGAAGATCGACGCCGCGGCGCCCACGATGCCGGCGTTGCCCAGAGGCGCGAACGGGTGGAAGTTCGTGTCCTTCATCACCGGAATCGCCAGCGCGATGAATGCGCACAGCGCGAGCACCTTGACCGTCACCAGGAAGGCGTTGAACACCGCGCTTTCCTTGGTGCCGCGGATCAGCAGCGCGGTGACCAGCAGGCCGATGAAGATCGCCGGGAGGTTCACGATGCCGCCGGCGTAGGGGCCGGTGGCCAGTGCGGCCGGGATCTCGATGCCGACCGAGTGTTTGAGCAGGCCGACCAGGTAGCCGGACCATCCGACCGACACTGCGCTTGCCGCGACGGCGTATTCGAGGATGAGGGCCCAGCCCACGAGCCAGGCGACGAACTCGCCGAGGACCGCGTAGGAGTAGGTGTAGGCGGAGCCGGAGACGGGCACCATCGCCGCGAGCTCGGCGTAGCACAGCGCCGCGACCGCGCAGACGAAGCCTGCGATCACGAACGACACCATCATGCCGGGACCGGCCTTCTGCGCCGCTTCGGCGGTCAGCACGAAGATGCCCGTGCCGATGATCGCGCCGATGCCGAGCATCGTCAGTTGGAAGGCGCCGAGCTGGCGCTTGAGCGCCTTCTTCTCGGCTGTCTTCAGGATTAAATCCAGAGGCTTGACACGCCAGAACAGCATTTGGTTCTCCCCGGAGAGCTGATTAGTGAGCCCCACGGGTGCCGGAAACGGCGGTGGCGTGGGCCGCCCGCGAACATACCCCGCGGCGGCGCGGGCGCACAAGTAACGTCAGGGGGCGGCGATAATCCCGTCTTCCCCCCAATGATCCGCAGCCGATGTCCCTCGATCCGAATGCCGGAGAAGCACCACGCCTGTCGCTGGCCGACTATCGCGCGCGCTGGCCGGCCGAAGCGGCCACCGTCGGCCGCTTCCTCGCCCTGCTCGACGATGCGCAGGATCCGTTCGTGCGCGAGCGGCTGGCGGGCCACTTCACCGCCTCGGCCTGGCTGGTCGACCGCACGGGCGAGCGCGTGCTGCTCACGCACCATCGCAAGCTCGATCGCTGGTTGCAGCTGGGCGGGCACGCCGACGGCGTGCGCGATTTCGCGCGCGTGGCGCTGACCGAGGCGCAGGAGGAATCGGGGCTGTCGGACTTGTCGGTCGAGGCCGGGATCTTCGACCTCGACGCGCACGAGATCCCCGAACACAAGGGCGTGCCGGCGCATGTCCATTACGACGTGCGATACGTCGTGCGTGCGAATGGGAGCGAGGAGTTCGTCGTCAGCGACGAATCGCACGCGCTGGCATGGCGTGCGATCGCGTCGCTGGTGGACGACGAGTCGATGGACGACTCGGTCCGGCGGATGGCCCGGAAGTGGCTTACTCGGCGCGACCCGCGAACTCGCCCGTCGTCGTATTGACCCACACCTTCTCGCCGTTGCCGATGTACTCCGGCACCATGATTTCCAGGCCGGTCTGCAGCTTCGCCGGCTTCGGGCGCTTGGTGGCCGTGCCGCCCTTGAGTTCCGGCGGCGTTTCGATCACTTCCATCGCCACGCTCTGCGGCAACTGGATCGCCACGGGCGCGTCTTCGATCAGCTGCACATAGATGCCAGTGAGATCGTCGACGATGTAGCCGGCGGCGTCGCCGACCGCGTCGGCGTCGAGCGTGTACGGCGTGTAGTCCTCGTCGTCGAGGAACACGAACGCATCGCCGTCCTTGTACGAATACGTCGCTTCGCGGCGGCTCATCTCGACTTCGCGCAGGTTGTCGTCGCCGTCGAAGCTCGCATCGAGCTTGGTGCCGCCCGGGATGCTGTACATGACGAAGCGGAAGCGCACGTTGCCGCCGCGGCCCTGCGGCGAGCTGCGTTCGATGTCGCGGATCTGGTACACGCCGCCGTTGTGTTCGACGACGTTGCCCTTCTTGATGTCGTAAGCCTTCATGGGATCACTTCGGTGCGAGGCGCGTGGCGCCGTCGAGGCGGATGGTTTCGCCGTTGAGGTAGGTGTTGCCGAGGATGTACGCGACGAGGTCGGCGAACTCTTCGGGCTTGCCCAGGCGGGAGGGGAACGGGATCGAGGCAGCGAGCGACTGCTGCACGTTCTCCGGCATGCCGTCGACCATCGGCGTCCAGAAGATGCCCGGGGCGATCGTCATCACGCGGATGCCGAAGCGCGCGAGTTCGCGCGCCATCGGCAGCGTCATGCCGACCACGCCGCCCTTCGAGGCCGAATACGCGGCCTGGCCGATCTGGCCTTCATAGGCGGCGACCGATGCGGTGTTGATGATCACGCCGCGCTCGCCGTCGGTGCCGGCGTCGTTGTGCTGCATCAGGTTGGCCGCGGCCTTGGCGACGTTGAAGCTGCCGACGAGGTTGACCATCACCGTGGTGGAGAACTGCGACAACGGCATCGGCGCTTCCTTGCCGAGCACGCGGCCCGCGCCGAGGATGCCGGCGCAGTTGATCGCGGCGTTGAGGCCACCGAGGAAGTCCTTCGCGGCGGCGACGTTGGCGACCACGCCCGCCTCGTCGCTGACGTCGGTCTTGAAGAACTGCGCGTTGCCTGCGCCGAGTTGCGCGACGGCGGCGGCACCCTTCTCTTCGTTGACGTCGAACAGCGCGACCTTCGCGCCGTTGGCGACCAGGTGCTGCGCGACTGCGAAGCCGAGGCCGGAGACGCCGCCGGTGATCAGGGCGCGGGTGGAGGAGAGCTGCATGGGGGAGTCCCTGCGGGCGGAAAAGAAGCGGGATTTTACCCTAAGGGGCGCGGGCGACCGTGCCGTCCTTCATGACGAACACCGGGTGCCGCAGCGCCCCGATGTCTTGCGTCGGGTCGCCCGTGAATGCGGCCAGGTCGGCGCGCAGGCCCACGCGGATCGCGCCGAACGTCGCATCCTGGCGAAGCACCTTCGCGGCCACGGTCGTGCACGCGGCCATCGCTTCGGCCGGGGTCATGCCCAGGCGCACGAGCCATTCGGGTTCGCGATAGTTGGTGCCGTGCGCGAACACGCCGACGTCGCTGCCGCAGGCGATCGTCGCGCCGGCCTTGCGCGCGCGGGCGAAGGCCGCCGCGACGTCGCGCATTTCCTGCGTCGGTCCGGATTGGCCCGGCACGTAATGTTCGAAGTATTCGCCGTAGGCCTCGGTCGCCGTGAGCGTGGGCAGCCACGCGACGTTGCGCTCCTTCATTCGACGGAACGTGGCTTCCGACACTTCGTATCCGTGTTCGATTGTGTCGGCGCCGGCGTCCACCGCCATGCGCACCGCCTCGTCGGTCATCGCATGTACCGCGACGGGACGGCCGGAGAGATGCGCGGCGTCGATCATCGCCTTCAGTTCCGCCGAGGTGAATGTCGGGCGCATGCCGCCATCGGAGCCGACGCGGAAGTCGCCGTACAACTTGATCCAATCCGCGCCGTGTCCCGCCTGGTCGCGCACGACGGCGATGCCGGCGTCGACGCCACTGACTTCCTGCGCGCCGCGCGGCAGGTCGAGGTCGTCGCGGAATCCGCGCGGGCCGGGCCCGTAGCTCGCGGTGGCGACGATCGCCTTGGTGGCGACGAACAACCGCGGGCCGTCGATCAATCCTTTCTCGATCGCGTGCTTCACCGCGACGTCGTCGTAGTTCGCGCCTTCGGTGCCGAGGTCGCGCAGCGTGGTCCAGCCGGCCTGCAAGGTGTCGTGCGCGTGGCGCGCCGCGCGCAACACGCGTTCGGCCGTCGGTTCCTTCAGCACCTGGTCGTTCCAGAGCGTTTCGTTGTACGGATGCAGGAAGACGTGCGAATGCAGGTCGATCAGCCCGGGCACCAGCGTGGTGCCGGGCAGGGCGATGCGTTGCACGTCCGCCGGGGCGTCGATCTTCGATGCATCACCGACCGCAACGATCGCGCCATCGCGCACCAGCACCGCCCATCCGGCGTGCGATGCGCCTTCGCCCGTCCACACGCGATCGGGCTGCAGCAGGTACGCCGGTTTCGGTGCATCGGCGGCGAAGGCTTGCACCGTCGCGAACGCCAGCAATGCAGCGAGCATCCGACGCATCGTCACAGCTCCAGCAGGTAGAACGTGTTGCAGCCGCCGTGGCCGGTATCGCCCATCGGTGCGTCGATGCGCTTGAAACCGGTGCGCTCGTACAACTTCATCGCCGCATCCATGCCGGAGAGCGTTTCGAGGTAGCAACGCTTGAAACCGAATTGGCGCGCGGTGTCGAGCGACAGGCGCATCACTTCCGCGCCCGCGCCGAGGCCGCGCAACGTCGGCAGGAAGTACATCTTGCGCAGCTCGCACGTGTCGGGGTCGCCGCCTTCCAGCGGTGCGACACCGCCGCCGCCCTCGACGACGCCATCGCGCTCGACCACCCAGTACGCGCTTCGCGGCTGCGCGTACGCACGGCTCATCCAGTCGACTTCCGGATCGTTGATCGCGAACCCCGCGCCGCACGCGCCGAACTCCGGCATCACGGTGCGGATGATTTCCGCCATGCGCGCATCGTCGCGCGCGTGGATGAGGCGAACGGACACGTCAGGCATGGGCTCTCGAAGGTTCATGGTGCGCGATGCGCAATGCGAGTTCGTCGGGCGTCAGGCCCGGTGCGAACAGGAAGCCTTGGCCGATCTTCACGCCCAGGCGAATGAGGAACTGGCGTTGCGCGTCGTTCTCGACGCCTTCGGCCACCAGGCCGAGCCCGAGGCTCTGTGCGATGCCGGCGACGGCCTGGCAGATCGCGACGTCCGAGGTGTTGTGCGGGACGCCGGTCAGGAACTGCTGGCTCAATTTCAGGCCGTGGATCGGCAGGCGGCGCAGATAGTTGAGCGCGCTGTAGCCTTCGCCGAAATCGTCGATGCTCAACAACACGCCCAACATGCGCAGGCCGGCGAACGTGGTCAGCGTGTCGGGCGCGTCTTCGATCAGCACGCGCTCGGTGAATTCGAGTTCGAGCGCGTCGCCGGGCAGGCCCGCGCTTGCCAGCGCTTCGGAGACGGTTTCCGCGAGATCCTCGGCGAGGAACTGGCGATACGACACGTTCACCGCGACGCGCTCGATCGGCAGGCCTTCGTCGCGCCAGCGCCGCATCTGCTGGCACGCCTCGCGCAGCACCCAACCACCGATGCGCACGATGTCGCCGGTGTTCTCCGCATGTCCGATGAAGTGATCCGGCCGCATTTCGCCGAGCGTGTCGTTGCGCCAGCGGATCAGCGCCTCCGCGCCGATGATGCGCCCCGTGGCGAGTTCGACCTGCGGCTGGTAGACCAGCTTGAACTCGCGGTTGTCCACCGCACGCCGCAAGTGCGTCTCCATCTGCAGGCGCTGCTGTTGCTGCTCGGCCAGTGCGGCGCTGAAATCCTGCCAGCCGTTGCGCGCGCGGCGCTTGCTGTCGTACATCGCGACGTCGGCGTTCTGGATCAGCAGCTGCGGCCGATCGCCGTGCTCCGGCGCGCGCGCGATGCCGACGCTCGCGGTGATCGTGAATTCTTCTCCCGCCATGCGGAAGGCGTCACCGAAGGCGTCGAGGATGGATGCGGCGAGGCGTTGCGGACGTTCGGGGTCGTCGCCGGTCTGGCAGACGACGAGGAATTCGTCGCCGCCGAAGCGGGCGATCAGGCCTTCGGTGGCCACCGCGCGCTGGATGCGACGCGCGGCGCTTGCGATCACCTGGTCGCCGGCCGCGTGGCCGAGGACATCGTTGACGACCTTGAAGCGGTCGAGGTCGATGTAGAGCACGGCGACGTCGCTGTGCGAGCGGTCCGACAGCCGCGCCTCCAGTTCTTCCAGCACCGCGTCGCGATTGAGCAGCATCGTTAGCGGGTCGGTGCGCGCCTGCACGCGCAGGGTTTCTTCGGCCTGCTTGGTTTCGGTGATGTCCTGGAACGTGCCGGTCAGGCGCGTGCCGGTGGGATCGGCGGCCTCGGATTCACCGATGATGCGGATCCACAGCGTATGGCCGTCGGCGCGGATGCCCTGCAAGTCCATCTCGAAGCCTTCGCCGTGCTCCACCGCGCGCGTCAGCGCATCGTGGAAGCGCTTGCGTTCGGTTTCGCGCAGGCACGCCTGCAGTTCGCTGATGCTCGCCGACGCGCGCGCCAGGCCGAGCATGCGCTGCGCCTCGCCGGTGAGATAGACGTGCTCGCTGTTGGCGTCCCATTCCCAGCCGCCGACGTGCGCGAGGTCCTGCACGCGATCGAACAGCGTGATGTCGCGCTTGAACGCGGTGACATCGGAGAACAGCGACAGCACCTGTTGCGGATGATCCTGCCCCGGCGCGAATTGGGGCACCGACGTGATCGACAGCCACACCAACCGGCGCGTGTTGAGGTTGAGGAACCCCAGCACCGTGCTCGGCGAAATCGTGCCCGTGCGCAGGGCGCGGAAGGAGGGCAGTTCCTGGTCGTCGAGTTCCTGGCCGTGTTCGTCGAAGATGCGCCAGTGGTCGAGCGCGAGTTCCTTTTCCAGGCTTGCGCCCTTCGGGATATCGAGGATGCGCATCGCGGCGGGGTTGGCGTACGCCACGCGGCCGTCGGCCTTGCGCACGAGGATGCCCTTGTCGATGACTTCCATCAGTTCGCGATAGCGGACTTCGGCTTCGTGGCGTTTGCTGAGGTCGCGCGCGACGGCGACGATCCGCGTCTCGCCGCCATCGCTGAACCCGGCCGAGTGCACTTCGACGGGGAAGCGCGTGCCGTCGGCGCGCATGTTGGTGACTTCCACGACGTACGTCCCGCCGCGATTGAGCACTTCCCACACCGGCGCGAGGTGGTCGCGCGGGAGGTCGGGATTGAGCGTGTCGATGTTCTTGCCGACGATGTCGGTGCGCGGGCGGTTGTAGGCCGCGATGCCCGCCTTGTTGAGGTCGAGCACGGTGCCTTCCCAGTCGAGAATGCTGACGGGGTCGGGCACTGCGTCGAACAAGGCGCGGAACCGATTGCGTTCCACTTCGAGCGCCGCGTTGGCGGCCTGGAGCGCGGCCTCCGCATCGGCAAGCTTCCGGCGGAGCGCGTCGTCCTTCACGCAGCGGCCCGCGCTTGCGTGACCTTGCTGCTGCTGGCGCGCCCCAGCAATGCGGCGAGCCAGCGGCCGGTGTCGACGAGTCTGTCGAGGTCGACGCCAGTCTGCATGCCCATGCCGTGCAGCATGTACACGACGTCCTCTGTGGCGACGTTGCCGCTCGCGCCCTTCGCGTACGGGCAGCCACCGGTGCCGGAGACCGACGCATCGGCGACGCGGACGCCTTCTTCGAGGCACGCGAGCAGGTTCGGCAGCGCTTGCCCGTAGGTGTCGTGGAAATGCACGGCGAGCGCGTGCATCGGCACTTCCTGCGCCACCGCGCGCAACATCGCGCGCGCCTTGGCGGGCGTGCCGACGCCGATGGTGTCGCCGAGCGAGATCTCGTAACAGCCCAAGTCATGCATGCGCTTGGCGACGCGCACGACGTCCGCGACGGGGACTTCGCCCTGGTACGGGCAGCCGAGCACCGTGGAGACGTAGCCGCGCACGCGAACGCCATCGCGGTTCGCGCGCTCGAGCACGGGGCGGAAACGCTCGATCGATTCGTCGATCGTCGCGTTGATGTTCTTCTGGTTGAAGGCTTCCGATGCGGCGGTGAACACCGCGACTTCGTCGGCGCCGACGCTGCGCGCACGGTCGTAGCCCTGTTCGTTCGGCACCAGCACCGGATAGCGCACGCCATGCTTGCGCGTGATGCCGGCGAACACGTCGGCGGCGTCGGCGAGTTGCGGCACCCACTTGGGGCTGACGAAACTCGTGGCTTCGATCGTCGACAAACCGGTGGCCGTCAGGCGATCGATCAGCTCGATCTTCGCCGGCGTGGGAATCAGCGTCTTCTCGTTCTGCAGCCCGTCGCGCGGGCCGACTTCGACGATGCGCACGACGTCGGACATGGGCTCAGGTTTCCAGCGTCACGAGGACGGCGTCGGCGTCGACGAAATCGCCGGCGGCCGCACGCACTTCGCCGATGCGCCCGTCGCGCGGCGCCTTGAGGCTCAGTTCCATCTTCATCGCTTCGATCACCAGGACCTCCTCGCCGGCGCGGACCTCGTCGCCCGCGCGCGCCTTCACGACGACAACGCGGCCGGGCATCGGTGCGAGGACACGGTTGCCGCCATCGCCGGACGCACCCGCATCCCGACGATACACCCCGACCGGCTCCAGGCGCAGGCGGCGCTGGCCGTCGTGCGCGACCGTGCGCTGGGCGTCGAGGTCGATGGTGAATCGGCGGCTCTCACCGTCGAAGCGCGCGCTCAGCTCGCCGTCGGACAGGCGGGCGCCGGCGACGTCGTGCGTGGCCCCGTCGTGCTCGATGCGGTAGTTCCCGCCGCTGCCATGTGCGGAGACCAGCAGCCGATCGCCGCGATGCAGGAAGGCGAGGTCGCGCTTGCCCGCGTGCCCGAGGCGCCAGCCGTCGGCGATGGCCCAGGGCGAGGTCGGATCGGTCGATGCGGCGGCCGCGTCGCGCGCGGCGCCTTCCTGCGACAGCAATTGCGCGGTCGCGGCGGCGAGCAGCAGGCCGCGGTCGACTTCGGCCTGCGGCATGAATTCGTCGAGGTGGCGATCGAGATACGCGGTGTCGATGGTGCCGTTGACCACTGCCGGATGCCGGACGAGGCGTTCGAGGAATTCGATGTTCGACTTCGGCCCGCCGATCTCGCATTGCGACAGCGCATCGCGCATGCGGGCCAGCGCCGAGGCGCGATCGGCGTCGTGCACGATGAGCTTGGCGATCATCGGGTCGTAGAAGATCGTCACCGTGTCGCCGGCGATGACGCCCGAATCGATGCGTACGTGCGCGTTCGTCTCCGGCAGGCGCAGGCGTTCGAGCTTGCCCGAGCCCGGCAGGAAGCCGGCTTCCGGGTCTTCGGCATACAGGCGCACTTCGATGGCGTGGCCGTCCTGGCGGATCGCGTCCTGCGCGAGCGGCAGCGGTTCGCCCGCCGCGACGCGCAATTGCCATTCGACGAGGTCCAGGCCCGTCACCAGTTCGGTGACCGGGTGTTCGACCTGCAGGCGCGTGTTGATTTCCATGAAGTAGAAACCGGTCGGCGTGCCGCTTTCGTCGGACTCGACGATGAATTCGACCGTGCCGGCGTTGACGTAGTCGATCGCCTGCGCCGCGGCGACGGCGGCATCGCCCATCTGCTTGCGCATCGCGGGCGAGAGGATCACCGACGGCGATTCCTCGAGCACCTTCTGGTAGCGGCGCTGCGCGGAGCACTCGCGTTCGTTGAGGTGCAGCGTGTTGCCGTGCGTGTCGGCGAAGACCTGGATTTCGATGTGGCGCGGGCGCGTGACGTAACGTTCGAGCAGCACGCGGTCGCGGCCGAAGGCGTTGCGGGCTTCGCGCTGGCAGGATTCGAGGGCGGGGAGGAATTCGTCGAGCACGCGCACGATGCGCATGCCCTTGCCACCGCCGCCGTGCGCCGCCTTGATCATCAGCGGGAAGCCGATGCGCGCCGCTTCGCGCGCGAGCAGGTCGGGCGCTTGATCAGCGCCGGTGTAGCCGGGGACGACGGGCACGTGCGCCGCCTGCATCAGTTCCTTCGCGCCCGCCTTGCTTCCCATGCGGCGCATCGAGGCGGCCTTCGGGCCGATGAAGGTGATGCCCGCGGCTTCAACCGCATCGGCGAAGTCGGCGTTCTCGCTCAGGAACCCGTAGCCGGGGTGGATCGCCTGCGCGCCGGATTGTTTGGCGACCTCGATGATCGCCTCGCCACGCAGGTAGCTGTCCTGCGGACGCGGACCGCCGATCGGATACGCGGCGTCGGCCAGGCGCACGTGCTGCGCATCGGCGTCGGCTTCGGAGAACACCGCGATGGTGCGGATGCCGAGGCGACGGCAGGTGCGGATCACGCGGCAGGCGATTTCGCCGCGGTTGGCGATGAGGACCGTATCGAACATCAGTGTTGAGTCCAGGCGGGTTTGCGCTTGTCGAGGAATGCCGCGAGGCCTTCCTGGCCTTCGGGCGAGACGCGGAGCCCGGCGATGAGCGCCGCATTCTCCGTATCGAGGGTGTGGGCGGCGTGCGGGTTCGCAATGCGGCGCACGAGCGCCTTCGCGGTGGAGGCGGCCACCGGGCCGGCCTGCATCAGCAGTTCGACCTGTTGGCGCACCGCGTGGTCGAGCGCGATCTCGTCGGCGACGACCTGGTGCACGAGGCCGATGCGGTGCGCTTCGGTCGCATCGAACCGTTCCGCCGTTGCGAACCACCGCCGCGCCTGGCGCGGCCCGATGGCGGCGATCACGTAGGGCGAGATGACGGCGGGCAGGAGGCCGAGGCGGGCTTCGGTCAGGCCGAAGGTGGCGTTGGCGGTGGCGATCGCGATGTCGCAGCAGGCGACCAGGCCCACGCCGCCGCCGAAGGCCGCGCCGTGGACGCGGGCGATGGTCGGCTTCGGGAGTTCGTCGAGCGTGCGCATCAGGCGCGCGAGGTTCAGCGAGTCTGCGCGGTTGTCCTCCTCGCTGGCCGCGGCCATGCCGCGCATCCAGTTCAGGTCGGCGCCGGCGGAGAAGGAAGCGCCTTCGCCTTCGAGTACGAGAACGCGGACGGAGGCGTCGGCCCCGACTTCGGCCAAGGTCTCCGTCAGGTCCGCGATGAGGGCGGCGTCGAACGCGTTGTGCAGCTGCGGCCGGGCCAGGCGCAGGCGGGCGAGGGCGCCCTCGCGGAGCAACTGCAAACTGTCGCGCATCGGGCCGTCCGTCCGGGAAAGAGGCCGAATGATAAGCCGGCCCGCACCAGTGGTATTCTTGAGAACAATTCCTATTTGCCCGGATGCCCGCCCCGTGAGGCTGACCGACCTGCCGCGCCGCATCGCCGCCGCCGTCGAACGCGTCGAAGACCATGCGCCCAACGACGCCATCGCGCGCCGTTTGCGCGAACTCGGCTTTGTCGCGGGCGAGGCCGTCGAGGTGTTGGCCGCCGGTCCGCTCGGCGCCGAGCCCTTGCTGGTGCAGGTCGGATTTACACGCTTCGCCCTGCGCCGCGCGGAAGCCGATCGCATCGTCGTGCGCCGCGACGAGGCCCTGGCGTGAGCGCCGCGCTCGCAACGCCGCTGCGCGTGGCGCTCGTCGGCAATCCCAACTGCGGGAAGACGGCGCTGTTCAACCTGCTGACGGGCAGCCGGCAGAAGGTCGCCAATTACGCCGGCGTCACCGTCGAGCGCAAGGAAGGCCGCTTCCACGCGCCGTCGGGCCGCTCGTACGCGTTGCTCGATCTGCCGGGCGCCTATAGCCTGCACGCGGCGAGCCTGGACGAAGCGATCACGCGGGACCTGTGCCGCGGCTTCTATCCCGGCGAACCGGCGCCCGACGTGATCGTGTGCGTCGTCGATGCCACCAACCTGCGCCTCCACCTGCGCTTCGCGCTCGAAGTGCGCGCGCTCGGCCGGCCGATGGTGCTCGCGGTGAACATGATGGACGCGGCGAAGCGTCGCGGCATCGAAGTCGACCTGCCCGCGTTGGAGCGCGAACTCGGCGTGCCGGTCGTGCCGACGATCGCCGTGCGCCGCGATGGCGCGCGTGCGCTGGTGTCGATGCTCGATTCGATGTCGCCGAACGCGCAGGGCGTCGCGTCGACGGCGGCGGATGTCGATCCCGATGCGCTGCATGCCGAAACGCGCCGCCTGCTGTCGCTCGCGGTGACGATGCCGCGCCGCACGGCGGAAATCGACGATGCGCTGGATCGCTGGTTGCTGCATCCGGTCTTCGGGCTCGTCGCGCTGGGCCTGGTGATGTTCCTGATCTTCCAGGCCGTGTACGCGTGGGCGACGCCGTTGATGGACGGCATCGACGCCGGCACGTCGTGGCTCGCCGAATGGGCGCGCACGACGCTCCCCGCCGGCCCGCTCAACAGCCTGCTCGCCGACGGCATCATCTCGGGCGTCGGCGGCGTGATCGTGTTCCTGCCGCAGATCCTCATCCTGTTCCTCTTCATCCTCGCGCTCGAGGAATCCGGCTATCTGCCCCGCGCGGCGTTCCTGCTGGATCGCACGATGGCGAAGGCGGGCTTGTCGGGCCGTTCGTTCATTCCGCTGCTGTCGTCGTTCGCGTGCGCGATCCCCGGGATCATGGCGACGCGCTCGATCCAGGATCCGCGCGATCGACTGGCGACGATCATCGTCGCGCCGTTGATGACGTGCTCGGCGCGCCTGCCGGTGTATGCGTTGCTGATCGGCGCGTTCATTCCCGCGAAGAAGATCGGCTGGTTCAACCAGCAGGGGCTGGTGCTGTTCGCGCTCTACGCCGCCGGCATCCTCAGCGCGCTCGCAGTAGCGTGGGTGATGAAGAAGTGGCGTCGCGACAAGAGCGAGCATCCGCTGATGCTCGAGCTACCGTCCTACCGCATGCCGCATCCGCGCGACCTCGTGCTCGGCCTGTGGGAACGCGCGATGATCTTCCTCAAGCGCGTGGGCGGCATCATCCTGGCGATGACGGTGCTGCTGTGGGTGCTGCTGTATTTCCCGCACGGCGGTACGGATGTCACCAACAGTTTCGCCGGCCACATCGGCCGCGCGATGCAGACGGTGTTCTCGCCGATCGGCTTCAACTGGCAGATCTGCATCGCGCTGATCCCGGGCCTGGCGGCGCGCGAAGTGGCGGTGTCGTCGCTCGCCACCGTCTACGCGTTGCAGGCCGCCGACGATGCGGCGGCGAGCGCGGCGCTCTCGCCGATCATCGCGAGCGGTTGGTCACTGGCCACCGCGTTGTCGCTGCTCGTCTGGTACATCTACGCGCCGCAGTGCCTGTCGACGCTGGCCACCATCAAGCGCGAAACCGGGTCGTGGAAGCAGATGGCGATCAGCGCGGGATATCTGTTCGCGCTGGCGTATCTCGCCTCGTTGGTGACCTATCAGGTCGCCGTCGCGTTGGGAGGCGGCTGATGCACGCAGGGGTCGCCATCCAGTACGTCGCGGTCGGCATCGCCGTCGCCGCGAGTGGCGTGTACGTGCTCAATTCGCGCTGGCCCGCGGGCGTGCGTAAGTTGCGCGTCGCGTGCGCGGTGCCGCTGGTGCGGCAATCGCGCCCGCAGTGGATGCGGAAGGTGGGCGTCTGGATCGCGCCGGCGGTGAAGCCGGCGGATGGGTGCGGCAGTTGCGACGGGTGCTCGTCGCACTGACTAGTGTCGCCGCTTCGCCTTCGCCCCCGTCGCCTCGGTCATCTCGACGAACACCGAGAACGTGCGCTTCTCATCGGGCTGCAACGCGCCCACGCCGACCACTTGCCTGGCGACTTCCTCGCCGCGGTCGTTCTTGATCGACAACACCATCGAGTATTCGTAGATGGTGTCGCCATCCGGGGGCGAGATCGTGCCTTCGATCTGCAGCGGCTGGATCGCGGTTTTCGCGCGCGCGATCGCCGCGTCGTCGTAACGCAGGTGGCCCCGGCAGGCGGGGCACACGCTGGCGCTTTCGAGGATCGTCGCCTTGCAGTGCGGACAGGTGCGCGTGGCGCCTGGCGTGCCTGGTCGCGCGGCAACGCTCATGCTCAGGCTTCGTCGCCCTTGCGGTCGGCCTTGTCGCCGAAGCCGAATTCGACCGAACCGCGCATGCGCGAGCCGGCGGCGACGGTGAACGAGGTGGCCTTGAGGTCGCCGTTGAGCACGCCGCTTTCGAGCAGCTCGACGCGCTGCGCGGATTCGACGTTGCCGTCGAGTTCGCCCGCGATGATGATCTTCTGCGCCTTGACGCCACCGGTGAGCTTGGCGCCCTTCTCGATGGTCAGGTCGCCTTCGACGTTGACGTCGCCCTTGAACTGGCCGGCGATGCGCACGTGGCCGGTGCCGTGGATCTTGCCTTCGATGGTGAGGTCGGCGGCGATGATCGATTCACTCACCTGGCGCACGGGACGCGCGGCGGGCGCGGCGGACGGCGAAGGCGTTGCGGCAGGCGTCGGCGTGGCGACGGCTTCGGGCTGGATGCGGACCGGTTCCGGCGACGACGGAGGCGGGTTGCCGGTGGCGGGCTTGGCGGGAGCCTGATCTTTCCAAAGGGCCATGGCGCGGAATCCTGCTGCTTTGAGGGAACGTCGAGGCTAGCACTCGTCACGCGGTTTTGACGCTGCCCCGAAGGGCGCTTTCTTCAGGCAGCGGACAGCTTGATTTCACGGTTTCCCGTATTCATCGGTGCATCGATCACATTCGGAAAATGCCGAATCGGCCCTTCTCGATCGGCGCATTGAGCGCAGCGGCGAGGCCCAGCCCCAGCACGCGGCGCGTATCGGCCGGATCGATGATGCCGTCGTCCCACAGGCGCGCACTTGCGTAATACGGATTGCCCTGCGATTCGTACTGGTCGCGGATCGGCGCCTTGAAGCCTTCTTCCTCTTCGGGCGACCACGTCTTGCCCGCGGCTTCGATGCCGTCGCGCTTCACCGTGGAGAGCACGCTCGCCGCCTGTTCGCCGCCCATCACGCTGATGCGCGCGTTGGGCCACATCCACAGGAAGCGCCCGCCGTACGCGCGGCCGCACATCGCGTAATTGCCCGCGCCGAAGCTGCCGCCGATGACGACGGTGAACTTCGGCACGTGCGAACACGCAACCGCCGTCACCATCTTCGCGCCGTCCTTCGCGATGCCCGCGTTCTCGTACTTGCGGCCGACCATGAAGCCGGTGATGTTCTGCAGGAACACCAGCGGGATGTCGCGCTGGTTGCACAGTTCGATGAAGTGCGCGCCCTTGAGCGCGCTCTCGGAAAACAGGATGCCGTTGTTGGCGATGATGCCGACCGGATAACCGTGGATGTGCGCGAAGCCGCACACCAGCGTCTTGCCGTAGCGCGCCTTGAATTCCTGGAACTCACTGCCGTCGACGATGCGCGCGATCACCTCGCGGATGTCGAACGGGCGCCGCGTGTCCTTCGGCACGATGCCATACAACTCCTCGCTGGCGAACAACGGCTCGCGCGCCGGTTGCGTGGCGACGGGCACGGTCTTGCTGCGGTTGAGATGCGCGACGAGGTTGCGCGCGATCTGCAAGGCATCGCGGTCGTCTTCGGCGAAATGATCCGCCACGCCCGACACCGACGTATGCACGTCCGCGCCGCCGAGCGATTCGGCATCGACGACTTCGCCGGTGGCGGCCTTCACCAGCGGCGGGCCGCCGAGGAAGATCGTGCCTTGCTCGCGCACGATGATCGACTCATCGCACATCGCCGGCACGTACGCGCCGCCCGCGGTGCACGAGCCCATGACCACGGCGATCTGCGGGATGTTTTCCGCGCTCAGCCGCGCCTGGTTGTAGAAGATGCGGCCGAAGTGTTCCTTGTCCGGGAAGACCTCGTCCTGCAACGGCAGGAACGCGCCGCCCGAGTCGACGAGGTACACGCACGGCAACTTGTTCTCGCGCGCGACTTCCTGCGCGCGCAGGTGCTTCTTCACCGTCATCGGGAAATACGTGCCGCCCTTGACCGTCGCGTCGTTGGCGACGATCACCACTTCCTGCCCATGCACGCGGCCGATGCCGGCGACGATGCCCGCGGCGGGCGCCGCGCCGTCGTACATGCCTTCGGCGGCGAGCGGTGCGATTTCAAGGAACGGCGAGCCGGGGTCGAGCAGGGCGGTGATGCGGTCGCGCACCAGCAACTTGCCGCGCTCGGTGTGCTTGTCGCGCGCCTTCGCGCCGCCGCCTTCGGCCGCGCGCTGCAGTCGCGCATCGAGTTCTTCGACCAACGCGCGGTGATACGCGACGTTGTCCTGGAAGTCCTGCGAACGGGGATCGAGGCTGGAGGCGAGTGCGGGCATGGTGCGTCGCTTGGGTCGAATGTCGCGAAGGATAACCGGCGGTGGCGTCCCTTCGCCCAAAAAGAAACCCGCCTTGCGGCGGGTTTC
>NZ_JRKJ01000017.1 GCF_000770795.1 Lysobacter dokdonensis DS-58 | reverse complement strand
CTCGCGCGCATGATCGACCCGAAATCGCCCGCGATCGCCGACGCCGAACGTCACCTCGCGCAATCGCGCGCACGCGGCGACCGCCTGCCGCCGCCACGCGCCGCGTCGCCCGGCCGGATGGCCGAAGTCCGCCGCCTCCTCGCCGGCGCGGCGGTGTCCGAAGCCCGCGGAGATCTGCTCACGCCTCCCGGCGACAGCGCCTACGACCAGATCCGCCGCGCCCGCGCACTCGCTCCCGACGACCCGTCCGTCCGCGCCGCGCAAGCCCGCCTCCTGCCCGCCGCGCGCAGCTGCTTCGACGATTCGTTGCGCGCGAATCGCCTCGTCCGCGCGGAAGGCTGCCTCGATGCGCGCGACCAACTCGGCGACAGCACCGCGAGCGTCCTGCAGTCCCGCAACCGCCTGGCACTGCGCTGGATCGCTGTCGGGCAGGAACGGCTGGGCGCAGGCGAAGTCGCGACTGCGCAACGCGCGCTGATGTCCGCGCGTGCACAGGACCCGAATGCGGAAGGGCTCGACGCATTCGCAGAGCGATTGCGGTTGGCGTCGAGGCGCTAGGGTTTGCCGAGCAAGACGCGACGCACCACATCGCGTCCCGCATCCAGCGAAAAGTGCCGTTCGACATTCGCCAGCGCGTTGTCGCGCAGGCGCGTCCACAATGCTTCGTCTTCGTACAGCCGCACCACGGCATCGGCGAACCGCGACGCCTCGTCCGCGACCAGCACGTCCTCGCCATTGCGCAGATGCATGCCTTCCACCGCGCACGACGTGGCGACGACCGGCTGCCCGTGCGCCATGCTCAGGTTCACCTTGCCCTTCACGCCCGCGCCGAACCGCAACGGCGCCACCGCGATGCGCGCGCCGCACATGAACGGCGCGATGTCCGGCACGTGCCCGTGCACGACGACGCCATCGACCAGCGCGAGCGACGCGATCGCCTCCGGCGTGTTGCTGCCGATGCAATGGAAACGCACGCCCGGCAAACGCGCGCGGACCGATGGAAAGACGGTGTCGACGAACCACCGCACCGCATCGACGTTCGGCGGATGACGGAAACCACCGACGAACACGAGATCGGCGCGCTGCGCGAACGGCGCACCGATGCCCGCGATCTCGTGCAGGTTCGACAACACCTCGACGTGCGCGCCGGGCGCATCGACCCCGAGCAGCGCGCGTTCGACATCGCTGACGACCAGGGTGGCGTCGCTGCGCGCGATCACGTCCAGTTCCAGGCCGCGCGTACGCAGCGCGATGTGCTTCAGCGCCGTGTCGTTCGCGAGCTCCGCACCGCGACCTTCGCGCAGGTAGTGCAGGTCCACCGTGTCGAACACCACCCGCGCCTGCGGCGCATGCTTGCGCACGAGCGGCAGGAACTCGCTGGCGACGTAATGCCGGCTCAGCACCACGGTATCGAAGCGACGCCCGTGCTCGCGGAACCACGCCGGCAAGCGGCCGACGAACGGCGCATGCCAGCATTCCACGCCGAGTTGCTGCAACACGCGCGTCGCATCGCCGTCATGCATCGGATTGGCGGGCAGGAACACCACGTGCGCGCCTTCCTCGCGCAACAGGCGCATGAGGTTCACCAGCCGCAGCGACCCCGAATCCTGGTCCGGATGCGGCGTGAGCGCATCGACGATCAACACCTGCGGCTGGCGCGCGTGCAGCACGGCCGGCGAGGGAAGCGTGCCGGGCGCGGGGTGCGCGGCGAGCGCATCGCGACGGCGCGCGGCGAATGTCGCCTGGTTGCGCACCTGCGCCGCCTTGGGGCCCACGTTCACGTCGGTGCCCGCGGTGCCGCCTTCATCGTGCACGACCACCGCGTCGGGCTGGTAAACGACCCGCAACCCGCGCGCACGAACGGCGAACGCAAGATCGGTGTCTTCGTAATACGCAGGGGCGTACGCGTGGGCGAACCCGCCGACGTCCTCGAACAACGCGCGCGGCAGCGCGATCGCCGCGCCGCTGGCGTAATCGCAATCGCGCACGTAGGCGTAGCGGCAATCCATCGGATGCGCGTTGCGGCCGTAATTCCACGCGCTGCCGTCGGAGAACACCACGCCGCCGGCCTCCTGCAAGCGCCCGTCCGGCGAGCGCAATTGCGCGCCTGCCAGGCCGACGTTCGCATGCGCGTCGAACGTGCCGAGCAAGGCATCGAGCCAGCCCGGCTGCGGGATCGTGTCGTTGTTGAGGAACACGACGTAGTCGCCGCGCGCGAGCGACGCGCCGTCGTTGCATGCGGCGATGAAGCCGCCGTTGTGCGCGCGGCGGTGGTAGCGCAGGCCGTCGATGCGGGGCAGGGCGTCGGGCGTCTCGTCCGTCGAGCCATCGTCGACGACGATCACCTCGGCGTGGGCGGTCGGGGGATGCGCCGCCAGCGCCCGCAGGCACGCGAGCGTCCTCGCGAACTGGCCGTACACGGGAATGACGATGCTCGCGCGCGGCGCCGCGCCGGCGACGTGCAGGGTGTCGGGCAACGCGAACGGGGCGAACGGCGTGGCCTGCGGCCGGTACAGCGGCGCCGTCTCCGGCATCGCGGGCCGCGCGAACCGCAGCCTTGCCTGCGCCAGCGTCGCCGACCACCCGCGGGTGCGCAGGCTCGCCACGCCGCGCACGGCCAGGCCGACGGCGCGCCGCAGGAAGAACCGCGCATCGTCCGGGGTCATCGACATGCCTTGCTGGACTCCGGCTGAAGAACGGGGGTGGGGGCCATCGCGCGCGACCGGCGGGGGCGGGACCCTGCGCTAGACTCGCGGCTCCATTGTCGCATCGCCCCGGTCCATGGCCAGTGGGCACCAACCGAACAGCCAATGCCCAAAGCACCGCGGATCGAATACGACGAAGACGACGACGACGGCCAGGACGGCGGCAGTGCTTCGTCGCCGGGCTGGAAACGCCGCCTGCTGACCTGGGGCCTGGCCGCGGTCGGGCTCGGGCTCGGCTTCCTCATCCCGTACACGATCTACCTCAACCATCAGGTCGGCGAACGATTCGGCCAGTTGCGCTGGCAGTTGCCCACGCGCGTGTATGCGCGCCCGCTCGTCCTCAAGCCCGGCACGGCGATGGATGCGCAGACGCTGAAGACCGAGCTGGAAGCGGCGGGCTACCGCGACGACGGCGCCGGCGTGCGCCCGGGCAGTTACACGCGCGACGGCGGCAAGTGGCTCATCGCCAGCCGCGGGTTCTTCGATGTCGACGGGCAAGTGGACCCGCGTCGCATCGAGCTGGTGCTGTCGGGTTCACGCGTGGCCAGCGTGCGCGACGCCGCGCGCCGGCAGTCGCTCAAGGCCGCGCGCCTGGATCCGGCGCGCATCGCCACCTTGTACGGCCAGCAGCAGGAAGAGCGCCGCATCGTGCGCATCGAGGAAGTCCCCGAACTCCTCGTCACCGGGCTGCAGGCGGTGGAAGACCGCGACTTCAACAGCCACCACGGCATCGACCTGACCGGCATCGCGCGCGCGGCGTGGGTGAACGTGCGCTCGGGCGAAGCGAAACAGGGCGCAAGCACGCTGACGCAGCAACTTGCGCGCAGCGGCCTGCTCGGGATCGGCAAGGAACAGACCTTCACCCGCAAGTTCAATGAAGTCCTGTACGCGCTGCTCATCGAAGCGCGCTACGAAAAGAAGACCATCCTCGAGGCCTACTTCAACCAGGTCTACCTGGGGCAGCAGGGCTCGCAGGCGATCCACGGCGTGGCCGCGGCGTCGGAATTCTGGTTCGGCCGCGACTTGCGCGACTTGTCGACGGAGCAGATCGCGCTGCTCATCGGCATGGTGCGAGGCCCGTCGTATTACGACCCGCGCCGCAATCCGGAGCGCGCGAAGGAACGCCGCAATTTCGCGCTCGGCAAGATGCGCGAGTCGAACCTGATCAGCGACGAGGAATTCGCACGCGCCGCCGCCGCGCCGCTCGGCGTGACCAAGTCGCCGGTGAACATCGCCAATCGTTTCCCGGCGTATGTCGACCTCGTGCGCCGCCAGCTCGCGCGCGACTATCCGGCCGATGCGCTGCAGGGTGCCGGCCTGACCGTGTTGAGCGCGATGTCGCCGTCGGCGCAGGCGTACGCCGAAGGCGCGGTGACGCGCACGCTCAAGGCGGTCGAAGGCAAGAAGCGCCCGCCGCTGCAGGCCGGCCTCGTGGTGACGGACGTGCACAACGGCGATGTCGTCGCCGTCGTGGGCAGCCGCAGTTTCCAGGAGCAGGGCTTCAACCGCGCGGTGGAAGCGCAACGGCCCGTCGGTTCGTTGCTCAAGCCGTTCGTGTACCTGCTGGCGTTGGCGCAGCCGGGCAAGTTCTCGCTGGCGAGTTTCGTCGACGATGCGCCGGTGGCCGTGACGCTCGGCCGCGGCAAGCGCTGGACGCCGGGCAATTCCGACGGCCGCAGCCACGGTCTGGTGCGCATGATCGATGCGCTCGGCATGTCCTACAACCAGGCCACGGTGCGCGTGGGCATGCAGGTCGATCCGCGGCGGCTGGCGGCGTTGATCAAGACGCTCGCCGGCATCGAGGCCGAGCCGCATCCCTCGCTCATCCTGGGCGGCGTGGACCAAAGCCCGTACGCGATGGCGCAGCTCTATCAGTTCCTCGCATCCGGCGGCGAAATCCAGCCGCTGCATGCCGTGCGCGGCGTGCTCGGCGCGAACGGCAAGGCGCTCACGCGCTACGACATCGCCCCCGCGCCCGCGCAGGAAGGCGATGCGATCGCCGCGCGCCTGATCGGCACGGCACTGCAACACGCAGTGACCTCGGGCACGGGCCGTCCGTTGTTGAGCGACGGTCTCGGCCGCCTGCAGGCCGCAGGCAAGACGGGCACCTCGAACGACAGCCGCGACAGCTGGTTCGCGGGCTACACGGGCGACCATCTGGCGGTGATCTGGGTCGGCAACGACCAGAACCAGCCGACGGGGCTGTACGGCGCGACCGGCGCGATGCGCGTGTGGTCGGGCATCTTCTCCCGCCTGCCGAGCAAGCCGCTCGAAATCGGCGACAAGGGCCTGGATTGGCAGTGGGTCGTCGGCGGCAATGCGACCAATGCCGAATGCCCGGGCGCGCGGCGCTTCGCGTTCGTCGCGGGGTTCCAGCCGCCGTTCGAGCCGTGCAACGTGCAGGAGCAGACCGAGGAATCGGGCGGGTGGCGCGATTGGTTCGGCTTCGGGCGCGATGAACAGCCGCAACAGCAGCCGCAGCAACCGCCGCAGCCGCAACCCGAGCCGCAGGAACAGCAATGACGTTGCGCTCGGTCCTCGTCGTCGCGCTCGCATCGATGCTGGCCGCCTGCGCGTCGACGCCGCCGCCATCGCAGGACAGCGTCGAGCCGGCGTACGACCCGCTCGCCCTCGTCGCGCAGATCCGCGCCGCCGCGGGCCCCGAAGATGCGAAGGACGAACTCGCGATCCGTCCCTTGCGCGACCCGATGGTCGATGGCCTGCGCAGCGATGCGGCGAAGGCCGAGCGTGAAGGCCGCTACGCCGACGAAGCGAAAACGCTCGACCAGGTGCTCGCTGAAGTCGGCGACGACCCGGCGGTCCTGCAGGATCGCGCCGAGGCCGCGTTGCTGAACCGCGATCTCGACGGCGCCGAACGCTTCGCGCGCCAGGCCCACGACGTGGGCGCCAAGGTCGGCCCGTTGTGCCGCCGCCATTGGGAAACGGTGCGCGTGGTCCGCCTGGAACGCGGCGATGCCGCGACGGCCGGCGATGCGCAGAAGCAGCGCGATGCCTGCAAGGTGACGGCGCCGCCGCGCTACTAGCGCCGTAAGATGGGCACGATGTCCGACCTCGCCGCCGCCGCGCGCGATGCGCTCGCCGAAGGCGGTGCGCTCGCCGACGCCATTCCCGCCTTCATGCCGCGCCCCGCGCAGCAGCGCCTCGCCGGCGCCGTGGCCGATGCGTTCGACACGCGCGGCACCTTGCTCGCCGAAGCCGGCACCGGCACGGGCAAGACGTACGCGTATCTCGTACCCGCGTTGCTGTCAGGGCTGAAGACGATCGTCTCCACCGGCACGCGCGCGCTGCAGGACCAGTTGTTCCTGCGCGACCTGCCGCGCGTGCGCGATGCGCTCGGCACGCCGATCAAGACTGCGCTGCTCAAGGGCCGTGCGAATTACCTGTGCAAGCACCGCCTCGAGCGCGCGAAGGGCGAGCCGCGTTTCGCCAACCGCGAGCAGATCGCGCAGTTCCAGCGCATCGTGTCGTGGAGCGGCCGCACGCGCATGGGCGACATGGCCGAACTCGACGCGCTGCCCGAAGACTCGCCGCTGCTGCCGATGGTCACGAGCACCGCGGAAAATTGCCTGGGCAGCGAGTGCCCGTTCTGGCAGGAATGCTTCGTCGTGCAGGCGCGCGCGCGGGCGCAGTCGGCGGACGTCGTCGTCGTGAACCACCACCTGCTGCTGGCGGACCTGGCGTTGAAGCAGGAAGGCTTCGGCGAAATCCTCCCGGGCGCGCAGGCCTTCGTGGTCGACGAAGCGCACCAGTTGCCCGACTTGGCCGCGCAGTTCTTCGGCGAAGGCCTGGGCGCGCGGCCGCTGGTGGAACTCGCGCGCGACGCGATCGCCGAATGCAAGGACGTGAGCGCATCCATCGCCACCGTGCAAGCGCCGGCGGCGCAACTGGAACACGCCACGCGCGTCGTGCGCGCTGCGATGGAAGTGTTGCCCACGCGCGGCACGCGCGGGCGGGCGCTGGAAGAATCCACCGTGCGCGAAGCCTTCGCGCAGCTGATGGAGACGTTGCAACGGTTCATCGATGCGTTGGCCGGGTTGCGCGAAGCGTCGCCCGGGTTCGATGCGTGCCATGCGCGCGCGGTGGAATTCGCGGGGCGGTTGCGGCGTTGGGTCGAATCGCCGGACGCGGCCGATTTCGCCGAGGCCGGCGAACCCGACGAAGGCAACGTCCTGTGGTTCGAACTGAGTCCCCGCGGCTTCCGCCTCCAGCGCACGCCCCTCGACGTCTCCGGCCCGCTGCGCGATCACCGCATGCGCTCCCATGCGGCGTGGGTCTTCACCTCCGCGACGCTCTCCGTCGCCGGCGGTTTCGATCACCTGCGCACGCGCCTGGGCCTCGACGATCCGCAAACGCTGCTCGAGCCCAGCCCCTTCGACTGGAACACGCAGGCGCTGTGCTATCTGCCGCCGCGCATGCCCGAGCCGATGTCGCGCGATTACGGCGCGGCGGTCATCGACGCATTGACGCCGGTGCTCGAAGCCTCGAAGGGCCGTGCGTTCGTGCTGTTCGCATCGCACCGCGCGTTGCGCGAAGCCGCGCAAGCGTTGCGCGACGGCCCGTGGCCGTTGTTCGTGCAGGGCGAAGCGCCGCGGCATGTGTTGCTGCAACGCTTCCGGGAATCCGGCAACGGCGTGTTGCTGGGCGCCGCCAGTTTCCGGGAAGGTGTCGATGTCGCGGGCGATGCGCTCAGTGTCGTGGTCATCGACAAACTGCCGTTCGCCGCGCCGGATGATCCGGTCTTCGAAGCGCGCCTGGACGCGATCCGTCGCAGCGGCGGCAATCCCTTCCGCGACGAACAACTGCCGCAGGCCGTCATCGCGCTCAAGCAGGGCGTCGGGCGGCTGATCCGCAGCGAGACCGATCGCGGCGTGCTGGTGCTGTGCGATCCGCGCCTGATCGGCAAGAGTTACGGCCGCACGTTCTTCGAATCGCTGCCGCCCTTCGCCCGCACGCGGGACGTCGCCGACGTCGCGGCGTTCTTTGCGGCAGAATCCACGCAACTCCCCATCGAGGCACTGCGCCATGGCTGATCGTCCTCCCCGCGTGCACGGCATCGGCGGCGTCTTCTTCAAGGCGCAGGATCCCGAAGCGTTGTCGGCGTGGTACTCCAAACACCTCGATGTCGGCGGGCAGCCGTGGGGCGGCCACATCTTCCCGTGGAAGCGCGATGACACCGGCGCGTCGGCGTATTCGGTGTGGTCGCCGTTCAAGGCCTCCACCGAGTACTTCAAGCCCAGCGACAAGCCCTACATGATCAACCTGCGCGTCGACGATCTCGACGCCGTGCTCGAAGCGCTGCGCGCCGAAGGCTGCAACGTGCTCGACCGCCGCGAGGAAGATCCGCAGCAGGGCAAGTTCGGCTACGTGCTCGATCCCGAAGGCGGCCTGGTCGAGTTGTGGGAGCAGCCGAAGGAATGAAGCTGCTGGCGTTCGAAACCGCGACGGAAGCCTGCTCGGTCGCCGTGTGGGTCGACGGCGAGGTGTTCGAACGTTTCGAGATCGCCCCGCGCCGGCACGCGGAACTCGCCTTGCCCTGGGCCGATGAAGTCCTCGCGCAAGCGGGCATCGCGCGCACGGCGCTCGATGCGATCGCCGTGGGTCGGGGCCCGGGCGCGTTCACGGGCGTGCGGCTGGCCATCGCGATCGCGCAGGGCGTCGCGCTCGCGCTCGATCGTCCGGTGGTGCCCGTTTCGACGCTCGCCGCGCTTGCATTGCAGGCGCGTGCACCCCGCGTACTCGCCGCGATCGATGCGCGCATGGGCGAGGTGTATGCCGCGGCGTTCCGCTGCGAAGGCGACAACGCGTTCGCGCTGGACCGCGAACGCGTCGCTGCGCCGGGCGATGTCGCGTTGCCCGATGAAGCCAACGATTGGATCGGCGTCGGCACGGGCTTCGATGCGGTGGACGGCACGTTGCGCGCGTCGCTCGCTTCGCGCTTCGCGCGCATCGACGCGGCTGCGTTGCCGCGCGCATCCGACGTTGCGCGATTGGGGGCGCAGGCCTTCAAGCGCGGCGAAGGCGTGGCGCCGGAACGCGCCGAGCCTGCCTACCTGCGCGACAACGTCGCGTTGACGCTGGTCGAGCAGCAGGCGAACCGCGCGGCGAAGCGTTAGCGGTCGATGAGCTCGCCGCCCGGCATGAATTGCCAGGTGCGCGTCACATGCAGGACGTCGACGCCTTCGCTGGTCTTGGGCAGCGGTGCGAACGGTTCGCTGAGTTTGACGATGCGCAGCGCGGCGGCGTCGAGCATCGGCACGTGGCTGGATTCGATGATCATCATCTTCTCCACCGTGCCGTCGCGGCGGATGGCCACGCTGATGACGAGCAAGCCGCCAATGCGGCGGCGCCGCGCTTCGTCGGGGTAGTTGAGGTTGCCCACGCGCTGCACGCGGTCCACCCAATTGCGCATGTAGGCGGCGTACGCGTATTCCTTCGTGCTCGCCGACACGAACTTGCGCTTCGGGCGCTTGGCATAGGCTTCGCTGCGCAACTGGATTTCGGCCGCGCGGCGCGCCATTTCCATGTCGCGTTCCACTTTGGCGCGGCCATCGGGGTAGGGCGCGTCCACCGGTGGCGGCGTATCGAGCGGTTGCACGGTGCGTGCGTCGCTGCGCATCGCGGTGATCACCCGCGCTTCGGGCGGCGGTTGCGGCGCGGGCGACTGGCGGCGCAGCGGTTGCGTGGCGACGCCCGGCGTCGGGCGGTCGGCGATGCCGATCTGCGCTTCGCCGGGGCGCGAGCTCTTGTCGTGTTCGCCGCCGCCCTGGTTGTTGGCCTGCGCCAGGAAGTCCGCCTGCTTCTGCGTCAGCGGGCTTTGCACCTGCGTCAGGATCACGTCGAGCGTGGGCAGCACGGGCGCGGCGTCGTCGAGCGCGAAGCCCACGCCCAGGACGAGGATGCCGTGCAGGATCAACGAGAACACCGCCGTCGCGCCGAGGCGTGCGTTGTCGCCGATCTGCGGCGGGGGCGGGGCGACGACGGCGGACATCGGATCGGGCGGTCTTCGGGCTCTGGGGTCAACGCTTGGCGAAGGCCACCGCGGCGCGGCGCTCGATCGCGTCGAACAAGGTACCCGCGATGTTGATCCCGAACTGTGCGTCGAGTTCGCGGATGCACGTCGGGCTCGTGACGTTCACTTCGGTCAGGTAGTCCCCGATGACGTCCAGGCCGACGAAGACCATCCCGCGGCGGCGCATCTCCGGGCCCACCTGCGCGGCGATCCAGCGGTCGCGCTCGCTCAGCGGGCGGCCTTCGCCACGGCCGCCGGCGGCGAGGTTGCCGCGAAACTCGTCGCCCTGCGGGATGCGGGCCAGGCAATAGTCGATCGGCTCGCCGTCGACCAGCAGGATGCGCTTGTCGCCCTGCGCGATCTCCGGCAGGTACTTCTGCGCCACCGCCAGGTGCTTGCCGTTGGCGGTGATGGTTTCGAGGATGACGTTGACGTTGGGCTCGCCGGCGGCGACGCGGAAGATCGAACGCCCGCCCATGCCGTCGAGCGGCTTGACCACGGCCTGGCCCACTTCGGCCACGAAGGCCTTGAGCGCGGCCGAATCGCGCGAGACCAGCGAGGGCGGGCAGCACTGCGGGAATTCGAGCGAGCCGAGCTTTTCGTTGAGGTCGCGCAGGCCCTGCGGATCGTTGACCACCAGCGCGCCCGCGCGCTGCGCCAGGCCGAGGACCTGGGTGTCGTTGAGGTAATCGGTGTCGACCGGCGGATCGGTGCGCATCAGCACGACGTGGCCCGGACCGAGCTCGAACTGTGACGCGTCTCCCAGTTCGTAGTGATCTTTGTACGCATCGCGCACAGTCAGCGGCGCGGCCGTCGCGCCCGCGCGCCCGTCGCGCACCCACAGGCCGCCGGGCAGCACGTACCAGAGGCGATGGCCGCGGCGTTGCGCCTCGAGCAACATCGCGAACGTGGAGTCCTTTGCGATCTTGATCGACCCGATGGGGTCCATCACCACGACGACATCGAGCATGAGGGGCCTGGCGACAGCGGCAATTGGCGCCGGATGTTAGCAGGCGCGCACGTCCAACCCTCCCGGCTTGCGCGTGAATGCGGAACATCTTGAAATAAGCTGAATTTCCGCTTGACAGAGAACTACGGGGCTGGGATATAGAGTGTCCGCAGCGGCGCCGGGGAACAGGGGAGCGACGTGCGTTTCGAAGGGGATCCCGTGATGCAGGAAGACGCGACGACCAACCTCAGTGGCCTGAGGGTGATGGTCATCGACGACTCGAAGACGATTCGACGCACCGCCGAGACGCTGTTGAAGCGCGAGGGTGCGGAAGTCGTCACGGCGACCGATGGCTTTGAAGCATTGGCCAAGATCGCCGACAACCAGCCGCAAATCATCTTCGTGGACATCATGATGCCCCGCCTCGACGGGTATCAGACGTGCGCGCTGATCAAGAACAACCAGATGTTCAAGTCGACACCCGTGATCATGCTGTCCTCCAAGGACGGCCTGTTCGACAAAGCACGGGGTCGCATCGTCGGTTCCGAGCAGTACCTGACCAAGCCTTTCACTCGGGAAGAACTGCTCGACGCCATTCGCAAGCACGTCACGGCCTGAACCGGGGGGTAGGGCAGCAACATGGCAAGAATCCTTTTGATCGAGGACTCGCCGACCGATACGGCGGTCCTCACGCAGCTGCTCGAACGCAATGGCCACCAGGTCCTTGCGTCGCCCAGCGCCGAAGACGGCATCGCCGTCTGCAAGCGCGAGCTGCCCGATCTCGTCCTCATGGACGTCATCCTGCCCGGCATGAACGGGTTCCAGGCCACGCGCGCGCTGTCCAAGGACGCCGCGACGAGTGCCATCCCCGTGCTGATCGTCAGCACCAAGGGAATGGAAACCGACAAGGCCTGGGGACTTCGGCAAGGAGCCAAGGACTACATCGTGAAGCCGCCGCATGAGCCCAGTCTCATCGCGCGGATCAACGAACTGCTGGGTGCGTGAGGACATGGCCGTGATGACCGCTCCGCCGCAACTGCGCCCGTCGCCGTACGAAGTCATCGCCGACTACGAGCGCCGCAGCCTTTCGCACGTCGCCGGCCTGCCGGAACAGCTGGACGCACCGGGCCTGTGGCGCGGCGTCGGCTATCGCATCGGCAAGCACCGCCTGGCCTCCGGCTTCGACGAAGTCGTCGAAATCCTGCCGCTCCCGCCGGTCACCCCGGTGCCGGGCGCGCAGCCCTGGATGCTCGGCGTGGCCAACATCCGCGGCAACCTGCTGCCGATCGTCGACCTCAAGCAATTCCTGGAAGGCGAACGCACGGTGCTGCACGAAGGCCAGCGCGTGCTGATCGTGCGCCAGTCCGGCGGCGACGTCGCGGTGACCATCGACGAGTTGTACGGGCAGCGCTCGTTCGTCGATGAGCAGCAGATCGCCACGGACGGGCTGGCCGAAGGCCGTTATTCGCATTTCATCGACCGGGCCTACCGCCTGGGCGACCACCCGTGGGGCGTCTTCAGCCTGTCGCTGCTGGCCCGCACTCCCGAATTCCGACAAGCCGCGGCCTGAGCCGCATCGCAAGACATAGAGGTTCGACATGAGCACGATGATGGAAAAGGGCCGCAGCATCGGCACGACGGCGTGGATCGGCTTGCTGGTCCTCTCGCTGGTCCTGCTCGCCGGCAACACGGGCGTCGCGACCTACCGCAGCAGCCAGCTGTCGGGTGCGAACGCCAGCGCGGCGGGCCTGCAGGTGCTCTCGCAGCAGCTGGCGGTCCAGGGCCGTGAAGCGGTTTCGGGCAAGCCCGAAGCGTTCACCTCCTTCCGGCAGACGAAGTCGGAAATCGAGACGAGCGTGGCGCGCCTGCGCGACGGCTACGGCGACAAGGCCGGCGTGTCGAGCCCGATCGAGAAGGTCGCCGAAACGTGGGCCCCGCTCGGCCGCAGCGCCGACCAGGTGATCGGCGCCGAGAAGACGGTCGTCGAATTCGCCGGCCACGCCGACAAGTTCAACGCCAAGGTCCCGCAGTTGCAGGCGCAGCTCGACGAAGTCGTGCGCGCGATGTCGGCCGGTGGCGCACCCTCCTCGCAGGTGTACATCGCACTGCGCCAGGTGGTGCTCGCATCGACCATGGCCCAGCGCGTGACGCAGATCCGCGCCGGCGGCGCGACCGCCTCGCTCGCCGGTGACGCGCTCAAGCGCGATACCGACGTGTTCGAAAACGTCCTCAAGGGCCTGCGCGACGGCGGTTCGGCCAACGTGCAGAAGCTGACCAACGGCGCCGCCATCGGCGCGCTGAACCAGGCAGGCGTCCTGTGGACGGACATGAAGAAGGACCTGGACGCGATCCTCGCCGGTTCGGGCAACCTCTTCGCCGCGCAGTCGGCCGCCGCGGCCATCACCACCGGTTCGGACGCGCTGCTCGACGACAGCAAGAGCCTCTTCGACGCGCTGACCGCCTTCGGTTCGGTCAAGAGCACCAACCCGGTCGGCCACCCGCTGGTCAGCCTCGGCGCCGGTATCGCGCTGGTCGTCGCGCTCGGCGGCTTGTTGTTCTCCTTGTGGCGCCAGCAGCAGAAGCGCTTCGAAACCACGAAGGAACTCAACGACCGCAACCAGGAGGCGATCATGCGCCTCCTCGACGAAATGGGTTCGCTCGCAGAAGGCGACCTGACGGTAAAGGCGACGGTCACCGAAGACATGACCGGCGCGATCGCCGACTCGATCAACTTCGCGGTCGAGCAGCTCCGCAGCCTCGTGGCGACGATCAACGACACCTCGGTGCAGGTGGCCTCCAGCGCGCAGGAAACGCAGGCGACCGCCATGCACCTGGCCGAAGCCGCAGAGCACCAGGCGCAGGAAATCAACTCGGCCTCCGACAAGATCACGGAAATCGCGGCGTCCATCAACCAGGTGTCGCGCAACTCCGCCGAATCGGCGGACGTGGCGCAGCGCTCGGTGCAGATCGCGACCAAGGGCGCCGGCGTCGTGCGCCAGACGATCGCGGGCATGGACTCGATCCGCGACCAGATCCAGGAAACCTCGAAGCGAATCAAGCGCCTGGGCGAAAGCTCGCAGGAAATCGGCTCGATCGTCGAACTGATCAACGACATCTCCGAGCAGACGAACATCCTCGCGCTGAACGCCGCGATTCAGGCCGCCTCGGCGGGTGAAGCGGGCCGCGGCTTCGCGGTCGTCGCGGACGAAGTGCAGCGACTCGCCGAACGCGCGTCCAACGCGACGAAGCGAATCGAAACGCTGGTCCAGACGATTCAGTCCGACACCAACGAAGCGGTGAGCTCGATGGAACAGACGACCTCCGAAGTGGTCGCCGGTGCACGCCTCGCGGAAGACGCGGGTACGGCGCTGGGCGAGATCGAAAAGGTGTCGTCCGACCTGTCGAACCTCATTCAGGGCATTTCGACCGCAGCGCAGCAACAGTCCAGCGCCGCGTCGAACATCACCGCCACGATGAACACCATCCAGCAGATCACTTCGCAGACCTCGCAGGGCGCGAGCCAGACGGCCGAGTCGATCGGCAACCTGGCCCAGCTCGCTGCCGACCTGCGTCGTTCGGTCGCGGACTTCAAGCTGCCCGCGTAACACAACGCAGGCAGCTGCAAGGAATTTATCGGCATGACCGCGTTGCGCGACGCCATCGACACCACCACGCTCGGCTGGATCAAGCCGGAGATCGACGAGACCCTGCGCCAGGCGCGCAGGGACATCGAGGCCTTCGCCGAAGATCCTTCCGACACCAATTACATGCGCTTCTGCGCGAGCTTCCTGCACCAGGTGCACGGGACGCTGCGCATGGTGGAGCTTTACGCCCCGGCGATGGTCGCCGAGGAAATGGAGCGCCTCGCGCTCGCCCTCGTCGTCCCGCAAGGTGCGGTCGGCGCGGTGGCGGACCGCGATGAAGCCTGCGCTGCGCTGATGCGTGGCGTGGTGCTGCTGCCCGATTACCTCGAGCGCCTGCAGGGTGGCCACAAGGACATCCCGATCGTCCTGCTGCCGCTGCTCAACGAGCTGCGCGCCGCACGCGGCGAAACGGGATTGAGCGAAAGCGTGCTGTTCGCGCCGAACCTCGACCGCCCGCTGCCGGAAGACCTGCCCGCGCCGATGGCGCTGCCGCGCCAGAGCCGCCAGCTCATGGCGGGCCAGCAGTTGTCCTCGCTGCGCGATGCGCTCGCGCAGTGGCCGGAGGACGGTGCGCCGACCAACATCGGCGGCATCGCGAAGGCCATCGACGGTCTGCTCGAAAGCGCCGACCACGAAGCCACGCGCCGCATGCTGTGGGTCGCTTCCAGCGTCGCCACCGCACTGCGCGACGGCGCCCTCCCGGCGACCAAGGCGCTGCGCCAGGCGTTCGCCGGCGTCGAACGCGAAGCGCGCCACGTCTTCGAAGGCGATGGTTTCAACGCGCGTGGCGAACCCACGGCCGAGCCGACCCGCCAGCTGCTGTACCACGTCGCGCACAACGAGCAATCGCACAACGCACTCGATGCGTTGCGCAGCACGTTCGACCTGGCCGCGCAGATGCCGACCGAGTCCGAGCTCGCGCATGCACGCGGCAGTCTGAGCGGGCGCAATCGCGCGCTGCTGGACACCGTCGCCGCCGCGATCAAGGAAGACCTGCTGCGCGTCAAGGATTCGCTCGACCTGCACCTGCGCACCAAGCAGACCGGCGTATCCGACCTGCAGCCGCAGGTGGAAGCGCTGAGCCGCGTCGCCGACACGCTCGGCATGATGGGCCTCGGGGTCGCGCGCAACGTCGTGCTGCAACAGCGCGATGCGATGCACGACATCGTCGCGGGCAATCGCCCGGCCGACGAAGGCGCGCTGCTCGACATCGCCGGCGCCCTGCTTTACGTGGATGCCTCGCTCGACGACCAGGTCGCACGCCTGGGCCGCGCGGACAGCGAAGACGGCGACACCATCGGCGCCGAATCGCGCAAGGTGCTCGACATCCTGATCCGTGAGGCGATCGCCAACTTCGCCGACGCGCGACAGGCCTTCGTCGCGTTCGTCGAAACCAGCTGGGACCACTCGCAGCTGACCGACGTGCCGCGCCTGCTCGACGAAGTCGGCGGTGCGCTGCGCATCCTCGAATTGCCGCAGCCGGCCGAATATCTCACCGGCATCGGCCGCTACACCAACAACGAACTGCTCGCGCGCAAGCGCGTGCCGAACGGCCAGCAACTCGACACGCTCGCCGACGCGCTGGCCTCGATCGAGTACTACCTCGAAGCGCTGCGCGACAACCGTCCGAGCCGCGACGGCATCCTCGACATCGCGCGCCAGAGCCTGGAAACGCTGCGCTACTGGCCGCTGCCCGCCGAAGAAAAGGCGGACGCGGAAGCGCCGGCCGACATCGCGATCGAAACGCCGGCCGCCGAAGTCGAAGCGCCCACGGCGTTCGTCTCGACGCCGACCGAACCGGTTGCCGCCGCGCCGATCACGTTCGTCTCCGAAGCCACGCAGCCGGTCGTCGAAGCGCCCGCCGCCGCGACGGCCGCGCCCGTCGCCACCGGCGTTGCCGGCGGATTCGAAGCGACCAGCGACGACATCGACGACGAAATCCGCGAAGTGTTCCTCGAGGAATTCGAGGAAGAGATCGGCCATCTCGAAACGATGCTGCCCGCCTGGCGCGCCGCACCGGAAGACAACGAGAAGCTGCGTCCGATCCGTCGCGTCTTCCACACGCTGAAGGGTTCGGGCCGCCTCGTCGGCGCGAAGACGCTCGGCGAGTTCAGCTGGAAGATCGAGAACATGCTCAACCGCGTGCTGGACGGCACGCGCCCGGCAAGCCCCGCGGTCATCGGGCTCGTCGAGCAGGCTTTCTACACGCTGCCGCAGTTGCATGCCGCGCTGCGTGGCGAAGCGCCGCTGACCGCCGACCTGGCGGGCATCGAAGCCATCGCCGATCGCGTCGCCGCGGGTGAAGAAGCGACGTACGTCGCCTCCGCCGCGCCGGTCGTGTCCGAAGCGACCGCTCCGGTGGTCGAAGCGCTCGTCGAAGACACCATCGAAGTCGCCACGCCCGTCGTCGAGGACGAACCGACGATCGCCGCGAAGGTCGATCCGGTGCTGCTCGAAATCCTCGGCACCGAAGTCGGCGGCCACCTCGTCACCATCGATGCGTGGCTCGCGCAGGCGCAATCGCGCCCGATCGCCGCCAACGACGCGCTGCTGCGCGCGATGCACACGATGAACGGTGCGTTCGCGATGACCGAAGTCCCGGCCATCACCAACCTCACCGGTCCGGCCGAGACGTACATCAAGCGCATGCTCGCCGCGCACGCGGTGCCGACGGTGCAGGGCGTCGCCGCGCTTGCCGCGACGGCCGAAGCCATCCGCCGCACGGTCGAAGCGTTGCAGTCCGACGCCCCGCGCGTGCCGGTGTTCGAATCGCTCGCGCGCCAGGTCGCGGAACTGCGCGACTCGCTGCCCGAAGCGAAGATGCCGCTGCTGCCGACCGAGCCGGTCGAGCTGGAAGCGGCCGAACTCACGGGCGGCGTGGATCTGTCGGAGTTCACCGACCTCGCCGGCGACGCGCCGGTCGACACCGGCCTGCAATTGCAGGACGAACCGCTGGATACGCCGGTCGCCGACGACATCATCGTGTCGGAAGACCTCTCGGCGTTCCTCGATCTCGCGACGCAGATCCCGGTCGACAACGGCATGCCGGCCAACGCGCCGGAAGCCGAAGCCCTGGCCGAGTCCGATTTCGAAGAAATCGTGCTGGAAGAGATCGTGCTCGACGGCGAAGTCGAAGCACCGGCGTTCGACGCGATCGCGTTCGACGATGCGTCGATCGAATCGGTGACGCTGGAATCGCCGCAGGTCGAAACGATCGAGCTGGAATCGGGCGAAGCCTTCGACGCCGCAGCGATCGACGCGCAGGCCGCGTTGGAAGCCTCGCTGCTCGACGCCGAGCGCGTGGAAGCCGAACGCCTCGAAGCGGAACAGCGTCTCCAGGCGCTCGAAACCGCCGAACGCCTCGAAGCCGAGCGCATCGAGTTCGAACGCGTCGAAGCGGAAGCCGCCGAGGCCGAACGCCTCGCCGCCGAACTCGCCGAAATCGAGCGCCTCGAGGCCGAGCGCCTCGAGGCCGAACGCCTCGAAGCCGAACGCGTCGAAGCCGAACGCCTCGAAGCCGAACGCCTCGAAGCCGAACGTGCCGAAGCCGATCGCGCCGAAGCCGAACGTGTCGAAGCCGAACGCGCCGAAGCCGAACGCGCCGAAGCCGAACGCGCCGAAGCCGAACGTGCCGAAGCCGAACGCGTCGCGGCGGAAGAAGCCGAGGAATACGCGCGCCTCGAAGCCGAGTACGAAGCGCAGCGCCTCGAAGCTGCGCGCGCCGAAGCCGAAGCCGCGCAGTCGATCGCGCCGGTGGAAGAACCGGTCGCGGAAGCCGAACCGGAAGTCGAAGCCGAGCCCGAGTCCGAACCCGCCGTCGCGCAAATGCTCGCCGACGCGATGGCCGGCCACGGCGATCCGGACGAAGCGCTCGACATCACCGACCTCGACCCCGAACTCGTCGACATCTTCTGCGAAGAAGGCGGCGACCTGCTCGACCACTCCGACGGTCTGCTCGCGCACCTGCGCGAGAACCCGAGCGAGCGCGAACACCTGGTCGGCCTGCAGCGCGACCTGCACACGCTCAAGGGCGGCGCGCGCATGGCCGGCATCATGGCCGTGGGCGAACTTGGCCACGCGATGGAATCGCTGCTCGAAGCCGTGGTCGAACACCGCAGCGAACTCGGCCGCGACGGAATCCCGTTGCTCGAGCGCGGTTTCGACCGCCTGCATGCGATGGTCACGCGCGTCTCCGAGCGCCGCGCCATCGCGATGCCCGAGGCGCTGATCGCCGAATTCGATGCGCGCGCCAAGGGCCGCACGTACGAACCGGCGGCAGAGGTGTACGAGCGCCCGGTGCACATCCAGCCGAAGGCGGAGCTCAAGCCGCTGTCGGCGCCGATGGATTCGCAGCCGACGGGCGAGGACGACGACACCAGCGTGCGCGCCCCGCAGGAACAGGTGCGCATCCGCGCCGACCTGCTGGACCGACTCGTCAACTACGCGGGCGAAGTCGCGATCTACCGCTCGCGCCTGGAACAGCAGCTCGGCGCCTTCCGCGGCGCGATGGGCGAAATGGAGCAGACCAACGCGCGCTTGCGCGACCAGCTGCGCCGCCTCGACATCGAAACCGAAGCGCAGATCATCGCGCGCTACCAGCGCGAAGATACCGCCGACGCCACGTTCGACCCGCTGGAACTCGACCGCTTCTCCAACCTCCAGCAGCTCAGCCGAGGCCTCGCGGAATCCGCGGCGGACTTGACCTCGCTGCAGGGCTCGCTCGAAGACCTGACGCGCCAGTACGAAACGCTGCTGCTGCAACAGTCGCGCGTGAGCTCGGAACTGCAGGAAGGCCTCATGCGCACGCGCATGGTGCCGTTCGACGCGCTCGTGCCGCGTTTGCGCCGCGTCGTCCGCCAGGCGGCGGGCGAAACCGGCAAGAACGTGCAGCTCAAGCTCGAAGGCGCGCAGGGCGAACTCGACCGCAACGTCCTCGAGCGCATGACTGCGCCGCTGGAACACATGCTGCGCAACGCGGTCGCGCACGGCCTGGAAGCGCCGTCCGAGCGCAAGAAGCACAAGAAGAACGAAGAAGGCACGATCCGCATCGCGGTGCGCCGCGAAGGCTCGGAAGTCGTGCTGGAAGTCGGCGACGACGGCGCGGGCCTGAACCGCAACGCCATCCGCAAGCGCGCCGAAGAGCGCGGCCTGATCCGCAGCGATGCGGTGCTGGCCGACGCCGACCTCGACGCGCTGATCATGGAGCCGGGCTTCTCCACCGCCGACACCGTCAGCCGCCTCGCCGGCCGCGGCGTGGGCATGGACGTGGTGGCCAGCGAAGTCCGCCAGCTCGGCGGCGCGCTCGACATCAAGAGCCGCGAGGGCCAGGGCACGACGTTCACGCTGCGCCTGCCGCAGACGCTCGCGGTCACGCAGGCGGTGTTTGTCAAGATCGGCGAAACCACGTACGCGGTGCCGATCGCATCGGTGCGCGGCGTGGGCCGAATCTCGCGCGACCAGATCACCGGCGAAGAGAGCTACACCTACGGCGGCGAAGCGTACGGCCTGCACGATCTCGGCCTGCTCCTCGGCCACGCCGCGGCGAAGGCCGAAGGCCAGTTGCAGATGCCGCTGCTGCTCATCCGCTCGGGTGAACTGCGCGCGGCGGTCAGCATCGACCAGGTCGTCGGCAACCGCGAGATCGTGGTCAAGCCGGTGGGCCCGCAGGTCGGTTCGGTGCCGGGCATCTTCGGCGCGACCATCATGGGCGACGGCTCGGTCGTCGTGATCCTCGACGTCGCGCCGCTCGTGCGCCGACAGGCTTCGATGCCGCGCGACGTCGCGCCGCAGCCGCAGCCCGAAGCGCGCCGCGTCCCGCTCGTCATGGTGGTCGACGACTCGGTCACGATGCGCAAGGTCACCGGCCGCGTGCTGGAACGCCACAACTTCGAAGTCGCCACCGCGAAGGACGGCGTCGACGCGCTCGAGAAGCTCGACGAGCGCGTGCCCGACCTGATGCTGCTCGACATCGAAATGCCGCGCATGGACGGTTACGAACTGGCGACCGCGATGAAGGCCGACGCGCGCCTGCGCAACGTGCCGATCATCATGATCACCTCGCGTACCGGCGAGAAGCATCGCCAGCGCGCGTTCGACATCGGCGTGGAGCGTTACCTGGGCAAGCCGTACCAGGAGCACGAACTGCTCCGCAACGTCTTCGAACTGCTCGCCGAACAAGGTGGTCCGCGCAATGGCTGAGTCGTCCCCGCGCGTCGCGTTGCTCGCGCGCCCCGGTGAAGCCTGCGAACGCCTCCGCGCCGCCTTGCGCGACGCCGGCGGCGACGTGGTGATCGAGGCCGATCCGTCGGTCATCGATCCGCAGGCGCTGCGCATCGCGGGCGTGGAAACGGTGCTCGTCGCGCTCGACCCGGCGGTGGAAGACGCGCTGGAGAAGTTCGACGACGTACTGGCCGACCGTGCGATCGAAGTGATCTTCGACGAGGCCGACCTGGCCGCGCGCCGCGAAGGCTGGGACGCCGCCCGCTGGGTGCGCCACCTGGCCGCGAAGCTCCATCGCCACGACGACGTCCTGCCGCCGGGCCGCGAGCCCGACAGCGACCCGTTGCCGCGCGCCGCGCGCCTGGAAAAGCCGGAAGACCGCCACGCCGACGCGGACATCGCGACGTTCGTGGCAGAAGCCGACGACCTGGTCGCGCACGTGCCGGCGGAAACGGCGATCGGCGAATCGATGATCGCCTTCGCGCCGGTCGAGGCGACGGAATCGAACGACGCGATCGATTCGCTGGAAGCACTCGAATTCGACATGCCGACGATCGACACGGTCGTCGCGATGCCGGAAGTGGAAGAGATCGTCGACATGCCGGTGGTCGAAGCCGCGCAGGAAGAGACCTTCTCGTTCGAGCTTCCGAATTTCGACGAAGCACAGATCGAAGTTCCCGCCGTTGCGACGGCCGCGGAGGTACAGGGTGAGGTTGCGTCGGAGTACGGCGCCCTTTCCTTCACCGACGACATCAACGACCTCGATTTCGCAGGCGACACGCCGGCCTTCGAATCGCCCGCGCCCGCCTTCCGCGAATCCACGCAGGACTTCGACGCGTTGCTGCGCGACCTCGGCAACGCGCCGAGCGAAACGCTCGACGCCGTCGACATGCCCATCGAGCTTCCCACCGTGCGCGAATTCGCGCCGAAGGAAGATCTCCCGAGCATGGGCTTCGACATCGCGCCGATCGACGCACCGCCCGCGCCGAAGCAGGCCGAGCGCGTGGTCAGCTTCCGCAACCTCTCGCTCGAAGACCTGACCGACGCACCGGCCGCGACGCCGCGCCTGGGCGAAGCGCCGGTGGCCGCGCAATTCAAGTCGAACCTCGATGCGCTGGAGAAGAAGATCTCTTCGCTCGCCATCGTCGGTTCGGGCGCCTCCAGCGACGACCACCACGGCGTGGTGCTCATCCTCGCCGGCATCGGCGGCCCCGATGCGGTGCGCCAGATCCTCACCGCGCTGCCCGCCGGTTTCCCGCGCGCGGTGCTCATCAGCCAGCGCCTCGATGGCGGCCGCTACGACCGCCTCGTGCAACAGATGGCGCGCGCGGCGATCCTGCCGGTGCACCTGGCCGACGGCGGCACGAAGATCCAGCCGGGCAACGTGTACATCGTGCCGCCGGATCTCGGCCTCGATGGCACGCATGGCCTGAGCTTCGCACAGGGCTTCTCGCTGCTCGACGCACTGCCGTCCGACGATTCGGCCGTGCTGATGCTCAGCGGCGCGGATCCGGCACTGGTCGATTCGGCCATGTCGCTCGCCGGCCGAGGCGCGCTCGTCGCCGGCCAGTCGCCCGATGGTTGCTACGACGCGGCCGCGCCGATGGCGCTCACCGCGCGCGGCGCGACCTCCGCGGCGCCCCAGGAACTCGTCCAGTCGCTGCTCCAGCGCTGGCCTGCTTGAGACCACACACGATGTCCAACGCAACCGCCGCGCAAGAGTCCCCGTCCAACGATATCCGGGGCGTGCTCATCCAGATCGCCGGCAATCGCCTGCTGTTGCCGAACGCGACGATCGCCGAGGTGATGTCGTACGCCGATCCCGAGCCGATCGCGAACACGCCCGACTGGTTGCTCGGTCGCATCCGCTGGCGCGGCTGGCAGTTGCCGCTGATCGCGTTCGCGCGGCTGTCGGGCATCAGCGCCACCGAGGCCGGCGGCCTCGGCAGCAAGGTGATCGTGCTCAAGGCGCTGGGTGGCGATTCGAAGTCGCCGTACTTCGCGATGCTGACGCAGGGCTTCCCGCGCCTGGTCACGGTGTCGCGCGACACGGTCGTCGCCGATGCCGGCGAGTCCGACGAAACGCTGCCCGAAGGCGTGCAGGCGCGCGTGCTGTTGAACCAGGACCAGGCGTTGCTGCCGGACCTGGAGCGCGTCGAGACGATGATCGGCGAGGCGATCAAGGCCTCCGCGGCCTAAGCGAGATCCCCGAACCGCGCCTGCAACGCCGCGATCGCGGCGATGCCGGCGGTTTCCGTCCGCAGGATCCGCGGGCCCAGTCGCAATCCCTTGAACCCCGCTGCGTGCAGCGTGGCGCGGTCGCGTTCCGACCAGCCGCCTTCCGGGCCGACGGCGAGGACGCAGGCCCCCTCGATCGCGGGCGTGGTCGCGATGGTGTCGGTGGCTTCCGGGTCGAGCAGGAAGCGATGCGGCGTCTCCAGCGATTGCACCGCGTTCGCCAACGGTTGCGCGGCCGCCACTTCCGGCACCACCGCGCGACCGCTCTGTTCGCATGCCGAGACGACCACGCTGCGCCAATGCGCCACGCGCTTCACCGCGCGCTCGGGCTCGAGCTTCACCTCGCTGCGGTCGCTTTGCACGGGCAGGACGGTGGCGACGCCGAGTTCGGTGGCCTTCTGCAGGATCCAGTCCATCTTCTCGCCGCGCGCGATGCCCTGCACGAGGGCGATGCGCAGCGACGATTCATTGTCGACGGCGCGACGTTCGCCCACCTGCGCTTCCACGCCGCGCTTGTTCGCCGCGGTCAGCGTCGCCGTGTGTTCGCCGCCGTCGCCGTTGAACAGCACGCACGCATCGCCCTCCTGCAGGCGCAGGACGCGGACGAGGTGGATGGCCGCATCCTCCGGCAGCGCGACGCGCGCGCCCGGCTTGAGCGGCAGGTCGACGTACACGCGCGTGGTGCGCATCAGGCGGCGTCCTTGGTGGCGTGGAGGATGGCCTCTCGCGTGGCATGCGCGAGCAGCGTGAGTTGTTCATCGTCGACGCAATACGGCGGCATCCAGTAGAGGATGTCGCCGAGCGGGCGGAGTACGACGCCGAGTTCCAGTGCCTTGCGATACGCATGCAAACCGACGCGCGAGGCGCCGTCGAACGGCGTGGCCTTGTCGCCGTCTCTCGTCAGTTCGAACGCGAGGATCATCCCCGCCTGGCGCGCATCCGCCACGTGCGGCAGTTCGGCGATGCCGTTGGCGAGTTCCGTCATGCGTCCGGCCGTCGCGCGATTGCGCGCGAGCACGTCGTCTTCGTCGAAGATCGCCTGCGCTCGCAATGCCGCCGCGCATGCCAGCGGATTGCCCGTGTAACTGTGCGAATGCAGGAAGGCGCGTTCGCGGGAGTCGTCGAGGAAGCCGTCGTAGATCGCCTGCGTGGCGAGCACGGCGGCGAGCGGCAGGAAGCCCCCGGTCAGGCCCTTCGACAGGCAGAGCAGGTCCGGCTGGATGCCGGCCTGCTCGCACGCGAAGCGCGTGCCGGTGCGGCCGAAGCCGACCGCGATTTCGTCGGCGATGAGGAACACGCCGTGCGCGTCGCACAGTTCGCGCACGCGCTTGAGGTACACCGGATCGTGCATGCGCATGCCGCCGGCGCATTGCACGCGCGGTTCGAGGATCAGTGCGCAGACCTCGTGTCCGTGCCGCTCGAGGATGTCGCGCAATTGCCGCGCGGCCAACTCCGCGCGATCCACCGCCGTCTCTCCGTCGCGTGCGAGATACGCATCGGGCGAGGGCGCGAAGATCGCCTCGGCCAGCAAGGGCGCATACACGCGCCGATACAGGGGAATGTCGCCGACTGCGAGCGCACCGATGGTTTCGCCGTGGTAGCCGTTCTCCAGCGCGATGAATTTGGTGCGCTGCGCCTGCCCGCGATTGCTGAACCAGTGGAAGGCCATCTTCAGCGCGACTTCCACGCCCGCCGAGCCGTTGTCGGCATAGAAGACCTTCGACAGCGGCGCGCGGCCCGGTTCGCGCGGCGCCAGCGCGAGCAGGCGTTCGGCGAGGGCGACGGCGGGTGCGTGCGTGAAGCCGGCGAGGATCACCTGTTCGAGCGTGCCGGCCTGTTCGGCGATGGCACGCGCGATGCGCGGCTCTGCGTGGCCGAAGAGGTTGGTCCACCAGCTCGACACCGCGTCGAGGTAACGGCGCCCGTCCATGCCGACCAGCCACGCCCCCTCGCCGCGTGCGATGGGCACCAGCGGCAGCGTGTCGGGGTGCTCGCGCATCTGCGTGCAGGGGTGCCACAGCACCGCCAGGTCGCGCGCTATCATCGACTCGAAGCTGTCCATTCGTACATTCTGCGTCCATGACCCGTCGCCTGCCCACCATCCACGGCATCACCGAGCACGACGCCGGCCCCTGGCGCATGGAGCGCCTCGACCTGGAGTTCGGCAACGGCGAGCGCCGGCGCTACGAGCGCCTTCACGGGCGCGGCCACGGCGCGGTGATCGTGGTGCCGATGATCGACGCCGACACCGCCCTGCTGGTGCGCGAATACGCCGCCGGCGTGCACCGTTACGAGCTCGGCCTCGTGAAGGGCCGCATCGACGCCGGCGAGACGCCCCTGCAGGCGGCCGACCGCGAATTGAAGGAAGAAGCCGGCTACGGCGCGCGCTCGCTGGAGGTGCTGCGCACCATTTCGCTCGCACCGACCTACATGAGCCACCAGACGCACCTGGTGCTCGCACGCGACCTGTACGAAGAACGCCTGCCCGGCGACGAGCCCGAGGAACTCGAAGTGGTGCCCTGGAAGCTCGACGACCTCGACCAACTGATCCTCCGCGAGGAGTTCTCGGAAGGGCGTTCCATCGCCGCCTTGTTCGTCGTGCGCGAATGGCTGCGCACGCAGGGCGCGGGCGCATGATGAAAATCGACGAGACGCTGCGCGAAGGCGCGATCGCGCTGGCGCAACAAGCCGCCGTCGCGATCCTGCGCATCTACGAGTCGGCCTTCGATGTCGAACGCAAGGCCGACCAAAGTCCGCTCACCGCGGCGGACCTGGCCGCGCACCGCATCCTCGTCGAGGGCCTTGAGGCGCTGACGCCCGATATCCCGGTGTTGTCGGAAGAAGCCGCCGAAGACGCGACGTGGAACGTGCGCCGCGATTGGCGCCGCCTGTGGCTCGTCGATCCGCTCGATGGCACGCGCGAATTCGTCAAGCGCAACGGCGAGTTTTCGGTGAACCTCGCGTTGATCGAAGACGGCGAAGCGATCTTCGGTGTCGTGCAGGCGCCGGTGACCGGCGATCTGTGGCATGCCACGCGCGGCGGGCCTGCGTTGCATCGTCGTGGCGCGGGCGAAATCGCGATCAACGCGCGGCGTCCCGCGACCGCGCCGTTGCGCGTCGCGGCGAGCCGCTCGCATCGCGACGAGCGCACCGACGCCTTCATCGCGAAACTCGGGCCGACCGAGCCGCTGAGCCTGGGCTCTTCGCTGAAATTCTGCCGCCTCGCCGACGGTGGGCTCGACGTCTATCCGCGCTTCGGTCCGACCAGCGAATGGGACACGGCCGCCGGACAAGTGGTGCTGGAAGCGGCGGGCGGGATGGTCGTCGATGCGAAGGGCCGCCCGCTGCGCTACAACCAGCGCGAAACACTGCTCAACGGCGACTTCCTCGCACTCGGCGATCCGCAACTGCCGTGGCGCGAGTGGATGGGCGCATGAGCCGGCCGACGATCGAATCGCTGCTGCAGATCATGGCGCGCCTGCGCGATCCCGACGGCGGTTGTCCGTGGGATCTCGAACAGACCTTCGCCACGATCGCGCCGTACACGGTCGAAGAAGCGTACGAGGTCGCCGATGCGATCGATCGCAAGGATCTGCACGGCTTGCGCGACGAGTTGGGCGATCTGTTGCTGCAGGTCGTCTTCCACGCGCGGATGGCGGAAGAGCAGGGCGCGTTCGCGTTCGGCGACGTCGTCGCGGCCATCTGCGACAAGATGGTGCGCCGGCACCCGCATGTGTTCGCCGACGAACAGGTCGGTGATGCGAAGGCGCAGACCGTCGCGTGGGACGAGCACAAGCGTCGCGAGCGCGATGCGGCCGGGCACGACGATACGTCCGCGCTCGCCGGCATCGCGCGCGGGTTGCCGGAATGGCAACGCGCGGTGAAGTTGCAGCACAAGGCGGCGAAGGTCGGCTTCGACTGGCCCGGCCCGGCGCCCGTCATCGAGAAGTTGCACGAAGAAATCGACGAGGTGCGCGCGGAATTCGACGCGGTCGCCGCCGATCCCACCGACGCGTTCGCGCGCGATCGACTCGAGGACGAGATCGGCGACCTGCTGTTCGTGTGCGCGAACATCGCGCGACATGCGAAGGTCGATGTCGGGTCCGCATTGCGGCGCGCGAACCTCAAGTTCGAACGCCGCTTCCGGTTGATGGAAGTGATGGCGGCGGCCGAAGGCATTCATTTGTCGACGCTGCCGCTCGACGCGCAAGACGCCTACTGGAATCGCGCGAAGCGGGAGGAAGGCAAATGAGCGGTCGGTTCTCGAGCTTCCGCGAGTTCTATCCGTTCTACCTCGGCGAGCATGCGAACCCCACGTGCCGGCGGTTGCACTTCGTCGGCAGCTGGGGCGTCCTGCTGCTGGCTGCCGTCGCGATCGCGACGCGCAATGCATGGTGGCTGCTCGCAGCACTCGTGTGCGGCTATGCCTTCGCGTGGGTCGGCCACTTCTTCTTCGAACACAACCGGCCGGCGACGTTCAAGCACCCGCTCTATTCGTTCGTCGGCGACTGGGTGATGTTCGCCGACATCCTGCGGGGACGCGTCAAACTCTGACCCAGGAGTCGAGCATGCCTTCCAAGCGCTTCGTGCCAATCCTTGTGGCGTTGCTTGCGTGCTCCGTGGCGGGCTGCGTGACGACGCGAAGTGCGGCGCTCGGGGTGAAGAAAGGCGAGCAGGTCGTGCTGGCGACACAGGGCGTGGTGTACACGTGCGACACGTGGCGGAACACGCGCGAACTCTGGTCTTCCGGCGCAAAACCCGCGACCTGCCTGAAGCCTGCAGCCGACGCTTACTCGACCGATACGATCCAGGCGCGCATCCCGGCCGGCGCCCGATTCAAGATCATCGGCATCAAGAACATCAACGGCTTCGACTCCGCGAACTTCGAATTCCTCCTGCAAGCGGAGCAGGGCGGCGAGGTCCTGATCGTCGAGGACTCCATGTTCTTCGACCTGGCCGGCATCGTTCCGCGCGCGCCGGATCGCCCTGCGCGCAGCGGCGTGGCCGACAACTTCGTCTGCATGATCGACGAGAGCGTGGCCGACGAGAAGGACAAGCTCTTGCCCAATGGACGGGTGACGCAGCCTTACTCGCCGATGCACTGGCAAACGTATTGGGACGATCGTGCTGACGCCCTGGGCCGCGAATCGTTTGCTTACGAACGCGCGCGGGGATACGCCGGCCCCTCCGCCAGGACGCTGATGCTGTACGCACTGCAACAGCGGCGGGAGTACGGCTTGCCCGACCTCGTGCCGCAAGCGCGGAACGTTCCGTTCGTCTCGTCGTTGTACGCGGAGCTGGGGCACGACCCGCGGACTTCGTGCGAAATCCTCGATTACCCCAGTCCGGTGTGCACGCTCGGGCCGGCGCAGCGGCCCGTCGCGATGGAGTTTCGGCGCGAATGCGGGGTGGCGCCCGACAAGGCCTTCGCCCCGAGGCCGCTGGCTCGCTAGGGCCGCGCTTATTCGCGCGGCGGCGTGACTTGCTTCGGCTCGCTGCCGAAATCGCCTTGCGCATCCGCGGCGAGATACGCGAACACCGCATATGCCGCGACATTCTGCGCCAGCGCCTTCGGATCGATCTTGTCGAGCGTGTCGTCCGGCGTGTGGTGGTAGTCGAAGTAATCCGTGCCGTCCTGGCGCAACGCGGCCCATGCCAGGCCGCCCGCGGCCATCGGACTGATGTCGGGGCCCGGACCGCCTTCGCCCGGCGTGTAGGCGATGCCGAGCGGTGCGAGTACGTCGGCGATCTGCTTCACCGCGCCGAGCGCGCGTTCCGGCGCACCGGTGCTGAATGCATAGATGCGGCCGGCGCCGAAGTCGCTTTCCGCGGCGATCTGGTGCTTGCGCACGTCCGCCCCGTGCTTGAGTGCGTACGCGCGGCCGCCGTGCAACCCCTGCTCTTCGTTGGCGAAGGCGACCACGCGGATCGTGCGTGCCGGGCGCTGCTTCATGTCGCGGATCAACTTGCCCGCGCCCATTGCGATGGCCACGCCCGCGCCGTCGTCGATCGCGCCGGTGCCGAGGTCCCACGAATCCAGGTGGCCGCCGATCACGACGACTTCGTCGGGCTTGGTGCGCCCGCGGATTTCGCCGATGACGTTCTGCGAGGTGTATTCGCCGGTCCAGCCGCAATCGAGCGCAACGCGCACGCGGATCGGCTTGCCCAGTGCGACCAGGCGCGAGAGTTGCCCGGCGTCCGGTGCCGACAACGCGGCCGACGGAATCGGCGTCAGGCCGTCTTCGAAACGCGTGATGCCGGTATGCGGATTGCGGTGCGAATCGGTGCCCGCCGAACGCATCAGGTACGCCGACGCGCCGGCCTTCACCGCCGCCGAGGGGCCGCGCCCGCGGATCTGCGAGCCCATGCCGTAACCGCTGCCGTCCTTCGCGCGTTCCATCGGCACGTCGATGAAGGCGATCTTGCCCTTGAGCGAACCGGCGGGGGCTTCCTGCAACGATTTCAGATCGGCGAAGCGCACGACCTCGCCTTCGACCGTGCCACCCGGACTGCCGCCGAGCGCAGTGAGCGTGAGCGGTTGCGCGTGATCGCCGAGCACCTGCGCGTGTTCGCTCTTGCGCTCCCACTTGGGGAAGGTGACCGGCTCGGTCCACACCTTGTCGTAACCGAGCGCCTTGAACTTCGCCACCGCCCAGGCGACCGCACGCGCATCGGCTTCGCTGCCCGCCATGCGCGGACCGACTTCGGTGGTGAGCGATTCGACGATCTTGTAGCCGGTGTCGTCGGCGACGGCCTTGTCGCGCAATTGCGCGGCGTGCTGGAGCGAGGCTTGCGGGATGGTGGTCGTGGCAGGCGAGGCGGCCTGCGCCGCTGCGATCGACGTGGCGAGTACGGCGGCGAGCATCGTCGGGACAAGGCGCATTGCGGAACCACCCCTGCTTGCGGAAAGACGTCGAGCGTAGCAGCCGACCCCTGCGTGGCAGGGGTGCCGCTGGTCATGCCCGATGTCAGATGCTTCGCGTTTTCAGCGAATCGCGGATTTCGCGCAGGAGCACGATGTCTTCGGGCGTCGCCGCTTCCGGGGCGGGTTCGCGCAGGCGGTTGTAGGCCTTGAGCACCAGGAAGATCACGAAGGCGATCAGCACGAAGTCGATCGCGCTTTGCAGCACCAGCCCGTACTTGAACGCCACTTCGGGCGTGATCACCTTGCCGGCCGCGTCGGTCGCGGCGGGCGTGACGACGTATTTCCATGCCGCGACGCTGGTGCCGCCGGTGATGAGCGCGATGATCGGCATGACGAGGCCGTCGACCAGCGCGGTGACGATCTTGCCGAATGCCGCGCCGATGACGACGGCGACCGCGAGGTCGACGACGTTGCCGCGAGCGATGAAGGACTTGAACTCGGAGAACATGCCCATGCGCTTGGCTCCCCGGCGACAGGCCGGCGAGGGCAGGTTAGCGCAGGGGCGGGGCGATGCGGCCTTCGAGGACCAGCACGTCGTCGAGGCGGGCCGTGAAGGCGTCCCCGGGCTGCAGCGGGCCGACGCCGGCGGGCGTGCCCATGAAGACGAGATCCCCAGCCTTGAGCGTGTAGAGCTTCGAGAGCTCGCCGAGGATGTCCGGCACGTCCCAGATCAGCTGGTCGAGCGTGGAGGCCTGGCGCTGCGTGCCGTTCACCTCGAGGGAAATGCGGCGCGGCGCGAGTGGTTCGATCTCGCCGGCGCGGACCAGTTCGCCCACCGGTGCGGAGAAGTCGAAGCCCTTGCCCGTGTCCCACGGCAGGCCCTTGGCCTTGGCGGCCGATTGCAGGTCGCGGCGCGTGAGGTCCAGGCCGATGGCATAGCCGAAGACGCGCGCGCCTTCGCCGAGCGCGACGACGAGTTCGACTTCGTGGTGCAAATCGTTGGTGCCCGGCGGATACGGCACGACGCCATCGAGGACGACGGCATCGGCGGGCTTGTGGAAGAACACCGGCGTGCCGCGTTCGGCTTTCGATGCGGGCACCGCGGCGCCCATTTCCTTCGCGTGGTCGGCGAAGTTGCGGCCGACGCAGTAAACGCGACGCACGGGGAACGTGCCGCCGCCGCGCACCGGGATGCGCACCGGCGCGGCAGGCGCGATCACGTCGCTCATGCGGAGGGCAGGGCGTGTTTGTCGCGGACGACGCGGTATTCGGCGTCGACGATGCTCGGATCGCGCTGCACGCGCGCGGCGCTGCGCGACTTCCACAGCTTGATCAGCAGGCCCGCCGAAATCATCGCGGCGCCGACGACGACGCTCACCGCGACGAGCGCGACGAGCAACGCCACGCCGACGAGCCCGAACAACACGCGCAACCACGCGCGACGCGGCTTGCGCGGCGCGAAGGCGTTGCGGAACGCGGTGGAGTCGAAGCGGTGCGTGAAAGCGATCATCGTCGGGGGCCGTGACACAATGCGGCGGTGCCGGGGCGGCGAGTATCCGGCGCCCTTCCGGGAAGCGTGTGAGGACTTCGTTAAATCGTGACCGCGGCCGATGAACAACACGACGCACTGCTCCGTCTCGACCAACTCGAAGACGGCGCGCTGTGCGAGACAGAGGCCCGCTTCGAGGGCAACGACGCCGAATCCCTGATCCTGCTGCGCGAAGGCGACGACGTGCGTGCCTGGCTCAATGTCTGCCCGCACGCGGGACGCCGGCTGGATTGGGCGCCGGGACGTTTCCTGAAGGACAAGCAGGGGCGCCTGGTGTGCGCCGTCCACGGCGCCACTTTCGAGTTGGAGCGCGGCGAATGCGTCGCGGGCCCATGCCGGGGCGCCGCATTGCGCACAGTTCCCGTCGTCGTGGACGCCGGCGTCGTGCGCCTGCTCAGAACATGATGTTGACGGCCGCGACGATCACCACGAGATAGATCAGCGACAACGGCGCGCCGAGCCGCCACAGATCGCGCGGTTGGTAACCCGCCGGGCCGGTGATCATCGACATCACGGGGTTGGAAGCGGTCATGAAGTTGTTCGACGCCGACATCGCGACGAGCAACGCGAACGCCGTCGGATTACCGCCCGCCGCCAATGCCAGGTTGATCGCCATCGGCACCATGATGATCGTGGCGCCCACGTGCCCGATCACGAGCGAGAACGCGGTCGTCAGCGCGCACAGCGCGATCTCGACGATCACCAACGGCAAGTCCGCGGGCATCTGTTCGATCGTGTGTCCCGCGATCCATGCCGCCGCGCCGCTGGAATCCATCGCCCAGCCCAGCGGAATCAGGCACGCCATCACGAACACCGTGCGCCAGCTGATGGCGGCGTAGGCCTCGTCGATGTGCAGCACGCCGGCGACCAGCATCCCGGCGACGCCCGTCATCAGCGCGATCGACACCGGGATGCGCGTGGACAGCGCGAGCAGCATCGTCACCGCAAAGATGCCGATGGCGAGCTTGAACTTGTGCGGGCGCTGCTCGCCCTTCGGGTAGTCGGTGACCACCACGAAGTCCTTGTTTTCCGCCGCCTGCGCGAGGTCCTGCCAGATGCCGTGAAGCACGAGCATGTCGCCGGCGCGCAGCGCGAGCTGGCGGACGTTCTCGCGGTGCACGGTCTTGTCGCGGTTCACCGCGAGCAGGCTGATGCCGTATTGCTTGCGCAGTTGCAGCTCGGCCTGCGACTTGCCGATGTATTGCGACGTCGGCGGCACCACCGCTTCGGCGATGCCTGCGCGGCTCGGGTTGAACAGGTCGCCGAACGTGCGCAGCCGCGTGCTCATGCGCAGGAAATTGTTCTGCGCGAAATCGGCGACGGTCTGCCGCTCGCCCATCGCGCCGATCACGCTGCCGACCCAGATGCGCGCATCGGCGGGCGGGGCCAGGCGTGATTCGTTGCCCGTCTTCAGCGCGAGCAACAGCGGCGCGCCGCGCAATGCTTCGGCCTCGCCCAGGGACATGCCGACCAGCGGGCTGTCGGCGGACACGATGAGTTCGTAGACATCGCCTTCGATCCCGTACGCCTGCGCGAAGTAACTCTGCGTGCGCGCGGGCGTGACGCCACGGTCGATGTCGTACTGCTCCAGGCGCTTGTCGCCGAAGAAGCGGAAATACAGCAGCCCCGCGGCGAGCAAGGCCAGGCCGATGGGCATCGGCGCGAACATGTGCAGCGGTTCGAGCGTCGCCGCGCCCGAAGGCAGGTTGGCGTTGGACGAGACCAGCAGGTCGTTGAGCAGGATCAGCGGCGAGGTGCCGACCATCGTCAGCGAGCCGCCCATCACGATGGCCACGCACAGGGGAAGCAGGAACCGCGAGAGGGGCAGGCCCGTGCGCGAGCTCAAACGCGAGGCGACGGGCATGTAGAGCGCCATCACCGAGGGGTTCTGCATGAAGGAGGAGTTGAGGCCCGCCACCAGGTTGGTGAGCAGCAACAGGCGCTCTTCCATGCCTTTCGAGCGGCGCAGCAACCAGGCCGCGAGGCGGTTGAGCGCGCCGGTGCGGTCCAGGCCCGCGCCGAGGATCATCGTCGAGATGACGGAGATGACCGCGTTACCGGAGAAACCGCCGAACAGATCCTCCGGCGCGACCAGCCCGGTGAGCCCGAGCAACACGAGGACGACGAGCGCGACGACGTCCGCGCGGATGCGTTCGAACAGGAACATCACCATCGTGAAGCCCACCAGCCCGAGCACGAGCTTCATGTCGGTGGTGAGCATCAACGCGGTGTCGTTCACGCGTCCGTTTCCCCTTGGCTGCCGTCGTGCGGCACCTTGTCGTACAAAAGATCCCACACCCCATGCCCGAGCTTCTGGCCACGCGTCTCGAAGTGCGTCTGCGGACGCCATTCGGGGCGGGGCACGGCGCCACGCAGGCCGGCGCGGTTGGCCAGGCCCGGGGTCGCATCGAGCACGTCCCACATCTGCTCGGCATAGTCCTGCCAATCGGTCGCAAGGTGCAAGCGCCCCGTGGGCGCGAGCTTGCGCACGAGCAGCGCGGCGAACTCCGGATTCACCAGGCGGCGCTTGTTGTGGCGCTTCTTGTGCCACGGGTCGGGGAAGTAGATGCGGACTTCGTCGAGCGAGGCGTCGGCGATTTCGTTGACCAGCACTTCGACTGCGTCGTGGTGGTACAGGCGGACGTTGCGCGCATCGTCCGCGGCGAGCGCGTTGAGCAGGCGGCCGACGCCGGGGGCGTGGACTTCGATGCCGATGATGTCGCGCGTCTTGTCCAGCGCGGCGGCGAAGCGCAGCGCTTCACCGTTGCCGAAGCCGATTTCCAGCACGCGCGGCGCGTTGCGGCCGAAGGCGGCATCGAAATCGCGCGGCGTGCCGGCGTAGTCGAGGCCGAAGCGCGGCCACTGTTCGTCGAACGCGCGCTGCTGCGCCGGCGTGAAGCGCCCCTGCCGCAGCACGAAGCTGCGGACCTTGCGCACGCCCGGTTCCTGCGTGAAGGGCTTCTTGTCGACCGGCTCGGACATCAACCGATCAGGCCGTCGATCGGGCTGGACGCCGAAGCGAACCGCTTGCGCGGGATGCGGCCGGCGCGGAACGCGGCGCGGCCGGCCTCGACGGCGAGCTTCATCGCGTGCGCCATCAACACCGGATCCTTCGCGCCGGCGATGGCGGTGTTCATCAGCACGCCATCGCATCCCAGTTCCATCGCGATCGCGGCATCCGACGCGGTGCCCACGCCGGCGTCGACGATGATCGGCACCTTCGCGTTCTCGACGATCTCGATCAGGTTGTACTTGTTCTGCACGCCCAGGCCCGACCCGATGGGCGCGGCGAGCGGCATCACCGCCACGCAGCCGATTTCCTCCAGGCGCTTGGCGAGGATCGGATCGTCGGAGGTGTAGACCATGACGTCGAAGCCGTCGGCCACGAGGCGTTCGGCGGCCGCGAGCGTCTGCACGACGTCGGGATACAGCGTGCGCGCATCGCCGAGCACTTCGAGCTTCACCAGCTTGTGACCGTCGAGCAATTCGCGCGCGAGGCGGCACGTGCGCACCGCATCGTCGGCGGTGTAGCAGCCGGCGGTGTTGGGCAGCAGCGTGAAGCGGTCGGGCGGCAGCGCATCGAGCAGGTTCGGCGCATTCGCGTCCTGCCCGAGGTTGGTGCGGCGGATCGCGACGGTGACGATTTCCGCGCCGGCTGCATCGGTGGCGCGGCGGGTTTCGTCGAAGTCCTTGAACTTGCCCGTGCCGGTCAGCAGGCGGGAACGATAACGGCGGCCCGCGACGACAAGCGTGTCGTCGGCCGCGAAGGCGGGGGTGTCTTGCATCCGTGAATGGTAACGCCGTTCGTCGGTCAGGGCGCCCCGGAAGTCGCGAATCGTGGGGATTTGCGCGATCGGTGTCCTGTGTTCACCGGGTGCCGCGTAAGGCTGGAGGAGTGGCTCCGAAGACGCAGGACGGGCTCACCCCTGACTCGGCCGGCGATTCACGCCACTGCGCGCGATGCCCATCGCGCGGTACGCCAACGGCACACCCGCGCGAAAGCCGGGGTCGCAAAGCTACGGGTCCTCCGGCATTCCCCCTGCCGCGGACAGCCGGGTTCCCGATACCGCCCGATGGTGTCATCGCGCGTCTTTTTTTCTAGCCGCCCCCGAGTGCGTGGACCACTTCGACGCGGTCTCCCTCGGCAAGCGCATGTGTCGCATGGCGCCCCCTCGGCACGATGTCGCCGTTGACCTCCACGGCCACTTTCCGATCCGCGAGTCCCTCGGTCTCCAGCAGCGAGAGGATCGTGGCGCCTTCGGGGAGGGCGATCGCCCGTCCGTTCACGAGAATGTCCATCCGCGCATTCTCGCGCGGGGCGTGGCAGCATGCCCACCACCATACCCATCCGTTCGCAATGGAGCGTTCGATGAAGCAGACCCACCGGGCTTCCAGGCCCGTCCGTAGTCTCCTCGCTGTCGCCCTCGCGTTCGCCGCGCTGCCCGCGGCCGCGCAGACCTATTCGCAGACCGTCTTCTTCGGCGACAGCCTGACCGACTCCGGCTGGTTCCGCCCGGCGCTGGTGCAGGCCGCGGGCCCGCAGGCCGCGATCCTCGGCCGCTTCTCGACCAACCCGACGCAGGTCTGGTCCGAATACCTCGCCGACTACTACGGCACCAACGCGGCCAGCGGCAACCAGGGCGGCACGAACTGGGCCGTCGGCGGCGCACGCACCGGCACCGACAGCTCGGGCGCACTCGGCCCGATCCCCTCGCTCTCCACGCAGATCAACAACTACCTGACCTCCACCGGCGGCCGCGCGGATGCGCATGCGCTGTACACGGTGTGGGGCGGCGCGAACGACCTGTTCGCGATCGCCGGCGGTGCGCCGGCGCAGGCCACGATGGCCGGCGCGGTCGGTGCGCAGGTCGGCAACGTCGCTACGCTCACCAACGCCGGTGGCCGTTACATCCTCGTGCCGACGGTGCCGGATCTCGGCGCCACGCCGTCGTTCCGCGCGCAGGGCCCGGTGGCCTCGGCGGGCGGCACGCAGTTGTCGGTGACGTACAACACCGCGCTGTTCCAGACGCTGTCGGCCCAGGGCCTGCGCGTCATTCCGCTGGATACGTTCAACCTGCTGCGCGAAATCATCGCCACGCCGGCCGCGTACGGCTTCACCAACACCACCGGTACCGCGTGCCAGCCGCAGATCACCGCGCAGTCGCTGACGTGCAACCCGGGCACCTACGTCACGCCCGATGCGGCGATGACCTACGTCTTCGCCGACGGCGTGCATCCCACGGGCGGCGCGCACGCGATCCTCGGCCAGTACGCGGTTTCCGTGCTCGAAGCGCCGCGCCAGATCGCGCTGCTGCCGTACACGGAGCAGATCATCGGCAAGTCGCGCGCCGAGATGGTCGCTTCGCACGTGCCGGTCAAGCCGGCCGAGGACGGTGCGCACTGGTGGGCCAACCTGCGCGGCGACACGCAGCGCTACGACGCGCCGGGCGATTACGACGGCACCGGTCCGTCGCTGTTGTTCGGCGTCGACTGGGCCGCGGGCGATGTCGTGTACGGCGGTTTCGCCGGCTTCGGCCGCAACGACTTCGACTACGGCCGCCGCATGGGCGACTTCTCGCAGGACGACCTCACCCTCGGCGGCTTCGTCGGCTGGTTCTCCGGCAACGTGTGGGTCAACGCGCAGGCGAGCTGGTCGAAGACCAGCTATGACGTGACGCGCGACGTGCAGCTCGGCCCGGTCGTGCGCAGCTACGAAGGCTCGCCGGACGGCGAGAACCTCTCGCTCGGCGCATCGGCGGGCTGGGACTTCCACGCCGGCTCGCTGACGCACGGCCCGGTGGTTTCGGTGCTCGCGCAGCGCATCGACGTCGACGGCTACACCGAAAACCGCATCGACTCCGCGGGCCTGGCGTATCCCGACCAGAGCTACGACTCGCTCGTCGGCGCCGCCGGCTGGCAGGCGCGATTCGAGATCTCGCCCAAGGCGATGCCGTACGCGAAGTTCACGTGGGAGCACGAGTTCGAGGACGCGCCGGAAGAAGCGTTCGCGCAGTCGCTCACCGTCGCCTCGCTGCCGTACGCCGTGCCGAACATCGAGCACGACGAAAACTACGGCACGCTGGTGCTCGGCGTGCGCACCGAGCTGTTCGGCGTGGACGCCGACATCGGCGCCACCGCGAGCGTCGGCCAGGAAGCCGGCGACAACGCGACGGTGTTCGTCAGCGTGGGCAAGCGGTTCTGATCGCAGGCGACATCGCTGCAAACGAAGAGGCCCGCGCAAGCGGGCCTTTTTGTTCCGGGAATTTGGAGCGGGTGATGGGAATCGAACCCACGCTAGCAGCTTGGGAAGCTGCAGTTCTACCATTGAACTACACCCGCGACAGGCGGGAGTCTATGCCCGGGGCAAGCGGCTGGCAACGCATCGGGGGCGACGATTCGTCCCTGGCGCGGACCGCCGAGCGTCCTTCATTTCGATAACACGCGCTCGCGTATGCTGCGCGCCCTCGGTCGCTGGAGCCGGCCGAAAATGTTCGTTCCCACACCCATTGTTCCAGGAGGCCATGTGGCCGCTCGCGTCGTGCTCGGTTGGCGGGAATGGTTGGCGTTGCCGGCGCTCGGCATCGTGGCGATTCGCGCCAAGGTGGATACCGGCGCACGCAGCTCGTCGCTGCATGTGGACTCCCAGTGGCGCTTCGTCGAAGGCGGCGTGCCGTGGGCCGGGTTCCGCATCGCCACGGGCGTGCGGGCCAACCAGGTCATCGAGGCGCAGGGCCCCATCAGCGACGAGCGGGAAGTCACCGACTCGGGCGGCAACCGCAGCCGGCGCGTCTTCCTGCGCACACCGCTGGTGCTGGCCGGCCTGGAGCGGGAGGTGGAAATCAACCTGACCGACCGGCGTGGAATGCTCTTCCCGATGCTCCTCGGCCGCACCGCGCTCGCGCGTGCGTTCACCATCGATCCGGCCCGCTCTTTCCTGCACGGGAAACCGCCCGAATGAAACTCGCGATCCTTTCGCGGAACACCAAGCTGTATTCGACGCGCCGCCTGGTCGAGGCCGCGCGCGACCGCGGGCACAGCGTGCGCGTGCTCGATCCGCTGCGCTGCTACATGCGCATCGCGGTCGACGGCTTCGCCATGCACCACCAGGGCAAGCCGCTCAGCGGCTACCACGCGGTCATCCCCCGCATCGGTGCGTCGGTCACGCGCTACGGCACGGCCGTGCTGCGCCAGTTCGAGCTGATGCGCTGCTATACGCCCAACCCGTCGGACTCCATCCTCAAGGCACGCGACAAGCTGCGCTGCCACCAGATCCTCGCCGCCGAAGGCATCGCGCTGCCGGCCACGGTGTTCGGCGACAACCCGGACGACACGTCCGACCTGCTGGCGATGCTCGGCCCCACGCCGCATGTCATCAAGCTCAACGAGGGCACGCAGGGCGCGGGCGTGATGCTGACGGAAAAACTCTCGGCCTCGCGCAGCGTGATCGAAGCCTTGCGCGGCCTGTACGCCAACTTCCTCGTGCAGGAGTTCGTGGCCGAAGCCAAGGGCGCGGACCTGCGGTGCTTCGTCGTGGGAGATCGCGTGGTCGCCGCGATGAAGCGCCAGGCGCCGAAGGGCGACTTCCGCTCCAACCTGCATCGCGGCGGATCGGCCAAGGCGGTGACGCCCAATCCGCGCGAAACCGAAGTCGCGCTGCGGGCCGCCCGCATCCTCGGGCTCGGGGTGGCCGGCGTGGACCTCATCCGGTCGAACCGCGGCCCGCTGATCCTGGAGGTCAACGCATCGCCCGGCCTGGAGGGCATCGAAACCGCCAGCGGCGTCGATATCGCAGGCAGCATCATCGAATATGTCGCCAACGGCGGCCATCGCACGGGTTCGCGCCGGCGCACCGCCAGCATCCGCGCCGCCTGAGGGCTTGGGGATTATCGAAAATTTAACGTGGTTCGACCGGCGTTTTTAACGTCGGTTTAATCGCTCCCTGCGTAGCCTGTCCCCTACCGCGAATCTGTCGTAGACCGCTCGGCCAGCCGCAACGGACGAAGCAGATTACGGTCATCGGGGCTTGATTTGGCCCAGGCACGCGCAACGTGCCTGGGCCTTTGTTTTTTCCGGGGGCTGGTCGCAACATCGACACTACCGTCGCTTGCGGCTCTGGCATCATCCGGTCCGAATTCATCTCGTTGAACCCCGGCGCGGATGCCGGGTCACAGTCATTCCCCCCGCCGACCTGCAGGACAAGCCCGGATGCGCATCCTCGTCATCGAAGACAACCAGGACATCGCTGCCAACCTCGGTGATTACCTCGAGGACCGCGGTCACACGGTGGACTTCGCCGCCGACGGCGTCACCGGATTGCATCTCGCGGTGGTGCACGACTTCGACGCGATCGTGCTCGACCTCAGCCTGCCGGGCCTCGACGGCCTGGAGGTCTGCCGCAAGCTGCGCAACGAAGCGCGCAAGCAGACGCCGGTGCTGATGCTCACCGCGCGCGATTCGCTCGACAACAAACTCGCCGGGTTCGACTCGGGTGCAGACGACTACCTGATCAAGCCGTTCGCGTTGCAGGAAGTGGAAGTGCGCCTCAACGCGCTGGCGCGCCGCGGCCGTGGCGTGCAGACGCGCGTGCTCAACGTCGGCGACCTCGAGTACAACCTCGACACGCTGGAAGTGCGCCGCGAAGGCAAGCTCCTGCAGCTCAATCCCACCGCGCTGAAGATCCTGCAGGCGCTGATGGAAGCCTCGCCGGCGGTGGTGACGCGCCAGGAACTCGAAACGCGCGTGTGGGGCGAGGAATTGCCGGATTCGGATTCGTTGCGCGTGCACATCCATGGCCTGCGCGCGGTGGTGGACAAGCCGTTCGGCACGCCGCTGATCCAGACGCGCCACGGCATCGGATACCGGATCGCCGCACCCGATGCCTCAAGCTGACAGTCCGCGCCGCCCGCGCCGCTATCGGCGCCAGCTCCGCAGCCGCATCATCCTGTCGTTCGTCCTGCTCGGGTTCGGGCTGACGGCATTGTTCGCCTACGCGGTGGACAAAGTGCGCAACCAGGTCGAGGACAAGCTGGTCGTCGACCTGATGAACCGCAACATCGACCTTTACGCGCAGCAGTACGCACGCGATCCGCAGAACCCGAGCCTGCCGGTCGACCAGATCCGGGCGTTTGCATTCACGCCCGACAAGTTCGCCAGCGTGCGCGAGAACCAGCCGCAGTGGTACGAGTTGCCCGACGGCATCCACCAGTTGAGCGGCGTCGACGACGACGGCCAGGCCTTCTCCTACAAGCTCGCGGTGCGCAAGACGCCCACGGTGTGGTTCTTCCTCGCCTACGACATGACGCAGACGATGCGCGGCGCGGAGCAATTCAACCGCGGCATCTACGGCGCGGTGATCGTCTTCACCTTGCTGTCGTTGCTCGTCGGTTGGTGGGCGGCCTCGCGCGTCATGAGCCCGGTGTCGGAACTCGCCAATCGGCTGAAGGGCTCCGGGCGCAGCAGCGAGCCGGTGTCGCTGGCCGAACATTTCCCGAACGACGAAGTCGGCCAGCTCGCCTCGGCGCTCGACGATTACGCCGCGCGCCTGACCGAAGTCGTCCAGCGCGACCGCGAGTTCAACGCCGACGTCAGCCATGAATTGCGCACGCCGCTGGCGGTGATCCGCGGCGCGACCGAGTTGCTGCTTTCGCGGCCGGAGCTCGACGAACGCATGCAGGCGCGCCTGCGCCGCATCCAGCGGGCCGAGCAACAGTGCACCGATCTGATCAGCGCGCTGCTGCTGCTCTCGCGCAACGAGCGCGGCCACGGCGCCACCGACGTCAGCAAGCTCGCCGAACAGCTGCTCGACATGCATCGCGCGCAGTTGGGCGGCAAGGCGCTGGTGTTGCGGATGGAAGGCGAGGGCGGGTTGATCGTCGATGCACCGGAGGCTGCGGTGGCCGTCGCGCTCGGCAACCTCATCGGGAATGCGGTGAAGTACACGCTCGAAGGCGAGGTCATCGTGTCCATGCGCCACGACGGCGTGGATGTCGTCGACTCCGGGCCGGGGCTCAGCGCGGAGGAAGCCGCGCGATTGTTCGAACGCGGCTATCGCGGTACGCACGCCGAGCATTCGCAGGGCGCGGGCATCGGTTTGTCGATCGTGCGCCGGCTGTGCGCGCTGTACGGCTGGGACGTGCGCGTGGTGCCGGGCGAGGAGCGCGGCGTGGTCGCCACGCTTCGTTTCAATACGCGTTAACCGACGTATTCGAGCCAGTTGTACTTGTCGGGCGTTTGTCCGTTGAACAGGCCGAAGAACAGCTCCTGCACGCGGCGCGTCACCGGGCCGGCGCGGCCGATGCCGACCTGGCGGCCGTCGACCGAGCGGATCGGCGTGATTTCCGCCGCCGTGCCACACATGAAGAGCTCGTCGCACAGGTAGAGGTATTCGCGCGGGATGTCGCGCTCGATCACCGTGATGCCGTTGTCGCGCGCCAGCTGCATGATCGTGTTGCGCGTCAGGCCATTGAGCAGCGCGGCGCTGACGGGCGTGGTGTGCAGAGCGCCGTCGAACACGAGGAACAGGTTCTCGCCCGCGCCTTCGCTGAGCAGGCCCGTCGAGGCGAGCGCGATGCCTTCGCCGAAGCCCAGGCGGCGCGCTTCGCGTGCGACCAACTGGCCCGACAAATAGTTGCCGCCGGCCTTCGCGCCCGCGGGGATCGTGTTGGGCGCGAAGCGCTGCCAGCTCGACACGCAGGCGTCGATGCCTTCTTCGAGCACGCCGTCGCCGAGGTAGGCGCCCATCTGCCATGCCGCGACCGCGACATCGGTCGGCGTGTCGGCCGAGAGGCCGAACCCGCCCAAGCCGCGGAACGCCACCGGACGCAGGTACGCCTTGCCGAGGTCGTTCTTCTTCAGCACCGCGCGGCACGCGGCGTTGATGTCGTCGACCGAATACGGCATCGGCATCTCGTAAATGCGCGCGGAGGCCATCAGGCGCTTGTTGTGGTCGGTGAGGCGGAAGATCGCCGGGCCCTTGGGCGTGTCGTACGAGCGGATGCCTTCGAACACCGACGAGCCGTAGTGAATCGCGTGCGACATGACGTGCGTGGTGGCTTCGGCCCACGGCTTGATGGCGCCGTTGTGCCAGATCCATTCGGGGTAGCGCATCGTCATGCCGGCGGCTCGCTTCGTGGGGAACCGCAATTGTAAGCGGCCGGCCGCCTAGAGGGTCACCCACCAGCAGCCGTAATACCGCCGCAGGCCAAGCACGGTGCGTGCCGGCGTGATGCTTTGCGGCAGCGTCTGCTCCAGGCGCAGGCCGATGGGCGGGCGCCGGGCGGTGGTGCGAGGCACCTCGCCCGCCTCGCCGGTGATGGTGGACTCCGACTCGGGGTCCGCGGAGATCGGCTGGATGTCGAGCAAGGGCCGGTGCGCGATGCGGTCCAGCCGATCCATCACCGATACCGCGGTGGCATCGGAGACATCGACCCAGTGGTAGATCGAGGACAGGCGGTTGGCGTCGCCCTGTTCGATCGCGGTGCGCAGCTCGAAGACCAGGTCCTGCAACGTGCGCGTACAGCCGCCCATGTAGAGGCGATTGCTGCGCGCGACGTCTTTCGCGGCGCCGGCATTGAGCGTGGGCGGCGCCTGGGGCTCGGTCGCGCCCAGCGCTTCGCATTTTTGGTCGGTGTAGAGCGGGCGGCCGTCGGCCGAGATGCACTTGCGCACCTGCGCGTGCGAGGCGTGCGGCCACAGGGCGAGGGCGAACAAGAGCAATGAGAGCAGCGCGCGCATTCGGGAAAGACTACCAGCCTGGATCCCCGCCTTCGCGGGGATGGCGACCGTCACGCGTGCGACGTCGCCGTCAGAAGCGGATGAACCAGCAACCCGCGTTGCGCACGACGTCGAAGTCTTCCACCGTCGCGTGCAGGCCTTCGCCGAACTGCAGTTGCATCACGCCGCCGGCGGCGCTTGCGCTGGCGCCCGCGTCCGCGCTGGCCGTCCATCCGCCGATCTGCGCGTCGTAGTACTGCACGTCGACCAGGTTGCGCTTGGTGAGCGATTGCAGGCGCGACATCGTCGCATTCGCCGCGCGCTGCGACATCCCGACCCAGTGGAAGCTTTCGGCGATGCGATTCACGTCGCCGAGCGCGAATGCGCCGCGCAGGTCCATCGCGAGCTGCGTGGGCGTCGGTGCGCAGCCGCCGTGCATCGAGCGACGACCGATGGAAGCGCGCGCGGCGCGCATCGTGGCGGTCGTCGTGCCCGGCGCAGCGCTGCCGGTGATGTAGCTCACTTCCACGCCGGTGTAACGCGCTTCGGTGGCGCGCTCGCGCACGAGGCGCGTGGCCAGTTCGCCGCGCATCGGCACCGTGCGCGCACCGATGCTGCGGCAGGGCTTGTCGGTGTAGACGGAGCTCCCGTCCGCGGTCACGCATTGCTGCACCATCGGCGGCGCAGCGTGCGCCGCGTGCGGCATGAACGCATGTAACAACACGACTGAAACACCGAGGACGATCGACCGCACCATGTTGAGAGGCCCGCGTGGAATCCACGCGCAGCATCGATTCGGCTACGTCAACGCGTTGTCCCTGAACACGCCTCGCCTCGACGCGCTCGTCACGAAATCAGTCGAGCAGTTCGAGCACGTTCAGCGTCGGCTTGGAGAGGTTCAGCGTGTAGAAATGCAAACCCGGCGCGCCCCCGTCGACGAGGCGTGAACACAGGTCCGCGACGAATTCCGAAGCGAACTGCCGGATGCTGTCGCTGTCGTCGCCGTAGGCCTGCATCCGCTTGCCGATCCAGCGCGGGATTTCCGCACCGCACGCTTCCGAGAAACGCCGCAGCTGCGTGAAGTTGGAAATCGGCATGATGCCCGGCACGATCGGAATGGTGATGCCGAGCTTGCGTGCATCGTCGACGAAGCGGAAATACGCGTCGGCGTTGTAGAAGTACTGCGTGATCGCGCCATCGGCGCCGGCGTCGGCCTTCGCCTTGAAGTGGCGCATGTCGGCGAACGCGTCTTCGGCCTGCGGATGCATTTCCGGATAGCAGCCGACTTCGATGTGGAAGAAGCCGTCGTGCTCGGTGCGGATGAATTCCACGAGCTCCGACGCGAAGCGCAGGTCGCCCATGCGCGCCATGCCCGAGGGCAGGTCGCCGCGCAACGCGACGATGCGGTTGCAGCCCAGCGCGCGGTAGAGCTTGAGCAGCGAGCGCAGTTCCTCGCGCGTGCCGCCCATGCACGAGACGTGCGGCGCCGCTTCCAGGCCGTGCTGGTCGCGCAGGCGCTGCACGGTTTCGGGCGTGTACGACAGCGTCGAACCGCCGGCACCGAACGTGCACGACACATAGTCCGGCGCGCGCGACTTCAACCGGGCCGCGGTGCGGTCCAGTTGCAGGCGTTGTTCGTCGGTCTTGGGCGGGTAGAACTCGAAGGAAACGGGAACGCTGAGGGCCATGTCTCGATCCGTGCCGGGGTTTCGAAACGAAGCGGGCGGCCCGGAAGCCGCCCGCTCGCAGTACTCAGTAGCGGTAGTGCTCGGGCTTGTACGGGCCCTCGACCGCCACGCCGAGGTAATCGGCCTGTTCCTGCGTGAGCTTGGTCAGCTTCACGCCGATCTTCTCCAGGTGCAGGCGGGCAACTTCTTCGTCGAGGTGCTTGGGCAGGCGGTACACCGTCTTTTCGTAGGTGTCCTTGTTCTGCCACAGGTCGATCTGCGCGAGCGTCTGGTTCGCGAACGAGTTGGACATCACGAAGCTCGGGTGGCCCGTGGCGCAACCGAGGTTGACCAGGCGGCCTTCGGCCAGCAGGAAGATCGCATTGCCGTTGCCGAAGACGTACTTGTCGACCTGCGGCTTGATGTTCACGTGCTGCGCGCCCGAGGCATACAGCGCATCGACCTGGATCTCGTTGTCGAAGTGGCCGATGTTGCAGACGATCGCCTGGTCCTTCATCGCCTGCATATGCGCGAGCGTGATGACGTCCTTGTTGCCGGTCGTGGTGACGTAGATGTCGCCGCGGCCGAGCGTGCTTTCGATCGTGTTGACCTCGAAGCCTTCCATCGCGGCCTGCAGCGCGCAGATCGGATCGATCTCGGTGACGACCACGCGGGCGCCGTAGGCGCGCAGCGAGTGGGCCGAGCCCTTGCCGACATCGCCGTAACCGCAGACGACGGCGACCTTGCCCGCGAGCATCACGTCCATCGCGCGCTTGAGGCCGTCGGCCAGCGATTCGCGGCAGCCGTAGAGGTTGTCGAACTTCGACTTGGTGACCGAGTCGTTGACGTTGATCGCCGGCACCAGCAGCTTGCCCTGTTCGGCGATCTGGTAGAGGCGGTGCACGCCGGTGGTGGTTTCTTCCGACACGCCCTTCCAGTCCTTGACCACGTTGGTCCAGAAACCGGGGCGTTCCTTGGCGACGCGCTTGAGCAGGTTCTTGATGATCTGCTCTTCGTGCGAACCCGACGGGGTGTTCACCCAATCGGAGCCTTGTTCGAGCTCGTAGCCCTTGTGGATCAGCAGCGTGACGTCGCCGCCGTCGTCGACGACCAGTTCCGGGCCCTTGCCGCCCGGGAAGGTCACCGCGTCGAGCGTGCAGTCCCAATACTCTTCGAGCGTCTCGCCCTTCCACGCGAACACCGGCGTGCCGGTGGCGGCGATCGCGGCGGCGGCGTGGTCCTGCGTGGAGAAGATGTTGCACGAGGCCCAGCGCACGTCGGCGCCGACGTCCTTCAACGTCTCGATCAGCACGGCGGTCTGGATGGTCATGTGCAGCGAACCGGTCACGCGCACGCCCTTGAGCGGCTTGGCGGCGGCGTGCTTGCGGCGGATGGACATCAGGCCCGGCATCTCGTGCTCGGCGATGTCGATTTCCTTGCGGCCCCAGTCGGCCAGCGAGATATCGGCGACCTTGTAATCCTGGGCTTGCTTGACTTGCGCGTTCATGGCGTTTGCTCCGTATATCGAGCGGGCGCCGTTGCTTGGTGCACCTCGTCGAGCCTGGCCGTGCCTATCCACGGTCGCAGCGCCCCTCGACGAAGCAGGGCACGCGGCATCGCGCCGCGTGCCCGATTGTGCATCGTTACTTCTTCAGCCCGCCATCCTTGCGAAGCTCGTCGGCCTTGTCCGTCTTCTCCCAGGAGAACGCGGTGGCCTTGTGCTTCTTGCCGGCGCCGTCGACGTACTCCACCTGCGTCGGCTTGCGGCCGAAGTGGCCGTACGAGGCGGTGGCCTGGTAGACCGGGTGGATGAGGTCGAGCATCTTGACGATGCCGTACGGGCGCAGGTCGAAGTGCTTGCGGATCAGCTTTTCGATCTTGTCGTCGGAGATCTTGCCGGTGCCGAAGGTGGTGACCGAGATCGAGGTCGGCTCGGCCACGCCGATGGCGTAGGACACCTGCACTTCGCACTTGTCGGCCAGGCCCGCGGCGACGATGTTCTTCGCGACGTAACGCGCGGCGTAGGCGGCCGAGCGGTCGACCTTCGAGGGATCCTTGCCCGAGAACGCGCCGCCGCCGTGGCGGGCCATGCCGCCGTAGCTGTCGACGATGATCTTGCGGCCGGTCAGGCCGCAGTCGCCCACCGGGCCGCCGATCACGAAGATGCCGGTCGGATTGATGTGCACCTTGCTCTTGGGCAGCTTGTCGAGCCAGTTCTTCGGCAGCACGGGCTTGAGGATGTGCTCGTACACGCCTTCGACCAGGTCCTTCTGCTTGATGCCCGGGTCGTGTTGCGTCGACAGGACCACCGCGTCGAGGCCGGCGATCTTGTTGCCTTCGTAGCGCAGCGTGACCTGCGACTTCGCATCGGGGCGCAGCCACGGGAGCTTGGAGTTCTTGGCCTTGCGCACCTTGGCCTGCTGTTCGACCAGGCGGTGCGAGTAATAGATCGGGGCGGGCATGAATTCCGGCGCCTCGTTGCAGGCGTAGCCGAACATCAGGCCCTGGTCGCCCGCGCCCTGTTCTTCCGGCTTCTTGCGGTCCACGCCCGCGGCGATGTCCGGCGACTGCTTGCCGAGCATGTTGATGATGGCGCAGGTGTGGCCGTCGAAGCCGACGTCGGAGTTGTCGTAGCCGATGTCGTTGATCACCTTGCGGGCGAGGGACTCGATGTCCACCCACGCGCCGGTCGTGACTTCGCCGGCGACGATCGCGGCGCCCGTCTTCACCATCGTTTCGCACGCGACGCGCGCGCGCTTGTCCTGCGCGAGGATCGCGTCGAGGACGGCGTCGGAGATCTGGTCGGCGATCTTGTCCGGGTGGCCTTCGGACACCGATTCAGAGGTGAAGAGGTAGCTGGAGCTGGTCATCGCTGCTTATATCCTTTGATTCGGATGAAAGGATGAGGGCGCGCATTGTACAGGCCCCCGGACCGGATTGCGCAGTTTGCTCCCACCGGCGGATAAATGGGCGTAAGCGAAGCGACAGTCGGGCCCGGATAGCATCGCCGCATGGACTCGGTCACCCATCTTTTCATCGGCGGCGCCATTGCCGCCGCCCTCGCTCCGCCGGCGCAGCGCCGCGCGGCCCTGCTCGCCGGCGCGGCGCTCAATTCGCTGCCGGATCTCGACGTGCTGCCGCTGTTCCTCACCGACGACCCCGTGATCCGGATGACCTGGCATCGCGCGGCGACGCATTCGCTGTTCCTGCTGCCGCTCGTCGGGTGGCTGCTGTGGGCGTGGTTCCGCTCGCGCGGCGGGCGCGTGGCGGCTGCGCCGACGCGGTGGTTCTGGATCATCCAGCTGTGCCTGGTCACGCACCCGCTGATCGACGCCTGCACCGTGTACGGCACGCAGATCTGGTGGCCGTTGCCGGTGCCGCCTGCGATGTGGTCGACGCTCTTCATCATCGATCCGATGCTGACCTTGCCGCTCGTCATCGGCTGCGTGGCAGCGGCGTGGTTCGGCGCGCGGCCGGCCGCCGGTCGTGCGTTGGCGGCGTCGCTCGCCATCGCCGTCGGGTACGTGGGCTGGTCGTTCGTCGCGAAGGCGATGATCGAGCGCGAGGCGCGCGCGTCGCTCGCGGCGATCGGGCTGGGCGATGCGCCCCGGTTCACGGTGCCGATGCCCTTCAACACCTTGTTGTGGCGCGTGGTGGCGATGACGCCGGAGGGGTTCGTCGAAGGCGAGCGTTCGCTCGTGGCCGATCGTGGGCCGATCCGCTTCACGCATTTCGATTCGGAGACGCGCGCGCTGGATGCGGTGCGGAGCCAACCGCAAGTCGCGCGCCTGCTGTGGTTCAACCATCACTTCACGAAGGCGCAGGTGCGCGAAGGACAACTGGTGCTCAGCGACCTGCGGATGGGATCGGAGCCCGACTACAGCTTCCGTTTTGCCGTCGCCGAGCGGGAAGGGCATCAGTGGCGGGCGATTCCCGCGCAACAGTTGAAGTGGCCCTGGGAAGCGTCGCGACGGCTCGCGGCGATGTGGACGCGCATCTGGGAGCAACCATGAGAGTGTTCGCAGCCGCGGCGGGATGGATCGTGCAGACACCCGCGTCGGCGGTTTCGCATGCTCGCGCCGTGGTCGACGTCAGTGTGCAGCCGCCCGTCGTGAGACGCGCCGACGACACATTCCCCTGCAAAGACCTGTGACTCCGTAGATTCGGACGTCGCGCACGACGCCGCCACATCACGCCGCCGCAGGCCACCCGGTCGGCTCGCCCGCGATCAACGCGTCGAAGTAATCCCGCGTCAGCGCCAACTGCATCTCCGCGGTCTCCGCCCGATTCACCACATGTCGGAACGCGTGGTTTTCAGGCCGGTCCTTCGCATACCACCCCAGGTGCTTGCGCGCGATGCGCACGCCGGAGAGTTCGCCGTAGAAGGCATGCAGCGCTTCGAGATGGCCCAGCAACACGTCGCGCACTTCGCGCAGCGTCGGCGGCGCGAGCGTTTCGCCGGTGGCCAGGTAGTGCGCGATCTCGCGAAAGATCCAAGGCCGGCCCTGCGCCGCGCGGCCCACCATCACCGCATCGCACCCGGTCCGTCGCAACACGAAGGCGGCCTTCTCCGGCGAATCGACGTCGCCGTTCGCGACGACCGGAATCGACAGCATCGCCTTGATTTCGCCGATCGTGTCGTACTCGGCCACGCCGCCGTATTGCTGGTCGCGCGTGCGTCCGTGCACGGCGAGCGCGGCGATGCCGCTGCCCTGCGCGATGCGCGCGATGTTCGGCGCATTGCGCCGGTCGGCCGCCCAACCGGTGCGGATTTTCAAGGTCACCGGCACGTCGACTGCGTTCACCACCGCCTCGAGGATGCGCGCCACCAGGGCTTCGTCGCGCATCAGCGCCGAGCCGGCCCACGCGTTGCACACTTTCTTCGCCGGGCACCCCATGTTGATGTCGATGATCTGCGCGCCGTGGTCCACGTTGTAGCGCGCGGCGTCGGCCATCACCTCGGGGATCGTGCCGGCGATCTGCACGCTGATCGGCGCAGGCTCGCCGTCGTGGTCCATGCGATGCAGGGACTTTGACGTCTTCCAGAACCGCGGATCCGACGTCGTCATCTCGGAGGCACACAACCCCGCGCCGAGCCGTTTGCACAACACGCGGAACGGTTTGTCCGTCACGCCCGCCATGGGCGCGAGGAGGACATTCGGAGTGATGGCGTACGGGCCGATCAGCATGGCCCGGGATTCTACGCGCCGAGTGGTGCCAGCCGCGGCATGGATGCAGCGGCGCCCGCGGTTTCGGTCGAACGCGCGGCATAGCGTGCGGCGAACCGCACGTGTTCGGCGAAGGGCTGTTCGAGCTGCGACAGCGATGCCGCCAGCGCGCCGCTGAAGGCATCGCCCGCGCCGGTCGTGTCGATGGGCGTGGCGGGGTAGGCCGGGACGCGATACAGCGCGAGGTCGTCGCCGCGCAGTTGGCCGGCAGCGTGCGAAACGAACGCCCCTTCGGCGCCGAGCGTGATCACTACGCTGCCTTGCGGCAGCAGGTTGCGGCAATGCGCGTGCAGCGTGGCCGAGTCGGTGGCCGCCAGGCTGTCGGGGTCGATCTCCACCCCGCAGTGCTTGCCGAGCAACGCGGCGAATTCGGTTTCGTTCGGCGTGAGGATGTCCGCCATCACGAGCAGCTCGACGTCGACATCGGCGTTCGCCGGCGCCGGATTGAGCACCGTGGTCGCGCCGACGTCGAGCCCGATGCGCAATGCAACCAGCACCGCGTCGCCCGGCGATTCGCACTGCGCGAGCACGACGCGCGCCTGCGCGATCACCGCCCACTGCGATTCCACGAAGCTCGCGCGCAGGTCGCCATTGGCGCCCGCGCCGATCACGATCGAATTGCGCCCGTGCGCATCGACGTAGATGCCCGCGGTGCCGGTCGGATGCTCGCTGCGCTGGTCGACGAGCGCGATGCCGTCGGCCTCCGCCAACGCGCGCGCCAGTTGCCCGCCGAGGTCGTCGCCGAGTGCGCAGACGAAACTCGTCGACGCGCCCGCGCGCGCGGAAGCGACCGCCTGGTTGAAGCCCTTTCCGCCGGGGCCGGTGGAATACCGGCCCGTGCGCGTTTCGCCCGCGTGCGGCAGCGCGTCGCAGCGCCAGACGTGATCGACGTTGAACGAACCGACGACGGCGACGTCCGACATGGCGGCGACTCAGCTCCCGAGATAGGTCAGCACGCCCGCGATGGTCGCGGTCATGAAGGTGGCGATGGAACCGCCGAGCACCGCGCGCAAGCCGAAGCGCGCGAGATCGCCGCGACGTTCCGGCGCGAGCCCGCCGATGCCCCCGATCTGGATCGCGATCGACGAGAAGTTCGCGAAGCCGCACAGCGCGTACGTGGCGATCAGCTTGCCCTGTTCGGTCAGCGCGACGCCCGCGACCTTGCCGTTCACGATATCCGCGAGCTGCAGGTAGGCGACGAATTCATTGATGACGATCTTCTGGCCGATGAGCGAACCCACCGTGACCGAATCCTGCCACGGCACGCCGATCACCCAGGCGATGGGCGCCATGACGTAGCCGAGGATCGAGGCGACGTCCGTCGGGCGGCCGAGCGCACCGGCCAGGCCCGTCGCTTCGCCGATCCACGTGAGCGGCCAGTTGAGCAACGCGATCAGCGCGATGAAGGCCAGCAGCATCGCGCCGATGTTGAGCGCGAGGCGCAGGCCGTCGCCCGCGCCGGAGGCCGCGGCGTCGATGACGTTGCTCGCGGACTTCTCCACTTCCATCTTCACCGTGCCGCGCGTGAGCGGGGTGCCGGTTTCGGGGATGAGGATCTTGGCGACGACCAGCGTCGCCGGCGCGGCCATGATCGATGCGGCCAGCAGGTGCTTGGCGTAGAACGCACCCTGCACCGGATCGCCGCCGCCGAGCATGCCCACGTACGCGGCGAGCACGCCGCCGGCGATGTGCGCCATGCCGCCGATCATCATCGTGATCAGCTCCGACTCGGTCATGCGCGGGATGTACGGCCGCACGGTCAGCGGCGCCTCGGTCTGGCCGATGAAGACGCTCGCGCACACCGACGTGGTCTCCGCGCCCGACACGCGCATCACCTTGGTGATCGCCCAGGCCATGCCGCGCACGACCGCCTGCATCACGCCGAGGTGATACAGCACGCCCATGAGCGAGGCGAAGAAGATGATCGTCGGCAACACCTGGAAGGCGAAGATGAAGCCGAACTTCGAGGTGTCCATCAGCGAGCCGAAGATGAACTTCGAGCCTTCGTTGACGAACGCCAGGATTGCGACGAAGCCATCGCCCAATCCCTGGAACACCGTGCGCGCGCCCGGCACCAGCAGCACCAGCGCGGCGAAGCCGATCTGCAGCGCGACGCCGGTGAGCACCAGGCGCCAGTCGACCGCTTTCTTGTTGTTCGAGAACAGCCATGCGATGCCGATCAGCACCGCCAGGCCGAACAGGCCGAAGCCGATCCGGGCCAATGCATCCATCGAGAATCCCCCAGGCCGGAACGGCCGACGGCGCACCTTAGTCGAGGGTGCCGCCAGCGGCAACCGACGGCGACCCGGCCCCGTGTTCAGGTATCAGGCGTCGCGCGCCAGCACCCGGTTGCGGCCGGAGGACTTCGCCGAATTCAGGCGCAAGTCCGCGCGGCGGAGCAGGCCGGACAGGTCGCTGGCCTCGTGCGGAAAGCTCGCGACCCCGGCGCTGAAAGTGAGTAGCACCGGGTCGGCGCCCGCGTCGGGCACGAAGCGCCGCGAGAACAACGTGCGACGCAGGCCGTCCACGCGTTCCCACGCAGTGCCGAGCGGCTTGCGCAGCACCAGCACGAACTCCTCGCCGCCCAGGCGCGCGAGCCATTCGCCGTCTTCCAGCGAGTCGCGCACCATGTCGACGACATGCATCAGTGCACGGTCTCCCGCGTGATGCCCGATCTCGTCGTTGATGCGCTTGAAATGATCCAGGTCGATCAGCGCCACGCACAGGCTCACGCCGTCGCGGCGCGCGGCGTCGAGCAGGCGGGGGAAGCGATGCACGAGCCAGGTGCGGTTCGGCAGTTCGGTCAGGCCATCGGTGCCCGACATCTCCACCAGCCGCTGCATCCGATAGACCACCACCGCCGTGATCAGCGTGAACGCCGCCAGCAGCACGAGCCGCTGCAACTGCCCGCCCGCGGTGACCGTGCCGTAGTCGCTGGAAATCAGTTGGTCGGGCGTCGCGATGGTGAACACGCCCAGCGAGAGCAACGCGTATTGCGCGATCGCCAGCCCGCCGACGAACAAGGTCACGCGCCCGTCGTTGCGCAAGGCGGTCAACGCGATGGCGAGCAGGTAGCCGCACCACACGATCATGCTGTTGACGCCCGCGGGCAGGTGGTTCCAGGCCAGCATGAGCAGCACCAGCGTCGTCGCGGTGACGTCGTATGCGCCCGAGGCGAAAGGCAGCCATCGGAAGCGGCGGCCGTGCCGTGCGAGCGCGAGCCACACCTGCGCGAAGATGTTCACGAACACCGCGCCGGCCAGGCCGATGAGCGTTTCGCTGAACTGGCCGCCGGTGGTCGCGTTGGCCAGCGGCAGCAGCAGGAGCATCGCGGCGACCGCCACGCGCAGCCGCGCGACGAGCAGCTCGCCGCTCGCGCCGACTTCGAGCATCACCTCGTCCGGCCGCGTGACCAGTTGTTCCACGATCTCGCTGTAATGCCGACCGGCGGTTGTCGAACGCATCGCCCACCCCTGCGGTTCCCCGCCCGGAGGATAGCGCGCTCACGGCCGCTGCGTGCCCCGGCGTATCCTCGACGGCCTTCCCAGTCGCGCGAAAGGACCTTCGCATGCAATACCGCCGCCTCGGTGCTTCCGGTCTCCCGATCTCCGCGCTGTCCTTCGGTGCGTGGGTGACGTTCGGCAACCAGCTCGGCCGGGGCGAAGCGCGCAATCTCATCGCCGCGGCGTGGGACCACGGCATCAACTACTTCGACAACGCCGAGACGTACGCCAACGGCGAAGCCGAACGCGTCATGGGCGACGTGCTCGCCGACCTGCGCCTGCCGCGCGACAGCTGGTGCGTGTCGAGCAAGGTGTATTTCGGCGCGGTCGACCATCCGCGGCCGACGCAGCGCGGCCTGTCGCGCAAGCACGTGCACGATGCCTGCAACGCCGCACTCCAGCGCCTGCGCGTCGATTACCTCGACCTGTATTTCTGCCACCGCCCCGACCCCGACACGCCGATCGCCGAAACGGTGTGGGCGATGGATACGCTCGTGCGGCAGGGCAAGGTGCTGTACTGGGGCACGTCGGAGTGGCCGGCGCATGCGATCCGCGAAGCGCACAAGGTCGCGCGCGCGCACAACCTGGTCGCGCCGACGATGGAGCAGCCGCAATACAACCTGCTGCACCGCGAGCGGGTCGAACTCGAATACGCGCCGCTCTATTCCGAATACGGCATGGGGCTGACGATCTGGTCGCCGCTCGCTTCGGGCCTGCTGACGGGCAAGTACAACGCGGGCGTGCCGGCCGATTCGCGCCTCGGCCAGGAACGCTTCGCCTGGTTGCGCGATGCGTTGCTGGACGATCCGCAGGCGCGGCGCGTGGAGCGTGCGCGCAAGTTCACGGCGCTCGCCGACGAACTCGGCGTCGGGCCCGCGCCACTGGCGGTCGCCTGGTGCCTGCGCAATCCGCATGTGTCGACGGTGATGCTCGGTGCATCGCGCACCGAGCAGTTGGTGCAGGACATCGAAGCGCTCGAGATGGCCGGGCGCTTCGACGATGCGACGTGGTCGCGGATCGAGGCCGCGACGGCCTAGACGCGCGCGTCGAGGGTGATGACCGTGGCTTCCTCGTCCATGAACGCGGACGGCGGCGGCGGGGGCGTGGGCGGCGACGGCGGCGGCCACAGCGGTGTGGCCTTCTGCACGCGCGGCGCGGTGGGAGGCGCCGGCGGTGCGGGCGGCGCGGGCGGCGGGGGCGGCGGGGTGATGAACTTGAAGTTCAACTCCGGCACCTGCACCCGCGTACTCGCCACGCGACGGTCGCGCATGTATTCGACCAGCGCCATCGACTTCCCGTCCTTGGCGCGCAACGCTTCCATTGCTTCGCGCGGGGAGCCCACGGCGCGACCGTCGATCTTCTGGATGACATCGCCCGGTTGCAGGCCCTGGAGGTCGGCGCCGGCGCTCAGCACGAGCACGCCCTTGTCGGTGCCGAAGTAACGACCGAGCTTGGCGTCGACGGATGCGAGGTTCAATCCGTTCCAGCGGAACGCCTCCGCGAGCATCGGCACTTTGCAGTCCTTGCCCTTGCAATCGCCGCGCGGCCCGATGCGGATGACTTCCTGGCGCACGCCATCGCCGACGCCCGGGATCTCGATGCGGCGGATCTGCGGGCCGCCTTCGCCCGGCGTGCCGACCCAGAACACGTCCTGTTCCTTCGACGGCGTGACGTTGACCGTCGTGGCCTTGCCCGCGCGCACGTAGTCGATGCGCACCGGCTTGCCTTCGTCCAGGCCGGTGAACAACTTGCGCGCGTTCTCCATGCGCAGATCGCCGTTGCTGCCGAGCACCTGCGTGCCGGCCACCGCGGTGATGCGATCGCCCGCCCTGAGGCCGGCCTTCGCCGCACCGCTCTCGGGCGTGACGCCGGCCACGCGCACGCCGGCCTGCGCATCGGGCGCGAGGACGACGCCGATGATCGGCTTGTTCACCATGCGGCGTTCGAACACATGCACGCCGGGCGTGCCTTCGACGCCGAGCTTGGCCTGCAATTCGGCGACGCGCTTGGCGGCGCGTTGCAGGTCGGCCTGCGCGGCATCCAGTTGCGCCTGCGTGGCAGCGTCGGCGGTGCGCGCTTTCGGCTTCGGTGTTTCGGCGGCGGCGCCGGCGGCGAGCGCCAGCGCGATGCACGCGCCGAGCAGGGTTGTTGCACGGGAAGGTTTCATGCGGTCCTCGATGCGGTGATGGGGTGTGTGTGCCGGTGACAGGGATGCGGCGGGGCGCGATTGCGTCGCAGGGCTCAGTCGACGCGCACGAGCGCGCCGTCGTAACCCTCCCCGTGCACCGCCAGCCAGCGCCGCGTGGATTCGAAACTCACGGCCGAGCGCAGCGTGTGGACGCGCGCGCGCCACAACGCGAGTTGGCCGTCGCGGCCGAGCCCGGGCTGGCGCAAGGCGGCGTCGATGCGCGCGAGTTCGGCGTCGAGGTCCGCGCCGACTTCCACGGCCGCGCCGCTGGCCACCGAGTC
>NZ_JRKJ01000016.1 GCF_000770795.1 Lysobacter dokdonensis DS-58 | reverse complement strand
GCGCATGTCGAATGGCCCGCGCGCTAAACTGCGCGCCCCCCGCGGCCCTGCGACCGACCCGTCCATGAAGTTCATCGAAGGCGACCTGCGTGCCGCACCCGGCGCCCGCTTCGCCATCCTCGCCGCCCGCTGGAACCCGCGCGTCACCGACGCGCTGGTCGAAGGCGCGCGCAAGGCCTTCATCGACAACGGCATCGCGGCCGAAGCGCTCGACTTCGTGCGCGTGCCCGGCGCGTGGGAATTGCCGGTCGCCGCCGCGCGCCTGGGCGCCGCCGGCAAGCACGTCGCGATCGTCGCGCTCGGGTGCGTCGTGCGCGGCGACACGCGGCATTACGAACACGTGGCGGATCGTTGCGCCGACGGCCTGATGCGCGTGTCGATCGACTATCGCGTGCCGGTGCTCAACGGCGTGCTGGCGGCCGAACGTTTCGAGGACGCCGAAGCGCGCGCGGGCGGCAGCCACGGCAACAAGGGCGAGGAGGCGGCGCTGGCCGCCATCGAAATGCACAACCTGCTGGAGAAGTTGCCTTGAACCGACGCCGCGACGGCATCGACCCGGTCCACCGTTCGCGCGCACGACGCCGCGCGCTGCAGGCGATCTACGCCTGGCAGATGTCCGGCGGCACGGCGCAGCAGATCATCGCGCAGTTCGCGCACGAGCAGGCGCACGAAATCGCGGACGTCGCGTATTTCGAGGACCTGGTGATCGGCGTGACCAAGCACGTGCGCGAACTGGACGCGGCGTTGCAGGAATTCCTGGATCGCACTGTCGAGGAAGTCGACCCGATCGAACGCGCCGCGATGCGCATCGCCGCGTACGAACTGCGCCATCGACTCGACGTGCCGTACCGCGTCGTGTTGAACGAGGCGATCGACAGCACCAAGCGCTTCGGTTCCGAGCACGGCCACACGTTCGTCAACGGCGTGCTCGACCATGCAGCCGCCGCGTGGCGCACGGCGGAGTTCGACGCCTCGCGCAAGTGAGCGCGCGCGAGTTCGACCTGATCGAACGGATCCGGCGTCGCGCCGCCACCGCGCGCGACGACGTGTTGCTCGGCATCGGCGACGATGCGGCGCTGTTGCAGGTTCCCACCGGCCAGACGCTGGTGGTGGCGACCGACACGCTCAACGCGGGCGTGCATTTTCCTGTCGAAACCGCCGCCTCCGACATCGGGTGGAAGGCGCTCGCGGTGAATCTGTCCGACCTTGCGGCGATGGGCGCGCAGCCTGCGTGGTGCACCTTGTCCCTGTCGTTGCCCGACGGCGATCCGGCGTGGGTCGATGCCTTCCTCGATGGCTTCACGGCATTGGCGGCGATGCACGGCGTCGCGTTGGTCGGCGGCGATACAACGCGCGGGCCGTTGTCGGTGAGCGTCACGGTGCACGGGTTCGTGGATGCAGCGCGCGCATTGCGGCGCGCAGCTGCGCGCGACGGCGACGACGTGTGGGTGAGCGGCACGCTCGGCGATGCGGCCGCTGCGTTGACGCAATGGCGCGCGGGGGCGCTGATCGACTCCTCGTTGCGTGAACGATTGGATCGGCCTGTCCCGCGTGTTGCATTGGGGCGTGCGCTCGCGGGTGTTGCGAATGCGTGCATCGATGTGTCGGATGGGTTGCTCGCGGATCTGACGCATGTGTGCGTCGCAAGCGGCGTCGGTGCGCAGATCGATGTGGACGCGTTGCCGGCATCGGAGGCATTGCGCACCGGCTTCGGTGGCGACGCGCGGCGGCATCTGCAGGCCGCCGGCGGCGATGATTACGAGTTGTGTTTCACGGCGCGTTCCGATGAACGGGATGCGGTGGAAGCGGCTGCATGCGAGGCGGGTGTGGCGGTGACGCGCATCGGGACGGTCGTCGCGGGCGAGGGGGTCGATGTGCGTGGTTCGGATGGCGCGCCGTGGGGCTCGGATTCCGCAGGCTGGCAACACTTCGCCTGACGCACGGTCACTTCGCCGCGTCGATCACCACTGCCATCGCATCGGCCTTCACCACCGTCTTCTTCGGCTGACCTTTCAGCTGTTCCTGCGACTCCATCGGCGTGTCGGCGGTCACCGCCGCATTCGCCGGGAGCAACGCGAAGTCCAGCGTGACGTCCGCAGGTTGTGGCCACGCGCCGACGATCGCTTCGTGCAATTGCGCCGCCATCACCAGCGTGGCGACCAGGCTCGGGTGCACGGTGTCGGGGAATGTGGCCTTGTCGCCGTTGCGATGCGCGAGCGCGCGCAGCGCCTTGCCCGCGGGAATGACTTTCGCATCCGTGCGCGATGCGATCTGTTTCGCCGCGCGGTCGAGTTTGCCCTGCCACGTATCGTCCGGGCCCCACGTCGCGAGCAGGTAGACCGGCGTGCCGACGGCCTTCGCCTTTGCGGCGAACTCGCGGTGCGCACGTTCGCTTGCGCGGCAATCGACGGAACTGCGTTGTTCGCTGTCGACCATGCACGCGAGCACGCCACCGCGTTCCTGCAGCACCAGTGCATCCCAATGTCCGCCGGCGAGCGCGGCGGCGGCCTTTCCGTCGTTCCAGCGATCGGCGAGCGAGCCGCCAGGCTCGACGAAGGTCTGCGTCTCGATCGCCACCGGCGCGGGTTGCGATGCCGCGAGCGCGCGGAACGTCGCGGGCAGATCGTTGACGTAGGTCAGGCTGTTGCCGACGAACAGGACGCGCAGCTTGCGCGGCGCCGCGTCCTGCGCATGTGCGATGCAACTCAAGCCCAGCAGGAGGACGGCGAGGGCGGTGCGAAGTCGAATGAGCGGCATGACCACCTCGCAGGATCGGTGCCTGCATGGCAACCCCGCGCGCGCCCAGCGTCAAGTGCACATCGGCAGTGCGGTCAGCCCCCGGTGGTGAAGGCCGCGCGGAGCCAGCGCAAGTCGGGCGCCTCGGGATCGCCGCTGGCGTCCACGACATCGAAGCGGCACGGACACTGGGCGAGGGCCGGGTTGCGCTTGAGGAACACGTGCGCCGCGCGCACCAGCTTGCGCCGTTTGGCCGCGTCGATGGACGCCGCACCGCCGCCATACCCCGACTGCGCGCGATACCGCACTTCGAAGAACACGACGCTCGCGCCATCGCGCATCACGAGGTCGAGCTCACCGACCCTGCTCAGCGCATTGCGCGCGATCAGCCGAAGGCCATGCGTCTGCAGATGAGCGAGCGCGGCGGCCTCGACGGCGGCGCCGCGCGCGCGGCGATCGATGGGCGGCGCGTCAGCGCGCCGCCGCATCCGCGAGCGGCACCTGCATGCCGCCCCGGAACGTCGACCACGTCGGCGTATGCAGGATGTTGCCGACCGGATCCAGGCGCAGCGTTCCGGTCGCGCCTTGCACCGAACCGTTGGGATCGAGCGCGAGCTTCTCGAGATACGCCGTGATCAGCCATGCGTCGTAACCGAAGGCGAACAGGCGGGCCGCGGGACCGCGCGCCGTCTTCAGTTGCGATGCGACGCTCGCAGCAGACGGCAGACCCGAAACGCCGCGCACCGTCCACGGCTCGGTGGGATACGCGATGCCATCGAGCACCATGTCTTCGGCCGGCTTGCCCGTGCCCGACGCGAGTGCGGACGTCGCGACCAGCGGCTTGCCGGCGAGCCCCGCAGAGGCCAGCAGCGGGGCGATCGTGCGCGCTTCCGACGCGCGCGTGGCGAGGAACACTGCGTCGACCTGGCCGGCCTTCTGCACCGAGGCTTGCAGGCGTGCGAGTAGCGATGCGGCGTCGCCGCCCATGTCGAGCGACTCGACCACCGTGCCGCCGCGTTCGGCCAATGCATCGCGCAGCGCCGAGGCGGCGCGATGCAGGCCTTCGTCGACGCCGGTGATCACCAGCACGCGCACGGCCTTGCGTGCGCGCAGGTATTCGGCGGCGGCGATGCCATCGTCTTCCGGCGACAGCGAGAAGCTGGCATTGCCGGCCGGCGGCGGAACCGACGCGCGATTGAGCGCGAGCATCGGCACCGTGCCCTGCGCGCCGCGGAACACCGCGGAGACTTCCTCGCGACCCAGCGGCCCGACGACGAAGTCGTTGCCCTCCGCGACGGCCTTCGCGTACGCGGCCGCAGCGCCGACCATGGCCGTGTCGTAGAACGTGATTTCGGGGCGGCGACGCGATTCGCCGTAATACCCGGTGAGGAAGCCGTCCCGCACGGGCGCGGCGGCCGGCGCGAGACTGCCCGACAGCGGCAGCAGCACCGCGAGCTTCACCGGCGGGCGATAGCCGTCGCCTTCGGCGGGCGGGCGATTGCCGGCGTCGAATCTCCACGCGCCGCGATCGAACGGGCGCGGCAGCGGCAGGCCACGGCGCTGCAGCGCATGGCCCGCGTATTGATAGAGCGGATCGCCCGCGGGCAACGCAGCCGCGTCGGCGGAGAGGGTGGCGTCGTCCAGGCCGGCCAGCAGCTTGTCGATCGCGCGCGCGTTCGCGGCGCGCTGGTCGGCGGGCAGCGTGGATTCCTTGCTGGCCAGGTCGCGCGCCTGCGCGAACGCGGGCGAATAGGTGTGTCCCGCCGTCGACGGCCCGGTGACCTTCACCGTCGCGCAACCGGCCAGGCCGATGGCGAGCAGGCCCAGCAGCACGGCGCGCAGCCAATTCCTTTGGAAGCAGACACGGGTGGAAGGCATCAGGGTCCTCATCGAGCGCGGGGAAGCGGCTAGGATTCTACCCGCCTGCCCGTCGATGCCACCTTCGACGTGCGTATTTCGCCGAAGGGTTCACCGATGTCCTCCCCAGCTCGACCCGGCACGCTGCACGTGATCGCGACGCCCATCGGGAATCTCGGCGACCTCTCGCCGCGTGCGCTCGACACGCTGCGCGCGGTGTCGGCCATCTGCGCGGAAGACACGCGCCACACGCGGCAGATGCTCGCGCACTACGGGCTCGAACGGCCGCTGGTCGCGTTGCACGAACACAACGAAGAGCAGCTCGCGGAAAAGCTGGTCGCCCGTTTGCAGGCGGGCGAATCGCTCGGCCTGGTGTCGGACGCCGGCACGCCCCTGGTGAGCGACCCGGGCTTTCGCCTCGTGCGCGCGGCCCGCGCGGCGGGCATCGCGGTGAGCCCGGTGCCGGGCGCGTGCGCGTTCGTCGCCGCGCTGAGCGTCGCGGGCCTGCCGAGCGATCGGCTCGTTTTCGAAGGATTCCTGCCGGCGAAAGGCAACGCGCGCCGTGAACGCCTGGCGCCGCTCGCCACGGAAACGCGCACGCTCGCGTTCTACGAATCGGCGCACCGCATCGAGGAAACGCTCGCCGACATGGCGACGATCTTCGGCGGGCAACGCCGCGCGGTGATCGCGCGCGAACTGACGAAGCTCTTCGAAACCGTCCTCGACGGCACGCTCGAAGCACTGCAGGCGCGCGTGGCCGCCGATCCCAACCAGCGCAAGGGCGAGTTCGTCGTCCTCGTGGCGGGGGCCGGCGAAGACGAAGACGCGCGCATCGTCGAAGGCCGCCGCCTGTACGCCAAACTCGGGGAACACCTGCCGCCCTCGACCGCCGCCAAACTCGCCGCCGAACTCAGCGGCGCGCCGCGCAAAGCCCTCTACGGAAGTTGAGCGCGCACCAAAAAGCCCGCGTGAGCGGGCTTTTTAGTGGCGGAGTTGGCCGATAAGCCGGGTTTTGTCTGGGGCAACCATTCCTCTAGGCGTCCTGTCGCCAGTCCGCTCAAGCAGCCTACCCGGACCCGACGCGGGCAACGTCATGAGGTCCCTATTTGGCCTTGCTCCCGGTGGGGTTTGCCGTGCCGGTCCGTTACCGGACTCGCGGTGCGCTCTTACCGCACCATTTCACCCTTGCCTGATCCCCGAAGGGCCATCGGCGGTTTCTTTCTGCTGCACTTTCCGTCGGCTCGCGCCGCCCAGGCATTACCTGGCACCGTGCCCTGTGGAGCCCGGACTTTCCTCGGCGCGCTTGCGCGCGACGCGGTTGCCTGGCCGACTCCGCCGGGCGGGATTGTGGCAGAACCCGCCGGTCGGGGTGAGGAAGGCCGAAGGGGACCGGGAGGGGTCCAATCTCACAATTTGAGACGATTCAAGGCTTAGTGGATAAGTCTTGAACCAGACTCTGAAGTTCGTCGCAAGCCATTGATGGCAAAAGCGAAAACTTGTCCCGAAGCCTGTTGACAACCCTGTGGGCGGGGCCTAACGTGGCGACTCGTGGGAATTCCGGGAAATCCGTGGAGACCCAACTCAACGAGCCCGCGGCAGACGGGCAAAACCGGGCAGGGCGATGTTCCAGGGTGAGACCGCCATCACAATCGACGACAAGGGCCGGCTGGCCATCCCGACCAGCTACCGGGACGTCGTCGCGCGCGAGTGCGGCAACCAGTTGGTGGTCACCTACAACCCGTTCGACGCCGGTTGCCTCTATCTCTACCCGATGCCCGCCTGGGAGCGCGTCCGCGACCAGGTCAACGCCCTCCCGCGCACCAAGAGCGTCAGCCGCAACCTGCAGCTGAAGCTGGTCGGCGCGGCCACCTTCGTCGAGCCCGACGCCAGCGGCCGCATTTCGCTGCCGGCGAGCCATCGCAACGCGACGGGGCTGGAGAAGAAGGCGGTGCTGCTGGGCATGGGCGACAAGTTCGAATTGTGGAGCGAGCAGTCGCACCTGGCGCAGATCCGGCAGACGTTGTCGGACGACGACCTGGGCGACGGGCTGCTCGAACTGCAGTTGTGACCGGCGGTGGCGCGGATGCCCGGTCCGCCCACCTTCCGGTCTTGTTCGCGCAGGTCATGGAAGGCCTGCGTGTGCGGTCGGACGGACGTTACCTGGATGGGACTTTCGGCCGCGGCGGCCACGCCGGCGGCGTGTTGGACCAGTTGGGCGCAGGAGGGCGCTTGCTGCTGATGGACAAGGACCCCGAGGCGATCGCCGAAGCCGGACGCAAGTTCGGTACGGATGCCCGCGTCGCGATCCGCCGCGGCAGCTTCGCCGACCTCGGCACCTGGGACCTCGCGCGCGAAGGCCTCGACGGTGTGTTGTTCGACCTCGGCGTGTCCTCGCCGCAACTGGATGTCGCCGAGCGCGGGTTCTCCTTCGCGAAGGACGGCCCGCTCGACATGCGCATGGATCCCGATTCCGGCGAAAGCGCCGCGCAGTGGCTCGCGCGTGCCGACGACCGCGAGATCGCGGACGTGCTGTTCACTTACGGCGAAGAACGCCAGTCGCGCCGCATCGCGCGTGCCATCGTCGCGCGCCGGGACACCCAGCCGCTCGAACGCACCGCGCAACTGGCCGACCTCATCGCGTCGGTCATGCCGCGCGGCGATTCGAAGATCCATCCGGCCACGCGCTCCTTCCAGGCGATCCGCATCTTCATCAATCGCGAACTGGCCGATCTCGAAACCGGCCTCGACGCCGCGCTCGCCTGCCTCAAGCCCGGCGGACGCCTGGCGGTGATCTCCTTCCACTCGCTGGAAGACCGCATCGTCAAACAATTCATCGCGCGCCACGCGAAGGCCCCGCCGACCAACCGCCGCATGCCGGTCGTTGCGGAATTCGTGCCGACGCTGCGCATGATCGGTGACGCCACCAAAGCCGATCCGGCCGAACTGGCCGCCAATCCGCGCGCACGCAGCGCCGTGCTGCGCGTCGCCGAGAAGATCGGGGAGGCCGCGTGATGCTGCGCACGCTCCTTTTCCTCCTGGTGATGGCGAACATCGCATCGGCGATCGGCGTGGTCTACGCACGCCACGAACACCGCCAGCTGTTCGTCGCCTTCAAGCGCCTGGAGCGCCAGCGCGACGAGCTCAACATCGACTTCGGGCGCCTGCAGCTCGAACAGGCGACGTGGGCCGAAGCCAACCGCATCGACCAGGTCGCGCGCAACAAGCTCGGCATGGTGTTCCCGTCGGCGGATGAAACCGTGGTGGTGCGCCCATGAGGCCGATCCCGCCGAAAAGCGACAAGCGCGGCCCGAACGCCTTCGGCCGCCTGCGCGCGTTGTTCGGCGCACAGCGCCAGAAGCCGCGCGGCCGCGCGCAGTTCAACCTGCGCGGCCGGTTGTCGATCGTCGCCGGCACCTTGGGCCTGTGCTCGGTCGCGTTGCTCGGACGCGCGTTCGACCTGCAGGTCGTGCACAACGATTTCTACCAGGCGCAGGGCGATGCGCGCTTCCTGCGCGAAATCCCGATTGCCACATCGCGCGGCATGATCACCGACCGCAACGGCGAACCGCTCGCGGTGTCCACGCCGGTCGAGTCGATCTGGGCCAACCCGCAGGTGCTGCTGAAGTCGCCGGAACGCATCCCGGAACTCGCGCAGGCCCTCGGCGTGCCGGCCGACCATCTCGCGCGCAAGCTCTCGCAGCGCGCGACGAAGGAATTCGTCTATCTGCAGCGCCGAATGCGCCCGGAAACCGCGCAGGCGATCGTCAAGCTCGGCATCCCCGGCGTGTTCTCGCAGCGCGAGTACCGCCGCTTCTATCCGCAGGGCGATGCCGTCGCGCACGTGCTGGGCTTCACCGACATCGACGACAGCGGCCAGGAAGGCTTGGAGCTGGCGTTTGACGAATGGCTGCGCGGCACGCCCGGTGCTGAAAAGGTGATCCGCGACCGCCGCGGTCGCATCGTGGAAAACGTCGACCTCGTCCGCGCCGCCGTGCCGGGCAAGGACCTCACGCTGTCGATCGACCGCCGCATCCAGTTCCTCGCCTATCGCGAGCTGCGCAACGCGCTGCTCGAAAAGGGCGCGAGCAGCGGTTCGGCCGTCGTGCTGGATGTCACCACCGGCGAAGTGCTCGCGATGGCCAACCTGCCGTCGTTCAATCCCAACGCGGTGGAAGCGGCCAATCGCGACGCGCACCGCAACCGCGCGGTCACCGACCTCATCGAGCCCGGCTCGACGATGAAGCCGATCACCGTCGCCGCCGCGCTCGAAGACCACAAGATCACGCTGGGCACGCGCTTCGACACCAATCCGGGCTGGATCCCGAACGGCCGCTACCGCACCACCGACACGCACAATTACGGTCTGCTCGACACCACCGGCGTGATCACGAAGAGCTCCAACGTCGGCGCGGCGATGATCGTGCACCGGCTGTCGGACCAAACTTTCTACGACTACTTGCGCAAGCTCGGCTATGGCAAGAGCACGCAGAGCGGATTCCCCGGCGAAGCGGCCGGCCTGCTGCCGGCGCCGGATCGCTGGAGCGGCACCAGCAAGCAGACGATGTCGTACGGCTACGGCCTGAGCGTGACCCCGTTGCAGATCGCGCAGGCGTACGCTGCGATCGGCAACGGCGGCAAGCTGGTCGCGCCGACGTTCGTGAAAGGCCAGCGCAACGAGGCCCACCAGGCGATGGATCCGGTGGTCGCCAACGAAGTCCTGCGCATGATGGAAACGGTGACGCTGCCCGGCGGCACCGCGACGCAGGCGCGCGTGCTCGGCTATCGCGTCGCCGGCAAGACCGGCACCGCGCGCAAGGCGAGCGCGGGCGGTTATTCGCGCCGCTACGTCGCGTTCTTCGCGGGCCTGGTGCCGGCGAGCAATCCGCGTTTCTCGATGGTCGTCGTCATCAACGACCCCGCGCCCGAACTCGCGTACGTCGGCGGCCTGGTCTCCGCGCCGGTGTTCCACAACGTGATGGACGGCGCGCTGCGTTTGATGGACGTCGCACCCGACGATCTCGATGCATGGCTCGCCGCGCAGGCCGCTGCGGAAGCCAAGCGCAAGCCGAAGGCGGCGCCGACTGCCGCAGCCGTGACGCCCGCACCCGCGGCGCCCGTCGTGTTGCCGGTCGCGCCCACGCCGGGAGCGCGTCAATGACGCGCGCGATGCGCCTTGCGCAACTGCTGCCGGATGTCGCGGACGTGCCCGCCGACCTCGAAATCACCGGGCTGGTGATGGACAGCCGCGCGGTGAAGCCGGGCGACGCGTTCGTCGCGATCGCGGGGTTCGGTGCGCACGGTCTGCTGTTCGCCGAACAAGCGAAGGCCAGCGGCGCGCGCGCGGTGTTGTTCGAACCCCCGGCGCCGGAAAACGTGCCTGCGCCCGCCGATGCGATTCCCGTGCCTGGATTGCGCGGGCGCTTGGGCGAACTCGCCGATCGCTTCCACGATTTCCCGTCGCACGCGCTCACCACCGTCGGCGTCACCGGCACCAACGGCAAGACCTCCACCGTACAACTGCTCGCGCAGGCGTGGACGCTGCTGGGCACGCGCGCTGCGTCCATCGGCACGCTCGGTGCGGGCCTGTACGGCGATGTCGTGCCGACCGGCTTCACGACGCCGCTCGTATTGCAGGTGCACCAACTCATCGCGCAACTGCGCGACCAGGGTGCGCAGGCCTTGTCGATGGAAGTCAGCTCGCACGCGCTCGACCAGGGACGCGTGGCCGGGGTGCATTTCGACGTCGGCGTGTTCACGAACCTCACGCGAGATCACCTGGACTACCACGGCGACATGGCCAGCTACGGCGCCGCGAAGGCGAAGCTGTTCGGCTGGCCGGATCTGCGCGCGGCGGTGATCAACATCGACGACGACTACGGGCGCGCGATGTTCGATGCGCTGCCGAAGACGGTGCGCCACGTGGGCACCAGCGCGCGCGGCGACCGCGATGCCTTCGTGCGCGCCGAGAACATCACGCTCGACAACCGCGGCGTCGGCTTCGAACTGATCGTCGGCAACGAACGTCTCGCCGTTCGCTCTCCGTTGCTCGGCCGCTTCAACGTCGACAACCTGCTCGCCGTGGCCGGCACGCTGATCGCGCTCGACCATGCGCCTGCGCAAGTCGCCGACGTGCTTTCGCGCCTGCAGCCGATCCACGGCCGCATGAACCGCCTCGGCGGGCAAGGCGATGCGCCGCTGGTGGTCGTCGACTACGCGCACACGCCCGACGCACTCGAACAAGCGCTGACCTCGCTGCGCGCGCACGCCGCGGCAAAGCTGGCCTGCGTCTTCGGCTGCGGCGGCGAACGCGACACGGGCAAGCGCCCGCAGATGGCCGCGATCGCCGAGCGCCTCGCCGACCGCGTGATCGTCACCGACGACAACCCGCGCGGCGAGAACGGCGACACGATCGTCGAAGACATCGTCGCCGGTTTCAGCGACGCCTTAAGGCACGACGCGCGCCTGACCATCGAACGCGACCGCGCGAAAGCCATCGCACGCGCCGTCGGCGAAGCCGGGCCGAACGACATCGTTCTCATCGCCGGCAAGGGCCACGAGCCGTATCAGGAAATCGACGGCGTGCGCCATGCGTTCGACGACACGCTGGTCGCCCGACAGGCTCTGGAGGCGCGCGCATGATCGCCATGTCGCTCTCCCGCATCGCGAACATGACCGGCGGCCGCGTCGTGGGCGAGGACGTCATCGTCGATGTCGTGGGCACCGACACGCGCGCCATGCCGCAGGGCCGCCCGCTGTTCATCGCGTTGAAGGGCGAACGCTTCGACGGCCACGACCACGTCGCGATGGCCGCGCGCAACGGCGCCGTCGCCGCACTGGTTTCGCGCGAGATCGACAGCCCGCTGCCGCAACTGATCGTCGCCGACACCGAGCGCGCGCTGGCCGCCTTCGCCGCCGCCGTGCAGCGCGACCGCAAGACCAAGGTCATCGCCATCACCGGCAGCAACGGCAAGACGAGCGTGAAGACGCTGGTGCTGGCGGTCTTCCGCGCCGCGTTCCCGGAAGCGGGCGCGGTCTACGCGAACCCGGGCAACCGCAACAACGAAATCGGTTTGCCGCTTGCGGTGCTCGACGCGCCGGAAGATGCGCGTTTCGCGGTGTACGAAATGGGCGCCGGCAAGCCGGGCGACATCGCGTACCTCACCGCCATCGCGCGCCCGGACATCAGCGTGGTCAACAACATCGCGCCGGCGCACCTGGAACGCATGGGCAGCCTGCTCGGCGTGGCCGACACCAAGGGCGCGATCTACGATGCGCTGCCGGCCGACGGCGTCGCGGTCATCAACGCCGACGACGCCTTCGCGCCGTATTTCGCCGAACGCGCGCACGGCCGCCGCCTGATCCGTTACGGCCTGGAAGCGACCGCCGACGTCACCGCGCACGCGATCGACCCACTGCCCGAGAGCACGCACTTCACGCTGGTCACGCCGATCGGCGAAGTCGAGGTCGGGTTGTCGATGGCCGGCCGCCACAATGTGTTGAACGCGCTGGCCGCCGCGTCGATCGCGCTCGGCGCGGGCATCGAACCGGACGTCATCGCCGATGGCCTCGCGCACGCGCGCCCCGTCGCCGGCCGCCTGGTCACGCATCGCCTGTCCAGCGGCGCGATCCTGATCGACGACAGCTACAACGCCAATCCCGGTTCGCTCAACGCCGCGATCGACACGCTCGCCGCCAGCGGCGACACCGCGTGGCTCGTGCTCGGCGACATGCGCGAGCTCGGCGCGGACGCAGAACTGCTGCATGCCGAAGCCGGCCGCCGCGCGAAGAGCGCCGGCATCGCGCGCCTGTATGCGCTCGGCCCGCTGAGCAAGCACGCCGTCGATGCGTTCGGCGAAGGCGGGCATCACTTCGAAACGCACGACGCGCTCGCGCAATCGCTGGAACGCGGCTTGCAGGGCGGCGTGCGCGTGCTGGTCAAGGGCTCGCGCGGAAGCGCGATGGACAAGATCGTGTCGGCGCTGCTGCGCGACCAGGGGAACGATCCGCATGCTGCTTGAACTCTTCCGCTGGCTGGAACAACTCCAGAGCCTCTTCGGGCTCTTCGGGTACCTCACGTTCCGGGGCATCCTCAGTGCGCTCACCGCGCTCGCGCTCTCGCTGTGGTGGGGTCCGGCAATCATCCGCCGCCTCGCGCTGCTCAAGGGCGGCCAGCCGATCCGCAAGGACGGCCCGCAGTCGCATTTCTCCAAGGCGGGTACGCCGACGATGGGCGGCGCGCTGATCCTGCTGACGATCGCCGCGTCCGTGTTGCTGTGGGGCGACCTGCGCAACCGCTACGTCTGGCTCGTGCTCGGCGTGATGCTGGCTTTCGGCGCGATCGGCTGGTGGGACGACTGGATCAAGATCGTCAAGCGCGATCCCAACGGGATGAAGTCGCGCTGGAAGTATCTGCTGCAGTCGCTGTTCGGCCTGGGCGCCGGCCTGTTCCTCTGGTACACGGCCGATACGCCGGCGGCGACCACGTTCTACATCCCGTTCTTCAAGACGGTCGCGTTGCCGCTGGCGTCGATCACCTTCGTCGCGCTCGCGTACTTCTGGATCGTCGGATTCTCCAACGCGGTGAACCTCACCGACGGCCTCGACGGCCTGGCGATCATGCCCAGCGTGCTGGTCGCATGCGCGCTCGGCGTGTTCGCCTATGCATCGGGCAACGCGGTGTTCTCCGACTACCTGCAGATCCCGCCGGTGCCCGGCGCCGGTGAACTCGTGATCATCTGCGCGGCGATCGCCGGCGCGGGACTCGGGTTCCTGTGGTTCAACACGTATCCGGCGATGGTCTTCATGGGCGACATCGGCGCGCTCGCGCTCGGTGCGGTGCTCGGTACGGTCGCGGTCATCGTGCGCCAGGAATTGGTGCTGGTGATCATGGGCGGCGTGTTCGTCGTCGAGACGCTCTCGGTGATGATCCAGGTCGCCTCGTTCAAGCTCACGGGCAAGCGGGTCTTCCGCATGGCCCCCATCCACCACCACTTCGAGCTCAAGGGCTGGCCGGAGCCGCGCGTGATCGTGCGCTTCTGGATCATCTCCGTGATCCTCGTGCTGGTGGGGCTCGCCACGTTGAAGGTGCGCTGATGAGCGACGGCACGAGCGCCCGCCACCAGGCCACGCGCCTCGACGCGATCGAGGGGCGCTTCGACCCGTGGCTGATGGGCGCGGCCATCGCGCTCGCGTCGATCGGCGTGATCATGGTCGCTTCGAGTTCCATCGCCATCGGCGAAGGGCTCGACGTGGGCCCGTTCTATTTCCTGATCCGGCACCTGGTCTTCCTCGCCGGTGGTTGCGCGCTCGCGTTCTGGATGATGCGCACCGAGCTCAAGACGATCGAAGCGAAGAACCAGCTGTTGCTGCTGGCGTGCTTTGCGTTGCTGCTCGCGGTGTTCGTGCCCGGCGTCGGCCGCACGGTGAACGGCGCGCGCCGCTGGCTGAACCTGGGCGTGTCCAACTTCCAGGCCGTCGAAGCGGTGAAGCTGCTCTACATCGTGTGGCTGGCCAGCTATCTCGTGCGCTTCCGCGACGAAGTCAACGCAACGTGGAAGGCGATGCTCAAGCCGCTCGGCGTTGCTGTCGCGCTCGTCGGCCTGCTCATCCTGCAGCCCGATTTCGGTTCGCTCTCGCTGATCCTCGCCATCACCGCGGGCATGCTGGTGCTCGGCGGCGTGAACATGCCGCGCATGTTCGGCCCCGTGCTGATCGGCCTGCCGGTGCTCGCCGCCATCGCCATCGCCGAGCCGTATCGCGTGCGCCGCTTCACCTCGTTCATGGATCCGTGGGCCGATCCGTTCGACAGCGGCTACCAGCTGACCAACGCATTGATGGCGGTTGGGCGCGGCGAAGTGTTCGGCGTGGGCCTCGGCGCATCGGTGCAGAAGCTCTCGTACCTGCCCGAAGCGCACACCGACTTCATCATGGCGGTGATCGCAGAAGAGCTCGGATTGGTCGGCGTCTGCCTCGTCATCGGCCTGTATGCGTTGCTCGCAGGGCGCGCGTTCTGGGTGGGCCTGAAGTGCGTCGAGATGCGCCGCCACTTCGCGGGCTACTGCGCGTTCGGCGTCGCGCTGTGGATGAGCCTGCAAAGCTTCGTGTCGATCGGCGTCAACCTCGGCCTGCTGCCGACCAAGGGCCTAACGCTCCCGCTGATCTCGTCGGGCGGTTCGAGCGTGCTGATGACGTGCATGGCGATCGGTCTGCTGCTGCGCGTGTCGTACGAACTCGATCGCGCCGAACGCCAGGTCGCGCGCCTGCGCGGCGAAGCGTTGCAGCCCTCGTCCGGCAACGTGCCTGCGACAACGCAGCCGGTTGCGACGGCAGCGACGGCGAGCGTGCGCGGCACCAGCCGCCTGCGCCAGCGCGTCGAACCCACGCTCGGGAGGACCGCATGACGGCCCCCGCGCGCGTGATGATCCTCGCCGGCGGCACGGGCGGCCATATCTTCCCGGGGCTCGCGGTCGCGCGCGCGTTGCGTGCGCGCGGCGCGGAAGTGACGTGGCTTGGCGCCGACGGCCAGATGGAAACGCGCCTGGTGCCGCAGCACGACGTGCCGCTCGACACCATCGCGGTGAAAGGCCTGCGCGGGAAGGGCATCGCGACGCTGGTCGGCGCGCCCGTGCGCGTGCTGCGTGCCGTGCGCGCGGCCGCCCGCGTGATCGCGCAGCGTCGCCCGCGTGCGGTGATCAGCTTCGGTGGCTATGCGGCGGGGCCGGGCGGCGTCGCCGCGCGCCTGGCCGGCATTCCCCTGCTCGTGCACGAACAGAACCGCGCCCCCGGCTTCACCAATCGCGTGCTCGCGCGCATGGCGCGTCGCGTGCTCACCGGGTTCCCGCAAACCTTCCGCAGCAGCGTGATCGCCGAAGTGGTCGGCAACCCGGTGCGCGAGGAGATCGCGGCCGTGCAGCCGCCGCAGATGCGCATGGCGCGCGGCAACGACCGCATGCGCCTGCTCGTGCTCGGCGGCAGCCAGGGCGCGCGCGCATTGAACCTCTCGGTGCCCAAGGCCTTGCAAGCGATGAACGATCCCACCATCGAAGTGCGCCACCAGTGCGGCGAAAAGTTGCGCGGCGACGCCGAAGCGGCGTACGCGCAGGCCGGCCTGATCGCGAACGTCGAACCCTTCATCGCCGACATGGCCGGCGCGTATGCGTGGGCCGACGTCGTCGTGTGCCGCGCAGGTGCGCTGACGCTCGCCGAGCTGTGCGCCGCGGGCGTGGGCAGCGTGCTCGTGCCCTTCCCGCAGGCGGTGGACGACCACCAGACGCGCAACGCCGAATACCTCGTCGAGCGCAATGCGGCCGTGTTGCTGCCGCAGGACGATGCGCTCGCCGACCAGCTGCGCACCGTGCTGCACGACCTGCGCGCCAACCCCGTCAAGCGCAGCGCGATGGCCGAAGCCGCGCGCGCGATCGCACGACCCGACGCCGCCGCGCGCGTGGCGCAGATCGTGCTCGAGGAAATCGCGCGCTTCGACCGCGCGCACCGGGAGGCCGCATGAAGCCGAACATGCAACGCCGCCTGATGGCGACCGGCGACCTCGCCAAAGCCTATCCGCGCGTGCACTTCATCGGCATCGGCGGCGTGGGCATGAGCGGCATCGCCGAAGTGCTGTGCACGCTCGGCTACCAGGTCTCCGGCTCCGACAACGCGGACAACGCCGTCACGCGCCGCCTGGCGCAACTCGGCGCGAAGGTGCATCGCGGCCACGCCGCGGCGAACGTGCTCGATACCGATTGCGTCGTGGTCTCCAGCGCGATCCGCAAGGACAACCCGGAACTGATGGAAGCGCGCGCGCAGCGCATTCCGATCGTGCCGCGCGCGGAGATGCTCGCCGAGCTCATGCGCTTCCGCCGCGGCATCGCGGTCGCGGGCACGCACGGAAAGACCACGACGACCTCGCTCACCGCCAGCGTCCTGGGCGAGGGCGGCATGGACCCGACGTTCGTCATCGGCGGCAAGCTGCTCGCGGCGGGCGCGAACGCGCGCCTCGGCGGCGGCCAGTGGCTCGTCGCGGAAGCCGACGAAAGCGACGGCTCGTTCCTGCGCCTGAATCCCGCGATCGCGGTCGTCACGAACATCGACGCCGACCATCTCGAGAACTACGGCGGCGACTTCGCGAAAGTCCAGGAAGCCTTCCACGAATTCCTGCATCGCCTGCCGTTCTACGGCTTGGCGGTGTTGTGCATCGATGACCCGGAAGTCGCGACGCTCGCGCAGAGCACGCCGCGCCACGTGATGACCTACGGCTTCGCGCCGGAAGCGGATGTCCGTGCCGAAGACGTCAGCCAGATCGGCCCGGCCATGCACTTCACGCTGCACCTGCCCGACGGCTCGCGCACGCCGGTCGAGCTCGCGTTGCCCGGCCGCCACAACGTGCAGAACGCGCTCGCCGCCGCCGCGATCGGCTGGCAGCTGGGCGTGGCGCCCGAGGCGATCGCCTTCGCGCTGAAGAAATTCGAAGGTATCGGCCGGCGCTTCAACCTGCTCGCGCAACTCAAGACCGCGAAGGGCGCGAGCGTGCAGCTGGTCGACGATTACGGCCATCACCCGAAGGAACTCGAGGCGGTGTTCGCAGCCGCGCGCGGCGGCTGGCCCGACAAGCGCCTGGTCGTCGCGTTCCAGCCGCATCGCTACAGCCGTACGCGCGATCTGTTCGACGAGTTCGCCGCGGTGTTGTCGACGGTCGACGCGCTCGTGCTGACCGAGGTCTATCCCGCGGGCGAAGCGCCCATCGCCGGCGCCGACGCGAAGGCGCTGGCGCGCGCGATCCGCACGCGCGGCCGCGTCGACCCGATCGTCGTCGGTGGCGCGGGCGACCTGTCGCAAGTGTTGCCCGACGTGTTGCACGACGGCGATTTGCTGCTGCTGATGGGTGCCGGCGACATCGGCGCGGCCGCGCAGCAGATCGCCACGCAAGGTTTCGAAGGAGCAGTGAAGTGAACGCCCCCCAATTTCCCCCGCTGCGCGTGACCGACCCGGCCGTGTTCGGCCGCGTCGCCGTGCTGATGGGCGGCACCAGTTCCGAGCGCGAGGTTTCGCTCGATTCCGGCCGCAACGTGCTCGACGCATTGCGTTCGCGCGGCGTCGCCGCCGATGCCGTCGACGGCATCCCGAACCTCATCCGCGAATTGCAGGACAAGCACTTCACGCGTGTGTTCAACATCCTCCACGGCCATGCCGGCGGCGGCGAAGACGGCATCCTGCAAGGCTTGCTCGATGCGTTGAACGTGCCGTACACCGGTTCGGGCGTGCTCGGCTCGGCGCTGAGCATGGACAAGATCCGCACGAAGCAGGTGTGGCTTTCGCTCGGCCTGCCGACCCCGAAATACGTGCAGCTCGGCAAGGGCGCGGACATCCACGCCGCCGCGAAGTCGCTCGGCCTGCCGGTGATCGTGAAGCCCGCCGCCGAAGGCTCCAGCGTCGGCGTCTCGCGCGTCTACGAAGAAAAGGACCTCGACGCCGCGGTCGAACTCGCCAAGCGTTACATCGACGAGGAAGCGCGCGGCGAGTTGCTGATGGAGCAACTGATCGAAGGCGACGAACTCACCGTCGCCGTGCTCGGCGACACCGCGCTGCCGTCGATCCGCATCGTGCCGAAGGGCCAGTGGTACGACTACCACGCCAAGTACGTCGCCGAAGACACGCAGTACCTGTGCCCGGGGCTCGACGGCGAAGCGGAAGACGAAATCCGACGCCTCGCGGTCGCCGCGTTCAAGGCGGTGGACTGCAGCGGCTGGTCGCGCGTGGATGTCATGCGCGATCGCGCCAGCGGCAAGTTCTACCTGCTCGAAGTGAACACCGCGCCGGGCATGACCTCGCATTCGCTGGTGCCGAAGGCCGCGCGCCAGGTCGGCATCGAGTTCGAAGAACTGTGCTGGCGGATCCTCGAAACCTCGCTGGACCGCGACGGAGGTGCGCGCAAGTGAACGCGCTGTTGCGCATCCTCGCGTGGACCCTGGCGGTGGCGCTCGTCGTGCTGCCGGTCGTCGCCCTGCTCAACGGCTGGGTGGCGTCCGAGCGTTGGCCGCTGCGCACGCTGCGCGTGCAGGGTTCGCTCCACAACGTGGATGAAAAGCAACTGCGCGCCACCGTGCTGCCGTATGCGCAACGCGGGTTCTTCGCGGTCGATCTCGAAGCCGCGCAGACCGCCGTCGCGCGCCTGCCGTGGGTCGAGCACGCCGAAGTGCGCAAGCACTGGCCCGACGTGCTGGAAGTGCAGGTCGTCGAACACCGCCCCTTCGCACGCTGGGGCGCCGATCGCCTGCTCAGCGAGCACGGCCGGCTGTTCCCGGTGAAAGGCATCCGCGTGCCGGCGAAACTGCCGCAGCTCGCCGGGCCCGATGCGCGCGTGCAGGACGTCGTCGCGCTCTACAACGAATCGCGCGCGCTGTTCGCCAGCACCGGGCGCGACGTGCGTTCGTTGCGCCTGGATGCGCGCGGCAGCTGGTCGCTCGTGCTGAACGACGGTGCCGAAGTGATCGTCGGCCGCAGCGACGCGCGTCCGCGCCTGGGCCGCTTCGCGCGCCTGCTTCCGCAACTCACCGCGCAGCCGCAGCGCCTGCTGCGACGCGCCGATCTTCGCTACACCAACGGCTTCGCGCTGCAGTGGACCGACATGCCGGCCACCACCGCGACGCCCGCATTGCAATCGCAGGGAAATACATGAACCGCAAGGGCGACAAATCGTTGATCGTCGGACTCGACATCGGCACGTCGAAGGTCACGGCGCTCGTCGGCGAGTACTCGCCGGGCAGCCCGATCGAGGTGATCGGCATCGGCTCGCATGAATCGCGCGGGCTCAAGCGCGGCGTGGTGGTCGACATCGAATCCACCGTGCAGTCGATCCAGCGCGCGGTCGAAGAGGCCGAGCTGATGGCCGGCTGCGAGGTGCGCTCGGTCTACGCCTCGATTTCCGGCAACCACGTGCAGTGCCGCAACTCGCAGGGCATCGCGCCGATCCGCGACGGCGAGGTCACCTACGCCGACCTCGACCGCGTGCTCGAAGCGGCGAAGGCCGTGGCCATTCCCGCCGACCAGCGCATCCTGCACGCGATCCCGCGCGACTACGTGCTCGATGATTCGCAGGAAGGCATCCGCAATCCCGTCGGCATGACCGGCGTGCGTCTGGAAGTGCACGCGCACCTGGTCGTGTGCGCGCAGTCGGCCGCGGCCAACATCAGCAAGTGCGTGCAGCGCTGCGGGTTGCAGGTCGACGACCTGATCCTGGCCTCGCTCGCATCGAGCACCGCGGTGCTCACGCCGGACGAACGCGAACTGGGCGTCGTGCTGGTCGACCTCGGCGCGGGCACCACCGACATCGCGGTGCACGTGCAGGGCGCGATCGCACACAGCGCCTCGCTCCCGATCGCCGGCGACAAGGTCACCGAAGACATCGCGCACATGCTGCGCACGCCGACGCCGGAAGCCGAACAGATCAAGGTGCGTTACGCCTGCGCGCTCGCGCAGCTGGCCACCGCGGAAGAAAGCATCCAGGTGCCGAGCGTCGGCGACCGTCCGCCGCGCCGCCTGCCGCGTCATTCGCTGGCGCAGGCCGTGCAGGCGCGCTACGAGGAAATCTTCGAGATGGTGCAGGCGGAATTGCGCCGTAGCGGTTTCGAACAGCACGTGCGCGCCGGGATGGTGCTCACGGGCGGTGCTTCGAAGATGGAAGGCGTCGTCGAACTCGCCGAGGAAATGTTGCAGATGCCCGTTCGCGTGGGCATCCCGCAGCACGTCACCGGCCTGGGCGAAGTCGTCGGCAATCCCGTGCACGCCACGGGCGTCGGGCTGCTGCTGATGGGCAGCCAGATCGAAAACCCGCGCAGGCCGTCGATCTCGGCGGGCCGCGCAGGCTCGTTCTTCAACAAGTTGAAGAACTGGTATCGCGGAGAGTTCTGAGCAAGGCGGCTGTACACATAACACTTATAAGAGGACACGGACATGGCGCATTTCGAACTGGTTGAAAAGATGGCCCCGAACGCGGTGATCAAGGTCGTCGGCGTCGGCGGCGGCGGCGGCAACGCCGTGGCACACATGGTCAACAGCAGCGTGGACGGCGTGGAATTCATCACCGCCAACACCGACTCGCAGGCGATCAAGAACTGCGGCGCGAAGCTGCAACTCCAACTCGGCTCCAACGTCACCAAGGGGCTCGGCGCCGGCGCGAATCCGGAAGTCGGCCGCCAGGCGGCGCTGGAAGACCGCGAACGCATCATGGACGCGCTGCAGGGCTCGGACATGGTGTTCATCACCGCCGGCATGGGCGGCGGCACCGGCACGGGCGCCGCGCCCGTCGTCGCGCAGCTCGCCAAGGAAATGGGCATCCTCACCGTCGCGGTGGTGACCAAGCCGTTCCCGTTCGAAGGCCGTCGCCGCATGCAGGTGGCGCTCAAGGGCATCGACGAACTCGGCCAGCACTGCGATTCGCTGATCACGATCCCGAACGAAAAGCTGATCACGGTGCTGGGCCGCAACGCCACGATGATCCAGGCCTTCCGCGCGGCGAACGACGTGCTGCTCGGCGCGGTGCAGGGCATCGCCGACCTGATCGTGCGTCCGGGTTTGATCAACGTCGACTTCGCCGACGTGCGCACCGTCATGTCCGAGATGGGCCTGGCGATGATGGGCACGGGTGCGGCGCGCGGCGACGATCGCGCGCAGGCGGCGGCCGAATCGGCGATCCAGAACCCGCTGCTCGACGACGTCAACCTCTCCGGTGCCAACGGCATCCTGGTCAACATCACCGCCGGCCCGGACTTCACGATGGCCGAGTTCGACGAAGTGGGCCGCACGGTGGAGAACTTCGCCTCGGAAGACGCGACCGTCGTCATCGGCACGGTCCTCGATCCGGACATGCAGGACGAAGTGCGCGTCACGGTCGTCGCCACCGGCCTGAACCGCGCGGTGTCTCGCCAGGCGTTGCCCACGCGCGACCACGGCACGGCGTCGTACGGCCGCGAGTCGATGGTGCGTTCGCCGATCAAGCTGGTGCGCAACGCGACGACGGGCCAGCCGGACTTCGACGCGATGGCCAACCTCAACGAGCCGGTCGTGCCGAACTTCGCCAGCACCACGTCCAACAACCTGCGCAGCGGTGGCCGCAGCGAGCCGGCCGCGGCCGACTTCGGCGGCGACAGCAGCTACCTGGACATCCCGGCGTTCCTGCGCCGCCAAGCGGACTGAGCCGTAGAAAACTGCCGAGAGTGCGGGGCTGCGCCAGGCCCCGCACCGTGTCCTTCGGTCGGCCGGGCCCTACCGGCCGACCCGTTTCCGACACGCGGTCGTCGAACCCGGCGCACCCTAGCGGCGTATCCGACAAGGCACGCCCGCGGGACGCTCCGTCCACGCTTTGCCCGAGCGTTCAGGGGCCTGCGTGGTACCCTTTGCGGCCGCTGCGCCAGCTGGCGCAGGTCGTCCTGAATTCCCCCGCCTCGCACAGAGGTCAGAAGAGCCGAATCGCACGCAGACGATGCTGCCCCAACGCACCCTCAAGAACGTGATCCGCGCGACCGGCGTGGGCCTGCACAGCGGAGAGAAGGTCTATCTCACGCTGCGCCCGGCCGCCGTCGACACGGGCATCCGTTTCCGGCGCGTCGATCTGGATCCGGTCGTGGAGATCCCCGCGGACGCGGGCCTCGTCACCGAGACGATGCTGTGCACCGGCCTGTCGTCGAATGGCGGCAAGGTCATGACCATCGAACACCTGATGTCGGCCTTCGCGGGCCTGGGCATCGACAATGCGTATGTCGACCTTTCGGCGCCGGAAGTGCCGATCATGGACGGCTCCGCGGGCCCGTTCGTGTTCCTGCTGCAATCGGCGGGGATTTCCGAGCAATCGGCGCCCAAGCGCTTCATGCGCATCCGCAAGACCGTGGAAGTGCGCGACGGAGACAAGGTCGCGCGTTTCGAACCCTACGACGGCTTCCGCATCGGCTTCACCGTGGTCTTCGACCATCCGGCCATTCCCGCCGCGCAGTCGCGCGCGGAGGTCGACTTCTCCACCACCTCCTACGTCAAGGAAGTGAGCCGCGCGCGCACCTTCGGGTTCATGCGCGACCTGGAGTTCATGCGCGAGCGCAACCTGGGCCTCGGCGGTTCGATGGACAACGCGATCGTGCTGGATGAGTTCCGCGTGCTCAACGACGACGGCCTGCGCTACGCGGACGAATTCGTGCGGCACAAGATCCTCGACGCGGTGGGGGACCTCTACCTTGCCGGCCGGCCGATCATCGGCGCGTTCGAGGGCTTCAAGTCCGGCCACGCGCTCAACAACAAGCTGGTCCGCGCTCTCCTGGCCGATGCCTCGGCCTGGGACGAAGTGACCTTCGACGACCCGGCCGCAGCGCCCGTCGTCTACGGCAACCCCGCCATCGCCTGACCGGCCGTCGGCCCCTCGGGCCATCCTCACGCCGTCCCTCACCCCGATCCGACCGCGTGGTCATCTGCGTGCACGATCTGTGAATCGGATTGGTCGGTTTAACGGGTCCTTAACGAAATCAAAATGATTCGTTAGCGAATCAGGGGCAAAAGGCGGGGTAGCATCCCCTCCGAGCCGAATCGGGCCTCCCGCGCAAACGTACTTGGGAAGGTGGATCGGCCAGAGTCAGGAGTCTTTGGAACCCGTGTTCTTGGGATCCACGAGGGACGCCAGCGCGGCCTGCAACGCTTCTTTTGCAGCCGCCGACATCGGTGTGGCTTTTCGTTCCGTCCGCTCCGGCGGCTGGAATGGGTGGGTCGTCGTTTTGACGACCAACTCGGTCGCATCGAGCCCGAGGGATCGGGCCGCGTCGAGGATGTCTTGTGCGTGCAGGCGCAGTTTGGCCCGCCACACCGGTGCATCCACGACGTAGACGAGCCTGCCGCCGTCGACGTTCGCCACCCTTGCATGGGGGGCGAGTGCAGGGGGCAGGGAAGGGCGCAACCGCTGATCCAGCGCGTCAAGCCATAAGGCACGGCGCAGGGGATCGAAGGCGACGTCCGCGAGCAACGCCTCCATGGGCGCTTGCGGACCCGCGCTTCGATTTGCGCGTGCAGGCTTCGGCTTGCTGGACTTGGGATCCGACATAGACATGAGCTTCAAGATCGTTCTGAACAATCGACATCGCCAGCCGACGGGCCTGGTCGAGCGCATCGCGGACAACGCGCAGCGCCGTCCGGGTGTCGCCGCCGGCATTCTCCTCGCTTCCGGCCTCGTGTTGGGCCTCGGCGCCTCCGTGGGCATCGCGGGCGGCTACAACGCCCACCTGCAGGCCAAGGTCGAGAAGCAGGAAGCCGAACTCGCCTCCACGCGCGCGACGTCGCAGCGCGAGATCAATGCGCTCGCCGCCCGCCTGGGCGAACTCCAGGCGCAGGCCAACCGCCTCAACGCCCTCGGCGAGCGCCTGACGCGCGCCGGCCAGCTGGAAGACGGCGAGTTCGATTTCGAACAACCGGTCCCGACCGGTGGTCCCGGCCCCGTCCGCGACATGCCGCGCGATGAGCTCTCCCGTGAGCTGACCTCGCTCGAGAAGGAATATGCGGCTTCGGGCCAGCAGCTCTCGGTGATGGAAGCGCTGCTGTTCAACCGCGAGCTCGATCGCAACGCGGTCCCCTCGCGCGATCCGATCGCCAACAGCTACATCACCTCCGGCTTCGGCGGCCGCGCCGACCCGATCGTCGGCGGTCACCAGTTCCACAAGGGCATCGATTTCAAGGCGAAGGTCGGCGATCCCGTCCTGGCCGTCGCCGACGGCGTCGTGAGCTTCTCCGGCGTGCGCTCGGGTTACGGCAACGTCGTCGAGATCGACCACGGCAACGGCTACGTCACGCGTTACGCGCACAACTCGCGCCTGCTGGGCCGCGTCGGGGATCTCGTCCGCGCCGGGCAGCAGATCGCGAAGGCCGGCTCCACCGGCCGTTCCACCGGCGCCCACGTGCACTTCGAGGTGTGGGAAAGCGGCCGCGTCGTGAACCCGCGCAAGTTCCTGGGCCAGACCGGCAACCGCGCCGCCACGCGCGGCTGATCACGGGCGGGGAACTCGCAAGCCCAAGCCCGGTCACATGCCGGGCTTGATAGGCGCGGCGGCGGACCCCAGCTACAATGCCGCGTTGCCGTACAAAGGGCGCCCCGCGCCCTTTTTTATTTGCCGCGTGCCGCCGGACAGGCGCACCGGCCCACTCATTCGGATCTGGTGTCCCACGATGCTCAACAGCTTGCTCACCCGCGTCTTCGGCAGCCGTAACGAACGCCTGCTCGGCCAGCTCGGGGGCATCGTCAAGAAGATCAACGCGCTCGAACCGCAGATGCAGGCGCTGTCGGATACCGAACTCCAGGCCAAGACGCCGGAGTTCAGGGACCGCATCGCGAAGGGCGAATCGCTCGACAAGATCCTCCCCGAAGCCTTCGCCGTCTGCCGCGAAGCCTCGCGCCGCGTGATGGGCATGCGCCATTACGACGTGCAGCTGATCGGCGGCATGGTGCTGCACCTGGGCAAGATCGCCGAAATGCGCACGGGCGAAGGCAAGACGCTCGTCGCGACGTTGCCGACCTACCTCAACGCGCTCGAAGGCAAGGGCGTGCACGTGGTGACGGTCAACGATTACCTCGCCCGTCGCGACTCGGGCTGGATGGGCAAGCTGTACAACTGGCTCGGCCTGTCGGTCGGCGTGGTCTACCCGGGCATGCCGCATTCGGACAAGCACGCCGCGTACGCCGCCGACATCACCTACGGCACCAACAACGAATTCGGCTTCGACTACCTGCGCGACAACATGGCGCTGGCGAAGGAAGACCGTTACCAGCGCGGCCTGCACTACGCCATCGTCGACGAAGTCGACTCGATCCTCATCGACGAAGCGCGCACGCCGCTGATCATCTCCGGCCCCGCCGACGAATCGCAGGACCTCTACGCCGCGGTCGACGCCATCGTCCCGCAGCTGACGCGCCAGAAAGAGGAAGAAGGCGAAGGCGACTTCTTCGTCGACGAGAAGGGCAAGCAGGTCCACCTGTCCGAAGCGGGCATGGAGCACGTGGAGGAACTGCTGCGCGCCGCAGGCGTGCTGAAGGGCGACGACGACGCGCTGTACGGCGCGCAGAACATCCACGTCGTGCACCACCTCAATGCCGCGCTGCGCGCGCATGCGATCTACCAGCGCGACGTCGACTACATCGTGCGCGACGGCGAAGTCGTCATCGTCGACGAGTTCACCGGCCGCACGCTGCCGGGCCGCCGCTGGTCCGACGGCCTCCACCAGGCGGTGGAAGCGAAGGAACGCGTGCCGGTGCAGCGCGAGAACCAGACGCTCGCCTCGATCACCTTCCAGAACCTGTTCCGCATGTACGGCAAGCTCTCGGGCATGACCGGCACGGCGGACACCGAAGCCTACGAATTCCAGAACATCTACGGCCTGGAAGTCATCGTCATCCCGACGCACCGCCCGATGGTCCGCAAGGATCATTCCGACCTGGTGTTCCTCAACCGCGCCGGCAAGTACCGCGCCGTGGTGAAGGAAATCCAGGAGTGCCACGCGAAGGGCCAGCCGGTGCTCGTCGGCACCACGTCGATCGAAGTCTCCGAGCTGCTGTCCGAACAACTCCAGGCCTCCGGCGTCGCGCACGAAGTGCTCAACGCCAAGCAGCACGAACGCGAAGCGCACATCGTCGCCAACGCCGGGCGTCCCGGCGCGGTGACCATCGCCACCAACATGGCCGGCCGCGGCACCGACATCGTGCTCGGCGGTTCGCTGGAAGCCGAACTCCAGGCGCTGGGCGAAGAGGCCCCGGACGCCGACAAGGCCCGCGTGCGCGAAGCCTGGCAGCAGCGCCACGACGCGGTGAAGGCCGCCGGTGGCCTGCACATCGTGGGCACCGAACGCCACGAATCGCGCCGCATCGACAACCAGCTGCGCGGCCGCTCCGGCCGCCAGGGCGACCCGGGTTCCTCGCGCTTCTACCTCTCGCTCGAAGACAACCTGATGCGCATCTTCGCGGCCGACTGGGTGCAGCGCATCATGGCGCGCATGGGGCTGAAGGAAGACGACATCATCGAAAGCCCGCTGGTGACCAAGCAGATCGCCAACGCGCAGCGCAAGGTCGAAGCCCACAACTTCGACATCCGCAAGAACCTCCTCGACTTCGACGACGTCAACAACGACCAGCGCAAGGTGATCTACCAGCAGCGCGACGAGCTGCTCGACGCCGACAGCGTGGAAGAGAACGTCGCCGGCATCCGCGAGGACGTCGTGGCCGAACTGGTCGCGCGCTTCGTACCGCCCAATTCGATCGACGAGCAGTGGGACCTGCAGGGCCTGGACGCGGAACTCAACAACGAGTTCAACCTCGTGCCCGGCATGGCCAGGCACGTCGCCGAGCGCACGGAAATCGACGCCGAAGGCATCGCCGAGGAAGTCCAGCGTCGCCTGGCCGCGCTGTTCTCGGAGAAGGAAGCCGCCATCGGCGCCGAGAACATGCGCATGCTGGAAAAGCACATCATGCTCAACGTGCTCGACCAGAACTGGAAGGAACACCTCGGCCGCATGGATTACCTGCGCCAGGGCATCCACCTGCGCGGTTACGCGCAGAAGCAGCCGAAGCAGGAATACAAGAAGGAAGCCTTCGAGCTGTTCGGCGAGATGCTGGAGAAGGTGAAGCGCGAAGTCGTTTCGTTGCTTGCGCGCGTGCGCATCCGCAGCGAAGAAGAGATCGCGCAGGCCGAAGCCGCCGAACGCGCGCGCGCCGAAGCGATGGCACGGCAGATGCAGTTCAAGCATCCGGAAACGGGCGGCTACGGCGCGGACGAAGAAGCCGCGCAGGCGCAGGCCGACGGCATGCCGTCGCTCGAACTGCTCCCGCCGGGCCGCACCGACCGCGTCGGCCGCAACGATCCCTGCCCGTGCGGCAGCGGCAAGAAGTACAAGCACTGCCACGGCCAGCTCGCCTGATGTGAGCGAGGTCGCCGGCCCGCCGGTCGAAGTCGTCGCCGGCGTCATCCGCGACAAGACCGGCCGCATCCTGCTCGCGCGCCGCACCGAAGGCCGGGATCTCGCCGGCCTTTGGGAATTCCCGGGCGGCAAGCGCGAACCCGGCGAGACGCCCGAAGCGGCGCTGGCCCGCGAACTCCACGAAGAACTCGGTATCACCGTCGACTGCGGCGCGCCGCTGATCGCGGTGCCGCAGCGTTACCCGCACAAGCGCTTGCGCCTGGACGTGCGCCAGATCGCCGCGTGGCGCGGCACGGTGAAAGGCCACGAAGGGCAGGCGCTGGTGTGGGCGCCGCCGCATACGCTCGCCACTTACGCGATGCCGCCGGCCGACATCCCCGTCGTCGCCGCGCTCCTGCAACCGGATCGTTATCTCGTCACGCCCGCGCCGAATGGGTCCGATGCCGCGTGGCTGGAATGGCTCGAAGCCGCGCTCGTCAAAGGGGTGCGCCGCGTGCAGTTGCGCGCGCCGCATTGCCCGCCTGCGCGATGGGCGCGCCTGGTGGAAGCGGCGGTGGATGCGTGCCGCCGGCACGGCGCGGACGTGTTGATCAACGGCGATCTCGCGCTCGCGCGAGCGATGGATGCGGGCGTGCACCTGCGCGCGGAACAGTTGGCGGAACTCGACGCGCGTCCGTTTCCGAAAGACCAACGCGTCGCGGCCTCGTGCCACACGCTCGCAGACCTGCAACGCGCCCAGGCGATCGGGTGCGACTTCGCCGTGCTCGGCCCGGTGGCGGACACGCCGACGCATCCGGGCGAAACGCCCATCGGTTGGGACGGCTTCGCACGCTTGCGCGAGGACGTCGCGCTGCCGATCTACGCCATCGGCGGCATGACGGTCGACGACATCGCGATCGCGCGCGCAAACGGTGCGCAAGGCATCGCGGCGATACGCGCGCTATGGGGTTGAAGCGGGCGGTGCCCCGTTCCGATACCGCCGATCCAGCGCCGCAACCAGTGCATCGAGATCCGATTCTGCGCCATCGTTGACGATCACATCGTCCGCGATCGCCAACCGCGCCTGGCGGCTCGCCTGCGCGGCGAGCATCCGTTCGGCCAGCACCGAATCGATGCCATCGCGACGCATCACGCGCGCGACCTGCACGTCGCGATGCACGTCGACCACCAGGATGCGCTCGAGCCACGGATACACCATGCGGCCGCCGCCTTCGGTGAGCAGGGGAATCGCGACGATGCAGTAGGGACCGGGCGCGCGGAGGGCGTCGTCATGGAGCATCACGCGGATGCGGGGATGCAGGATCGCCTCGAGCCGCCGGCGCGCATCGTCGTCGCCGAAGACATGGCGGCGCAACGCCGCGCGATCGAGTTGCCCATCGGCCTGCAGGACATCGGCGCCGAACGTGTCGGCGATCTCCGCCAACGCAGGCTGCCCGGGTGCGACCGCCTCGCGTGCAGCGAGATCCGCATCGATGACCGCGATCCCGAGCGCCGCGAACCGCGCAGCCACCGCGCTCTTGCCCGAAGCGACCCCGCCGGTAAGGCCGATCGCACGCATCGCGCTTACTTCAGGCCGAACAACGACAGGTAGGCATCGACCAGCTTGTCGCTCCAGAAGAACGCGATCCAGCCGGCGATGGCGAGATATGGGCCGAAGGGAATCGGGGTCGCGCGGTCGCGGCCTTTCGCGGCCAGCCACGCCGAACCGATGATCGCGCCGACGATCGAGGACAGCAGGATGGTCGGCAGGATGCCCTTGAGCCCCACCCAGGCGCCGATGGCCGCGAGCAACTTGAAGTCGCCGTGCCCCATGCCTTCCTTGCCGGTGAGCTGCTTGAACACCCAGTACACCGACCAGAGCGAGAAGTAGCCGGCCATGACGCCCAGCAGCGCGGCCTTCTGCCCGATGAAGAGGTTCTCGACGCTGGCGATCAACCCGAGCCACAGCAGCGGCAAGGTGAGTTGGTCGGGCAACAGGCGCGTGCGCAGGTCGATGCCCGCGAGCGCGACGAGGAAGCAGGTGAACAACACCGCCCCGAACCCGCGCCAGCCGAAGCCGTACTGCCACACGCACGCGAGCACCAGCAGCATCGTCAGGGCTTCGACGATGGGGTACTGGGCGGAGATGGGCGCGCGGCAATGGCGGCACTTGCCGCCCTGGATCAGCCAGCTGACGAGCGGGATGTTCTCGTACCAGCTGAGCTTGTGCTTGCAATGCGGGCAGTGCGAGGGCTCGACGACGATGCCCGGCGGCGGCGGATCGTACTCCTCCGGCTCGCCGAGGATCTCGCGACTATCGCGCCGCCATTGCCATTCCAGCCGGCGCGGGAGGCGCAGGATGACGACGTTTAGGAAGCTGCCGAGCGCGAGCCCGAACGCGGCCGCGGCGGGAAAGCCGAGGCCGGGGTTCTGGTCAAGGAACGCCATTCAGGTCAGACGACCGAGGCGAGCTTGAAGATCGGCAGGTACATGGCGACGACCATGGAGCCGACGATGACACCGAGCATGACGACGATGATCGGTTCGAGCAGCGAGGCCAGCGCGTCGACCGCGTTGTTGACCTCCATCTCGTAGAACTCGGCCACCTTGTACAGCATGGTGTCGAGCGCGCCGGCTTCTTCGCCGATCGCGGTCATCTGCACCACCATGTGCGGGAAGAGGTTGGTCTGCTTCATCGCGACGTTGACCTGGTAACCCACGGCCACGTCGTCGCGGATGCGGTTGACCGCCTTCTCGTACACCGTGTTGCCCGTGGCGCCGGCGACGGTGTCCAGGGCTTCGACCAGCGGCACGCCGGCGGCGAAGGTCACCGCGAGGGTGCGCGCGAACCGCGCCAGCGCCGCCTCGTGCATGATCTTGCCGACGACCGGCAGCTTGAGGATCAGCCGGTCGAGGAAGTGCGAGAAGGCGACCGAGCGTTTCTTGATCATGACGAAGGCGATGCCACCGCCTGCGATCACGATCGCGATGGCCCACCACCACTTGACCATGAACTCGGAGAGGTTGATCACCAGCATCGTGAAGGCCGGCAGCTCCGCGCCGAAGTTGGCGAAGACGTCCTTGAACTGCGGCACCACGAAGACCAGCAGGATCGCGCTGACCAGCAACGCCACCGCGACGACCATCGCCGGGTAGAACATCGCCTTCTTGATCTTGCCCTTCAGCGCTTCGATGTTTTCCTTGTACGTGGCCACCGTGTCGAGCACGGTGTCCAGCACGCCCGCCGATTCACCGGCTTTCACCAGGTTGCGGTAGAGCTCGTCGAACTGCACCGGGTGCTTGGACAGCGACTCCGACAGCGACGAACCGCTCTCGATGTCCGAGCGGATGGTGTTGACCAGGTCGCGCATCCGCGGGTTCTTCTGGCCGCCGCCGATGATTTCCATCGAGGTCACGATGGGCACGCCCGACTTGAGCATGGTCGCGATCTGGCGGCTGAAGACGGCGATGTCCTTCGGCGTGACGCGCGAACCGCTGCCGCCGAACAACGGCTTGGTCTTCGGCTTGACGACGGTGGGGGTGAGCCCCTGCTTGCGCAGTTCGGCGCGCACCAGGTTGGCGTTGCGCGCCGCCATCTCGCCCTTCATCTTCACGCCGCGCTTGTCGTTGCCTTCCCACACGAAGGTGGGCATGGCGTCCGGGCGACGAGCGACCGGTTGCTTGGCGGCGGAGCGTGCTGCGTTCTTGGTCACGGCCATTCGGCGTACCCCCGATCCCTATCTGATTAGTCTTTCGTCACGCGGTTGATTTCCGCGAGGCTGGTCACGCCGTTGCGCACTTTCATCAAGGCCGACTGGCGAAGGTCGCGCACGTTGGAACGCTGCGCCGCCTCGCCGATCTGCATCACGTTGCCGCCGGACAGGATGATGTCCTGGATCTCCTCGGTCATCGGCATGACCTGGTAGATGCCGGTACGGCCCTTGTAGCCTTCCGTGCAATCCGGGCAGCCGACGGCCTCGTACACCTTGAAGCCGGCGTGGATCTCGTCGGCGCTGAAGCCTTCGGCGAGCAGCGCGTGGTCCGGGTAATGCACCTCGCGCTTGCAGTCGTGCAGGCGGCGCGCGAGGCGCTGCGCGATGACCAGCGTGACCGACGAGGTGATGTTGTACGGCGCCACGCCCATGTTCATCAGGCGCGCGATGGTCTGCGGCGCGTCGTTGGTGTGGAGCGTGGAGAGCACCATGTGGCCCGTCTGCGCGGCCTTGATGCCGATTTCGGCGGTTTCCAGGTCGCGGATTTCGCCGACCATGATCACGTCCGGGTCCTGTCGGAGGAACGAGCGCAGCGCGGCGGCGAAGGTCATGCCGCGCTTGACGTTCATCTGCACCTGGTTGATGCCGGGCACGCGGATTTCGACCGGGTCCTCGACGGTGGAGATGTTGCGCGTCTCGTCGTTGAGGATGTTGAGCGCGGTGTACAGCGACACCGTCTTGCCCGAGCCGGTGGGGCCGGTGACGAGCACCATGCCGTAGGGCTTCTGCACCGCGTCCAGGAAGAGCTTCTTCTGGTCTTCCTCGTAACCCAGCTTGTCGATGCCGAGCTTGGCGGCGCCGCCGTCGAGGATACGCAGCACGACCTTCTCGCCGAACAGCGAGGGCAGGGTGCTGACGCGGAAGTCGATCTGCTTGGACTTGGAGAGGTTGAGCTTGATGCGGCCGTCCTGCGGGACGCGCTTTTCGGCGATGTCCAGCTGCGACATGACCTTCAGGCGGGCGGCGATGCGCGAGTGCAGCTTCACCGGGACCTTGGCGACCTGCTTGAGCAGGCCGTCGATGCGCAGGCGCACGCGGTATTCGGTTTCGTAAGGCTCGAAGTGGATGTCCGACGCGCCGCGACGGATGGCGTCCACCAGGACCTTGTTGATGAACTTCACGACCGGCGTGTCGTCGCCCTTGGCTTCGACGCCCGAGTCGCTGTTGAAGTCATCGTCGCCGCCGGTGGTCTCGAGGTTCTCGAGGCCCTCGCCGTCGTTCATTTCGTCGGCGAGCGCGTCGGCGTTTTCGAGCCACTGGTCGATGGTGCGGCGGATCTTGTCGTCGTCGACGAGGATCGGCTCGACCGCCAGGTTGGTGTGGAACTTGATCTCGTCCAGCGCGTGGCTGTTGGTGGGATCCGACAGGCCCACGAACAGGCGGCTGCCGCGCTTGAACAGCGGGAGCGCGCCGTGCTTGCGCACCAGCTCCTCGCTGACCAGCTTGATGGCCGACTGGTTGGGATCCAGCGAGCTGACGTCGAAGATGGGCATGCCGAACTCGGCCGAGTTGGCCGCGGCCAACTGGGCGGAGGTGACCAGCTTCTTTTCGGCCATGAACAGCGCCAGCGGCTTGCGCTCGCGGGTGGCCTGGTCCATCGCCTCGCGGGCACGGGCCTCGTCCAGCGCACCGTCCATGACGAGTCGCCGGGCAATGCCGGTGATCCCCACCAGGTTGGCGGTCGCAACGGTAGCCATGTCTTTCCCCCAGTACTGATGTCGAAGATACCGCAAACCCCGAATCACACAACGGATGGCCGTCGCTATTCCGGCCCTTGGTGCCGCTGTTAACCTGTACAGGTCAGCGGAGCGGCCATGCGAATTTCCATCATCCTTCCGGCAAAGAACGAAGCCAACGGGCTGCGGCAGACCCTGCCCGGCCTGCGGGCGGCCTATCCGGAAGCCGAAGTCATCGTCGTGGACGACGGGTCCACGGACGACACGGCGGCCGTGGCCACCGAGCATGGGGTGCGCGTGCTGTCGTCCCCCTACTCGATGGGCAACGGCGCGGCCATCAAGCGCGGCGCCCGCGCGGCCTCCGGCGAGGTCCTGGTCTTCATGGACGCCGACGGCCAGCACAGCGCCGACGACATCCACCGGCTGCTCGAACGGCTGGAGGCGGGCTACGACATGGCCGTGGGCGCCCGCAACGCCGGCGGCCAGGCCAACGTGGGCCGTGGCGCGGCCAACGCCCTGTACAACCGGCTGGCCAGCTGGATGACGGGCCACCGCATCGCCGACCTCACCTCGGGCTTCCGCGCCGTGCGCGCCGAGCGCTTCCGCGAATTCCTGCACCTGCTGCCCAACGGCTTCAGCTACCCCACCACCAGCACGATGGCGTTCTTCCGCAGCGCCTACCCGGTGGCGTACGTGCCGATCGACGTGGCGCGCCGCATCGGCCGTTCGCACATCCGCCCGCTGCGCGACGGCGCGCGCTTCCTCATCATCATCTTCCGCATTGCCACCCTGTATTCGCCGCTCAAGCTCTTCGCACCCACGGCGCTGGGGTTCGGCGTGCTGGGCGTGCTGTATTACGCGTGGAGCTTCGCCAAGTACGGCCGCTTCACCAACATGAGCGCGCTGCTGATTTCCGCGGCGGTGGTGGTCTTCCTGATCGGCCTGGTGTCGGAGCAGATCACGGCGCTGACCTATCGCCGCGATGACTGACTCGCGCAGGCACGCTTCGGGCAAGCCCACCGTTCTGGTCCTCGCCTCGACGTACCCCCGCTGGGAAGGCGATGTCGAACCCGGGTTCGTGCACCAGCTGTGCAAGCGGCTGGTCGCGCGCTTCCACGTGATCGCGCTGGTCCCGCATGCGCAGGGCGCGTTGTCGGGCGACATCGACGGCGTCGAAGTCATCCGCTATCGCTACGCGCCGGCCAGGCTCGAAACGCTCGTCTACGGCGGCGGCATCGCGGCCAACCTGCGGCGCTCGAAGTGGAAGTACCTGCTGCTGCCCACGTTCGTCGGCATGCAGTGGCTCGCGGTGAAGAAGCTGCTGCGCACGCGGCGCATCGATGCGATCCACGCGCACTGGCTGATTCCGCAAGGCTGGGTCGCGCGCGCGGCCACGCGCGAGGTGCCGTATCTGGTGACCTCGCATGGCGGCGATCTGTTCGGCCTGCGCGGCAACGTCCTGACGTCGATGAAGCGCGACGTCGCGCAGTCCAGCGCCGCGATGACCGTCGTCAGTTCCGCGATGGCCGCCGAAGCGCGCCGCATCGGCCTGTCGCCGCCGCGCCTGGACATCCTGCCGATGGGCGTCGACCTGCGCGAACGCTTCGTACCGGACCCGTCCGTCACGCGCGAATCCGACGTGCTGCTCGCCGTCGGCCGCCTCGTGCCGAAGAAAGGCTTCAACTTCCTGCTCGACGCGATGCCCGCCATCGTGCGCGCGCGCCCCAACGTGCGCCTCGACATCGCAGGCTTCGGCCCCGAAGAGGCGGCGCTGCGCGCGCAGGCCGAGCGCCTGGGCGTGTCGCAGCACGTGCGCTTCCTCGGCGCGATGCCGCAGGACCGCCTGCCCGCGTTGTATCGCGCGTCGACGTTGTTGGTCGCGCCGTTCGTGCGCGACGACGCCGGCGACCAGGAAGGCCTGCCGGTCGTGCTGATGGAAGCCATCGGCTGCGGGTGCCCCGTCGTCGTCGGCGATGTCGCCGGCGTCGACGATCTGCTCAGCGAGATGAAATCCGAAGTGTGCGTGGACCCGCGCGATCCGGCGGCGCTTGCGAATGCCGTCATCGCCGCGCTCGACGATCCTGCGACGCTCGCGCGCCGCGCCGAATCGATCCGCGCCATCGCCGCGTCGCGCGTGGACTGGGAACACATCGCGCGGGCCTACGGCCACCTCATCGCACATTGCATCGAAGGCCGCCGCGCATGACGACCACCGTGCGCCAGCCCCACATCGCGCCGGACCTGGCTTCGCGCCGCCCGAAGGCGGAAAAGATCCTGCGCCTGTTGGCGCTCTCGCCGCGCGACACGCCCTGGCGCGTGCTCGAAGTCGGGACCGGCAGCGGCGGCATCGCGCACTTCCTCGGCACGCATCCGACGATCCGATGCGACGTCACGTCGGTCGACGTCGTCGACCTGCGCATGGTGAAGGACGGTTACACGTGGCAGCGCGTCGAAGGCACGGCGTTGCCGTTCGGCGATGACGCCTTCGACGTGGTGATCACCAACCACGTCATCGAACATGTCGGCGAACACGCAGACCAGTTGCACCATCTGCACGAATGCCGCCGCGTGCTCGCACCGGATGGCCGCGGCTACCTCGCCGTCCCGAACCGCTGGGGCGTGATGGAACCGCACTTCAAGCTTCCCTTCCTCAGTTGGCTGCCGCACGCGTGGCGCAGCCCCTACGTGCGCGCGATGAAGAAGGGCGAGGCGTACGACTGCGAACTGCTCACGCAGCCAGGCATCGAAGGCCTGTTCGCCGAAGCAGGATTGCAGGCGCGCAACGTCGGCGTCGAAGCCCTGCGCGCGATGCTCGCGATCGAGGGCACGCGCGGGATCGTGCGCAAGTGCGTCGCCGCCGTGCCCGATGGCGTGTGGCGCGCGCTCTCGCCGCTGATCCCGACGCTGATCTACCGCTTCAGCCGCTGACGAGGCGGCGCATCGCCGGTTCGATTTCGGCGATCACCTGGTCCCAATCCTTGATCGGTACGTTCGCCCGCTGCGCATTGCGCAACTGCGCTTCCAGCTTGTCGGCCAAGTCCGCCGCATCGCCCGCGCGATAAAGGAACTCGGGCGTCTGCGCAAAAAGATGGTGCATCGCGCCGACATCCCCCACGACGACCGGCAGGTCGCACGCCAGCATCTCGTACGCCTTCTGCGGGAAGCAGTAGCGCCCGAACTCGGTGTCGAGGATGCAGATCGCGCCGACGTCGAGCGCACCGAATACCTGCGCGACGCGCTCGTGCGGCAACGGACCGAGCGAATGCACGCGCGGGCCCGTCGGCGGCGGAAATCCGTGCGGACCGGCGAGCACCAGGTGCACGTTCGGCATGCGTTGCTCGAGGATCGCCCACGCGGCGTACAAGGCCTCGATGCCCTTCTCGCGATTGAGCCCGCCCGCCGTGCCGACGAGCAACGCGTCCTGCGGCAAGCCCAACGCTTCGCGACATGCGGCGCGATCGCGCGGATGGAACACGGCGCGGTCGATGGTGCTCGGCATCGCGATGACCTCGCCCTTCACGCGGTACTCCTCGACGATCAACTCGCGCAGCGGCTCGCTCGTCGTCAGCACGAGATCGGCCTGTCGCGTCGAGCGGCGCAGCAGCGACACGAAGCCGGGGATCTTCGCCTGCCCGAATCCTTCGAAGTTGTCGTACAGGTCGACGATGAGCGGCACGCGCAGCTTGCGCTTCAACCACGCGCCGAGCGCGACATGCGGGATGTCGGTGCCCGCGAAGATGATGTCCGGCTTGAACGCGCGCAACGCGCGCAGCAACCGCCACGGATATGCGGGCGACATCATCTCGGAATGCCAGACGAGCGAGCCCGGCGCGGCTTCATGCGTCCACGTGCCTTCCTGCGCTTCCTTGCGGTAACTCAGGCACCACGCTTCGACCTGGTGGCCGTGCGCGGCGAGCTTGGCGGGGATTTCGTACACGCGCGCGTAGCGGTCCAGGACCACGTCCTTGCTCATGTAGCGGCGCTTGCACACGTACGCGATGCGCATCGGTGATCAGTCCAGCAGGCGGCGGACGGCGGCAAGCGCGGCGCCCACGACCTGGTCCATGTTGTAGTAGCGGTATTGCGCGAGGCGGCCGACGAACGTGACGTCGCGTTCGTTCTCCGCCATCGCCTCGTAGCGCTTGAACAGCAGCTCGTTCTCGGTGCGCGGAATCGGGTAGTACGGGTCGCCGTCGGCCTGCGGATATTCGCGCACGATCGAGGTGCCGGCGTGCTGTTGGCCCGTCAGGTGCTTGAATTCGGTGATGCGTGTGTACGCGTGGTCGTTCGGATAGTTCACCGTGCCGACCGACTGGTAGGTGTCGACCGACGGCAGATGCTCGTGTTCGAACCGCAACGAGCGGTAGGGCAGCGCGCCATGGCAATGCGCGAAGTACGCATCGATCGGCCCGGTGTACACCGTATGCGCGAAGCCGCCGCGCTTGCGCAAGTCCTCGAAGTCCACGTCGAACTCCACCGCGATGTTGGGGTGGTCGAGGATCGCTTCGAACATCTTCGCGTAGCCGAACTTCGGCATCGCCTGGAAGGTATCGGTGAAGTAGCGGTCGTCGGTGTTGGTGCGCACCGGGATGCGCGCGGCCACGCCGGCCTTCAGCTCCGAGGGATCCAGCCCCCACTGCTTGCGCGTGTAGTGCAGGAAGAACTTCTCGTACAGGTCGCGCCCGACGCTGTTGAGCACGACGTCCTCGCTGCTGCGCACCGGCTCGCGCGGCTCGCGCACGCGCTCGAAGAACGCTTCGGCGCCGGCTTCGTCGAGGTCGAGCCCGTACAGGGCATTGAGCGTGTCGCGATTGATCGGGAAGGGATATTCGCGCCCGTCGACGACGCCGCGCACGCGGTGTTCGTAGGCGCGCCATTCCGTGAACTTCGACAACCACTCCCAGATGCGCTCGGCATTGGTGTGGAAGATGTGCGGCCCGTAGCGGTGCACGAGCACGCCGTGCGAATCGAGCTCGTCGAACGCATTGCCCGCGATGTGCGGGCGCTTGTCGATGACGCGCACGCGCTTGCCCGCATCGGCGAGTTCGCGGGCGACGACGCTGCCGGCATAGCCGGCGCCGACGATGAGGATTTCGGGAAGGGTCTTGTCAGGCACGTCAGGCACTCAAACCGAGTCGCCGCAGGCCGGCGAACAGCGGGGAACGATAATCGAGGCGGAGCAGGGAAAGCACGCCCAGATCGAGCGTGGCGCGCGAACCCGCACCGGAAAGCCCACGCAGCGGCGAGGCCCGCCACGCACGGAGCATCGCAAGGCCCAGCGGCGCGGCGCGGATGCAGGCGCGCAACCACTGGGTCGCGATGACGCGGCGGGCGTCCGGATCCTCGTGCGCTTCGTGGAGGGCCAACAGCCAAGCTTCGACGCCCTGCAGGTCGGCGATCTGCGTGATGGAGCGCGATTCGCGGACCAGGTGGTGGAAGCGCAATTGCGCTTCGGTGGGGCGGAAGCCCTGGCGCGCGAGCGTTTCCTCGCGGATGCGGCGGTTCACCGCTTCCATCTGGTCGCGCCTGACGGTGGATACCTGCCCGCCATGGCGCCGATAGCGCAGCAACGCCTCGGGCATGTTGGCGATGCGGAAGTCGACCAGCGCGCGCGACCACAGGTCGTAGTCCTCGACGGTGCGATGACTCTCCTGGTAGCGATACGCGTCGAAGACCGCGCGCCGCGCCATCACGGTCGGATGGCAGAGCGTGTTCTGGAACAGCATCGCCGCGCGCACCGCGGGCTCCGACACCGGCCAGCGCACCGTGCGCGCCGGGCCCTCGCCGAACTCGGTGAACCACGTCCCGCACAGATCGAGCGCGTTCGCTTCGAGATATGCGCGCTGGCGCTTCAGGCGCTGCGGATCGCACAGATCGTCGGCATCCATGCGCGCGATCCATTCGCCGCCCGCGATGTCCAGGCCGGCATTGAGCGCACCGATGATGCCCACGTTCGCGTCGAGCGCGAGCAGGCGCACGCGCGCGTCATCGCGCGCGGCCTGTTCGATGATCGCGCGCGACTCGTCGGTCGAACCGTCGTCGACGATGACCAACTCGAAGTCGCGCGTGGATTGCATCAGCACGCTGTCGATCGCGGCGCGCAGGTATTGGGCGCCGTTGTGGACGGGCATGACGACGGACACCGACGGCATCAGACGCGCCTCCGGTAATCGGCGTTGCGGGCAGGCGAGCGCAGGGCGAGTGCCACCCAGCGCGCCGGCAGCAGCACCCACTCTGCGAGCAGCGGTGGCAACCAGCGCAGCGGCGCGCGCTCGAAGATGGCATGCGGCGGGTGGGCGACCCGCGCGATCTTCTGCGCGCCCAGGGCATGCCGCGTCGCATGGACCGGATGCAGCGCGAAGCGCGTGTGCGCGTAGTGCCAGATCGCGCGCGAGATCGCCTGCGCGCGTGCAGGCGTCAACCGGTCTTCGCGACGCAAGGCGTCGTGCAAGTCGAACAACGCACCGACGACCTTCGGTTCCTGGAAGTGGCCCGGACGCCCGGTCGACGTGCGTTGCCGGCCGTGCTGGAACCACACGCCGATCTCGCGTTCGACATGCACCCAGTTCCACTCGTGATGGCTGGCGAGCGTCACCATCCACACGTTGTCCTGGAAACGGCGCACGTCGGGTCGCCAGCGGCACGGACCGATGCTCGCGCGACGGAACAGGTTGGTGGTCGGCTGCGAGAACCCGCTGTGTTCGACCGCGGCGCAGGCGAAGTCGCGCGATTCGGGAAACCCGACGAGGCCATTGTCGGCGCCGTCTTCGTCGAGGCTGCGGATGCGGCCGCTGCACAGATCGGCGCCGGTGTCGCGCAGCACGTCGACTTGCGTGGCCGCTTCGGGCGAAAGGTAATCATCGTCGTCGAGGAAGCGAACGAACTCGCCCCGCGCCAGGTCCAGCCCGTGGTTGCGCGCGACGTTGGCATGCGGCGTTTCGACTGGCGAGACAAGGACACGGGCATCGTCGGCGAACTCGGCGAGGACCGCGTGCCACGCCGAGTGGGGCCCGTTGGGCACCACGATGACTTCGACGCGGCCATCCGGCGACGCGCCCAATGCGCTGCGGATCGCACGCGCGAGCCACGTCGGGCGGCCTCCGGTGGGGATGACGACGCTGACGGTGGGCGCGTTCAATGCGGCGTCCGCCATTGCAGCGCCAGATCGCGCATCACGCTCATCCACCGGCGATTGAGCAGCGCGCTGAGCGCGAGGTACACGGTGCCGCCCATCACGCCACCGACCGCGAGGCGCAAGAGACCATGCGGAAGCGCGAACGTCGCCAGGTGCGCCGCTGCGCCGCAGACGACCGCCGCGACGAACGGCGCGGCGAGCTGGCGCATGAACTCCGGGAGCGTCGCGCCACAACACGGCCACACCAGGTAACGCCAGGACGGAAGCATCAGCAGCAGTTGCGTGACGATGAGCGCAGCCACGAGGCCGTCGGCACCGTACAACCGTCCGCCGAACCAGTACGCGGCCGGCAGCAACACCAATTGGGCGACGTTCCACCAGAACGCAAGGCGCACGCGACCGACCGCATACAACAGGCTCCCGGTCGGATTGGCGATCGAACGCACGAGCCCCCACGCGGACAAGCCGCGAAGCAAGTCGCTGGCGCCGCGGAACTGCGCGCCGTACAACAGCATGACGATCTCGTCCGCGAACACGCCCACCATCACGTATACCGGGAAGTTCACCGATGCCGTCATGCGCAGCATCTGCAGGTAGACATCGCGCAACACGGCGACGTCATGGCGCACGCGCGACATCACCGGGAACCCCACGCGCATGGCGACCTGGTTGATGACCATCGCCATGCGCAGGCTCAGATCGCGCGGCAGCGAGAACAGGCCGAGTGCGGCGGTCGACAGGACGAAGCCGCCGACGAATACATCGGCTTGCCGCACGAGCGCGGACACGAGGTTTTCGCCGACGAGGAACCGCCCCATCCGCAGGAACGGCCGCGCGGGCCCGAGATCGAAATGGAAATGCGGTCGATGGCCGTGCGAGAGCCGGAGCCACGCGAGGGCGGAACTCGTCGCTGCCGACGCGAGCGCCGCGGCCACGAGCGCGAACGCGCCTGCGCGATACGCCACCGCACCCACGACGCAAACGATGAACCCGACGATCCCGGCGACGACTTCGTTCTGCGCGGGAATCGCGAAGCGCAACTCCTTTTCCGCCACGACCACGAACTGCTGGCCGAGCGAGGTGAGCAACAACACGGGCGCCGTCCATGCGAGGAGAGCGCCCAATTCCGGCTTTCCGTACAGCGAAGCGATGAGCGGCGCGGCGAGCACGATTGCAAGCGACAACACAGCGGACAGCGCCAGCGTGATCCAGTACAGCGTCGACCGCGTGCGGATGTCCGCATCGTCGTAATGGATGATCGCGCGCCCGATGCCGAACTCCGCCACGAGGCTCGCCACCGTCACTACCGCCATCGTCAACGCCATCAACCCGAAGTCCGCGGGCGCGATGAAGCGCGCGACGACGGCCACCTGCAACACCTGCAGGCCGCTGCGCGCGACCGCGGAGAACGATGTCCAGCGACCGGCGGAAATGGCGCGAGCGCGCAGGGTCATGGCTTGCGCGCCGTGACGAAGTAGCCGGCGGTTTCGTGCGGCTCGGTCCACACGCGATCCAGCACGCGAGCGGCCATCTGATCGAGCCACCACACCGGGACGAGGCATGCACGCACGATGCCGCGCACGAGCTTGGGCCCACGGATCAGGCGATGCAGTTGGTAATTGAGCTTCAGGAACCAGACACCCCAGAACCCCGTCGTGTGCGCGACCTCGATGTCGACGAATCCGGCCTTGCCGAGCCGATGGCGCAACCCATGGCGGGTAAAACGCTGGTAGTCCCAGGGCGATTCGTGTTCCCACCACTGGAAGGGCGCCGAAAGTGTGAGCTGGCCGCCGCGGCGCAACACGCGCGCCGCTTCGGTGAGCATGACGTCGGGTTCGGCGAGATGTTCGATGACTTCGAACGACACGACGTGATCGGCGCTCCCGTCGGCGAATGGCAACGGCTTGTTGAGGTCCGCGACCACGTCCGCGGCGCGCGTGTGCAGCGAGTTGATCCAGTCCACGCCGATGTACTCATCGGCGAAGGCGGCGATGTCGGCGCCGAACGGCTTGACGCCGCATCCGAGGTCCAGCACCACGCCCCGCATCGCGGGCAAGCGCGCACGCACGAGCGCATTGATCGCCCGCTTGAGCAACCAGTTGTGGCTCGTTGCGTGCGCGTCGTACATCTCAGCCCGCGCGGCGACGGTAGAAGAAGAACTCGGCGAACGAGGTCGTGCGGAAATCGCCATCGTCGGGGAAGCGATTCGGCACGTGCTCGAACAATTCCCACTCGGGCGCGTGCGCGTCGATCCAGTCGGAGAACTTGCGATGCTTCACGTGCGGCGCTTCGGGCTGGAGCGAGCGCTCCGCGTTCGATGCGTAGATGCCGACGAACCGGCCGCCGGCGGCGAAAAGGCGGCGCATGTAGTCGTCGAACACCGCGTCCTCGACGAGATGGAAGATCACGTCGAGCGACAGCGACAGGTCGGCCCGACGGCCGTCGAAGGAATCGACGGTCTCGAATCGCTTGCTCGGGTCGTGGGCGAACTTCTCCCGGCAGATCTCGACCGCGCGCGGGCTCACGTCGTAGCCCGTGTAGTCCGGATACTGCGCGAGCGTCAGCTGGTTGCCGTCGCCGCAGCCGAATTCGACCACCGAGTGCACGGACTGGCGAGCGACGAAATCGTTGAGGACATCGGCCTTGAATTGCGCAAGGTGCGCATAGGAGCCAGGGCCGGAGTTCCCGCCCTCGCGGTAACGCTGGTCCCAGTAACTCGCCGACGAGCGGAACTTGCGCCCGCGCAGCAATCGCAACAGCCTGGAAATCACCGCGGTTCTCCTGGAATGGGTCGCATGCCTGCGCATGCATGGTCGTAGATCGCTTCCAGCGCTGGCGTCAGCTGGCGGATGTCGAACGTGCGCCGGACGAAGGCGGGGCCCTCGCGCGACATCGCATCGCAGAGCGCATTGTCCGTGAGCAGGCGGGTCAATGCGCGCGCCATCGCATCGACATCGCGCTCCGGAAAGGTGAGGCCGGTGGCGCCCTCGAGGACGCCCTCGGTCGCGCCGCCCTTGGCGGAGGTGACGACCGGCACGCCGGAGGCCTGCGCCTCCAGCAGCACCATGCCGAAGCCTTCGGCATCTCCGTTCGCGGCGACCACGCTCGGCAGGCACAGCGTCCTGGCGCGCGCCAACTCCGACCGGATGCCCGCGTCGTCGAGTGCGCCGAGGAATTCGGCCGGGATCCGAAGGTCCGCGGCCAGCGCGGCCAACGACGCGCGCAGCGGGCCGTCGCCCACGATCGCCAGCGTTGCATCGGGGACGTGCGCACGCACCTTGGCCATCGCCTCGATCAGGTAGCGCACGCCCTTTTTCTCGACCAGGCGGCCGACGAACAGCACGCGGGGCTCGCGTTCGCCGGCGGCGACACCGGCAGGCCGGAATTTCTCCACGTCGATGCCGATGTGCCTGACCACGATCCGATCCGGCGAGAGGCCCGCGCGAATCGCGTCCTCGCGGATCGCCTCGGACACCGCGATGAACGACACCCGCGGCTCGCGGAACAAACGGACGAGACGGCCGGGATACGTGATTCGCCCCCAACCTCCGTGGCCGCGTCGCCACCACGACGCGTGCGTCGTGATGTCGTAGCCATGCAATGTCACGACCATCGGCAAGCCCGCGCGTTGCACGGAGGGCCAAGCGTCGACCGCGTCGAGGGCGAAATGGACATGGACCACGTCGGCGTGCGCGCGGAATGTGTCGGACAAGCCAGCATCGGCCAGGCCGAATCGCTGGCGCCAGCGACGCATCGCGGGATTGCCCGCCGGCAGCGCAGCGCGCAGGCCTGCGAGGTCCAGGCCAGGCTCGGCGCGCGCCGTGCCGACCAGCGTCGGAACCCACGCGCGCAAGGCCCGGGCCTGGTCGCGAATGAAGGTTTCCGATGGCGGAAGCAGCACGCTGCGAAATATTGCGACCCGATTCACCTGAGCCCCCACGCCCCTGGAATCAGCGCGTGGACGAGTGTGCGGGCGCGCCCGGGGAAAGTCCAAGGCGGCCCTCCAGTTCCAGGGCGGCGGCTTCGTTCTCGCCGAAGCGGCCCATCTCGCGCAGCGTGGCGATCTCCTTTACCGCCGCGTCGCGGCGGCCCATGGAGATCTGGACCTTCGCCAGGTTGATGCGGTACTGCGATTCGTTGGGCCGCATGCGCACGACCCCTTCGAACAGTCCCAGGGCGAGGTCGTATTCATGCAGCACGTTGAGCGCGTAGTCGGCGTACAGGGTCTGCATGTCGGGGTGCGGGCGGGCCAGCGCGCCTTCGAACATCTGGATCATGTGCGGCTGGGAGAAGTCGCATTCGCGGCTGCGGGCGCAGCGCATGATGCTGCCGACCGCGTTGATCTCCTGCGGGCCGATGGGGCCTGCGCGCAGGCGCGCGGCCATGTCGTCCCACCATGCGTCCTTCTGGGGCAGGTGCGTGTGCGCGGCCAGCAGGAGCAGCGCGCTATGCGGGAGGATGCCGCTCTTGGGCAACTTCATCCCGCGCTCCAACTGGTCCACCGCCACGGGCACCAGCGGCGAATCGGCCTTGTAGTGCGAGGCGATGACGAGCATGCGCCCGTAGCCGTACACCGCGCGGGGCGACTCGGGCCGCTTGGTCGCTTCCACGGCCGCGAACTTCAGGTCGTTCGACCACTCCCAGGCACGCAGGTGCGTGATGCCCGCGTAGCCCACGCCCGCCAGGGCCGCGACGAACACGCCGATGTGCGCCATGTTCCCGCGCGGCGCGAACAACAGCAGGTCGGCAAGCACGAGCATGAGCCCGAGCGAGGCGAAATAGTTGCGATGTTCGTAAACGAGCTCGAGCGGAATGACCGTCGCCGTCAGCGCCTGCGCGGCGAAGAACCACAGGATGCCGAGCGCGGTGAGCGGACGCCGCGCGCGTACCAGCCATGCGGCGACGAACAACACCGCGAGCCCGATCATCGCGAACAACGTCGACGGCGGCGACATCCACCCGCGCGACACCACGTAGTCGTCGTGGTGCAGCGTCAGTTCGCGCAGCGGCGGAAGCAGCGTCCAGCGCAGGTAGTCGAGCACGACGCGGCCTTCGGTCAGCAGCCGTTCTTCGAGGTTGAAGTCGCGCGTGCTGAACGCATGCGGCGCGGTTACGCGCGGATACAGCCAGAACAATCCGGCGACCAACGGCAGCCACAACACCGCCATGTACAACTTGCGCACGTCGCCCTTCTGCGGCGAGTTGCGCAACGCGGGGATGCACGCTTCCAGCAACCAGGCGTACAGGGGCAGCAGCACGGCCGACTCCTTGCACAGGATGCCCAGTGCGGTGCAGCCGAAGAGACCGGCGGCGATCCACCAGCGGCCACTGCCGTCCGCCAGTTGCTTCTGCCGGCCAATCAAATAAAACGCGAGCCCCGCGAACACGAAGGTGTGCGCCAGGCTCTCCATCCGCTGCACGATGTACAGCACGCCCATCGTGTTGATCGGGTGCAGTGCCCACGCCGCGGCGACGAACATCGCGGCCCACAGGCGGCGGCGCTCGTCGACGCCGGGCGCGGCCAGCGCGAACAACAGGCGCACCAGCCAGAACACCAGCACTGCGTTGATGCCGTGGATGACGATGTTGGTCGCCTTCATCGACACCGGGTCCATGCCCGCGAAGTAGCTGTTGACCGCGAAGCTGAGCATCGAGATCGGGCGCTGCAGGCTGCCGGCGTCCGACGAGAACGCCGCCGCGCGCCACTGCGCACCGTCGAGCGAATCCAGTTTCAGCGCCGCGTTCTCGGCGATGTTGGGGAAGTCGTCGAACGTGAATCCGCCCAACAGGCCCGGGGCGTAGATGGCGCAGACCGCGACGAACAGCAGCAGGGGGAACAACCAGGGGCGGCGTTGCATCATCGGGGCGAAGCGTCCTGCAGGCGGGCGTCGAGGTCGTCGACGAGGGGGCGGTTGGCGAGGGGGGCGGCGTGCGCCAGGGTGTCGCGTTCGGCGCGGGCGCCGGCGCGGTCGCCCATCTCCAGCAGGAGGCGGGCGCGGTTGTAGCGCAATTGTGCGTCCTTCGGCGCCCGGACGACCGCCTCCGTCCACAACCGCAGGGCGAGGGCGGGGTCGTTGCGCACGTGCAGGGCGTACTTGCCGGCGCTGGCGAGCACCATCGGGTTGGGCGTGCGGGCGAGGGCGGCCTCGTACAGCGCGGCCATGCGCGCGGGCGGGAACTGGCACAGGCCGTCGGCCGCGCAATCGCCCAGCGCCACGACGGCGGTGAGGTTGTTCGAATCCATCGGCTGCGTGCGCAGGCGCTGGTTCATCTCGTCCCACCATGCGGCGGGCTCGGGCGCGCCGGTGAGGGCGGCCAGCGTGATGGCGGATTGGTGCGGCAGCACGCCGCTGCCGGGGACGGCGCGGGCGCGTTCGAGCGCGGCCCATGCCGTCGGCAACAACGGGGAACGCGGGTCGTAGCGCGTGAGACGCACCAGCGTGCGCGCCGCTTCGAACTGCGCGCGCGGCGATGCGGGACGCTTGGCCGCTTCGCGCAACGTGTAGTCGACCGGATCGCGCCATTCGTAGGCGCGCAACGCCGTCACTCCGCCGAAGGTGACGAGCAACACGACCGCGATGGCGACGCCGCCGCGGCGCCGTGCCTCTTCCGACGGCAGCAGGAACAACAGGTCCGCGAACACGAGGCACACGCCGAGCGCGGCGAAGTAATTGCGGTGTTCGTACGCCAATTCCAGCGGAATGATCGTGCCGGTCAGTACGTGCGCGGCGAGGAACCACGCAATGCCGAGCGCCGCCAGCGGACGCCGCGTGCGCAACCACCATGCGAGCGCTGCGAGTGCGAGCAGGCCGGCAACCGCAAGCACTGTCGTGACGGGCGAGAACAACCCGTGCGAAATCGCGATGTCGTCATGGAACAGGCCCAGCGACGACGGCGTCGGCAATACGCTCCACTGCAGGTACTGCCACACCACGCGCGACTCGGTGAGCAGGCGCTCGACCAGCGTGAAATCGCGCGCGACATACACGGGCATGACGCGCGGCAACAACCAGAACAGCGCGACACCCGCGCCGATGGCCACCACCGCCGACCACGCGAACACCGCCGGGCGCGACACGCCTGCGCGCCCGCGGAACCCGAGCACGCACAGCTCCAGGCACAGCGCATACAACGGCAGCAGCGCGGCCGATTCCTTCGACAACACGCCCACCGCCGTGCCGCCGACGAGGCCGATCAACGCGAGCGCCATGCCGCCGGCACGCCCCGACACCTGGCGCGCGCGCCCGACGACGTACAGCAACAAACCCGCGAACACGCATGTGTGCGCAAGCACTTCCATGCGTTGCACCAGGTACAGCACCGCCGTGGCGTGCAGCGGGTGCAAGGCCCAGGCGGTGGCGACGAACAAGGCCGCCCATCGGCGACGCGTCGCATCGACGCCCGCGAACGCCGGCAGCGCAAGCAAGCGCAGCACCAACCCCGCGACGAGCAACGCGTTGACAGCGTGCAGCGCGATGTTCGTCAACTTCATCGGCACCGGATCGGGACCGGTGGTCGCGTGGTTCAGCGCGAAGGTGAACATCGCCAGCGGGCGGCCAACGGTGCTGTTCTCCGGCGAGGAGAACGTCGCCGACACGAGCTTGCCGGTGTCGAATCCATCGACCGCCAGCAATGCCGCGTTGCGTTGCAGGTTCTGCTGGTCGTCGAAGATGAATCCGCCGGCGCGGCCGGGCCAATAGACGGCGAAGACCAGCACGACGAGTGCCAGCGCCGCCGCGACGGTGCGCCACGAAGATCTCATTGCGCACGCTCCATGTCGGCGACCAGTCGCGCGCGCAGGCGCTGCAGTTCGGTGTCCCAGTAGTGCTGGCGTTCCAGCACGGTGTCGTGCATTGCCGGCATGTCGAAGCCGCGCGGGCGGATGCGTTTCGCGCGCAGGGTCTCGTAGTGATCCAGATGTCCGAACGCGAGCGCGAGATGGCCGCGCGTCGCGAGATCCGCGGCGTTGCGCGCGGCGGCTTGCGGGGTCGGCCATTCCGACAGCGCGAGGTCGTACTGGTGCCGCGCTTCGACGGCATCGCCATCCGACAGCGCCAGGCGGCCGCGCAGCGCGGCGATGTCCTGGCGGCGCGGCGGCGATTGCATGGCGGGGTTGGCGGCGGCCTGGTCGATCCACGTGGCGAGCACGGCGTGCTGCCTGCTGAAGCAGGGCGAGGCGGTCATCGCGTTGTCGATCCAGCCGAACACCAGCGCGTGCGGCATGCGCCCGTTGCGCAGCGCATCGCGGACCTGCCGCTGCAGCGTGCGATCCACGCCGCCCAGCTGGCAACGCGCATCGACCAGGTTGAGCAACAGTTGCAGGTCGCGCGGATGCGCCTTGACCGCCTCTGCAAGACGGCGCTCGGCGAGGTCCGCGCGCCCGCGCTTCATGTCCGCCATCGCGGCGGTCGCCTGCGCGCGGGGCGAGGCGGGGTTGAGCGCGACCCACGTGGTCGCGAGTCGATCGGGTTGCCCCCACAGAGTCGCGCGCGCATGCGTCGTCGCGGCGAGCATGGCGAGCACGGCGATTGCGACCGCGCCGCGCTGCCACGCCGGGCGTTTCCATGCACACAGCGCACGCGCGAGCGGCCAGAAGGCGAGCATCGCGGGCAGGTAATTGCGGTGTTCGTAGTACAGCTCCAGCGCGAGCACGCTGGATTCGATCAGGTGCCCGGCGAAGAAGAACAGGACCGCGGCCGACACCGCCGGCGCGCGGCGACGCAGCGCGATGGCGCCCGCGATCAGCGCGCTCACCACGCACCACGCCGCGAGCGTTGTCCACGGTTGCAGCCAACCGGTCGACACCGCATACGCATCATTGAACAACCCGTTCGACATCGCGCGCGGCACGAACAACAGTTGCAGGTAGTCGACCAGCACGCGCGGTTCGGTCAGCAGCCGCTGCGCGATGGTCCAGTCGCGCGCGGCGAGCGGTGCGTGCGCGTAACGCGCGAAGTGCAAGGCGAGCCATGCGAACAGCAGGACGCTCGGCAGCACGAGGAAGACGATGCGGAACGTGCGCAGGCGCCGGTCGCCATCGCGTCCGAAGAGCGTCGCCTCGAGCACCCAGGCGAGCAGGGGCAACAGGATGCCGTTGGCCTTGCACGCGAGCGCGAGCAGGGTGCCGAACGCGAGGCCGCCGAGCATCCATGCGACACCCGCGCGCGGCGATTGCGCGAACCGCAGGCGCCCGTGGCCGTAGGCGAGCAGGCCGAGGAGGACGAACAGCGCCGAGAGCATCGCTTCGCGCTGGACCACGTAAAGCGTGGTGGAGACGAACAGGGGGTGGAGCAGCCAGGCGGTGGCGGCGATCAGCGCGGGGGCGTTCGCCGTGCGTTCTGAAGGCGTCGTGGAGATGGCGGTGCCCAGCATCCGCAGGAGGGCGAAGAGCAGCGCGCCGTTGACCAGGTGCAGCACGAGGTTCGTGCGCAGGAATGGGGCGGGATCGGCGGGCCAGTCGTTCGCGTCGACCAGGAAGGAGAGCAGGGCGAGCGGGCGGCCCGTGGGGTCGGCGGCGCCGGAGGTGATGTAGCGCCAGAACGTGGCCCAGTCATCGACCGGCCCGGTGGCCCCGAGCGTGTCGAGGTTGACCCAATCGTCGAACAGGAACCCGCCGTGCAACCCGGCCGCGTACGCCCAGCACGTCGCCGCGCATGCGGCCAGGAGCGCCAGCAGGGTGGTGGTGGATCGCAAATGGGGCCCCGGGTCTTGCGGATGCTGTCGAAGGTGCATCAAAACGAAGGGCCGCGCGAGGCGGCCCTTCGGGAACTGCGGTGTTGCTGGATCAGTTCTTGCAGGACGTGGCGCGGTACTTGTCGTCGACGGAGCCGAGGTGGCAGGTCCACGAGATCGAGCCGCCGTTGTCGATGGCCGAGAAGATGACCGTGTCGCCGTCGATGTTGGCGTGGGCCTTGCCGCCGTAGGTCACGAGGACCTGGCCGCTGGCGGCGCCGACGTTCACCGAGGTGACGTAGTTGCCGAGGATCGACCCATCCGGAGCCAGACCGGCCTGCGGGTTGTTCGCCGGCCACGCGCCGGTGTTCTGGCGGTATTCGGCCATGGCGGTCTTGACGCCGTCAGCCAGCGCCGAGCCTTCCGACACCTGCGAGCGGATCACGTAGTCCTGGTACTGGCTGATGGCGATGGCGGCCAGGATCGCGATGATGGCGACCACGATCATCAGTTCGATGAGGGTAAAGCCCTGCTGCTTCTTCATTTGTGTATCCCCTAGGAGTGTTTGAACTTCACGTGCCACGTTCAGGCCCGGCATTTCCGGATCCGTCGGGCAGCCGTGCAACGGTGCACGTGCCACGAAGGATACGCAGGTTGTGTGCCAAATGGGACAGCTGAAATCGTTATCGGAGCAAGGGTGCATCCCATCACGAATTCACGCGTTTTCCCGAGGTTTTTCAGCGATCTGGCGGACCATCGCGTCAGAAAGTGACGCGCCTTGTCAGTGCCTTTTGCGGCCGGTCGAGTTCAGCGTGCCGAGCGACGGCCGCTTGCGCACTTTCCCGGCGGCCCAGGCCAGCGCCGCGACCACCAGCACGGCCTCGATCCCGCGGTAAGCCACGGCATAACGCGGCTCGGCCTGCAGGACGACGTGCACTGCCGTGAGGTAGACCGCCAACAAGCCGGTCGCCGCGGCGGGCATCGACTCCGCGTGCCGCAGCCCGCGCCACGCCAGGACCAGTGCGCTGGCGAGCATGAGGGTGGTGAGCAACGGGTTGAGCGTCCTGTACGCGACGCGCAGCGCGCGCAGCACGCCCATGCGTTCGAACGGCGAGCGTTGGACTTCGAGGAAGGCGATGTCGCTCGCGCCGATGCGGATCTTCCAGCCCCACAGGGCCCACGGCTTGCCGGCGTACCACTTCGCGTAGAAGGCCGGGGCATCGGCCATGCGCGCGCCGATGCGCCGCAGGCCCGCGATCGGATCGTCGCGCAGCGTGCGTTGCTCGGCGTCGATTTCCTGCGTGACCGCGATGGCCAGCGGGTCGCCGCTGCGCAGGCGCGTGGCGGCGGCGTGGTAGTCGGGCCAGGAGCCCTGCACGAAGTTGAGGGAGGCGCGGTCGCCGCCGCTGCCCTGGTCCGGAAGGCCGGCATTGCGCACGCCCAGCGCCAGCACGGGCACGAGGAACACCGCGAGCAGGACGACGGCCGCCCGGCGACGGCGGTGCCATGCGCCGAGTGCCGCAAGGCAGGGCACGAACAGGAGCGCGACCGGATTGACGAGCGCCGCAGACGCGAACACCGCGCCCGTCGCCACGAACCACCGCATGCGCTGCGTCGTCCACGCCCTGGCGAATGCGAGCAACCCGCCGAGCAGCAAACATCCGAACAGGACCTCGGTGAGCAAGGTGTTCGTCGCCGCGACGTGGTGCGGCCAGCACGCGAGCAGCAGGCCGGCCACGATGGACCACGTCGCGCTCAGCCAATACCGCGCGAGCAACGCGGTCATGACCACGGTGGCCGTGCCGAGCAACACCTGCAGTTGCAGCACCCACGGATACCAGGGGCCGGCCAGGTCCCACGCGGGTGCCTGGCCGAAGACCCGCATCGCCAGTGCGATCAGCCACGGATAACCGGGCGAGCGATAGTCGTCGGGCACAGGGAGCATCGGCGGCGGCGTCTTGCCGAAGACGCCGTGCTCGGCGAGGTTCCATGCGTAGGCGACGTATTCGCGGATGTCGCCGCGGATCGGATGCGCGACGATCGCCGACAGCACGTAGTGCTCGCGCAACGCGAATGCGAGCAGCGCCAGCAACGCGAGCATCAGTCCGAAACGCGGCGCGCGCTTCGCCGCGTCGGCGCCTTCCATCAATCGATGCCCAGCTTCTTGAGCTTGTAGCGCAGCGCGCGGAACGTGATGCCCAGCTGCGCGGCGGCCTTGGTCTTGTTGTAGCGGTTGTCTTCGAGTGCCTGCTGGATCGCGTTGCGCTCGATTTCCTCGATGTAGCTGGGAAGCGCGCTGGTCATGCTGTCGCGCGGGTCGGCCTGGCGCGGGTCGCGCACCATCGGATCGCGCACGGTGTCGCGCATCGGCGCCGATTGCGACGTCGCCGTCGGCCCGTACACGGGCAGGCGCAGGTCGCTGGCTTCGATGCGATCGTCTTCGGCGAGCGCGAGCGCGCGTTCTAGGATGTTCTCCAGCTCGCGCACGTTGCCCGGGAAGGGATACGCGCGCAGTGCGGCGACCGCTTCGGGCGTCAGCGCGGGCAGCGCGCGGCCCTGCTGTCCCGAGAGGCGCTGCAGGATCGCGGCGCACAGGCCGGGCAGGTCGTCGAGGCGTTCGCGCAGGGGCGGCACGCGCAGTTCGATGACGTTGATGCGGTAGTACAGATCGTGTCGGAAACGCCCGTCGGCGATCTGGCCGGCGAGGTCCTTGTGCGTCGCCGAGAGGATGCGCACGTCGACCTGCACTTCGGTGTTGGCGCCGACGGGGCGGATCGATTTTTCCTGGATCGCGCGCAGCAGCTTGACCTGCATCGGCAGCGGCAACTCGGCGACTTCGTCGAGGAACAACGTGCCGCCGTCGGCGGCTTGGAACAGGCCGGGCTTGTCGACGTGCGCGCCGGTGAAGGAGCCCTTCTTGTGGCCGAAGAACTCGCTCTCCATCAATTCGGCGGGGATCGCGCCGCAGTTCACCGGCACGAACGGACCGGTCGCACGCGCGCCCTGCTCATGGATCGTGCGCGCGACGAGCTCCTTGCCCGTGCCCGATTCGCCGGCGATGTACACCGGCGCCTGGCTGCGCGCGACTTTGCCCAGCGTCTGCTTCAACGCGACGATCGCCGGCGAATCGCCATACAGGCGCGTCGCGAGTGCATCGCTCGCGGGCGCGCTGCCCGCGGGGCGGCGCGCGCCCTTCTGCGGCAGATCGAGCGCGTGCTTCACCAGCCCGCGCAACACCGCCAGGTCCACCGGCTTGCTGACGAAGTCGAACGCGCCGGCCTTCAACGCTTCCACCGCGGCTTCGACGTTGCCGAAGGCGGTGATCATCGCCACCGGCGTCTGCGGGAACTGGGCGGAGATTTCGGAAATCAGGTCGATGCCCGAGCCGTCGGGCAGCCGCATGTCGGTCAGGCACAGGTCGAAGCGGTGCGCCGCGAGCAGCGCGCGCGCTTCATTGAGGCTCGACGCGGTCTCGGTGCGAAGGCCCATGCGGCCCAGCGTGAGGACGAGCAGTTCACGGATGTCCCGCTCGTCGTCGACGATCAAGGCGCTGCGTTGGTCGTTCATCGGGCTCCCTTTCCCCCCGGCGACACATTACCGCGCCGCCCCCCGGTCCCGCTACGCGGGGAGCAGTGAATGCGGGCCCGCCAGCCGGATCCGGAAGCAGCAACCGCCACCCGGCATCGCCACGTATTCCAGCGTGGCCTGGTTGGCGCGGCACAACTCGCGGGCGATGTAGAGGCCCAGCCCCGTGCCGTGGCCCGAAGTGGTGAAGAACGGCCGGAACAATTGCGAGGCCACCATTTCGGGGATGCCCGGGCCGCGGTCCTGCACGTCGACCTGCGGCCCATGCGCGTTGGAGATGTGCAGGTGCACGCGCGCCGGTTCCCCCGGCATGCGGCCATAGGTCAGCGCGTTGTGCACGAGCGCGACGAGCACCTGGTGCAACTGGCGCGGGTCGGCGAGCGCGGGAACGGCGGGCAGGTCGGCGCTGACCTGCAGCGTGTCGCCTTCGAGCGGATGGTTGGTGCGGTATTCCTCGATGAAGCGCCGTGCGAAGCCCACGAGTTCGACATATTCGGGCTGCGCGCGTTCGCGGCGCGCCAAGCCGAGGACGTTCTCGACGATGCCGTTCATGCGATGGGTCTGCTGGTGGATGATCTCCAGCAGGCGTCGGTCCGCGTCGAGGATTTCCTTCGACTCCTCCAGCAACTGCGTCGCGTAGCTGATGGCCGCAAGCGGGTTGCGGATTTCGTGCGCGAGGCTCGCGGAGAATCGGCCGAGGGTCGCAAGCGTCAGCGATTCGGCGCGGCGCGAGAGCAGCGAGGTGTCGTCGAGGAAGACGAGCGATTGGTCGCTGTCGGCGAGCAGGCGCGTGAAGCGCGGCACGATTTCGGGGAGGTCGGGGCCGAATTGCATCGGCGTTTCGTCCGCGACGCCGTCGTGGCGCCAGCGGCGCAGGCGGCGGTCGAGGTCGGGCGAGAGCGCGTTCAACGAATCGCCCTGGGAACCCGCGATCAGCAACAGCGCCGCTTCGTTCGCCAGTCGCACCGCCCCTTCGCCGTCGACGAGCAACACGCCCGTGCGCATGCGGCGGATGATCAGCTCGCTGACTTCGACCATGTTGGTCGCCTGCGCGGTGCGGCGTTCGGCGATCGCGACGCTGGCGCGCATCTGCCGGCCGAGCTGGTTGGTCAGGGTGCCCACCGCGATGAAGCTGATCGCGTACATCAGCAATTCGGCGGGCTGGCGCGGGGCCGGAACGCCTTCGGCGGCGCTCCACAGGAATTCGAGGATGAGCGCCAGTCCCGCGAGCCCCGCGATGGCGATGCCGGTGCGCAACGACAGGAACAGCGCCGCCGCGCCCACGTTGAACAACAGCATCAGCGCGATGCCCGAGGCCGCGCTGGGCAGCGCATGGATCGCGAGCGTGGCCGCGGCGATGTCGACCAGCACGCCGATGAGGGCCTGCACCTTCAGCGTGCCCGTGCGCCCGGTATAGAGCAGCACCAGCGCCGCGACGAGGTACCCCGAGGCCGCCACGCCGCCGAGCAGCGGCAGGCGCGGTTGCGCGAAGAAGTCCCCGAAGGGGCTGAACACCACCAGGGCCAGCAGGCCGGCTTCGAGCGCCCGGTAGAGCGTGAAGAAATAGAGCTCGCGGCGAAGCGCGCTCTCGGTCGTGGCGGGGGCGGGCATGCGTGGCAAGCAGGGGTCCCCGATGAGGTTGTCGCGAGTATAGGGGGACGCGGCTTTGCCCCGGGGGTCCCGCTTCGGCGACAATACCGCCCCTTTTCGCGCGCAACCCCCAATGAACTTCCACGAATACCAGGCGAAGCAGTTGTTTGCCGATTACGGCATCGCGGTCCCGGCCGGGCGCGTCGCGCGCACGCCGGAGGAGGCCGTCGATGCGGCCAAGGCGATCGGGGGCGACTTCTGGGTCGTCAAGGCCCAGATCCACGCGGGCGGCCGCGGCAAGGCCGGCGGCGTCAAGCTCGCCAAGACCTACGACCAGGTGCGCGAATACGCCAAGGGCATGCTCGGCACGAAGATGGAGACCTACCAGTCCGCCGGCGTGGCGCTGCCCGTCGACTGCGTGCTGGTGACCCAGGCCACCGACATCGCCAAGGAGTTGTACCTCTCGGTGCTGGTGGATCGCGCGAGCAAGGCGATCACCTTCATCGCCTCGGCCGAAGGCGGCGTGGAAATCGAGAAGACGGCGGAAGAAAACCCCGACGCCATCAAGACGCTGCACGTGAACTACGTGCAGGGCCTGCAGCCCTACCAGTGCCGCGACATGGGCTTCGGCCTGGGCCTGGATGCCAAGCAGGTCAACCAGCTCACCAAGATCATGATGGGCCTGGCCAAGCTCTTTAATGAAAAGGACCTGGCGCTGGTCGAACTCAACCCGCTGGCGATCATGACCGACGGCAACCTCGCGGTGCTCGACGGCAAGATCAACTCCGACGACAACGCGACCTTCCGCCATCCGGAACTCGCCGCGATGCGCGACATCCGCCAGGAAGACGAGACCGAAGTGCTGGCCAGCCAGCACGACCTCAACTACGTCACGATGGACGGCAACATCGGCTGCATGGTCAACGGCGCGGGCCTGGCCATGGCGACGATGGACGTCATCAAGCTCAATGGCGGCGAGCCGGCGAACTTCCTCGACGTGGGCGGCGGCGCGACGAAGGAGCGCGTCACCGAAGCCTTCAAGCTGATCCTGCGCGACGCGCACATCAAGGCGATCTTCGTGAACATCTTCGGCGGCATCGTCCGCTGCGACATGATCGCCGAGGGCATCATCGCGGCGGTCAAGGAAGTCGACGTCAAGGTGCCGGTGATCGTGCGCCTGGAAGGCACGAACGTCGAAGCCGGCAAGGAGATCCTCAAGAATTCGGGCCTGGCGATCATCGCCGCCGACGACATCAACGACGGCGCGAAGAAGGCGGTTGCTGCCGCCGCCGGCAAGTAAGGACCCCACGACACCATGAGCGTTTTGATCGACAAGAACACCAAAGTGATCGTCCAGGGCTTCACCGGCTCGCAGGGCACCTTCCACGCCGAGCAGATGCTCGACTACGGCACCAAGGTCGTGGGCGGCGTCACGCCGGGCAAGGGCGGCACGCAGCATCTCAACCTGCCGGTGTTCAACACCGTGCGCGAAGCGGTGGAAGCCACCGACGCCGACGCCTCCGTCATCTACGTGCCGCCGCCGTTCGCGGCCGACGCGATCCTCGAGGCCGCCGATGCGGGCATCAAGGTCATCGTGTGCATCACCGAAGGCATCCCGGTGCTCGACATGCTGCGCGTGAAGAACGCGCTCGCCGGTTACGAGGACGTCGTGCTCGTCGGCCCGAACTGCCCCGGCGTGATCACGCCGGGCGAGTGCAAGATCGGCATCATGCCGGGCCACATCCACAAGCCGGGCGTCATCGGCATCGTGTCGCGTTCGGGCACGCTGACGTACGAAGCGGTCAAGCAGACCACGGACGTCGGCCTCGGCCAGTCCACCTGCATCGGCATCGGCGGCGACCCGATCAACGGCACCAACTTCATCGACGCCCTGCGCTGGTTCCAGGACGATCCGCAGACCGAAGGCATCATCATGGTCGGCGAAATCGGCGGCAGCGCCGAAGAGGAAGCCGCGGAATTCATCTCGCAGTACGTGACCAAGCCCGTCGTCGGCTTCATCGCCGGCGCCTCGGCCCCGAAGGGCAAGCGCATGGGCCACGCCGGCGCGATCGCCTCGGGCGGCAAGGGCACGGCGGAAGGCAAGTTCGAAGCGATGGAAAAGGCCGGCGTCACCACGGTGAAGTCGCCGGGCGACCTCGGTGCGGCGATCGCCAAGCGCCTCAAGAAGTAATCAAATGCCGTCATCCCCGCGAAAGCGGGGGGGCCGGGACGAAGCGACGACATCGAAAGGTGTCGTCGTTTTTTTTGGGGCATGACAACCGCTTGACACCCCGATCGCCAGCCTGCGGCCTATGGCCATCGACCCCAATGCGAAATCCGCGAAGCAAGGCGGGCTGCGTTACGTCTGCGACACCGACGCCGGGCTGCGCCGCAAGCGCGCGGGCAAGGGATTCGCATACGTCGACGTGCGCGGGCGGGCCGTGCGCAACAAGGCCGCGTTGCAACGCATCCGCGCGCTTGCGATTCCGCCGGCGTGGACCGATGTGTGGATCTGCGCGCACGACGACGGGCACGTGCAGGCCACGGGCCGCGATGCACGGGGGCGCAAACAGTATCGCTACCACGCGCGCTGGGCCGCGGTGCGGGGCGTGGAGAAGTTCGATCGCATCATCGCGTTCGGCAATGCGTTGCCGAAGTTGCGGCGCGCGCTGCGTCGTGACCTGGTGCTCGATGGCCTGCCGCGCGAAAAGGTCGCGGCCATCGTCGTCGCGCTGCTCGGCGGCACGCTGGTGCGCGTGGGCAACGACGAATACGCCGACACCAACAAGTCCTTCGGCCTGACCACGCTGCGCAATCGCCACATCGAGTTCCTGAAGGGCGGGCGTGCGCGCATCGCCTTCCGGGGCAAGAGCGGCAAGGACCATGCAATCGTGCTCGACGATGCGCGGCTCACGCGCCTGGTGCGGCATATCCAGCAATTGCCCGGCCAGCAGTTGTTCCAGTACGAAGGCGAGGACGGCACGCCGCAGCCCGTCGATTCGGGCACCGTCAACGATTACATCCGCGATGCGATGGGCGCCGACTTCACCGCCAAGGACTTCCGCACCTGGGGCGGCACGATTTCGGCGTTGCGCCTGCTCGCGTCGCAGGACGTGCCGGTGAAGAAGGACGGCGCGACGAACCAGCGCGTGGCGAACGCGATCCGCAACACCGTCGTCGAACGCGTGGCGAGCCTCCTCGGCAACACGCCGGCGGTCTGCCGCAAGTCGTACATCGATCCTTGTCTGTTCACCGCGTGGGAAGACGGACGCCTGCATCGCACGTGCGCGAACGCGCGCGGCCCGCGCCAATGGGAACAGGCGGGGCTGCGCGTGCTGCGCATGGCGCACCGCGACCTCGCGCGCGAGAAGGCGGCGTGAAGGCGCGCTGCACGCGCTGCATGGCAGCATCCCGCGCGATCCGGGGGAAGTAACGATGGCGCCGAAGGCACAGGACGAGCTGTTCGCAGGCGGCGGAGAAACCGGCGCGTTGATGCGCAGCATCGATTGGTCGCGCACGCCGCTCGGCCCCGTCGAAGATTGGCCACAAAGCCTGCGCACGTGCGTCCGCGTGCTGCTCACCTCGCGCCAGCCGATGTTCGTGTGGTGGGGCGAGTCGTTGGTGAACCTGTACAACGACGCGTACCGCGCGATCCTCGGCGGCAAGCATCCGCAGGCGATGGGCCAGCCGGCCGCGCAGGTGTGGCGCGAAATCTGGGAACAGATCCAACCGCGCGCGGTCGGCGCGATCGAAGCCAACGAGGGCACCTACGACGAAGCGCTCCTGCTCATCATGGAGCGCAACGGCTATCCCGAAGAGACGTACTACACGTTCTCCTACAGCCCGGTGCCCGACGACGACGGACGACCGAACGGCATCTTCTGCGCCAACACCGAGGACACGCGCCGCATCGTCGGGGAACGCCAGACCGCATTGCAACGCGATCTCGCGGCGCGCACGGGCGACGCACGCACCGTCGACGAAGCCTGCGAACTGAGTGCGCAAGCGTTCGCGACGGACCCGCGGGACCTGCCGTTCGCGCTGCTGTACGAATCGGACGTCGGCGATGACCACGCGCGCCTGTGTGCTGCGTCCGGCATCGCCGAAGGCCACGCCGCCGCGCCCGTCATGTGCGCGCTGGAGGGCGCGACGTGGCCGCTGGGCGAGGCGATGCGCACGCACGCGCCGCAGATCGTCGATTGCACGGCGTTGCCCGGCGAATTGCCGGTGGCCGCGTGGGACGTGCCGCCGCGGCAAGCCGTCGTGCTGCCCGTGCCGCATTCGGGCAACGCCGCGCGCAACGCGTGGTTCGTCGCGGCGCTGAACCCATATCGTTTGCTCGATGTGGACTACTTGGCGTTCCTGCACCTGGTCGCGGGGCAGGTGGGCGCCAGCATCTCGAATGCGCAGGCCTACGAAGACGAACGCCGCCGCGCCGAGGCGCTCGCGGAACTCGACCGCGCGAAGACGGCGTTCTTCAGCAACATCAGCCACGAATTCCGCACGCCGCTCACGCTGCTGCTCGCGCCGGTGGAGGAATCGCTGCGCAACGACGCGCAGGCGCTGATCGGCGAAGACCTCGTTTCCGTGCACCGCAACGCGCAACGCCTGCTGCGCCTGGTCAATGCATTGCTCGATTTCTCCCGCATCGAAGCCGGCCGCGTCGAAGCGCGCTACGTGCCCGTCGCGCTCGGTCCGTTCACCGCGGAACTGGCGAGCATGTTCCGTTCGGCGACGGAGAAGGCGGGCCTGCGCCTCGACGTGGACGTGCCCGCGTTGTCCTCGCCGGTGCACGTCGACCGCGACATGTGGGAGAAGATCGTTCTCAACCTGCTGTCGAATGCCTTCAAGTTCACGTTCCAGGGCGGCATCCGCGTTGCGCTGCGTGAGTTGCCCGACGATGTGGAACTCGTGGTCGAGGACACGGGCATCGGCATCGCGCAGGAGGAAGTGCCGCGCCTGTTCGAACGGTTCCACCGTGTGCAGGACGCGCGTGCCCGCACGCACGAAGGTTCGGGCATCGGCCTGGCGCTCGTACTTGAGCTGGTGAAGATGCATGGCGGCCGGATCGAAGCGCACAGCGCGCCCGGCGTCGGTACACGGTTCACCGTGACGATCCCGCGCGGCACCGCGCACCTGGCGCCCGGCCGTATCGGCGAGGCGATCCCCGACGCGATGCCGGGCACCGCCGCCGCGAGCTACGTGCAGGAAGCCGAACGCTGGCTCGACGCGACGGACCCATCCCCCGCGCCCGCCTCGGCGCACGAACGGGCCCGCGGCACGATCCTGCTCGCCGACGACAACGCAGACATGCGCGACTACGTGCGCCGCCTGCTCGAAGGCGATGGCTACGCGGTGCGCACCGTCGGCAACGGCAACGATGCATTGGAACTCGCGCTCGCATCGCCACCGGACCTCGTGCTGACCGACGTGATGATGCCGGGCCTCGACGGTTTCGGCCTGACCGCCGCGCTGCGCGAGGATGCGCAAACGCGCAACCTGCCCATCGTGATGCTCTCCGCGCGCGCCGGCGAGGACGCGCGCGCCGAAGGCGTGGAAGGCGGCGCCGACGATTACCTCGTCAAGCCGTTCTCCGCGAAGGAATTGTTGGCACGCGTGTCGTTGCAGATCGAGCGCGCGCAACGCCGCACGGAAGTCGAGCGGCAGCGTGCGGAGCTGCGCGGCCTGTTCGAACAGGCGCCGGCATGCATCGCGTTGCTGCGCGGCGATGCGCACGTGTTCGAACTGGCCAATCCGCCTTACCTGAAATTGTTCGGCGGCCGGCAGATTCTCGGCAAGCCCGTCCGCGAGGCGTTGCCCGAGCTCGAAGGCCAACCGTTCTTCACGCTGCTCGACCAGGTGCTGCGGACCGGTACGCCCTACGTCGGCACCGAAACCAGCGTGTACATGGACGCGACCAACACCGGGCGCATCGAGGAGCGCGTCTTCAACTTCCTCTACCAGCCGATCCGCGAAAGCGGCAGCGGCGAGGTCGACTCGATCCTGGTGTTCGCCTACGAAGTCACCGAAGCGGTGCTCGCGCGGCGACGCGTGGAGTCTCTGATGCAGCAGCTTACGGTCGCCGACCAGCGCAAGGACGAGTTCCTCGCCATGCTCGCGCACGAGTTGCGCAATCCGCTCGCGCCCGTGCGCAATGCCATCGCGTTGTTGCAGACGCAGGGCGGCACCGACGAGCGCACGCGCTACCTGCTCGACGTATTGCAGCGGCAGACGGCCAACCTCGGCCGGCTGGTCAACGACCTGCTCGATGTCTCGCGCATCACGCGCGGCCTGATCGAGATCGACCGCGCGCGCGTGGACCTGCGGAGCGTCGTCGACCGCGCAATGGAAAGCGTGCAGTCGGCGATGGACGACAAGCGGCACGATGTCGTGTGCATCGTGCCCGGGCGTCCGGCGGTGGTCGACGGGGATCCCGTGCGGCTGGAGCAGGTGCTCGTGAACCTGCTGACCAACGCGTGCAAGTACACCGATCCGGGCGGGCGCATCACGGTCGAATTGCGCCTGCGGGAGTCCGTGGTGGAACTGAGCGTGCGCGACGACGGCATCGGCATGCTGCCGGCCACCATCGCGCACGTGTTCACGCTCTTCAGCCAGGCCGAGCGCGGGCTCGACCGCGCGCAGGGCGGCCTCGGCATCGGGCTCACGGTGGTGCGCAGCCTCGTGGAACTGCACGGCGGCTCGGTCGAGGCGCGCAGCGACGGATTGGGCAAGGGCACGGAGTTCGCGGTGACCTTGCCGCTCGCGCAGTCGCAGTTCGACGGGCAGTTGCGCGCCCCGATTCCCGAGCGCGGTGCGATGCGCCCCCAACGCGTGCTCGTGGTCGACGACAACGTCGACGCGGCGCGGACGCTCGCGCATTTGCTCGAAGACTTCGGCCACCACGTGCAGGTCGCGCACGATGGCGACGCCGCGCTGGCGATGGCGCATTCGACCGTGCCGGAGCTGGTGCTGCTCGACATCGGCCTGCCGGGCATGAACGGTTACGAAGTGGTGCGCCGCCTGCGCGAGGACCCGGTCACGCGCGATGCCACCGTGGTGGCGGTCACCGGCTACGGGCAGGGCGCGGACCGCCAGCGCACGCTCGCCGCAGGCTTCGACCAGCACCTGGTGAAGCCCGTGGCCACCGACCAGTTGCAGGCCCTGTTCGCCGCGTGACGCCGGTTCGCTAGACTGCGCGCATGACGCTCCGCATCGCGCTCGCGCAGTTCGACTTCCCGGTGGGCGCGGTCGCCGCCAACACCGACCGCATCGCCGCCATGATCGCGGAGGCGCGCGACACGCACGGCGCCGACGTGGTGTTGTTTCCGGAACTGGCCGTCAGCGGCTACCCGCCGGAAGACCTGTTGCTGCGGCCGCGGTTCCTGGCCGACTGCGAAACGGCGATCCACGCGATCGCGCAAGCCGCGACCGGCATCGTCGCCGTCGTCGGCTGGCCGCAGGCGGCGGGCGCGGTCGTCTACAACGCCGCGAGCGTGTTGCGCGATGGCGTCGTGGCGCAGACCTATCGCAAGCGCGAGTTGCCCAACTATGCGGTGTTCGACGAGCGCCGTTACTTCGACGTCGATCCCGATGGCGAAGCGTGCGTGTTCGAAGTCAAACAGACGCGCGTGGGCGTGGTGATCTGCGAGGACCTGTGGTTCCCCGAGCCGTTGTCGCGCACGATGGACGCGGGCGCGCAGGTGGTGCTCGTGCCAAATGCTTCGCCGTTCGAACGCGACAAGCATGCGCAGCGCGATGCGTTGATCGCCGACCGCGTCCGCGAGTCGGGGTGCGCGCTCGCGTACCTCAACGTCGTGGGCGGGCAGGATGCGGTGGTGTTCGACGGCGCGTCGGTGATCGCCGACGGCGACGGGCACGTGCATCCGGCGGCGCGTGCGTTCGAGGAACACTGGCTGGTCGCGGATTTCGACGGCGCCTCGCGCAAGTTCGCGCGCGTGGCGTGGCCGGCCGAGGAAGAGGAAAGCCGCGACGCGCTCGCGTGGCGCGCCATCGTGCGCGGCATCCGCGATTACTGCGGCAAGAACGGGTTCACGAAGACGTGGCTCGGGTTGTCGGGCGGCATCGATTCTTCGATCGTGCTGGCGATGGCCGTCGATGCGCTCGGTGCAGGGAACGTCACCGCGGTGCGCCTGCCTTCGCGCTACACCGCAGACTTGTCGAACGATCTGGCGGCGGAGCAATGCGCCGCGTTGGGCGTGCGGCTGGAAGCGGTGTCGATCGAAAAACCCTTCACGGGCTTCCTCGAGGCGCTCGGGCCGTTGTTCGACGGCAAGGCCGTCGACGTGACCGAAGAAAACCTCCAGTCGCGCAGCCGCGGCGTGATCCTGATGGCGTTGGCGAACAAACTCGGCGGCCTGCTCCTGACCACCGGCAACAAGAGCGAATACGCGGTGGGCTACGCGACGATCTACGGCGACATGTGCGGCGGCTATGCGCCGATCAAGGACCTGTACAAGACCGAAGTGTTCGCGCTCGCGCGCTGGCGCAATGCGTCGGGCGGCTCGGCGCCCAACGGCGGCATGGTGATCCCGCCGGCGGTGATCGAACGCCCGCCGTCGGCGGAGCTGCGCGAAAACCAGAAAGACCAGGATTCGCTGCCGCCGTACGACGTGCTCGACGCAATCCTGATGCGGCACGTCGACCTCGAACAATCCTTCGACGAGATCGTGTCCGCGGGGTTCGACGACGCGACCGTCGCGCGCGTGCTGCGCCTGGTGCGCATCAGCGAGTGGAAGCGCCACCAGGCCGCGCCGGGGCCGAAGGTCTCGCGGCGCGCGTTCGGCCGCGAGCGGCGTTACCCGATCACGAACGGGTATTCCTGAAACGAGAACGGCGCCCGAAGGCGCCGTTGTCTGGTCAGTCGTCGTGCTCCGCACCCGACTTCTCGCCCGAGAACGGGTTGAGCCGGCGGAACGTGGACGGGTAATCCGGCCAATCGCCCGAGAAGTACGGGTGGTTGGGCTCGTTGGTCTGCAGCACGCGCTTGGCGTCGGCGGCCAGCGTGTCGTTGCCCAGGTGCTCGTAGGCGACGATGAGCGTGGCGACGGCGTCGTTCTGCGCGGCGCTCTGCGGGTAAGTTTCCAGCAGGTACTTCGCGCGCGTGACCGCGGCGACGTCCGCGCCGCGGCGCAGGTAGTACACGGCCGTGTCGAGCTCGTGCTTGGCGAACAGGTTGCGCAGCTCGATCATGCGGCGGGACGCGTCGGCTGCGTAGCGGCTGTTCGGGTAACGCTCGACCACGATCGAGAAATCGTTGTACGCCTGCATCGGCGTGCTGAGGTCGCGGTTGCTGGTCTGCAGCGAGAACACGCGCGCCAGGAAGATCGCATTGCGCGAGGCGTTGGACAGGCCGCGCAGGTAGTAGAAGTAGGCGATGTTGCGGTGGGTCGGGTACGTGCGGATGAAGCGGTCGATGGTCGACACCGCGTCGTCGTGCTTGCCGGCCTTGAACTCGGCGTACGCCATTTCCATCAGCGCCTGCTCGGTGTACGGGCCGTACGGGTACTGGGCGATGAGGCGCTGCCAGGTTTCCGTCGCGCTGGACCAGCGTTCTTCCAGCATGTACTCGTGCGCCTTGTCGTACAGCGCTTCGACCGGCTGGCCTTCGTTGGGGTCCTTCTTCTTCCAGAGCTTGCTGATGGAACCGCAGCCCGACATGGAGAGCACCAGGGCGACGAGCAGCAGCAGGATCAGGGGGCGGCGCATGGAGCGTGGGGTCATGGGCGGGACGCAGCTTCGGAAGGGGGCGCCGGGAAGGCACGAAGGGCCGATAATACCAGTCCATGGAATACCGCCGGACCGGACCAAGCATCCGGCGGCTGAACCGGAGTGCCGATGACACCCAACGATCCACCCGCCGGCGACGGCGCACGCACCGCCGTCGTGCCGGAACAGGCCGCTGGCCGTCGCTTCGACGCCGTATTGGCCGAATTGTTCCCCGAATTCTCCCGGTCGCGGCTTTCGGAGTGGATCAAGTCGGAGGACGCCCTGCTCGACGGCCGCCCGGCGCGTCCGCGCGACCCCGTCCGTGGCGGCGAGACCGTCAGCCTCACCGTGGTCCTGGAAGTGCAGACCCACGCCGTGGCCGAGGACATTGCGCTCGACGTGCTCTACGAGGACGCGGCCGTGTTCGTCATCGACAAGCCCGCCGGGCTGGTGGTCCACCCCGGCGCCGGCAACCCGGCCGGCACGCTGGTGAACGCGCTGCTCCATCGCGATGCCTCGCTGGCCAACCTGCCGCGCGCGGGCATCGTGCATCGCCTCGACAAGGACACCTCGGGCGTCATGGTCGTCGCGCGCACGCTCGAAGCGCACACCGCGCTGGTCGACCAACTCTCCGCGCGCGGCGTGCATCGCCAGTACCTGGCCGTCGTCGTCGGTGCGCTGGTCTCCGGCGGCACCGCGAACGCCCCCATCGACCGCCACCCCCGCGACCGCATCCGCATGGCCGTGCGCGAAGACGGCCGCGAGGCCATCACGCACTACCGCCTGCGCGAACGCTTCCGCGCGCACACCGCGCTGGAATGCCGCCTGGAAACCGGCCGCACGCACCAGATCCGCGTGCACATGGCGCACCTCAAGCATCCGATCGTCGGCGACCCGCTGTACGGCGGCCCGCTGAAGCTCCCGCGCGGCGCGACGCCGGAACTGGTCGAAGCACTGCGCGGCTTCAAGCGGCAGGCGCTGCATGCCGAAACGCTGGAGTTCGCGCACCCCGCGACCGGCGAACCGATCCGTTGCACCGCCCCGGTCCCGACCGACATGCGCACGCTGATGGATGCGCTGCGCGACGACCAGCGCGCCGCGACGGAGGCGGGCAGGTGAGCGTGCGTGCGGACCTGCCGTCCTGCGTCGCAGCCTTCACGACCCTCCGCCACGGCCTCGGTCATTCGCAATCCCCCTTCGATACCTTCAACCTCGGCCTGCGCAGCGGCGACGACCCGGACGCCGTCGAACGCAACCGCGCCACCCTGGTCGAACACTTCGCATTGCCCTCCGCCCCCCGCTGGCTGAAGCAAGTCCACGGCACGCAGGTCGCGATCGAACCCGGCCTGGATGAACCCGAAGCCGACTCCTGCGTCACGCGCACGCCCGGCACCGTCCTCGCCATCCTCACCGCCGACTGCCTCCCCGTCGTCTTCGCCGCCCGCGACGGCGACGAACTCGGCGCGGCGCACGCCGGCTGGCGCGGCCTGGCGAGCGGCGTCCTCGAAGCCACGCTCGACGCGATGCGGACGCCGCGCGACCGGATCGTCGCCTGGCTCGGCCCCGCCGCCGGCCCGCGGTCGTACGAAATCGGCGCCGAAGTGCGCGATGCCTTCGTTTCCCGTGATGCCGCCGCCGAAGCCGCATTCGCGCCCACGCGCGAGGGCCATTGGCGCGTCGACCTGTACGCGCTCGCGCGCCAGCGTCTGGCGCTGGCGGGCATCACCGACGTGCACGGCGGCGATTTCGACACCATCGCCGATGCACGCTTCTTCTCGCATCGCCGCGATCAGCGCACCGGCCGCATGGCGACGATCGCGTGGATTCGATGACGCCTGTCTTCCGCCGCGTCCTCGGCGACACTTTCGACACGCTCGCGCCCCAGGTCCGCGCGCTGCACGACGTCGACCGCACGATGGTGTGGAAGGGCGAGGCGACCATCACGCGCGGCACGCATTGGCTCGTGCCCTTCTTCGCGCTGACGACGCAGTTGCCGCCGTCGGCGTCGAACGTCGCCACGCAAGTGACGCTGGCGCCCGACGGCGACGGCGAAACCTGGCGCCGCGATTTCGGCGGTGCGCGCATGGCCTCGCGCTATCGCGCATGGAACGATCGCCTCATCGAAAAACTCGGCCTCGTCGAGTTCTATTTCTCGCTCGGCGAGCACGACGGCGAGTTGCTCTGGGCGACCAGCGGCGTGCGCCTGCTCGGCCTGATCCCCTTGCCGCCGACATGGTTCGCGCGCGTGCGGTGCCGCGAGCGCCAGACCGGCGATCGCTTCGAATTCCTCGTCGAGGCCGCGCTGCCGTGGGTCGGCCGCATCATTCGTTACGAAGGTTGGCTTGAACGCACCTGACGCCACCGCGACCATCGTGTTCGACGGCACTTGCGTGCTGTGCAACGGCTGGGTCGACTTCCTCCTGCGCCACGACACGCAGGCGCGGTACCGCTTCGCGGCGATCCAAGGTGCGAATGGCCGCGCATTGCTCGCATCGCACGGGCTCGACCCGGACGACCCGTCGTCGTTCCTCCTGATCGACGCGGACGGCGCGCATCGCGACACCGATGCGATCCGCCGCGTCGTCACCGGCCTCGGTGGTGCATGGCGTGTAGCACACGCGATGGGGGCGGTGCCTGCGCCGTTGCGCGATCGGCTGTATCGGTTCGTCGCGCGCAATCGGTATCGGCTGTTCGGCCGCCACGCGGCGTGCCGCATCCCCGCGCCGCACGAGGCGCATCGCTTCCTCGACTAACGCAGCGTGTCCAGCGAGGTCGTGATCGCGGGATCGTCCAGCGCGTCGAGGCACTCGCGCAGCGTGAACAGGTCGAGGCATGCGCTCGCACCGCTGCCGGTCAGCGTGCCGCGCGCCAGTTTGCGCGCGAGCACGACCGCCGGCGTCGCGGGAATGCGCGGGCCGGCGCCATCGCGCGCGATGATCGTCCAGCGCAACTGCAACGGCGCGCCATCGCGGCCGACGCCCGCCATGTCGACATGCATAAATCCGACATCGCTGCCCTGCGACAGCCAGCGTTCGCTCATCGCCAGCAGCAGCGGCGCACGCGCCGGGAGCCGTGGATACAGCCCCGCGCGCACGAACCAACTCGCGCACCACAAGCCGAAATGCATGCGGCGCAGTTCGAGACCGGCGCGGAAATCGCACGTTCGCAATTGCGGATAACGCTGCGGCAACACGCCGACGTCCGGCACTTCGCAGCGTGCGAACCAGCGTGCGCCGACACCGTCGAACACTTCGCGCCGCAGCGACTGCCACCCATGCACGCGGCGGAACGCACCGCCGATCTTCGCCGTGAACGGACGCCCGACGTAGCCGAGGATCGCGCGCGTCGTCGCCAGCCCGCGTTCGGTGCGATTGCCCGGGCTGATGCCCGTCTCGATCGAGTCGAGCGACGCGAACCGATCGACATGCGCCTCGATCACCGCCCCGCTGATGCCCGGCACGCTGCTCGCGCCGGTGATCGCGCGACGTCCGTGCGATTTCGCCAGCGTGTCGAGCACGCCGAACCCTTCGACGAACGCACGTCCGTCCGCAAGGTCGATGTAATGCGCGCCGAATGCCAGCACCGCACGCGCGACGTCGTAGCCCTGCGCCTGGAACGGCCCGGCGGTGTGAATCACGAGATTCGGCCGAACGCGATGCAACGCCGCATCGAAATCGCCCGTGATGTCGATCGCCTCGGCCTCCAGCGTCGCGCGCGCACCGATGCGCAAGGCGTCGCATAGCGCCTTCGCCTGCACGCCATCGCGCCCGGCGACGATCACCGTCATGTCCGCATCGCGCGAGAGTGCTTGGACGATGCGCCGCCCGAATTGCCCGTACCCGCCGAGGACGAGGACGCGGAAGGTCATCGCGTCACTGCAAACCGAGCATCGCGACGATCTGGTCGCGCGCGCGTTGCGCGAGTGCGTTGCGTTCGTTCGGCGCCAATCCCGTCGTGTCGATCGGCGTGCCGAAGCGCACGACGATGGTGCCCGGCCGCACGAGGAACCCGGCCGGCGGCAACACGCGGCCCGCGCCGTCGATGGCGACCGGCACCACCGATACGCCGGCCTCCATCGCGACTTGCACCGCGCCAGCCTTGAACGGACCGACGACGCCGTCCTTGCTGCGCGTGCCTTCGGGGAAGGCCGCGAACACCGCATCGCCGCGCAACTTTTCCGCCGCCGCGCCGAGCTTGCGCTTGGCATCGCGCGCATTGCCGCGGTCGATGAACACCATGCCCATCATCCGCGCGTACCGGCCGATGATCGGAATCGACTGGACCTCCTGCTTGAGCACGAAGCGCAACGGCACCGGCACCGCGCGGAACAGGCAGGGGATGTCGATCATCGATTGATGGTTGGCGACCAGCACCATCGGCCGCGTCCAGTCGATGCAATCGGCGCCTTCGACGACGAGCTTCACGCCCGCGCCGGCGAACAGCAGCGGCGCCCAGTACCAGGCGGCCATGCGCAGGGGGAGCCGCGGCCCGAAGGCCAGCCCCAGCAGGAAGGCCACCGGGAACCCGAGGACCGTGACCGCCACGGTGAACAGCGCCTGCAGCGCGTTGAGTGCCCCCCACAACCAACGCGTCATGCCGTCCCGAGCCGCCGAGCCTGAAAAATGGCCGACAGGATACCCGCCCCCGCGCTTGCATCCGGCCTCCACGGCCGCATCTCCACGCTAGTGCCGGTCCCGGGCCGGCCCCAAGGCATCCACGAGGTCCCATCCCATGCGAATGGACAAACTCACGTCCCGTTTCCAGGAAGCGCTGTCCGACGCGCAGTCGCTGGCCGTCGGCCGCGACCAGAGCGTGATCGAACCGGTCCACCTGCTCGCCGCGCTGATCGAACAGAAAGGCGGCACCGCGCGCTCGGTACTGACGCAGGCCGGCGCCAACGTGCCGCTGTTGCGCGAACGCGTCGGCGAGGCGCTCGACAAACTGCCCAAGGTGTCCGGCCAGGCCGGGAACATCAGCGTGTCGAACGACCTGGCGCGCCTGCTCAACGTCACCGACAAGCTCGCACAACAGCGCGGCGATACGTTCATCGCGAGCGAATTGTTCCTGCTCGCGCTGGCCGACGACAACGGCGAAGCAGGCCGCGCGCTCAAGGCCAGCGGCGCAACGAAACAGAAACTCGAGACCGCCATCGACGCGATCCGCGGAGGCGAAAAAGTGCAAAGCGAAAACGCGGAAGACCAGCGCCAGGCGCTGGCGAAGTACACCATCGACCTCACCGAGCGCGCGGAGAACGGCAAGCTCGATCCGGTGGTCGGCCGCGACGAGGAAATCCGCCGCACCATCCAGGTCCTGCAGCGCCGCACGAAGAACAACCCCGTGCTGATCGGCGAACCGGGCGTGGGCAAGACCGCGATCGTCGAAGGCCTCGCGCAGCGCATCATCAACAACGAAGTGCCCGAAGGGTTGCGCGGCCGCCGCGTGCTGTCGCTCGACATGGGCGCGCTGATCGCCGGTGCGAAGTTCCGCGGTGAATTCGAGGAGCGCCTGAAAGCCGTGCTCAACGACCTGGCGAAGAACGAAGGCCAGATCATCCTGTTCATCGACGAGTTGCACACGATGGTCGGCGCCGGCAAGGCCGAAGGCGCGATGGACGCCGGCAACATGCTCAAGCCGGCGCTCGCGCGCGGCGAGCTGCATTGCATCGGCGCGACCACGCTCGACGAATATCGCAAGTACGTGGAAAAGGACGCCGCGCTCGAACGCCGTTTCCAGAAGGTGTTCGTCGGCGAACCGAGCGTCGAGGACACCGTCGCGATCCTGCGCGGGCTGAAGGAAAAGTACGAGCTGCACCACGGCGTCGACATCACCGACCCGGCGATCGTCGCGGCGGCGACGCTGTCGCATCGCTACATCAGCGACCGCCAGTTGCCCGACAAGGCCATCGACCTGATGGACGAGGCTGCCTCGCGCCTGCGCATGGAGATCGATTCCAAGCCGGAGGAACTCGACCGCAAGGAACGCCGCCTGATCCAGCTCAAGATCCAGCGCGAAGCATTGAAGAAGGAAAAGGACGCCGAATCGAAACAGCGCCTGCAGGATCTCGAAGCGGAGATCGAACGCCTCTCGCGCGAATACAGCGACCTGGAAGAGGTGTGGAAGGCCGAGAAGGCCACGTTGCAGGGCGCCACGAAGATCAAGGAGCAGATCGAACAGGCCCGGCTCGAACTCGAAGGCGCGCAGCGCAAGCAGGATTTCGCGAAGATGAGCGAGATCCAGTACGGCCGCTTGCCCGAGTTGGAAAAACAACTGCAGGCCGCGCAGGAAGTCGAATCGAAGGGCTTCACGCTGCTGCAGGACAAGGTGACGGCCGAGGAGATCGCCGAAGTCGTCTCGCGCTGGACCGGCATCCCGGTCAACAAGATGCTCGAAGGCGAGCGCGAGAAGTTGCTGCAGATGGAATCGGCGCTGCAAGGGCGCGTCGTCGGGCAGGCCGAAGCGGTGCGCGCGGTGTCCGATGCGATCCGCCGTTCGCGCGCGGGTTTGTCCGATCCGAATCGCCCGAACGGTTCGTTCCTGTTCCTCGGCCCGACGGGCGTGGGCAAGACCGAATTGACGAAGGCGCTCGCCGAGTTCCTGTTCGATTCGCCCGACGCGATGGTGCGCATCGACATGAGCGAGTTCATGGAGAAGCATTCCGTCGCGCGCCTCATCGGCGCGCCCCCGGGGTACGTCGGTTATGAGGAAGGCGGGTATCTCACCGAAGCGGTCCGCCGCCGTCCGTACAGCGTGATCCTGCTCGATGAAGTGGAGAAGGCGCATCCGGACGTGTTCAACATCCTCCTGCAGGTGCTCGACGACGGGCGTTTGACGGACGGGCAGGGGCGCACGGTCGATTTCCGCAACACCGTGATCGTGATGACCTCCAACCTCGGCTCGCAGATGATCCAGGAGCTGGCGGGCGAGACGCCGGAGGCCTACACGCAGATGAAGGCCGCCGTGATGGGCGTCGTGCAGGCGCACTTCCGGCCCGAATTCATCAACCGGCTCGACGAGATCGTCGTCTTCCACCCGCTCGACAAGGCGCAGATCCGCGAAATCGCCCGCATCCAGACGCAATATCTGGGCAAGCGCCTGGCCGAGCGCGGGATCCGCATCGAGATCGGGGATTCGGCGCTGCAGTTGCTCGGAAACGTGGGGTTCGACCCCGTGTACGGCGCGCGGCCGCTGAAGCGGGCGATCCAGCAGCAGCTGGAGAATCCGCTGGCGACGAAGATCCTGGGCGGCGAGTTCGCTTCGGGCGATACCGTGAAGGTGGAGGCCGAGGGCGGGAAATTGGTCTTCGCGAAAAGCTGAGCCCGCCCCGGTACGCTAAAATCCCGCGGCTATGATCTCCTTCCGTAATTTCTCGCTCCGCCGGGGCGAGCGCGTCCTGTTGTCCGACGTCGACCTCGCGATGCACGCGGGCTACCGCGTGGGCGTCGTCGGGCGCAACGGCACCGGCAAGTCCTCCCTGTTCGCGACGATGATGGGCGAGGTGGAGCCGGACAAGGGCGACATCGACATGCCCGGCAAGGCGCGCATCGCCTCGGTCGCGCAGGAAACGCCCTCGCTGCCCGATTCGGCCATCGACTTCGTGCTCTCCGGCGATGCCGCCGTGCATGACGCGATCCAGATGGAAGCCAACGCGTTCGCCAACGAAGATTGGGAAGCCGTCGCGCTCGCGCACCACCGGCTGGAAGAACTCAACGGTTACGACGCCACCGCGCGCGCGGGCCGTTTGCTGCACGGCCTGGGTTTCCCGCCGGAAACGCACGCGAAGGCGGTGTCGGAATTCTCGGGCGGCTGGCGCGTGCGCCTGAACGTCGCGCGCGCGTTGATGACGCCGAGCGACCTGCTGCTGCTCGACGAACCGACCAACCACCTGGATCTCGACGCGGTGCTGTGGCTCGAACAATGGCTGCTGCGCTATCCCGGCACGTTGCTGGTGATCTCGCACGACCGCGAATTCCTCGACAACATCTGCACGCACACGCTGCACCTGCACGAACAACGCGCGAAGCTCTACACCGGCGACTACACGGCGTTCGAACGCCAGCGCGCCGAGCAGTTGCGCCAGCAGCAGATCGCCTTCGAGAAGGAACAGGCCGAGCGCGCGCACCTGCAGTCGTTCATCGACCGCTTCAAGGCGAAGGCCAGCAAGGCCAAGCAGGCGCAGTCGCGCATGAAGCGCCTGGCCAAGCTCGCCGGCACCGAAGCGGTGCGCGCCGAGCGGTCGCTGCATATCACCTTCCCGGAACCGGCGCGTTTGCCGAACTCGCTCGTGCGCTTGCGCGATGTCGATGCGGGCTACGGCGACGTGAAGATCCTGGGCGACGTCAACTTCGGTCTGGAAGCCGGCGATCGCGTCGGCCTGCTCGGCCCGAACGGCGCCGGTAAATCGACGCTCGTGAAGACGCTCGTCGGCGAGTTGCCGCTGCTCGCGGGCGAGCGCATCGCGCATCCGGACATGCGCATCGGCTACTTCGCGCAGCACACGGTGGAATCGCTGATGGCGGGCCAGTCGCCCATCGACCATCTGCGCAAGGTGGGCGGCGATCTGCCGACGCAGGTGTTCCGCGATTTCCTCGGCAAGTGGAATTTCGCGGGCGATCGCGCGTTCGAGTCGATCGACGGTTTCTCCGGCGGCGAAAAGGCGCGCCTGGCGCTGGCGATGATCGCGTTCAAGCAGCCGAACGTGCTGCTGCTCGACGAACCGACCAACCACCTCGACCTCGACATGCGCGAGGCGCTGGCCGAAGCGTTGAGCGACTTCGACGGTGCGATCGTGCTCGTCTCGCACGACCGCCACCTGATCGGCCTGGTGTGCGACCGCTTCGTGCGCGTTGCCGACCACAAGGTCGAGGACTTCGACGGGGATCTCGACCAGTACGCCGCGTGGCTGCGTTCGCGCCCGGGCAGCGAATCGTCGAAGGCCGACAAGACCGCCAAGCCGAAGGTCGAAGCCGCCGCGCCGCCGCCGCCGAAGCCCGCCGCGAAGAAGATCAACACGCACGCCTTGCAGAAAGCCGAAGCGCGCGTGGCCGAGCTCGAAGCGAAGATCGCGCAGCTGGACGCGCAATTGGCCGATCCGAAGGTTTACGCCGACGGACGCGCGAACGAGCTCGGCAAGCAGCAATCCCGCCTGCGCGGCGACCTCGAGCGCGCGGAAGCCGACCTGCTCGCGTTGTACGACGCCGCCTGACACCCAACGATCCGACCGAACAGAGCCGACATGCCCATCTACGGTTTCGAATGCACCGCCTGCGGCCACACCTTCGACCGCTTGCAGAAGATGTCGGACGCCGACCCGACCACGTGCCCCGTTTGCGGCAAGGAATCGGTGAAGCGCCAGATCACGGCGCCGTCGTTCCGCCTGTCGGGCAGCGGCTGGTACGAGACGGACTTCAAGAAGGACGGCGACAAGAAGAAGAATTTGACCGAAGGGTCATCAAAGCCGGCGGAGTCCAAACCCGCCGAATCGAAGCCCGCTGCATCGAAGCCGGCGTCGACCTCGTCCGACTAAGCGGCCACGCCCGCGGTCCACTGCACGATTCGATTGCGCCCACCGCGCTTCGCCGCAAGCAATGCCAGGTCCGCGCGATGCAACAGATCGGACAGGCTTTCGCCGGGATGCCATTCCGCGACGCCGACGCTCGCGGTGCATGAGAATCCATCGACCGCCAGCGCGCCAATGCTCTTGCACACCGTGGCGATGAAGTGCTCGGCTTCCTGTGCGTGCATGCCCGGCAGCAGCAGTGCGAATTCTTCCCCGCCCACGCGGCCGATCAATCGGCCTTCGCCCTGCAGTTCCAGGAGGCAATGCGCCACCGCCGCGAGCAGTTGATCGCCGATGCGATGGCCGCCTTCATCGTTGACGCGCTTGAAGTGGTCGAGGTCGACGAAGCACGCGCTCAACACCTGGCCGGGGCGCATGTGCATCAGCATCGCTTCGCCCGACTCGATGAAGTGGCGGCGATTCAGGACCGAGGTGAGCGCATCCAGTCGCGCGCGCTGCTCGAGTTCCTCTTCGGCGAGGAAATACCCGCGGCGCGCGTTGTCCACCGTCGCGTGCATCGCCATCGCGATGACCCCGCCGACCACCGCCTGGACGCCGTAAGCGAGCCACACCGTGCTGCCGGCCGCGCTGTGCCAGAGGGCGAGGGCGCCGGCGAGGTAGGCGAGGACGATCGCGACGAACACCGTGCGCGCCCGCGCCCAGAACGGCGCGGTCACCAGCGGCGTGGCCACGAACATCGGCAACAGCAACGCGAGGCCGCCATGGCCCGCCCGCGTGCTCAGGGCGCAGAACACGAGGAACAAGGTCTGCAGCGCGACGCCGGCCCAGGCGAACAGGTCGGCGCTGCGGACGGTCCGCATCCACAGGCCGATGGCGCCCAGCAGCACGAACCCGACCCAAGTGAGGGGCGCCTGCACCCATTCGCTCAGGGGCGGGGGCAGCAGCAGCGCCTGGATGCAGATGAAGAACAGGAAGAACAACGGCGCGAAGAGCACCAGCCGCCGAAGGCGCGTGCCTTGCCAGCCGAACATTCGCTGCACGTACACCGCCTCGCGTTCCGGCGGAAACACCATCGGCTGCCCCTCTCGACCCCTTTCCACAATCCCAACGGGGCCAGCGGCCGGGGGAGGACGGGCTAGAATGGCGCCCTTTCCGGCGCCCCGCGCCGGCGGCACCAAATCAACGGAACCCCCATGCGTACCCACTTCTGCGGCCTCGTCGACGAGGCGCTGGTCGGCCAGACCGTCACCCTGTGCGGCTGGGCCGACGTCGCCCGCGACCTCGGCGGCCTGTGCTTCATCGACCTGCGCGACCACGAAGGCATCGTCCAGATCGTCGCCGAACCCTCCGACGCCGCCGGCAACGCCGCGGTCGTCGAAGCGGCCGCGCGCGTCGGTTATGAGGATTGCCTGCGCATCACCGGCACCGTGCGCCGCCGCCAGAGCGTCAATCCGAAGATCCGCACCGGCCAGGTCGAAGTCGTCGCCACGCAGATCGAATTGCTCAACAAGGCCGAGCCGCTGCCCTTCCACGCGCACGAGAACCCGGGCGAGGACATCCGCCTGAAGTATCGCTACCTCGACCTGCGCACGCCGCAGATGCAGCGGATGATGCGCACGCGCATCAAGCTGGTGCAGGCGCTGCGCCGCTGGCTCGACGCCCGCGGCTTCCAGGACATCGAAACGCCGATCCTCACCAAGGCCACGCCCGAAGGCGCGCGCGACTTCCTCGTGCCGGCACGCATGCACCCGGGCGAGTTCTACGCGTTGCCGCAGTCGCCGCAGTTGTTCAAGCAGATCCTGATGATGGCGGGCTTCGACCGCTACTACCAGATCGCGCGCTGCTTCCGCGACGAAGCCCTGCGCGCCGACCGCCAGCTGGAGTTCACGCAGCTCGACATGGAGTTTGCGTGGGTGTCCGAGCGCGACGTGCAGGACACGGTCGAGGAAATGATCCGCGTCGTCTTCCGCGAAGTGATGGACGTCGAGCTCGCGAATCCCTTCCCGCGCATGACGTATGCAGAAGCGATGCGCCGCTACGGTTCGGACAAGCCGGACCTGCGCAACCCGATGGAATTCACCGACATCGCCGATCTGGTGAAGACCTGCGAATTCAAGGTGTTCACCGATTGGGCGAACCACGCCGACGGCCGCGTCGTCGCATTGCGCGCGCCGAAGGGTGCGCAGTTCTCGCGCAAGCAGATCGACGACTACGGCGCGCACGCGGCGAAGTTCGGCGCGAAGGGCCTGGCGTGGATGAAGATCGATGACTTGGGCAAGGGCCGCGAAGGCATCTCCTCGCCGATCGGCAAGTTCCTCGACGACGGCACGCTCGACGCGATCCTGAAGGCCACCGGCGCGCAATCCGGCGATGCGATCTTCTTCGGCGCGGCGACGTACAAGTCCGCGTCCGACTTCATGGGCGCGCTGCGCCTGAAGCTCGGCAAGGATCTCGGTCTCGTCGCCGAGGGTTGGGCGCCGCTGTGGGTGACCGACTTCCCGATGTTCGAGTGGGACGACGAAGAGAATCGTTTCGTCGCGCTCCACCATCCCTTCACCGCGCCGGCCGTGGATTCCATCGAAGAGATGCGCGCGAACGCGAAGACCGCCGTCTCGCGCGGCTACGACATGGTGCTCAACGGCAACGAGATCGGCGGCGGTTCCATCCGCATCCACAACTCGCAGATGCAGAGCGCGGTGTTCGAACTGCTCGGCATCGGCGCGGAAGAGGCCGAAGGCAAGTTCGGCTTCCTGCTCGACGCGCTGAAGTACGGCGCGCCGCCGCACGGCGGCATCGCCTTCGGCATCGATCGCATCGCCGCGTTGATGGCGGGCACCGAATCGATCCGTGATGTCATCGCGTTCCCGAAGACCACCACCGCGCAGTGCCTGATGACCGGCGCGCCGTCGCCGGTGCCGGATGCGCAGCTGGCCGAAGTGCACGTCTCCGTGCGCGAGAAGCCCGCGAAGTGAGCGAGGCGATGATCCGCCGCGCGACGTTCGACGACGCGCAGGTCCTGACGGACGTCGCCGAGCGCGCGTTCGTCGTCGCGTTCGGGCATTTGTACCCGCCGGCGGATCTCGCGCAATTCCTGCACGATGCGTATTCGGTCGAGCAGCACCGCAAGTTCCTGTCCGATCCGAAGTGCGCGATGTGGCTCGTCGAACGCGACGGGCAAGCGTTGGGCTACGCCCTCGCCGGCCGTCCGTGCACGTTGCCGCATGCCGGCGTGCGGCCCGAAGACGGCGAACTCAAACGCATCTACCTGATGCCCGAAGCGCAGAACGGCGGCGTCGGTTCGCGCCTGATCCAGACCGCGTTCGATTGGCTGGAGAAAGACGGCCCGACGACACTGTGGATCGGCGTTTACTCGCAGAACTTCGGCGCGCAGCGGTTCTACGAACGCCTGGGCTTCGAGAACGTCGGCGGTTACGAGTTCCACGTCGGCAGCGTGCGCGATCCGGAATTCATCCTGCGCCGCACCCCCGCCGCGTGAAGCGCACCGTCGTCCTGCTGCACGGGTTGTGGATGCCCGGCCTGGCCATGCACTGGCTGGCGGGGAGGTTGCAGGCCGCGGGTTACGACACCGAAGTCTTTTCCTACCTCAGCGTCGCGGACGGGCCGGATCGCGCCGTGCAGGCGCTGGTCGACAAGATCGGGACGCGAGAGGTGGATCTCGTCGCGCACAGCCTCGGCGGATTGATCGCGATGCAGGCGCTGCGCGAGGCCACGCATCTCAAGGTCGGGCGCCTGGTTTGCATCGGCGCGCCGCTCGGTGGCAGCGGTGCGGCCTCGGGCCTGCTGCGGTTGCCGATGGCGGCGCTGCTGCTCGGCCAGAGTGCGGCCCTGTTGCGTGAAGGCTTCCCGGAATGGACCGGTGCGGCCGAAGTCGGCGCCATCGCCGGCAGCGTGCCGCATGGGCTGGGCGCCTTGTTCGCCGGGTTCGCGGGCGAACACGACGGCACCGTCGCGGTCGACGAAACCCGCCTTGCGGGCCTGAAGGACCACGTCGTCATCCCGGCCAGCCACAGCGGCCTGCTGTTTTCGGCCCTCGCCGCCGAACAGACCGTCGCCTTCCTGTCGACCGGCCGTTTCGCCGGGCAGGGCGCTTAGCCCCCGCCCCCTGTAGAATCCGCGCCCTCGCAAGTCAGCACCAAGGTTCGAACATGGGTCGTGGCCCTTCCATCGAAGCCCGCAAGAACGCGGTCGACGCGCAGCGCGGCAAGATCTTCACCAAGGTGATCCGCGAGATCGGCGTGGCCGCCCGCGCCGGCGGCGGCGACCCGTCCGGCAACCCGCGCCTGCGCGCGGCGATGGACCGCGGCCTGTCGGTGAACATGTCGAAGGACGTCATCGAGCGCGCGATCAAGAAGGCCACCGGCGAACTCGAAGGCGTCACCTACGAGGAAATCCGATACGAGGGCTACGCGCCCGGCGGCGTGGCCGTGATCGTCGATTGCCTCACCGACAACAAGGTCCGCACCGTGGCGGACGTGCGCCATGCGTTCGGCAAGTTCGGCGGCAACCTCGGCACCGACGGCTCCGTGGCTTTCATGTTCAAGAAGCTGGGCGTGCTCTCCTTCGCCTCGGGCGCCGACGAAGATCGCATCACCGAACTGGCGATCGACGCCGGCGCCGACGACGTCGTGGTGTATCCCGAAGACGGCGCCATCGACGTGCTTACCGCGCCGGATACCTTCGAAAGCGTCAAGGCCGCGATGGAAGGCGCGGGCCTCAAGCCGGACCTGGCCGAAGTCACCATGCGCGCCGACAACGACATCGCCGTCTCCGGCGAGACCGCCGAACAGGTGCAAAAGCTCCTGCGCTGGCTCGAAGACCTGGACGATGTGCAGAACGTCTATGCCAACGCCGATCTCGGCGATCTTGCGTAAGACATCGGCGTAGACTCCAAAACGTGACCCGCATCCTCGGCATCGACCCCGGTTCCCAGCGCACCGGCGTGGGCGTGATCGACGTCGACGACGCCGGGCGTTGCACGTTCGTGCATTGCGAAGCGCTGGTGCTGCTCGACGCGGCCGACTTCCCCGCGCGCCTGGGCCGCCTGTGCGAAGGCCTGGAAACGGTGATCGATGCGTGGCGGCCCGACGAGGTCGCCATCGAAACCGTCTTCATGGACAAGAACGCGACCTCCGCGCTGAAGCTGGGGCATGCGCGCGGCGCGGCGCTGGCCACCGTCGTGCGCAGGCACCTGGCCGTGCACGAATACGCACCGCGCCTGATCAAGCAATCGCTGGTCGGCCGCGGCGCCGCGGACAAGACGCAGGTCCAGCACATGGTGCGCCTGCTGCTGAAACTCCCCGACACCAAATTGCAACCCGACGCCGCCGACGCATTGGCCGTCGCGCTGACGCACGCGCACATGAGCGCGACCGCGTTGCGCGCCGGGGCCAGCGTCGCGTTGCTGCGCCGCCGCCGCTGATCGCCACAAGGACCGCAACGTGATCGGACGCCTCAAAGGGATCCTCGTGCACAAGCAGCCGCCGTGGCTGGTGGTGGACGTCAACGGCGTGGGCTACGAGCTAGAAGCGCCGATGAGCACGTTCTACGATTTGCCCGAGATCGGCCGCGAAGTCGCGTTGTTCACGCACTACGCGCAGAAGGAAGACAGCGTCTCGTTGTACGGCTTCCTGCGCGAGAACGAGCGGCGTTTGTTCCGCGACGTGCAGAAGGTGAGCGGCATCGGCGCGAAGATCGCGCTGGCCGTGTTGTCGGGCGTGAGCGTCGACGAATTCGCGCGCCTGGTCTCCTCCAGCGATGTCACCGCGCTCACGCGCATCCCCGGCATCGGCAAGAAGACCGCCGAACGCATGGTGGTCGAACTGCGCGATCGCGCGGCCGACCTCGGCGGTGGCGGCCCGCTCGGTTCGCCCGGGGTGCCGGCGGACCCGCAGTCCGAAGCCACCGTGGCGCTCCAGCAACTCGGCTACAAGCCCGCGGAGGCCACGCGCATGGTGCGCGATGCCGCAGCCCCGGGAGACGACGCCGCGACCATCATCCGCAAGGCGCTAAAGTCCGCGCTCCGCTAAGGCACCCCGGTCCATGGCCGATACCCACGCCCACTCCAAGAACGCCCACCACGGCGCGAAGACCGGTCTGCTCGGTCTGGCCGTCGGCGCCGTGGGCGTGGTGTTCGGCGACATCGGCACCAGCCCGCTGTACACGTTGAAGGAAGCCTTCTCGCCGCACTACGGGCTGACAGCCAACCACGACACCGTGCTCGGCATCCTCTCGCTCGTGTTCTGGGCGCTGATGATCGTCGTGACGCTCAAGTACGTCACGATCATCATGCGCGCCGACAACGAAGGCGAGGGCGGCATCATGGCGCTGATGGCGCTGGCCCAGCGCACGATGCCGAAGGATTCGAAGTCCGCGTACGCGGTGGGCATCCTCGGCATCTTCGGCGCGTCGCTGTTCTTCGGCGACGGCGTGATCACGCCGGCGATCACCACGCTCTCGGCGGTCGAAGGCCTGGAAGTGGTCGCGCCGCAACTGCACACGTGGGTCGTGCCGATCACGCTGGGCATCATCGTGTTCCTGTTCGGCACGCAGCGCTTCGGCACCGAGCGCGTGGGCAAGGTGTTCGGGCCGGTGATGCTGGTGTGGTTCCTGTCGCTCGCCGCGATCGGCGTGATGAACATCCGCCACAACCCCGAAGTCTTCCACGCGATCAACCCGTGGTGGGCGATGCAGTTCTTCGCCACGCACGGTGGGCACGCGATCTTCATCCTCGGCGCGGTGGTGCTCGCGGTCACCGGCGGCGAAGCCCTGTACGCGGACATGGGCCATTTCGGCGCGCGTCCCATCCGCCACGCGTGGTACTGGTTCGTGCTGCCGGCGCTGATGCTCAACTACATGGGGCAGGGCTCGCTGCTGCTGCTCGATCCCAAGGTCGCCTCGAATCCGTTCTATCTCTCCGTCCCGCAGATGGTGCGCATCCCGATGATCGTGCTGGCCACGCTCGCCGCGGTCATCGCATCGCAGGCGGTCATCACCGGCGCGTACTCGGTGGCGCGCCAGGCGATGCAGCTGGGTTACATCCCGCGCATGCGCATCCAGCACACCTCGAAGGACACCATCGGCCAGATCTACATCCCGTGGATCAACTGGGTGCTGGCGCTGGCGGTGATCGCGGTGGTGTTGATGTTCCGCAGCTCCACGGGCCTGGCCTCGGCGTACGGCGTGTCGGTGTCCGGCACGATGCTGATCGACACGTTGCTGCTGTTCCTCGTGGCCCGCGCGATGTGGCCGAAGGCGCGCCGCTGGGTGCTGCCGCTGTGCGTGTTGTTCGCCATCATCGACGTCGCGTTCCTCGTCGCGAACGGCGTGAAGTTCCTCGATGGCGCGTGGTTCCCGGTGGTGCTGGCGATCGTGGTGTTCACGATCCTGCGCACGTGGCGCCGCGGCCGCCAGTTGCTGTACGAGGAAATCCGGAAGGAAGGCATCCAGCTCGATTCGTTCCTGCCCGGCCTGATGCTCGCGCCGCCCACGCGCGTGCCGGGCACGGCGATCTTCCTGATCGCGCAGAAGGGCATGGTGCCGCATGCCCTGCTGCACAACCTCAAGCACAACAAGGTGCTGCACGAGCGCAACGTGTTCCTCACGGTCGAAACGCTCAACGTGCCGCATGCGCCGAAGGACCGCCGCCTGAAGATCGAGCCGATCGGCGACGACTTCTATCGCATCACGGTGCGCTTCGGCTTCATGGAAGTGCCCGACGTGCCGCTGGCGCTGATGCGCTCGTGCGACATGGACGAACGGATCGGCATACCCTTCGACCCGATGGACACGACGTATTTCGCCAGCCGCGAAACCATCGTCGCCGGCCGCCACCGCGGCATGCCGGTGTGGCGCGACCGCCTGTTCGCGTTCCTGCATCGCAACGCAGCGCCGGCCACCGGTTTCTTCCGGATCCCGGGCAACCGCCTGGTCGAACTGGGCGCGCAGGTCGAAATCTGAACAAGCGGCCGTCACGCGGTCACAGTTTTCGAATGCCCGATTGCCCGCTCTGCGCACGCAATGCCATGCTCGTCGCATGGGGAAACAATCGCCGCGCGCGCTGCGCATCCTGATCACCGACGACACCGCGGCGTCGCGGGCAGGTTCCGGCCCGTCCCTCGTGGATTTCGCCCGCGCGCTGCTCCGCAAGGGGCACCCTACGGTCGTGTATGGCGCGGTGCCCGCGCACGTCGCGCAAGCGCTGCGCGAAGCGACGGTGCCGGTGGTCGATGACCTGTCGGCGCTGAACTTCGTGCCCGACATCATCCACGGGCAACACCATCTCGAAACCATGACGGCCGCGCTGCATTTCGCGGGCACGCCGGTCGTCGCCGCATGCAATGCGCTGGCGCCGTGGGAGCACGCGCCGCCGGTGTTCCCGACGATCGCCCGCTGGATCGCAGTGGACACCGTGTGCGCCGAACGGTTGGCCTCGACCGGTGGCGTCGACGCCGCGCGGATCCGCGTGATCCCCAACGGCGTGGACATCGCACGCTTCGAACCGCGCGCGCCGCTGCCTGCCACGCCGCGCCGCGCGCTGTTGTGCAACTCGCACGGCCTGCAGGACGCCTGCGCCGCCACGGTCGTGCGCGCATGCCGCCAGGCGGGCATCGCGGTGGACCTGGCGACGGACGAAGTGCCGGCCCATGCATTGCGCGACTACGACCTGGTTTTCGCGCAGACGCGCCGCGCCCTGGAAGCGATGGCGACCGGCTGCGCCACGATCATCGCCGACCGCGCGGGCCTCGCCGGCCTGGTGACGACGACCAATTTCGATCGCCTGCGCGCCCTCGACTTCGGCGCGCGCGCGATGCAGGCCGCGCCGGTGACCGAAGCCGGCGTGCTCGCCGCGATCGCCGCGTACGACGCCGACGATGCGGGCCGCGTCTGCGGCCGCGTACGCACCGAGGCGAACATCGACGTACTGGCCGATGCGACCCTCGCGCAGTATCGCGAAGCGATGGAGGCCGGCCGCTTCCCCGATCCGCAGGAATGCACGCAGGCGGCTGCGCGCTATCTGCGCGATGTCGTCGCGCCGATGGTGAAGGCCGTCGAACAGTCGCGCATCGCGCAAAGCGACGCGGAAGCCACCCGCGACGCGCACATGGAATCGGGCAGGGCCGCCGCGGCTGCCGCCGAGAAGCGCATCGGCGCGGCATTGCAGGCGCGCGAAGCCGCCGTCACCGAACGCGACATGGCCCTCAAGGCGCACGACGAGATGGAAGCGCGCCTGACGCGTGCGATGCAGCGCGCGCTGGATGCGGGCATCGAGCGCGACGCGGCGTTCGCGTCGCGCGACGAAGCCCGGGATGCGCAGCTCGCCGCCACGTCGATGCAGGCGCGCACCGCCGATGCCTACGCCGACGCCTTGCGCGCGCAGGGCCAGCTCGCGCTCGACCTGGCCGATGCGCAGGCGCGGCTGCTCGCGCTCGAAGCGCAGCTCGATGCCGCCAGGCGCGCGCAGCCGGACGTGCAAGACGCGCACCCATCGGCGTATCGCCGCTTCATGGCGAAGTTCGCATGAGCCCCGCCGTGGGAATCGCGCCGATCGCCGTCGTCGGTTTCGGCCGCAGGGGTCGGTTGCATGCGCAGGCATTGGCGACGATGCCCGAAGTCCACCTCGCCGCGATCGTCGACCCCGACGCCGCATGCGCCAACGACATCGCCGCGCTCGGCGCGGCCCGCCACGCGACGATCGATTTGCTGGCCCCGTCGATCCGCCACGCCATCGTCGCCGTGCCGCCTGAGCGCCATGCGCAGGTCGCGTGCGCGCTCGCGCGACGTGGCGTGCATTGCCTCATCGAAACACCCGGCGGCGCACGCGCCGACGACACCGCGGCGATGATCGCCGCGTCCGACATCGACGGCACGTGCATGCGCGTGGCCTTCGGTGAACGCTTCAATCCGGTGATCGCATCGCTCCTGGCCGCGCCGCCACCGGCCACGCTCGCGATCCGCCGCCACACCGCGCACGCCATCGACATCCCGCGGGACGGCGACGTGTTGCGCGAGTTGATGCTGCACGACCTGGACTGGGTGTGCGCGCTGGCGAAGGCCAGCCCGGTGCAAGTCGACGTGCTGGACGCGCGCCGCCACTACGAACGCTGGGAAGCCATCCGCTGCCGCCTGCGGTTCCCGAACGGCATGGACGTCGACCTCTCCGCCAGCCGCATCGCGCCGCGCGCCGAATCCGCGCTGCACGTGGCCGGGCAGGGCGTGCTGCCGCTCGACGACGTGCGGGAACATCCCGGGACGTTGACCGCGCAGGCCCGCGCGTTCCTGCGCGCGACGCAGGACGAAGACACGCCGCTGGCCACGCTCGAGCGCGCCTTCGACACGCACCGGCTGCTGGAACGCATCGAGCGCGCCGCCGGGGAGCAGGGCGCCACGCACGCCGCCTGAGCGCGCCCGGACGCCATGTTTTGCGCCCGCGGCGAAAGGGCGCGAACATGGCGGCATGAACGACTCCCGCGTCATCACCTCCGCCGCCACGCGCGAGGACGAGGCCATCGAGGCCTCCATCCGCCCCAAGAAGCTCTCCGAATACCTCGGCCAGGCGCCGGTCCGGGAGCAGATGCAGATCTACATCGAGGCGGCGAAGGCGCGCGGCGAGGCGCTCGACCATGTGTTGATCTTCGGCCCGCCGGGCCTGGGCAAGACCACGCTCTCGCACGTGATCGCCAACGAACTCGGCGTCGGCCTGCGCCAGACCTCCGGCCCGGTGATCGAGAAGGCCGGCGACCTGGCTGCGCTGCTGACCAACCTGCAGCCGCACGACGTGCTGTTCGTCGACGAAATCCATCGCCTCTCGCCGGTGATCGAGGAAGTGCTGTACCCGGCGATGGAAGATTTCCAGATCGACATCATGATCGGCGAGGGCCCCGCGGCCCGTTCGATCAAGCTCGACCTGCCGCCCTTCACCCTCATTGGCGCCACCACGCGCGCGGGCCTGCTGACCGCGCCCCTGCGCGATCGCTTCGGCATCGTGCAGCGGCTGGAGTTCTACACGCCCGAGGAACTCACGCGCATCGTGCGGCGCTCGGCGACGATCCTCGGCATCGCGTGCACGGCGGAAGGCGCGGCGGAAATCGCCAACCGTTCGCGCGGTACGCCGCGCATCGCCAACCGCCTGTTGCGCCGCGTGCGCGACTTCGCCCAGGTGCGCGCGGCGGGCAACATCGATCGCGACGTCGCCGATGCGGCGATGCAGATGCTCAAGGTCGATCCGCAGGGGTTCGACGAACTCGACCGCCGCATGCTGCGGATCATCGTCGAATCCTTCGACGGCGGCCCCGTCGGCGTCGAATCGCTCGCAGCCGCGCTCAGTGAGGAACGCGGCACGCTCGAGGACGTCATCGAGCCCTACCTCATCCAGCAGGGTTACCTGATCCGCACCGCGCGCGGACGCATGGCCACCGCCAAGGCGTATCGCCATCTCGGGTTGCGCCCGAAGGCCGGCGCGCAGGACCTCTTCGCCTCGCCTGCACCCACGGATGTCGATGATGCAAGCGGTGGGTGAGCCCGTGTTCAGTTGGCCGACACGGGTGTATTGGGAGGATACCGACGCCGGTGGCGTGGTCTACCACGCGCAATACCTGGCCTTCCTCGAACGCGCGCGCACCGAGTGGATGCGTGCCCAGGGGCATGGCCAGGAGCGCCTGCGCAACGGACACGACCTGGTGTTCGCGGTGCGGGCGATGCAGATCGACTTCCGCCTGCCGGCGCGGCTGGACGATGCGCTGCAGGTGTCCGTCGCACTGGTCGAATGCCGGCGCGCGAGCCTCGTGCTCGTGCAGTCGATCCGCCGCGACGGGGAACTGTTGCTCGACGCGACGGTCCGTGTCGCTGCGCTGTCGGCCTCGAAGTTCAAACCCGTTGCCATCCCCCAACCGTTGTTCGACGCATTGACCTGCCTCGTGGAGACCCCCGCATGACGCCCATCCTGATGTTGCAGGAAGCCGCCACCCAGGCCCTGCCGGAACAAGCGCCGGCGCAGACGGTGGAGATCGCCGACCAGGCGGGGCAGGCGGCCGATGCCGCGGCCGCCGCCGGCCACTTCAACATCCTCGACCTCATCCTCCACGCGAGCATCCCGGTGCAGCTGGTGATGTTGCTGCTGCTGTTCGCGTCGATCGCCTCGTGGCTGATCATCTTCCGCAAGAAGCGCGTGCTCGACCGCGCGGACAAGGAAGCCGAAAAGTTCGAAGAACGCTTCTGGTCGGGCGCGGAGCTGTCGAAGTTGTATTCGGGCGCCACCGAACGCGGCCGCAGCGCCGAAGGCCTGGAGGCGATCTTCGAAGCGGGCTTCCGCGAGTTCAACCGCATCCGCCAGCGCCGCGGCGTCGACAGCCGCATCCAGCTCGAAGGCGCGCAGCGCGCGATGCGCGCGACGTCCTCGCGCGAACTCGATGGCCTGGAACACAACCTCGAATTCCTCGCCAGCGTCGGTTCGATCAGCCCGTACGTCGGTCTGTTCGGCACGGTGTGGGGCATCATGATTTCGTTCCAGGGCCTGGCGAACGTGAAGGAAGCGACCATCGCGACCGTCGCGCCGGGCATCTCCGAAGCGCTGATCGCGACGGCGATGGGCCTGTTCGCCGCGATCCCGGCGGTGTGGGCGTACAACCGATTCGCGACGAAGGTCGAGCGCATCAGCACGCGCTACGACGCCTTCTCCGAGGAGTTCTCCTCGATCCTGCAGCGCCAGGCGCACGCCGACGAATAAGGAGCGGGACATGACCGCCATGACTTCGCGGCGCCATCGCAAGCGGAAACTGAAAGCCGAGATCAACGTCGTGCCGTACATCGACGTGATGCTCGTGCTGCTGATCATCTTCATGGTCACCGCGCCGTTGCTGAACCTCGGCGTCGACATCGAACTGCCGCAATCCAACGCACGCCCGGTGGAGCAGAAGCAGGAGCCGGTGGTGATCAGCATGAACAGCAAGGGCGATCTGTGGCTCAAGCTGGAAGGCGCGGAAAACGAAGCCACCTCGCTCGACCAGCTCGTGGTCAAGGTCGGCGCGTTCGTGCGCAACAACAAGGACGTGCCGGTGTACGTCGCCGCCGACAACGACGTCGCATACCAGAAGGTCTACGACGTGCTCACCGCGCTGCAGACGCGCGCCAACGTGCCGCGCGCGGGCCTGATGAGCCAGCCGACCGGGGCAGTCAATAAGTGAAGGAAACGCGCGCCGACACGATGCAGTCGTTCGTCGCGGCGTTGCTGCTGCACGCGTTGCTGTTCGCGTTGTTCTACTTCGGCCTGTACTGGACGTGGACCGACGCCGAGGAGATCCAGCGCGGCCCCGTGATCGAAGCCACGCTGATCGATCCGAACGCCTTGTCCGCGTCGATGCGCCGCGCGCTCGCCAAGCGCCCGGAACAACCGGCCCCCGCGCCGGAAGCGACCGCGCCGGTGGAACAACCGAAGCCCGAACCGCGCCCTGAAGATGCGCCGACGCCGCCGCAACCGGTCGCGCAGGACGTCGTGCCAGAGCCCGATGTCATCGAGCAGGAGCAGGTGACGCAAGCGCCGTCGCCCAAGCCCCCCGCGGAAAAAGTGCAGGACGCCAAGCAACGCCAGGAACAGATCGACACCACTGCGCAGGACCGGCAGATGCAGGCCGAGCGCGAGCGTCGCCTGAGCGCGATGGAGCAGATGCGCCAGAAGCAACTGGAAGACATCCGCCGCGAGCGCGAACTGAACCAGAAAGAACTGACCTTGCGCGAACAGAAGCTGCGGCAGATCGCCGATGCGCGCAGCGCCGCCGATGCCGCCGCGCAGGCCGATGCGCGCAGCGAAAACGCCGAAGCCGCGCCGCAACCGGGCATGGGCGGTGACGCCGACACGCTGCGTTCGCGTTGGCTGATGGCCATCGTCAGCCAGATCCGCCAGAACTGGAGCCGTCCGGACGACGTGCCCGCCGGCCAATGCCCGATCCGCATCTCGATGGAGCGCGGCGGTCGCGTCGCGTCTGTCGAAGTGCTTCCCGGATGCCCCTACGACGAACTCACCCGCCGGTCGGTGGAAGCAGCGGTCTTCAAGGCCCAGCCGCTCCCGTACGCCGGGTTCGAGCGCGTGTTCCAGCCGGAACTGCGCTTGGGCTTCCGCGCCGAATGACGGCCGCCGGACCCTCGGGTCCGGAGTCGTTCATCTTTGTTCCGCATTTCACGGCCAAGCTGTTAACTACGACCGCTCCATTCAGGAATCCCCCGATGACCCGAACGCTGCGCCGGCTCGCCGCCACCGCCTTGCTCCTGTTCCCCCTCGCTGCCCTGGCGCAGGTGGACGCCGAAGTCGTGGGCGGCACGGCCTCCGCGCTGCCGATCGCCGTGGTGCCCTTCGCCGGGTCCACGGGCGAGAACGACATCGGCGGCATCGTCGCCGCGGACCTCGCGCGCTCCGGGTCCTTCCGCGTGTTGCCCGACCGCGACATGGTCGAACGCCCGACGCGCGGCAGCGAAGTGAACTACGCCACGTGGCGCTTGCTGAAGCAGGAGTTCCTGCTCGCCGGCCGCGTGGTGCCCGAAGGCGGCAACCTGCGCGTCGAGTACGAACTGTTCGACGTGTCCAAGCAGCAGCGCATCCTCGGCGAAGCGAAGATCGCGCCGGGCACCGCCGCGCGCGACCTCGCGCACCAGGTGGCCGATGCGGTGTACGAAAAGATCCTCGGCGTGCGCGGCGCGTTCTGGACGCGCATCGCGTACGTCACCGCGAGCGGCACGGGCAACAACCGCCATTACCAGTTGATGGTCGCCGACAGCGACGGCTTCAATTCGCAGGCGGTGGTGAGCTCGCCGCAGCCGATCCTGTCGCCGGCGTGGGCGCCGGACGGCAAGCGCCTCGCCTACGTCAGTTTCGATCGCGGAAATTCCTCGATCTACATCCAGAACCTGACGAGCAGCGGCCGCGAACTGGTCGCGAGCTTCCGCGGAATCAACGGCGCGCCGAGCTTCTCGCCCGACGGATCGAAGCTCGCGATGACGTTGTCGAAGAGCGGCAACCCCGAGGTCTACGTGATGACCCTCGGCAGCAAGCAGCTGAGCCAGATCACGAACCACTTCGGAATCGACACCGAACCGGTGTGGAGCGCCGACGGCGGCACGCTCTATTTCACCTCCGATCGCGGCGGCAAACCGCAGATCTACCAAGCCTCTTCGAGCGGCGGCGGCGCCACGCGCCTGACCTTCGCCGGCAGCTACAACGCACGCGCCACGGTCTCGGCCGACGGCAAGAAGATCGCCACCGCGCAGGGCAACGGCAACACCTACCGCATCGCGCTGATGGACCGCACGATGGGCAACCGGTGGACGCCGCTCTCGCCGGGCAACCTCGACGAATCGCCGAGCTTCGCCCCCAACGCATCGATGCTGCTCTACGCCGCGAAGGAAGGCGGGCGCAGCGTGCTCTACACCGTGTCCGCCGACGGCCGCGCCCGCGCGAAGCTCCCGGTGCAGGGCGCGAGCGTCCAGGAACCGGCCTGGGGCCCCTACCGGCAGAAACGCTGAACGCGCGTAGTATTTCGGACCCCCGGCCGCGCCCAGGCGGCCACCCCACACTGCGAGAAGACGAGGAACGACGATGAACGCAACGACCCAGAAGTTCGGACGCATCATGATGGTCGCCATGCTCTGCACGGCGGCCGTGGCCTGCTCCAAGAAGGTCAAGGAAGAACCGGTGCAGCCGGCCGCGCCGAGCACGATGGCGCCCGTGACCGAAACGCCGGCCGCCGCCGGTGCGTATACCCCCGAAGACCTCGACACCGACGCCTGCCTGCGCCAGCGCGTGGTGTACTTCGACTTCGACCAGGATGCGCTGCGTCCGGAATTCCAGGCCGCGATGGCGTGCCACGCCAAGTACCTGCGTGATCGTCCGTCGTCGCGCATGTCGCTGGAAGGCAACGCCGACGAGCGCGGCAGCCGCGAATACAACCTCGGCCTCGGCGAGCGCCGCGGCAATGCCGTGTCCTCCGCGCTGCAGGCCAACGGTGGCTCGGGCAGCCAGATCACGGTGGTGAGCTACGGCGAGGAACGCCCGACCTGCAACGAATCGACCGAAGATTGCTGGGCCAAGAATCGCCGCGTCGAGATCGTCTACACGGCGAAGTAAGCGATGCGGCATCCGCTCGCATTGTGTGCACTCGCGGCGGCCCTCGTGGCCGCCGCGCCCGCGTTCGCGCAACGCGCGAGCCTCGCCGACCGCGTGACCGTGCTCGAGCAGCAGGCCGCGAACAACCAGGGCAACGTCGACCTGCTCAACCAGGTCCAGCAACTGCGCTCGGAAGTGACGGCGTTGCGTTCGCAACTGGAGGAAGTGCAGCAGCAGAATGCGCAATTGAAGGCGGATCTCGACGCGCGCTGGGGCGACCTCGATGGGCGCGTGGCGCGCCTGGAGACCGGTGGCGTTGCGACGACGGTGCCCGTGGCGCCGGCGAGCGCATCCACCTCGCGTGGCGCGGCGGTCGTCGCCGAACGCCCGCCCACCGTGCGCGGCGATGCCGGCAAGGTCGCGCTCTCGGCCGATGAACGCACCGCCTACAATGCGGCCTTCGACGTGCTGAAGGCCGGCGACTACGTCGGCTCGGCGCAGCGCTTCCAGCAATTCCTGCGCGACTACCCCGCCGGCACGTACGCGCCCAACGCGCTGTACTGGCTGGGCGAGAGCTATTACGTCACGCAGAACTACGAGCTCGCGCAGGAGCAATTCCAGGCGCTGCTCACCCAGTACCCGACGCACGACAAGGCCCCCGGCGCCCTGCTCAAGGTCGGCCTGGCGCAATACGGCCTCAAGCAGATGGACGCCGCCGAGGCCACCCTGGCCCGCGTCGCCCAGCAATACCCCGGCACCGACGCCGCCCGCACGGCCGAGGACCGCCTCCGGGCGATTCAGCTCAACCGGGTTCGCTAGCGGCAGGGCGCCTGTAAAATGGCGCCCATGTCCGCAGTCCACCCCGCCACGCAAGCGGCCCCCGCCGCCACGGCGGACCGCCTCAAGCTCACCGAAATCTTCCTGTCCCTGCAGGGCGAAGCCCGCGACGCGGGCTGGCCGACGGTGTTCGTGCGCCTCACCGGCTGCCCGCTGCGCTGCCAGTACTGCGATACCACCTACGCCTTCTTCGGCGGGCAGTGGTGGGACATCGAGGCCATCCTCGCCGAGGTCGCCAAACACGGCGTCCGCCACGTGTGCGTCACCGGCGGCGAACCGCTCTCGCAGAAACGCGTGATCGGCCTGCTGTCGAAGCTGTGCGACGCCGGTTATGTCGTGTCGCTGGAAACCTCCGGCGCGATCGACATCGCCGACGTCGACACGCGTGTCTCGCGCATCGTCGACATCAAGACGCCGGGTTCGGGCGAAGTCGAGCGCAACCGCTGGGACAACATCCCGCTGCTCACGCCGCACGACCAGGTGAAGTTCGTCGTGTGCAGCCGCGCGGATTTCGAGTGGGCGCGCGATGTGTTGTTCGAACACAAGTTGCACGAACGCTGCGACGTGCTCTTTTCGCCGAGCGCCAACGAAGTGCCCGCGCGCGAACTGGCCGACTGGATCGTCGAAGCGCGCCTGCCCGTGCGCTTCCAGACGCAATTGCACAAGGCCCTGTGGGGCGAGGAGCCGGGCCGTTGAACAATGGAAACAAGCGCGCCGTCATCCTCGTCTCGGGCGGCATGGATTCGGCCGTCGTCCTGGCGATCGCGCGCGAGCAAGGCTATGAACCGTATGCACTGAGCGTGCGTTACGGCCAGCGGCACACGAGCGAACTCGACGCCGCCGATCGCGTCTCCAACGCGCTCGGCGCCGCGCACAAGACGGTGGTCGTCGACCTGCGCTCGATCGGCGGTTCCGCGCTGACCGACGACATCGACGTCCCCGAAGCCGGCGGCCCCGGCATCCCCGTGACGTACGTGCCCGCGCGCAACACCATCATGCTGTCGGTCGCGCTGGGCTGGGCCGAAGTGCTCGGCGCGGCGGACCTGTTCTGCGGCGTCAACGCGGTGGACTACTCCGGCTACCCCGACTGCCGCCCCGAATTCATCGAAGCGTTCGAGAAACTCGCGAACGTCGCCACGAAGGCGGGCGTCGAAGGCGCCGGCATCCGCGTCCACGCCCCGCTGTTGCGCATGTCGAAGGCCGACATCGTGCGTGAAGGCAACCGCCTGGGCGTCGACTTCGCGCAGACCGTCTCCTGCTACCAGGCCGACGCGCAAGGCCGCGCCTGCCGCCACTGCGACGCCTGCCGCCTGCGGGCCGAAGGCTTCGCCGCCGCGGGTGTCGAAGACCCGACACGCTACGTCGGGTAGAATTGCCGCCCGCGCCGCAATGGCGCGAGCCTCCAATACGTGGGCCGTTAGCTCAGTCGGTAGAGCATCGGACTTTTAATCCGCTGGTCGATGGTTCGAATCCATCACGGCCCACCACGCAGTCTTCCCCGTTTCTCTACATCAGAGAAAAGCGGCCTCCAGGCCGCAATTCCCGCGGGATTTCGCGCTACCCGCGTCTCTGTCATCGCCCGTGCGAGGCAGAATTGGTCGGGACTTCTCAGTTGTCGAAATGGTCGGCCAAAGTCGCGGAGCGACTTTGGCCGTAGGTTCGATTCGTACAATGCCCACCATACAGTCTGCAACGTTTGGTCGAATGAGAAATAGACGGCCAGCAGGCCGCAATTCCCCCGGGTGTATTTGCACTCATTCTCTCTTTGGCGGCGGCGACGGCGCCGATGTCATCCCGTTCTCAGTTGCCGACTTGGGCAGCCAAAGTCGCTATATACCTCTGGCCGTGCCTGTACTTGCGTGATGGGAAGGATGCGGTCGCGTGCTGATGGCGGCGCCATTGGAGGAGGCGATGCCTGCTCCGTTGGCACCTCTGATTACGTCCTGGGGCCTTACCGGCGCTGACCCAAGCCAGGCACGACAGTCGGATCGCGCGACTCCTCTCGAATTTCTCTGTTGTTTTCCTTGAAACCGGGAAATATTACTGAGATGGGTTAGCACAAGATTGCATCCACCACCAAACAACATCGGCAAGTGGCTGTTCCTCGAGATGGGGCCACCCCGCGCCAACCCGACGTTGGTCCTACGTCCAATGGTGTCCGCAAGCGCGCCGCTCCACGATCACGGGATGCAAGCGCTTCGCGAGCCCTGAATCGCCGTGCACGCGACGACGCTGCGACGGCTGCTCACCACGGACCTGTCCGAGACGCTGCTGCGCGTCGCGCTGATCGGCCTGCTCATCGTGGTGTGCGTGCGCGTGTTCACGCCGTTCTCGCACCTGGTGATCATCGCGATGATCCTGGCGGTCGCGTTGTATCCGCTGTATCTGATCGTATTGCGATGGTTCGGCGGGCGGCGTCGGCTCACCGCCACCGTGCTCGTGCTGTTTGCGCTGCTTGCGATCGGTGCGCCGATCGTCGCGCTCGGCGTCAACGTCGCCGGGCAGTTGAGCGATACGTACCACGCGGTGGAGGAGGATCGGTTCGCGCTCCCCGCGCCCGATGCGCGCGTGCGGCAATGGCCCATCGTCGGTGCGCGCGTGCATGCGACATGGAGCGCCGCGTCGGACAACCTGCCCACGTTCCTGCAACAGAATCGCGAGGTGGTCCGCGGGTTCGCGCGCAAGACGGTGCCGATGGCCGCGGGTGGTTTGAAGGCGGTCGCATTGTTCCTGCTCGCCATCGTGGTGGCGGGCGTGATGCTCGTGCATGCGAACGCAGAGGAACGCATCGCGCGACGCATCGTCACGCGGCTCACCGACGAGGAACAGGGGCCGGAGTTGCTGGCGTTGTCGGTCGCGACGATGCGCTCGGTCGCCACCGGCGTCGTCGGCGTGGCGTTCATCCAGGCGCTGATGCTCGGCGTCGGCTTCCTCCTCGCGGGCGTGCCGGGCGCGGGCGTGCTCGCGTTGATCGCGCTGTTCATCGGCATCCTGCAATTGCCTGCGCTGCTGGTGTCGTTGCCGGCGGTCGTGTGGTTGTGGATGTCGGACGATGGGGGGTCGACGCTGTCGCGCGTGCTGTTCACCGCGTGGTTCGTGATCGCCGGCGCGGCGGACAACGTGCTCAAGCCCATGCTGCTCGGGCGCGGGGTCGACGCGCCCATGCTGGTGATCCTCGTCGGTGCGATCGGCGGCATGGTGGTCGGCGGGATGACCGGCCTGTTCCTCGGTGCGGTGTTGCTCACCGTGGGCTACCGCATCTTCATGCAATGGGTGGATCGCGCGGCACCTCCCCCGGCCGGGTGAGCCCCGCCGGATGCGTCGCCTTTGACCTGGATCAAGGCCGACCCGGCCTGCATCGCGGAGGATTCCCGCATCCATCGGGAGTCCACCGCCATGCAATACCTCGTCTGCCCTTCCTCGCACGTCGCCAGCCTCGACAGCATCGCCAGCCGATTGGGCGACATGGATCCCGCCGCGCTCGTGGACGTGGATGCCGCGGGTCGTTTGCGTATTTCCACGCAACTGACCGACGCGGAGGTGTTGCGCGCGTTGCACTCGGCCGGGCTGCTCGTCGCGCCGTCCGACGTCGAGCGGCTGGCGTCGGAGTGTTGTGGCGGATGCGGGGGCTGAGGCGATGGACAGCACGCTCGACTTCGATGCCGATCTGTTGCGCCGTTACGACCGGCCCGGCCCGCGCTACACCTCGTACCCGACGGCGCCGCAATTCCACGCCGGATTCGGTGAGCGGGAATTTCGGCAGGCCGCCGCGTCGAGCAACGGGGATCCGATCCCGCGGCGGCTGTCGTTGTACGTGCACGTTCCCTTCTGCGAGAGCCCGTGCTTCTACTGCGGCTGCAATCGCGTCATCACGCGCGACAAGGCGCGCGCGGACGGCTACCTGGCCCGCCTGTACCGCGAGATCGCGCTCGCGGCGGAGATGTTCGATCGCGATCGCGAGCTGATCCAGGTGCACTTCGGCGGCGGTACGCCGAACTTCCTGTCGCCGGCGCAATTGCAGGAAACGATCGACACGATCGGCACGCACTTCCGCATGGCGCAGGGACCCGATCGCGACATCTCCATCGAGCTGGACCCGCGCCACGTCGATCCGCGCGACATCGCGCACCTGGCGGCCTGCGGCTTCAATCGCGCGAGCCTCGGCGTGCAGGATTTCGACCACGACGTGCAGGTCGCGGTCAACCGCGTGCAGAGCGTCGAGGAGACCCGCGCGGTCGTCGATGCGTGTCGCGCCGAAGGCTTCCGCTCCGTCAACATCGACTTGATCTACGGTTTGCCGAAGCAGACCGTCGCAGGCTTCGACCGCACGCTGGACACCGTCGTCGACATGCGGCCGGACCGCGTCGCCGTCTACGGGTACGCGCATCTGCCGACGCTCTTCAAGCCGCAACGCAGGATCGATGCGTTCGCGCTGCCCGACGCCGAAGCGCGCCTGGCGTTGTTGCGGCAGGCCATCGCACGCCTCACGCAGGCCGGCTACGTCTACATCGGCATGGACCACTTCGCGCTGCCGGACGACGAACTCGCCGTCGCGCAGTCGCACGGCGGCTTGCACCGGAATTTCATGGGATACACCACGCATGCCGACAGCGACCTGGTCGGCGTCGGCGTCAGCGCCATCAGCCACGTCGCCGATACCTTCTGCCAGAACGCGCGCGATCTCCCGACCTGGGAAGCGATGCTCGACGCCGGGCGCCTGCCGGTGTTCCGCGGCATGCGGATGGACGAGGACGATCGATTGCGCGCGAGCCTCATCCAGTCGCTCATGTGCCAGGGCGAAGTCGGGATCGACGAAATCGAGCGTCGTTTCCACATCGACTTCCGCACGTATTTCGGCGATGCGCTCGCGCGATTGACGCCGCTGGTCGAGGACGGACTGGTACGCATCGAGCGACACCGCATCGCGGTCACTGCGCGGGGCCGCCTGCTGCTGCGCAACGTCGCGATGTGCTTCGACCGCTACCTCGACGCGCCCGCCGACGTGGCGACGCCGCGCTTCTCCCGCGCGATCTGACCGCCTGCAACGCATGACGTACCATGGGCCCCGGATGAGGCCGGCCGTCTTTCCGAGCACCGATGCGCGCACGCTGTCCGACGACGGCGACGCGCTGCATTTCTGTTCGACCTGCGCGTTCTCGCAGGCCTGCATGGACCAGGGCATGGACAAGGGCGCCCTGGCCGACCTGCACGTGCTGGTCGAACACCATGGCCCGCTGTCGCCGGGCGACCACGTGTTCCGCGAGGGCGATCGCTTCGATGCGATCGCGGCCGTGCGCGCGGGCACGGTGAAGACCTACGTCGTCGATGCGGACGGGCACGAACACGTGCTGGGGTTCCATCTGCCCGGGGAAATCATCGGCCTCAACGGCATCGACGGCGAGCACTATCCGTGCAACGCCGTGGCGCTCGACACCGTCATGCTGTGCCGCTTCTCGTTCCCCAAGATGGCCGTCCTCGCCGCGCGGATGCCCGGATTGCAACGGCAGTTGTTCCGATTGCTCAGCCGCGACATCGGGCGCGCCGAGTTGCTGGCGGCCGATTGGTCGGCGGACCAGCGGATGGCCGCGTTCCTCATGGGCCTGTCGCAGCGCCTCCAAGTGCGGGGGTTCTCCGCGCACCGCTTCCAACTCACGATGTCGCGCACCGACATCGGCAATTACCTGCGCCTGGCGCCCGAAACCGTGAGCCGCGTGCTGGCCCGGTTCCACCGCGACAACCTGGTGCACGTGGCAGGGCGCGAAGTCGAGTTGCTGGACGTGGACGCGCTCCACGCCCTGGCCGCGCCCGTCCTCAGGCACTGACCCGCCCGAATCGCCTCGCGGCTTGACTTGGGTCAAGGCGGTCGCGCGCGGCCGCACGCACGATGCCTCCCATGATCATGGGAGGGTGAGATGGAAAGCACGCGGAAGCTTTGGCTGGGGCTGGCGGCGCTGTTGATCGCGTCGTTCGCGGTATTGCTGTGGGCGGGGGGCGAAATCTTCCGCGCCGCGCCGCCGGTGCCCGAGCGCGTCGTCGATACCACGGGCGCGACGGTCTACACGCGCCACGACATCGAGCGCGGCCGCCAGGTGTGGCAATCGATGGGGGGCATGCAGCTGGGGTCGATCTGGGGCCACGGCGGCTACGTCGCGCCCGACTGGAGCGCCGACTGGCTGCATCGCGAAGCCACCGCGCTCCTTGACCAGTGGGCGCGCGCCGAAGGCAGCGTGTCGTATGCGAAGTTGACCGCCGAGCGGCAGGCCGCGTTGCGCGGACGGCTGCAGGCGCAGTTCCGCGCAAATACCTACGACGCCACCACCGGCGTGATCACGTTGACGCGCGAACGCGTCATCGCGCTGTCCAACGTGGCCGCGCACTACGAGAGTCTGTTCGGCAACGACCCGGCCACCGCGCGCTTGCGCGAGGCCTACGCGATGAAGGAAGGCACCGTGCCCGACGCGGCCAACCGCCGCTCGCTGACGGCCTTCTTCTGGTGGACGGCGTGGGCGGCCGGCACCGAACGCCCGGCCGACGCGAATTCCACCGGCGAGGCCGGCGTCGCGACGAAGCAGGTGACCTACACCAACAACTGGCCGAGCGAGCCCTTGCTCGGCAACACGCCGCCGCCGTCGATGTGGGTGTGGTCGGCCTTCAGTGTGTTGTTCCTGATCGCCGGCATCGGATTGCTCGGCTGGCATCACGCGCGCACGCACGGACGGGGAGAGGCGGCGCACGCGATTCCGTCGAGCGATCCGATGGCCGCGCTGCGCGTGACACCGTCGATGCGCGCCACGGCGAAGTATTTCTGGGTGGTGCTCGCGCTGTTCCTCGTGCAGATCCTGCTCGGGGCGATGACGGCCCACTACCAGGTCGAAGGCCAGCAGGCCTACGGCTTCGCGATCTCCGACATCCTGCCGTATTCGATCACGCGCACCTGGCACACGCAGTTGGCGGTGTTGTGGATCGCGGTGGCGTGGCTCGGCACGGGCTTGTACATCGCACCGGCGTTGTCGGGGCACGAGCCGAAATTCCAGCGCTTCGGCGTCAATGCGTTGTGGGCGTGCCTGTTGATCATCGTCGTCGGCGCGTTCGCGGGCCAATGGCTGGCGGTGATGCAGAAGCTCGGGCTCGACCTGAACTTCTGGTGGGGCCACCAGGGCTGGGAATACGCGGACATGGGCCGCTTCTGGCAATGGTTCCTGTTCATCGGCCTGCTGCTGTGGCTGACGCTCGTCGGCCGTGCGTTGTGGCCGGTGTTGCGCGGGCCGCGCACCGACACCAAGGCGATCGTCGGATTGTTGTTCCTGTCCACCGTGTGCATCGGCCTGTTCTTCGGCGCCGCGCTGATGTGGGGCGAGCACACGCACATTTCGGAAGTCGAGTATTGGCGCTGGTGGCTCGTGCACCTGTGGGTGGAAGGCTTCTTCGAAGTCTTCGCCACCGCGGTGATGGCGCTGATCTTCACGCGCCTGGGGCTGGTCGAGGCGAAGTCGGCGACGACCGCGGTGCTGTTCGCCACGATCATCTTCATGAGCGGCGGCGTGCTGGGCACGTTGCACCACCTGTACTTCGTCGGCACGCCCACCACGGTGGTGGCGCTGGGTGCGAGCTTCAGCGCACTGGAAGTCGTGCCGCTGGCCTACATCGGCTTCGAGGCTTACCACACCTACAAGCTCGGCCACGCCGTGCCGTGGATGGCGCGCTATCGCTGGCCGATCCTGTTCTTCGTCGCGGTGTCGTTCTGGAACCTGGTCGGTGCGGGGCTGTTCGGCTTCCTGATCAACCCGCCGCTGTCGCTGTACTTCATGCAGGGCCTGAACCTGACGCCGCTGCATGGCCACACTGCGCTGTTCGGCGTGTACGGCATGCTGGGCATCGCGCTGATCCTGTTCTGCATGCGCGGGTTGCGCGGCCAGATGGTGTGGGACACGCGTGCGCTGAAGGTGGCGTTCTGGTGCTTCAACATCGGACTGGTGCTGATGGCGCTGCTCACGCTGCTGCCCATCGGCACGATGCAGTTGCTGGCGGCCATCGAACACGGCTACGCGTATGCGCGCTCGGCGGAGTTCATGCAGCGTCCGATCGTCGACATGCTGGTCTGGATGCGCGTGCCGGGCGACACGATCTTCAGCATCGGCGCACTGGCGTTGGCGTGGTTCGTGTTCCGGCTCTGGGTCGCGCCCAAGCGCCTGCCGGTGCCCGACGGCGCGACGGACGCGGAGCGCTGAGGCATGCACGACGTCGCATCGCAGGCGCGCGCGGGTGCATCGCCGCGCCTGCTGCTCCAGGCGCCGCATCGCATGATGTTCTTCATCGGTGCGGGCAACCTGCTCCTGGCGATGGCGTGGTGGGCGGCGTGGCTGGTCTCCACGCGCTGGCCCGACGTGCTCCGGATGGCGCAGCCCACGCCTTACGCCGGGTGGTTGCATGCGATCGTCATGCAGTACCAGGTGCTGGCGAGTTTCATCTTCGGCTTCCTGCTCACGGTGTTTCCGCGCTGGATGGGCCTGCCGGAGTTGCGGCGCGCGCGCTACGTCCCCGTGGGCGTGGGCCTGTTCGGCGGCCAGCTCGCGACGCTGCTGGGCGCCTGCGGATGGTCGGCCGGCATCGAGGTCGGCGTCGTGTCGACACTGGCCGGATGGCTTTACGCGATCGCGACCCTCGCCTGGCTCGTCATGCGCGAACGCGGCGCCACATGGCACGCGCGTTCGTGCCTGGCCGCGCTCTCGCTGGGCGGCGTGGGGCTCGTCGCGTGGACCGCGTTCGTGTTCGGGGCCTCGCCGATCTGGGCGTTCGTCGCGATCAAGGTCGGCACGTTCGGTTTCCTGCTGCCGATGTACGTCACCGTCGCGCACCGCATGTTTCCGTTCTTCGCGAGCAACGTCGTCGCGGGGTACGTGCCCTGGCGTCCGTTGGGGTTGCTCGCCGCGACGTGGACGCTCGTCGTGCTGCACCTGACGCTCGAGCTGCTGCACGCCTATGCCTGGCTGTGGGTCGCGGACCTGGGCCTGTTGGCCTGCACGCTCGTGATGTGCGTGCGGTGGTGGCCCATCGGCCCGCAACCTGCGTTGCTGCGCGTGTTGTTCATCGGGTTTGCGTGGCTGCCCATCACCTTCGTCCTCTACGCGGCGCAGAGCATCGTGTACGCGACGACGGGCGCCTTCGCGCTCGGACGCGCGCCGGCCCATGCGCTGTTCATCGGCTTCTTCGGCAGCGTGCTGGTCGCGATGGTGACGCGCGTGACGCAAGGCCATTCGGGCCGTCCGTTGCGGATGCCGGCGGCGGCGTGGTTCGCATTCTGTGCGTTGCAGGTGATCGCCGTCGTGCGCGTGGCCGCGGAGCTGAGCGCGGATCCGATGCGATGGCACGCGGTGGCGGCGATCGGTTGGATCGTGGCGCTGGCCCCGTGGATCGCGCGCCTGGGCCGCATCTATCTCACCGCGCGCATCGACGGGAAGCCGGGATGATCGAGTTCTATCCGCAGATCAAGGCCTTCCACATCTTCGTTGCACTGCTGAGCGGCGCACTGTTCGCGCTGCGGGGCGGCTTCGCGCTGGGCGGCGCACGCTGGCCGTATGCGAACACGGTGCGCTGGGCGAGCTGGGCGATCGACACCGCCTTGCTCACCGCCGCACTGATGCTGCTCACCGTGCTGCCGCACGCGGTATTCGGCAACGGCTGGCTCGCGGTCAAGCTGGCGCTGATCGTCACCTACATCGCGCTCGGCACGATCGCGTTGAAGCAGGCGCGCATCGAGCGGACGCGGGGGACGATCGGTTACGTGGCGGCATTGCTCGCGTTCGGCGCGATCTACGCCACGGCGCGTGCACACGATCCGCTCGGGATGGTGCGCTGGTGGCTGTCCTGATGACCGACCGCGCGTGGCTCGCCGGCGCGATGGCGCAACTGCGCCAGGAACAGGCGCGCTCGGCGGACACGCATTTGCTGCGGTTGGACTTGCCCGCGTTTCCCGACATCGCGTTCTACCTGAAGGACGAGGCTTCGCATCCGACCGGGAGCCTGAAACATCGCCTGGCGCGATCGTTGTTCCTGTACGCGTTGTGCAACGGACGCTTGCATCGTGGCCAGACGATCGTCGATGCCTCGTCCGGAAGCACGGCGATCTCGGAAGCGTGGTTCGCCCGGCTGCTCGGCCTGCCCTTCGTCGCGGTGATGCCCGCCGGTACCGCACCGCGCAAGATCGCCGACGTGCGCGCCTTGGGCGGCGTGTGCGACCTGGTCGACGATCCGGCGACGGTGCACGAGCGCGCCCGCTGGCACGCCGAACGTGGCGCCTGCCATCTCGACCAGTTCGGATTGGCCGAACGCGCGACCGATTGGCGCGGCAACAACAACATCGCCGAATCGATGCTCGCGCAGATGGCGCACGAACCCGACGCCGAGCCGACGTGGGTGGTGTGCGGCGCCGGCACGGGCGGAACCTCCGCGACGATCGGCCGCTACCTGCGCTATCGCGGACTGCAGACGCAACTGTGCGTCGCCGACCCCGCGGGCAGTGCGTTCGCCGCAGGGTGGCGCACGCGCGATCGCGCGGCGACCGCTTCGCGCGGCACCGTCATCGAAGGCATCGGACGGCCACGGGTCGAACCGGGATTCGTGTTCGAAGTGGTGGACCGCGTCATCGAAGTGGAGGACGCGCACTCCATCGCCGGCATGCATGCGCTGGAAGGCTTGCTCGGCCGTCGTTACGGCGGTTCGTCCGGCACGAACTTCATCGCGTGCCTGCGCCTGGCCGCAACGATGCGCGCGTGCGGCGCACGCGGCAGCATCGTCGGCCTGTTGTGCGACCGCGGCGAGCGTTACGACGAAACCTTGTACTCGCCGGCGTGGTTGCGCGAGCGCGGGATCGCGCCGCCCGCGCTGCCGGCGGAACTGGACGACGCGGTCAGTGCGCCCACTCGAACTGGAGCCACACCTTCGTCGTGTCCTTCGCGAATCCGTCGGCCGCGTAATCTGCGAACTTGACCAGGCCCTTGACGCTTGTCCCGACAGGGAAGGCCAGCGACGCGTTCGACTCCGTGCCGTAAGCGCCGCCGACGTCCGCATCGTAGCGGTGCCATGCGACTTGCCACTCGAGCTTGCCCTCTCGCGCGGCACCGTCGACCGCGATCCAGCGGTCTTCGAGGCCGCCGGGCGGCGTCGTGTTGAACTTGTCGGCCCATCCGTTGAACGCGTGCAGGCTCGCGAGCGGTGTCTGCAAGGCGTGGCGGCCGTTGCCGCCCAGGTGTTCCCACCCGAGGCGTCCGGTCGCGTGCGCGAAGGTCCATGCCGGCTCGATTCGCCAGTACGCGTGCGCGAAGTGCAGCGGGTTGTCGGCGTAATCGCGTTGCAGGGCGTATTCCGCCGCGATCGACGGGCCGTGCGTCTTCGGTGGGCGCGTCGTCGAAAACCGCAGGCCGGTCGTGACCGTCGAGGCGGTGCGGACATCCTGGTCCTCGTGCAACAACGCGAACGCCTGCCACTGCGACGTCGCGTCGCCCGCCCATTGCAGCGAGAACGCGTGCGTCGACAGGTTGCGTTCGCGCGCCAGCGGATCGCGCGCGCGATCACCCGCGACGCGATGGACGCTATCGAACCAGGCATACCGCACGTCGAGACGATCGCGCACGTGCCATTGCGCGGACAGCGCATCGAAGGTCTGCTCGTTCTGTCGCCAACCGCTGTTGCCCACCCAGCGCTGGTTGCCGAACACGACGCGTTGGCGCCCCAGCGTGGCCTGCACGCCGGCGCGCTTCCACGCCACCCACGCCTGGTTCAACTCCGCGCCGGCGGGATCGATGATCGCAGGCAACGTGCGATGGGCGTTGGTGCCATCGTCGTGCGCGCCGGCCGCGGCGATGCCTTCTCCCTCGACGAGAGCCGACCATTCGTCGGACAACGTGAAACGCGCGCCGAGGCGCAATCGCGCTGTCGTGGCATCGGCGTGCTGACGAAAGGCGTCGTCGTCGACCTGTTCGTTGCGCAGGCGCAAGTTCCACTCCGCCGACACCTGCGCGAAGGCGAGGGCGGGAACGCAGGCGAGCAGGGCGCAGCAACCGCGGAGCAGGGCCATGGGGACCTCCTGGATCGGATGACGCCAGCCTCGCCGCTCGCGGCCGCGGCGGCCCTGATCCAAGTCAAAAGGGGGCCGATACGCACGTCGCCAAAGCCGCTTGCGCTTGATCCAGGTCAGGGCCGCGCCGCAGTGCCGGGAAGAGACTGGGCCCGAAACGACCACCCATCCACTCGCATGCATCACATGACCGGGGGAACACCATGAAAAACGTCACTTTCTATGCGGCAGTCACCGCCGCCCTGCTCGCCGCTGCGCTCGCCGTGGCCGGCCTCGTGGTCGCGGCGAACGCGGCCGATCCGCAGCCCGCCCGCGCGCAATCCTCGAATCAGGCGCCTGCTGCGAACCCGATGTCCGTTCCGTTCTGACATCCGCCAGGCACAAGGAGTCGACAGATGATCAAGCACTTCGCATGCGTCCTCGTCGCGGCAGCCTGCATCGCCGTCGCGGGTTGCGGCGGCAGCGACAAGGCCGTCGGCGACGACAAGCCGGTCGCGACCGAATCCGGCGGCTCGCTCAAGGGCGATCTCGGCCCGCCCCAGGGGCCCGATGTCAAAGCGGTGTTGACCACGCCGCCGATGGTGCCGCCGGCCACGGGCCGCAAGGCGCCGGCACGCGTCATCGTCGAACTGGACGTCATCGAAAAGGAGATGCCGATCTCCGAAGGCGTGACGTACACGTTCTGGACCTTCGGCGGCACCGTGCCGGGTAGCTTCATCCGCGTGCGGCAAGGCGACACAGTGGTGTTCCACCTGCGCAACATGCCGCACAGCAAGATGCCGCACAACATCGACCTGCATGGCGTCACGGGGCCGGGCGGCGGCGCGGCATCGAGCTTCACCGCGCCGGGCCACGTCACGCGCTTCACGTTCAAGGCGCTCAACGCCGGCCTGTTCGTCTATCACTGCGCGACCGCGCCGGTCGGCATGCACGTGGCGAACGGCATGTACGGACTGATCCTCGTCGAGCCGCCGGAGGGCATGCCGCCAGTGGATCGCGAGTACTACGTGATGCAGGGCGACTTCTACACGACGGGCAAGTACCGCGAGAAAGGCCACCAGCCCTTCGACATGGAAAAAGCGATCGAAGAACACCCGACGTACGTGTTGTTCAACGGCATGGAAGGCGCGCTCACCGGCGAGAAGGCGCTCCAGGCGAAGACCGGCGAAAACGTCCGGCTGTACGTCGGCAACGGCGGTCCCAACCTCGTGTCGAGTTTCCACGTCATCGGCGAGATCTTCGACAAGGTGTGGTTCGAAGGCGGCACGCGGTTCCAGGAGAACGTGCAGACGACCCTGATCCCGGCTGGCGGCGCGGCGATCATGGACTTCCACGTCGAAGTCCCGGGCAGTTACGTGCTCGTCGACCACTCGATCTTCCGCGCGTTCAACAAGGGCGCGCTCGCGATCCTGAAAGCCGATGGTCCCGAACGGAAGGACATCTACTCGGGCAAGGAAGTCGATGCGATGTACATCGGCGATCGCGCGAGCGCCAACCTCGCGGCGGTGAGCCAGGCCGCGACGGCCGCGACGACCGGCGCGTTGACCTCGGAAGACCAGGTCAAGGCAGGCGAAGCGTTGTTCGCCGGCACGTGTTCGACCTGCCACCAGGCGACGGGGCAGGGCATGCCGGGCGTCTTCCCGCCGCTGGCTGGCTCCGATTACATCGCCGCCGATCCCAAGCGCGTTCCTTCCGTGATCCTGCACGGCCTCGTTGGCAAGGTGACCGTCAACGGCAAGGAGTACGACTCCAACATGCCGCCGATGAGCCAACTGACCGACGACGAGGTGGCCAACATCGCCACCTACGTGCTCAACAGTTGGGGCAACCCGGGTGGCCGCGTGACGAAGGACGAAGTGGCGAAGCTGCGCGCCGCGAAACCCGCCACGGCGTCCGCGGGCCACTGAAATGCGCGCCCTGGCCGCCGGCATGTGCGTGTTCGCCTGCCTCACCGCTTTCGCGGTGGCGGCAGGCAACGCCGCGCCGCGCTACGCGGGATTGCCGGGCGGTCCGTTCAAGTCCGCGCTTGCGTACGAGGATGCGAAGAAGGGCGTGCGCATCGCGCCCTTCGCACTCATGCGCATGCCCGTCACCAACGGCGAATTCCTCGCGTTCGTGCGCGCGCACCCGGAGTGGCAACGCGGTCGCGCGCCGAAGGTATTCGTCGAAGAGCGCTATCTCGCGCATTGGGCGGGGCCGACGACGCTGGGCGCTCGCGCGCTGCCGGAACAGCCGGTGACGTGGGTCAGCTGGTTCGCGGCCGATGCGTATTGCGCGTCGATCGACGCACGCTTGCCGACGTGGAACGAATGGGAATACGCGGCGGCCGCCGACGAAACCCGCCGCGATGCCCGCAAGGATCCCGCGTGGCGCGAACGCATCCTCGCGTGGTACTCGCGTCCGTCCGACACCGCGCTGCCGCGCGCCGGATTGCAGCCGCCCAACGCCTACGGCATCCAGGATCTGCATGGCCTGGTGTGGGAGTGGACGGACGATTTCGGCTCGCTGCTCGTCTCCGGCGACAACCGCAACCAGGGCGACGCCGACAAGCAGAAGTTTTGTGGCGCGGGCGCGTTGTCGATGGACGACCGCGACAACTACGCGGTGCTGATGCGGGTGGCGATGCTGTCGTCGCTGGATGCGCATGACGCCACCGCCAACATGGGATTCCGATGCGCGAGGAGCGGCCGATGAAGTGGCTTCGATCGATGACGGCATGCCTTGCGTTGCTGGTCGCGTCGAGCGGCGCGGCGGAGACGGGCAAGACCGGATCGCGGCCCGCCGATTCGGTGTACCAGCTGTCGATGCCGCTCACCGATGCACGCGGCAAGACGCAGGATTGGCGCGCGCTGGAAGGCAAGCCGCGGATCGTCGCGATGTTCTACACCTCGTGCCCGTACATGTGCCCGCTGATCGTCGAATCCGCGAAGGCCGTCGAGCACGCACTGCCACCGGCGCAACGGGGCCGCGTGGGCGTCGTGCTGATCAGCCTCGACCCCGCGCGCGACACGCCGGCCGTGCTGCGCGAGACGGCGACCAAGCGGAAGATCGATGCGACGCGCTGGCTCCTCGCTGCACCCGCACCGGCCGACGTCCGCAAGATCGCCGGCGTCCTCGACGTGCGCTATCGCCGGCTCGCGGACGGCAACTTCAACCACACCAGCGTGCTGATCCTGCTGGACGCACGCGGGCGCATCGTCGCGCGCACCGAGCAGATAGGGCCGAAGCCGGATGCGGACTTCGTGTCCGCGGTGCGCGCGCAGTTGTAACTGCGCGCCAGCCGAACCTCAGAACGACGGGTCGATGTCGACGACCGAATCGACCGAGACGACGGGCAACCCCGCATTGGATTCCGCGCCCGCCGCGCGCGCCGCCACGCACTGCCGCGATTGCATGGCGCGCGTCTGCCAGCCGAATTCGTAGGAGCGACGGCCGTTGTCGCCGCGGCCGTAGGTGAGCATCAGCGTTTCGCGCGTCGCGACGGACTTGCCGTCGATCTGTTCGGTATCGAAGTGGTTGAGCTCGACCATGCTTTCGATTTCGTCGCGGAGCAGGCGGCTTTCGCGCGAGTCGTCGAGGCCGTCGACCGATTCCAGCGTCGCCGAGCCGTCGGCGTTCACCACGAAGTGGATGTCGACCTTGCCGGTGAGCTTGTTCTTCGCGACGACCTTGCCCATGCCTTCGGTGATCACCCAGGGGTCGCCGCCCTTGATGCGGGGGCCGTTGCCGTGGAAGGCCAGGCCCATCGAGTACGCACCGCTCGCGTCGGGGATGGCGCAGGCGCTCAGCGACAACCACGTCGATGCGTTCCCACTGTGTCCTTCGCGCGGGCGTTGCGCGAACGACCACGTGCCCAGTTCCTTCGCCACGTACTGACGCACGGGCTCGGGCAGGGTCTTGTCGACGGCCACGGCGACCACCTTGCCGGCGCCATCCACTTCCACGCGCGCTTCGGCGCGGAACGCGAGCGGCGCCGGAGGAGCGGCGTCGGTCGCGGCGACGACATTCGCGCTGCCGAGCAGCGCGCACAACAACAGACATCCGTTACGACGCATTCCCTGATCCCCGCGCGGTCGCACGACCGGCCCCGGCGTGCAGAGTAGGGGCGCGGCCGGTCCGCCTGCAATGACGCGCCCTCACTTCGCCGGCAGCGGCGGCGGCACGCCCATGTTCGGCGGCGGCGTGGCGCGCGTGGGTTGCAGCCACATGCGGCCGGCGGCCAGGTCCACGGTGACGATCCAGTCCTTGAGGAAGGGCATCCCCAGATTGCCGTCGATGTTGAGGTCCCCGACGATCACGTATCCGCGCGCCACGAGGCCCGGGGCGAGGGCGATGCTGCCCGCGTGCGGACCCTCCGCTGCCGGATCCAGTCCGAACAACGACGCGTAGGCCTTCGACACCAGCAGCGTGCCGCCGTTGCCGCTGTCCAGTTCGAATCGCGCGATGCCTTTTTCGGTGGGGACTTCGAGGTTCACCGCGAGCGCGAGGCCCTGCGCCTCATGCGACAGGCGAATGGGCAGTTCACGCGCGCCGGCGATGCGTTGCGCCGCGCTCTCCGGCGATTCGACGTATAGCTTGCCACCCGCGAAATCCATTGTGATGGTCTTGCCGGCGAAGACGTCGAGCGCGAGGAGGCCCGCCATCGGCTCGGCGTCCTTCGCGATCAGCGGCGCCACCTGCATCACGCCCGCGACCGGCGCGACGAGCGCGTTCCCATCCACGGTGAACCGCAAAGCATCGCAGCGTGGCATCGCCAGGTGCTTGCCGGTCATCGTGAAGCCGCCGAGCGACCCCCACGGCGTGCACCCCGCCGCCTTCGCGAACTCCGGCGACACCACCGTGTGCCCGCCGGCGGTGTCGAACGCGAACAGGCCCTTCGTCCCGTTGGCTTCGACATTCACGGCCACCGAGCGCCGATAGGGCGCGAGCGCGAGCGTGGCGATGGGCGCGGCGGTGACGGCCGGCGCAGGTGCGGCCTCGCGCGACTGGCCGGGCACGATCGGTGACAGCAACAGCAGGCACGACAACGAGAGAGGCGGCAGGCGCATGGCGTGCTCCGGGGGGACGTTTCGGCTGTGATGCGCCGAGTGGCGCCGGGGTTGAATGCTGGCCCAAGGTCCCATGGCGGCGACACGGCCCGGCGGCTAGATTCGATCCATGGCATCGGACGATCGGACAGACGACGCGACGCTGCAGGCGCTCCTGGCAAGGCTGCTGGAGTTCCGCCTCCCTCGCGCGCTTGCCATCAAGGAACACGTGGAAAGCGGTGCCCGCCTGGACGACACGCAGATCGAGTTCCTCAAGGGAGCATTGGACGACGCGAAGAACGCCCAACAGTTCGTCGTACGCAATCCCGAGTTCCACCGCGTCGGCGCACGGATCGTCAAGCTGTACGAAGAGATCGTCGGCAAGGCGATGGAGAACGAGAAGCGCGGTTGAGGGCACGAGCAATCGTCGATACAAAAAGAACCCCGCAGCGGTTGCTCCTCCGCTGCGGGGTGGGGGTTTCACACACACGGCTGCCTTCTATCGGGCAACGCGTCCCCTGGTTTTCACCAGTGTTGCCGTCACCAGTCGTACTGCAGCATCAGGCGCACCGAGCGCGGGGCCTGGAATGTCGCCGGCGTGTTGAAGGCGAGGTAGTAGCGCTGCGAGCCCGCGGAGTTTTCGGCGAACTCGTTCATCGAGGTCGCGCCATGTTCGTTGAACACGTTGAACACGTCGGCCTTCACCGTCAGGTGCCCATCCGCGAAGGCAGGACGCCAGGCGACGTTGAGGTCCAGCGTGCGCGTCCACGGCGTGCGCGCGTACGTGCCGCGCGGCACGAGCGTCGTGCCGTTGTCGCGCACCGGGCCGCCGGTGCCGGGGCTGGTGACCACCACGCCCGGGTTCGGGCTGCACGAGTAGTAGTTGTTCTGGTAACCGGTCGGGTCGTTGCCGTACACGCCGATGCAGCTCACCGGGCGCCCCGATTGCACCAGCAGGTTCGCGCCGACCGACCACTGGTCGTTCAACTCGTAGTTGCCGAACAGCTTCAACGAATGACGACGGTCGTTCGGCAGGTAGCCGTAGGCGCCGTACATCAGTTCGGGGTAGTCGAAGTCGACCGTCGTGCCCGTATCGGCCTGGCCGAGGTTGGAGTTCACGCCGCCCTCGGAGTTGCCGAGGCTCTTGGCCCACGTGTACGAGCCTTGGATGAAGAACTTGTCCCAGTGGCCTTCTGCGAAGATCTCGACGGCCTTGTACGTGCGCTTCGCCTTCTGGCCGAGTTCCTCGGCGGTCAGCGCGACGTTTTCGAACACGCCGTCGCCGTTGACGTCCATCTGGAACGTCGCCGCGCGTCCCGGGTTGTACAGGCGGCAGCCCGCGAAACCGGGGTTGAGGAACGCCATCTGGTTCGCGCTCTCCTTGTCGCCCACGGTGATGAACGGGTTGCCGTCCTCGCCCAGCACGAAGCCGTTGCGCAAGCCCCAGTCGCGCACGGGGCGCCAATCGCACGTATCGTCGATGCCGCTGCTCAGATCGCGGTAGATGCCGCGCACGCCGAGCGACATGTGGTCCGTGAGTTGCTTCTGGAAGCCCAGGATGTATTCGTCCTGGTACATCGGCTTGAGGTCGCCGGAGGTCACCGCGTTCGGATTCTTGGCCGTGCCGAACTCGTTGTTGAGGTAGCTGATGTTCGAGATCGGATCCAGCCCGGTGGGCGCGCCGGTCGACGGGTCGACGCCGGTGTAGGTGAAGTACTGCTCCGAGAACAACGACGCGCTCGCGCCGCGCACCGCGACCGTGGCGGTCAACGGCAGCGCATATCGGCCCGCGTTGGCGAACACCTTGAACGTCGAGTCGCCGAACACGTCCCACGACAGGCCCAGGCGCGGCCCGAGCTGGTCGTCGATCGACACGTACTTCTCGCCCAGGCCGTTTGTGTTCTCGAACTTGTCCCAACGGATGCCCGCGTAGAGCAGGAAGTTGTTGGTGATGTTCCAGGTGTCCTCGAGGTAGAAGGCATCCGACAACACGCCGACGGTGGCGCCGTTCACGAACCGGCGCAGGCGCACGTACTGGAAGTCTTCGTCGTTGAGGTACAGGTAGGCCGCGCCGCCCTCGTACGACTGGCCCGCGATGCTTTCGAAATCATCGCGCTCGAAGCCGAAGCGCAACAGGTGGTCGCCGGCCTGCCATTCGGCGTCGATGCGGTACTGGTCGCGCGTGTCCTTCGCATCGGGGCGGCCGAGCGTGCCCACGAAGTTGCAGCCGGCGATGCGCGCGCCGCCGGTGTTGTCGAGGTTGGTGCGGCTGTCGGTGACGATCGGGCAGCCCGTGGCCGGCGTGTTGAGGTCGCCGCCGAATTCCGCTCGCAGGCCGTTGGCGGCGATCGCGTAGTTCGAACGGCTCTGCTCGCCGTGGCCGTACAGCGCGGACAAGGTGAAGCTGTCCGTCAGGTAGCCGGTGTACTTGGCCACGTAGCTGGTGCCGCCGCGCTCGTCGTACACGCGGCCGAGGTAGGACTCGCGCGTCAGCGCCGCGCCGGCGTTGTACAGGTTGCTGCCGAGCGAGGTCTGGCCCGTGCGCCAGTAATCCTGTTCGGTCTTGGTCTTGTCGGAGAAGGCGGTGAATTCGAGCAGGTTGTCGTCGTTGATGTTCCAGTCCAGCTTCGCGAGCCAGTTGGGCGACTTGTCTTCCTGGTCGAAGCTCGGCGCGCCGCTGGTGGCGAAGGGATACGACGACTGCCCGGTGATCTGGTCCCACGAGACGAGCGCGTAGCCGAACACCTTGTCCTGCACCAGCGCGCCGCCGGCCCAGACGTTCGCGGTGACCTGCGTGCCGTAGTCGTCGCGCGAGTTGTTCGCGATCATCTGCGAAGGCACCACGCTGCCGGTGGCCGGCTGGCCGCCGTTGGAGAACACGTTCGGGTCGGAGCCGCGCAGGGCGCTCGGCGTCCAGTACACGTTGCCGCCCGCCTTGAATTCGTTCGTGCCGCGGCGGGTGATCATGTTGATCACGCCGCCGGTGGAGCGGCCGAACTCGGCGCCGTAGCCACCGGTCTTCACCTGCTGTTCGGCGATGCCCTCGAAGGGGATCTGCGCGAAGTTGAGGTTGTTGAAGGTGTTGGTGATGTTGAAGCCGTTGACGTAGTACGCGTTCTCCGCGACCGACGAGCCGCCGAACGACGCGAGATTGCCGTACACCGCATCGCCGCGCACCGTGCCGGGGGCGAGCAGCGCGACGTCGGTGGCGTTGCGGATCACCGGGATCTTCGCGATCTGTTCGGCCGTCAGCACGGTGCTCGATTCGACGGAGGACACGTCGATCGGGTTGATCGAACCGCCGACCACTTCGACCGCGTCCAGCGTCTCGATGAAGTCCACGCTGGTGGCGGTGCCGACATTCACCTTCACCGACCGGGCGGCGCCGCCATTGCGGCTCACCTGGTAATTCCCGGTAGGCAGCGCCGAGAAGCGGTAGTTTCCATCGGCGCCCGCGGTGATCGTGCGCGAGAAACCGGTCGACGGATTGACGACGGTGATGGTGTCGCCGGAATTGGCCTGGCCGGAAATCGCGCCGGCCGTGTTGGTTTGCGCCTGGACGCCGCCGGCGAAGCACAGCCCGAGCGCGAGCGCGAGCGTGCTGTGCCGAAGGGCGGATCGTGGCGCGGAAGAGCGACTGCGAGACTTCATCGGAATGGAACTCCCCGTGTGCGGTTGAATTGGCAATGGGTCACGCTCGCGGTGGAAGTCCGCGCCTCGCGTAACGAATCCAAAACTATTTGCACGCAGCGCACGCGAATAGCGCCAGTGAACGCGAACGACCAAGGTCCAGATGCGCGTTGGCCTGCATCGCGCGTGGATTGCGTAAGATCGAATGCGCAGTTCGCGGTTTCCTTGGAGTATCGATGCACCTGGAGTTGGATGGGGAAGGGCCGCTGCACGCGCAACTGGCCCGCGCACTGCGCATGGTGTCGCTGGGGACCGCCGCCGGGACGCGACTGCCTTCGACGCGCCGGCTCGCGCACGAACTGCGGATCTCACGCAACACGGTCGTGGCCGCGTACGAACAGCTGCGCGTCGAAGGCGTGATCGAAATGCGCGCGGCCTCCGGCATCTTCGTCGCCGAAGGCGCGATGCGCGCAACGCAACGCGCCGTCGCGCCGGCAGGCGAACTCGCCCCGCAATCGCGCTACGCGCGTCGCGCGCGCGAGTTCCACGACCACGCCACGCTGCCCAGCCACAAGATTCCCGGCGTGCGTTACAGCTTCGACGTCAGCACGCCCTCGACCAACCCGGTCCTCACCACGGCGTGGGGCAGGGCGCTTTCGAAGGCCGCGGCCTACACCTCGCCGTTCAACGCCGACGCGCAGGGCGTACCGGTCTTGCGCGAAGCGATCTGCGAGCTGCTGATGCGCCGTCGCGGCGTGGTCGCGACGCCCGACGACGTGCTGGTCGTCGGCGGTACGCAGCAGGCCATGTCCCTGTCGGCACGTGTTCTTGTGGACGAAGGCGAAGACGTCGCCATCGAAGAGCCGCAGTACTTCGCGATCCGGCAGGTGTTGCAGGCGCACGGCGCGCGGGTCGCCGGCGTGCCGGTCGACGCGCACGGCCTGCGCTGCGATCTGTTGCCGGCGCAGGCGCCACGCATGGTGTGCGTCACGCCGTCGCACCAGTTCCCCAGCGGCGCGATCATGTCGATGGCGCGGCGTCGCGCCTTGCTCGATTACGCCGAGCAGCACGGTTGCTGGGTCTTCGAAGACGACTACGACGGCGAGTTCCGCTACGGCACGCCCGCGCTGCCGCCCTTGCGCTCCCTCGACAACGGCCATCGCGTCATTTATGTCGGCACGTTCTCCAAGTCGATGTTCCCGGCATTGCGCCTGGGCTACATGGTCATGCCGCCGCAACTGCGACGGGACCTCGTCGCGGCGAAGTGGCTGCACGACTTCGGCTCGCCGGCCATCGAACAAGTCGCGCTGGCGAACTTCATCGCCGACGGCAGCTTCGACCGCCACATGCGCCGCAGCAGCGAAGCGCTGGAAGCCCGCCGCAACGCCTTGATCGATGGCCTGCGCCGCCAGGCGGGCGACCGCATCGAGATCGCCGATTCGCACGCCGGCATGCACCTGTTGGTGTGGTTGCGCGGCCGCACGCGCGCGGACGGCAAGCGCTTCCGCGAAATCGCGCGTCGGCGCGGCCTGGGCATCGCCCCCGTGGACCCCGAATACATCGATCCGCCGGACCGCGCCGGGCTGCTGTTCAAGTTCGCCGCGGTGTCGTTGCAGGACATCCGCGACGCGATCCCGATCTTCGTACGTTGCCTCGATGCGCTCGAGGAAACCGAACTGGACCTCGCCAGCCCCGCCTGACTGGAACTCGCGGCGGCCGTGCCTCGCACTTAGTGTCGAAGTTCGACTCCCGGGTGCGCGCATGCAGCGGCTCTTGTTCATCGCCCACGAAGCCAGCCGCACGGGCGCGCCGCTCCTGCTGCTGCAGTTCCTGCGCTGGCTCAAGGCGCACGAGTCGTGCGCCATCGACGTGCTGTTGCTGCGCGGCGGCGAACTGGAGGGCGACTTCGCCGAAGTGGCGACGGTGCTGCATCCGCGGATCGAGATGCCGCCGCGGCTGCGCGGCATGGACCGCGTACGCGAGCGCCTGGGTTTGATCCGCGACGACGCGCGCGGCGACGAGGCACGGTACGACCTCGTCGTCGGCAATACCGTGCTGGCGCTGCCGCACCTGGAACGCTACCAGCACGCAGGCATGCCGACGCTCCTGTGGGTGCACGAACTCGACTACGCGGTAGGCGAGCTCACGGACGCGCGCTTCCCGTACCTGTGCCGGCACGTCGATCGCTTCCTCGTCGTGTCCGAAGCCGTCGCGATGATGTTGCGCGCGCGCGGGATCGCCGCACCGATCGACGTCGTCCATGGGTTCGCGAAGCCCGTCGGATCGATCGACGATGCCGTGCACGTGCGCAGGCAGCTGGGCATTGCGGCGGATGCGTTCGTCGTCGGCGCATGCGGGACGATCGAATGGCGCAAGGGCGTCGACCTGTTCCTGCAGATCGCACGCGACCTGGCGTGGCGTTGCGACGACATCCATTTCCTGTGGGTCGGGGGCGGCTCCGAGTCGGAGCTCCGGCGCATCCGCCACGACCTGGCGCGCATGGAGATCGGCGGACGCGTGACGTTCTCCGGCCCGCAAGTGCAGGCGGATGCCTACCTCTCCGCGATGGACGTCTTCGCGCTCACGTCCCGCGAAGATCCCTTCCCGCTCGTGTGCCTCGAAGCGGCCCGCCTCGAAAAGCCGATCGTGTGTTTCGCCAATGCCGGCGGCGCGGTGGAGCTGGTCGAAGACGATGCCGGCGTGATCGTGCCCTACGCGGACACCCACGCATTCGCCGCCGCGCTCCTGCGTTATCGAGGCGACCGCACCGCGGCGTGGCTGGCCGGAAAGACCGCGCGCGCGAAAGTGGAAGCGCGGTACACGATGGAGCGCGCATGCACGCGCATCCGGCAGGTGTTCGACGACGCAGCCCACGACGGGGCCCGCACCCGACGCGCGACGCCGCGTCCGGCAGTTGAGTCGTGCGCGATGCCGCCCTAGGATCGGCAAACATCCCCACTCGAGTTCCCGCATGGCCGCCGTCATCGCTTCCAGCCTGGACACGTTGCGCGATTGCGGCCTGCTGAAGGCCGACGAGGCGTGCGGGGTGGAATGGTTGTTCGAGGCCTCCTCGCCCTTCGCGACCGCCATCGACTGCGCGGACTCGCTGCACCTGCACATCAAGGTCGAGGACACCGATGCCCTGCCGGTCGGCGCATTCCTCGATGCCGGCGCGCGGCTCGACCACCGCCGGGAGGGCTACGTGAAGTTCTGCTTCCCAGACGGCGTCAACGCGATCTTCTCGCACATCCGCATCGCGCAGGAGGAAGCGCTGCAAGATGACGACGCGCGTCGCCCGCGCCCGTACGTCGACCACGTCGGCGTCGATCTTCGTACCGAAACCGATGCGGTGCGCGCGGTGTTCGAGGATGTCGTGCGCATCGGGACGGGATTCGGGTGGGGCCATGCGCAGCAGGGCGGCGACCGGCCCGTGTTCTGTTGCCATGTGTCGGTGGCGCGCAAGCACTGGTTGTATCCGACGTGCGGTGCGTTGGCGGGCACACCCATCGAGTTCGCCTGGGGTGCGCTGACGGTGCACTCCGACCAGGCCGGCTGCGACCTGCGCCCGGCGCCGCCCGGCGTCGAATGCGCGCCGGGCACGGGGTGCTGCTGACTCGACGCTAGGGCAGTACCGGGAACCGCGACCACGAATCGGCGTGGCGCAGCCGGGCGTTGTATTCGCAGAAACTCACTGCGTTGCCGTGCGTGTCCAGGATGTGGTGGCAGCACGCCGACACGCGGTCCTGGTCGTAGCTGAAGCGGTCCATGAAGGGCTTGATGGCGATGCCGAAGACATCCTTCGGACGGATCAGCCACCGGCCGACGCGCGCGGCGATGCGGCTGCCGAGCGACCCCTTGGTACCGACGATCCCGCGCATCTGCTCCTTGTCGAGCAGCGTTTTGTACGCCACGTCGTTCATCACCGCATCGAGGTCGACGTTGCGCGCGATGTTGCGCACGATGCCGAACCGGCGCGCGAACAAGGTCACCCATCCGCAGTTCGGATGGCTGCACGGGATCGGCATGAAGTCTTCGGTGCGCGCCTTGCCGCCCATGCCGGCGACGACGCCCTTCACGCAATCGCTGAGCGTCAGGCGTTGCGTCGCCTCGCCACCCAGTTCGTAGCGGCCGGAGAAGAACGCGGGTTGCATCGCGATCAGCCGCACGTTGCGGTGGCGCAGGCCTTGCTGGACGACCCACGCGATGTCGTCCTCGCTCACGCCGTGGCTGAGCGTCATTGTCAACTGCATCGCGATGCCCAGCTTGTCGAGCGTGCGGATCAAGGTCTCGCGCTGGCGTTCCGGCTTGGCCTTGCGCAGCACGGGGTTGGCGCCCGTGTCGCGGCCGTCGAACTGCAGCAGCACGAGCACGCGTTCGCGCAGCGGCTTGAGCCGCTGCGCGAATCCGGGGCGGTTGAACAGCAGTCCGTTCGTGGGCAGGTACACCTTGCCCACCGCCGGCTGCGCGCAAAGCCATTCGAGCAGTTCCCAGAACTGCGGATGCAGGCTGGCCTCGCCGCCAGTGAGCTGCACCGAATCCAGCCGCTGCTTGCGCGCGACCAATGCGGCGACGTGCGTTTTGAACACCTCGAGCGGCAACACGCGATCGCCCTTGGAATCCGAATAGCACACGCGGCAGGCGAGGTTGCACGCGTCGGTCACTTCGACCAGGACGGTGCAGGTCTTGTTCGGTTGTTGGTCGCTGAAATCGTGCGCGGGCGCGTCCGTCCCGACGGCGTCGTCCGCCGACGGCGATACAGGCCCGCAGCTTTCGCCCGGCCCGCAACAGGCGCCGCCGAACGCCGGAATGTCGAACCGCTGCGCACCGCCGTAGATGCGGCCCCAGCGGTCCTTGCTCGATACGCGGTAGAAGGCGATGTCGTTCTCGATCACCGCCGCGCTCGGCCCATGCGCCGGGCAGCGTTTGTGCAACCACACCTGGCGCCCGCGTTGCAGCACGGCCGCGGGTACGTGCGACAAGCACGTCGGGCACAGGCTGAGCGTGGTCTTCAGCAGCGCGTCGCTGGCGTCCAAAGCGAACGCGGCGCGCACGGCGGGCTCGTCGAGCGAGCGCAATGGAACCGCGAGATCTTCCAGGCGCGCGTCGAGCGCGCGTGGTGGCGCGGCTGCTTGCAACGCAAGCGAGATCGGCCTACGCACCGGCGATCATCCTGCGCATGGCCCACGCGACCGCGCCGAAGAACGGGCGGCGTCCCGCCGGCCAATGATCGGCTTCTTCGCGTAGCAAGCGCAGCAGCGTGCGCGAGGAGAAATCCAGGTTCGCACGCCGCTCGGCACGCGCATGCTCGGCGAGGATGTCGTTCGCACGTTGGCGCGGCACGAGGTCGTGCACCGCGTCGATCGTGTACGCCACGTGGCGGTTTTCGTCGGACAGTACCGCGGAGACCGCCTTGCCCGGGTAGGGCGAAGGGGAATGCGCGCAGGCGTCCAGGTGCATTTCCAACGAGTGCGCCACGCGTTTCTCCAGGAAGTGCGCGTGCGCCAGGAAGTTCGCGATGCGGTCGTTGCGCGCGTCGGCGTCCATCCCGGGCTCGACGCGCCAGGGCGACGGCGTGTGGCTGCGGATCACCACGTTGAAGATCGCACTGTCGTCCAGGTCGATCACCTCGCAGCCGAGTTTCTCGATCGCCTTCGCGTACAGGGCGATGTGCTTGTCTTCGTCCTGCATGTGCGCGCGCATCGTCGATGCCAGGTCGGGGCAATCGACGTGCTCGATCGGAAAGTAATCGTCGACTGCGTGCGGGTAGGCCTCGCCGCACAGATAGAGGTTCAGCACGCGCGCGTGCAGGACCGGGTCGGCGACGATGTCGCGGTGCAGGCGGCGCTTGACCGCATCGATCAGGTGGAGGGCGGGCATATCAGCGGAACGCCGGGCCGCAGATGCCGATGAACAGGAGCACGAAGACCGCCACGGCGGCGATGGCGATGCCGCAGCCGGTCGCCAACCCCTTGGTTTCGGTGTTGTCGCCGCCACGATCCTGGCGCGTCCACGCTTCGTGGATTTCGGGCGGGCCCGGCGGCGGCTTGCGTTGCGGTTGTTCGGGTTCGTTCGATTCGGTCATGCCGTTCCCCCCGCCGGTCTTGCCGCGATGATGCCCGAACCGCGCCGTGCGTACAGGGCGACGCCGCCGGCCAGGATCATGGCCAGCGCCATCCACTGATACGCCGACCACCCGCCGAAGTCTTTCGGCGTGACACGCCAATACTCCGACACGATCCGGAACGCGCCGTAGACCACCAGGTACAGCGCGAACAACCGTCCCTGCAACGACCGCGCCCGGAACAACACGATCAGCAATACACCGCACGCGAGATGGAAGGCCATCTCGATCAACGGCGCGGGAATGCGCGACACACCATCCACGCCGACCAGTGCGATGGGGCCGTCCGATTCGATGCCCACGCAGCACCCGGCCATCCAGCACCCCATGCGACCGGTGGCGATCGAGAACGGCAGCAAGAGCGCGAAGCGATCGTTGGGCGGAAGCGGATAACGCAACAGGGGCTTCGCGGCTTCGGCGGCGAGGAACCCGAACAGGAGCGCGCCGACGATCGAACGCCCCGAGAGAAGCAAACCGATCCAATCATGGAACGGCACGAGCGGCCAGCGCCCGTCGCCCATCAGCACGGCGAACTTCGCGCCGATCAGTGCGGCGAAGAGCGTGATGAATTGCAGGCGCCAATATTGCTTGCGTTCGACCGAACCGTAGTGCCCCGCCGGCCGGAACACGAGTAACAGGATCAGCCCGAGCAGCACCATGCCCGAGTACGCGAGTTGCAGGTCCGGCCTCACGGCCACCGCAGCGCACCGGTCCCGCAAGCCACCGCGACGAAGGCCGCGAAGCAGGCGTACGCAACGTAATGCAATCGACGCTCGCGCACATCGAGCGGACCATGGAAGCCCCATTCGTCCCAGATCGCGGCGAACGCGAACACCCCGAGCGCCGGCACCGCCAGCCAACTGCGTCCGGTGAAAACGCCGGACACGAATGCGACACCCGTGACGAAGAGCAGGGCGTGCAACGCCTGTTCGACGCGTGGGACGCGACGCGCCTTCTCATGCAGCCAGCCGTCGTACAGCGCCAACGCCACGTAAGGCAGCAACGCGGCAGCGAGCACCAAGGTGAGGGCGGTCCCGGTCATCGGCCCGATCCTACCGGTGCGCGCAGGCGGAATGCACGCGGCGCGCGGCGCGCGAACAGCAACGTCAGCGCCACGTGCGTGACGACGTAAACCGCCGCGAGCGACGCGAACAACACGCACGCGCGCGTCCAAGGCGACTGCACCGCGACCGTCGCTCCCGGTGCGTGCCAGACGTATTGCAGGTTCTCCGTCGGCGATGCGAGCACGACGCCGACGGCGAACGTCGCGGCCGCGATGCCCAATTGCAGCCAGAGTCCGCGCCGGTCGTAGCCACGCCGGTCAAGCGCCCAGGCGAGCACGAACGGCCAGGCGAGGTGATACAGCGACAGCACGCGCACGAGCACCGGAACCGCGGGGTCCCACATGTACGCGGTCCCGCCGTGCAAGTGCGCGCCGGTGGCCAATCGAACGCCCGCATCGGCGATCCATGCCACGAAGATGCCGGGCGCCGCGACGGCCTGGCTCCCCAGCAGCAGCGGACGGTCGAACACGATGCCCGCCACGGTGAGCAGCACGCCGAGGTTGCACAGCATCAGGAAGTGCCATGCGCCGTAAGCGTGCGCATAGGCGGGGACGTAGACGGCGAGCCAGGCGAGCAACACCCATCGCAAGATGGGGAATGCGTGTTCGCTTGCGCGCACGGACTGGGCGGCGAGATTCATGCGCGCGGCGTCTCGAAGCCCAGCTCGCCTTCGAAATCGGCCGGATTGCGCCACGTGCCCGCGAGCATGTCCCACAAGGGCAGGTCGCTGTAGTTCCCGGCGTGCACGCCGCGGCGATGGTGTTCGCAATGCGCTTCGGGCCGCTGGATGAACCACCCCAGCCAGCGCGGCGTGCGCAGGTTGAAGTGCTGGAACATCCCGTAGAACGCGCCGATGTAGGCGCACGCCATCGTCGCGACCGGATCGAGCCCCAACAGCAGCCGCGTGACCACGAAGAACAACACCGCATTGGCCGCCATCTCCAGCGGCGTCTGATACATCACGCCGGCCACATCGAGCCGCTGCGGTGCGTGGTGCATGCGGTGCACGTGGCGCCACAACACGTCGAAGTGGTGATAGGCGCCATGCAACACGGCGTTGCCGAGCGAGAGCAGCAGGTAGCCGACGACCGTGCCCGCGGCGATGCCCCAGGCCGCGCCATCGAACAGATGCACGCCGGGAAACACGCGGCCCATCGCGGCCGAGACCGCGCCGTTGACCAGGGCCAGCAATCCGAAACACAGCACGCCGGTCGCCTGCCAACCGGACCGCTCGGGCCAGCGCCAACCGGTGCGCGCGAAGCGCTCGATGGCGACCATCGCCGCGTAGGTGAGCGGCACGGCCAGCGCGATCACGATGGTTGCGGTCATCGGCTTCCCCTCCCCGGTGCCGGCATCATCGCCTATTTGGACAGCCGCATCGCCGCGCGCCCCACCGTTTGCAACGCCGCGTCGACGCGCGTCGTCAGCGGGTGTCCGTAATTGATGCGCACGCTGGCGCCGAAGCCGCGCGAGGCGGAGAACATCACGCCCGGTGCGAGGCTGATGCCGGCGTCCATGGCGGTGCGGTGCAGGGCGATGGTGTCGACGTCTTCGGGCATTTCCACCCAGAGGAAGTAGCCGCCGGCAGGGCGGCTCACTTTCGTGCCCGACGGGAAATGCCGGCTCATCGCGTCGATGTAGTCGTCGCGGTTCTTGCGCAGTGTCAGGCGCAACTCGCGCAGGTGCTTTTCGTGGCTGCCGCGTTCGAGATAGCGCGCGATGCCGAGTTGAACGGGCAGCGCCGTGGCGAGCGAGGTGGTGAGCTTCTGGTAGGTCACTTCACGCAGGAATCGGCCCGGGCTCACCCATCCGACGCGATAGCCCGGTGCCAGCGTCTTGGAGAACGAGCTGCAATGCATGACCCAGCCTTCGCGATCGAAGCGCTTCGTCGGAGCAGGCCTGCGATTGTCGAAATACAACTCGCCGTACACGTCGTCTTCGACCAGCGGCAAACGGTGGCGCGTCACGAGTTCGACGAGCGCTTGTTTCTTCGCCTCGGGCATCGAACTGCCCAGCGGATTCTGGAAGTTCGTCATCACCCAGCACGCCTTCGGGCGATGGCGCACGATGGCCGCTTCCAGTGCAGCGAGGTCGATGCCTTCGCGCGGATCGGTCGCGACTTCCACCGCATGCAGGCCGAGCCGTTCGAGCGCCTGCAGGCACACGTAGAAGCAGGGCGATTCGACCAGCACGGTATCGCCGGGCTGGCACACCGCAGCCAGGCACAGGTTCAACGCTTCCATCGCGCCGTTGGTCACGACGATCTGCTCCGGCCCGATCTTGATGCCGTCGACCAGGTAACGCAGCGCGATCTGCTGGCGCAGCGCGTTGCTGCCCGGCGCCAGGTCGTCGACGGTGCTCCACGGGTCGAGGTCGGCGATGGCGGCCGACGTGGCACGCCCCAGGCGCGCGAGCGGAAAGTACAGCGGGCTCGGGAATGCGGAGCCGAGCGGCACGACGTCGCGCGTCATCGCCGACTCCAGGATCCCGAGCACCAGTTCGCCGATCACGACGGGCCGGGCTTGCCCATCGGGCCGGGAGGTGGCTTCCGGTTCCGGCGGCAATGCCTTTGCCGCCTGCGAGACGTAATGGCCGGAGCGGTTCTTCGAGTGGATCAGGCCCTTGGCTTCGAGCAGGTAATACGCCTCGAACACCGTGGCCGGACTCACATGGCGGCTAACGGCAGCCCGCCGCACGGACGGGAGCTTGGCGCCGGGCTTCAGGGTGCCGTTATGGATCGATGCGGCGATGTCGGCCGCGAGGGCCTCGTAGCGTTTCATCGAAGTCGTGGGCCATCTGATGCGGTTTTTTCACCCCGGATCTGATCAGGGCGAATCTGTGACTGGAGGCCTAGGCTAGCACTCCGATCAAGCGCCTGTTGACCCCGATGAACGAGACCGTCCAGCTCAACCTGGCCTTCATTCTTTTCCTGCCGTGGTACGTGATCCTCGCGGTGCTCTATTGCGCGTACCCGTCCTGGCCGCGCACGCGCGCGCGCTGGGCGTTCGACGTCGGCAGCCTGGCGCTCGCCACCGTGGCGACCGTCGCGAGCACGCAGTTGAGCGTGCGGTTCGGCGATACCAGCGTCGACGCGATGTGGCCGCAGGTGCTCGCCACAGCGGTGTCCTACGGCGTGTTCCTCGGCGTCATGACCCTCGCGTTCTTCGTCCGCCGCAATTTTCTCCGAAAGGCCCCCCAATGAAGACCCTCGTCATCGTCGCGTTCCTCGCGCTCATCCTCTACAACCTCGGCGCGGGCCTGTATTACATGCTGGCCGACAAAGGCACGACCCGGCGCACGGTCAATGCACTGACCAAGCGCATCGCGTTGTCGGTCGCCTTGATCGGGCTCGTCGCGCTCGGCATCGCGACGGGATTCATCGAACCGCACGGCGTCGGCCGGGCGCCGACGGCGGCGGAGCTTGCGCCGTGATATCGCGCGTCAGCTGCGCCAGGTCGCCTGCAGGTAATCCCGCGTCCAATGCCACACGCCGACTTCGTGGTCGAGCTCCAGCAGCGCGAACGCGCGGGCGATGAAGGGCTCGACGTCGCGCCACGTTTCGCCGTGGAAGACCTCGCGGACGACGCCTTCGAATTTCAGCAGCAGATCGAGGCTGTGGTCGGCGAGTGCGGGGGGCTTTTCGATCATGCCCTCAGGCTATCGAGCGGGTCGCATCCCGGCGTCCGGGAAAACCCCCACGGTCGCGTGACCGGCCTCACGATTGAGGCAGAATGACCCCGGGCGGCAGGGGGGCCGCGGGGGATTCGCAATGCGATACCGGCTGTGCGTGTCGATGACGCTCGTCGCGCTCGCGGCGTGTTCGAAAGCGCCAGCGGACGATCCGGCGCCGTGGATCGAGCCGTCGAATCCGCTGCTCGCCGGCTCGGTGCAATGTTTCGAAGCCACCGAGTCCGCCGGCGGGCCGCACTACAACCTGCGGCTACGCGCCGGCGGCTACACGCTCGTGCGCGAAAGCGCGGCGGCGGGCCGCCTCGGCGAGCAATACGGGACGTGGCAACCCTCGATGGACACCGTTGCATTCGGCGATCAGTTCGCCGACGTCGGGCAGATGCCGAAGATCTCGCGCGCGTGGCGCCGGGATGCCGCAGGCCGGCTGCAGGGGACGCTCGACGCGCCACCGTTGGTGTTTTCGCCGGTCGACTGCGCGCCGCCTGTCGCGAGCGCGTACGAAACACCGATGGCCACTTTGCAGGTGCCCGCCGGTACCGAAGTGACCTTTCGCGAAGACACGCGCGATTTCGGCAGGGGCGAGCCGGGCATGTACGTCTCGATCGACGGCCCGGCGAATACGTTCGTCCTTGTGTTCTCGGTCATCTACGCGCCGGCCGGCGCGGCGCCGATGGACCTGCGCGGCGAGGCGGCCGACGCGACGCCATTCGGCGATGGCGTGTCGTTCACGACCGACCGTATCGAGATCGACGGCGTGCCCGCGGCCCGCTACGAAAAAGAAGGACAGGTCATGGGCGTGAACCTGCGCTCGGTCGCCTGGGCGATGGAACACAACGGATGCCAGGTTTCCATCACGCTCAACGCCACCGGCGACATCGCGCCGGCGATGTTCGAGTCGATGGTGGCGGCCACCGAAGCGATGCGGTGGAAGAAGGACTATCGGTGCGTGCGGCCCGCGGCGTCGTGACCGTGCGCCGCGGCTGGAGCGAACGGCTCAGGTCGGCGTGAATCCCCGCGTCGCCTTTTTCACATTCTTCTCGTCGCGCTTTTCTTTCTTGGTCTTCGCCGGCTTCTTCTTCGTTTCTTTCTTGCGATCCATGCCTTTCATGGATGTCTCCCGATCAGGGTTGGCGCGATCCGCCCTGGCGGGTCGGGCTCGCGGGGGTTGCCTGCGTCGCCGCCATGCCGACCTTCAGCAACGAATTGGTGTTGCCGAGTTTCTCGATGTGGCCGCCGTCGGCGCGGAAGCGTTCCAGGTCGGCCGTGAGCTGTTCATGCGTCAGGGCCGCCTTGGAAGCCGGTTTCCGGTCGAAGGTCGCGTGTCTTGCTTTCGGGGATGTGGGCACGGTTGAGCCTCGCGGGAGCTGCACGGAGGCTCGGGACACGATGCCGGAGGGCACCGAATGCGCCCCCACTATAGTCCAGTCACGGCCGGTGTGCCCGTGAACGTGCCGGGCCGCTCACGGGGGTGCGCCTAAGATGGCGGCATGCACGACGAGCCCGCCCATTGCAGCCGTTGCGACGCGGTGTGTTGCCGGCTGACCGTCCTGGTGATGCCGGAAGACCGCGTCCCCGGCCATCTGCTGGAACACCGCGACGGCCTGACGATGATGGCCCGCGACGAAGAAGGCTGGTGCGTCGCCCTGGATTCGTCGCGCATGTGTTGCGGGATCTACGAATCGCGCCCCGATGTCTGCCGTCGATTCGAGATGAACGGCCCGTATTGCCGCAGCGTGCGCGAGGAGTACTCGTCGCACCGCGCGATCGGCATCGCGCTGGTCGAATACTGAGCCGCCCCTACTTGTGCCCGCCGCCTGAGTAGTAACCGCGGCCCGTGGAGTTGCTCCAGCTGCGCTCGCCGTCGCGTTCGCGACCGGCGACGAAGACGATCAGCATGATGGCGCACACGTAGAGGAAGTAGAGCAGGCGCTTCACGGGAGTTCCTCGTTCTTCCACCACAGGATCAACAACGGCGCCCACACGGCGATGACTCCGAAGAAGATCGCGGCCCACGTGAGCGCTTCGGAAAACACGAACAACGCCATCGACGCGTACGCCGCGATGCTCAGCGGATTGAACTGGTCGTCGCTGTCGTCGTCATCGGACGAGAACGGCGAGCGTTTCGCGCTGGCGATGGCCTTGGCCTGCAGTGCGGCCGCCAGTTCCGGCATGCGGAACGCGGTGGCGAGCTTGGTGATGTGCAAGGGCTGTGCGACCGACCAGGTCACTTCTTCGGCCGTCTGCTCGCGCGTCAGCGTTTCCCGCGTCCCACGGAAGTCGGTGACGTTGCTGGTGTCGCCCTTGCGGACGCGCCAGTTGAACGCGCCGAACACCGCGGTGACCTTCGAGCCGTACTCGTACAGCTTGGGCCACGGCTTGCCGCGGAAGACGACGTGGTTGTCGGTGACCGACGTCGGCCATTCGTCGCTGACGGTGACGCGCGACCAGCCTTCCTCCGTCTCCACGAGCCACAGGTAACCGCGCTCGGGATTGAACAGCAGGTATTCGGTCCACGCCGGCTCGGTCATGTCGCGCGGCACGTCGCAGCGCATGATGCCGATGATGCGGTAGTCGACTTCGAACTTGCCCAGCGCGCCGAGCGGCAACGTGGACTTGAACGTCGCCGACCGCTTGTGCGCTTCGATGATTTCCGTGCGCTCGCCGCTGCAATCGAGCAACGAGCTGCAGGACGGACACACCACCTGCGTGGCCATCGCCGCGACGATGGTGATCGCGCCGCCGCAGTTGGGGCAATCCAGCGGCATAATATTGCCGCGATACCGCCCCGTGGTTTCGGCGACGTCCTCGTTGCTGCGCAACGTGGTTTTGTCGAGATCCGTGCGATTGGCGGACATGCCCACGTAGGCCACGGGCGCGCCGTCGGAATAGTCGATCGTCGCGAACGCATTGCCCTTGCGGCAATCGGCCGCGTGCGCAGTCCAACCATCGGCTGCGTTGACCGGCAATTCGCCTTCGCCGCCGATGCAGCGGCTTTCGCGACGGTCGGAAACGAGGAACCAGGTCTCGCCGATCTGCACCGGCTCGCCGACGGACAACTTCGCGTAGGCCGGCAGCGGCGCCTTCAGTTCCGAATCGGGGAGGCGGCGCAACACCGCGTACTGGCCCGATGCGTCGGAAAGCCAGCCATCGGTGCCGTCGTCGAAGGCGATGTACCACTCGTTCCATGCGCCTTCGCCGTAGGCCATGCGCAAGCGGCCGACGACCGTGAACTTGCGCGCGCCGTTGCTGCCGCGCGTGCGCAGTTGCACCGGCGAGGCGTCTTCGATCACCGCGGCCATGTGCCCCGTGGCGCGTGCGGCGTCGGCGTCCTTCGTGATCGTGCTGCGGCATGCCGCGCACACGACCATCACCGCTCCCGCGGATTCGAATTTCACCGCCGCCCCGCACTGGGGGCACAGGAATGCCTGCATCGTCAGCCGGCCATCGCGCGCAGGATCGCGGCCTTCGCCGCGTCGTATTCCGCCGCGGTGATCAGATCGAGTTCCAGCATCTTTTTCAGCTGCTGGAGCTTGGCGACCGGATCGACGGCCGCGGCGGCAGGCGCCGCGCCCGGCGCGGCCGGTTGCGCGGGCTGCGCGATGCTTTGCGACATCGCCTGGCCCAGCAACGCGCCCGCCGCGAGACCCGCGCCGACGCCTGCGAGGCCGCCTTCGTTCTGCGCGGCCATCGGAATGGCGGTGGCGGTCTGGTAACGCGTGAACTCGCCCAGTTCGCCCGCCATGCCCTGCGCGATGCGGCGGTCGAGCGCCTTCTGCAATTCTTCCGGCAGCGACACGCTTTCGACCGCGAAGTTCTCCAGGGCGACGCCGTAACGCTCGAACACCGGCGTCATCTGCTGCTGCATGCGCTGCGCCATCACCGCCTGGTTGGCGGCGAGGTCGAGGAACGGCACGCCGCCGTTGCCCAGCGTGTCGGCCATCGAGGCGACGACGAGGTTGCGCAGTTGTTCTTCGAGATCATCGACGGTGTAGACCGCGCGCGTACCGGCGATCTCCTTGTAGAACCTGGTGACGTCGGACACCTTGTAGCTGTACACGCCGTGCGCGCGCACGCGCACCATGCCGAACTCGCTGTCGCGGATCGTCACCGGTTGCGCGGTGCCCCAGCGACGCCCGAGCTGCAGGCGCGTGGAAAAGAAAATCACGTCCGACTTGAACGGCGATTCGAACAGCTTGTCCCAGTTCTTCAGCGCCGTGAGCACCGGCAGCGTCTTGGTCGTGAGCTTGTACATGCCCGGTCCGAAGACGTCGGCGATCTTGCCTTCGTTGACGAACACCGCCATCTGCGAATCGCGCACCGTCAGGCTGGCGCCGTACTGGATCTCCATGTCCTCCATGGGATGGCGCCAGGCGAGTACGCCGTCGCCGTCCTCGACCCACTGGAGGATGTCGATGAATTGCTTGCGGATGAACGAACCGATACCCATGGCGAATGCCCTCGGTAAAAAGTGTGCGTGTCAGGTCAGGCAGGCGGCGTTGATCACGCCCACGCCTGCGGAGATGGCGCCCATCACGCCGCCCATGGCGGCGTTGCCATCGTGGATGGCCTGGTTCATGTGGCGCAGCGCACGCGCCACGCACGCGTAGGCGACGACCTGCACGATCATCGCGGCGGCCGACCACACGAGGAACAGGTGCCAGCTGGCATGCAGCGCGATGCTGAAGGCGAGCGTGCAACTGAATCCGAGGATCGCGCCGCCCAGCGAGAGCGCGGCCGCGGCGTTGCCTTCGCGAATCAGTTTGAGCTCGTCGAAGCGCGTGACCCGCGTATACAGGACGAGGAACACCGCCAGCATCATCAGCGCGGACAACAGATACGCCAGGTACGGCACCGCGGCGTCGATCACAGCAGGCATTGTCAACCTCCCCCCGAAGTCGCCGCGAGTATGCCAGTTGGCCGGGGCTTGCGCAGCCGATACAGTAGCCGCGCGGCCCGGGGACGTGCGCCGAACGCTTCCTTCGAACCTGGCCCACGATGCGCGATCGCGCCCTCATCCTCTCCGTCCTGATCGTCGCGTCCTGCGGATTGGGCTACGAACTGATCAGCAGTGCGCTCGCCAGCTACCTGCTCGGCGACTCGATCCTGCAATTCTCCTCGGTGATCGGGTGCTACCTGTTCGCGATGGGGATCGGTTCCTGGGCCTCGCGCTACGTCGAAGACGACGACGTGCTCGACCGATTCATCGACCTGGAAATGCTGATCGGTCTGCTCGGCGGGGCGTCGGCGGCGATCCTGTTCCTCGTCTTCGCGTGGCTGTCCACGCCGTTCCGCACCGCGCTGTACGTGATGGTCTTCCTGATCGGCCTGATGGTCGGCATGGAGATCCCGTTGGTGATGCGCATCTTCAACCGGCGCCGCGCGGAGTTCCGCGAGCTGGTGAGCCGCGTGTTGACCTTCGATTACCTCGGTGCGCTTGTGGTATCGCTCGTCTTCCCGTTGTTGCTCGCGCCGCACCTGGGACTGCTGCGCACCTCGTTCCTCTTCGGCCTCGCCAACACGGGCGTCGCGCTCTGGACGGCGTCGGCGTTCCGCACCGAGCTGACGCAGCCGCGCAAGCAACTCGCGCGTGGCGTGCTCGTGTTCGGGGTGCTCGCCACGGGCCTGGCGTTCTCCGGGCGCATGACCGCGTGGGCGGAGAAGGGCGTCTACGGCGATGAAATCGTGCACGCCGAGTCGACGCCGTTCCAGCGCCTGATCGTCACGCGCTGGCAGGACGACCTGCGCCTGTACATCAACGGCAACCTGCAGTTCTCCTCGCGGGACGAACACCGCTATCACGAAGCGCTCGTGCATCCGGGATTGCAGGCGTTGCCCGGTGCGCGACGCGTGCTCGTCCTCGGCGGCGGCGACGGGCTCGCGGTGCGCGAGATCCTGAAAACGCAGTCGGTCGAACACGTCACGCTCGTCGACCTCGATCCGGCGATGACGCGCATGTTCTCGACCTCGTCGGAATTGGTGGCGTTGAACCACGGCTCGCTGAAGGACAAGCGTGTCACGGTCGTGAACGACGACGCCGGCCGCTGGCTCGAATCCAACCGCGACATGTACGACTTCATCGTCGTCGACTTCCCGGATCCGTCGAACTTCGGCATCGGGCGCCTGTACTCGGTGCCGATGTTCCGCCTGATGAAACGGCACCTGTCGGCGAACGGTTATCTCGTCGTGCAATCGACCTCGCCGTATTTCGCGCCGCGCTCGTTCTGGAGCATCGACGCGACCCTGCGCGAAGCCGGCCTGCACACGTGGCCGTATCACGCGGACGTCCCGTCGTTCGGCGACTGGGGCTTCATCCTCGCCGGGCATCGCGGCGATTACGCGATTCCGCGCAAGCTGACGGTGCCCACGCGCTTCCTGGACGCCGAGACGATGCGCGAGTTGTTCGTCTTCCCGAAGGACAATCCGCGCCTGACGATGCCCGCCAACCGCCTCGACGAACAGACGCTCGTGCGCTACTTCGACGAGGACTGGCGGCGGGTGATCCGCTGATGAAGCGGCGCACGTTCCTGATCGGCGCCGCGCACGCGGGCGTGATCGGTGCGGCGGGGCTGGGGGCGGTGCATCTCAATCGCGTCTCGCCCGTGAAGGCCGACGTGCGCTATCCCGGCATGCGCGAAGGCCACGCGCTGCGCGATGCGACGGCCATGCCGGCGCCGCGCGGCGAGCTGCGCACCGGCGTGGTCATCCTCGGCTCGGGCGTCGCGGGCATGGCCTGCGCATGGGCGATGGCGCGCGCGGGACGGCGCGATTTCGTGCTGCTGGAAGGCCCGGAGTACGGCGGCAACGCCTCCTCGGCGAATCCGGGCGGCGCGGGCGACGATGTGCTCGCGTGTCCGTTGGGCGCGCACTACCTGCCGTTGCCTTCGACCGAGAGGGCGCACGTGCGTGCGCTGCTCGCCGACGTCGGTGTGCTGCTGCGCGGTGAACACACGCGAGCGCCTTACTATGACGAAGCCGCACTGTCGCACTCGCCGAAGGAACGCTGGCTGCGCGACGGGCGATGGGAAAGCGACGCGCTGCCGACGAAAGGCTTGGGCGTCGACGCGCTGCAACAGCAGCAACGTTTCTTCGCGCAAGTCGATGCATTGCGTGTCCGGCGCGGGCGCGATGGCCGACGCCTCTTCGCGATTCCGGTCGCGCTCTCGTCCACCGACGCGGAATGGCGCGCGCTGGATCGCGAGACCTTCGCGCATTGGCTCGATCGCCACGGTTACACCGCGCCCGGTTTGCGCTGGTATCTCGACTACTGCTGCCGCGACGACTACGGCGCATCGACGCACACCGTTTCGGCGTGGGCGGGTTTGCATTACTTCGCGAGCCGCGACGGCAAGGCGTCGAACGCCTCCGACGAAGCCGTGCTCACCTGGCCGGGCGGGCTGTCGGAATTGATCGCCCGCATGCGCGCGGCGACCACGCGGCGGTTGGGGCATGAACGGTGGTTGCGGCCGGGATTTGCCGCACGCATCGCCGATCATGCGAACGGCGTCGACGTCGTGAGTGCGTACCACGAAGGCGCCACACTCGCGGCCGAAACCATTCGCGCGGACCACGCCGTCAGCGCGATGCCCTTGCATGTGCTCGCCCGCATCTGGCCCGGCATGCGCGACAGCGGGTATGACCCCGCGACGCACGCGAGCCCGCACGCCGCGTGGTTGGTTTCCAATTTCCTCGTCGACGGTTACCCGACCGAGTTGCCGGGCGAAACGTTGGCCTGGGACAACGTCGTGCATGGCGGACGCGGGCTCGGCTATGTCGTCTCCACGCACCAGTTGCTGCGCGTCGCGCCGGCTGCGCGCAGCGTGTTCACGGCGTACCAATCGCTCGATCGCATATCGCCGCAACAGGCGCGCACATGGCTCATGCGTGCCTCGGCGGAGGAGCTGCGAGCGGAGGCGGCATCGGATTTGTCGTCGGCCTACGGCGATCAGTTGTGGCGGCGCACGAAACAGCTCTCCATCACCGTGCGCGGCCACGCGATGGCGATACCGACGCCGGGCTATCTCGACAATGCAGGGCTCGCGGCGCTGCGCGGCCTGGACGGTCGCGTGCGCATCGCGCACGCCGATCTGTCGGGGTACTCGATCTTCGAAGAGGCCGCGTGGTGGGGCGTGCGCGCGGCCGAAGGGCTGGCCTGATCCGCCGGCTTCAGGACGCGACCGCATGCCGCGAGAAACGCGCGCGGTAGTCGTTCGGCCCCACGCCCAGCTGGCGTTGGAAGGCCCGGCGCAACGCTTGTTCATCCGCGTAACCCGCGGCGGTCGCGACGGCCTTCAGGGGCAGGTCGGTCTCCTCGAGCGACCGCGACGCCGATTCCAGTCGCATCGCCTCCACCGTCTTCGCCGGCGTGCGGCCCACGTTGGCGGTGTACGTGCGGGCGAACGTGCGTGCGCTCATGCCTGCGCGGTCGGCGAGGGCTTCGATGCGCAGATCGCCACGCAGGTTCGCCGCCATCCACGCGTGCAGGTCGGCGAAGCGCGCATCGCGGCTGGCCTGCGCCTTCAACGGCACGCTGAATTGCGATTGGCCGCCGGCGCGTTTGACGAACACGACGAGCTCGCGCGCGGTGTCGATCGCGACCCGGTGCCCGAGGTCTTCCTCGATCAGCGCGAGCGTCATGTCGATGCCCGCGCTGACGCCGGCCGAAGTCCAGATCGCGCCGTCCTTCAGGAAGATGCGGTCGGCATCGACGTGCACCGACGGGAATCGTTCTTCCAGTTGCTCGGCCCAATGCCAGTGCGTCGCCGCGCGGCGGCCCGCGAGCAGGCCCGCTTCGGCGAGCACGAAGGCGCCGGTGCACACCGAGCACACGCGGCGCACGTCCGGCGCCATGCGCGCCACCCACTGCGCGAGCGCCGCGGGCGCCTCGAAGCGCGACCCCGCGCAGCCGCCGGGCACGATCAACGTATCCACGCGGCGGCCTTCCAACGATTCGAAGGAAGCCGTCACCACCTGCAAGCCGCAGCCCGTCGTGATCGGGCCGCCGTCGGCCGACACGACGTGGACGGCGTAGCGCGACTCGGGCGCGACCAGGCGATTTGCGGTCGCCAGCGCCTGCAACGGACCGGTCAGGTCGAGCAGGTTCATGTGGTCGTAGGCGGTGACCGCGATCGTGCGAGTCGTCATGCCGTTCTCCGTGCGCGCGTTCATCGCTGCGCGGGTACCCAAGGGTACTCAAAGTCGAGCGCGACGCCCTTCGCGGTCGTGCGGCCGTATCGCCCGTCGATCGAAGCGAGCACGGCGTCGAACAGCGGGACGCCGGGCGCGGCGGGAATCGCATCGATGCGGTGCCGCGCATCCGGCACGGCCGCGGTCTCGGGCAACCACGTGAGACCAGACCGGCCGCGCACTTCGCCCGCCGCGAATCCGTAGGCCACGCTGCGCCCCGTCCGCGAATACGCATCGGCCGTCAATGCGAGCGAGACATCGTCGATTCCGGCCTGCAGCGGGAGGCCCAGGCGTTGCGTGCCATGGAACCACTTGTTCGCTGCGTTGACCTTCACGAACGGCCCAAGCGTGCCGGTGCGCAGGTGGAAGGCGTCGCTGTCGTGTTTCGACGACCAGCGTTCGACGCCGAACTGCGCGCCGACGCTTTCCGCGCGGTCGCGGCCCGCGATCGATTCGAGCAATGCGAGCGACATCGGGATCGAGGCGCTGATGCCGGCGCTCGACGCCATCGTTCCGTCGATCACGTAGCGCGTGTTGGCGACCCAATCGGTGTCGGGATACGCGTCCCGGCGATGGCCTTCGGTCGCCCAATGCGCGGTCGCGCGATGGCCTTTCAGCAGGCCGGTGTTCGCCACGACCAGGGCGCCGTCGCAGATGCTGACGATGGTCGCGCCCTTCGCGTGCTGTGCGCGGATCCATGCGAGCAGTGCGGCATCCTTGCTCTGCACGATCGCGGGGACGACGACGTAGTCCGCGCCCTCCGGGAAGCGGCGGTCGAAGCCGACGACGTCGAGATCCGGTTGCAGGCGCATCTTCGCAGGCCGCATCTGCATCGGTCCCGGGGAGGTCGAGACGGCGAACGTATCCACCGCGCCGGATCGCTGGAGCACGGCATACGGGATCACGAAGTCGGTCAGCTCGGTGCCCGCGTTGTGGCCGATGACCGCGACCACCGGACGTGCGTGGCCGTGTTGCGCGGACCAGGGTGCGAAGTGGGGTTCGACATCGCGGGAAGGCGAGGCCTGCGGCGAGACGCCGAGCAGGACGGACAGGGCGAGCGTGCCGAAAACGTGGCGGGGCATGGCGGCGAACTCCGTGGGGGCGGGCGTCCACTGTGCGATCCGCCCGTGCGCCGCGTGCGCCAACGATCGATCAATTCCTGCCAACGTCCTCCTGCACCAGCATCGTCGGCGACAGTCCGAACACGCGCCGGCACGTGCGCGTGAGGTGCGCGGCATCGGCGAAGCCCGATTCATGCGCCGCCTCCGTCCACGAACGCCCCTGGAATGCCGATTCCACCGCGCGTTCCATGCGCGCCCACAACAGCCATGCGCGCAATGACGTCCCCGTCTGCGCGACGAAGAGATGGCGGAACCGGCTCGGCGAGAGATGGACCGCTGCGGCGACATCGTCGAGCCGGATCGGCGAAGCGAGCCGTTCGCGCAGCCATTGCAGGGCCGCAGTGATGCGTGCGTCGTCCGCGGGCGCGGCCTGCGGATCGCCGGCGATGCGGCAGATCGCGCCTTGCGCGTACTGCGCCATCACGGCATCGGGCGCGGCGGCGTCGTATTGCGCATGGAGGAATCGCACGGCCTCGTGCGCCTCCACATCCGACAACAGCCCGATGTCTTCGCCCGCGAACCGTGCGCGCAACGCCGCGCCACGGCGTGAATTGGGTTCGACGAAAATCGTCGCGATCGACGCGCCGCAGCCATCGAACCGATGCCGTCGATCCGGCATCACGACGATGCCGCGTGTTTCCCGCGCCACCGGCCAGCCTGCCGCCTGGATGCGAAAGCCCGCGTCCATCGCCAACGAGATCTGTATCGCGTGGTGCGCGTGGTCCTGGATCGCGGCCAGGTGGCGTCCGATCCACACGCTGCCGCCGGGCCAGCCGATCACGCGGCCGATGCCTGCGACGGGGCGCTTGCGGAGCTGCGTCATGCGGACGGTCCGATCAGCCGATACGTTCAAGATTACGCCGGCGCGGACGCGGAGACTGCATACAGGCCGATCGGGCCTGCCCTCGACACCCGGAGCGACTCATGAATACGCAACCCAACGCCTGCGCCTGCACCGATTGCATCGGCGCCGCCTGCACGTGCGGATGCCAGTCCAAGACGCAGGCGGCCGCCGCGTGCGCCTGCGGCTGCCAGCAGGGCAAGCCCTGCGAATGCAGCGTGCGGGACCTTGCGCCCCGCACGCCGTCGGTGCCCGTCGGTTTCTGACGGCTCAGTCTTCCAGCACCGCCTTGCGCGGCAGCTTCTCCTGGCGCATCGCCGCGTTGTACGCGAACGACGCGACGATCGCGGAGGCCTGCTTGAGGTCTTCCGGCACGATGTGGTCGAGCACGTCCAGGTCGCTGTGGTGCACGTTGGTGAAGTAGTCCAGGTCGTCCTGCACGAACTGGAAGCCGGGCAGGCCGACGCGGTCGAAGGAGACGTGGTCGGTGCTGCCGGTGTCGCGCTGCGTGACGATGGTGGCGCCGACGTCGTTGAACGGCTTGAGCCACGCTTCGAAGATCGGCGTCACCGCCATGTTCTGCTGCGCGTACACGCCGCGGATCTTGCCGCCGCCGTTGTCGAGGTTGAAGTACGCGGCGACCTTGCCGTAATCCTTCGCCGGTTCCAGCTTGCCGCGCGTCGTGCGCAGGAAAGCCGGCAGCGCCTTTTCCTTCGGATCGGTCGGTTCGGCGAACTTGCCGAAGTGGCGCGAGACGTAATCGGCCGAACCGAGCAGGCCCTGTTCTTCGCCGGTCCACAACACGATGCGGATCGTGCGGTCGGGCCGCGCGCCGACGGCCTTCAGGATGCGCATCGCTTCCATCATCACGGCGACACCCGCGCCGTTGTCGGCCGCGCCGGTGCCTGCGTGCCAGGAATCCATGTGCGCGCCGATGATCACCACTTCGTCGCGGTGTGCGCCGCTGCCGGGGATTTCGGCGATGGTGTTGTACGCGGGCTGGTCGGTGTCGCTGGTGAAATTCGCATCGACGTTGACGCGCAGGCGCACCGGCGCCTTGCGATCGAGCGCGCGCATCACGGTGTTGTAGTGCTCGGCCGACATCGCGAGCGTCGGCATGCCCACCGATTCGCCGGCCTTGCGCGAACCGCCACCGGACACCAGCAGGATGCCGTTGTCCCAACCGCTCGGGCTCACGGCCGCGAGCGCGCCTTCGGAGACGAGGAACTCGTTGAGCATCGGCGCGAATTCCATGCGCTTGCGTCGGCGCTCGCGCGCTTCTTCCTTCGCTTCGGGCGTCTGGTCGGCGGGCACGGCGAGCGACTGCATGTCGGCGAGGCTCTTGTCGTCCTCGCGATGCCAGTCGGCCTTCTCGCCCGGCTTGTAGGCGCGCGCGTCGGCGATGAAGACGATCTTGCCCTTCAGCTTGCCCTTGAACTTGTCGAGGTCGGCCTTCGATTCGAGCTTGGCGGCGATCGCCTCGCCTTCGACGGGGCCAGTGGTGCCCGGGGTCCACGCCTTGGGCAATGCATGCAGAGGGAATGCGCGGGGGCTCAGCATCTCCGCGCTCGCCGAGCGAAACTCCCAACCGCGGCCGAAGGGTTCGACCAGCGCTTCGTCGTGCACGTTGGACAGGCCCCATTCGTTGAACTTCGAACGGGTCCACGCGTTGGCCTTCGCCATCGACGGCGAGTTGGTCAGGCGCGGGCCGATGTCTTCGGTCAGCCCTTCGAGCAGCGGCATCACCTGCGACTTGGCGAAGGCCTCCTGCCGGATGCGGCTGGTCATCGACAGGTCGACGCGTTCTTCGGCGTGCAGCCCGCCGACCAGCATGGCGACGGCAGCCGCCAGCAGCACTCGCTTCATTGGTTTTCCCCTGGAAAGACGAAGGACAGCAAAGGGTCGAGTGTGCCACCGGCGACGCGCCCGCTTCTGGCCCATCAGTCATGGGAAGGCGGGCGCCGGCCTCAGATTTCGACCCGCGAGCCCAGTTCGATGAGCCGCGTGCCCGGGATGCGGAAGAAGTCCGTGGCCGGCGTGGCGTTGCGGTGGAGGAAGCCGAAGACGCGGTCGCGCCAGGTGGGCATGCCGGTGCGGCGTGCGGCGACGATGGATTCGCGGCTGGCGAAATAGGTCGTGTCCATCGGATCGAACACCGGGCCGCCGGCATCGCAGGAACGCATCAGCCCCAGGGGCACGTCCGGCGTTTCCATGAATCCGAAGCGGACGCTCGCTTGGTGGAAGTCGTCTCCGATCGTCCGCAACACCAGCCGCTCCGCGGGCGGAACGTGCGGCACTGCCAGCGTTTCCACGGTCAGCAACACGTTGCGTTCGTGCAGCACCTTGTTGTGTTTGAGGTTGTGCAACAGCGCCTTCGGCACGAGATCGGGCTGGGCGGTGAGGAAGACCGCGGTGCCGGGCACGCGCGTCGGCGGGGCCAGCATGAGGCCGGGCAGGAATGCGTCGAGCGTGAGGCCGTCCTCGCGGATCTGCGCGGTCAACAGCTGGCGGCCCCGCGCCCACGTGCGCAGCAGCGTGAACACGACGACGCCGAGCAACAGCGGGAACCACGCGCCATCCATGAACTTGGCCAGGTTCGCAGACAGGAACGCCACGTCGACGAGCACGAACAATGTCGCCAGCGGCCAGAACACCACGCGCGGCATCGAAGCGCGATTGCGCACCGCGACGATCAGCAAGATGCTGGTGAGCAACATCGTGCCGGTGACGGACACGCCGTACGCGGTGGCCAGCGCGGTGGAGTTGCCGAACGCGAGCACGGTGCCGATCGTGCCCAGCATCAACAGCCAGTTGATCGACGGAATGTAGATCTGCCCGATCGTCGCGTGCGAGGTGTGCCTGATGTCCAGGCGCGGCAGGTAGCCGAGCGCGATGGCTTGCTTGGTCGCCGAATACGCGCCGCTGATCACCGCCTGCGAGGCGATGACCGTCGCCGCGGTCGCGAGTACCACCATCGGCAACTGCGCCCACTCCGGCAGGCCGAGGTAGAAGGGGTTGGCCACGGCACGCGCATCGCGCAACAGCAGCGCGCCCTGGCCGAGGTAGTTGACCGTCAGCGCGGGCAGCACCAGGAAATTCCACGCGTACTGGATCGGCCGGCGGCCGAAGTGCCCCATGTCCGCGTAGAGCGCTTCGCCGCCGGTCACCGCAAGCACGACCGCGCCGAGGATGAACAGCCCGTGCGGCCCATGGTCGAGGAAAAAGCGCACGCCCCACCACGGATTCAATGCGCGCAGCACGTCGGGATTGCCGGCGATGTTGTGCGCGCCGACCGCCGCAAGCGCGAGGAACCACACGACGATCACCGGGCCGAACGCTTTGCCGACGCGGTCGGTGCCGAAGCGTTGCGTGGCGAACAACACGACGAGCACGCCGACCGTGAGCGGCAACACCCAGTGCGAGAACGCGGGCGTCGCCACCTGCAGGCCCTCGATCGCCGACAGCACCGAGATCGCTGGCGTCAGCACGCCGTCGCCGAAGAAAAGCGCTGCGCCGAACACGCCGAGGATGCCCACCCAGTACGCCGTGCACGAGGCTTTCGGCAGCGCGCGTTGCGCCAGCGCGGTCAGCGCCATGATGCCGCCTTCGCCGTGGTTGTCGACGCGCATGATCACCGCGACGTACTTCACCGTGATCACGACGACCAGCGTCCAGAACACGAGCGAGAGGATGCCGAGCACGGTCGCCGGGTCGGGCGCGAGCCCGTAGTGCGGCGAGAACGCTTCCTTCAGTGTGTATAGCGGACTCGTGCCGATGTCGCCGAACACGACGCCGATGGCGCCGAGGGTCATGGCGCCGAAGCTGGCGCGCCGGGCGTCGTGTGCGGGATGGGGCAGCGTGGTCGTGCTCATGGGGATCCTTGCGGTGGAACTCAGAAGGCGGCCTGGATGGCGGCTTCGAGGCGCGGGTCGGCGGGGTCGCCGAAAAGGCGGCGTGCGTTGGCGTCGGGGGCGTGGAGGGTCAGTCGCAGTTCGATGTCGGCGCGTGGGGTCCACGCGGCGGTGAACTGGGCGTGGCGGTAGTCGTGCGGCGAGACGAAGTACTGCGCGGCGGCGAGCTCGATGCGTAGATCGTGCGCAAGCGGCACGCGCCAGCCGGCCTGCACGTACGTGCCGCGCGCGCCACTGGCGAAGACGTCGTTCGAAAAGCCGATCATCAGCCAGCCGCGTTCGCGCCACGTCCCCGTCGCGATCAATTCGGTGTAAGCGAGTGCGCCGTCGCCGGGATACGTGAAGCGCGTGAGGTTGATTTCGCCGCGCCAATCGCACGCGACCTCGCCTCGCCAGCCGACGACGGCATCGAGTTCGGCGAATGCGTCGGACGCCGAGCCGTAGTCGACGTTCGACGCCCACGCCGACGCATACCACCCGCGCGATCCTTCGATCCATCCGCCGACCTGCAATGCAGGCCGCTCGCGCGTCTGGCTGATGCCGCGGAAGACGTAATCGGACGTGACGCCCACTGTCGCGCCGGTGTCCGTGGCGAGCGCGGCGGCGGGCGTGCCGAAGGCGAACAGGAAGAGGGCGAATCGACGCGACATGCGGTACAGGACCCGGGGGACGTGGGGCCAGTGTCCGCCGCGCCCGCGTCACGACGGAATTCCGATCCGGGCCGACCGCATCAATTCTTCGTCAATTCTTGCCCTGCGCCGGCTGCACGGCCTGCGCGGTCGCGCCACAATCCCGGCATGCGATCCCGACGCGATCCCGGCGGTTACCTCCTGGCCCTCGTCGGCACCGCGTGCGGCGTGGGCGTCGCCGCGCTCGCCGAACGCTTCCTCGGCATCGACGACCTGTCACTGGTCTTCATGCTCGTCGTGCTGCTCGTCGCGGCGCGCACGCATGCGGGGGCTGCCGCGCTCGCCGCCGTGCTGTGTTTCCTGGCGTACAACTTCTTCTTCATCGCGCCGCGGTATTCGCTCTACATCGATGCGCAGCACGGCATCGCGACCGTCGCGTTGTTCCTGGCCGCGGCGCTCGTCGCCGGCCGCATGGCGTCGCGGTTGGCGATGCAGGTCGATGCGTTGCGCATCGCGGGCCGGCACGCGTCGGCCCGGCAGGAACTCTCGCGCCGGCTGAGCATCGCGAACGACGAGGGCGAGATCCTGCACGCCGCGCAGGATGCGTTCGCGACGAGTCTCGATGCCGATGCGTGGGTGCGCATCGAACCGCCGGGTGACGCGAAGCTGCGCATCGGCGGGCCTTCGGACGACCACGGGTGGTGGTTCCTGCCGCTGCGTTCGCGGGACGCGGCGTTGGGCACCATCGGCATCAAGCTGCGCGATCCGGGCGACGACATCGACGATGCGCGGCGCACGCTCGCGCGCGCGATGACGGACGACGTCGCGCAGGCCCTGCTGCGCGTACGCCTGTCCGCTGCGCTGGAATCCGAGCGCATGGAAGTCGAGCGCGAACGCCTGCGCAGCGCCTTGCTGTCGTCGGTCTCCCATGACCTTCGCACGCCGCTGGCCGCCATGATCGGCGCGGCGGACACGCTGGCGTTGTACGGCGATGGAATGGGGGAGGATGATCGGCGCAGCCTCGTGGACACCGTGCGTGAGGAAGGCCTGCGGCTGGAGCGTTTCATCCGCAACCTGCTCGACATGACGCGCGTGGGTCAGGGGATCTCCCCGAAGCGCGACTGGATCGGCGTCGACGAAGTGATCGGCGCGGCCATCGCGCGCCTGCAACGCAGTCGCCCGGGCGTGGAGGTGCAGGTCGACGTCGCCCCGCACGTCGGCCCGATCTGGGTGCAGCCCGCGCTGCTCGAACAGGCGCTGTTCAACGTGTTGGACAATGCGGCCGGGTTCTCGCCGGCGGGTGCACCCATCCGCGTCGACGCGCGCCTGGCGGATGCGGCGCTGCGCATCGATGTCACCGATCGCGGACCGGGCATTCCGGCCGAGGAACGCGAGCGCGTCTTCGACTTCTTCTACAGCGTCGCGCGCGGCGATCGCGAACGCGAAGGAACGGGGCTGGGCCTGCCGATCGTGCGCGGCATGATCGCCGCGCATGGGGGAACGGTGGTCGCGCTCGCCGCGCAAGGCGGGCCGGGCGCAATGATCCGCGTCGAACTGCCGCTGCTCGCCCCCGATGCCGGAGTCACGGCATGACCACCACGGCCCGCATCCTGGTCATCGACGACGAACCGCAGATCCGCCGGTTCCTCGATATCAGCCTGCGTGCGCAGGGCTACGTCGTGCATCACGCGGCCGACGCACGCAGCGGTCTGGAATCGCTGGCCACGCACGGCGCCGAAGTGGTGATCCTCGACCTCGGGCTGCCGGATCGCGATGGCATGCAGGTGCTCGCGGACCTGCGCCAGTGGTCGCAGGCGCCGGTCCTCGTGTTGACGGCACGCGACGATGAAGCGGAAAAAGTCGCAGCGCTCGACGCAGGCGCGAACGACTACGTGACGAAGCCCTTCGGGGTACAGGAACTGATGGCCCGGCTTCGCGCGCTGCTGCGGACGCAGGCGATCCCGGAAGGTGCGCAGCCGCCGGTCTTCGACGACGGCACCTTGCGCGTGGACCTCGCGCGCCGCGAAGTCCGCATGCACGGCGAGGCCGTCGTGCTGTCGCGCAAGGAGTTCGCGCTGCTCGCACTGCTGGTGCGGCATGCCGGCCGCGTGGTCACGCAGCCGCAGTTGCTGCGCGAGATCTGGGGGCCGACGCACCAGCAGGACGCGCATTACCTACGCGTGCTGGTTGCCAAATTGCGGCAGAAGCTTGGCGACGACGCCGCGCATCCGCGCTGGCTCGCCACCGAGCCGGGCGTCGGGCTGCGGTTCCTCGCGCCCTGATTCAGCGGGCCGACTTGCGGACGGTCTTCTTCGTAGTCTTCTTCGCCGCCGTCTTCTTCGTCGCCTTGCGGCCCTTCGCGCCGCCGTCCTGCTTGTTCACCGTCGCCCATGCGATGCGCTCGGCGGCGGCATCGGAACGACCCTCCTTCTTCTCCGATGCTTCGATGTGTGCGGCCTGGCGTTTTTGCTTGGGCGAGTAGGAGGACTTGTCACCGCGCGGCATGGTCATGGCTCCGTGTATCGAGTGACCGAGGTTTAGAACGGCTGGTGTCGCCAAGTCGTGAGGGTGTGCTGCCGTGCTTGCGTCGTTGGGAACTGCGGTGTCGCGTCCGGTGATGGATGCGAAGAATTTCGAATGAGAAAAACCACGTTCGCTTTTTGCAATACGACCGCGTTGAATGCTTGCGACGTGGAGACCATCGTTCATGCCTTCGATCCTCAAGTTCCTTCCCTTGGCGTTGCTGGCCGCTTGCAGCGCGGCGCCTCCGGAGCCGATCGCGGCCACGGCGCAAACGCCCGCGCCCGCCGCACCGTCCGTCATGCACGCGGACCATCCGACGCGTGCGTATTTCGGCGACACCCACGTCCACACCGGGTGGTCCGTCGATGCCGGCACCGAGGGCGTCGTCACAACGCCGGAAGATGCATTCCGGCTTGCGCGCGGCGATCAGGTGACGTCCAACACTGGGCGGCCCGTGAAGCTCAAGCGCCCGTTGGACTGGATGGCGATCACCGACCATTCCGACGGCATGGGCACGATCAGCGAAGTGATCGCGCGCAACCCCGAAATGATGGCCGACCCCGTGGTCAAGGGCTGGTCCGACGCGCTGCGCAGCGGCGACGAACACCGCATGCACGATGCGGCAATGGACCTGATCCGCAAGCAGGCCAACGACCAGACGCCGGAGATCATGAAGGACGCCAAGTGGATGGCGTCCGCCTGGATGCGCACCATCGCCATCGCCGACAAATACAACGCGCCGGGCAAGTTCACCGCGTTCATCGGCTACGAATGGACCGTCAACGCCAATGGCGGCAACAACCTCCACCGCAACATCATCTACCGCGACAACGCCGACAAGGCGAAGCAAATGCTGCCGCTCACGACCTTCCAGAGCCAGGATCCGGAAACCCTGTGGGCCTGGATGGACGAGTACGAGCGCAAGACCGGCGGCAAGCTGCTCGCGATCCCGCACAACGGGAATCTGTCGAACGGCCGCATGTTCGAGGAACAACGCTTCGACGGCCGTCCGCTGACGCGCGAGTACGCGCAGACCCGCGCGCGTTGGGAACGCCTGTATGAGCTGGTGCAGATCAAGGGGCAGAGCGAAAGCCATCCGCGCCTGTCGCCGAACGACGCGTACGCCAGCTGGGATCTGTGGGACTCCGGCAACCTGGTCGGCCTTCCGAAGCAAGAGGGCATGCTGCGCACCGAATACTGGCGCGAGGCCCTGAAGTCGGGCCTGCGCCTGGAAGGCACGCTCGGCGCCAACCCCTTCAAGCTCGGTGCGAACGCCGCCACCGACACGCACACGGGCCTGGCGACCGCGGAGGAGGACAATTTCTGGGGCAAGTTCCGTGGCGTCGAGCCCACGCCGACGCGCTGGCAACCGGTGGTGCTCGGCTCGGGCCCGAGCGCCAAGCACGGCTCGGACATGGTGTCGGCCGGCTACATGGGCGTGTGGGCGACGGCGAACACGCGCGAAGCCTTGTGGGATGCGATGCAGCGGCGCGAGACGTTCGCGACGACGGGCACGCGGATGACGCTGCGGTTCTTCGGCGGCTTCGACTTCAGCGCCGACGATGTGCACGACCTCGTCGCAAACGGATACGCCAAGGGCGTGCCGATGGGCGGCGACCTGGACGCGCCGCCGCAACGCGGTAAGTCGCCGACGTTCCTCATCGCCGCGATGAAGGACGCCGAAGGCGCCAACCTCGACCGCGTGTCCGTCATCAAGGGCTGGGTCGATGCCGACGGCACGACGCACGAGAAGGTCTACGACGTGAAGTGGTCCGGCGATCGCACGCCCGATGCGAACGGCGTGCTCCCCGCCGTCGGCGACACCGTCGACCTGAAGACCGCGACGTACAAGAACACGATCGGCGCGCCCGAGTTGGTCGTCGCGTGGACCGATCCCGACTTCGACCCGCGCGTGCGCGCCGTTTATTACGTGCGCGCGCTGGAAATCCCGACGCCGCGCTGGACGGCGTACGACGTCGTGCGCTTTGGTTCGAAGATGCCCGCCGACGTCAGGATGACGCTGCAGGAACGCGGCTTCACCTCGCCGATCTGGTACGCGCCGGCCGTGGCGTCCCGGTGACCGGCATGCACCGCGTGATGCGCGAGCCGCTGCTGCAATTCCTCGCCATCGGTGCGATGTTGTTCGCGCTCGATGCGTGGGTGGGTCGCGGGACGTCCCCGGAGTCGCCCGCCATCGTCGTCGACCAGGCGCATGCCAACGCCCTGGCCGCGCAATTCCAGCGCACGTGGCAACGGCCGCCGACGCCGTCGGAATTGCGCGAGGCGGTCGACGCCTGGGTCGACGACGAACTGCTCTATCGCGAAGGCGTGTCGGCCGGGCTCGACCGCGACGACGAGGTAGTGCGGCGTCGCGTCGCCCAACGCCTGGTGTTGTTCAACGAAGGCATGGCGGCCAGCGTGCCGGACGAAGCGGAACTGCAGGCGTGGCTGCGCACGCACCCCACGGCGTATCGCATCGCACCGCGATACACGTTGCGGCAGGTGTATTTCGATCCGGCCCGGCGTGGCGCGCGCTTGAACGACGACCTCGTCGCCGCGCGCACGCAACTGGCGCGCGACGGCGACGCATCGCCCGGCGATGCCACGTTGCTGCCAGCGCACCTCGATGACATGGCGGCGGACGACGTGGCCGGGGTGTTCGGCGGCGCATTCGCGAACGCGGTGGATCGCGTGCCGCTCGGCCGGTGGAGCGGCCCGGTCACTTCGGGCTTCGGCGTGCACCTGGTGCGCGTCGATGCCCGCACGCCGGCGCGCATGCCCGCGCTGGCCGAAGTCCGCGATGCCGTGGAACGCGATTGGCTGCACGATCGCATGCAGCGCGCCAATCGCGCATTTCTCGCGATGCTCCGCAAACGGTACACAGTCGACATCGAGGCGGACCTCGCCCGGGCGATCCGCGACGATGGCCGCAGGCTCGCCTCCGACGGTGCGCCGTGAAGCGATGGCGCCTCTGGTGCGTGGTGCTGTACCTCGCGCTCGACACGTGGTTCGGCGTTGCGCGCGCCGATACGTTCCGCCCCGCGTATTTCGAATTGCGGCAGGTCGACGCGCAACGCTTCGACGTGGTGTGGAAGGTGCCCGCGCTGGACCGTACGACGCCGATGGCGATGCACGTGCGATTCCCCGACGGCACCACGGTGGAATCGCAAGCGCGCACGGCCTTCACCGGCGATGCGCTCGTCCAGGAATGGCGCGTGCGTCGCAGCGGCGGCCTGGTGGGGCAGGCGATTGGCTTCGAAGGGCGTGCGACAGGCGCAACGGACATCATCGCGCGCGTCGAGTGGGCCGACGGCACCAGCCAGGTCGAGCGCTTGCCCGTCGCGCGCACGGAGTTCGTGGTCGCGGCGCCGGCGACGGTCGGCACGGTTGCATGGTCGTACGGCGTATTGGGCGTCGAACACATCCTCGGCGGCATCGATCACTTGCTGTTCGTGCTCGCGTTGTTGCTTGTCGTGCACGGGGGCAGGCGCATCGTCGCGACGATCACCGCGTTCACCGCCGCGCACAGCCTCACGCTCGCCGCTGCGACGTTCGGGTGGGTGCACGTGCCCGGCGCGCCGGTGGAGGCGACCATCGCATTGAGCATCGTATTCGTCGCGGCCGAAGTGATTCGCGGCATGCGCGGCCGGCCGGGGCTCGCGGCCCGCGCGCCGTGGGTCGTCGCGTTCGCGTTCGGGTTGTTGCACGGGTTCGGATTCGCGGGCGCGCTCGCAGAGGTGGGCCTGCCGCAGACCGCGATCCCGGTGGCGCTGCTCACGTTCAACATCGGGGTGGAACTGGGGCAGCTCGCGTTCGTCGGCGTGGTGCTGGGCCTGGTGTCGCTCGCCAGGCGCTGCGTGCCGCAATGGCCTGCATGGACGCGTTACGCGCCCGCCTACACGATCGGCGGGACTGCCGCTTGCTGGACGATCCAGCGTACCCTGTCGATCTTCGCCTGACGGGGAGTCGGCCGGATGACCGAGGGGAACCGCTCGTGGCCGCGGCGCGTACTCGGTGCCGTGCTCGCATTGGCCCGTCGGTCCGTCGCGACCGTGGTGCTGGTCGTGCTCGTCCTCGTGGGACTGCGCGCTTGGCACTCGACGCAAGGCCCGCCGTTGCGCCCCTGGCACACCATCGTTCCGGCCGAGCTGGACAGCGACGCGATCGTCCACGGTGACTGGAATGCATGGATGGCTGCGGAATCGCGGCTCTTCGATCGATTGCATCGCGACTTGCAGCGGGAGATGGAACCCGCCGACCGCACGCCGATCAATCGCTACGAGGACGGCAGCTTCGCATCCCCCCTGGCGTTCGATCGCGAATGGAATCGGTCGTACATCCTCGATCCGGCGATCACGCCGCGCGGCGTCGCCGTGCTGTTGCACGGGTTGTCCGACAGCCCCTACAGCATGCGCAGTCTCGCGGCGTTGTACCGGGCCAATGGCTTCATCGCGATCGTGCCGCGCATGCCGGGCCACGGCACCGTGCCGGGCGCGCTGACGCACGAGGGCCGCAAGGAATGGGAAGCGACCGTCGAGATGACGATGGTCGAAGCGCGGCGTCGCACGGGCGGGCGTTTGCCGCTGCACTTGGTCGGTTACTCCAACGGCGGCGCGCTCGGGCTGCTGCACGTCGCCCGCCGCATCGCCGCCGGCGAGCGCAACGATGTCCAACGAATCGTCCTGCTCTCGCCGATGATCGAAGTCAACACGTTCGCGCGGTATGCCGGTCTTGCGGGGCTGCCCGCGTACTTCGGCCGCTATGCGAAGACCGCGTGGCTCGACCTGCTGCCGGAGTACAACCCGTTCAAGTACAACTCGTTCCCCGTGCGCGCGGCGCGCGAGTCGTACCTGGTGACCAGCGACCTACAGGGCGCGATGGACGCGGTCGCGCAACGCGGCGCGATGGACAAGCTGCCGCCGATCCTCGCATTCCAGTCCGTCGTCGACGACACCGTCACCGCGCCCGCGGTGATGACGCGGCTGTTCGACCGGCTACCGGCGAACGGGAGCGAGCTCGTGTTGTTCGACGTGCACCGCGGCCGCATGCTCGATCCCATCCTGCGGCCCGGCGTGACCGCATGGACCCACGAGGCGTTGAAGGTCTCGCGCCGCTACACGTTCACGGTCATCGGCACCGCGTCCGAAGACGATGCGACCGCCGTCGCCCGCTCGCGTCCGGCGAACGCGGATGGAGTGCGCACGCGGGGCATCGGTGCCCGTTACCCGGAAGACATTTATTCGCTCTCGCACATCGCGTTGCCGTTCCCGGCGGACGATCCGCTGTACGGGCGCGACCCCTCGGGCCGACGCGTGATCCAGCTCGGCAGGATCGCCGTGCGCGGAGAACGCAACACGCTGGCGGTGTCGCAAGACAGCCTCGACCGCCTGACGTGGAATCCCTTTTACGACGAGATGCGCAAGCGCATCGAAGAAACGCTGCCGCCCTAATGCGCGGAGGGCAGGGGCGTCGGCCCGGCATGCGAGCGCATCAGCATGCGGCGCGCCATCCTGCGCACCGGATACAGCGTGCGTTTGTACACGGCGGACGCCGCACGCCGCGTCGGGGAGATGCGCCACCCGAAGCCTTGCTTGATCGCGTACATGCACGGGTTGCACAGACCGCAGGGCTGGTCATTGCCGGTCGGCCGATGGCAGAACCAGGTCAGGCCGAGCAGGTCGAGCCAGCCTTTTTCGCGCGCAAGCACGGCGGTCTGCTCCTTCGTCATCTCGAACAACGGCATCGTGTAAGCGCCGAAGATCGCTTGCACGTCCTCGTCCGCGTATTCGGGCGGCACGCGCCAGTTGTCCAGGCCGTGCGGGTCGATGACGCGTTCGGCGATCGAGTGCAATACCGCATGCGGCCCCTGGTAGGTGTGCTCGCACGACAACTCGACGCCGCGCACGCCGTACTGCTTGCAGTAGCGCGCGAGCCATTCGTACTGGTCGCCGAGCGGGACGTGCGATGCGATCCGATGGAAGGCCGCGGTCACGGCGGCGTCCTGCGCGAGGTCCGACATCGGCACTTCGCGCACGGGTTGCAGTAGCACGCGCGTGTGCGGATGGGCATCGAACAGCGCATCGCGAAGGCGTTCGAGGGACAGGCGTTCGATCGCGGCAGAGCCGCGCGTGGGATCCACGACATAGATCGGTGCGACCGGGACGCGATGGTCCAGCAGCAGCTGCAGCAAGCGGAACGTCGAGTCCCATCCGCTGGTCCAGAAGAGTTCGACGGGTGCGACATGTTGCATGTGCGTGTCCCGAAACCTGGTGCCGGGAAATTCGCACGCGCGCCGTGAACGCCGGATGCGCATTGCATGAAATGAATTGGCGTTGATGCGCAGGCTGCGAAACTGACGTCGATGCAAGCGGAGTGCGATGCAATGCAAGAGGCACGCGTGCGGCTGCTGTGGACCGGTGGCTGGGATTCCACATTTCGTCTTTTGTGCCTGCTTTCCCGGGAAAACGTGCACATCGCGCCCTATTACCTGTTGCGCGACAAGCGCGAATCGACCAGTGTCGAGCTCGCGACGATGGAGCGCATCCGGCTGGCGTTGCGGAAAGTTTTTCCGGATTCGGATGTGCGACTTGCGCCGACGGAATTCTGCAACGTCGACACGCTCGCGCAGGATCCCGACATCACCAGTGCTTACGAGCGCACGCTAGAGCGCAGTTTCCTCGGTCGGCAATATGAATGGTTGGCGTGGTTCTGCACGCAGGACGGGATCGACGAGATCGAACTGTGCGTGCATCGCGACGACAAGGCGCACGCGGTGCTGGCGCCATTCACGATGGAAGTCGAGCGCGCGGCCGGGCCCACGCATGTGTTCGATCCACGGGCCGCGGGCCGGTCCGAAAAATCGACGGATCTCCATCGCCTGTTCCGTTTCTTTTCCTTCCCCGTGTTCGAAACCACCAAGCGCGAGATGGCTGAACAGGCACGGGCGAACGGATGGGACGAGATCATGGGGATGACGTGGTTCTGCCACAGCCCGCGGCGCAACGCGCAACCCTGTGGCGTCTGCCACCCGTGCCTGTACACCATCGAGGAAGGACTGGCCTGGCGATTGCCGCGCAGCAGCCGCATCCGTTCGGCATTGTTCCGCACCTGCCTGCTGCCGTTCCGGACCCCGATCGTCTTCGTGCTCGAAACGCTGGGCCTGCGCCGGAAGGAAACGCCCCTTACAGCTTCCGGACCCGGAAGCGCTTCGCTTTGATCTTGCCTTGCTGCAGGCGGTTGAGCGCGGCGTTCGCCTGCGACGCGGGCACCGCGACGTAACTGCGGGTGGCGAATACGTCGATCTTGCCGATCGCATCGCCCTTCAATCCGCCTTCGCCCGTCAACGCGCCGACGATGTCGCCGGGGCGCAGTTTGTCGGTTCGGCCGCCGTCGATGCGCAGCGTCGCCATCGGCGCGCGCTGGCCGACGTTGGCCTTCAGCGCGGCGAGCGGCGGGCGCTGCAACGAGATGTCCAAACCGAGCGCCGCTTCGATCGCCCTCAGGCGCGGGAGCTCGCGCGACGTGCTGATCGTCAGCGCAATGCCTTCGCGGCCCGCGCGGCCGGTGCGGCCGATGCGGTGCAGGTAGGTGTCCGGGTCGTTCGGCACGTCGTAGTTGACCACCGCGCCGAGGTCTTCGATGTCGAGCCCGCGCGCGGCGACATCGCTCGCCACCAGCACGTTGCAACTGCGATTGGCGAACAACACGAGCACCTCTTCGCGATCGCGCTGCTCCATGTCGCCATGCAAGGCGAGCGCGGAGAAGCCCAGGTGCGTGAGCGACGACACGACTTCTTCCGTATCGCGGCGCATGTTGCAGAACACGACCGTGTGCCCGCCGCCGTGGTCCATCAGCAGGCCGGCGAGGGCGGCGGGCTTGCGCTCCGGGTCGATCTCGTAGAAACGCTGGTCGATCGTCGGTTTGTCGGCGGCGCCTTCGACGGTGACTTCGACCGGCTCGCGCATCGTGGCGCGCGCGATGTCGCGCACGGCGTCGGGGAAGGTCGCGGAGAACAGCAGCGATTGCCGGTCCTTCGGCGTGGCCTTCACGATTTCGCGGATCGGTTCCTCGAAGCCCATGTCGAGCAAGCGGTCGGCTTCATCGAGCACCAGCGTGCGGATGCCGCGCAGGTCGAGCGCCTTCTTGCGCAGCAATTCCTGCACGCGCCCGGGGGTGCCGACGACGACGTGCGGCGCATGCCCGAGCGAGGCCAGTTGCGGACCGAGCGCCACGCCGCCGGTGAGCGTCAGCAGTTTGAGGTTCGGCAATCCGGTGGCGAGCTTGCGGATGTGCTTGGCGACCTGGTCGGCCAACTCGCGGGTCGGGCACAGCACCAGGGCCTGCGCGCGGATCTGCGCAAGCTCGATGCGTTGCAACAGCGCCAGGCCGAACGCCGCGGTCTTGCCGCTGCCGGTGGGCGCTTGCGCGATGAGGTCGTGGCCCTCCAGCAGCGCGGGCAGGCTGCGCGCTTGCACGGGCGTCATGCGCACGTGGCCAAGCGCGTCGAGACCCTGCATCAGCGCGGGATCGAGCGGGAGATCGGAGAATTCGACGGCGTCGTTCATGCGCCATGATACCGGCCGCCGTCGCCCGCCGTTCACCGGCGCTCGCATAAAACCGGGCGTTCGCAACGGCGGAGCTCACGAATGTCCACGCCCCATGAGTTGGAAGAGAAGTTGTGGAAGGCCCTGAAGTCCGACCGGACGATCTTCGTCGGGCTCGACGGCGAGGGGCACGCGCGCCCGCTCACCGCGCTGTACGAACACGAGCGCGGCCCGATCTGGTTCTTCACCGCGAAGGACAATGCGCTGGTGCAGCAGCTGGGAGACGGCGGCGGCCGCGCGGTCGCGAACTTCGCCTCCAAGGGGCATGACCTCTTCGCGTGCCTGTCCGGTGCGCTGCAGGTGGACATCGATCGCGCCGTGATCGATCGCCTCTGGAATCCCTTCGTGGCCGCCTGGTACGAGGGCAAGGACGATCCGAAACTGGCCCTGCTGCGCTTCGATGCCGACGACGCCGAAGTGTGGGAGAACGCGAACAGCATGCTCGCGGGCGTCAAGATGCTGGTCGGCATCGACCCGAAGAAGGACTACAAGGACCACGTCGCGAAGGTCGACCTGCACTAGCGTTATGCTCGGCGCATGGTCCTGCGCCCCGCACGACTGGAGACCGCGCCGGCCTGGCTGGCGCCGTTCCCGCTGCTGATCGCGCACGAGGTGCTCGATCCGGCCGCGATGCCGGATCTCGACGCGGATTTCCCGCGCTATCGCGGTGCCGGGTATTTCCCGCACGCCGCCGGGGATTGCGGCCCGAGCGTCAATGCACTGGTCGATGCGCTCACCGCGCCGGAATTCGCCGATGCGCTCGGCGCGCGTTTGGGCATCGAGCGCATGTCGCGATATCCGCCGCTGGTGACGCTCTGCCGTTCGCTCAATCTGCGCCACGGGTCGATCCATACCGATAGCCAGTCGAAGGTGGCCAGTGCGCTGCTGTATCTCAACCCGGCGTGGCCGGACCGGATGCACGCCGGATGCCTGCGCTTCCTCGCCAGGCCCGACGACATCGAATCCATGCTCGTCCCCGAGATCCCCCCGGTCTACGGAACACTGGCGGCATTCCGCCGCACCGACTGTTCCTACCACGGGCACTTGCCGTTCGAAGGCGAGCGCCACGTGATCCAGGTCGCGTGGCTCGTGGACGCGGCCGCGAAGGCGCGCAAGACGCGGCGCGGCCGCCTGTCGCGCTTCGTCAAATGGATCGCGGGGCGCGCGGACCGCGATTTCGGCAAGGATCGCGACAAGAATGCAGCCCACCTGGATTGACGACATGCATCGTTCCCGTCTTTGCGCACTGCTGATCGACTGCAATACCGACGACATCGACGCGGCGGCCACGTTCTGGTCCGCCGCCCTCGGGCGCGGGATCGACCGTGCGCATCCCGGCACGCGCGGCGACTACGTCATGCTCGACACGCCGCCCGACGAACCGATCGTGCAGTTGCAGCGCGTGTCGCATGAGAGTCGCGTGCACATCGACATCGAGACCGACGACATCGAAGCGGAAGTCGCGCGGCTGGAAGCGCACGGCGCGAAGGTGGCCAGGCGCCTCGAACGCTGGGTGGTCATGGACGCGCCCACCGGACAACGCTTCTGCATCGTGCGCGTGCAACGCCCCGGCTTCCCGAAGAACGCCACGACCTGGGACTGACCGGCGGCCCGTCGCAAGATCCGGATATCCGCGGCCGACGGCGCCCGACACACTGCGGCCTTCCCTCCGATGCACGCCGCCATGCCCACTCTCTACGATTACCTGCCGTCTCGAAATGCCTGGAAAGTCCGGCAGTTGCTGCGCCACCTCGGGCTGCCGCATCGCACCGTCGAAGTGTCGATCTTCGAAGGCGCGGGACGCACGCCCGAATTCCTCGCGCTGAATCCCACCGGCAAGGTGCCGGTGCTGCAACTCGACGACGGACGCGCGCTCGCCGAGTCGAACGCGATCCTCGCCTACCTCGCCGATGGCACGGCGTACCTGCCGAACGATCCGTTCGCACGCGCGAAGGTGCACCAGTGGTTGTCGTTCGAACAGGAGAACGTGGAGGCCGTCATCGGGTCGCTACGGCACTGGACGATGACGGACAAGCTGGCGCGCCGCGCGCCGGACATCGTGGAAGCCAAACGCGCGGGTGCCTTGCGAACGCTGGCGTTGCTCGATCGCGAACTGTCACTGCGGCCCTTCATCGCGGGGCAGGCGTACACCATCGCCGACATCGCGCTCTTCGCCTATGCCAGTCGTGCGGAGGAGGCGGGCATCGCGCTGTCGCCATTCGCCGAGTTCCGCGCGTGGGTCGCGCGGGTGGAGGCGCAGCCGGGATTCCTGGCGGAGGTGCACCCGTATTCGATCGATCCGCATTCGGCCGGCGAATTGCCGTAAAGCCGCTTGCGATGCGTTGGCCTAGTCTGCGATCCCCGCGTCCGCGGGGATGACGGAGGAGACCCACGATGCACCGGTTCACCCTGGCGATTGCCGCGGCGTGCGCGCTGAGCGCCTGCGCGCCGATGGACACGAAGGACAAGGGCGTCGCGAAATGCGACACCTCGAAGCTCGATTGGGCGAAAGGCCAGCCCGCGACCGAAGACAACGCGCGCCGCCTGGTGCGCGAAAGCGGGCTCGGGCTGTGGCGCATCATCGGCCCGGAGAACGTCGAGCGCGCGGATTACCGCCCCGACCGCCTCACGATCTACACGGACAAGGACAACGTCATCCAGTCGCTCGATTGCCACTGAACGACGGGCGCACGCGCCGCAGCATCATCATCGCGCCGGCGCGTGCGCGGCGAAACAGCGTTCGTCTTCGTTCGTCACTCCGTCTGCCCCGCCCGTCCGTTTCGTGCCCGTGAAGAACCGCCAGCGGCGTTTCAATCCACGCACCCACGGCGGAGACGATGATCATGCGTGCGCAACGGTCCCCCGGATTCACGTTGCTCGAGTTGATGATCGCGGTGGCGATCCTCGCGGTCCTCGCCGCGCTTGCGGCGCCTTCGCTGTCCGATTTCTTCGACCGCCACCGCGTGCGCGCGGCGGCCGACGATGTTTCCAGCCTCATCAGTCACGCCCGCGCAGAGTCGGTCAAGCACGACCTGCCGATCACCATTGCGATGAATGGGAGCGGCACCGCGTGGTGCGTCGGCGCGAATGAGGCGACGCCACCGACGGGCGGCGCGCCGGCCGGCGAATCGGCCGCCTGCGATTGCACGCAGGACACGCAGTGCATGGTGGCGGGCATCCGCCAGGTGGTCTCGTCGGGCGAATACCGCGGCGTCGCGATCGGCGCGTTGCCCTCGGACTTCCGCTTCGACAACACGCTGGGCGCGATCGTCACCACCGGCGGGTTGCTGGGCAGTCGCCAGGTGACGCTGACTTCGCCGAGCGGGAAGTACGACGTCGTGGTCGAAGTGGAGACGCTGGGGCAGGCGCGGTCCTGCACGCCGTCGAGCCGTCCTGCGATGTCGGGGATGCCGCAGTGTTGAAGCGGCGACAAGCCGGGTTCACCCTCATCGAGCTGATGGTCTCGCTCGTGCTGGCGCTCGTCGTCATGGCGGCGGTGATCACGCTCGTGGTCGCCGTGATCCGTTCGAACCGGCAGACGTTGCAGTCCACGCGGTTGAACCAGGAATTGCGCGCGACGCTGAATCTCGTCGCGAACGACCTGCGGCGCGCGCGTTCGGTGGGGGATCCGTTGACCGCTGCGTTGGGCGCGAATGAATTCCGGCCCGTAGCGACGCCCGGGAACGTGTGTGCGATCTACGCGTACGAAGGGGCCGCGCAAGGTCCTTGGCATGTGCTGGGCGTCGATAGCGGCCGGTTGCGCGTGCTGGGTGCGGGCGCGCGTCCGAACACCTGTGCGCTCGACGGCGCCACGCAACTGAGTTCGGACCAGGTGGAGATCACCGCCATCCGCTTCGACCGCGTCCCCGCCGGCGCCACGGACGACTTCGTCCGCCAGATCGACGTGACGATCACCGGCCGCCTGGTCGACACCAATCCGTCGGCGGCGCCCACGGAACGCACGATGCGCCAGACCGTCTACGTGCGGTCCGTCGGCGCCGGCATCTGAATCGCAGGAGACCCCGATGCGCGCCATTCGCCATCCGCGTTCGCACCAGTCCGGCACCGTCCTGCTCGTCGCGCTCGTGCTGTTGCTGCTCGCGGGCCTGCTGACGTTGTTTGCGCTGCGCGTGGGCGTGTTCGAACAACGCAGCACCGGCAACGACGTCCGCTCGAAGGTCGCCGGCGAAGTGGCCGAAGCGGGGCTCGCGCAGGGCTTCGAATTCCTGTTCCGCCAGCATCCCGACATGCTGACCAACGCCGCCCTGTGGGAACGCTGCGGGGCGACCGACGACAGCTTCCCCTGCGGCGCCGTGCCGAATACGACGTTCGACGATGACGGCGATCCGGATACGGCGGAAGTGTCGCGCCGCGGCTCGATGTTCCGCCTGCGCGCGGACAACACGCACACCATCGCCAACATCGACAACGCGCTCGCGCAACACATGCTGCGCCTGCCGACCTCCTCGAAGATCACGGCGATGGCGAACGGGCAGGGCGTCGCGTACGGCGTGGCGCCCGTCGTGTGCTTCGCGCGCCAACCGGCGGGCGTCGCGGAAGGCATCCCGTGCGGCAACGTCGGCGCGACCAGCGTGAGCGTCGCCACCTTCGTCAGCGTGGCGCGCCTGCCCGGCGAGAACACGAGCAGCACGCTCGTGCAGACGGTCGGCCAATATCCGAAGCTCGGCGATGAAATCGTGCGCACGCCGCCGATCATGGCGTCCGGCGCGGTCGACGTGACCGGCAACCTGCAGGTCGTGACCAATCCGAACGCGGGCGGCGTCGGTGTGCCGGTGTCGGTGTGGAGCCGCCTGGACATCGACAAGCACGGTACGCCCAACACCTGCTACGCGGATGAGTTCTTTCGCTACACGCAAGGCAGCCACGTGCCGTCGATCTACCAGAACACGATCCGCTGCGACGACTGCAAGTGCGATGCGAACGGCGCGCCGGCGACGCTCAGCTACGACGCCAGCGGCAACGACCGCTGCAACGGCGGATTCACCGATTGCGAAGGCATCGACGTGCTCGACGTGGACGCGAGCACCAATTCCAACACGCTGTACAACACCGGCGGCCACGTCGGCGCGAACTTCAACGTGCGCTCCGATTCGCTGTCGTATCCGACCTGCGAGTTCCCGCCGGACATGTTCCGCTACATCTTCGGCGTGCAGGCGTGGGTGGACAACAACCTGGATTGCTTCGCCGAGACCAAGGCCGGCTCGGTGCTCTACCAGAACCCCGACAACGGCGTGGTCGCCACCGTGCCGCCCGACGAGGCGTACCTGTACAAGATCGCGGACCGGGTGATCCCGACCACCGCGCACACCAATCTCGTGCGCGGCGTCCAGCTGGGCACGAATGCGCTGCTGTCGGCACAGAGCAGCACCGGCATCATCTGGTGCCAGGTCGGTTGCGACATCACCGGCCAGGTCGGCACGCCGAATGCGCCGGTCTTCCTGATCCTCGACGGACCGGTGGATATTCATGGCGTCGTGTTCGGCTTCGTGTTCGTGCGCGATACCGGCACGACGCTGCGCCCGGCCACCGGCAGCAGCATGACCGGCTCGTGCCCCAACGACTGCATGCTGCGCATGAACGCGAACTCCGCGATCTACGGCGCGCTCGTCGTGCAGGGCCAGATGAAGGTCAACGGCACCGCGGCCGTGATCTACGACAAGAACGTGATCGACGGCGTCGTCGAACAAGCCGGGCTCGTCTACGCGACGCTGCCCGGCGCGTGGACCGACCGTGCGTCGTATTGAGGAGTGCCCGCCATGATCCTCCGCCGCCGCGCCACCGGGTTCAGCCTCCTCGAAGTGCTGGTCGCCATTGTCGTGCTCACCGTCGGCCTGCTGGCGCTGGCGGCGTTGCAGGGCAGCCTGACGCGCTCCTCGGCCGATGCGAAGGTGCGTGCGCGGGTGGCCGCGATGCTGACCGCGCGCATGGATGCGCTGCGTGGCAACAGCTACGGCAATCTCGCGCCGGAAGGCACGCAGGCGGCGGTGACGAGTACGAACGGCGATTGCGACACCGCATCGCCGGATGCGACCGACTGGATCGATTGCGCGCGGTTCGAATCCGGTCTGGGCAGCCTGAGTTCGCAGCAGACGATCACGACGTGGTACGGCAACGGGACCTTCGCCACGCCCGCGCCCGCGCTGAACGCACAAGACCCGCGCGTCGCGCAGTTCAAGCGCGTCGCACTCACGGCGTGGTGGAACGATGCCGGTGGCGTGCGGCACGACCTGCAACTGGTGTCCGACGTCAGCGCGATGACGCTGACCAGCAACATCATCATTCCACCCGATCCGGTCGGCACGCCGTCCGGATCGCCCATCGTCCGCACCACGAGCCCCGCGACTTCCGGCGTCATCCCGATCGCGCTGGGCAACGAATCCACGAGCGCGACGACGAACCCGAGCCCGGAACTGGTCGGTTCGAAGAACAACCAGATCGTCGTCGGCACGCGCTACTCGGTGTTGAACTATTCGCCGCCGGGATTCGGCAGCAGCGTGCAGATCCAGAAGCGCTTCGACCAGGAAGTGGTGAAGTGCAGTTGCAAGTACGGCGCGGGCGGCAACAACCTGCCGGCGATCTATCGCACCGCGTTGTGGCCGGCCGTCTGGACGGGCGAGGGCTACGCGCTGACGCAACCCAGCGGCAACCCCGCGGCGCCGGGGCAATCGCTCGCATCGGGCCCGAAGTCCGGCGTCACGCAGAGCGACCTGTGCCAGGAATGCTGCCGCGACCACCACGACACCGGCACGAGCGGGCAGGTGCGGTTCGACCCGGAACGCAACGACAACTCGGTCGCGAAGTACGATCTCAACGGATCCGGCAATCTCGTCGCCGTCAACAACACGAACAACGGCACGTACGTCGATTCATGCCGGCTCGTGCGCGTCGACGGATTCTGGCGTACGGCATCGGACCTGTATTCGCGCCAGTTCGGCCTGCTGGAAACGCAGGCGGTGTCGGGCGTCGCCGCGAAGAGCGGGTTGCCGACCGACGATTCGGTTACGCGCTACACCACGTTCGTGAAGACCTTCCTGCGCGGCTACGACGGCAGCACCGCCAGCGCGCCCTCGAATGCGCAGAGCACGTTCAACGGCGACACCGCCTTCAACGCGGCGACGGTGGTCATCAACACCGCCTCGAACAGCGACTACCGTTTCCTGCACGGCCGCGGCCTGTATGTCGATTACCTCGAACAGGACGCGCGCGACAAACTCGGCGAAGTGCTGGCCGACACCGGCACCGACGGTGCATGCCCGACCGGCACGCCGGCGGAAGAGTGCGTCATGCCGTTCCTCCCGTTCACCACCGTCAACCTGACCGAGATCGCGAAGTGGACGGCGAGCAATACGTCCATCATCACGGTCAACAGCGGAAACCTGTTGTCGACCGATCCGACGCAGCCCTCGGGCAGCCGCACCATCGGCAAGACCAACGGCACTTCGAACAACACCGGCGAATTGCGCCGCTCGAGTTCGGGCGTCGCGATCAACGCCTCGCTGCCGACGCTCGCGGGCGTGGATCCCAACGACAACTCGGAGGTGTGGTCGGACGCGCAGGCCTTCCAGGTCGGCGGGACGACGGGCGGCACGTTCGACGCGCGCGTCACGGGCGGCGGCGGCAATCCATTCGTGTTCACCACCGTGGCGGGCGACGTCAACAAGGAATGCCTGAAGCCGGCCGGCACCGATCACCATTGCGTGCTGTCGGGCGGCAACACCTTGCCGAAGGCAGGCGCGCTGCTGTTGTCGAACTACTGGATCGAGACGACGACCAACCGCAGCATCACGGGCAACTGCGGCGGGCGCACCGTCACCGACACGATCGCCGTGCCGACGTTCCGCAATTACGTCGTCAGCACCGCCGCGATCGGCGGGATCAACGGCACGATCAGCCCGCCGGCGAACGACAACAAGGTGACCGAGACCACGAGCATCAGCTTCGCCTCGATCGCGCAGGGCGGATTGATCCTGGTGGGCCTCACCGAACAGACCGGCAGCCCGACCTACGCGACGATCGCCTCGTGCACCACCAACGGCGGCGGCAACAAGATCAACAATCCGACGTGGAACAAGCCTTGGCTGTGATCGTTTTGCCCTCTCGTGCAGGGGAGGCATGGGAAAGCGTTGCTCTTAGTTTTTGCCTGCCGTCGCTGCTTAAGTGGCACTTCTCCGTCGCACCCCAGAATGCCGTAGCCTCGCGTTGAGGAATATTCGGCGCGCGAATCCGCTTTGCACCGATAGACCTGAGCAAACGGTGTGTCGCCTACTGGCGCCAGTCCCCGAGTGGCTGGAGTTGCGATGCGCGGATCGATTCGCCTGTTGTGTGTGTTCGCCGCTCTGTCGGCGCCCATGCATGCCGCTGACTCGCGCGGACTCAAGGGTGCGCGCGTACAGTACTACAACGACGCGCGTGGCAGTCCTATCGAACTCAACACTGTCACGGTGTGGGCAACTTATGACAGGGTGCCCGGCTACGCGTGGTCGAACGACGTCGGCTACGGATTCAGTGGCGAACGGGGTAGTGAAGGAGAGGCCTCCACGCCCACGGCACCGGAACAGGAAACCGACGACAAGCGCGACCAGCAATGCGATGAAACGCGCGGCAATCCGGTGGTGCTGTACACCGGCAACAAGGTCGAATCGGAACTCGACTTCGCAGCCGGCGGCGAAATGCCGCTGCACCTGTCGCGAACCTACAACCGGATGTGGACGGGGATCGGGTTGTTCGGAAAGCACTGGCTGAGCAACTTCGATTACACGCTGGTAGTGCAGGGCGCCGTGGCATGGGCGCAACGGCCGGATGGCCACCGTTTGAAGTTCGTGTCGAACACCGATACTCAGCGCTGGGTGCCGGCACAGCCGGGCGGCGTCGCGTATGTTGTTCGCAACGGCGATGGCAGCCACACGCTGCACAACGATGAGGGTGGCACGGAAACCTACGACACCGAGGGGTACATCAGGGAACGCCGGAACGCTCAAGGCATCGCATGGACTTTCGCCTACAGCGCCAAACGCTTGCAAAGCGTCACGCACACGTCCGGGCGCAAGGTCACGTTCACTTGGTCGAGTGGGCAACTCACCGAAGTCACAGATCCCGCCGGCAGCCCGTATCGGTACACCTACGCGCCAAACGTCTTCGGCACGGGTCGCGGCCGCCTCGCCAGCGCGTCCGCGCCCGGTGCCCCCACAACGATCGTGGAGTATCACTACGAAGACGCGCGGTTCGCAGGCGCGCTGACTGGCAAATCGTTCGACGGCGTGCGTTTCTCGACCTTCGCCTACGACGCACAAGGACGCGCGATTTCCACCGAGCATGCCGGAGGCGTCGAGCGCTACACGTTCGAATATCACGTCGATGCGAACGAAGCGCTGCCGCTACCGCCCGCGACGCCGCCGCCGGGCGGCTTCATGACCGACGCGGAAAAGGGCTGGGAGTGCTACCAGCACCATTGCATCCAGCCCTACGCGGGCGAGGCCATGCAGCCGAGGCCGATCGGCTTCCGCGTCGTGGAGACCAATCCGCTTGGGCGCAAAACGACGCACACGTACGAGGACGGCAGGAAGGTGTCAGTCGCCGGCCATGTCTCCGCCAACTGCACCGCCTCGTACCGCGATCTCACCTACGACGCGAACGGATTCCCGGACATATTCAGCGACTTTACCGATACGCTGACCGACTTCGACCACGATGCGCAGGGTCGGCTGGTCAAGTCGGTCGAAGCCGCAGGGACACCCCTCGCGCGTACGACCTTGCGGGAGTGGAACGCGACCATGAACCGCCTGATGCGTATCACGCGCGTGGGCGAGCTCGACACGCAGTTCGAATGGACGGGGGACGGCCGCCCTGCTGTCGTGACCACGCGGAACCTTTCGCCCCATGGCGTGCCGCTGGAAACTCGCACGACCACTTATCGCTACATCCGACACCCGAATGGCCTCCTCGCCAGCGCCACCGCCGATGGCCCCTTGTTGAACGATGAGGTCACCTCGACGTTCAACGCACAGGGCGACTTGGTGCGCGTCGAGAACGGGGTGGGCCACGCCACGACTTACGCGAACCACGACGCACTCGGCCAACCCGGCCGCGTCACCGGTCCCAATGGCGACGTCACCGATTACACGTATGACGCACGAGGGCGCGTGGTCTCCGCAACCCGGATCGTCGCCGGCGTGCCGCAGATCACGCACTACACCTTCCACGCGAGCGGCCTGCCGGCGTCGGTGCGCACGCCCGACGGCCGTGAACTACGCTGGATCCACGACGCCGCGCGACGTACCACCGAAGAATACGAGCGCGAACCGGATGGGCGCTACGCCCGCAAAGTCACGCGCTTCAACGCGATGTCGCAGCCGACGAAGGTCGACATCCTGCGCACGGCATATCCGGCGCAGACGACGATCCAGGGGCATGTCGAAGGCGTCGTTGCCGACGGCGCTGCGCGGGAAGTCCACGGCTGGGCCTGTACGACGGGGCAGGATGCGCCGATCAATGTCGATCTGTACGTCGGTGGTGCGTGGCCGACCGGCACGTTCCTGGGTCGGCATCCCGCAAACAAGGCGAGCGAGCCGGCGGTGGCATCTGCCTGCCAAGCGCAGGGGGCCGCCTATCGATTGCAGATCGCGCTGACCGACGCACAACGCGACGCGCACGGCGGCAAGTCGATCCATGTGCACGGTCTTTCGCCGGCCGGAAAGTCGAACGACGTCCTCGGCGGATCAGGCGCGCATCTCGTGCCGCGCTTGGTGCCGGCCGTCGCGCCCGCATCGCTCAGCGCACCGGCGCAAAGCACGACCGGCGCGTACACGGTGTACTGGGCCTCCACGGTGCGTGCAACCTTTTACCGGTTGGAGGAGCGCACCAGCGCCGGCGCATGGACGCTGGTGCACGACGCAGCTGCGACCAGCAGGGCCGTTACCGGCAAGACGGCGGGCACCTACAGGTATCGGGTTGCGGCCTGCAACGAATCCGGCTGTGGCCCATGGTCCCCGGAAGCCAATGTAGTCGACATTGACCCGCCGTCCGACGTGCCCGCGGCGAGCGTACCTGCAGTGAATACCACCGGCGCGTTCACCGTCAGCTGGAATGCAGTCGAGGGCGCGACGAGCTACCACCTCGACGAAAGCACCAATGGCGGCGCCTGGACGCAAGTGCAGGATGCGGCCGTCACCAGCCGCGCCGTCACCGGCAAATCCACCGCGGTTCCGCACGCCTATCGCGTGCGCGCGTGCAATGCGGCGGGCTGTGGCGGCCATTCGGCGACACGCACCATCGCGCAGATCGTTCACGACGCACAGATCGTGTTGCATGACGTGCCGGGTCATGTGTTCGCACAGGAACAGGGCACCGTGCGCGTTACGGTCAAGAATACCGGCAACGCCGCGTGGCCGGCGGGCAGCGTGTATCTCGGACGCACGAGCGCAGCGCAACAAACGCCGGTCCGCACCGCGCTTCCCGCCGCAGTCGCACCAGGTGGAAGCGCGACGATCCAATACACGTTCGTAGCACCCTCGGGCCCAGTGAGCCCACCCGTTGTGTTGCGCTTCGGCGGACGCATGCATGCCGACGGCGTCGGCCCGTTCGGCGCGACCGTGCCTGAGGCGTACCTGGAAGTCGAAAACCCCGACGGCTTTTGCTCGCCCGGTAGCGGCGTATGCCAAGAACCTCGCCGGCTGCCAAAGGAGACGCCATGAAACGCCTGCTCGTCCTCTCGATGCTGTGCGCGGCGCCCGCCGCCCATGCGGAAATCCTGCGCACGATTTCGTACGACCACGACGAAGCGGGCCGCGTGATTCGCGAACGCCACGTAGACCCGGTCAGCGGAACCGACACCACCGCCGCGCGCTACACATACGACGACGCAGGCCGCCTGCTGACGACGACCGACGGCGTGGGCCGAACGACAACGATGACCTACGACGCCCTGGGCCGCATCGCGACCACGCGTGATGCGGCAGGCGGCGTGGCGTCATTCGCGTACGACATCGCCGACCGCATAGCCATGGTCATCGATCCCCGCGGCTTGGTGACGAGCTACGACTACGACGGCTACGGCCAGCTGCGCAAGCACAGCAGCCCCGACACCGGCACCACGCGACACGAGTACACCGCCGCCGGCCTGCGTACGCGGACCACGCGCAACGACGGCAGCGTCGTAGAATACGCGCACGACAGCCTCGGGCGGATGACGCAAGCGAAATCCGACACATCGGAACGCAATTTCGTGCACGACACCTGTCAGAACGGCAAGGGCCGCCTCTGCGAAGCGCAGTTGCGTGAGAACGGCGCGATCGTCACGACGGTGACGCACGCGTACACCCCGCAAGGCTGGCTGACGATGAGGCGCGACAGCGGCGTCGATGACGCGGGCATCGCGTACGACAGCACCATCGCCTACGCGCAGGACGGCATGGGCCGCGTGACCGGCATCGCCTACCCGAATGGCGTTGGCGTCGGCTACGGCTTCACCAGCGGCCGTCTGCACACGATCACCGCGACGATCGACGGCGTCACCCGCACCGTCGCGAACAGCATTGCGCACCAGCCCTTCGGCACCGTCGCGCAATGGACGTACGCCAACGGCCTGAACCGCCGCTACAACTTCGATGCCGACGGACGCCTGACCGGCGTCAGCGCAGGACAGGGCGCCACCCTCGTCCAGAGTCTCACCTACGGATTCAACGATGCCGATGAAATCACCGCGCTGACGCACGGTGTGACGACAACCGAAAGCCGCAAGTTCGAGTACGATGCCTTGGGTCGGCTATCGCGTGAAACTCTGCACGGACGCCAATGGACGCACGACGCGAACGGCAACGTCGACAGCGTCGCGACTGCCGGTGACATCGCTCACGCCACCATCGACCCGAACAGCAACCGCATCATCGCGATCACGGCAAACGGTGGCACGCGCACTTTCGGCTACGACGCCCTAGGCAGCCGCATCGCCAAGGACGGCCCGGGTACGAGCACGCGCTACACCTACGACGCCTTCAACCGAATGCGAACCGCGACCGTGAACGGCGCGATCTCGCGCTACACGATCAACGCCCTTGACCAACGCATCGGCAAATCGACACCGAACGGAAAGACACAATTCGTCTACGCGGAACAAAACCGCCTGATGGCCGAAAAAGGAAGCACCGGCTGGACCAACTACGTCTGGCTCGGCAACGAACTGATCGCGACCATCCAACCCGATAACGTTCTCCGCTACGTCCACAACGACCACCTCGGGCGCCCGGAAGCCGTCAGCGACGGCGCAAAACAAGTCATCTGGCGCGCGGCCAACGCCGAATACGGCCGCAGCGTGGTGCTAGACCAGATCGGCGGTCTCAATATCGGGTTGCCCGGGCAGTACTTCGACGCAGAGACGGGGCTCTGGCAGAACGGATTTCGGGACTACGACCAAGAAGCTGGATATATCCAAGCCGATCCAATCGGGCTGGCGGGCGGTAGCTACTCGACGTACTCGTACGCCGGTGCCAACCCCATCAAGCAGGTGGACTCGACAGGTCTTGGAATCATTGCGTTTGGCGTGTGCACTGCGGCAAACGCGGCTTTTCAACTCAATTCATACCGTCAAGCGCTGAAGGTGCCTGGCATGGACGGTATGGTTGAGCGACTAAATGCAATCACGAAGGAGATGAAAGATTGCCCCGTGGACGACCATGATCGTTACGCAGCACTTTACGAAGAGCATGAGAGGGTTGGCCAGCAACTGCTAGATGCATCCAAGGCACACGCTCAGGAAAATGTCGCGTACACCCTGAACGACCTCCTTGGCGCCGTGGCTTGGGAAGTCGGTTGCGGAATCCTCCTTTTGGCGCCGGTGCCATGAGCGAATCGATGAATCGCCAAACCGTGGCGGGAACCAAGCGTCGCACGCTGATCGCCTGCCTGGGATGTCTTCTGTCTCTGGTCGTCGCGTGCTTGATTCTTTGGAGTCAGTCGGCGCGTATTTCTTCCGGCGAGTTCTCGACGCTTGCATGGGTCGGATTGGTGATGTGCGTGGGTGGCTTGGCGTCGATGGCTTGTTATTCGCTCTATTTGGGCGTGAACTCGCTCGTCTCAGGTCTGTTCCCGGCACCCAACGCACATGTGCCTTGCGCCTGGAAGGTTGTTACCGGGCACAAGGGACGCATCTCTGGTGTCCTCATGATCGTCTCGGGCTTGCTGGTTGGCACGCTCGCAGTGCTTGCCGTCGTCGTTGTCTGGCCCCCGTCCGGCGTCACAAAGGCGCGGGTGACGCAGGATTTTCGGATGCACCCTCCGCCCGGAAGACGGTACGCAGGCGTGAGACTCGTCCAGCGAACGCACATTTCTGCCAACCGCCAGGATTTCGACGTTCGCTACTGCAAGCACGAGCAGGAAACGGAAGCGTGTAAGGACAAGGCCGTGTCCATGACCTATGTCCGGCTACCCGATGGCAGCTGGATGATGGCCTCCATGTCAGGGGAACAAGCGCCATGAGTTGCGCCCTGACTCGGGAAGAGGTCCACCGCAACTGTATTCGTTCGGCGTCTGTGGTGCGGTCAACCTGCTTGTGCAAAGGTATGACTTTTGGCAAGCGACCAAGGCACCTCAGGAAATCCGCGAGCTGAGTGTTCAAATGGAAGTGCTCAATGAACAGCTGAAAGAATGTCCGGTCGAAGATAACGATCGGTATTTGGCGCTTCAGTCGAGGGTCGATGAGCTGGGGCTTTCGATGATGGAAGAGTCCGCAAACATGCCGCTAACAAGGTTGGCGTTACTTGGGAGCAAGGAAGGGATGCACTCGTGCGGGAGGGAGGTCAGTAAATCGGCGTGATCGCCAACTGCGGCAACGGCCTCGGCGCCCCCTGCGTCAAATCCGTCTGCATGTCCGCCCACGCCTCGCCCTGGTGGACGAGCTGCCACAGCAACCGCGCCGACTCGATGCGCTGGAACTCGTCGCGCAACGCGTACGACGGCGGCTGCGCGTCGGCCGACTCCGGCAACGCATACGCCGCCGCGTAGTCGGGCACGCGCAGGCGCCCATCGTGCGTGCGCGCCACCTGCTGCGTATACCGCTGCAGCCCGGAGGCGAGGTTGCGCCAGCGGATCCAGTAGTGGTTCTCGAAGGAGAAGGTGTTGAAGCGCTCGCCGGCCTGCGTGCCCTTCGCCGCGATGCGTTCCAGCACCGCCTGCGGCATGTCGAGGTTCATGCCGCCTTCGTCGCCTTCCAGCGCCACGTGCACGATGCGGTCGCGCTGGCCGGGCGCGCGCGCGAGCAACAGGTCGCGCCAGTTCTGCATGGTCGCCACGATGCCGAACACGAACCCCGCGACGTCCGCCGGCGCATTGCGGTCGCCGATCGCCTGGTACGTGCGTTGCCAGCCTTGGGCATTGCGTTCGGGCAGGAAGACCGCACCGTCGCGCTCGACGCCCGTATCGTCGACGGCCTTGTAGACCAGGTCGATCGCGAAGGTCGGCCACAGCGGCAACGCGGCATCGAACAGGTGGATCGGGAAATTGCTGCCGATGCCGCCGTCGGAAAACCACACCGGGCGCATCGCCGCGATGTTCGACGCAGTACGCTCGGCACCGCCGGTTGCGAGTTGGTCGGCGCTGTCGACCTGCGATTTCGCCGGCTCCGCGAGCACCCGCTCGACATCCTGTTCGGGTGATGCGCGGCGCGCGGGTTCGTGCAACGGCACGGCGCTGACGAGCAGCGGGAAACTCAGGCTCATGCGCGTGGCGACGATCACGGGCAGTCGATCGTCGCCCGGCAGTGGGTGATACACCTTGTCGCCGACGTGCTCGGGGGCGCCGCCGTTGGCGACCATCCAGTCGACGACCGACTTCGGGAACAAGCGGTCGAACTCCTCCCGCAGGAACCAGAACTTCACGTCGCGGAACGGCAGCGTGCGGGGCTCGCGATGCGAGATGCTGGTGGTGATCATGCGCAGGACGATCGCGTCGGGCGTCGCGGGTTCGTCGTCGAAACGCGGCGCGCTGCGAAGGTCCTCGAACGTGAGCGGCGCTTGCCCCGATTGCCCGGACAGGTGTTGCAAGGTCTCGTGCAGCCAGGCGGTCAACGCGTCCTTCCCGTTGCACAGCCCGAACAGGTTGCCGCGCACCACGCGCGCCACGCGCAGCACCGCCGAGATCGCCGCGGCCGCGTACGCGCAGAACAACGACGGCGCCCCCATCGCCAGCACGCCGCCACCGCCGGCGAGCGAATAGCCCAACGCGAGCAACAGGCCGAACACCAGCGCGAATTCGAGCGGTGCCGTCGCCAGGATCGCGCCGACGATGGCCGCGACCTTCTTCCACCGCGGCGCCGTGCCCGCGGCGCACACGAGGGCGCGATACGCATTGCGCGCGCCCCACGCGGGCTGGAAGAGCCGATGGATGAAGCCTTGCGTGGTCAATTGCGAAGCGACCTGCGCCAGACCGTCGAAACCGGCCCCCGCCGAATCGTGCGCCGCCGCACCGGCGGCCCTGCGCCGGTCGCCGCAGGCCGCCGCCGCGGTCACCGCCGCGGCGATCGCGCCCGCCGACGTCCCGCCGACGCTCTTGAAACGGAACTCGCGCGCCAGCGCCAGCACCGCGTTGGGATACACGATGCCGCTGGTGATCCCGCCCTTCATGACCAGGTCGCAATATTTCATCGCCATGCTCCATGCCTCGCGATGGGGCGACCTTGGCCCTTGCGGGCCGGCGATGCAACCGGTCACCATGCCCGGATGCACATTCTCGTTTGCGGTGGTGCGGGGTACATCGGCAGCCACATGGCCCGCTGGCTGGCCCTGCGCGACCATCGCGTGACCGTCCTCGACAACCTTTCCACCGGTCATCGCGAAGCGGTGCAGTGGGGCGAGCTCGTCGAGGCCGACGTGCTCGATCCGGCATCGCTCGCCCGCGCGTTCGACGGCCGGCGATTCGATGCGGTCATGCATTTCTGCGCGCGGTCGCTGGTGGGCGAATCCGTCCTGGATCCCTACGCGTACTACGCCGCCAACGTCACCGGCACGCTCAACCTGCTGGAAGCGATGCGCGCGCATGGCGTCGAGCGCCTGGTGTTCTCCTCGACCGCTGCCGTGTTCGGCCATCCGCACAGCGACCGCATCGACGAAGAACACCCGAAGCAGCCGATCAATCCCTACGGCGCAAGCAAATTGATGGTCGAGCGCATCCTCGCCGATGCGGCCGGCGCGTACGGGCTGCGCTCGGTGGCGCTGCGTTACTTCAACGCCGCCGGCGCGAGCCCCGAGGCGACCATCGGCGAATCGCATTCGCCGGAAACACACCTGATCCCGAACGTGCTGCGCGCCGCGCTGGGCACCGGGCCCGCGCTGAAAGTCTTCGGCGAGGATTACGACACGCGCGACGGCACCTGCGTGCGCGATTACGTGCACGTCGACGACCTGGCCGAAGCGCACCTGCGCGCGTTGGCGTTCCTCGACACCAACGCGGGCGCGCACACCTTCAACCTCGGCAATGGCCAGGGCTTCTCCGTGCGCGAGGTGATCGCCGCGGCCGAAGCGGTGAGCGGCCGCGCGATCTCGTTTTCGGTCGAGCCCCGCCGCGCCGGCGACCCCGCCGTGCTGGTCGCCGCGAGCGACAAGGCCCGCGCCGCGCTGGGGTGGGCGCCGGCATACGACACGCTCGCGCCGATCCTCGAAACGGCCCTGCGGTGGCATCGCAACCAGCCGTACTGAGCATGTGAAGACGCCCTGACGGGGCGTTCTTCACAATCCCCGGCCATTGCGATCCTGCAAGCGAGTGCCGGAGCCTCGTGTGGTCGATTTCGAAGCGCTCTTCCGCCACTCGCCGAACCCCTACATGGTGGTCGATCGCGACCTCCGCTATCTGGCGGTCAACGACGCCTATGCGTCGATCATCGGCACGATGCCCGAGGCGTTGGTCGGACGCCGGGTGTTCGACGCCTTCCCGGGTGAAGTCGACGCGTCGGGACAGTCGCAGAGCGATGCCGTGCGCCGTTCGATCCTGCGCGTGTTCGACACGGGGCGCGCCGACATGCTGGCGCTCGTGCCGTACACCATCGAGCGCGAGACTCCGACGGGCCGCGTGGTCGAAGAACGTTTCTGGAGCGCGACCCACACGCCGCTGTTCGACGCCGACGGCGAAGTCGACGCCGTGCTGCAGCACACGACGGACGTGACCGAAGTCGAACGCACGCGCGTCGAACTCGAGGAAGTCCGCAAGTCGCAGGGCGCGACGCCCGAACAACTCTGGCAAGGCGTCGTATCGCGCGCCCGCGCGGTGCAGGACGCCAACAGCGCGCTCGAAGCGCAACGCCGGCACCTGATGTCGCTGTTCGATCAGGCGCCCGGCTTCATGGCGGTGATCTCGGGCAAGGACTACGTCTTCGAGATCGCGAACGACGCCTACGAGGAATTGGTCGGGCGCAGCGACCTCATCGGCCGCAAGCTCAGCGACGCGTTGCCCGAGATCGTCGAACAGAACTACATCAACCTGCTCGACCAGGTGCGCCAGACCGGGCGGCGCTTCGTCGGCCGCGGCATGGAAGTGCGCCTGGCCTCCACGGGCGGTGAGTTGCACCCGCGTTACGTCGACTTCGTCTTCCAGCCGATCGTCGGCGACGACGGGAAATCGCACGCGATCTTCGTGCAGGGCCACGACGTCACCGACCGCGAGTCCGCGCTCGATGCGCTGCGCGTGAGCGAGCAACGGTTCCGCACCGTCGCGGAGATGATCCCGCAGATGGTGTGGTCGACCTTGCCCGACGGCTACCACGACTACTACAACCCGCAGTGGTACGCCTACACCGGCGTGCCGGAAGGCTCCACCGACGGCGAAGCCTGGAACGGGATGTTCCATCCCGACGACCAGGCGCGCGCGTGGGAGCGCTGGCGGCACAGCCTCGCGACGGGCGCGCCGTACGAAATCGAATATCGCCTGCGCCACCGCAGCGGCGAGTACCGCTGGGTGCTCGGCCTGGCGCTGCCGATCCGCGATGCGTCCGGCGCGATCGTGCGCTGGATGGGCACGTGCACCGACATCAACGAGCAGAAGCTCGTGCAGGAGGCGCTGTCGCGCAGCGAAATGCTCCTGCGCGACGCCGACCAGCGCAAGGACCGGTTCCTCGCGATCCTGGCGCACGAATTGCGCAACCCGCTCGCGCCGATCGCCACCGCGGCCTCGCTGCTGCGCATGGCGCCCGACGACGCCGACCGCGTGCGCGAGGCCAGCGCGATCATCGAACGCCAGGTGCAGCACATGACGCACCTGGTCAACGACCTGCTCGACGTCTCGCGCGTCACACAGGGGCAGGCTGCGCTCGACGTGCGCGAAATGGATCTCGCGCATGCGGTGCGGCAGGCGCTGGAACAGGTCGCGCCGCTGATCGCGCGCAAACAGCATTCGGTGCGTGTTTCGCTCCCCGACGGCCCGGTGCGCGTGCAGGGCGATGCGGCGCGCATGACGCAGGTGTTCGCCAACCTGCTCAACAACGCCGCCAAGTACACGCCCGACCACGGCCACATCGACGTGCGCTTCGACGTCGAGGACAATCTGGCCTGCATCGAGGTCGAAGACGACGGCATCGGCATGGACGCGTCGCTGGTGCCGCGCGTGTTCGACCTGTTCGTGCAGGCCGAACCGACGCCCGATCGCAACGAAGGCGGCCTCGGCATCGGCCTGGCCCTGGTGCGCAGCCTCGTGCAACTGCACGGCGGCACGATCAAGGCGACGAGCCCCGGACTGGGGCTCGGATCGAAGTTCCGGATCTGCCTGCCGGTCGAGGTCGCGGTGGCGCAGCGCGTCGTCGCGGCCTGATCAGCGCGTCAACGCCCGACGCGCGCTGCCTGGGGGGTATCGCGCTGCGCATCGATCGCACGCAGCATCTCGCGCGTCGCCGGCGTCCACACGCGCCAGGTATGGCCACCATCGCGCACGAACACTTGCTTCTCGTGCAACGCAGGCACGAACAACGGCATCGCCTTGCGCAGGCGATCTTCGTCGCCGTAGGCGAGCCAGATGCGCTGGCTGCGCTTCGGATCGTCGGCGAGGGTCTTGATGTAACGCCACACGTCGCGTTGCCAACTTTGTTCGGTGAATCCCTGCGGCGCACCGCCGTTCCACTTGCGCACGCCGCCGGCCTTGTCGATTTCCAGCAGCAGGTTGAAGTCGCCCAGGTACGGCGCGAGCAGGATCATCCCGTCCAGCTCGCCGGGGAATTGCGCGTCGTACATCAAGGTACCCATGCCGCCCATCGACGCACCGGCCATCCACACTTCGCGATAGCCGCGCGCGCGCAACGGTTCGACGACCTCGGTGCGCAGGCGTTTGGGTGCATCGCCTTCGCGATAGAAATCGAGCGTCAGCTCGGCGAACACGACGTCGGCGTCGGGCCACGCGTCGTGGATGGAATCGGCGACGCCGCTGTTCTGCAACCGCGCGAGGTCGTCCGCGCGGCCAGGCAGCACGATGACGAGGCGCTCGGCCTTGGCGGCCTTGGCCGGCAGCGTCGCCGTGGGGATCGGTTGCGAGGGGTCGCCCTTCGCGACGCAGGCGCTCAAGGCGATCGCGACGAGCACGGCCTGCAGCATGCGGAACATGGCGGACACCCGGCGCGGACGAGGAAGCCGGACGCTCGCACGTGCCGCCATGCGGGGGCGTGAAGCCGCGGCTTACGGTGCCGGCTCGATCTTCGGCGCTTGCCACTTGCCGTCGACGATCGACGCGTCCGGCCAGTAGTTGCGCAAGACGGCGAAGAACGGGCCGTTCGGCGTGGGCAGCCAGTTGCTTTCCTTGTCCTTGCCCGGCGAGTCCTTCTGCAGGTACAGCGTGATGCCGCCATCGGGGTCGCGCTCGAGCGTGTCGAGCATCGTCGAATTGATGAGGTAACGATCCAACGGGTTGTCGACCAGCAACTGCCCGGGCAGGTCGTACATCGTCATCGACCAGAAGCCCTTCACCGGCGGGAGCCCGCCCTTCGGGAAGCGCAGGCGGTAACGCTGCTTCGAGGCATCCAGGCGCGCGCCGTTCGCGTCGGCTTCGTACGAGGTGTACATCGCCTCTTCCGGCGAGTTCGCGTAGATGCCGACCTGCGCGCCGAGCGCGCGCGCGAGCGGATCGTAGTGCATGTCCTCGCGCGTGCCGAACAGGCCCATCGAGGAGTTGCGGCGCTTGCGCGCTTCGTCGATCTTCGCCTGCCCGTCCTTCATGCCCGCGAGCAGCGCATCGCGCACCGCGGGATCGGCCTGCGTCCAGTCGAACCGGCGGCCCGGCACGAAACCGACGGACTCCAGCTTCGCGCGGAATTCCGCGGCCAGCGGATGCGTCGGGATGAACTGCAGCGCCGAAGACAACTCGTTGAAGAACTCCAGCGACGTGCGTTGTTCCTCCGCCGACACCGGCTTGACCCACGCGACGCGCGGCGGCGGCAACGGCGCCGGTTGCTCGAGGTACGCCGACAAGGGTTGCACGCCATAGCCGGCCTGGATGCGCCTCACGTTGTCCATGTCCTGCGCACCGAACAGCTGCGTTCGGTAGACCGCGAACACGAACTGCGTTTCCATCGGAAACACCTTGTCGATGCCGTCGGGCGCTTCGCCCTTCCAGTCCGGGCCCGCGATGAGATACCGCCCGGCCTTGTTGCCGGTCGTGCGGCTGCCGATGTAACCGACGTTGTGTGTGTACGCGTCGATCAACTGCACGGCGTAGTAGCGGTCGGCTTCGATCTCCGGCACCGTCAGCACGAGCGGTTCGGCGCGCAGGTCGAGCCACACCATCGAATACGGCGTGTCGGAGTTGGGCGTCTGGATCGCGCGGTCCTCCGGCGTGTACAGGCGCGCGTTGTTGCGGATCGTGTTGAACGGCCCCTTGTACTCGGGGTTCCTCGGGTCGAGCACGTAGGCATCCATGACGCGGTAGTTGTCGACGATGGGATAGCCCCACACATACGCATCGCGCGCGAGTGCGCGCACTTGCGCCGCGCGCGCGCCCGCAGCGGCGGGCGGAGCCTGCGTGGCAGCGGCTGCCGGCGCAGTGGCGTTGTCCGCACGCTGGCAACCACCGAGGAGCAACAGTGACAGCGCGGCGCCAACCACGAGGCCGCGGATGGGTTGCCTGGAATGCATGGTCAGCGACACGCGAACTCTCCCCTTGTTGGAATTCCGCGAGGCTAGCAACGCGTCGCGCGCGAACCGATTGACCTTTGGGGCAATTCGCCTGCCCTTCGGGGCAAAGGCAGAGGCGCGCCGTCATGCGCGAAGAAAGTTCCTCACATTGCCTGTTCGGGTTTGTGGAAGCGGCTTTGAACACTCGCAACGGTTCATGCAACACATTCGATTGCGCGCTGAATGCGCTCACGTATCACGTGTTTCTCATGCAACCAATTGCAGAATGGTCGCGTCCGGCAAATCTCACGCCGGCAATTGGTAACCAACGGAGAAGTACAACGATGGCCAACAATCCGAACGATCGTACGCAGCAGAACACCGGCTCGCCGCAGGACAAGCAGAACCAGCAGGCCGGCCAGCAGGGCATGGGCAAGGATTCCGGGACGGAACGCAAGGCCGGCCAGTCCGACACCAGCACCGACCGCGACATGCAGGGAAAGACCGGCTCCCAGCCGGATGCGCGCAGCACCGATCAGAACCAGAAGCGCTGACCAGCGCTGATCGATAGCCGTTCCAGCCTCTGATCAGGGCGCGACGCGGGAAGGTCGAAAGGCCTTCCCGTTTTCGTATCAGCCGCCGATCAAGGTTTCCAGCACGTCGCGCCCGTAGCGTTCGAGCTTGGCCGCGCCGACGCCTTGGACTTCCGCGAGTGCATCCAGGTCCGACGGCTCGGCCAACGCGATTTGCCGCAGCGTGGCGTCATGGAAGATGACGTACGCCGGCACGCCCTGTTCGCGCGCGACTTCGCTGCGCCACCGGCGCAAGGCGTCGAAGCGGTGCGCCGCCTCGTCCGGCAAGTCGGACAACACTTCGGCGTTGCGCGATTCGCGACGACGCGGCGCCTTCTCGGTCTCCGCACGCAAGGTCAGCGTGGTTTCGCCTTTCAACAGCGCGGAACTGGCGGAGGTGAGCCGCAGCGAGCCGTGGCCTTCCACGTCCACCGCCAGCCACCCGCCGGCGACGAGTTGCCGGAACACGCTGCGCCATTGCTTGGCATCGAGTTCCTTGCCGATGCCGTATGTGGTGACGTGGTCGTGCCCGAATTGGAAGACCTTCTGCGTCTCCGCGCCGCGCAGGACGTCGATCACGTGCGCCGCGCCGAACCGCTGCCCGGTGCGATAGACGCACGACAACGCCTTCTGCGCAGCGACCGTGGCGTCCCAGCTGCGCGGTGGCGCGATGCAGTTGTCGCAGTTGCCGCAGTCGCCTGCGTGCGGTTCGCCGAAATACGTGAGCAGCCCCTGGCGGCGGCACGCGGTGGATTCGCAGAAGCCGATCAGCGCGTCGAGCTTGCGCCGCTCCAGGCGTTTGCGTTCCTCGCCCGACTCGGATTCCTCGATCATCCGCTGCAACAGCACCGCGTCGCCCAGGCCGTAGGCCATCCACGCATCCGCCGGATCCCCGTCGCGGCCCGCGCGGCCGGTTTCCTGGTAATAGCCTTCCAGGGATTTCGGCAGGTCGAGGTGCGCGACGTAACGCACGTCGGGTTTGTCGATGCCCATGCCGAAGGCGATGGTCGCGACCATGACGATGCCGTCCTCTCGCAGGAAGCGCCGCTGGTGCGCGGCGCGCATTTCCGAATCGAGCCCCGCGTGGTACGGCAGCGCGGTGAAGCCCTGTGCGACGAGGAATTCCGCGGTCTGCTCGACCTTCTTGCGCGAGAGGCAGTACACGATGCCCGAATCGCGGCGGCGATCGCGAAGGAAATCCACGAGCTGGCGGCGCCCGTCGTCGCGGGACACGATGGTGTAGCGGATGTTCGGCCGATCGAAGGAGCTGACGAACTGCCGCGCGTCCTCCAGGCCCAGGCGCTCGACGATCTCGCGCCGCGTCGGCGCGTCGGCCGTGGCGGTCAGCGCGATGCGCGGCACGTCGGGAAACCGCTCGTGCAGCATCGTGAGCTGGCGGTACTCCGGGCGGAAGTCGTGGCCCCATTGCGAGACGCAATGCGCTTCGTCGATGGCGAACAGCGCGATGTGCGCGCGCTCGAGCCGCGAGAGGAAGCGCGGGGTCAGCAAGCGTTCCGGCGCCACGTACAGCAGGTCGAGCGCGCCGTCGGAGAAGGCTCGCTCGACCGCCAGGGATTCCGCCGCATCCAGCGAAGAGTTGAGAAACGCGGCCTTGACCCCCAACTGGCGAAGGGCCTCGACCTGGTCCTGCATCAGGGCGATCAGCGGCGAGACGACGACCGCCGTGCCCTGGCGCAACAGCGCGGGCAACTGGTAGCACAGGGATTTGCCGCCGCCGGTGGGCATGAGCACGAGCGCATCGCCGCCGGTGGCGACGTGGTCGACGATCTCGCCCTGTACGCCCCGGAAGGCGTCGTACCCGAAAACGTGGCGGAGGACATCGAGGGCGGACTGCGACATGCCGCCAGAATACCAAGCGCGACGCGCCGGCATCGCCGACGCGTCGGCATTCATCGCATCACTGCAGCAGCGCGCGCAGCATCCAGGCGTTCTTTTCGTGCACCTTCAGGCGCTGGGTGAGCATGTCGACGGTCGGGTCGTCGCCGGCCTTGTCGGCGATTTCCAGCGACTTGCGCTCCGAGCGGGCGACCGCCTCGTTGCCCACGACGAGCTGGCGCACCATCTCGCGCCAGTCGGTGTGCTCGACCTTCGTGCCCGGCTTGATGCTGGTCAGGCGCTGGAAGTCGTCGTAGGAGGCCGGCACGTTGAAGCCCAGCGCGCGGATGCGCTCGGCGATCTCGTCGAAGGCCATCCACTGCTCGTTGTACTGGGTCTCGAACATCGTGTGCAGGCTGTTGAACATCTCGCCGGTGATGTTGAAGTGGAAGTTGTGCGTCTTCAGGTACAGCGTGAAGGCGTCCGCCAGCGAGACCATCAACGACTCGGAGATCTTCTTCCGGTCTTCGGCGCTGATCCCGATGTCGATGTCGGGGGCGTTGCCGCCCACTTGCGGGTCTTCCTTCAGGGTCTTGGCGGGGGTGGCCATGCGTTCAGTGCTCCTTTGCGTCTTGTTGCGATCACAATAGTGCGGCGGGGACGGCGGCGGAAATCGACTGTTGCTGGCGCCGCGATTGATCCGGTCAATGGTCATGGAGTGTATGGAAACAGGTGCAAAGGGCGCGTCATCGCAGGGCCGGCGGGCCATCGACGGGGCGTTGTCGAAGGACCGCGGCCGCCTGCTGGGCCTGTGGAACCGCTGGAACGCCAAGCCCGGCGATGAATCGGCGCGCGATGCGTTCGCCGCCGCGCTCGCCGTTTCGGTGGAGACGCGCGAGCTGCGCGCCGCGCGCCTCCCGCAAGCGGCGGTCGACGACACGCTGCCGATCGCCGCGGAGGCCGAGCGCATCGTCGAATTGATCCGCGCGCATCCGGTGGTGGTGATCGCGGGCGAAACCGGTTCGGGCAAGACCACGCAGTTGCCGAAGTTGTGCCTCGCCGCCGGCCGCGGCGCCGCCGGCATGATCGGCTGCACGCAGCCGCGCCGCATCGCCGCGCGCGCGGTCGCACGCCGCGTCGCCGAAGAATTGCAGGTGCCGATGGGCGGTGCGGTCGGTTACCAGGTGCGGTTCACCGACAACGTGTCGGAGCAGACGGCGGTCAAGTTCATGACCGACGGCATCCTGCTCGCCGAGATCCAGTCCGATCGCTGGTTGTCGGCCTACGACACGATCATCGTCGACGAAGCGCACGAGCGCAGCCTCAACATCGACTTCCTGCTCGGGTACCTCAAGCAGCTGCTCACGCGCCGCAAGGACCTGAAGATCATCGTCACCTCGGCGACGATCGACACCGCGCGCTTCTCCGCGCATTTCAACGACGCGCCGGTGGTGAGCGTCGAAGGCCGCGGTTATCCGGTCGACGTGCAGTGGCGGCCGATCGAAGGCGAGGGCGAGGATGCGGGCGACCGCACGGTGCTCGACGGCATCGTCGGTGCGTGCGACGAAATCGCGCGCGAACACCCGATGGGCGACACGCTGATCTTCCTGCCCGGCGAACGCGAGATCCGCGACGCGCACACCGCGCTCGAACGCCGCAAGTATCGCCACACCGAGATCCTGCCGCTCTACGCGCGCCTGTCGGCCAGGGACCAGGACCGCGTGTTCAATCCCGGCCCCAAGCGGCGCATCGTGCTGGCGACCAACGTCGCCGAAACCTCGCTGACGGTGCCGCGCATCCACGCGGTGGTCGACCCCGGCCTGGCGCGCGTGAAGCGTTACAGCCCGCGGCAGAAACTCGATCGCCTGCACATCGAGCCGATCAGCCAGGCCAGCGCGGACCAACGCAAGGGCCGCTGCGGGCGCATCGCGCCGGGCACGTGCTATCGCCTGTATACGGAGTCCGATTTCGAATCGCGCGCGCGGTTCACCGACCCGGAAATCCGCCGCGCCGCGCTCGCGGGCGTGATCCTGCGTATGTTGTCGCTGGGCTTGGGCCGCATCGAGGAATTCCCGTTCCTGGAACCGCCCGAGCCGCGAGCGGTCGCCGATGGCTGGCAACAATTGCTCGAACTGGGCGCCATCGAAGACGCCGAACACGGCGCGCGCAAGCTCACGCCGATCGGCCGCACGATGGCGCGCCTGCCGGTTGACGTGAAGCTCGCGCGCATGCTCATCGCAGCCAACGAGCGAGGCTGCCTGCGCGAGATGATCGCGATCGCCGCGTTCCTCGGCATCCAGGACCCGCGCGAACGCCCCGCCGACCAACGCGCCGCCGCGGACAACGCGCACGCGGAGTTCGCCGACCAGAAGTCGGAATTCGTCGGCATCCTCAAGTTGTGGGATGCGTACCGCCAGGCGCACGAAGACCTCACGCAATCCAAGCTGCGCCAGTGGGCGGAGAAGCACTTCCTCGGCTTCCTGCGGCTGCGCGAATGGCGCGAGCTGCATCGCCAGTTGAAGTTGCTGTGCGACGAACTGGGATGGAAACAGAACGACGCCGACGCGCCGTACGCGGACCTGCATCGTGCGTTGCTGACGGGCCTGCCGACGCAGGTCGGCAATCGCGCGGACCGCAACCTCTACGACGGCCCGCGCGGCCGCAAGTTCCAATTGTTCCCCGGTTCGCCGCTGGCGAAGAAACCGCCGCCGTGGGTGCTGTCGGCGACGCTGCTCGACACCGAGCGCGTGTGGTCGCTGACCAATGCCGCCATCGAACCCGAATGGGCCATCGATGCGTTGCCGCACCTGCTCGCGCGCCGCCAGCACGATCCGCGCTGGGCGCGCTCGCAGGGGCGCGTGGTCGGCAGCGAACAGATTTCCTTGTTCGGCCTCGTGCTCGCGCCGAAGCGGCCGATCCACTACGGCGCGTTGTTCCCCGAAGAAGCGCGGCAGATCTTCGCGCGCGATGCGCTGGTGACGGGCGAGATCAACACGCGCGCCGCATTCCTGCAACGCAACCTGTCCACGCTGGAGAAGGCGAAGGAAGAAGAAGCCAAGCAACGCCGCACCGGGTTGGTGGTCGACGAGGAGTGGCAGGCGCAGTGGTATCTCGATCGCCTGCCCGCGCACGTGCACAACGCGCAGGCGCTGGATGCATGGTTCGCGCGATTGTCGAAGGAGGAGAAGGCGGCGCTCGAGTGGACGCTCGCCGACCTGATGGTGGGCGACGAAAGCGATGCCACGCGCTTTCCGCCGTATTTCCCGCTGGGCGATGTGCGCCTCGCGGTGCGCTATCGCTTCGAACCGGGATCGCAGGACGACGGCATGACTGTCGTCGTTCCGCTGCATCTGCTCAATGCACTGGATGCAGCGCGGTTGTCGTGGCTCGCGCCGGGCTTCGTGGCCGACAAGGCGACCGCGTTGATCAAATCGTTGCCGAAGGCCTTGCGCCGCAACTTCGTGCCCGCGCCGGATTTCGCGCGCGCCTTCGCCGAAGCCTTCCCGCAACCGACCGCGGATGCGATCGAAGGCGAGCTCGCGCGGTTCCTGCACAAGCTCACCGGCGTTGCGATCTCCGCAGCCGAATTCGACCCGCCATCGATCGAGCAGCACCTGCACGCAAATCTCAGGCTCATCGACGCAACGCCTTCCCGCCCCGCAACGCGGGGAGGGGACCCTCTCGTGCTGGCGGAATCCCGTGACCTGCAGGAACTCCGCGCACGATTCGGCGCCAGGGCCGAAGCCGCCTTCGCCGCCCGCGCCGCGGAAGGCCTCGCGCAACAAGGCCTCGTCCACTTCCCCGAGCGGCCCATCCCACCCTCGGTCACCGGCGCGGGCGGCGTGCCCGCCTATCCCGCGCTCGAAGACCGCGGCGATTCCGTCGCGCTCACCGTGCATGCGAGCCGCGAGGAAGCCAACCGCCGCCACCCCGACGGTGTGCGCCGCCTGCTGCGCCTCGAACTGGCCGACAAACTCAAGCACGCGCGCAAGCAGCTGCCGATCCAGGCGAAACTCGCGCTGCTGTACGCGGCGATCGAGTCGGCGGGGCCGCGCGACCTGCCGGGCACCGACAGCGACCGCCTGCGGGCCGACCTGGTCGAAGGCGCCTTCGCAGCGCTCGCGTCGGATGGCCTCGAAGACGTGCGCGACACCGTCGCTTTCGAAGCACGACGCGAGGCGATCGCCAAGGGCCTGTTCCCCGAAGCGACCGCGCGCCTTCGGCAGGCCGAGGCGATCCTGTCCCTGGTCGCCGACGTGCGCGCGGGCCTGGACAGCAAGTTGGTCGGATGGGCGAGCGGCAACCTCGACGACATGCGCCGGCAGCTCGCCGCGCTCGTGCCGCCGGGCTTCCTGCGCGACGTGCCCGCCGCCGCGCTCGCCGATTACCCGCGCTACCTGCGTGCGCTGGTGTTGCGCGCCGAACGCGCGCTGCGCGATCCGGCGCGCGACCAGGCCCGCATGCTCGAACTCAAGCCCTTCGCCGATGCGCTGGCCGACGCCGCGGTGGACGACCAGCTGGATGAACCCGAGTGGCAGGCGCTGCGCTGGGACCTGGAGGAACTGCGGGTCTCGCTGTTCGCGCAGGAACTCGGTGCGCGCGCCGGTGTCTCCCCGAAGCGGCTCGCCGCGCGGCTGGCGCGCCTGCGCGGCGGCTGAACGGCGCTGCCGCGCCCTTCGCGCAAGGCGCGGTACTGTAGGGCCGTCGCAGGATCCTCCACTCCCTTGAGCAAGCTCACCCCACTGACATTGCCCGCGTTGCTGGCGCTCCCGCCCGCGGACGCGATCGCGCAACCGTTGCGCGACGCGATGCTGCAGGTGGCGGGGGATCCCTTCGTGGATGCGCCCGACCCGCCGGCGGTGCTGGCCGATACGCTGGGTTCGCTCGCGCGCCTGGGCGCCGACGGCGAAGTCACGGCCGCCGCCGTGCTGCGCGCGCTGCCGCGCGTGGACGCGGCGCTGCGCCCGCGCATCGAGAAGGACTACCCGCAGATTTCCGCGTTGCTGGAAGGCCAGCGCGCCGCGGTGCAGGTCTGGGCGCTGCACGCCGAACAACGCGGACAAGGCAGCAGCGAAGGCCTGCGCCGACTGCTGCTTGCCATCGTGCGCGACCTGCGCGTCGTGCTCGTGCTGCTCTCGCGCCATCTCGCGCGCCTGCGCCTGGCGGTGAACGCGCCGCCGGAACAGCAGCGCGCGCTCGCGCAACTCACGCGCGACATCCACGCGCCGCTCGCCAATCGCCTGGGCATCTGGCAGCTGAAGTGGGAACTGGAAGACCTCGCGTTCCGGTATCTCGAGCCGCAGACCTACCAGCAGATCGCGCGTCTGCTCGACGACAAGCGCAGCGGCCGCGAGCGCTTCATCGAAGACGTGAAGGCCTCGCTGCGCGATGCGCTCGACGCGGCCGGCATCCGCGCCGACGTCGCCGGCCGCCCGAAGCACATCTACAGCATCTGGCGGAAGATGCAGAAGAAGAACGCGCCCATCGGCGAGTTGTACGACCTGCGCGCCGTGCGCGTGCTCGTCGACGACGTGCCCGCGTGCTACGCCGTGCTCGGCCTGGTGCATGCGTTGTGGCTGCCGGTGCCCGACGAGTTCGACGACTACATCGCGCGTCCCAAGCGCAACGACTATCGCTCGCTGCACACCGCGGTGATCGGGCCGGAAGGCAAGACGCTCGAAGTGCAGATCCGCACGCACGAGATGCACGCGCAGGCCGAGCTCGGCGTCGCCGCGCACTGGAAGTACAAGGAAGGCCGCGGGTCGAGCAAGGGCGCCGACGCCGCGATGGAAAAGCGCATCGCGTGGATGCGCCAGCTGCTGGAATCCACGCCGGGCGAAGAAGGCAATTTGCTGCGCGAACTCGACAGCGAGCTCGCCGAAGACCGCATCTACGTGCTCACGCCGCGCGGTGAAGTGATCGATCTGCCGCGCGGATCGACGCCGCTGGACTTCGCCTACCGCCTGCACACCGAAGTCGGGCATCGCTGCCGCGGCGCGAAGGTCGACGGCCGCATCGTGCCGCTCGACCACGTTCTGCGCAGCGGCGACCGCGTCGAAATCATGACCGGCAAGGTCGCCGAGCCGCGGCGCGACTGGCTCGTGCAATCCAACGGCTTTCTCGCCAGCGCGCGTTCGCGCGAGAAGGTGCGCAGCTGGTTCCACAAGCTCGACCGCGCACGCAACCTGCAGGCCGGCCGCGAATTGCTGGACAAGGAACTCAAGCGCCTCGGCCTCGCGAAAGCGGATCTCGCACCGGTGTTGCCGAAATTCAATGTGTCCACCGACGACGACCTCGTCGTGCTCGTCGCGCTGGGCGACGTCGGCCCGCACCAGGTGGGGCGTGCATTGCTCGAACACGAACGCGCGCTCGCCGAACCCGAGCCCGTGCATTCGCCGGTCGTGTCGCGTGCACCGGCGAAGAAGGGCCGTTCCGATTTCACCATCGCCGGCGTCGGCAACCTGCTCGCGCAACCGGCGCGTTGCTGCCAGCCGGTGCCGGGCGAACCCATCGTCGGTTACCTCACGCGCGGCAAGGGCATTTCGGTGCATCGCCTGGGTTGCCCGACGTACGTGCGCCTGGCGGCGGCGCAGCCGCAACGCGCGATTCCCGTCGAATGGGGCGGCGCGGGCGGCGGGCACGATGTCGACGTGGTCCTGCTCGCGCTCGATCGCAAGTGGTTGCTGAAGGATTTGTCGAACCTGATCGCGCAGGAGAACGCGCACGTCGCCGCGATCAGCAGCGAGCCCGAACGCGGCACCGGCCGCGTGCGCCTGAACGTGCGCCTGCGCGTGTCGGACTACGGCCAACTCTCGGCGCTGCTCGGGAAACTCGCCGCGGTGCCGGGCGTCGAGCAAGCGCGGCGCGCGACCTGACATGGCCCGCGTCCGCGATCCGCTCCGCCTGCGTTTCATCGACTGGTTGCGCCGCTGGCCACCGGCGTTGCGCCGGCGCGTGGAAGTCGGTGCCGTCGGCGTGCTCGGCCTGGTGGTGTTGATCGTCGCGTTCCGCCAGCCGATGTCCGATCGCCTGTATCCCGAAGCGCAATACCAGCAGACGCTCGATGCGGCGGCGCGCGCGCTGGCCGCCGGCAAACTCACGGCGCCCGACCGCACCGGCGCGCGCGAGCTGTATTCCGCGGCGCTGGCAATGGATTCGGACCGCGACGAAGCCCGCGCGGGCTTGCAGCGCGTCGGCGAAGTGGCGCTCGCCAAAGCCGACAAGGCGACCGACGCGCGCCGCTTCCAGGAAGCGCACCTGGCCTTGCAACTCGCGCGCGAACTCGCGGTGCCGAGCGCGCAGGTCGACCGCATCGAGTCGCGCTTGCGTGCACACGAAGTCGACCTCGTCGCCACCGACACGCTCCTCGCCGACGCGGCCAAGGCGCGCGAGGCAGGTCATCTGGATGGCGACCCGAAGGCCGCGCTGCCGCTCTACAAGGAAGTGCTGTCACTGCAGCCATCCAACAACACCGCGCTCGAAGGCCGCGAGGACGCGCTCTCGCAGTTGCTGCAACAAGCGCAGGCGCACCTGGCGCGCAACGAGTTCGAAGACGCGGCCACGTTGGTGGCGCGCGTGCGCGAATACGACCCGGGCCACGTCGGCCTGCCCGACGCGCAAGCCGCGCTGACGCAGGCGCGCGATGCGCAACGCGCGCGCGGCGATGCCGCGTTGCGTCGCAAGCAACTCGACGCGGCGACCGATGCCTATCGCGCCGCGCTCGCGCTCGATCCGGAGGACGCGCACGCCCGCGACAGCCTCGCGCGGTTGGCGGCTGCGTGG
>NZ_JRKJ01000015.1 GCF_000770795.1 Lysobacter dokdonensis DS-58 | reverse complement strand
TGGTACTTCATCGCGGTGTTGCGGTTGGCGTCGATGTCGACCTTCACGATCTTGGCGCGGCCGGCGTAGCCGGCGGCCAGCTCGTCGAGGGCCGGGGCGATCATCTTGCACGGGCCGCACCACGTCGCCCAGAAATCCACGAGCACCGGCCCCGATGCGTTGAGCACCTGGCTGTCGAAATCAGCGTCGCTGGCGTGGATGACGGTGTCGTTCATTGCGTCCTCGGGTGGTTCTGGGCGGGCCGTGGCCCTGCGTGAAATGAAGGAACCCGCGGCCTTGCGCGGGCTGCTGCTAGACTTGGGCGCTCACCGCGGTGGGTTCAACCCCCGCCCGCACCCGGATTCAGCGCCCCGGCAGTCTGCTTCGCAGGCGCCCCCCGGCGCAAGGGCGACCCGGCGCCACCCACAGTATCGAGCCGCATGAGCGACAAGCCCTTAACCGATATCGCCTTTACCGAATTCGACCTCCATCCCGCGCTGTTGGCCGGGCTCGAGGCCGCCGGCTTCAACCGGTGCACGCCGATCCAGGCGCTGACCCTTCCGCTGGCCCTCGCCGGCCGCGACGTTGCGGGCCAGGCGCAGACCGGCACGGGCAAGACGCTGGCCTTCCTGATCGCCACGCTGAACCGGTTGCTCACGCGCCCGGCGCTGGCCGACCGGAAGCCGGAAGATCCGCGCGCGCTGATCCTGGCGCCGACCCGCGAGCTCGCCATCCAGATCCACAAGGACGCGGTGAAGTTCGGCTCCGACCTGGGCCTGAAGTTCGCCCTGGTCTACGGCGGCGTGGACTACGACAAGCAGCGCGCGCTGCTGCAGGCCGGCGCGGACGTGATCATCGCGACCCCGGGCCGACTGATCGACTACGTCAAACAGCACAAGGTGGTCTCGCTGCACGCCTGCGAGATGTGCGTGCTCGACGAAGCCGACCGCATGTTCGACCTGGGCTTCATCAAGGACATCCGCTTCCTGCTGCGCCGCATGCCCGAGCGCACCACGCGCCAGACGCTGCTGTTCTCCGCCACGTTGTCGCACCGCGTGCTGGAGCTGGCGTACGAGCATATGAACGAGCCGGAAAAGCTCGTCGTCGAAACCGAATCGGTGACCGCCGCGCGCGTGCGCCAGAAGCTCTACTACCCGGCCGACGAAGAGAAGATCCCGCTGCTGCTCGGCCTGCTCTCGCGCAGCGAAGGCGCGCGCACGATGGTCTTCGTGAACACCAAGGCGTTCGTCGAACGCGTGGCCCGCGCGCTGGAGAAGGGCGGCTATCGCGTCGGCGTGCTATCCGGCGACGTGCCGCAGAAGAAGCGCGAGTCGCTGCTCAAGAAATTCCAGGCCGGCCAGCTCGAGATCCTGGTCGCCACCGACGTCGCCGCGCGCGGCCTGCACATCGACGGCGTCTCGCACGTCTACAACTACGACCTGCCCTTCGATGCCGAGGACTACGTCCATCGCATCGGCCGCACCGCGCGCCTGGGCGCCGAGGGCGATGCGATCAGCTTCGCGTGCGAGCGCTACGGCATGTCGCTGCCCGACATCGAGGCCTACATCGACCAGAAAATCCCCGGCGAGCACGTGACGCCGGAAATGCTGGTCGCGGTGCCGCGTGCGCCGCGCGCGGTGGTCGAGGGCGACGCCTCGGGCGAGGACGACAGCATCAGCACGATCTTCCGCGAAGCGCGCGAGCAGAAGGCCGCCGATGACCAGCGTCGCGGCGGTGGCCGCGGCAAGCCGGGCGGCGGGTCGCGCACGGGCGGTCGTTCGGCCGG
>NZ_JRKJ01000014.1 GCF_000770795.1 Lysobacter dokdonensis DS-58 | reverse complement strand
GGTTGGGGCGGCGGCGGGGGCGGATTCGGCGGCGGCGGCTGGGGTGGCGGAGGCGGCATGAGCGGAGGCGGTGGCGCCTCGGGGAGTTGGTAACGCATGCGCCTGTTCCGTCATCTTTTCTCTCCGTCCGCGCAGTCCTGGCTCCCCGCCGAGGCGATGGCGCGCATCACCGCGGCCATCGACGCCGGCGAGCTGCGGCATTCGGGCGAAATCTGTTTCGCGGTGGAACCGGCCCTGCACTGGCGCCACGTCCTGCGCGGCACGACGGCGCGCGAACGCGCCGAGCAAGCCTTCGCGAAGTTGCGCGTCTGGGATACCGAGGCCAACACCGGCGTGCTGCTGTACGTGCTGCTGGCCGACCATCGCCTCGAGATCGTCGCCGACCGCGGGTTGCGCGGCGTCGATCCCCCGGCGTGGGAAGCGGTCTGCAGGCGCATCCAGGACGGTCTGCGCTCCGAGGACCCGGCCAGCGCCATCGTGCACGGCATCGAGGCGATCTCCGACCTGCTCGCCGAACACGCGCCGCAAGTGGCGGGCCGCACCGACCGCGACGAGATCCCCAACAAACCGCGGTTCCTCTAGCGCGCGATGTTGCACAATTGGGCGACGCCCGCCGCCCGGATTCCCGCCTTGCCCCACTCGACGTACCTGCTCCAGGTCGATCCGATCGCGTTGTCGCTCGGCCCTCTGAAGATCCACTGGTACGGGCTGATGTACCTGCTCGGTTTCGCCGTCGCCTGGTGGCTCGGCAACCGTCGCGTGCGCGCGGGCAGGCTGCCCGGCGTCGATGCGCACGGCTTCGGCGACCTGATGTTCTACGCGATGGTCGGCGTCGTGCTCGGCGGCCGCCTGGGCTACATCCTGTTCTACGACCTGCACACCTACATCGAGCATCCGATGCAGATGCTGAAGGTGTGGGAAGGCGGCATGAGCTTCCACGGCGGCCTGCTCGGCGTGGTCGCCGGCGTGTGGTGGTGGTCACGCAAGCACGCGTTGCACGTGATGGACACGCTGGAATTCGTCGCGCCACTCGTGCCGCCGGGGCTGGGCTTCGGCCGAATCGGCAATTTCATCAACGGTGAGTTGTGGGGCAAGGAAACGGGCGCCGACTGGGGCGTCGTGTTTCCCTCGTCGCTCGACCTGCAATACCGCACGCTCGCGCCCGATGCCCTGCGCAAGGTGTACGAGAGCGGCGCGCTCGATCGCTTCGCCCGCCATCCCTCGCAGCTGTACCAGGCGTTCCTCGAGGGCCTCGTGCTGTTCACCGTGCTGTGGGTGTATTCGCGCAAGCCGCGCCCGCGCTACGCGGTGGCCGGCTTGTTCGTGTTGCTGTACGGCGTGTTCCGCTTCGTCGTGGAATTCGTGCGCGTGCCCGACGCGCAACTCGGGTATCTCTTCGGTTGGGTGACGATGGGCCAGGTGCTGAGCGTGCCCCTGATCGTGCTCGGCCTGGCGTGGTTGTGGATGTCGCGCCGCGCGCCGACGCTGCAACCGCGCGCCGCCTGATCCAACGGAGCCGCGAATGCGCCAGTACCTCGACCTGATGCGCGAAATCCTCGAGCACGGCACGCCCAAGGGCGATCGCACGGGCACGGGCACGCTGAGCGTGTTCGGCCGCATGATGCGGTTCGACCTGCGCGAGGGCTTCCCTCTGGTCACGACGAAGAAGCTGCACCTGAAGTCGGTGATCCACGAACTGCTGTGGTTCCTGCAGGGCGACGCCAACGTCAAGTACCTGCAGGACAACGGCGTCAGCATCTGGGACGAATGGGCCACCGAAACCGGCAGCCTCGGCCCGCTGTACGGCGCGCAATGGCGCAGCTGGCCCACGCGCGACGGTGGGGCGATCGACCAGATCGCAGCATTGATCGAGGGCATCAAGCGCAAGCCGAACTCGCGCCGCCACATCGTCAGCGCGTGGAACGTCGAATACCTGCCCGACGAGTCGCGCAGCCCGCAGGACAATGTCCGCGACGGCCGCATGGCGCTGGCCGCGTGCCACACGTTGTTCCAGTTCTACGTCGCAGACGGCCGCTTGTCGTGCATGTTGATGGCGCGCAGCCAGGACTTCCTGCTCGGCACGCCGTTCAACATCGCCAGCTATGCGTTGCTCGTCCACATGGTGGCGCAGCAGTGCGACCTGGACGTCGGCGAATTCGTCTGGGTGGGCGGCGACGTGCACCTGTACAACAACCACCTCGAACAGGCCCGCCTGCAGCTCACGCGCGAGCCCAGGCCACTGCCGAAACTCGCGATCCTGCGGAAACCGCCGTCGATCTTCGACTATGAATTCGGCGATTTCGAGATTCGCGATTACACCCCGCACGCGGCGATCAAGGCTCCCATCGCGGTGTGAAGCGTCCTTGCCCGAAAGGGAGCCTTTGAGGCGTCACCCGGCGGGCGTATGCTCCCGGCCGCCAAGGGTTACAGGGACCGCGCGATGCGCATCCTGCTTGCCGACGACCATCCCATCATCTGCGTTGCGCTCGGCGAAATGCTGGGCGCGGCGTTCCCCTCCACGTTGCAGGGCATCGACACCGTCGCCGACAGCGACGCATTGCTCGCGCACCTGGAGAGCGAGGCCGCCTGCGACCTGCTGGTGCTGGACCTGTTCATGCCCGGCGCGGCCGGCAGCATCCCGCTGCTGGAGCGCGTGCTCGCGATGCGCCCCGGCCTGCGCGTGGTGACCTACACCGGCGCCAACCAGCCGATGCTCGCGCAGCAAGCGCTCGCGGCCGGTGCGCGCGCGTTCGTGTCGAAGGCCAGCGGCCCCGACGTCGCACTGCAAGCGGTGCACGCGGTGCTGGGCGGGCAGGTGTTCGTCGACCCGCGCGTCGACCTCGATGCCGCGCGCAAGCACCCGTGGCACACGCTGACGCCGGGCGAACGCGGGGTCATCGTCGCGCTCGCGAGCGGGCATCACCTGCACGGCATCGCGCTGGACAGCGACCGCAGCTACAAGACGGTCACCGCGCACAAGTACAACGCGCTGCGCAAGTTGAACCTGGATTCGAAGACCGACCTGAAGCACTACCTCTCGCAGATCGGGCTCGGTTACCTGCTCGGTTCGACCTGAGCCGGGTCCATCGCGTCGAGCTGCATTTCGATCAGGTCGATCGCCGCGTCCAGCGCCGCCGGCCCCCAGTCGTCGCATCCGGCCTCGCCGCGCGTGCACGCCGCCGCGAGGTCGTTCTCGCCGAGCATCAGCGCCGCGCCCTTGATGCGGTGGAACAGCGCGCGCAACCGCACCAGATTGCCGTCCGCCAGGCAGCGCCGCGCCTCGCGCAGGTCCTTGCGCGAGGTGGCGATGAACAGTTCCGCTTGCGCAATGTTGCGTGGGGCCCGCGCCGAAGGATGAAACACCGACCGCAGGACCGCATCGAGCGTGGAGGACGGAATCGGCATCGGCATGCAGGCGCGCATGCCGGTCTGCATCGCCAGCGCTGTGTCGAGCGCGGCATCGTTGCTGTATCCGACGATGGGGCAGGGCGCCGTGCCGCGCGCCATCGCCAGATCGTGCACGCGCGCTGCGAATGCGAACCCATCGATGCCCGGCATGCGGCATGCGACGACACACAAGTCGAAATCGCCTGCGTCGAACAATGCGAGCGCCTGCTCCGCATCGTGCGCGCACATCGGCGCGTGACCGAGCGCGGTGAGTTGTTCGGCGATGACGAGGCGATTGATCGCGTGCGCGTCGACGACGAGGATGCGATGCGGCATGCGGGCTCCGATGCAGGAAAAGCGATCCCAGCATCGTCGCGGATTTGCGTCCCTGCAAGGCAGCCGATTCGTGCATCGAGGAAAACCTCAGGGAATTCGGGGAAGTTTCCCAATAGATGTTTCCACCTAATCGCGCGTAGTTTGGAACTGTCGTCACCTCTGGGACGAATTAGCAGGGAGACAGGGCAATGAACGGGGTCGCGGGTTTGGGAAAAAGCGAATGCGCGCGGGGCGAAAGCACGGTCGCGATGCACGAAGGCCTTGTCCACGTCGTGGATGAAGACGCATCCGTGCGCGACACGTTGCGCCGCATGCTCGAGGCCGACGGTTTCGCGGTGCGGTGCCACGCCAGCGCCGGCGATTACCTGGCGGCATGGCCGTCGGCGCCGGGATGCGTGCTGCTCGACGTGCGGATGCCGGGGCCGTCGGGCTTCGACCTGCAACTGGCGCTGGCGTATCGCCACGATGCGCTGCCCGTCGTCTTCATGGGCGCCTACGGCGATCTGCCGATGAGTGTGCTTGCGCTCAAGCGCGGCACGGTGCACTTCGTCGCCGAGCCGATCCAGCGCGAGGCATTGCTGGCCGCCGTGGGCAAGGCCGTCGAACGCAGCCAGGCGCAACGCGCCCTGGACAGCCGCCGCCGCGCGATGCGGGAGCGTTTCATGACGCTCACAGCGCGCGAACGCGCCGTGTTCGAACACGTCACCGCCGGCCGGCTCAACAAGCAGATCGCCGCCACGCTGTGCACGTGCGAACGCACGGTCAAGGCGCATCGCGCGAACATGATGCACAAGCTGCAGGCGCACTCCGTGGCCGAGCTCGTCCGCATCGCGATCCATATCGAAGCGGACGCAGAAGTCGCCGCCTGATCGCGTGGCACTTTCCGCGCGTTGCGGTTACGCGATGCCGCACTTGTCGGTTGTTCCGCACGGGGCGGCGCTGGCACGCTGGAGACGCGCGCAATTCGCGCGCGCCTTCCGCCAGCGGCCATGCATCGACTCGTCATCGCCGACGACCATCCCATCGTCTTCCGCGCGTTGCGCGACGCCCTCACGCCCGCGATGCGCATCGTGGCCGAATGCGCGGATGCGACGTCCGCATTCGCCGCGGTGCGCGCGCACACGACCAACGCACATCCGGTGACCCTGATCCTCGACCTGCATCTGCCCGGCGATGGCATCGCGGTGCTGCAACGCCTGCGCACGCAACGCGTGCCTGCGCGCGTCCTGGTGCTCTCGGGCGAAGACGAACGCACCGGCGGATTGCGCGCGCTGCGCGCGGGCGCCGATGGCTATGCGCCGAAGACCGACACGCTCGCCGACCTGACGCTCGCCATCGACATGGTCGCGCGCGGCAACCGCTTCTTCCGGCACGCGGTGGTGGCAGGCGTGCAGGGTGGCCCGCAAGACGACGACGCGCTGCTCGGTAGCCTCAGCGACCGCGAATACGGCGTGCTGCGGGGGCTGGCCGAAGGCCGCACGAATGGCGAGATCGCCTTCGACCTGGCGATGACGCCGAAGAGCGTCAGCGCCTGCCGCAACAAGGTGATGCGCAAGCTCGGTCTCGACAACCTGCCCGCGTTGATCGCGTTCGCGCGGCTGAACCACATCACGCTGGATTAGTCAGGACCGCGAGCGCCTCGGCCAGCTGGTCGACCTGGAACGGCTTGGCCAGATACGCATCCATTCCCGCCGCGAGGCACCGTTCGCGCTCGCCCTGCATCGCATTGGCCGTCAGCGCGAGGATCGGCAGGCGCACTCGGCGCCCAGCCGCCTCGTGGGCGCGCACCCGCGCGACGAGCCCGTAGCCATCCAGGCGCGGCATGTGGCAATCGGTGATCAGCGCGGCGTAGCGCGCGGCGCCGTCGCCTTCCGACAACACCGTCCACGCTGCTTCGCCGTCTTCGGCCATGTCGCACGTCCACCCCAGTTTTTCGAGCTGGCCGGCAATCACTTCGCGGTTCACCGGATGATCTTCGGCGAGCAACGCGCGCAACCCGCGCGGCGGCAGCGCCGACGCCGGTTGGGGCATGTCGCGTTCGGGCATCGCCGCGGCGACGAGCGGCAACGTCACGGTGAACACGCTGCCGACGCCGAACGTGCTTTCGCAGCGCACGCCGCCGCCCATCAATTCCGCGAGCCGCTTGACGATGCTCAGCCCGAGCCCCGTGCCGCCGAACTGCCGCGTCGTCGCCGCATCCGCCTGTTCGAAAGGCTGGAACAATCGCGCCACCGCCTCGGCCGTCATGCCCGGGCCCGTATCGCGCACGCGCAGTTGCAACGCGCTGCTGTCGACGTGGACTTCAACATCGACGCGCCCGTCGGCGGTGAACTTCACCGCGTTGCCGACGAGGTTGAGCAGGATCTGCCGCAGCCGCACCGCGTCGCCGACGACCGCGTCGGGAACCTCCCGCGCGACCGACACGCCCACGCGCACGTTGCGGGCGCCCGCCTGCGTGGCAAGCGATGCGCAGACCTCGTCGATCAGCGGGCGCAACGCCACCGGCACGTGCTCCAGCGCGAGCTTGCCCGCTTCGATCTTCGAAAAATCGAGGATGTCGTTGAGGATGGTCAGCAACGCAACGGACGATGCGCGGCAGCAATCGAGCAGGCGGCGTTGCTCGGTGCGCAACGGGGTGTCGCCCAGCAGATCGATCATGCCGAGCACGCCGTTCATGGGTGTGCGGATTTCGTGGCTCATCATCGCCAGGAAGCGGGTCTTCGCCGCATCGGCGTCCTGCGCATCCTGCAAGGCCTGCGCGAGTTGCTGCTGCACGCGGCGTTCCTCGGTGAGGTCGATGGCGATGCCGACGATGCCGATCGCGCGCCCGCGCGCATCGAATACCGGCTGCTTGCGCGCCCGCACGTCGCGCAACTGCCCGTCGATGCGCATGCGCTCGTCGAATGTCCGCGCCTCCCCGCCGGCGAGCAACTGCCGATCTTGCGCCACGAACCGGTCGTGCAATCGCTTGCCGAACAGCGCCTTGTCGTCGTGGCCGGCCACCGCGTCGACATCCAGGCGGAACGTCGAGGCGAACGCGCGGTTCACGCGGCGGTAGCGCAGCGTCGTGTCCTTGAAAAACAGGATGTCGGGCACCGCGTCGAGGATGGACTGCAGCGTGCGTTCGTTGGCCGCGTGTCGCCGCCTGCGCCGCAGGTCGGCGAGCGACAGGGCCGCCAGGCACCCCATGCCGACCATCGTGAACGTGCGTTCGTGCCAATGATGCGAGACGAACCACAGGACGACGCCCATCGCGCAGATGAGCAAGGGCGTGAGGACGCCGGCATCGAGCTGGCGGCGGAAGCGATGGCGCAGGGTCGGCATGGGCCGAGCATAGGCGCGACGCAAGGGCGAACGCGGCACCGAAAGTACACGCGCGAAATCTCACGCTCCTTCGTGCCGGATTCCGCCGGTTGTTGCCCTTTGGGCCAATGTCGCGCGCGCCCGCGCTCCGAAAGAATCGTCATCCATCAAGACGGGAATCGGGTCATGGTTCGGATGCGCAAGTGGGTTGCGGGGCTGTCGCTGTGTTGCACCACGTTCGCGGCCAATGCGGCGGCACCGTCGGACGGATGGGATTGGGCGGTCGCGCCGTACGTGTGGGCCGCGAGCATCGGCACCGACGTGCGCACGACGACGCCGCCGACATCGGCGAGCAGCGACACGGCGTTCCCCGATGTCGTCGACATCCTCGACGGCGTGTCCGAAATCCGCGGCGAAGGGCAGGGCGATGCGTTCGGCATGTTCGCCGACTTCACGTACTTCGGCCTGGCCGACGAAAAGCAGCGCCGCTTCCAGCGCACCGAATCCGACCTCGACATGCGGCTGATCGAAGTCGCCGCAGTCTGGAGCCCGGGCGAAAAACGATTCACCGGATTGGAGACCTTCGCCGGCGCGCGCGTGATCGACCTGGACCTGACGGTGCGATTCCTGCCCGACAACCCGGCGCTCGCACCGCGCGCGCTCGACAACGGACAGACCTTCTACGACTTCATGGCCGGCGCGCGTTACACGTGGGCCTTCGGCGATCGCTGGTCGGTCACGCTGCGCGGCGATGGCTCGTGGGGCGACACCGAAGGCACGTGGAACGCGAGCCTGCTCGGGCAATACCACGCACGACACGGCAGCTGGGCCTTCGGCTACCGCTATCTCGACGTCGATCTCGAAAACCAGGGCGACACACTGAGCGTGTCGCTCGACGGCCCGGTCATCGGCTACGCCTTCCGCTTCTGAGGAAACACGCGATGCGTTCGATCATCCTGTTGTCGCTGGTCCTGGCCGTCGCTCCGGCTTGGGCGCAGAAGCCCGCTGCGTATCCGGCAAAGGGCCAGACCAGCGAACAACAAGCCCAGGACGACGCTGCGTGCGCGGCGTGGGCCAGGCAGGACACCGGCATCGATCCCGCCGTACAGACGGCGTCCACCTCGGCCACGACCGGCCCGCAGGGCGAGCGCGTGGCCGGTGCGGTGCGCGGCGCGGCCGCGGGGGCGGTGATCGGAGAAGTGCACAACGGCGATTCCTCCGACGGCGCGGCCATCGGCGCGACGGCGGGCGTGCTGGCGGGCGGACGCGCCGCGCGCCGCAACCAGGCCGCGCGCGCGCAACAGGCGCAGGCCACGCAGTCCTCCGCGCACGCGACTTATTGGCGCGCGTGGGGCGCCTGCATGGCGGGGAAGGGATATTCCGTCCGCTGAGCGCGGCCTCCATCGGCTCCGGGCCCAGTAGAAGTACGCTCGACAACGCTACCCGGGCGGGCGATACCATCGGCCATCACCTCGCCGAGCCCAGGGCGAAGGAGGCCGGATGCGGTTGCGTCGCGCGGGATGGTCGTTCGTTCTCACGGCAGCGATGGCCTGCGGACCGGCCTTCGCACAAACGACACCGGCGCAGGCGCCGGTCGCCACGTCGGCTTCGCCCGACAAGGCCTCGTGCGGTACGCGCGAAAACGGCGACACGCGCCCGCGCATCGGCCTGGCCCTCGGCGGCGGCGGCGCGCGCGGCATCGCGCACATCAGCGTGCTGAAAGAACTCGAAGCGCTGCACATCCCCGTCGACTGCATCGCCGGCACCAGCATGGGCGCGCTCGTCGGCGGCCTGTACGCGTCGGGCCGGACGACGGACGACATGGAGCAGTTGATCCTTTCGACCGACTGGAAGCGGTTGTTCGACGACACCGTGCCGCGCGAAGAGCGTTCCTATCGCCGCAAACACGACGACCGCGACGGGCTGGCCACCGTGGGCGTGGGCATCAGCGGCGGGCGCGTGCGCGTCTCGCCGGGGGTGCTGCAGGGCGAGCGCATCCTGTCGATGTTCGAACGCGAAACGCTCGGCGTCAGCGAGATCGACGACTTCGACAAGCTCCCCATTCCGTTTCGCGCAGTCGGGACCGACCTCAACACCGGGCAATCGGTGGTGCTCGCCTCCGGCAGCCTGCCGATGGCGATGCGCGCGAGCATGTCGCTGCCCGGCATCTTCCAGCCGATGCAGATCGACGGAAAGGTGTTGATCGACGGCGGCGTCGCCAACCAGGTGCCCATCGACGTCGTCCGCGCGATGGGCGCGGACATCGTCATCGCGGTGGATGTCGGCACGCCGCTGGAAACACTGGATCGCAACGCGAGCCTGGTGCAGGTGGTCTCGCAGATGAGCGGCATGCTCACCGTGGGCAACACGCAGCGCATGTTGGCGACGCTGGAGGATCGCGACGTGCTGATCGTGCCCAAGCTCGGCGCCGACGTGAAAACCGGCGACTTCAACAAGGCCGCGCGCGCGCTGGAAATCGGCAAGGACGCCGCGGCCGCCGCGCGCCCCGAGCTGGCGGCGCTGTCCATCCCGCCCGAGGCGTACCGCGCGTGGGCCGAACACCGGCCCGCGCCCTCGGCCAGCGCACCGGTCATCCAGTTCGTCACGCTCGACAACGAAACGGACTATTCGGACGAATTCCTGCTTTCGCAACTCGATGTCGAGATCGGGCAACCGCTCGACACCCAGCGCATGGAAGACAAGCTGATCCGCGTGTACAGCTACGGTACTTTCGCCAGCATCACCTACGACGTCGTGCGCGAAGACGGCCGCACCGGCCTGCAGATCCATGCGCGCGAGAAGCCGCAGGGACCGAACTACATCCAGGTGGGCTTCACGCTCAGCAGCGATTTCAAGGGCACGTTCGAAACCTCCCTGCGCGCGGCGATCCTGGTCACGCCGCTGACGAAGAACGGCGCCGAAGGCCGTGTGACCGCCACGGTCGGCACCGAGCCCGCATTGACCGCCGAGTATTACCGCCCCTTCGGCGACACCAACCGCTGGATGACGTACACCCGAATCGGCTACCTCAACCCCAACTACCACGTGTTCGATGCGGATGGGCACGACGTCGCCGAATACGACGTGCGCTCGTTCGTCGGCGACTTCCAGTTCGGGCGCGAGTTCGGCAATTACGGCGCGGCGGGCCTCGGATACCAGCGCGCGACGGGCCGGGCGAAGGTGGAGACCGGCGACCCGAACCAGCCGAGCTTCGACTTCGACACCGGTCGCGCGTATGCCTTCGTCAGCATCGATCGCGCCGACAGCCTGTATTTCCCCCGCAAGGGCTATTGGGGGAATCTGTCGTACACGGTCGCGCGAGAGGGCCTGGGCAGCGACACCGATTACGACAGCGTCGATTTCGACATCATCGCAGCCACGCCCTTCGACCGGCACGCGCTGCAGTTCGGTGCGTCGTATCACGCGACCATCGACGGCGAACTGCCGATCCAGGACCGCTATCGCCTCGGCGGTCGCGGCAAACTCGCGGGGTTCCGCACCAACGAGCTCACCGGGCAGGATTACGCGCTGCTGTTCGTCGGGTACACCTACCAGCTGGCGGAAGTGTTCGGCCGCTCGGCGCTGGTGGGCGGCACCATCGAATACGGCAACGCCTGGGAGAAGCGTTCGGACATGGCCTGGGACGACGGCATCCTCAACGCGAGCATGTATCTCGGCTTCGATTCGTGGTTCGGGCCGATGCTCTTCGGCTACGGCTGGCGCGAAGGCGGGGACGGCGTGCTGTTCCTGGAGATCGGGCGCACGTTCTGACCGGTAGACTGCGCGGCATGACGCTCTCGCTCATCGCCGCCCTCGACCGCAACCGCGCGATCGGCAAGGGCAATGCATTGCCGTGGCACCTGCCGGCCGACCTCAAGCGCTTCAAGGCGCTCACGCTCGGCAAGCCGGTGCTGATGGGCCGCAAGACGGCCGAATCCATCGGCCGCGCGCTGCCGGGGCGGCGCAATCTCGTGCTGACGCGCAGCGGGCGCGTGCCGTTCGACGGGATGGAAGCGGTGGGCTCGATCGCCGAGGCCATCGGCGTCGCCGATGAAGTCTGCGTCATCGGCGGAGGCGAGGTGTATGCGCTCGCGCTGCCGATGGCGACGCATTTGCACCTGACGCATGTCGACACGGTGGTCGCGGATGCGGATGCGTTTTTTCCGGCGTTCGATGCCGGTGCGTGGCGCGTCACGTTGCGCGAGCCGCATGCGATCGACGAAAAGCATGCGCTCGCGTTCGAGTTCGTCGATTACGTGCGCGCGTCGTCCTTGTGATACGGCGGCCGCGCGTTCGGCGGTGACACGGGGACATCGCGGCCGGGCACCTGCAGCAAGCGCAACTCGTCGGTATCCAGTTGCAGCGCGGTGAGCTTGCCGCCCCACACCGCGCCGGTGTCGATCGCATGTACGCCGTGGCCGATGAACAGGCCGAGCGTCGACCAATGGCCGCACACGATCTTCAGGTCGCGCTGCGCGCGCCCCGGCACTTCGTACCAGGGATACAGACCGGGTTGCTGCGTACCGGGCGCGCCCTTTTCCTCGAACGCGATGCGCCCGCGCGGCGAGCAATAGCGCAGGCGCGTGAACACGTTGATGATCGCGCGGTCGCGTTCCATGCCGGTCAAACGCGGGGACCACGCGGGGCGGTCGCCGTACATGTTCTTCAGCAGCTTGCGGAAGTCGTTGCCGCGCAGCTTCTGCTCGACTTCGCCGGCGTGCTTCTGCGCCAGTTGCGTGGTCCACTTCGGCGCCAGGCCTGCGTGCACCATCATCCAACCCAGTTCGCGGTCGGCGTGCACCAGCGGTTGCATGCGCAGCCAGTCGAGCAGGTCGCGCGCATCGTCGGCGAACAACACGCGCTGCAGGTCCGCGTTGACCTTGCGCTGCTCCTCCGGCCGGCGTTCGCCGATGGCGAGCAGCGACAGGTCGTGGTTGCCGAGGACGACCACGCTCTGCGCGCGCAGCGAATGCACCAGGCGCAACGTTTCCAGTGATTGCCCGCCGCGGTTGACCAGGTCGCCGCAGAACCACAGCCGGTCGCGCGCGGTGTCGAAGTTGATCCGCTCGAGCAGGCGCTGCAACGGGTCGTAACACCCTTGCAGATCGCCGATGGCCCAGGTCGTCATTGCAGTCGCATCCGTGCGGCCACGTCAGTGCAGCGTGCGCGGGATGGTGAGCGTGAAGGCGGGAATGGGCGCCGCGAAGCGCGTCCCGTCGTCGGCGAGCATGTCGTAGCTGCCGCGCATCGTGCCCAGGCTGGTTTCCAGCACCGCGCCGGAGGTGTACTCGAAGTCTTCGCCGGGGCGCAGCCAGGGTTGTTCGCCCACGACGCCTTCGCCCGTCACTTCCTCGACCTTGCCGTTGGCATCGGTGATCACCCAATGGCGACCGAGCAGGCGCGCGGGCACCTTGCCGCGGTTGCGGATATGGATGGTGTACGCGAAAACGAAACGGCCTTCGTCGGGCGCGGATTCCTCGTCGAGGAAGCGGGAGGCGACATCGATGTCGAAGGCGTAATCGGTGGTGCTCGTCATGCCGACAGTTTAGCCCGGCCTTTCCTGAATGCTAAGTCGAAGGCAGGTTGGCCAGCCGGATGAAACCGGGCACGTCCACCTGTTCGGCGCGCGCGTCGGGGCGCAGGCCCGCCGCTTCGATCAGCGCCGAGTCGGCCACGCCGTTGAGCGCGTTGCGCAGCGTCTTGCGACGCTGGCCGAACGCGGCGCGCACGACATGTTCGAAGCGCTTGCGGTCCTGCACGGCGATCTCGTCACGCGCGCGCGGCACCATGCGCACGACGGCCGAGTCGACCTTCGGCGGCGGGCGGAACGCACCCGGCGGCACCTTGAACAGCGGCGTCACGCGGCAGTAGGCCTGCAGCATCACGCTCAGGCGGCCGTAGACCTTGCTGCCCGGCTCGGCGGCCATGCGGTCGACGACTTCCTTCTGCAGCATGAAGTGCATGTCGCGGATCGCGTCGGCGTGGTCGAGCGCGTGGAAGAGGATCGGCGAGGACAGGTTGTAGGGCAGGTTGCCGACGAGGCGAATCTGCGTATCGCCGGCGATGTCGCTGAAATCCACTTTCAGCACGTCGCGATGCACGATCGTGAGCGCGCCGTGCGCCTTCGACGCTTCGGTCAGCGGCTCGATCAGGTCGCGGTCGAACTCGATGACGGTCAGCGACCCGTGGCGATCGAGCAGCGGGAAGGTGATCGCACCCTGGCCCGGGCCGATTTCCACGAGGCGGTCGCCGGGCTTCGGATCCACCGCCTGCACGATCTTCGCGATGATCCCCTTCTCGTGCAGGAAATGCTGCCCGAGGTGTTTCTTCGCTTCGCGCTGGAACTCCGGCTTGCTCATGCGGCGGCCTTCGCGAGCGCCATGCGCGCGCAGGTGTCCACCGCGGCGAACAGGCTCGAAGGATCGGCGATGCCGCGGCCGGCGATCGACAGCGCGGTGCCGTGGTCGACCGCGACGCGCGGATAGGGCAGGCCGAGGGTGAGGTTCACCGCTTGCTCGAAACCGCTGAACTTCAGCACGGGCAATCCCTGGTCGTGGTACATCGCGAGCACCGCATCGGTGTCCTGCAGTTTCGCGGGGAGGAAGGCGGTGTCGGCGGGCAGCGGACCGTCGAGCGACATCCCTTGCGCGCGGAGCTGGTCGAGCACCGGCGTGATCGTGTCGATTTCCTCGCGCCCCAGGTGCCCGTCTTCGCCCGCGTGCGGATTGAGGCCGAGCACGCTGATGCGCGGATGCGCGATGCCAAGGTCGCGATGCAACGCGCGATGCAGGATGCGCAGCGTGCGCTCGATGCCGTCGCGCGTGATCGCAGCGGGCACGGCGCGCAAGGGCAGGTGCGTGGTGGCGAGCGCGACGCGCACCGTCGGGTTGGCGAGCATCATCACGACATCGCATCCGGCCTGCTGCGCGAGCAATTCGGTCGTGCCGGTGTAGGGAATGCCGCCTTCGTTGATGGTCGCCTTGTGCACCGGGCCGGTGACCAGGCCGTCGAACGTGCCGTCGAGGCAATGTTGCGCGGCGACGTGGAGCGCCTCGACCACGGCGCGCGCGTTGCGCGGATCGGCCTGCCCGAAGACCGCGGGCACGGCGTTGCGGATCGGGTGGACGACGACGTCGCCGGGGTGTTGCGCGTGCGCGCCGGGCGACAGGACGCGCAGGGGCAGGCCGAGTGCGTCGCCGGCCGCCTGCAGGGCGGCCGGATCGCAGAAGACATCCAGGGTGCAATCGCCTCGCGGCGACTGCGCGAGCCGCGCGACGA
>NZ_JRKJ01000013.1 GCF_000770795.1 Lysobacter dokdonensis DS-58 | reverse complement strand
GGCGGGCGCGGTGTCGGCCGGCGCTGCGGGCGTCGCCGCCGGCTGTTCGCCGGTGGCCACGGGGGCCAGGCGGACCTCGACGAACGCCTCGCCGCGCATTTCGCGCAGGAAGCGGTTGTATTCGTCCTCGAGCTTGCGGCGGCCGATGGCCTCGCGCATCTGCGCGCGCTGGCTCTGGTTGGTCTTGCCCTGGCGCGTGCCCACGCGCTGCACGATGTGGAAACCGGCATCGGTGCGGAACGGCTTGGACACGCCGCCGTCGGCGAGCGCCGCGACCTGGCTGCCGAAGGTCGGCCCGAAACGATCCGACGGGAACCAGCCGAGGTCACCGCCCTGCGACTTGGTGTCGGCGTCTTCCGAATCGCTCTTGGCGAGCGCTTCGAAATCCGCGCCGCCGGCCAGGCGCGCGGACAGCGTCTCGATCTTCTGGCGCGCCGCGGTTTCCGGATGCGCGTCGTCGACGCGCGCCAGGATGTGGCGGGCATGGAACTCGGTGACGGGCGTGCCTTCGCCGGTGGCGTCGCGCTGCTCGACCAGCTTCACCAGCTGGAAGCCGCTCGGGCCACGGATCGGGCCGATGACCTGGCCGGTCTGCATCGAACGGATCACGTTGGCAAAGGTCGGCGGGATTTCATCCAGCCCGCGCCAGCCCAGGTCGCCGCCTTCCAGCGCGTTGGGCGCGTCGGAGTAGCGCACCGCGGCCGCGTTGAACTCGAGCTCGCCCTTGTCGATGAGCGCCTTGATGCCCTCGATCTTCTTCTGGCCGGTCGCGATCTGCTCGGCGGTGGCGCCATCGGGCAGCTGCACCAGCAGGTTGGCGAGGTGGTATTGCGTGTTGTTGGCCTGCGCGGCCACGGCGGCGTCGACTTCCGACTCGCTGACCGTGATGCGGCCCTGCGCGAAGCTCTGGCGCAGCTGCTGGATCATGATCTCGTCGCGGATCGAGCGGCGGAACTCGTCCCACGTCTGGCCCTGCGTGACCTGTGCGCGCAGCTGGTCGACGGTGAGGCTGTTGCCCTCGGCGATGCGGCCGAGCGCGTTGTCCACGTCCTGGTCGGTCACCTTGATGCCCGAATCGGAGGCGCGCTTGACCTGCAGCTTGTTGAGCACGAGGCGTTCGAGCACCTGGCGCTCGAGGACGTCGTCGGGCGGCAACTGGTCGGTGCGGTTGGCGTACTGGCCCTTGATGTTGGCCACGGCGTGGTCGAGCTCGCTGCGGAGCACGACGTCTTCCTCGACGACGGCGACCGGGCGGTCGATCGGCGTCAGCGATTGCGCGTGGACGAAGGGCACCAGCGCGAGGGCGACGGCGAACGCGCCGGCGAGCGTGCGGCCGGCGGAGCGGAACGAATGGGTCATGGCGTGGGATCCGGGTCCTCAGGGGGCTGGCCCGCGGCGGTTTCCGGCGGCACCAGGTACAGATCGCCGCGATTGTAGCCAAGGATGGCCCTGCGCAGCGTCTTGCGGGTGTCCTGTCCGGCCGAGCCGAGGCCTTTCAGTTCGATCTCCAGCATGATGCCGCGGCTGAGATCGCCTTCGCGATTGTGCACGTAGCGCCGGCCGACAAGCCGAACGGCGACGCAACAGCTGTCCCACTGGACGCCGAGGATCTGCTCCAGCGGCTTGCTGTCGAGGATCGAGTAGTAATGCCGCCCGACCACGCTCCAGGTGGGGTTGATCGGATACAGGAACGAGAAGTCGGCCTGCTCGGAGATGTCGCGGCGGAAGCGGTAGGACAGATTGATGATGCCGTCGTCGGGCAGCGTGTAGCGGCCGCGGACGCTCACCAGGTCCTTTTCGCGCTCCTTCGGGTTCCACTGGTAGGAGGCGCCGATGCTCCAGCGGTCGCTCGGGGCCCACGACGCGTCGGCGACCCACGCCGAACGCCCCTTCTCGATGGGCAGCTCGCCGGGCAGCACCACGCGCGAATCGTCGAAGTACTTGATCTGGCCGATGCTGGCCGACAGGCGCTCCTTGCCGTCGGATTCGCGCAGCAGGCGCGTGGTGAAGGCCAGGGTGAGCTGGTTGGCGTCCGCCTGCCGGTCCGCGCCGGAGTAGCGGTTGTCGCGGAACATCTGGCCCCAGCTGAAGGTGAGCGCGCCGGTGTCGAAGACCGGCAGGTTGTCCTGGTTGCGGTAGGGCGTGCGCAGGTAATAGACGCGCGGTTCGATGGTCTGCAGGTAGGGCTGGCCGTCGAAGGACGTCGCGCGGTCGAAGAACAGGCCCGCGTCGATGCTGCCGATCGGCACGCTGCGCGTCGGAGAACGCGCGGCGCGGCGCGCGACCGCGAAATCGCGGTCGACCTGGTAGGCGGTGTAACGCCAGGCGAGCGTCGGCCGGATGAACCAGCTCGCGCCTTCCAGCGGCAACGACACGTAGGGCTTGATGTCCAGGCGCGAGCCACCGCCCGATTCGAATTCGCGCGGGATCCCGGGGCCGGCCGGCGGTCCGAGGAACGCCGCGTCCTTCTGGAAGCGCACGGCCTCGCCGTCCACGCCGATATCGAAGATCGAGTCGCGCCACGTGTAGGAGGCGTAGGCACGCGGCAGGCGGTCGAACGGCAGGCTGGCTTCGGTCAGCGTGTAGTCGGCGAGCTGGTAGCGGTCGGCCATCAGGCCGGCGGTCCAGTTGCGCCCGCGGCCGTAGATGCCCACGTCGCTGTGGGCGTTGTACACCGCGATGCCCTGGATCGAGTTGTTGAAATCCTCGAAGTAGCGCGGGTCGCTGATGTGCAGGATGTTCGCGCGCGTCTGCCAATTGCGCGTCAGGTTGCGGAACCCGTTGAAGCCGAAGTAGCCGCGCGCGCCGTAACCCGGGTCGTCCTCGCGCAACTTGTCGTTGGGCATGTAGGCGCCGGAGACCGTCGCCATGCCGTCTTCGTCGAGGTAGCGGAACTCCGCGCCGAGCATCGATCCGCGGTCGGTCATGATCCGCGGGTACAGCGTCATGTCGTAGTTCGGCGCCAGGTTGATGTAGATCGGCTGCTTGTAGTCCAGCCCGTTGCGGTCGGAGTTGGACAGCGACGGGAACAGCAGGCCCGTGCGGCGGCGGTCGTCGATCGGGAACATGAACCACGGCACGTACAGCACCGGCACCTTGCCCACGCGCAGGATCGCGTGGTGCGCGGTGGCGAAGCCTTCGGCCGAATCCACGTCGATGCGGTCGGCGCGCAACTCCCAGTGGCGGTCCTTGGGATCGCACGTGGAATACGTGGAGTCGTGCAGCACAGCCTGCTGGCCGTGCAAGTCGATCTCCTCCGACTCGCCGTTGCCGCGGCGCGAGACCAGCTGGTACTTCAGGTCCTGGATCTTGTGTTCGTCGAGCGCCTGGTTGCCTTCGGCGTGCTCGGCCGTCAGGCGCATCGCGCTGTCCTGGTAGCGGATGTTGCCCTCGGCGATGTAGCGCTGCGTGTCGCTGTCGAACTGCAGGCGGTCCGCGCCGAGGAACTGGTCCCCGCGGCGCAGCGCGACGTTGCCTTCGAACTGCGGTGCGACGTCGGTGCCCGAGAGCACGTCGCCTTCGATGTCCGTCGGCTGTGCGGCGCGCGGCCCGATGTTGATGCCGGTGGCCGGCACGTCGTCGAACGGCGCGATCGCGTTGCCGACCGGACACAGCGAAAAGTCGAGCGGCATGTCCTCCATCGACTGCGCCCACGCCTGCGCGGAAAGCGAGAGCCCGATGCACAGGGCGAGGGTGGTCGGTCGGAGTCTGGGTCGCACGTGACATCCCGGTCGTTGCAAGTCGCCCGGCAGGATGCCGCATGGCCCCGAAACGGGCAATGCGCGCCGCGGGGGCTTCACTTCCCCTGAACACCCCGCGTCCATGCACGAGCCACACTGTGCCCTGACCGCCCCTGCACGCCGAGGAGCCTCGATGGACAAGCCCAACAACGCCGCGACCGCCCGCAGCGACGCCGAGTGGCGCGCGCAACTGACGCCGGAGCAATACGCCGTGTGCCGCTGCTCGGGTACCGAGCGCGCCTTCACCGGCAAGTACTGGGACCACAAGGCCGACGGCGTGTACACGTGCGTGGCCTGCGGCACGCCGCTGTTCCTCTCGGACGCCAAGTACGACTCGGGCAGCGGATGGCCGAGCTACTTCGAACCGGTCTCGCCCAGCGCGGTCACCGAGCACGTCGACGAGGGCCACGGCATGCGCCGGGTCGAGATCCGCTGCGCGAGCTGCGAATCGCACCTGGGCCACGTCTTCCCCGACGGCCCACCGCCGACGGGCCTGCGCTACTGCATCAATTCGGCGGCGCTGGATTTCCATCCCGTCGCCGAAGTCGGCGGCGGCTAGGCCGGTTCGAGACCCGACAGCGCCGCGACGTGCGCGACGCTGCATTCGGCGAGCGCCTGCAGGTCGTAGCCGCCTTCCAGCATGGAGACCATCCGGCCGCCCGCGTGGCGGCCGGCGACTTTCGCCAGCTCGAGGGTGACCCACGCGTAATCGTCGGCCTGCAATTGCAGTTGCGCGAGCGGGTCGCGCCAGTGCGCATCGAAGCCGGCCGACACGATGACCAGTTGCGGACGGAAGTCCTCGAGCGCGGGCAACAGGCGCTCGCGCCACGCGGCGCGGAACGCATCGCTGCCCGCACCGGGTTGGAGCGGTGCATTGAAGATGTTGCCTTCGCCGCGCTCCTCGACATAGCCGCTGTCGGGATACAGCGGGGACTGGTGCGAGCTCAGGTACAGCACGCGCGGGTCGTGTTCGAAGATCGCCTGCGTGCCGTTGCCGTGGTGCACGTCGAAATCGATCACCGCGACGCGTTCGAGATTGCCGTGCGCGATCGCATGCGCTGCGGCGACGGCGGCGCTGTTGAACAGGCAGAAGCCCATCGCGACATCGCCGGTGGCGTGGTGGCCCGGCGGACGCACCGCGCAGAACGCGCGGTCGGCCTGCCCGTGCAGCACCGCGTCCGTCGCGGCGACCGCGGCGCCCGCGGCGCGCAGCGCGGCCTCGGCCGACGCGGGCGAGAGCACGGTGTCGGCATCCAGGTGCACGCGTTGCGTGGGATTCGTGTCGAGCACCGTCGACAACAGTTCGGGCGTATGCACGCGCAGCAACTGGCCACGCGTGGCGCGCGGCGCCTCATGCCATTGCAGCGCGGGGAATGCGGCGTGCAACGCATCGAGCACGGCGCGCAGGCGTTCGGGGCGTTCGGCGTGGCCGGGGCCGGTGTCGTGCAACAGGCACGCCGGGTGCGTCCACGCCTGCATCACTTGCGGCGCTCGTGTTTCCACAGCACCTCGCCGTGGCCCGACTCGCGCGCCAGCACGCGCGCGAGCACGAACAACAGGTCGGACAGGCGATTGAGATAACGGATGGCTTCGGCGCGCACGGCATCGTGGCGCGCGAGCGTCACGGTCTCGCGTTCGGCGCGTCGCACGATGGTGCGCGCGAGATGGCAGCGGGCCGCGGCTTCGCCGCCACCGGGCAGGATGAAGTCCTTCAGCGGCGGCAGCGGATCGTTGAATGCGTCGAGATGGCGTTCGAGGGCTTCGACGTCGCTTTCCTGGATGGCCGCGTGCCCCGGGATGCACAGCTCGCCGCCGAGGTCGAACAACTGGTGTTGGATCGTCGTCAGCAGCGTGGCGATCGCCTCGCCCTGCGGACCCGGCAACGGCGTGGCGAGCAGCACGCCGATCGCCGAGTTGGCTTCATCGACCGTGCCGTAAGCCGCCACGCGTGCCGAATCCTTCGCAACGCGCGTGCCGTCGCCCAGACCGGTGGTGCCGTCGTCGCCGGTCTTGGTGTAGATCTTGCTGAGGCGGTTGCCCATCGCGCGAGCGGGGGCGATCAGACCGTCTGCGCGCGGAGCGCCGGCACGTGGCGGCGCAGCAGCGCGAAGCCACCGAACAGCAGCGCCGAATAGAACAGCGTGCCCAGCACCGTCCACTGGAAGAACGGCAGCGCCTGCGCGTAGCAGGGCACGAGGCCCGTGGTGCACGCCGGATAGCCGGGCACCATCTGCGCGGTGAGCCACACGCCGAAGTTGCTGACGAGGAAGAACAGTACCGAGCCCGCCAGCGAGTAGCCGAGCACGCGCGCGCCGGTGACCTTGCCGCGCAGGCCGAAGCCCATCAGCGTGGTGAGCGCGATGCACGCGTAGACGATCCAGAAGCTGGGCGTCGAGAAGTATTCGGAATACGAACCGCCCATCATGCGGGCGAGCACCAGGTCGGACACGAACATGCCCGCCAGCGGCACCAGCAGCGCCCATTTGCGCGCGGCGAAATAGGCGCCGCCGAACAGCGCGATGGCCTCGACCGGCGAGAAGTTCGGCGGATGCGGCAGCAGGCGCGTCAGCGCGGCGATCAGGATCAGGCCGGCCAGGGCGATGGGGCCGGGCGCGATGGCGGCGGAGGTGACGGGCTCGCGATTCATGCGTGACGGGCGATGGAGCGGATGGACCGTTAGCATACTCCACCCGACCCGACGGACCTCTCACCCCATGCCCGGCACCCGTTTCGATGTGGCCATCGTCGGCGGCGGGCTCGTGGGTGCGAGCCTGGCCATCGCGCTGGACCGCATCGGCCGCCGCGTCGCGCTGATCGAAGCAGCGCCGGCCGGCGCCCCGCCCGCGGTGTTCGACGAACGCAACCTCAGTTTCGCCGAGGCCACCGTGCACGGCCTGCGCGCATTGGGCGTGCTGCGCCACCTGCGCGCACCCCCGGGCGCGATCCGCCGCATCCATGTCAGCCGTGCCGGCGATTTCGGGCGCGTGGTGCTCGATGCGTCGGAGCACGGCCGCGACGCCTTCGGCCAGGTCGTCGTCGCGCGCGACTTCGGCCTCGCCCTCGAAGCGCGCTTGAACGAGTGCACGCACGTCACGCGATTGCGCCCGATGCGTTTCGAGGCGGCGTCGTCGGGCGGGGGCATGCGCGTGTTGCAGATGCGCGACGCCGCCGGCGCTGCGCATTCGATCGAAGCGCAGCTGCTCGTCGGCGCAGATGGCACGCGCAGTATCGTGCGCGATGCATTGGGCATCGGCGTCGACGAACATGATTTCCGGCAGACGCTGTTCGTCGCCCGCGTGCGCACCGAGCGCGCGCCGGACGGCACTGCTTACGAACGTTTCGGTCCCAATGGCCCGACGGCGCTGCTGCCGCGGGGCGATGGGCATTTCGGCGTCGTGCATGGCGTGCCGCGCGACCAGGCCGACGCGGTCGCCGCGTTGCCGGAGGCGCAATGGCTCGCCAGATTGCAGTCGGCGTTCGGCTGGCGAGTGGGGCGCTTGATCGCGAGCGGCACGCGCAGCGCCTATCCGATCGTGCAAGTCGTCGCGCGGTCGCTGACCGGCGAGCGCGCGGTCCTCGTCGGCAATGCCGCGCAGACCCTGCATCCGATCGGCGCGCAGGGGTTCAACCTGGGATTGCGCGATGCGCTGACGCTCGCCGAAATGATCGAAGCGGGCGGCGACCCCGGTGACGCCACGTTGCTGTCCGAACACGCGCGCCGCCGCGCGGAGGATCGCGCACGCACGCTGCAATTCTCCGGCGGCCTGGCGCGGCTCACCGCGAACGACGGTGACACCATGCGTCCGCTGCGCAGCCTCGGGTTCGGCGCGTTGCAGCATCTGCCGGCGTTGCGTGCGCAACTGGTCGGCGGCGCATTGGGCTATCGCGGCGACGTGCCGCGGTTGTGCAGGGGGGAGCCATGAGTCGTCGCGGCCGTCTCGATGCGGTGATCGTCGGCGGTGGCGTCGTCGGGTGCGCCGCCGCGCTCGCGCTGGCCAGGCAGGGGCTCGAAGTCGCGTTGCTCGAAGCCCAGGCGCCCGCCGCGTGGTCGGCGGACAAGCGCGACCTGCGCGTGTACGCCTTCGCACCGGACAACGCCGCGTTGCTCGACAGCGTCGGTGCGTGGCGCGGCGTGCGCGAAGCGCGCCTGCAACCGTATCGCCGCATGCGGGTGTGGGATGCGGCCGGTGGCGGCGAACTCACGTTCGATGCCGACACGCTCGCGCGCGCGGAACTCGGATGGATCGTCGAACACGGCCTGCTCGTCGATCGTTTGTGGAATGCGTTGCCTGGCGCCGGCGTGCGCGTCCATGCGCCGGCGCGCGCCGAGGACATCGAACAGCACGATGACGGCGTTCGGGTGCGGCTCGACGACGGGCGCACCCTCGATGCGCGCGTGTTGCTCGCGGCCGATGGCGCGGAGTCCGCCGTGCGCGCGATGGCCGGTTTCGAAACGCAGCGCCACGATTACGCGCAAAAGGGCGTCGTCGCCTACGTCGCGAGCGAGCGGCCGCACGACGACACCGCATGGCAACGCTTCCTGCCGACGGGCCCGCTCGCGCTGCTGCCGTGCACGCGCGGCGAGAGCGGCGAGCACATGGGTTCGATCGTCTGGACGTTGCCGGATGCGGAGGCCGAGCGCGTGCTCGCGCTCGATGCGCAGGCGTTCGGCATCGAGCTTACGAACGCGTTCGAGGACACGCTGGGTGCACTCACGCTGTATTCCAATCGCGCCGCATTCCCGCTGCGCCGGCAGCTCGCGAACGAATACGCAAAGGGCCGGGTGCTCCTGCTCGGCGACGCGGCGCACGTCGTGCATCCGCTCGCGGGGCAAGGCGTGAACCTGGGCCTGCGCGATGTGTCGGCGCTTGCGAAGTCGATCGAAGAGGCGAACGCACGCCGGATCGACTGGACTGCACCCCACCGCCTCGCGCGTTGGGCGCGCACGCGCCGCAGCGAGAATGCCACGAACGCGCACGCCTTCAGCGCGATCAATGCGTTGTTCTCGAACGACGACATGGCCACGACGTTGTTGCGCGGCCCGTTGCTGGGCCTTGCGGGGAAAGTGCCGCCCCTGGCGCATGCCTTGTGGAAGCACGCGGCAGGCGTGTGACGAAACGAAAAACGCCGGCGAACGCCGGCGTTTTCCTTCCTCCGCTGCAACGCGTGGTCAGCGCAGCCAGCCTTTCATTTCTTCCTTGCTCAGGCGTCCGTTGTGGTTGGCGTCGACCACGTGGAATTCGCGTGCGAGATCGTCGTTTCCGCTGGCGCGCACCTCTGCACGGCTGACGTTGCCGTCGCCGTTCTTGTCGAGCGCGCTCCAGTCGACCTTGTAGTTCGACGACACGGAATCCGGCGCGTGTTCGCGCACGGTGACCGGCGCGCCCGCAGGCGGCGGCATCGCATCGGTCGGCGGCGGCGGAGGCGGCGGTTGCGGCGCTTCCGGCGGCGCAGGCACGCCCG
>NZ_JRKJ01000012.1 GCF_000770795.1 Lysobacter dokdonensis DS-58 | reverse complement strand
GCTGCTGCTCGCCGGCGCCGAGGCCGACCAACCCGCCGCCGGCGGCGTCACGCCCTTGTTGTTGCTGCTCGGTGCGCGCGCCGAACCGGGCACCGCGTGCGACGAAGACGTCGTGCTCGCCGGCCTGGAACGCTTGCTGGACGAAACCGTCTCGCTCGACGCCCGCGACCCGCGCGGCTTCGGCCCGCTCCATCTGGCTGCGCTGCACGGACTGCTGCAGATCGTGCAACGCCTGTTGCGCGCCGGCGCCGACCCCGACCTGCGCGACGGCCTCAACCGCAGCGCGCGCGAGATTGCCGTGATGCGCGGGTTCGTCGATGTCGCCGCACAATTCGTTCCGGCAACGCCGGGCGGCGTATCGATGGCGCGGTTCCTGCGCGAGCCGCGCTAAGCGTCGCCGGGGCGAACCGACGCCTGGTCTGCGGCGGTCATCTTCCCTTCGGCCTCCGGTTTGCCCAGGCCGCCGAGTGCGCCCTCGCCACGGTCGGCGCCGAAGAGTTGCTCGAGTTCGACGCGCGCCTGCTGCACGGTCTGCAGGATCGCCTGTTCGTCGTCCTGCACCAAATATTGCGTGCGCAGCAGGGCTTCGTCGTGCTCGCGGAAACGACGCGCGCGCTCGGCGGCTGCGGCCGGCGACAACCCCATCTCCACCAGCACGCGTTCGCCCATCACCAGGCTCGAATGGAACGTCTCGCGCACGACCTGCGCGCCCAGGTCCATCAACTGCCATGCGTGGCGGCGGTTGCGGGCACGCGCGAACACGGTCGCTTCGGGATACAGGCGGCGGATGGTGTTGACGGTGCGCAGGTTCGACTCGACATCGTCGATCGCGATGACGAACACCTTGACCTGCGCGGCGCCTGCCGAACGCAGTAGTTCCGAATTCGCCGGATCGCCGTAGTAGATCGTGCTCCCGAAGCGGCGCATGAACTCCACCTGCTCCTGGCTGTGTTCGATGGCGATGAACGGGATGCGCTGCGCGGCGAGCAGGCGCGCGACGACCTGCCCGAAACGCCCGAAGCCCGCGATGAGCACCTCGGGTTCGTGTGCGATGTCGCTCTTGCCGATCGTGTCGAACTTTTCCGCCTTCGCGGGCTTCGTCGCCGCAACCCAACGCGAGAGCAGGATGTACAGCGGCGGCGTCAGCGCCATCGACACGCCGACGATCGCCACGAGGTGCCCGCGCAGTTCCGCGCCGATCAGGCCCACGCGCGTCGCGTCGCCGAACACCACGAACGCGAACTCGCCCCCCAATGCCAGCACGCTGGCCAGCAGCAGCGAGTCTCGCGAGGGCAATCCGCCCGACACGCGGCCGATGCCATACAACAGCACGAACTTCGTCACCATCAACAACGTCACGCCGACGCCCACGAACCACGGATCGTTGATCACGCCGGTGACGTCGATCGACATGCCCACCGCGATGAAGAACAGACCGAGCAGCAGGCCTTCGAACGGTTTGATCTGCGCTTCGAGTTCGTGGCGGAATTCCGAGTCGGCGAGCAGCACGCCGGCGAGGAAGGCACCCAGGCCCATCGTCAGGCCCGCGTTCTGCATGATCCACGCCGCGCCCAGCACCGTGAGCAGCGCGCTGGCGGTGAAGACTTCCGGCATGTCGATGCGCGCGACGATGCGGAACAACTGGCGCAACAACAACCGGCCGCCGAGGACGACGATCGCGATCGCGCCGAAGGCCTTCGCCGCGTCGAGCCACGACACGCCCTCGCCCTGCGCACCGCCCAGCAGCGGGATCGCCGCGAGCAGTGGAATGGCCGCCAGGTCCTGGAACAACAGGATGGCGAACGCCAGTCGCCCGTGACCGGTATTCAACGCCTTGCGTTCGGCGAGCAGTTGCAGGCCGACGGCCGTCGACGAAAACGCGAGCCCCAGGCCGACGACGATCGCCGCGGGGAAATGCACGCCGCGCAATTGCGTCAGCAACGCCAGCGCGATCCCGCACGCCAGCATCTGCAAGCCGCCCGCGCCGAACACCGGCTTGCGCATGACGGACAGACGTGAAGGCGAAAGCTCCAGTCCGATGACGAACAACAGCATCACCACGCCGATCTCGCTGGCGGCCAGCACGGGCGCGACATCGCGGATGACCCGCAGGCCATACGGCCCGAGCACGACGCCCGCCGCGAGATACCCGAGCACCGCACCCAACCCGAAGCGCCGGAACACGGGCACCGCGATGACCGCGGCCAACAGGAACACCAATGCCAGTTCGAGTCCGCCGCCGTGCATGCGCTACCTCCGTTCACCTGATTATGCCGCCTGCGCGTCGCGGGCTGGTTGCACCGGCCATGGGGCACGCCTAGGATCGGCGCGCGCGGTCGACATTCGTCGGCCGCCTTCGTCATCAAGGACCCCGCATGCAACGGACCCTGCTGTGCGCATCGCTCGCCATCGTGCTTGCCTTGCCCGTGACCGCCGCCAATCCCACCGTCGCCAGCAAGGACATCGAGCAAGTCCTCACCATGCGCGTGGACGGCACCATCGCCGTCGACGAAACCGGCAAAGTACTCACGAGCACGCTCGACACGCCGGTCGATCCGCGTTTCCGCGACGTGATCGAACGCGCGATCGCGACGTGGAAGTTCGATCCGCCCACCGTCGACGGCAAGCCGGCGCGCGTGAAGAGCGCGATGCGCGTGACGCTGGTCGGTCGCGAAGTCGCGGCCGGCACCGAGGTGACGATCGACAACGTCCTGTTCTTTGCGCCCGGACAGCAGAATGCGAATTGGGCGGACGAAGCGAAAAAGCTCGGCAAGCTGTCGATGGCGGTCGTCGAGATGCCGCGCAAGCCGCTCTACCCGAAGGGCTTCCACGTCAACGGCATCGTGACCATGGCCGTCCGCGCCAACGCCGATGGCACCGTCGCCGACGTCTTCCCCACGCAGTGCAGCCTCTACCAGGCCGGCGGCCGGCCCGACGACTTCGCGCGTGCATGCAAGCAGATGCAGGACCTTGCCGCGAAGGCGATCAAGACGTGGAAGATCGGCATCACGCTCAACGGCGACGTGCCGACGGACGACAACCTCACGGCCACCGTGCCGCTCGAATACAAGATGTGGGGCGACGGCAAGCGCATCGGCAAGACCGGCGAGCCGGGCAACTGGCGCATGGAAGCACGCACGCAATACGTCGAGGCGCCGTGGCTGGTCGAGAAGCGCCTTGCGCAACGCGTCGGCACCTCCGACGTCAGCGGCTCGGAATTGCTGCAGCCGCATTCGCCGCTGAAACTGCGCGATGGGGCCCGGTCATGACGCGCCGCACGCTTGCCACCGCGCTGGTGCTGGCCGGCCTGTCGTTCGCGACGAACGCCGGCCAACCCGCCGCGTTGAAGCCGCTGTCGTTCCGCGCCGAAGCGCGCGTCGAAGTCGACGAACAGGGCAAGCTCGTGAAGGTCGAGGCGTCGAAGGATCTCCCCGACGCGGTGCGCAAGTACATCGAACAGCAACTGGCCACGTGGACGTATGCACGCCATTCGCGCGCCAACGGCGATGGCAACGCGGCGACCTGGGTGCTGCTCGGCGCATGCGCGGTGCCGAAACCCGACGGCACCTACGCCCTGGGCCTGGCCTACCGCGGCAACGGGCCGCGCATCGCCGACGGCGGGCCGTGGCGCGTGACCTCGACGTTGGCCAGCACGGTCGGGCGCCATGGGATCGACGGCGTCGCCAACGTGCATTTCGTCGTGAACGCCGACGGCAGCGCCAAGCTCGAGTCGATCGACACGAAGATCACCGGCATCCAGCGGAAGGCCCTCGGGCCGGAACTCGCGTTCTTCATTTCGCGGCATCGCTTCGATCCCGAACAGGTCGGCGGACAGCCCGTGACCACGCACGAGGTCCTCCCCGTCGTATTCAAGTCGGGGCGTTCGAAAGACGGGGCGGAGACTTACGACGAACGCCTCGCAGAGGCGATGACCTCGCCGCAATGCAGGCACGCCGAGTTGCTCGCCAGCGATGCATTCAACCCCGGCATGCGCGCGATGGCGCTGGACTCGGTGATCTCCATCGAGCCGAAGATCTGATCCGCCGCCAGCGACCCCAAACAAGAAACGCCCCGCGATGCGGGGCGTTTTTCATTCCGTGGGTGCCGCGCCTCAGCGCTTCATCGAGGCGAAGAACTCGTCGTTGGACTTGGTGTTCTTCATCTTGTCGAGCAGGAATTCCATCGCGGCGATCTCGTCCATCGGGTGGAGGAGCTTGCGCAGGATCCAGATCTTCTGCAGCAGGTCCGGCTCGATGAGCAGGTCTTCGCGGCGCGTACCCGAGCGGTTGATGTCGATCGCGGGGTAGACGCGCTTTTCGGTGATGCGGCGGTTGAGGTGGACTTCGGAGTTGCCGGTGCCCTTGAACTCTTCGTAGATCACCTCGTCCATCTTGCTGCCGGTCTCGACGAGCGCGGTGGCGATGATGGTCAGCGAGCCGCCCTCCTCGACGTTGCGCGCCGCGCCGAAGAACCGCTTCGGGCGGTGCAGCGCGTTGGCGTCGACGCCGCCGGTGAGCACCTTGCCGGAGCTCGGGACGACGTTGTTGTACGCGCGGGCCAGGCGGGTGATCGAGTCGAGGAGGATGACGACATCCTTCTTGTGCTCGACCAGGCGCTTGGCGCGCTCGATCACCATTTCGGCGACCTGCACGTGGCGGGCGGCGGGTTCGTCGAAGGTCGACGAGATGACTTCGCCGCGCACCGTGCGCTGCATTTCGGTGACTTCTTCCGGGCGCTCGTCGATGAGCAGCACGATCAGGTGCACGTCCGGGTGGTTGGTCGTGATGGCCGTGGCGACCTGCTGCAGCATCATCGTCTTGCCCGCCTTAGGCGGCGAGACGATCAGGGCGCGCTGGCCCTTGCCCTGCGGGGCCATCAGATCGAGGATGCGGCCCGAGATGTCCTCGGTGCTGCCGTTGCCGCGCTCCAGCGTGAAGCGGCGACGCGGGAACAGCGGGGTGAGGTTCTCGAACAGCACCTTGTTCTTCGAGGCTTCCAGCGGCTCGCCGTTGATCGTGTCGACCACCGACAGCGCGAAGTAGCGCTCGCCGTCCTTCGGGAAGCGGATGCGGCCGGACAGATGGTCGCCGGTGCGCAGGTTGAAGCGGCGGATCTGGCTCGGCGAGATGTAGGTGTCGTCCGGGCCGGCGAGGTAGCTCGCCTCGGCCGCGCGGAGGAAACCGAAACCGTCGGGCAGGATTTCGAGCACGCCGTCGGCGGCGACGCCTTCGCCGTGGCGGGTCAGCACCTTGAGCAGCGCGAAAATCACGTCCTGCTTGCGGGCGCGGGCCACGCCTTCGGAGATGTTCAGCTGTTCGGCGATCTCCAGCAGCTTCGGCGCGGGCATGCGCTTGAGGTCGCTGAGCGAGTACTGCGGGAAGCCTTCCGGCACGCTGGGCGGCTGGCGCTGCTGCTGCGGGAAGGTCTGCTCGCCGCCGTTGTCCTGCGGCATGCCGTCTTCGCGGTAACGCTCGCGCTGGCGGTCGCGGCGGTTGCGGAAGCGGTCGCGGCGGTTGTTGTTGTTGAAGCGCTGGTCGTTGCGCTGGTCGCCACCCTGGCCTTCCTGGCCACCTTGGTCGCCCGAATCAGCCTGCTGCGATTGCTGCGATTGCTGCGA
>NZ_JRKJ01000011.1 GCF_000770795.1 Lysobacter dokdonensis DS-58 | reverse complement strand
TGGACGTGCAGGTCGCCGAAGAGCGCCTGTAAGCAATCGCGCGAAACAAAAAAAGCCCGGCGATCGCCGGGCTTTTTTCATGCAACGATCGAAGTGGCTTACTCGAGCCCGGTCATGCCGAGGATGTTGTAGCCCGCATCGACATACGTCACTTCGCCCGTCACGCCCGCGGCGAGATCCGAGCACAGGAACGCGGCGACGTTGCCGACGTCCTCGATCGACACGCTGCGGCGCATCGGCGCATACGCTTCGACGTGGCCCAGCATCTTGCGGAAGTTGGCGATGCCCGCGGCGGCGAGCGTCTTGATCGGGCCGGCGGAGATCGCGTTGACGCGCGTGCCTTCCGGGCCGAGGTTCAGCGCCAGATACCGCACCGTCGCTTCCAGGCTGGCCTTCGCCACGCCCATGACGTTGTAGTTCGCCAGCGCGCGTTCGGCGCCGAGGTAGCTCAACGTGACGATGGCGCCGTTGCGGTTGGCCATCATCGGGCGCGCGGCCTTGGCCATCGCGGCGAGCGAGTAAGCGGAGATCTCGTGCGCGACGTTCCAATTCTCGCGCGTGAGGCCGTCGAGGAATTCACCCTCGATCGCTTCGCGCGGCGCGTAGGCGATGGCGTGCACGAGGATGTCGAAGGAATCCCAGTGTTGCTTCAACGCATCGAAGCACGCGTCGACCTGCGCGTCGGACGCGACGTCGAGCGGGATGACGATGTCGCTGCCGAATTCCTTCGCGGCGTCTTCCACGCGCGATTTCAGCTTGTCGTTCTGGTAGGTGAAGGCGAGCTGCGCGCCTTCGCGATGCATCGCCTCGGCGATGCCGCTGGCGATGGAACGCTGGCTGGCGACGCCGGTGATCAGCGCGCGTTTGCCCTGCAGGAAACCCATGGAACCTCCGATGTTGCGGCGCGCCGGCGGGGCGGCGGGGGCGACAGTGTGCCTTTGTCGCGCCTCAGGGGCCAGCCGCCGCCGATGCGCGCCCCGCGACGGGCGAGGGCGTCGACTCTGCCGCAGGCTTCGCGGGTGCGTCGATCGCGACGCGCGCGCCGTCGTCCACCGGCACGGGGGCGAGCACGCGCAGCGTGATGTCCTTGCGCGGCGTGACACGGCCGCCTTCGAAGGCCGGGTTGAACCGGCGCAACTGCGCCGCATCCAGGCCCCGCATCTTCGCGAAGGCATCGAGCGACTTCACGCTCGCCGGCAACACCTGCGCATCGAGATGCGCGACCGGCCGGTCGAGCGAACGCATCCATTCCTCGCGGTCGTCCGCCTGCTCCAGCAGGCACGACAGGGCACGCAACTTCTGCACGTACGCATGCGTGATCGGCGAGAGGCCCGGCAGGGTTTCGGGTTTCGCGTTGCGCGCGTTCTGGCCCGCGCGGCGCAGCGAACCGAGCACGCGGTACTCGCCCGCGTTGTAGGCCATCACCGCCAGGCGCCAGTCGCCGGCGAACATGCCGTGCAATGTCTTGAGATAGCGCACGGCCGCACGCGTTGAATCCACGGGCGAAAGGCGGCCGTCGTAACCGGTGCGCATCGGCACGTCGTGGTTGCGCGCGGTGGTGCCGATGAATTGCCACAAGCCCGCGGGACCGCTGGGGCTGCGTGCACCGGCGCGGTAGCCGCTTTCGACGAACGGGATCAGCGCGTATTCGGTGGGCAGGTGCGCTTCGCGCACCGCGTCGACGACATAGCCGAACAACGGCAGCACGTCGTCGTTGGCGCTGGCCATGCGGCGCGGCGCGTTCGCGAAATGTTGCTTCCAGCGCGGGCTGCCGCCGGTGGGGCACGAGGGATCGGCGAGGCCTGCGCGGAAGTCGGCGTAGATGTCGCGGCCGCTGCGTGCGTTGCGCGGTGCGAGGACGTCGTCGCTCGGCGCTTGCTGGGCGGCCGGCGGGGTCTTCGGGATTTCCTGCGAGGCCGCCGATGCGGCCGGCGCCGCCAGCGCGAGGCCGACGGCACAGATCAACGCCAGGCGCAGGCGCGCCGTCATGCGCGGTACCCGTCTTTCCACCGCCGCAATTCGGCGAATGCATCCACGCGGTCGAGCAACGCCCGACCGACATGCTTTGCGACGGCGCCACGGACATCGGGCACGTCGATGCGCAGGAACGGATTGCAGGCGCGTTCGTCGTCGATGGTCGTCGGCACCGTGGGGTGCGCGGACAAGCGCAGGCGCTTGGCCTCCACGCTGCGGTCCTGCAACGCGGTGTTGCCCGGCTCGACGGTCAGCGCGAAGGCCGCGTTCGAGACGGTGTACTCGTGCCCGCAGCACACCCGGGTCGAACCGGGGAGGGCGGCAAGGCGGTCCAGCGAGTCCAGCATCTGCATCGGGGTTCCCTCGAACAAGCGGCCGCAGCCGAGGCTGAAGAGGGTGTCCCCGCAAAACAAGACTTGATGGCCGTGGAATGCGATGTGGCTCACGGTGTGGCCCGGAATCTCATGGACCTCGAAGACCCAATCGCCGATCCGGGCGGTGTCGCCGGCGCCGACGCGTTGGGTGGCGGTGGCGATGCGGTCGTCGTGCGGGCCGATCACCGGGAGGTGGGGCAGTTCGGCGAGGATCGCGGGGACGCCGCCGATATGGTCGTGGTGGTGGTGCGTGAGCAGGATGCCGCGCAACGACAGGCCTTCGCCGACCGCCTCGAGGACCGGGGCGGCATCGCCCGGATCCACCACGAGCGCGGCGCCGTCGTCGTCGACCAGCGCCCAGATGTAGTTGTCCTCGAACGCCGGCAGCGGTCGCAATCGCATCGAAAGGCCTCTCCACGCGGAAGGGGCATCCCGCAGAATAGGGACCATGCCGCTCCCCGGAACCCCCCGTCAACCTGAACAAGCCCCGCTCGCCGGGGCGTGGTTCGGCACGGATGCGGGCCGCGCGGTGCTCGAAAGCGAAGGCGACATCCTCCGGATGGCCGCCGCCGAACGCCCCGGACAGCCCTGGCTGCGGCTCACGCCGGTCGAATCTCCCTGCGAGATCGGCGAACGCGAGCTGCCGCTGCATGTCGCGGGAGGTGCGTTCCATGGCCCGGTGCGCTGCGGCCTGCCTCTGCCGATCGCCTCCGAGTGCATGGGCACCGTCGTTCTCCAGCATGCGTGCGACGGTGCGGTCCTGCCGGCGCCGCTGCTCGAAGAGATCGCGCGCGTCCTCATTCCCGGTGGACGCCTGTGGCTGCTCACCCTCAATCCGCTGGCCCCCTATCGCATGCGGTGGCTGCGCCAGGGGCCGACCGCATCCGAACCCGTCCGCTGGCGCCGCCGCCTGCGCGCTGCCGGCCTCGAGCCCGAGGCGGTGTCGCAAGGCGTGGGCCCCCGCTGGACCCCCGTCCCCAACGCGTCCCTGCAACAGGGCGCAGGCATGCGCGCGGCCTTCCTGCTGCGCGCGGAGAAAAGAGTCGTGCCGCTGACCCCGCTTCGTCTGCGCCCCGTCGTCCGCATCGCCAACGGTGTCCCCGCCGCATGACGACCAAGCAGGTGGAGGTGCACACCGACGGCGCATGCCTCGGCAATCCCGGTCCCGGCGGATACGCGGCGCTGCTGCGCTACAAGGGCCATGAACGCGAAGTGGTCGGCGGCGAAGCGCTCACGACCAACAACCGCATGGAGCTGATGGCGGCGATCTCCGGCCTGGAATCGCTCAGCGAACCCTGCACGATCGTGCTGTACACCGACTCGCAATACGTCCGCCAGGGCATCTGCGACTGGATGCCGAACTGGGTCCGTCGAAACTGGAAGACAGCGGCAGGCGATCCGGTCAAGAATCGCGACCTGTGGGAGCGCCTGCACGCCGCCACCCAACGCCACACGATCGACTGGCGCTGGGTGAAGGGGCACAGCGGGGATCCGGACAACGAGCGCGTCGACCAACTGGCGCGCGATGAAGCGGTGAAGTTCAAGGGGATGGCGGCGCGATGAGGCAGGTGGTGCTCGATACCGAAACCACGGGATTGTCCTGGGACAAGGGCAACCGGGTGGTGGAAATCGGCTGCGTCGAACTGGTGGAACGCCGCCCGACCGGCCGCACGTTCCAGCGATACCTCAAGCCCGATTGCGCGTTCGAACCCGGCGCGCAGGAAGTCACCGGCCTGACGCTGGAATTCCTCGCCGACAAGCCGCGTTTCGAGGACGTCGTCGACGAATTCCTCGCCTTCATCGACGGCGCGGAACTGGTGATCCACAACGCGGCCTTCGACCTGGGGTTTCTCGATTACGAACTGGCGCGCATCGGCGTGCACCTGGGGTGCGTGCGCGATCGCTGCAACGTCGAGGACTCGCTCGCGCTGGCGCGCCAGCGGTTCCCGGGCCAGCGCAATTCGCTCGATGCGTTGTGCCGGCGCCTGGGCGTCGACAACTCGCATCGTTCGTTGCACGGCGCGTTGCTCGACGCGCAGTTGCTCGCCGAAGCGTACCTCGCGCTGACGTCGGGGCAGGGCGAGATCGGTTTCGCCGCCGCGGAAGATCCGGCGCGCGCCATCGTCGCGGAGTTCGCCGCGAGTGGCGGCCCGCGTCCGCGCATCACGGCGACGGTGGAAGAACTCGCCGCGCACGATGCGCGGCTGGCCGTGCTGCGCAAGAAGGCAGGCGGCCGCGCGGTGTGGGATGTGTTGATGGAGGAAGACGCCCCGATGGACGCCATCCCCGCTTAGTGACGCCGGACGAGCACCACGGTCACGTTGTCGGACCCGCCGCCGTCCAGCGCGGCCGCCACCAGGGTGTCGACGCATTCCTGCGCGCTGCATTCGTCGTGGCCCAGCACGCTGGCGATGTTGCCGTCCTCGACTTCCTCGGTCAGCCCGTCGCTGCATAGCAGCAGTTGCATGCCCGGGCGCAGTTCGCCGGTCATCGTTTCGACGTTCAGCTGATTCGGGTCGGTCACGCCCAGCGCCTGCGTCACCACGTTGCGGTGGGGGTGGCTGCGCGCCTGTTCGGCGGAAATCGCGCCTTGCGCGATCAGTTCCTGCACGTAGGAGTGATCCTGCGACAACTGCGCGAGCTGCCCTTCGCGCCAGATGTACACGCGGCTGTCGCCGACCCAGGCCACTTCGAAGCGGTTGCCCGTCACGCGCGCGGCGACGACGGTCGTGCCCATGGGCAGCGCGTCGTTGCGGCGGCGCGAGGCGCGGATGATTTCCTCGTCGGCGATGCGGATGGCTTGCGCGAGCGGCGTGCCGTCGCGCACTTCGCGCACGATGGTCTCGCGCGCCAGGGCGCTGGCGACCTCGCCGTATTCGTGGCCCCCCATTCCGTCGGCAACGAGCCACAACCCCAGCTCGCTGTCGCCGTAGTAGGTGTCCTCGTTCAATTCCCGACGCAGGCCGACGTGGGTCAGGTGTCCGAATTCGATCATTGGGCGGCTGACGAGGAGAGGGGACCCGCGAGGGGGCTTGCAGGCATCAACGGCATGATCGTTGCGATCCGGCCGTGCACGCCACGCGAACCGTCGGAACCGGGCACGGCGTCACGTTGTCCATACGCCACCCGACGGGACGCGGGCGTTCTCAGGGCGCGTCGCCGCTACGGTAGTCGGCGTACGACTTCTCCTCGACGTAGGCCGAGCCCAGCGCGAGGTTGATGTCCTTCTTGATCCGCGCGCGCTCGTCGTTCTCGAAATACACGCTGCGCGCCAGGCGCACGAACTCCTCGTCGAACGCGCGTGATTTCTCCTTCACGCGGATGTCGTCCTCGATCACCCAGAGCCGTTCGTTGACCGCCTTGAGGTCGGCGCGCAGCTTCGCGACGTCGCCGCCGGCGGCCGGATGCGCCATCCAGGTTTTCTCGAGCGCGGAGAGTTCGTTGCGGACGTTCGCCAGCTTGGCGGGATCGGACATGCGCTCGGACTTGATCTGCAGGATCGCGATCTTGTCGAGGAGTTCGCCGTAGGAGACCGGGACCAGGAGTTCGGACATTGGGCGATGTCGATGAGGGCAGGGCCCCACAGTCTACCCGCGCTTGTCCCGCGCGACGCGCGCCCGTATCATGCACGCCCCGCCGCCCGGCTTGTCCGCGCGTGCCCGCTTCAGGAGAGGTGGCAGAGCGGTTGAATGTACCTGACTCGAAATCAGGCGTGCGTTTATAGCGCACCGAGGGTTCGAATCCCTCCCTCTCCGCCATACGAAGAACGCCCCCTCTCGGGGGCGTTTTTTTTTGCTCGGCAACATCCTTCAGTAGCCTGTGGAAAGCCAGGGCTACCTCCATCCTCTGGGGGTGGGGCTTGGCAAGACCCCGTCCGCCGTGACGCGGTTGATGGATCGCTGTTGCGGGTCATGTTCGTCGCGCACCCGGGAACGTCGGACCCGAAGGAACAGCTGCTTCCCCTATCGTCGGTGCAACTTCTCCCGTTGGCTTTTCACGTTGCCGTTCGGCTTGCGCGGCAGAACTATTCACTACGCGCCGTGGCCAGCCGCTTCTGGCTGGCTCGACAACCGAGTCCGGCAAGCACTCGGCGCATCGGAGGAGTCGACATGAGCGTGCACAGCATCAACCACGTGACGATCGTCGTCCGCGATATGACGCGGACGGCGCGATTGTTCGTCGACGCCCTCGACGCCCGGGAGGTCTATCGCAGCGCCGACAAGGAGTACTCGAAGTATCCCGAGGTCTTTCTTCAGATCGGAAACGCGTGGCTGGTCGTCATGCAAGATCCCGAAGCGGTGCGTGCGCGGTCATACGACCACGTTGCGCTGAGCCTCGACGCCGACCGTTTCGATGAAATTCGCTCGCGACTGCGGAGCGCGGGCGCCGAGGTCGTACCATCGCGGCCGCGTATCGCGGTGGAAGGCGAGTCGATCTACTTCTACGATTTCGACAACCATTTGTTCGAGTTGCACGCGGGCGACCTGGGCGAGCGGCTTCGCCATTACGCGGCTGGAAAGCATATCCGGCCAGAGACTCAGTAGCGCCCCGCGCGCCGGTCGGCGCAGAAACGGTCGAAGGCCTGCACCGCGTCCTCGATGGTGATCAAGTCCATCGCCCCGGCGCGCTCGATCTTGGTGCCCCACGGCAACTCTTCGGCCGCTTTGCCGAGGAACTTGCGCGCGGCGGCGTCGTAGCGATCGACGCAATAGCGCAGGTCCGAATACGGGCCGCTGCGGCGCGGGTTGCTCGGCGCGTGCAGGCCGAGCACCTTTGTGCCCATCGCGTTGGCGATGTGCGTGGGGCCCGAGTCCGGCGTCATCACCAGGTCCGCGCGCGCGAGCAAGGCCGGCAACTGCTTCAGCGTGTCCTTGCCGACGAGATCGAGCGCCGGCGCCTGCATCGCGGCGAGGATCGCGTCGGCCACCGAGCGTTCCAACGCGCTGCGCCCGCCACACAACACCACGCGCCAGCCCTTCGACACCGCGTGGTCGGCCACCGCCGCGTAACGCTCGGCGCGCCAGTTGCGCAACACGTGGCTCGAACAGGGCGAGACGACGAGCGTCGGCGTACCGTCGTCCGGCCATTGCGCGCGCGCCCAGTCGTGCGCCGATTCGGGCACGGGCATGTTCCAGACCACTTCGTTCTGCACGATGCCCAACGGCTCGCAGAAACTGCCGATCGCATCGAGCACATGGATGCCCGGGCGGTCGGCGATGCGCTCGTTGACGAACAAGCCGTGCAGGTCCTTCGAACGCGAAGCGTCGTAGCCGATGCGGCGCGTCGCGGGGATGCACGCGGACAACAGGTTGGCGCGCATCGCCACCTGCATCTGCAGCAACGCATCGAACTGACGGCCCTGCAACGCGCGCCGCAGCGCCAGCATCCCGCCGATGCCGCTGCGCTTGTCGTAGACGAGGAACTCGACCCCCGGCAGCCCTTCGAGCAATTTGAACTCGCCCGTGCCGATGATCCAGGTGATCGCCGTCTCCGGCCAGGCCTGGCGCAGGGTGCGCACCAGCGGCACGACGTGCGTCACATCGCCCAGCGCCGAAAGGCGCAGCAGGCACAGCGAGCGGGGTGGGGGCGACGTTGCGGGCACGTTGCTTGCTAGACTCGTTCGGACAATGGCCGCGTTCGACGCCAATGAAAGCCTGACGCCGTTCCGCGAGGGGCTGGGGTATGGCGCGATTCTGTTCGACCGCACGCAGTTGCGGCAAGCAGGCGCGGACCCGGCGGTGCCCGAGTGGTTCGACCCGCAGCACTGGGGCAGCCATGCGCACCCGGTGTCGTCGGGCGGCCGTGGGGCGGCGTGGTTCGTCGACGGGCCCTTCGGCGGCGCGGTGTTGCGCCACTACCTGCGCGGCGGCCTGGTCGCACGCATCAGCCGCGACCGGCATCTGTGGCGCGGCAACGACCGCGTGCGCAGCTTCGCCGAGTTCCGCCTGCTGAAGGCATTGCGCGCAAAGAAGCTCCCGGTGCCGGCGCCCATCGCGGCGTATTACGTGCGCAAGGGGCATCGTTACCGCGCCGCAATCCTGCTCGAGCGCATCGAACACGTGCATTCCCTCGGCCACCGCGCCAACACGCCCGGCGATTCCGCACCGTGGGAAGCCGCCGGCCGGCTCATCGCGCGCTTCCACCGCGCCGGCCTCGACCATGCCGACCTCAACGCCCACAATCTGCTCTTCGACGATGCGGGCAACGGCTGGATGATCGATCTCGACCGCAGCGTGTTGCGCATCCCCGCCACCAAATGGCGGGAAAAGAACCTCGCGCGGCTGAAGCGTTCATTGCTCAAGTTGCGCGGCGAGCGCGACACGGCCGACGTCGAGCGGGACTTTAGCCGCCTGCGCGCAGCCTACGAAGCGCAATGGAACAAGGGTTATTGAGATGAACGCCGCCGGGTCGTGGTCGCTGCGCCTGCAGGGCGTCGGCGACGCATTCGCCACCGAACTGGGCTCGGCGATGGCGACGATCGAGCGCGACGGCCTCCCGTGGTTGTCCATCGATTGCGGCAACGACGGCCTGACGCACTACCTCGCGCAATACGGCGGGGCGCCGCGCGCGGTGTTCGTGACGCATGCGCACCTGGACCACGTCGGCGGGTTCGAACGCCTGTTCGGCGCAAGTTACTGGGGCGACGGCGTGCGCGGCGACGTGAAGCTGTACGTGCCCGCGCCGCTGGTGCCGCTGCTGCAGCAACGCATCGCCTCGTATCCGAACGTGCTCGCCGAAGGCGGCGCCAACTTCTGGGATGCATTCCGCCTGATCCCCGTCGGCGATCATTTCTGGCACGAGGGCGTGCGCCTGGAAGTGTTCCCTACGCGCCACCATTGGCCCGACACCAGCTTCGGCCTGCGCCTGCGCGGCAGCGTGGTGTGGACCGGCGACACGCGCCCGATTCCCGAACAACTGGCGAAATTCGCCGACGCCGGCGAACTCGTTTTCCACGACTGCGCGCTGCACGGCAATCCGTCGCACAGCGGCATCGAAGACCTCGAACACGAGTATCCGCCCGAACTCCTTTCGCGCTGCCGCCTGTACCACTACGCCAGCGAAGCCGATGGCGCGCGCCTGGAAGTGCGCGGCCACAGCATCGCGCGCGCCGGCGAAGTCATCCCGCTCGCACCGACGACCGCGCTGACGGCCCCGATGCGATGAGCACGCCGATGCCCCTGGCGCCGATGCCCGCGCCGCCCTTGCCAGTGGATGCGCTGGGCCGCCCGCTGCGCGACCTGCGGCTGTCGGTGATCGATGCCTGCAACTTCCGTTGCCCGTACTGCATGCCGGCCGACCGCATTCCCGACGACCACGGGCTCGATGCGGCAGGGCGTCTGTCGTTCGACGAAATGGAAACGCTGGTGCGTGCGTTCGTGCGCCTGGGCGTGCGCAAGGTGCGGTTGACCGGCGGCGAACCGTTGTTGCGCAAGGGCCTGCCCGATCTCGTGCGGCGCCTGGCGCGCATCGACGGGCTCGAAGATCTCGCGCTGACCACGAACGGGAGCCTGCTCGCCACGCAAGCACGCGCGCTGCGCGATGCCGGCCTGCACCGCATCACCGTGAGCCTGGATGCGTTGTCGCCGGCGATGTTCGCCGCGATGTCCGGCGGCCGCGGGCGCATCGACGACGTGCTCGCCGGCATCGAAGCCGCGCACGCCGCCGGCTTCGCGCCGATCAAGCTCAACTGCGTCGTGCAGCGTGGCGTGAACGAGAGCGAGGTGCTGCCGCTCGCGCAGTACGCGCGCGAACACGGCCACGTGCTGCGCTTCATCGAATACATGGATGTCGGGACGTGCAACGGCTGGCGTCGCGAAAACGTCGTGCCATCCGCGGAGCTGCGCGATCGCCTGCACGCGCGATGGCCGCTGCGCGCGCTGGACCGCAACTATCGCGGCGAAGTCGCGGCGCGTTATGCGTATGAAGACGGGACGGGCGAAATCGGCTTCGTCAGTTCGGTCACCGTGCCGTTCTGCGGCGACTGCCATCGTGCGCGCGTGTCGGCGGACGGGACGTTGTACACCTGCCTGTTCGCAGGCGACGGGCAACCCTTGCGTGCGTTCGTGCGGCAGGGCGAGGACGCGCTGGCCGATGCGGTGTCGCAGGCATGGGCCGGGCGCGCGGATCGTTACAGCGAAGTGCGCGGCGCCGCGACGGCCTCGCGCCGCCACGTCGAGATGTACCTGGTGGGTGGGTGATGCCCACGCGCGGGAAATCGTTGACGCACGTGTCGGCGGACGGCCTGCCCGCGATGGTCGACGTCGCCGACAAGGCCGTCACCGCACGCGTGGCCAGCGCCGAATGCCACGTGAAGTTCCCGCCCGAGGTCGCGAAGCAACTGCGGGCCAGCGGCCTGCGCAGCGCGAAGGGCGCGATCGTCGACACCGCGATCATCGCCGGCACGATGGCGGTGAAGAAAACCTCGGACCTGATTCCCTTCTGCCATCCGCTGCCCATCGACGGCTGCAAGTTCACCATCGACTGGACCGGGGTGCGGGAGCTCGCCATCACCTGCACGGTGCGCACGACGCACCGCACGGGCGTGGAAATGGAAGCGCTGACCGGCGCCACCGTCGCCGCGCTGACGGTCTACGACATGTGCAAGGCGTTGTCGCACGCGATCGTCATCGGCCCGGCGAAACTGGTCGCCAAGCGCGGCGGCAAGCGCGACGTGGGCGAGATCGGATGAGCACGCGCATCACCGTGCTGTATTTCGCATCGTTGCGCGACGTGGCGGGGATCGACCACGAGACCTTCGACACCAACGCACCGGACCTGCGCGTGCTGTACATCGAGCTGCGCGCGCGCCACGGATTTCCGTTGCCGGTCGAAAAACTGCGCGTGGCGGTCGACGGTGAGTTCGCGCGCTGGGACGATGCACCGCGCGACCGCAGCGAGATCGCATTCATCCCGCCGGTGTCGGGCGGTTGAGATGAACCGGTTCGCGTTGTCCGACACCCCTTTCGACGTGGCGACCCTGCGCGCGGGATTGCTCGACGCCCGCGTGGGCGGCTACGCGAGCTTCGAAGGCTGGGTCCGCGACCACAACGCCGGGCGCGCGGTCACTGGCCTGCGCTACGAGGCGTATGTCGCGCTGGCGCAGGCCGAAGGCGAACGCGTGCTCGGGCAGGCGTGCGAGCGCTTCGACATCCTCGATGCCCGCTGCGTGCACCGCACGGGCGAACTGGCCATCGGCGAACTCGCCGTGTGGGTGGGGGTGAGCGCCGCGCACCGTGATGCCGCCTTCGCCGCCTGCCGCTGGATCATCGACGAGGTGAAGCAGCGCGTGCCCATCTGGAAGCACGAGACGTACGCGCAAGGCGGTGCGGATTGGTTGCACCCGGAGTGAACCGGAATCGCCCGCGCTTGTCCCACCGGGGGGCGGGGGCTAGAATTCGCGACCCGAATGCCGGCCGCAAGCCGGCGCCAGGGTTCCAGCGGAGAGGTGTCCGAGCGGTTGAAGGAGCACGCCTGGAAAGTGTGTAAGCGGCTAAACCCCGCTTCGCGGGTTCGAATCCCGCTCTCTCCGCCACATTCCGGCAACGGCCCGCCCGGCGGGCCGTTGCGCTGAAACAGTCCATGGTGGCCCCGTCGGCCCCTCGCGACGCTAGATCGAAAATCCCGCCAGGGCCGGAAGGCAGCAACGGTATCGGTCGATGCGGGTGCCGAGGTCAGCTGGCGGGGTCATCGCCATTTCGGCGACGTGGCATCATTCCCGTCATGTCCTATCTCGTCCTTGCGCGGAAGTGGCGGCCCCGGCGGTTCGCGGAGCTCGTCGGTCAGGAACACGTCGTGCGCGCGCTCACCAATGCGCTCGATACCGGGCGGGTGCACCACGCCTTCCTCTTCACCGGCACGCGCGGGGTGGGAAAGACCACCATCGCGCGCATCTTCGCCAAATCGCTGAATTGCGAACGCGGCACCTCCGCCGAGCCGTGCGGCGAGTGCAACGCGTGCCGCGACATCGACGCCGGCCGCTTCGTCGACCTGCTGGAAATCGACGCGGCGAGCAACACCGGCGTGGACGATGTCCGCGAGTTGATCGACAACGCGCAGTACATGCCCAGCCGCGGACGCGTGAAGGTCTACCTGATCGACGAAGTCCACATGCTGTCGAAGTCGGCGTTCAACGCGCTGCTCAAGACGCTGGAAGAGCCGCCGGGCCACGTGAAGTTCCTGCTGGCCACCACCGACCCGCAGAAACTCCCGGTCACCGTCCTCTCGCGCTGCCTGCAGTTCAACCTCAAGCGGCTGGACGAGGCGCAGATCACGGGCCAGATCACGAAGATCCTCGAAGCCGAAGCCATTCCCGCCCAGCCCGGCGCGATCCGCCAGCTCGCGCGCGCGGCCGACGGCAGCCTGCGCGACGGCCTCTCGCTGCTCGACCAGGCCATCGCCTACACCGGCAGCCAACTCGACGACGCGGCGGTGGCCGCGATGCTCGGCACGGTCGACCGCACGCAGATCGCGGGCCTGCTCGATGCACTCGCCGACGGCGAAGGCGCGCGCATGCTCGAGATCGTCGGCACGCTCGCCGATTTCTCCCCCGACTGGAACGGCGTGCTCGACGCACTCGCCGACGCACTGCATCGCGTGCAGGTCCGCCAGCTCGTGCCCGACGCCGAAGTCGCCGAAGACGCCGTGCCGGTCGACGCGCTCGCCGCGAAACTGCGTCCCGAACTCGTGCAACTGTGGTTCCAGATGGCGCTGAACGGCCGTCGCGATCTGTCGCTGGCGCCGAGCCCGCGCGCGGGTTTCGAGATGACGGTGCTGCGGATGTTGGCGTTTCGCCCGGGGGCCGTGACCGCAGGGGACACGGGAACCGGGAAACGGGAGAGCGGAGCCGCATCGGGTGGTGACGTGCGCGGGCCGAAGGCAGCGCGCGAAGCACTGTCGATGAGCGCCCCCGCGCCCGCGCCGCGCACGGCGCCGCCTGCGGCTCCAATCCGCGAAGCGGCACCCGCATCGCTTCCGCCGTCGCGCGCACCCGAAGCCCGCGTCGAATCCACGCCTCCGGCGGCGCCCGTTTCGCATGCTCCGCCGTCGAGCAGCACGACACTCGACGCCTCCACCTGGCCCGACATCGCCGCCAACCTCGGCCTCGGCGGCCCGGCGAAGGAACTCGCCGCGCATGCGGGCTTCGTCGATTACGAAGACGGCGTGCTGCGCCTGTCGCTGTCGCAGGCCGACGATCACCTCAAGGCCGACGGCCTCGTGAAGCGCCTGGCCGACGCGCTGTCGCGCACGCTCGGCACGACGCCGCAGATCAAGTTCGAAGCGCAGGCCGCGCGCGGCGAGACGCTGCACCAGCGCACCGCGCGCGAACGCGACGCACGCCAGGTCGCCGCGGAAGCCGCCTTCGTGGCCGACCCCGACGTGCAGCGCCTGATGCAGCGCCACGGCGCGACCGTCGTCCCCGATTCCATCCGTCCCTTCGACGACGCCTGAGCCTCGTCGCTTTCAAAGAGAGAACGCCCCCATGCGTGGAAACATCGCCCAGCTCATGCAGCAAGCGCAGAAGATGCAGGAAAACATGCAGCGCGCGCAGGAAGAACTCGCCAAGCTCGAAGTGACCGGCCAGGCCGGCGCGGGCATGGTCAGCGTGACCATCAGCGGCCGCATGGAATGCCGCAAGGTGCGCATCGACCCGACGGTCATGTCGGACCCGGAAATGGCCGAAGACCTGATCGCTGCGGCGTTCAACGACGCGGTCAACAAGGTCAATGCCGAGTCGCAGTCGCGCATGTCCGCGGCCACCGCCGGCATGCCGATTCCCCCGGGCATGAAGATGCCGTTCTGATTTCGTGGCGCTGATCGACCAACTGATCGAAGCTTTGCGCGTGTTGCCGGGCGTCGGCCCGAAGTCCGCGCAGCGCATGGCCTACCACGTGCTCGAACGCGAGCGCGCGGGCGGCAAGCGCCTGGCCGACGTCCTCGCGCAGGCGGTGGAACAGATCCGCCACTGCGCGCGCTGCCGCGATTTCAGCGAAACCGAAGTCTGCGCGATCTGCGCCAGCGCCTCGCGCGATGCGTACCTGTTGTGCGCGGTGGAGTCGCCGGCGGACCGGCTGGCGATCGAACAGGCCACCGGATACCGCGGCCTCTACTTCATCCTGCAGGGCCGGCTGAGCCCGCTCGACGGCATCGGCCCGCGCGAGCTCGGCCTCGACCAGCTCGACGCGCGCATGGGCGAGGGCGAGGTGCAGGAACTCATCATCGCGACCAACCCGACGGTGGAAGGCGAGGCGACGGCGCATTACCTCGCGCAACTCGCGCGCCGCCACGACGTGCGGCCGAGCCGGCTGGCGCATGGCGTTCCGTTGGGTGGCGAACTGGAATACGTGGACCGCGGCACGCTGTCGCATGCATTCGGAACCAGGAGCGAGATGCCATGAGCGAGGACACCATCTTCCATCGCATATTGCGACGCGAGATCCCGGCGGACATCGTGTACGAGGACGACGAGGTGTTCGCATTCCGCGACATCGCGCCGCAGGCCCCGGTGCACGTGCTGTTCGTGCCGAAGGAATCGGTGCGCACGCTCGATGCGATGCAATCCTCGCAGTCGCACCTGGTCGGCAAGCTCGCATACGCCGCGGCGGAATTCGCGCGCAAGGAAGGCTTCGCGGACGACGGCTACCGCGTCGTCATCAACTGCAACGCCCACGGCGGGCAGACGGTGTTCCAGTTGCACCTGCACCTGCTGGCAGGGGCGCCGCTGGGACGGTTCGGGACGTCGAAGTGACTTACCAGTAACCCCACCACGGCCACGGCGCGGGGTAGGTCAGCACATCGACGCGTTCGCGGATCGGCCACAGGTAGACCACGTCGGCCGCCATGCGCGGGAACTTGTAATCGAACCCGCCGATCTTGCGCGTGTCGTAACCGTCGATGTGGCCGGTGAAGGTCACCTCGCGATTCGGCTCGAACACCGCCGGGTCGTAGAACCCGCTGCGGCAGGCGATGAAACGGCCGTCGTCGGTGTCGGAGTTGTAGTGCGGGCGCGCGCTGGAATCCAGCGGCGTGGCCAGCACTTCGAAACAGGTGTTGTTGTCGCGCGGCAGCGTCTGCACGATGCGCCCGCCCCAACGCACGACCGAACCGGTGACCTGCTGCGCCGCCGCATCGCGCGGCGTGACGGCGAGGTACTCGCCCTGCAGCGGCATCGGCTGCGTCACGCAGGCCGCGAGCAACGCGCTCGCCACGGCCAGCGCACCGAAACGGAACTTCGTCATGGCACGTCTCCAATCAGGCGCCCGCTCGGGCGCTTCATGATGCACACGATACGCCCAGCCGGCGTTACGGGCGGTGTGCACGCAGGTCGCGGAGCAGGGCGTTCAGCCCTTCGACGGCTTCACCCCGACGCACCCCGTACCGCCACCGACTGAAACGCTCGCCGAGCGCGCGCAAGGCCGCGTCGCCCCCGGTCCGCGCACGGTCCACCCGCCGCGCCCAGTCGAGCGCCGGCTCGTGCGGCGCACGGGCCAGGCCCAGCTTCGCGTACCGGCGCCCGAGGCGATGCCAGGCGCGCAGCAAGGGATCGCGCTCGCGCGCATCGCGGCTCAGGAGCCACACCGTCGCCGCCAGGCAGGTCAGGGCGATCAGCGAAAACAGCATCAGCAACAACTCGGTGTCGATGTCGCCCAGCCCGAAGGGACGGAACAACGCGCGTTGCCGCTCGGCGTTGAACCCGAGGACGAACTCGTTCCACCCGTTCAACGCCCAATCGCCGACATCCCATACCGGTTGCAGGGACGCCATCAGGCCGCCATCGGCTCGGCGATCGGCCAGCGTGTCGAAGACGTTTTCCGGCGCGACCGCCGCGGTGGGGTCGATGCGAGTCCATCCGCGGTCGGCGAGCCACACCTCGGCCCATGCGTGCGCATCGGAGCGCCGCACGACCCAGTATTCGCCGACCGCGTTGTATTCGGCGCCCGCATAGCCACCCACCACGCGCGCGGGAATGCCCGCCGCGCGCATCAGCACGACGAACGACCCCGCGAACTGCTCGCAATATCCGCGCTTGTCGACGAACAGGAACTGGTCGACCGCGTTGCGCCCCGCGAGCGTGATCTGCAACGTGTAACCGAAATCGCGGCGGATCCAGTCGAGTGCGCGGTTGACGATGGCCGCATCGTCCGTGCCCGCGTCCTGCCGCCATTGGCGCGCGAGCGCGACGGTGCGCGGGTTGAATCCCTCCGGCAACGCCAGGTTGCGCGTGCGCAGGAAGGGCGCGAGCGTGGTGTCGCCGAAGCGCGCGACTTCACCGGACCGCATGCGCCAGCGCGTCACCGAATCCAGCGGTCGTTCGACGCGCAGCGCGCGGTCCTCGCCGAGGAACGCATTCGCCGGCGCCGCGAGCGGCACGTCGAGTGCGACGAGCTGCCGGCGGTCGGTGGGCTCCATCGACAATTCGTAATCCCACCGCGTGCGGCCGCTGCGTACGGGCGCGACGGGATACGCGACGGCCCAGCGCGCGCGCGACCACGTGCGCCCGTCGTAGTCGCTGAACACCGGTCCGCGGAAATACATCTGCGATTGCGAGGGCGTGTTGCCGAAGAACCGCACCCGCGCGGCGGGCGTGTCGTCGAGCGCCATGTCTTCCCAATCGCTGGGCGACATGCTGTCCGCGAGCCCCGGCCGCGCCTGTGCGCGATCGGGCACGCCCCACAGCGGCGTGGCCAGTCGCGGGAACAACCAGAACGCGGCCAGCGCGATCGGCAACCCGAGCGCGAGCATGCGCCCGACCCCCGCGAGCCGCTTCCACCACGCCACCTCGTCCTGCAGCTCGCCCGATTCCAGGTCCGACAAACGCTGCATCGCCAGCAAGGCGCACACCACCGCGACCAGCCCGAGGACGAGCGACAACGGCACCTGGTCGAGCAGGAAGGTCGCGAACGGCGCGAACAACGCGAACCCGAGCAAGCTGCGTCCGTCGCGCACGCTGTCGGTTTCCGCGGGCTTCACCGCGAGCATCGCGGCGAGGATCGCGCAACCGGTATCACGGCCGAAGTTGACGCCCATCGTCGCGAACACCGCGACGGCCAGGCCCAGCGCGAGCATCACGCGCAACCACGCCGGCAGCGGACGCCGCCACGCGCCGATCGCGACCGCGACACCGGCGACCGCGGTCCCGATGGCGAGCTTCGGTTCGAGCCGCAGCAACAGGGGCAGCACGCACGCGGCGCCAGCGATCAGCACGGTCGCGCGCGAGCGCGGGTCGAGCCGGATGCGCGTCGATGAAATCCGGGTCGATGACATCGGCGTCGTCATGCGCGTGCCGGCAGCAGCGCGAGCGCACGCAGGCACGCGTGCCGATGCGCGGGACCTTGCCCGGGGCCGATCGCCGCATGGCCGGGCACCACCAGGCGATACCGGCGCGCGTCGCGTTCGGCTTCATCCACCCAGCGTGCGAGCCGGCGGATGCGCGCTTCGGTATCCAAGCCGTGCAAGGCCTGCCAATCGAGCACGATGTCGGCCGACTGCGGGCGTTCGTATTCGCGCACGAGCAGGTTGCCCAGGCGTGCCGTGGGCTTCCACGCGATCGTGCGCGGCGCATCGCCGCGGCGGTACGCGCGCAGGTGGTGTACGTCGTCGCCGAGCGGATGCAGGCGCGCCGCGGCGGCTTCGCCCGCGCCTTCGGGCAACGGCGGGCCGTCGGGTTCGGGGTGCGGATAGACGAGCATCGGTTGCTCGGGCCAGATCCATGACCACGCCCGCACGATGCCGAGCGGACGCGTGGTCGACACGCGCAGCCGCGGCACGTCCAACCAACCGCGCCGCACCGTCGGCAACGCGATTTCCGCATCGCCCGTGCCGTCGACCAGCGACAGCGTGCCCGCGCCGTCTTCGCAATCCACGCGCATGCCGCGCCGCGCGCGGCCGCGCGTATCGGCGCGCGCATGCACGCGCACGAGGATCGGCGTGCCGGCGGGCACCGGATCGGCGCCGACGGCGACGAACCGCAATCCGCTCAATTGCAGGTGCGCGCTGAGCATGCTCGTCAGCGCGGCGCCCGCGAGCAGCAGCATCAGCAGCAATGCCGGATTGTTGTTGTAGTTCAGCGCACCGAGCCCCATCGCGATCAGCGCGGCCGAGAGGAACAGGCCGAAGCGCGTGGGCAGCACGTAGATGCGGCCGCGATGCAGTTCGATCGGGAAGGCTTCCGGCCCGCGCGGGCGCGCGAACGCCTCGATGCGCGCACGGAGGCGGTGCATCGTGCCGCGCATGGTCAGTCGACGGGAACCGCGTGCAGGATCGCGCGCGCCAGCGATGCGCCGTCGCCCGCGTCCGCATCGGCGACGAGGCGATGCGCCGCCACCGGGGCGAACAGGGCTTGCACGTCCTCGGGCACCACGTGCTCGCGGCCGAGCAGCAACGCGTACGCACGCGCGGCGCGCAGCAACGCGAGGCCCGCGCGCGGCGACAAGCCCACGCGCACGCCCGGGTGCCGCCGGCTGCGCGCAAGCAACGCCTGCACGTACGACACGAGCGCATCGCCCGTGTGGACGTCGCTGGCGGCGGTGCGCAACGCGAGCACGTCGGCATTGCCGAGGATGGGTTTGACCTGCGCGATCAGTTCGCGGCGGTCGATGCCCGCGAGCAGCGCGCGTTCGGCGTCCTCGCCCGGATAGCCGAGCGTGAGCCGCAGCAGGAACCGGTCGAGTTGCGAGTCGGGCAGCGGATACGTGCCCGCCAGGTCCACCGGGTTTTGCGTGGCGATCACGAAGAACGGCGAGGGCAGCGCATGCGTGCGCCCGTCGACGGTGACCTGGTGTTCGGCCATCGCTTCGAGCAATGCGCTCTGCGTCCGCGGCGGCGCGCGATTGATTTCATCGGCCAGCAGCACGTGCGCGAAAATCGGTCCGGGGTGGAAATCGAAACGCCGCGATTGCGCATCGAACACCGACACGCCGAGGATGTCGGCCGGCAGCAGGTCGGAGGTGAACTGCACGCGCTGGAAGCCCAGGCCCAGGGTGGCCGCCATCGCGTGGGCCAGCGTGGTCTTGCCCAGCCCGGGCAGGTCCTCGATCAGCAGGTGGCCGTCGGACAGCAGCGCGACGAACGCCAGCCGGACTTCCTGCGCCTTGCCCAGCACCAGGGAATTCACCTGGTCCTGGCCGTCCCGCAGGGCCTGGCGCAGCGCATCGGGTAGCATCTTCGCGGCCGGGAGTGCGGACATACGCTTCCTGCTGGGTTGGGCACGTGTGCGATGGAGTGTACGAGTTCGAGTCTAACGAGGCCGGGGTCGATGCGGAACGAACAAGACGCACGACGCGCACGACGCGCGTTCCTGTGGGTGTGGGGCACCGTGGCGGCCATCAAGCTGCTCGTCGCCATGCGCCTGCCGCCGTTCGTCGACGAAGCCTTCTACTGGCAGGAAGGGCGGCATCTCGCACTCGCGTATTCGGACCTGCCGGGCCTGACCGCATGGCTCGCGCGCCTGGGCACGGCCGTCGCGGGCACCAACGTCTTCGGGTTGCGCTGGCCGTTCCTGTTGCTCGGCGCGGCGTTGCCGTGGCTGGTCGTCCGCATCGCGCGGCAGGCGTGCGCACCGGTCGACGGTGATCGCACGGGGGACGTGTTCGCGTGGCAGGCGGGCTTGCTCGCGGTGTTGCTGCCCCTGGGCGGGACGCTCGGGTTGCTCGCGCTGCCCGATGTGCCGATGGCTTTCGCGACGTTGCTGTGCGTCGATGCCGGCGCGCGCATGTTGCGCAAGGTGGATCCCGCCGCCGCGCTCGAACTCGCCGCCGGCCTGGCCATCGGCGCATTGAGCCACTATCGCTTCGCCGCGGTGGTCGCCGTCGGCTTCATCGCGTTCCTGGCGTTCCCGCGCGGGCGGCACGTGCTGAAGGACGTGCGCACGTGGGTCGCGCTGGCGATCGGTGCGATCGCGTGGACGCCGTTGATCGTCTGGAATCTCGACAACGCCGAAGCGGGCCTGCGCTTCCAGCTCGTCGACCGCCATCCCTGGAACTTTCATTTCGACGGCGCGTGGTTCTTCGTCGTGCAGGCCGTGCTCGCCACGCCGCTGTTGTTCGCCGCGATGGCGCACGCGGCGGTGCGCGGCTGGCACGGGCAAGGGGCCGATCGCCACCAGGCGCGGTACTTCGCGTTGATCGGTGGCGGCACCGTGGTCGCGTTCTGTCTGCTCGGTTTCTTCGCAGACAACGAACGCGTGAGCTTCCACTGGACGCTCGCCGGACTGTACGCGCTGTTGCCTCTGGTGCCGGCGACGCTCGCGCAGTGGCCGCGCGGATGGCGTCGCGCGACGTGGGTCCTCGCGGCGGCGGGCCTGGTCGCGATGCTCGGGTATTACGTCGTCGTATCGAGTCCCGCGGCGCGCGCTCGCTTCGCCGCCGCGAAGTGGTATCCGGCCAATTTCGCCGGCTGGGATGCGCTGGCCGACGCGGTGCGCGACGAGCGCGCGAAGCTGCCGCGCGAGACGCGCATCGTGGCCGACAATTTCAAGGTCGGCGCCGAACTCGGCTTCGCGCTCGACACCCCCGACATCGCGGTGCTCCCGCACCGCCTCAACGCCCTGCACGGACGCGCGCCGCAGCTGGATGTGTGGAAGCTGCTCGCGCACGATCGCGCCTCGCTCGGCGACCAACCGTTGCTGCTCGTCGTCGGCGCATCGGAAGTGCGATATCGCGAATTGCTGCGGCACTACCACGCGTTGTGCGACTTGCTCGGCCCGTTGCCGCCGCCGCGCGTAGTTAACATCGACCACGGCCGCCAACGCTTCCTGCTGTTCCGCATGCCCGCGCAGAAGCAATCGGGCGAATGCACCGCGCCGGCGATGGCCTACATCGACGCGCCGCTGGCGAAGGCGCGCGTGTCGCGAGATTTCGAAGCGGCGGGGTGGGCCTTCAAGGACGGCGTCGGGATCGCGCGCGTGGAAGTCACGCTGGATGGGCAAGTGGTCGGCGTCGCCGACTACGGGCAGCAGCACGTCGGCATCCGCGGCTTCTGGCGCGAATCCAACGATCCGCAGCATCCCTACGTCGCATGGACCGCGCGCGTGCGCGCCGGTTCGGTGTCGCCGGGCCTGCACTGGCTTGGCTTGCGCCTGACGGGGCGCGACGGCAGCGTCGAGCAGTGGCCCGAGCAACCGCTGCGCATCGTCGATTGAGCGTCAGGGCAGGGCGAAACCCGCCGTGCGCAACATGCGCGCGGTGGCGATCATCGGCAGGCCGATGAGGGCGGTGGGGTCGTGGGTTTCGATCGCGTCGAACAACGCGATCCCGTAACCCTCCGACTTGAAACTGCCCGCGCAATCGAACGGCTGCTCTGCGTCGACGTAACGCTCGACTTCCTCGCGCGACAACCGGCGGAAACGCACGCGGGTGCAATCGACCGAATCGAACGCGACATCGCCACGACGCACGCTCACCGCGGTGCGAAACACCACGGTGCGCGCGGACATCGCGAGCAGTTGGCCGATCGCCGTGTCGCGGTCCCCGGACTTGCCGAGCGGCGTGCCGTCGAGGTCGGCGACCTGGTCGGAGCCGATGACCCAGGCCGCCGGGTGGGCGCGCGCGACCGCTTCGGCCTTCGCGCACGCCAGCCGCAGGGCCAGCGACGACGGGGTTTCGCCCGGCGCCGGGGTTTCATCGACCTGTGGCCGCACGACGTCGAACGGCAGTCGCAGGCGGCCGAGGAGCTCCCGCCGGTAGGGCGAGGTGGAGGCGAGGATCAGTCGCATCGTTCAGGTCTGCGGCGCGCGGGCGCGCTCGATGCGCTCGAGCTGGGTTTCGATGCGGGCGCGGGCGGCGTCGATCGACGAGCGCACCGCCTGGAGTTCTTCCAGCGAGGCCGTCTGCCCGTGCTGCTGGAGCCACAGCCGCTGGCGGAGCATTTCACGCAGGGCTTCGTGGACGGGGTTGTCGTCGTCGCCCGCGACCGCCTCGATCTCGGCCCGCGCCACCCGCAGGCGGGCTTCCAGGGCGTCGGCCGAGTCGAGCAGGCGGGCGACCGCCTTCTGCCGGCGGCCCCGGCCCAACTGGCGCCGCAGCGTGAGGATGAACAGGGCCACGAGGACCACCGCGGCGAAGAGGACGAGGACAGTGGTCGTCACGCAGGCTTCCGGGGATAATTTCGCCGGTCAGTCTGCCGTCGGATTCCCTGCCGGATCAAGCATTTCGCGGTCCCGCGGTTTGACACCGGGTAGGCGCGTGCCTAACAATTCCCGGCTTATGTCCGCCGATTCGCCCTCCAGGTTGCCGGAACAGCTGGACGCCTGGCGCATGGTCGCGGCGCAACGCACCTTCGAAGGCGCGTTGCCGCTGTCCGACATGCCGCGGCTGAAAGGGGCGTTGGCGGGTACCGAAGGCAGCGCACGCGTCGAGGTCGAGTTCGGCCAGGACATGTTGCGCATCCCCTTCGTCGAGTTGCGCATCGATGCGAAGTTGCCGCTGGAATGCCAGCGCAGCCTGCAGCGATTCGCGCTCCCGGTGAAGATCGTGCAACGGCTCGGTCTGATCCGCGACGAGGAAGGGGAGAACGCATTGCCGGAAGGCTACGAAGCGCTGCTGGTCGGCGACGATGGCCTGCTGCGGCTCGCGGAGCTGGTCGAGGACGAATTGATCCTCGCCGTCCCCGTGGTCCCCGTGGCGCCCGGCACCGAGGCGGTCGAGCGCGACTGGACCGCATCGGAAGAGGAAATCCAGCGCGCAAGCCCGTTCGCGGCGCTGTCCGCGCTGAAGGACAAACCGAAGGGCTGAACCCCTTCGACATCTAAAAAGTTTTCATCGGAGCAAGACCATGGCTGTCCAGAAGTCCCGTGTTTCCCCGTCCAAGCGCGGCATGCGCCGCTCGCACGACGCGTTGACCGCCAAGCAGCTGTCGACCGACCCCACCACGGGCGAGACGCACCTGCGCCACCACGTGACGGCCGACGGCTACTACCGCGGCAAGAAGGTCGTCCCGTCGAAGAGCCGCATCGTCGAAGAATGACGATCGCGTCGCCGGCGCGACACCGCGCCGGCGCACCTCGGTGATCCGTATCAGGGCAGGGGCATGACCCAGCAAGTGTTCGCGCGCATCGCGGGTACCGGCAGCTATTTGCCGGAGAAGGTCGTCACCAACGACGACCTGTCGAAGATCATCGACACCAGCGATGAGTGGATTGCCGCGCGCACGGGCATCCGCGAGCGCCACGTGGCCGCCGAAGGCGAAACCACGGGCGACCTGGCGTTCCACGCCGCCGTCCGCGCGCTCGAAGCCGCAGGCGTGCAGGCGAGCGAGCTCGACCTCATCGTGCTCGGCACCACCACGCCGGACCTCGTGTTCCCGTCCACCGCCTGCCTCGTCCAGCATCGCCTGGGCGCGCACGGCTGCCCCGCCTTCGACGTCAACGCCGCGTGCTCGGGCTTCGTCTACGCACTGACGGTCGCCGACAAGTTCATCCGTTCCGGCGCCGCCAAGACCGCACTGGTCATCGGCTCGGAAACGCTCACGCGCATGGTCGACTGGACCGACCGCACCACCGCCGTCCTCTTCGGCGACGGCGCGGGCGCGGTGGTGCTCAAGGCCGACGCGGACACGGGCATCCTCAGCACGCACATGCATGCCGACGGCAGCAAGAAGGAATTGCTGTGGAATCCGGTCGGCGTGTCGGTCGGGTTCAAGGAACACGAACCCAACGCCGGCGTGCGCATCAACATGAGCGGCAACGACGTGTTCAAGCACGCCGTCAAGGCGCTCGATTCGGTCGTCGAGGAAACCCTCGAGGCCAACGGCCTGGATCGCCACGACATCGACTGGCTGATCCCGCACCAGGCCAACCTGCGCATCATCGAAGCCACCGCCAAGCGGCTGGACATGCCGATGGAGCGCGTGGTCGTCACCGTCGACAAGCACGGCAATACCTCGTCCGGCTCGGTGCCGCTGGCGCTGGACGAAGCGGTGCGCTCGGGCAAGGTGCAGCGCGGCCAGCTGCTGCTGCTCGAAGCCTTCGGCGGTGGTTTCACCTGGGGCTCGGCGCTCATTCGTTATTGAGCATACGTCGTCGTACAGACGGCTTGCGGCGAACGCACTTATCATGCCGCCCTCTTCGCAACGGGTGATCGCGTGAGCAACCCCCAACTCGCCTTCGTGTTCCCAGGACAGGGCTCGCAATCGGTCGGCATGCTGGCCGAACTCGCGGCCGCCGACGAGTGCGTGCGCGCCGCGTTCGACGAAGCCTCCGAAGGCGCGGGCGCGGACCTGTGGACGCTCTCGCAGCAGGGCCCGGAAGAGCAACTCAACAAGACCGAATTCACGCAGCCCGCGTTGCTGGCCGCCGGCGTCGCCGCATGGCGCGCATGGGTGGCGCAGGGCGGGGCGCAGCCGGCGTTGTTCGCGGGCCACAGCCTCGGCGAATACGCCGCGCTCGTCGCCGCGGGCGCGTTGTCGTTGCACGACGGCGCCAAGCTCGTCCGTTTGCGCGGCCAGCTGATGCAGGACGCAGCGCCCGCCGGCACCGGCGCGATGGCCGCCGTGCTCGGCGCCGAGGACGCGCTCGTGCTCGAGGTCTGCAAGGAAGCCTCGGGCGACGACATCGTCGTCCCCGCCAATTTCAATTCGCCCGGCCAGATCGTCATCGGCGGCCATGCGGCCGCGGTGGATCGCGCGCTGGAACTGCTCGCCGCACGCGGCGTGCGCAAGGCGGTGAAGCTCGCCGTCAGCGTGCCGTCGCACACGCCGCTGATGCGCGAAGCCGCGAACCGCTTGTCCGAAGCGATGGGCACGCTCGCGTGGTCCGCGCCGGACCGCCCCGTCATCCAGAACGTCGATGCCGAAGTGCACGACGGCGTGCAATCGATCCGCGACGCCCTCGTGCGGCAGTTGTACCTCCCGGTGCAATGGACCGGTTGCGTGCAGGCGCTCGCCTCGCGCGGCGCCACGCGCATCGCAGAATGCGGCCCGGGCAAGGTGCTGACGGGTCTCGTAAAGCGCATCGACAAATCGCTCGACGCGCGAGCGATCGGCACGCCCTCCGAAATGGAATCCGCACGCAACGAATGGAGCCAGGCATGAGCGAGCAAACCTTGAAGGGCGAGATCGCCCTGGTCACCGGCGCGAGCCGCGGCATCGGCGCGGCCATCGCCGACGAACTCGCATCGCTCGGCGCCACCGTCATCGGCACCGCGACCTCCGATTCCGGCGCGGCCGCCATCGGCGAGCGCCTCGCTTCGAAGGGCGGCCACGGCCGCATGCTCAACGTCACCGACGGCGCGTCGGTCGATGCGCTGATCGATGCGATCGGCAAGGAATTCGGTGGCGTCTCCATCCTCGTCAACAATGCCGGCATCACGCGCGACAACCTGCTGATGCGCATGAAGGACGAAGACTGGCAGGCCATCCTCGACACCAACCTGACGAGCGTCTACCGCACCTCCAAGGCCGTCATGCGCGGCATGATGAAGGCGCGCAAGGGCCGCATCGTCAACATCGCCTCGGTCATCGGCGTCACCGGCAACGCTGGGCAGGCCAACTACGCCGCCGCGAAGGCCGGCATCATCGCCTTCAGCAAGTCGCTCGCGAAGGAAATCGGCAGCCGCGGCATCACCGTGAACGTCGTCGCCCCGGGCTTCATCGCCACCGACATGACGGCCGGGCTTCCCGAGGACGCCAAGGCCGCGCTGGTGGGCCAGATCGCGCTGGGCCGCCTCGGCGAACCGGCGGACATCGCCCGCGCCGTGGCCTTCCTGGCCGGCCCGGCGGCCGCCTACATCACCGGCGAGACGCTGCACGTCAACGGTGGCATGTACATGCCCTGACACGGGCTGCCTTCCACACCCTTTCACCACCACCGGCTTGCCGGGACCGGCCTCCACGCGCCGCCCCCCGGCTTCCACTACACTACCCGCCTGAACAGACTCCCTGGAGGAGCACGATCCATGAGCAGCATCGAAGAACGCGTCAAGAAGATCGTCATCGAACAGCTTGGCGTCAAGGAAGAAGAAGTGACCAACAGCGCTTCGTTCGTCGACGACCTCGGCGCCGATTCGCTCGACACCGTCGAACTGGTGATGGCCCTCGAGGAAGAATTCGAGTGCGAGATCCCGGACGAAGAGGCCGAGAAGATCACCTCGGTGCAGCAGGCGATCGATTACATCAAGGCCCACGTCAAGGCCTGACGCCTTGCGCGTGTCGTAATCACGGGGCCGCTATCGCGGCCCTGTGTGTTTCTGCAACAGGAGCAATCTATGCGTCGCGTCGTCGTAACGGGTATGGGCATCGTCTCGCCGCTGGGCAACGACCTGGGCAGCACGTGGGACGGCATCGTCAACGGGCGTTCGGGCATCGGCCCGGTGACGCACTTCGATGCATCCAACCTGACCACGCGCATCGCCGGCGAAGTCCGCGATTTCGACGTCACCCGCTGGGTGGGGCCGAAGGACGCGAAGAAGATGGATGAGTTCATCCATTACGGCGTCGCCGCTTCGATGATGGCCATCGAGGACGCCAGCCTCACCATCGACGACTCCAACGCCGAGCGCGTCGGTGCGCTGATCGGTTCGGGCATCGGCGGCCTGCTCGGCATCGAAGAACAAACCATCAAGGCGCACGAAGGCGGCCCGCGCAAGATCTCGCCGTTCTACGTGCCCAGCACCATCATCAACATGGTGCCCGGCCAGGTCTCGCTGCTCACCGGCGCGAAGGGCCCCAATTTCTCCGCGGTCTCCGCGTGTGCCACGTCGAACCACTCGATCGGCATGGCGATGCGCCTGATCCAGCACGGCGACGCCGACGTCATGATCGCCGGCGGCGCCGAACGCGGCTCCACGCCCACCTCGATGGGCGGCTTCTGCTCGATGAAGGCGATGTCCACGCGCAACGACGAACCGCAGCGCGCCTCGCGCCCGTGGGACCGCGACCGCGACGGCTTCGTGCTCGGCGACGGCGCCGGCATCCTCATCCTCGAGGAATACGAACACGCCAAGGCCCGCGGCGCGCGCATCTATTGCGAACTCGCCGGCTTCGGCGCCAGTTCCGATGCGTTCCACATGACCGCGCCCAGCGAAGACGGCGACGGCCCCGCGCGCTGCATGGCCGCCGCGTTCAAGGACGCGAAGATCAACGCCGACCAGGTCCAGTACCTCAACGCGCACGGCACCTCCACGCCGCTGGGCGACGTGGCCGAAACGCTCGCGATCAAGCGCGCGCTCGGCGACCACGCGTACAAGACGATGGTCAGCTCCACCAAGTCGATGACCGGGCACCTGCTCGGCGCGGCCGGCGGCGCCGAAGCGGTGTTCTCGGTGATGGCGCTGCACGCGGGCATCATCCCGCCGACCATCAACCTGGAAAACCCGGGCGAAGGCTGCGACCTCGATTACGTGCCCAACACCGCGCGCGAGAAGAAGATCGACATCGCGGTGTCGAACGGCTTCGGCTTCGGCGGCACCAACGGCACGCTGGTGTTCCGCCGGATCTGACGGCACGCAACGGAGACGGGCCCGTGCTCGTCACGCATCCGCTGGATCCCTCGCTCGACCTGCTGGCATTGCACCGGCAGGCCCCGGCGCGTTACCCGGTGCTGCTGGAATCCAGCGCGCACGGAACGGCGCAGGGGCGCTGGGACATGCTGTTCGTCGACGGCGGCGCACTGTTGCGCCTGGATCGCGATGGCCTCGTGCGCGATCGCGATGGCCGCACGGTCGCAGGCGACTTCCTCTCCGCACTCGATGATGCCTGGCGCGCCGAACGCGTTTCGCGCGACGAACCGCGCTGGCCTTTCCGCGGCGGTTGGGTGGTCTTCCTCGCATACGAACTCGCGGGCGAAGTCGAACCCGTGCTGCGGCTGCCGCAGGCCGAAGGCCGCGTGCCCATCGCCTATGCGATGCGCAGCCCGGCGGCGGTATTGCGCGACCACGCGACGGGCGAAGTGTTCGCGATCGCCGAAGCATCGCAGCGCGATTGGATCGACACGCTCCGCGACGACGCGCGCGCGGCCGCCACGTTGCCCGCGCTGCCCGAATGGCGCGCGCCGGCGAGCATCGAAGAAGACACACCGGATCGCTTCACCGGCGGCGTGGAACGCGTGATCGAACACCTCGCAGCCGGCGACGTGTTCCAGGTGAATCTCTCGCGCGGATGGCGCGCGCGTTTCGATGCGCCGTTGCCGCCGGCGGAGTTGCACCAACGCCTGCGGACCGCGAATCCCGCACCGTTCGCCGGTCTGTTTTCCGGCAGCGATTGGGCGATCGTCAGTTCGTCGCCGGAGCGGCTGGTGTCGATCCGCGGCGACGCCGTCGAAACGCGTCCCATCGCCGGCACGCGTCCGCGCTTGCCGGGCGACGACGAAGCCGAACGCATCCGCGAACTCGTCGGCCATCCGAAGGAACGCGCCGAGCACGTGATGCTCATCGACCTCGAACGCAACGACCTGGGCCGCGTCTGCACGCCGGGCAGCGTGGAAGTCGACGAGTTGATGACCGTCGAAAGCTACGCGCACGTCCACCACATCGTGAGCAACGTGCGCGGCCGCCTGCGCGAGGACGCCACGCCGGGCGACGTCATCCGCGCGGTGTTCCCCGGCGGCACGATCACCGGTTGCCCGAAGGTGCGCTGCATGCAAATCATCGCCGCGCTGGAAGGGCAGGGGCGCGGTGCCTACACCGGCGCGTTCGGCTGGTTGAACCGCGACGGCGACCTCGACCTCAATATCCTCATCCGCAGCGCGGAACTCGAAGGCGACACGCTGCGCTTCCGCACGGGCGCGGGCATCGTGATCGACTCGGTGCCGCAACGCGAACTCGAGGAAACCCGCGCGAAGGCGAAGGGCTTGTTGCGCGCGCTGGGGGCGGGCGAATGAGCGAGTTGATCTTCCTCGGCGGCGCGCACGTTAACGTCCTGCCCGGCGATTCCCGCGGATTCGCCTACGGCGATGGCGTGTTCGAAACGATGCGCGTCCACCACGGCAACGTGCATTGGTGGACGGCGCATCGTGCGCGCATGGAAGCCGGCGCGGAACGGCTCGGGCTCACTCTGCCGTCGGACCTCCTGATCGCACGGGCGCAGCATGAACTGTTCGGCCGCGGTCACGACGGCGTCGCCAAACTGATCGTCACGCGCGGCGGCGGTGCCCGCGGGTACGCACGCGACGCGGACGCGCATCCGGTCTGGCGCTATTCCCGCCACCCCTTGCCGCCAGCGCCGCGCGAAGGCGGCCTCGTCCTGCGCTGGTGCGCCACCGCGCTCGCCGTGCAACCCGCGCTCGCCGGCCTCAAACACTGCAATCGCCTCGAGCAGGTCCTCGCACGCGGCGAATGGGACGACCCCGCCATCGACGAAGGCCTGATGCGCAGCACCGAAGGCGATGTCGTCTGCGCGACCTCGGCGAACCTGTTCGTCCTGCACGGCGATCGCTGGTCGACCCCCATGGTCGACCGATGCGGGGTGGCCGGCACGTGCCGCGCGTGGCTCCTGTCGCAAACCGGCGCGGCGGAATCCCGCATGCGGCCGGCCGACGTCGAAAGCGCCGACGCTGTCCTGCTCTGCAATGCCGTGCGCGGTATCCTGCCGGTGGCACGGATCGGCGAGCACGCCTACTCGCCGCACCCGGCCGTGGCGGAGCTGCGGCAGCGCCTGGCGCGCGTGCATCCCGGTTTCGCCGCCGGACATTGACCGACCATGGAGGTGGCGTGACCCGAAGTCGACGCAGCCGGCAGCCCGGCCCACGCCGCAGCCGCGGCATCTCGAAACTGTTCGTCCTCGTCGTGCTGCTCGCACTCGCCGGCGCGGCGTTCTGGGCGTGGCAGCGTTACGCCGGATTCGCCGATGCGCCCATGGCGGGCATCGAGCAGGGCGAGACGCTGGTGGTGCAACCCGGCGACTCGTTGTCCAAGGTGCTCGTGCGCTTGCGCGAGGCGGGCATCGTCGCCGGCCATCGCGTCGAATGGCAGGCGCTCGCGCGCGAGCTCGGCGCGGCCAACAAGATCCAGGTGGGCGAGTACGCGCTGGAAGCCGGCATGACGCCGCGCGACCTGCTCAAGGCGATGCGCGATGGCCGTGTCATCAGCCGCGGCTTCATGATCGTGCCCGGCTGGACCATGCGCGACCTGCGCGCGGCGCTCGCGCGCGACACCATGCTGCAGCACGAAACCGGCGACATCACCGACGCCGCGCTGATGGTCAAGCTCGGCCACGCGGGCCAGCATCCGGAAGGGCGCTTCCTGCCGGAGACCTACCAGTTCGTCCGCGGCGACAGCGACCTCGACATCCTGCGCCGCGCGCACGAGGCGATGACGCGCGCCCTCGACGGTGCATGGGAGGATCGCGCGAAGGACACGGTGCTGAAATCGAAGGACGAAGCGTTGATCCTCGCCTCCATCGTCGAGAAGGAAACCGGCGTGGCCGACGAGCGTCCTCAAATCGCGGGCGTGTTCGCGCGCCGCCTGAAACTCGGCATGCGCCTGGAGACGGATCCGACGGTCATCTACGGTATGGGCAGCGCGTACGCGGGCAACATCCGCAAGGCGGACCTGCAGGCCGCCACGCCTTACAACACCTACAAGATCGCGGGCCTGCCGCCCACGCCGATCGCGATGCCGGGCATCGACGCGCTGCGCGCCGCCACCAATCCGGCGGGCGGCGAAGCGTTGTATTTCATGGCCGTCGGCGACGGCAGCGGCCGCCATGTCTTCAGCAAGAACTACGCGGAGCACCAGGCCGCCTGGCGCGCGTACATGGCGCGCTATCGCGCAAGGAACCGCGCGCAATGACGGGCCTGGTCACGCAACCGCGTTTCATCACGCTCGAAGGCGGCGAAGGCGCGGGCAAGTCGACGGTACTCAACGCCGTGCGCGATGTGCTGATGGCGACAGGCGCGGAAGTCGTCTGCACGCGCGAGCCCGGCGGCACGCCGCTGGCCGAACGCATCCGCGACCTGCTGCTCGATCCCACGCACGAGCCGGCGTCGGCGGAAACCGAACTGTTGCTGATGTTCGCCGCGCGCGCCCAGCACGTGCGCGAAACGGTGCTCCCGGCGTTGCACCGCAATGCCTGGGTGCTGTCGGATCGCTTCACCGATTCCAGCTTCGCCTACCAGGGCGGCGGACGCGGGCTGGATGCGGCATTGATCGCCGACCTCGAACGCCGCTTCGTCGTCGTGCGTCCGGGGCTGACGCTGCTGCTCGACCTCGGCGTGCAACAGGGGCGCGAACGCACGCGCGTGCGCGATCTCGTGCCCGACCGTATCGAACGCGAACGCGACGAATTCTTCGAGCGCGTGCGCGCCGCCTACCTCGCGCGCGCCGGCGGCGAGCCCGATCGCATCCGCGTCATCGATGCCGCCGCCTCCGCCGAAGACGTCGCCATGCGCGCCACCGCGTTGTTGCAGCACTACATGGAACACGCACTGTGACACCGCTCGCGCCCTGGCAGCAACGCGTGTACGACCATCTCGTGTCGGTGCATGCCGCCGGGCGGCTGGGCCACGGCGTGTTGTTCGCGGGCCCGGCCGGCATCGGCAAGCGCGCGGTGGTCGAACGCCTGGCGCAGCGCGTGTTGTGTCGCCAGCCGCCCGCATCGGGCGAGCCGTGCGGTGCGTGCAAGAGTTGCCAGTTGTTCGTCGCGGGCACGCACCCGGACTATTCGCGCGTGTCGTTCATTCCGAACACGGAAGGGACGAAGCTGCGCACCGAGATCATCATCCAGCAGATCCGCGAGTTGTCCGAACGACTCGCGCTGACGCCGCAGTACGGCGGCGCGCAGGTCGCGGTGCTCGACCCTGCCGATGCGATCAACCACGCCGCCGCCAACGCATTGCTCAAGACGCTCGAGGAACCGCAGCCGGGCCGGTATCTGTGGTTGCTGAGCGCGCATCCGGCGCGCCTGTCCGCGACGATCCGCAGCCGCACCCATCGCGTCGAGTTCAACCTCCCGACGGGTGAAGAAGCGCTTGCGTGGCTTGCGGCGCAAGGCCACAAGCCCGCCGCCGCAGAAGACGCCCTCGACGCCGCACGCGGGCACCCCGGCCTGGCGCACGAATGGCTGCGCGGCGATGGCCTGGCGTTGCGCAAGCAAGTCGCATCGGACCTCGACAAACTCGCGCAGGGCACCGCCGGCGCGCTCGCCACCGCGCAGGCGTGGGTGGCCGATGAATACGCCGGTTTGCGTCTTCGTCATGCAGCGGATCTCGCTTTGCAGCAGGCCGCGCGCTTGACCGACGCGGGGCGAACCCGCAGGCTGGCCGCGTGGTTCGATGCAGCGAATCGCACCCGAGACCTGTTGCGCACCACGGTGCGCGCCGATCTCGCGGTCACGGAATTGTTGTTGGCCTGGCGCGGCGATGCGCCGGCGCGTGAAGCACGAGGGGGGCGGGGATGAGCGCAGTGGCAGGGGCAGGCGGGGCACGGCAGGGCATCCTGTCGCTCGCCATCAAGGACAAGGCCGCGTTGTACAACGCGTACATGCCGTACCTGAAAAGCGGTGGCATCTTCGTGCCGACGCCGAAGCGTTACTTCCTCGGCGATGAAGTCTTCCTGCTGCTCACCCTGCTCGAAGAAAAAGACCGCCTGCCGGTCGCCGGCAAGGTCGTGTGGGTCACGCCGCCGGGCGCGCAGGGCAACCGCGCCGCCGGCATCGGCGTGCAGTTCGCCGACAGCGCCGAAGGCGAAGCGGTGCGCCACAAGATCGAGACGATCCTCGCCGGCACGCTCACCGCGGACAAGCCGACGCACACGATGTAATCACCGCAGCGCCGGGGAATCCCATCCCGCGCGCGGCGCGAAGCGCGCCCCGTACTTGTTTTCCAGCGCCTTCAGCTTCGCCACCAGCACGTCCGCCCCGACCGTCCTGATGTACTGGATCGGGCCGCCGCGGAAGGGCGCGAAGCCCGTTCCGAAGATCACGCCCGCATCGAGCAGGTCGCCATCGGTGACAACGCCGTCGTGCAAGGCCGCGACCGATTCGTTGAGCATCGGCAGGATCAGGCGATCTTCCAGGTCGTCCGGCGCCTTGTAGTCCTTCGGCAGTTCCGGCTTGCGCGGCTTGCCTTCTTCCCAGGTGTAGAAGCCCTGGCCGTCCTTCTTGCCGCGCTTGCCCGATTCGAGCTTGTTCTCGAGCCCGGCGGGGATCGGCAGCCCGAGGAACGGCGCGAGTTCGCGCCCGACGCTGGCGGCCACGTCTAGGCCGACGGTGTCGACCAGTTCGATCGGCCCCATCGGCATGCCGAACTTCACCGCGGCCTTGTCGATCGCCGGGCCCGGGATGCCGTCGGCGTACGCGGCCATCGCTTCGAGCATGTAGGGGAACAACACGCGATTGACGAGGAACCCCGGCGTCCCCGCGACCGGCACCGGCAACTTGTCGATCGCGCGGCAGAACGCGGCGAGGCGACGCTGCGTGTCTTCGGCCATCGCATCGTGGCGGATGATTTCCACCAGCGGCATCATCGCGACCGGATTGAAGTAATGCAGTCCCGCGAAGTGCGCGGGACGCGTCAGTTGCTCGCGCAATTCGCCGAGCGGAATGGAGGAGGTGTTGGTCGTCAGCAACGCATCCGGTTTCATCTGCGGCTCGACTTCGAAATACAACATGCGCTTCGCGTCGGGCTGCTCGATGATCGCTTCGATCACCAGGTCCGCGTTGCGCACGCCGTCGCCCATCAGGTCGCCGCGCAGACGCGCCGCCACCGCGGGACGCTTGGTCTCATCTTTCACGCGCTTGGCGAACATGTCCTGCGCACGCGCGAGCGCGCCGTCGATGAAGCGCTGCTCGCGATCGGCGAGCGTGACCTCGAAGCCCTTGTAGGCCGACCACGCCGCGATGTCGCCGCCCATCACGCCGGCGCCGACGACGTGCACGCGCGCGATGCCGTGGTCCTTGCCGCCGAGACTTTTCAGGCGTTCCTGCAGGAAGAACACGCGCGTGAGATTGCGCGCGGTCGGCGTCGAGGCGAGCTTCATCACCGATTTGCGTTCGGCCGACAGCAGCGACTGGATGCTTCCGCCCGCGCGACGCCACGTTTCGATCATCGCGTACGGCGCGGGATAGTGGTCCTTGCGCGCCTTGCGCGCGACCTGCTTGACGAGCATCGGCGCGAGCGCCTGCCGCACCGGCCAGAGATTCGTGAGCCACGCGAGCGCGCGCTGCTTGAACGGACGCACGACGCCCTTGCGCGCCAGGTCGATCGCGGCATCGGTCAACAACGCCGGTTCGACGACCTTGTCGACGAGCCCGATCGCCTTGGCCTGCTTGGCCGAGAACGCACGGCCGGTCAGCATCATGTCGAACGCGGCCGGCGCGCCCACCAGGCGCGGCAAGCGCACGCTGCCGCCCCAGCCCGGATAGATGCCGAGCTTCACTTCGGGCAGGCCGATGCGCGTGGAGGCATCGTTGGAGGCCACGCGCGCGCGGCAGGCGAGCGCGATTTCCGTGCCGCCGCCCATGCAGTGGCCGTGGATCGCGGCGACCGTCGGGCAGCGCATTTCCGCCAGCCGCTGGAAGACCTGCTGCCCGCGGCGCAGCGCGTCGCCGACGGTGCCCTTCGCATCGAAGGCCGCGAACTCGCGGATGTCGGCGCCTGCGATGAAGCCCGCCGGCTTGGCCGAACGCACGACCAGGCCCTTGGGCGGGTCGAGCGCGAGGCGTTCGAGGATGGCGTCGAGCTCCAGCAGGACCTCCTGCGCCAGCGTATTCACGCTTTCGCCGGCGCGGTCGAAACTGAGCACCACGATGCCGTCGGCGGCGGACTCGGCGTGCCAGTGCCGGAAGCGCAAACCGTCGAGACCAGCGAGCATGCGGCCACCATTCGTTCGGGTACGGGGAAGGGGTCTATGATCCCGGCGACGTTTGACTGGCGTCAATGCCGCCCCCATTAGAGTCGAACCCATCAGGTCCCGGTGGTGCCCGCCGCCCGGCGCGCACCGTTGAACTTCCCGTCCGCGGACTTGTCACAACGCCCGGCCTCAAGCCGGGCTGACCACAGGAGCCTCGGCGCGGCCATGGCCACCGAACACGAATCGCAGGAACTGGACCAGGCGCTCGTCGCCCGGGTGCAGCGCGGGGACAGCGTCGCCTTCGACCTGCTGGTGCGCAAATACCAGCATCGCGTGCAGGCGCTGATCGCGCGTTACATCCACGACTGGAGCGAAGTCCAGGATGTCGCCCAGGACACGTTCATCCGCGCGTATCGCGCGATCGGGAACTTCCGGGGCGATGCGCAGTTCTACACCTGGCTCCACCGCATCGCGGTCAACACGGCGAAGAACCACCTTGTCGCACACAACCGGCGCCCACCGACAGACGACATCGACGTCACCGACGCCGAGCAATTCGACTCCGGCATCCGCCTGCGCGACACGGACACACCGGAGCGCGAGCTGATGCGCCAGGAGATCGAACGCACCGTGATGCGCGCGGTGGAACGCCTGCCCGCGGAATTGCGCGACGCCATCACCCTGCGCGAAGTGGATGGACTGAGTTACGAAGACATCGCCGAACGGATGCAATGCCCGATCGGCACGGTGCGCTCGCGGATCTTCCGTGCGCGCGAGGCCATCGACGCGGAACTGCGCCCCGTGCTCGATACCGAACCGAAACGCGAGCGTGCCACCCGATGAACACGAAAACCAACACACCGCATCCCGAATCCGACCGCGAAGCCCTGAGCGCGTTGTTCGACGGCGAGCTCGTCGGCGACGTCGCGCGCTTCGCCCTCAAGCGCCTGGACCACGACCAGGCCTGGCGCGACACCTGCGGTCGCTGGCAACACATCGGCGATGCGTTGCGTGCGAAGGCCGACGCGCTGCCGTCCTCCTTCCCCGAACGCGTCCGCGATGCATTGCGCGACGAAGTCGCCGTCGCCGCGGTGCCTGCGCAACGCGCGGCCGGCGGTGGCCGCATCCGCTGGGGCAGCGTCGGCATGGCGGCCTCGGCCGCGGTGGTCGCGTTCTTCCTCGCGCGCATGCCGCTCGGTTCGGATGCGGGGCGCGATGCCGCGCCGGCGCAAGTCGCCGCGCAGGCTGCGCAACACGCGCCGGTGCAATCGCCGGCCGCGCCCGACCAGGCGTTGCAGCAAGCCTCCGCTGCAGCGGCGATGGTGGCCGGCGCGCGTCCGTTGTCCGAGCGCGTCACGCAGCGTTCGCGCAATGTCGCGCGTGGCCGCGCCGCCACCGATCGCGTGGTGAGCACCGCGGTGGCCGCCAAGTCCTCGCCCGTCACGGGCGAAGCGCCGCAACCGATGCCGATCAACGCCAACCTCGTCGCCGACGCACCGGTCGCGCCGGCTGCCTCCGCACTGCAGGCGGACACCGCGCGCCCGTGGCCGCGCGCCGTGTTGCCGCAGCTCAACGGCGGCGGCACGTTGTCGGCCGATTACGCGACCACCGGCCCGTCGTTCTATCCGTTCAAGCCCGGCCCCACGCTGGAGCCCGCGGCCAACGACGACACCGCGCCCGCATCGCCGCCGGAACCCTGAGCCCGGCGGCGCACATCGCACATCCCTTCGTCCGACCCCCTGATCGAGGTCCCGGTCCCGATGCGCAACCTGCTCCGTAGTCTCCCCGTCCGCAATCTCGCACTGGTCGCCGCCACGGCGACCGTCACGTCCGCGGTGCTGCTGTCGACGGACATCGCAGCGCAAACACCGGCGCCCGCCGCCCCCGCCGCGCAGGCCCCGCAGATGGTCAGCGGGCTGCCCGACTTCACGAACCTCGTCGACCAGGTCGGCCCCGCGGTCGTCAATGTCGAAGCCAACATCGGCGGCGGCGCGAGCGACCAGCCGTCGATGGACGAAGACGAGGAGATGCCCGAGTTCTTCAAGCGCTTCTTCGGTCCCGGAATGCCGATGCCGCAGATGCCGCCGGGCGGCCGCGACCGCGGCGTGTCGATGGGCACCGGCTTCATCATTTCCAACGACGGCTACGTCCTCACCAACCACCACGTCGTCGATGGCGCGGGCGAGGTGACGGTGCGCCTGTCGGATCGCCGCGAGTTCAAGGCGAAGGTGGTCGGCAGCGACGAGCAATCCGACGTCGCGCTGCTCAAGATTCCCGCGACGGGCTTGCCGTCGCTGCGTGTCGGCGATTCGCGCACGTTGCGCCCGGGGCAGTGGGTCGTCGCGATCGGCTCGCCGTTCGGGCTCGATCACTCGGTGACCGCGGGCATCGTCAGCGCGGTCGGTCGTTCCAATCCGTACGCCAACCAGCAGTACGTGCCCTTCATCCAGACCGACGTCGCGATCAATCGCGGCAATTCCGGCGGCCCGCTGCTCGACACGCGCGGGCAGGTCGTCGGCATCAATTCGCAGATCTTCAGCAATTCCGGCGGCTACATGGGCGTGAGCTTCGCGATCCCCATCGACGTTGCGATGAACGCCGTCGACCAGCTCAAGTCGAAGGGACGCGTCAGCCGCGGCCTGCTCGGCATCGGCCTGGAGGGCATCGACAACGAACAGGCGCGCGCACTCGGCCTGCCCGACACGCGCGGCGCACTTGTCCGCGAAGTGCAACCGGGCAGCGGCGCGGCGAAGGCGGGCGTGCAACGCCTCGACGTGATCCGCGCATTCAACGGCACGCCGATCGAGGACGCCTCGTCGCTGCCGCCGCTGGTGGGCGCGTTGCCGCCGGGCGCGAAGACCACGCTCTCGATCATGCGCGACGGCAAGGCGCGCGACGTCACCGTCGTCCTGGGCGAACTCGCCGTCCCCGAACCGCGCGCCATCCCGGCCTCCGTCACGCCGGCGCCGAACCAGCGCAATCCGCTGGGCATCGTCGGCGACGACATCGACGGCGCGCAGCGCCGCCGCCTGGGCCTGGACACCAACGAGGGCGTGGCCATCGCGCGCATCGAAGGCCTGTCGGCCAAACGCGCGGGCCTGCAGGCGGGCGACATCATCCTGGCCGTCGGCCGCAATTCGGTCGGGTCGGTGGCGCAACTGGACCGAGAACTCGCGGCCCTCAAGCCCGGCGACACCGCGATGCTGCTCGTCCAGCGCGGCGGCACCAGCCGCTACATCGCCGTGTCCCCGCGCGCCGCGGCCGAAACCCAGTAACCCCGGCGCATCGCGCGAACGGGCCGAGGCCACCCCGTACAGGGTCGGCCCCGGCCCCTATGCGATAATGCCGCGCTTTTTTCCTGGCCCGGGCTCGATGCAGCACATTCGCAACTTTTCCATCATTGCCCACGTCGACCACGGCAAGTCGACGCTGGCCGATCGCATCATCCAACTCTGCGGCGGGCTCGAAGCCCGCGAGATGGAAGCGCAGGTGCTCGACTCGAATCCCATCGAGCGCGAACGCGGCATCACCATCAAGGCGCAGTCCGTCTCGCTGCCGTACAAGGCGAAGGACGGCGTCACCTACCAGCTGAACTTCATCGACACGCCGGGCCACGTGGACTTCAGCTACGAAGTCTCGCGTTCGCTCGCCGCGTGCGAGGGCGCGCTGCTCGTCGTCGACGCCGCGCAGGGCGTGGAAGCCCAGTCCGTCGCCAACTGCTACACCGCGGTGGAGCAGGGGCTGGAAGTCGTGCCGGTCCTCAACAAGATCGACCTGCCCACGGCCGACATCGACCGCGTCAAGAAGGAAATCGAAGCGGTCATCGGCATCGACGCCGAAGACGCGGTGGCCATCAGCGCGAAGACCGGCCTGAACGTGGGAGACGTGCTCGAAGCCATCGTCGCGCGCATCCCGCCGCCGAAGCCGCGCGACACCGACAAACTGCAGGCGCTGATCATCGACTCGTGGTTCGACAACTACCTCGGAGTCGTGAGCCTCGTGCGCGTGATGCAGGGCGACATCGTGCCGGGCACCAAGATGCTCGTGATGTCGACGGGCCGCACGCACCTGGTGGATTCGGTCGGCGTGTTCACGCCCAAGCGCAAGGTGCTGCCGAAGCTCGGCGCGGGCGAGGTGGGCTGGATCACCGCGTCGATCAAGGACGTGCACGGCGCGCCGGTCGGCGACACGCTCACGCTGGCCGCCGATCCGGCGACCAAGCCGCTCCCGGGCTTCCAGGAGATGCAGCCGCGCGTGTTCGCCGGTCTGTTCCCGGTGGATGCCGAGGATTACCCGGCGTTGCGCGAAGCGCTGGAAAAACTCCGCCTCAACGACGCCGCGCTGCGCTTCGAGCCCGAAAGCTCCGAAGCCATGGGCTTCGGCTTCCGCTGCGGGTTCCTCGGAATGCTGCACCTGGAGATCGTGCAGGAGCGCCTGGAGCGCGAGTACGACCTCAACCTGATCACCACCGCGCCGACGGTGATCTACGAAGTCCTCAAGACCGACGGCAGCGTCATGCCGCTCGACAACCCGGCCAAGATGCCGCCGGTGAACCAGATCGAGGAAATCCGCGAGCCCATCATCCGCGCCAACGTCCTCACGCCGCCGGATTACGTCGGCAACGTGATCACGTTGTGCGAAGAAAAGCGGGGCACGCAGGTCGGCATCACGTACATGGGCAGCCAGGTGCAGATCAGCTATGAACTGCCGATGGCCGAAGTCGTCCTGGATTTCTTCGACCGCCTCAAGTCCGTCTCGCGCGGCTACGCTTCGTTGGACTACCACTTCGTGCGGTTCCAGCCCGGCCCGTTCGTCCGCGTGGACACGTTGATCAACGGCGACAAGGTGGACGCGCTGTCGATCATCACCCACCGTGCGCACGCCGACCGTCGCGGCCGGGACCTGACCGAGAAGATGCGCGAACTGATCCCGCGCCAGATGTTCGACGTCGCCATCCAGGCCGCGGTGGGCTCGCAGATCATCGCGCGCAGCACGGTCAAGGCGTTGCGCAAGAACGTGTTGGCCAAGTGCTACGGCGGCGACGCCACCCGCAAGAAGAAGCTCCTCGAGAAACAGAAAGAGGGCAAGAAGCGGATGAAGCAGGTGGGTCGCGTCGAGATCCCGCAGGAAGCTTTCCTTGCCGTCCTGCAGGTCGATAACAAGTAAGCTTGCCCCGGCGTCGACCGGCAACAAGGAGCTGGCATGGTGTGGTTCGAAACGATCCTGGTGGTGCTGACCCTGCTCACCGGGATCATCTGGCTGGGGGACAAGCTGTTCTTCGCCAAGCGCCGCAAGGAGGCCGCCGGCCTGCTCGACGAGAAGGAACCGCTCCTCGTCGACTACTCGCGCGCGTTCTTCCCGGTGCTGGCCATCGTGCTGGGCCTGCGCAGCTTCGTGGCCGAGCCCTTCCGCATCCCGTCGAGCTCGATGATGCCCTCGCTGCTGATCGGCGATTTCATCCTCGTCAACAAGTTCGCCTACGGCCTGCGCCTGCCGATCAACAACAAGAAGTTCGTCACCATCGGCGAGCCCAAGCGCGGCGACGTCGTGGTCTTCCGCCCGCCGCACCACCCCGACCAGGACTGGATCAAGCGCGTGATCGGCCTGCCGGGCGACACGGTCGCCTATCGCGACAACACCGTGTTCGTGAACGGTGTCGCGATGAAGTACCAGCAGATCGGCCAGTATGTCGGCAAGGGCCAGGGCGTGGACATGACCGGCGCGGACCTGCGGCAGGAAGCCCTGCCGGGCCGGCCGCACCCCGTCCTGGAACGCGAGGACTCTCCGTTCTCCATCCAGGGAGAAGGGGAATGGGTGGTGCCGCCCGGACACTATTTCGTCATGGGCGACAATCGTGATAATAGCGAGGACAGCCGGTTCTGGGCCGTGCATTTCCTGCCGGAGGAAAACCTCCGCGGAAAGGCATTCCTGATCTGGTTCAACTGGGACCGCCAGGCCGGGGGCGTGGATTTCTCGAGGATCGGCTCGAACATCCCGTAACCGCCAGCACACATCGATCGACCCGAGGGGAAGGGGACAACATGAAGCGCACGCAAGGGGGCATGACGCTGCTGGGATTCATCCTGATCCTGGCCGTCGCGGGCATCGCGGTGTACGTGGGGATGAAGGTCATCCCGATGTACTCGGAGTTCTATGCCGTCAAGGAATCGATGAAGGGGCTCTCGCTGGAGCCGGGCATCAACAATGCGCCGCCGGACCGCATCCGCAGCGCGTTCTTCCGCCGGCTGTACGTGAACTACTCGGACAACGTGAAGCCGGAAAACGTCTCCATCGAGCGCATGGACGGCGGCTGGCACATGACGGTGTCGTACGAAGTGCGCCGCCCGATCATCGCCAACCTCGACGTCGTCGGTAACTTCGTCGCCGAGAAGGACCTGGTCCACGGTGGTCCGAGCGACTGACGGCCTCCGCCTGCCCGGATACGACTTCGTCGATCCGGGCTTGCTGGCGCAGGCGCTCACGCACCGCAGCGCCGCGCCGGCGCACAACGAGCGGCTGGAATTCCTCGGCGATGCGCTCGTCAACCTGTTCGTCGCCGAAGCCTTGTACAAACGCTGGCCGCGCGCCGACGAAGGCACGCTGACCCGCGCGCGCGCCGAACTGGTCCGCGAATCGGCGCTCGCCGCCATCGCGCGCACGCTCGAACTCGGCCAGCACCTGGTGCTCGGCCCCGGCGAAATGAAATCCGGTGGGCATCGCCGCGATTCGATCCTCGCCGACGCGGTCGAAGCCATCGTCGGCGCGATCCACCTCGACGGTGGTTTCGAAGCCTGCCGCACGGCCGTGCTGCCGTGGTTCGAATCCTCCATCGACGCATTGCCGCCGCCCAACAAGATCGGCAAGGACGCCAAGACGCGCCTGCAGGAATGGCTGCAGGCCCGCGGCAAACCGCTGCCCGCCTATACGCTGGTGTCCGAATCGGGCGACGAACACGCCAAGACCTTCCGCGTCGCCTGCGCCCTGGCCGAGCCGCGCATCGAATGCGAAGGCGAGGGCACCTCGCGCCGCGCGGCGGAGCAAGTCGCCGCCGAAGCCGTGCTGGCGAAGATCGACCCGTAGCCGTCATCCCCGTCCCCGCGTTCGCGGGGATGACGTCGCCCACGGACTACAATGCCCCCCATGGAAACCACCCCCCACCGCGCCGGCCATGTCGCCGTGATCGGCCGCCCGAACGTGGGCAAGTCGACGCTCGTCAACGCCCTGGTCGGCTTCAAGATCAGCATCACCTCCAACCGGCCGCAGACCACGCGGCATCGACTGCTCGGCATCGCGACGTTCCCGCACGGACAACTGCTGCTCGTCGATACCCCCGGCCTGCATCGCGAACAGAAGCGCGCGATGAACCGTTGGATGAACCGCGCCGCGCGCGGCGCGCTGGAAGGCGTCGACGCCGCGCTCCTCGTCATCGAAGCCGGCCGCTGGGACGACGAAGACACGCTCGCCTACGAGGCGTTGAAGGAGGCCGGCGTCCCCGTCGTGCTCGCCGTCAACCAGGTCGATCGCGTCAAGGACAAGACCACGCTGTTGCCCTTCCTGGCGAAGGTCGCGGCCGAACGCGAGTTCGCCGCCGTGCACCCGATTTCCGCGCTGAAGAAGAAGGGCCTCGAGCCGCTGGTCGACGACCTGCTCAAGCTCGTTCCCGAGCAACCCGCGCTCTACGGCGAAGACGAGATCACCGACAAGAGCCAGCGCTTCCTCGCCGGCGAACTCGTGCGCGAACAACTCATGCGCCAGCTCGGGGCCGAGTTGCCGTACGCCACGACGGTGGAAATCGAGAAGTTCGAACTCGACGGCCGCATGTGGCGCATCAATGCCGTGATCTGGGTCGAACGCGACGGGCAGAAGGCCATCGTGATCGGCAACAAGGGCGAACGCCTGCGCGAGATCGGGACGCGCGCGCGCGAGCAGATGGAACGCCTGTTCGACGGCAAGGTCTTCCTCGAAACGTGGGTCCGCGTGCGCGAAGGCTGGTCGGACGACGAAGCCGCGCTGCGCACGCTCGGTTACCACGACTGACGCGTGCGCATCACGGGTGAAGCCGCGTACGTGCTTCACGCGCGCCCGTGGCGCGAGACGAGCCTGCTCGTCGAAGTGCTCGCGCAGGACCAGGGCCGCCTCGGATTGATCGCGCGCGGCGTGCAGGGCCCGAAACGCCACGTCCTGCGCGCCGCCCTGCAACCGATGCAACACATTCGGCTCGACGCCGTCCTGCGCGGCGAACTCGCGCAACTGCGCAGCGCCGAGGCATTGGACGCCGCCCCCGTGTTGCAGGGCGATGCGTCGCTCGCGTCGTTCTACGTCAATGAACTCGTGCTGCGCCTCGCGCCGCGCGGCGATGCGTTGCCGGAGTTGTTCGATGCCTACGGACAGGTGCGCGTGGACCTCGCGAGCGACGCACCGCTCGCGTGGACGCTGCGGCGGTTCGAACGCGACCTGCTCGAAGCGCTCGGGTTCGGCCTGGTCCTCGATGCCGACACCGATGGCGTCGCGATCGACCCCGCCGCGCGGTATCGCCTCGACCCCGAGCAGGGTACGCGCCGCGTCCGCCACGACCGCGGGCAGACCGACCGCGACACCGCGGCCACGGGCCGGGCGCTGCTCGCGCTCGCGCAGGACACGCAACCCGATGGCGACGACCTGTCCAGCCTGCGCCGCACGATGCGCGAGGTGCTGGCGTATCACCTCGGCCCCCGCGGGCTGAAGTCGTGGGACATGCTGGCGGAGTTGGGGCGGTTGTCGAAGCCGCGATGACAGGCGTCGGCTATCCTCCGGCCCCAATGACGCGCGCGTTCTTCCTCCTCTGCCTGATGGCCCTCGCCGGCCACGCGCACGCGCGCACGCTGGAAGCGGACATCGCGAAGATCGCCTTGCCCATCGGCACGCTGGAACGCGTGCACGTCCAACTCGATTGGCCCGCCGATGCGCCGCAAGGCACGTTGCGATTGCAGACCGCGCGCCTGCGCGCGCCCGGCCTCGGCGTCGATGCACGCAACCTTGCATGGACCTGCCCGCTGCAACGCACCACCGCGCACGGTTGGGGCTGCGAAGGCACGCTGCATGCAGGCAGGCAAACCTTCCGCCTCGGCATCGCGTTCGACGAAGCCGGCCTGTCGGGCACGCTGCAACAAGGCCGCGGCACGATGCGCGTCGACCGCGGCACCGCCACGCCGGACCTCACGCGCATCGATCTCACGCGCGTGCCCATCGCGTGGGCGCAAAGCCTGTTGTCGAAAGCCTGGGCCGACGCGCGCCTGCAGGGCGGCACGCTCGATGGCCGCGTCGATGTTGCCGCACCAGCGCAGGGCCCGTTGCGCATCGGCGGCCGGCTGACGGCCGCGGGTGCGAAACTCGAAACCGTCGACGCGACGATCGCCGCCGACAACCTCGCCGGCACCTTCGATTTCGATTACCGCATCTTCGACGCACCACGACCGTCGCTGCTCACGCTCGACGGCACGCTGCGCGGCGGCGAGTTCCTCGCGGGCACCGCGTACATCGCGCTGCCCTCGACGCCGGTGCGGCTGTCGATCACTGGCGAGTCGCGCGAAGGCGCGGGCTGGTCGTTGCCGTCGATCGCCTGGACCGACGGCGAGGTGCTCACCGTGCGCGGCCGCGCGGCCTTCGCCGAAGACGCGACGCTGCGCCTGCTCGACGTGCAGGCGCACAGCGGCGACCTCGCGCCCGTGCGGGATCGTTACCTCTCCGGCCCCCTCGGCACCGCGGGCCTGTCCGATCTCACGCTCGCCGGCGCGCTCGATGCACGGCTCCACATCGAGGGCGGGCAAGTGCAGGCCTTCAGCGTCGTTCCCCACGGCGTGGACATCGAAGACGGCGGCGCGCATCGCTTCGCGTTCCTCGGCCTGGATGGCGACCTGCGTTACTCGCGCACGTCCCCCGTCGAAAGCACGCTCACGTGGCGCGAGGGCGCGCTGTGGGAAATGCCGTTCGCGCAGGCGCGGTTGCCGATGCGCAGCGGCGACGGCGCGATCTCGCTGACAGACGCGGTGTCCGTGCCGTTCCTCGGCGGCGCGTTGCGTTTCGAGAACATGACGCTGCGCCCGCCGTCGGGCGAGCAGGGCGCGGATGCGGTGTTCGGATTGGGCGTCGAACATCTCGACGTCGGCAAACTCGCCACCACCTTCGGCTGGCCCGCCTTCCGCGGCGAACTCACCGGGCGCCTGCCGCGCGCGCATTACGCGAACGAGCGGCTCGATTTCGAAGGCGGCTTGTCGATGGCGGTGTTCGACGGCCGTGTCGACGTCTCGCAGTTGTCGATGGAACGCCCCTTCGGCGTCGCGCCCACGTTGGCCGCGGACCTCGCGGTGGAAGACCTCGACCTGCTCGCGCTCACGGAAGTCTTCGACTTCGGCAGCATCAGCGGGCGGCTGGATGGGCGCATCGATGCCTTGCGCCTGGTGGACTGGACCGTCACCGCCTTCGATGCCGACCTCCACACCGATCCCACGCACACGACGCGCCAGCGCATCAGCCAGCGCGCGGTGCAGAGCATCTCGAGCGTCGGCGACAGCTCGTTCGTCTCCACCCTGCAGGGCAAGGCGATCGCCCTGTTCGACGACTTCGGCTACAAGCGCATCGGCATCGGCTGCACGCTGTCCAACGAGGTGTGCGCCATGCGCGGGCTTCGTTCAGCCGGCGACTCTTTTACTATCGTCGAAGGCGCGGGCCTGCCCCGCCTGACGGTCGTCGGCATCCACGACAACGTGGATTGGCCTACGCTGGTGGAGCGCCTGACGGCGGTCGCCGGCGGTGAGGTGACACCCGAGGTCCGCTGAGTGACGATGCCATCAACCCGACCCAAGCCGTTCCAAGGAGCCTCCGAATGTCCGCCACCCGCAGCAAGTTCGCGCCGACCGCGGCGAGTTTCGCCGCCATGGCGCTGCTCAGCGCCTGCGTCACCATCAATGTCTACTTCCCCGCGGCGGAGGCGAAGGAAGCGGCGAAGGAATTCGTCGAGAAGGTCATCGGCGACGAGCTGCCCAACGGCGTGAAGCCCGAAGCCAAGCCGGAAGAGGGCAGCAAGACGCCGAACGGCGGCGGCATGGCGAGCCTGCTGCAGCGCATCGATCCGCTCAGCCTGATCGGGATCGGCAGCGCATATGCGCAGTCGCAGCCGGACATCACCATCAAGACGCCCGCGATCCAGGCGATCCAGTCGCGCATGGCCGCGCGCTTCGATTCCACGCTGCGCAAGGGCTTCGACCTCGGCGCGCTCGGCTTCAGCAAGGACGGCCTAATCGTCCTGCGCGATGCCGCCTCGCTGGAACTGAAGGACCGCGTGGGCATGCAGAAGGCCGTGGCCGACGACAACCGCGACCGCGAAGCGGTCTACAAGGAAATCGCGGTCGCCAACGGCCACGCGGATTGGGAAAAGAACATCCGCAGCGTCTTCGCCAAGCAGTGGGTCGACAGCGCCCGCGGCGGCTGGTGGTACCAGGACGCCGGTGGCAGCTGGAAGCAGAAGTAAGCGGGGCGGGGGAGGCCGGGCGATAATGCCCGGCCACGTCCCCCGCAGTCCCACGCTTTGGCCCGCCTAGACCTCACCCCGTTCGAAATCACGGTCACCGACCTCACCCACGACGGCCGCGGCGTCGCCCGCCGGCCCGATCCGAAAGTGCCCGGCGCGGGCAAGGCGATCTTCATCGCGGGCGCCTTGCCCGGCGAGACGGTGATCGCGCAGCAGACCGCGCGCCACAAGAGCTTCGACGAAGCCCGCACGCTGGAAGTCCTCGTCGCCGCGCCCGAGCGCGTGACGGCGCGCTGCCCGCACTTCGGCGTCTGCGGCGGGTGCGCGCTGCAGCACCTCGACGAAGGCAGACAGATCCACGCCAAGCAGCGCGTGCTGATGGAAAACCTCGAACGCATCGGCCACGTCACGCCGGAAACGGTGCTGCCGCCGATGGTCGACGCCGCGTGGGGCTATCGCCGCAAGGGCCGCTTCTCCGTGCGCCGCGTCGAGAAGAAGGACAAGACGCTCGTGGGATTCCGCGAACAGGATCCGCGTTTCGTCGCCGACATTTCCGAATGCCACACGGTGATCCCGCAGATCGGCATGAAGGTCGCCGCGCTGTCGGCGCTGGTCGACGGCATGGACGGCCGCCGCGACATCCCGCAGATCGAATTCATTGCAGGCGATGACACCATCGCGCTCGTGTTCCGCCACCTGCAACCGCTGTCGCCGCGCGATATGCAGGCGCTGGAGGATTTCGCGAAGGAACATCAATTCGCCGTGTACCTGCAACCCGGTGGCATCGATTCGGTGCATGCGTTGTGGCCGCACCAGGCGAAGCTCGCGTTCACGCTGCCGACGTGGGAGATCGAACTGCTGTTCCGTCCGCTCGACTTCATCCAGGTCAACGCGGGCCTCAACCAGACCATGATCGCGAAGGCGATCGAATTGCTCGACGTGCAACCCGGCGACCGCGTGCTCGACCTGTTCTGCGGCCTGGGCAATTTCACGCTGCCGCTGGCGCGCACCGCGGGCGAGGTGGTGGGCGTCGAGGGCGATGCCGGCCTCATCCGCCGCGCACGCGAAAACGCCACGCACAACCATCTGTCGAACGTCGACTTCCACGCCGCCGACCTCGCCCAGGACCTGTCCTCGCACGCGTGGATGCGCGCGGGATTCGACCGCCTGCTGCTCGACCCGCCGCGCTCGGGCGCCGATGTCGTGCTGAAACAACTGTCCCTCGACGGCCTCAAGTGCATCGTCTACGTGAGCTGCCATCCCGCCTCGCTGGCGCGCGATGCGGGCTACCTCGTGAACGAGCGCGGCTGGAAGCTGAAGGCCGTCGGCGTGATGGACATGTTCCCGCACACCGCGCACGTGGAAAGCATCGCGATGTTCGAACCGCGCTGACCGTATGATCGACCGCTATCCGAAGGAGCCCCAACCATGCTCGTGATCGGCATCGCCGGCACCGAACTCACCGCGCAGGAGCGCGACTGGCTGCAGCACGACGCCTGCGCCGGCGTGATCCTGTTCACCCGCAATTTCTCCTCGCGCGTGCAGGTCGCCGAGTTGTCGCAGGCCATCCGCGAAGCCGCGCCGCGCCCGCAACTGATCTGCGTCGACCAGGAAGGCGGCCGCGTGCAGCGCTTCCGCGACGGTTACAGCGCGCTGCCCTCGCTCGAACAGTTCGGCAAGCTCTACGGCAGCCTGCCCGACCGCGCGATCGAACTGGCGAAGGAACATGCCTGGGTCATGGCCTCGGAAGTGCGCGCCAGCGGCGTGGACCTGAGCTTCGCGCCGGTGGTCGACCTCGGCCGCGGCAATCGCGCCATCGGCGATCGCGCGTTCTCCGCCGATCCGCAGATCGTCGCCGAGTTCACGCGCGCGTATGTCGAAGGCATGCATGCCGCCGACATGGCCGCCACGCTCAAGCATTTCCCGGGCCATGGCTCGGTGCTGGAAGACACGCACTTCGACGATGCGATCGACAAGCGCACGCTCGATGAAATCCGCGCGCTCGACCTCGTCCCCTTCGTCGCGGGCATCGACGCCGGCGCCGACGCGGTGATGATGGCGCACGTGGTCTATCCGCAGGTCGCGCCGGAACCGGCGGGCTACTCGCCGTTGTGGATCGAGCAGATCCTGCGCAAGGAAATGGGCTTCAAGGGCGTCGTGTTCTCCGACGACATCGGCATGGCCGCGGCGTTCTCCGCCGGCGGCGTGAAGTCGCGCATCGATGCGCACCTGGATGCCGGATGCGACGTCGTCCTCGTCTGCCATCCGGATCTCGTGCCCGATTCGCTCGCCGCGGTCGAAGGCCGCAAGCTCAACACGATGGCGCTCGCCGGCCTGATCGGCCGCGGCCCGCTCGCGTGGGAAGGCCTGCTCGCCGATGCGCGCTACACCGATGCGCACGCGCGCTTCGGCGGCGACCTCGCATGAACGCCGCGCCCCTGGCCGATGCGCTGAAGCGGTCCGTGGTCATCCATGACCGCACCGCGATCGAAACGGCGATCGCGAAGATGGCCGTGCGGATCCGCAACGATTTCGCGGGCAGCGTGCCGGTGTACCTGACGGTGATGCATGGCGGGCTGCCGTTCGCCGGGCAGCTCGCGCTGGAACTGGGTGCGCGCGGGCTCGACCTGGAATTCGATTACCTGCACGCCACGCGCTATCGCGGCGCGCAGACGGGCGGCAAGCTGCATTGGAAACACCGCCCCGCGACGTCGCTGCGCGGGCGTCGCGTGTTGCTGGTCGACGACATCGTCGACGAAGGCCACACGCTCGCCGAAGTGCGCGACTGGTGCCGGAGCGAAGGCGCCCTTGATGTGCGCATCGCCGCGCTCGCGGTGAAGGCGCACAACCGCTGCGTGCCCGGACTGACCGCCGATTACGCGGGGCTTTCCGTGCCGGACCGTTACGTCTACGGCTACGGCATGGACTATCACGAACAGGGCCGCAACCTGCCGGCCATCTACGCGCTGGAGTGAGCATGCACCACGCCGACCTCGCCTTCGCGGTCATCGGCGGCACCGGTGTGTACCGGATCGCCGAGCTCGAGGACGTCGAAAGCCATCTGCCCGAAACGCGCTATGGCTTTCCCTCGGGGCCCGTGCGGGTGGGGCGCATCGCCGGCAAGCGCGTCGCGTTCCTCGCGCGCCATGGCGAAGCACACGGCGTGCCCCCGCATCGCATCAACTACCGCGCCAACCTCGTCGCGTTGCAGATGGTCGGCGCCACGCGCGTGCTCGCGCTCAACACGGTCGGCGGGATCACGGAACGCTTCGGCCCCACCGTGCTCGCCTGTCCCGACCAATTGATCGACTACACGTGGGGCCGCATCTCGACGCTGTGCGAGGAACCCGGCACCGACGTACTGCACGTCGACTTCGGCGATCCGTATTCGCCGGCATGGCGGGGGCAGGTCGTTGCTGCGGCGCAACGTGCCGGCGTCGCGATGGTCGATGGCGGGTGCTATGGGGCGACGCAGGGCCCGCGCCTGGAAACGAAGGCCGAGATCGCCCGCATGCGTCGCGACGGCTGCGATCTCGTCGGCATGACCGGCATGCCGGAAGCCGGCCTGGCCCGCGAACTCGGGCTCGACTACGCATGCCTGGGCATCGTCGCGAACTGGGCCGCCGGTTGCGGCGATGCAGCAGAGATCACGATGGCCGAAGTGCTGGCCAATGTTGAAACCGCTTCCAGTGGCATTCCGCCATTGTTGAGGGCCTTGTTGGGCGGATTTGGGGCCTGAACGGCTGTTGCCAACCGTTCACACTCATGCATACTCGCGCCGTGCGCAGGGCCCCCCCGCGCCCGCGCACGCAACCGCACACCAGACGAGGTCACACAGCTCATGCAGTACGGCACCGTGAAGTGGTTCAACGACGCGAAGGGTTTCGGGTTCATCGCCCCGGAAGACGGCAGCGCCGATGTGTTCGTGCATTACTCGGCGATCAACAGCAAGGGCTTCCGCAGCCTGCAGGAAGGGCAGCGTGTCAGCTACGACGTCGTCCAGGGCCCGAAGGGCGCCCAGGCCGCCGGCGTGGTGCCCGTCGCCTGAGACTCGAGCGCATCGATTCGCTCGGAAAGCCCCGCGCATAGCGGGGCTTTTTTCATATGCACATCGCGATCATCGGATACGGAACCGGCGGCCAGGCGGCTGCGGTCGCGCTTTCGCGCGACGGCCATCGCGTGGATGTCTTCGAACAGGCGCCGGCCCCCGGTCCCGTCGGCGCGGGCTTCCTGCTGCAGCCCACGGGCCTGTCGGCGCTGTGGCGCATGGGGCTGCTCGATGCCGCGCTCGCGCACGGCGCACCGATCGCACGCTTGTTCGGCACGTCGCAGGGCGGGCGCACCGTCATGGACATGCGCTACCGCGAGCTCGACCCGCGCCTGTTCGGCCTCGGCCTGCAGCGCGGCGCGTTGTTCGGCCTGCTCGACGCGGCGTGGACCGAGCAGCGTTCGCTGCATGCGGGGCGGCGCATCGTTTCGATCGATGCGGACGCAGGCGTCGTGCACGACGATGCCGGTGAATCGCACGGCGCATACGACCTGATCATCGTCGCCGACGGCGCGAACTCGCGCCTGCGCACCGCCGTCGCGCCGCCCGCGTTCGATCGCCCGTATCCGTGGGGCGCGCATTGGTGCCTCGTGCCTGCGCGCGACTGGGAATTCGCGGATGAATTGCAGCAACGCTACGTCGGCGCGCGCCGCATGGCGGGCATGCTGCCGGTCGGCACGCGCCCCGGAGATCCGACGCCGCGCGTGAGCTTTTTCTGGAGCGTGCGCACCGACGCCTTCGACACGGCGCACGACGCCGACCAGTGGCGTCGCGACGTCGCATCGGTCTGGCCCGAAGCGGCGGACGCGCTGTGCGACACGCAGGTGCCGGGCGGCCTGGCCGTCGCGCGCTATCGCGACGTCGTGCAGACGCGCTGGCATCGCGGCCGCGCGGTGCTGCTCGGCGACAGCGCGCATGCGATGAGTCCGCAACTGGGGCAGGGCGCGAACATGGCGTTGCTCGACGCGCTCGCCTTGCGCGATGCGTTGCGCGCGCATCCGCACCTGCCCGAAGCCTTCGCCGCCTACGAACAGGCGCGGCGCGCGCACGTGGCGATCTACCACGTGTGGAGCCGCTGGCTCACACCGTTGTTCCAGTCCGAACATGACCGCCTCGCCGCCGTGCGCGACCGCGTGTTCCATCCGTTGAATCGGTTGCCGGGGTCGAAGGGCCAGTCGCTGCGCGTGCTGGCGGGCACGCAGTGCGGATGGTTCGGCACGGTGCGACTGGACGAGGAATTCCTCGAGGCGCTGGTGCTATCGTCGCCGCGTGACCCAGGACAGCAACCAGCCACCGGAGTTCGCCCCGCGTGATTTGTGGCGCGACGATGTCGCGCTGCGCGAGGCCGTCGAACGCGAAGGCGCGTCTCCTTTCGCAGGGCGCATCGCCGATTACGCACGACTGGCCGGCGACAGGTTGTACGCGCTGTCCTTCGATGCGCATCGCGATCGCCCGCGCCTGCGCACGCACGATCGCTTCGGTGCGCGCATCGACCGCGTCGAGTTCCACCCGAACTACCACGCGCTCATGCAGGCGGCGATCGAACACGGCGTCGCCGGCCTGTCATGGCGTGAGCCGATGCCCGGCGCGCACGTCGCGCGCGCGGACGCTGAGTTACCTGCACCACCAGGTCGAACCGGGGACCAGTTGCCCGTTGACGATGACGCACGCGGCGGTGCCGGCGTTGCGTCGCCAACCCGCGCTCGCGGAATGGGCGGAGAAAGCCGCGGCCCCGTATTACGACGCGCGCGAAGTACCCATCGGCGAAAAACGTGGCGTCACCCTCGGCATGGGGATGACGGAGAAGCAGGGCGGTTCCGACGTACGGGCCAACACGACGCGCGCGCAACCGCTCGATGGCGACGACTACGCGCTGACGGGCCACAAATGGTTCTTCTCCGCGCCGATGTCCGATGGCTTCCTCGTGCTCGCGCAGGCGCCCGCCGGGCTCACGTGTTTCCTGCTGCCGCGGCGCTTGCCCGACCGCACGAAGAACGCGTTCACCCTGATACGCCTGAAGGACAAACTCGGCGATTGGTCGAACGCCTCGTCGGAAGTCGAATTCCAGGGCGCGCGCGCCACGCGCGTCGGCGACGAGGGGCGCGGCATCGCGACCATCCTCGACATGGTGATGCTCACGCGCCTGGACTGCATGCTCGGTTCGGCGGCGGAAATGCGCATGGCGCTCGCGCAGGCGGTGCATCACGCGCGCCATCGCATGGCGTTCGGCAAGCGGCTCGTCGATCAGCCGTTGATGCGCAACGTGCTGGCGGACCTGGCCATCGAAGCGGAAGCCGCGCTCGCGTTGTCGATGCGCGTCGCCCGCGCGGTGGATGCCGCGCCGGACGATCCGCGCGAAGCCGCCTTCGCGCGCATCGCCACGGCCATCGGCAAGTACTGGATCTGCAAGCGCGCGCCCGCGTTCGTCAACGAGGCGCAGGAATGCCTGGGCGGCAACGGTTACGTCGAAGAATCGCTGCTGCCGCGCCTGTATCGCCAGGCGCCGCTCAATTCGATCTGGGAAGGCAGCGGGAACATCCAGTGCCTCGACGTCCTGCGCGCGCTGCACCGCGAACCGGAAACGGGTGAGGCGTTCTTCGCGGAACTCGGCGAAGGCTTGCATCCGCTGCTCGACTGGGCCGTCGCCCGAATGCGCACGATGCTGCAGGCGCCGTCCGAAGGCGACGCGCGGACGCTGGTCGAGCGCATGGCCCTCGCGCTGCAGGCCGCCGTGCTCCTGCGCGCCGGGAGCCCTGCCGAAACGCTGTTCGTCGGAACGCGCCTGGGCGGCGCGCACGGCCTGGCCTTCGGCACGCTGCCGTTCGACGAGGAGCTTCTGGAATCCGTGCTGGCCCGCGCCCTCTAGCCTCCGAAGAACCCGCGCTCGCGCGCGTCTTCCAACTGCGGCGCGAGCCATGCCCACAGCGCCGGGCACCCGGCTTCGACCGGTGGACCGACCTTGCGGATGACGCGCTCGTAGCTGATCCCGTGTTCCACCCAGCTGCCGCCACCGTTGGCGAGGTTGAGCAGCACCGGCATCGCGCGATCGGCCGCATGCGCGAAACGCGCCTCCGGCGTTTCCCCATCCTCGAACTCCTGCCACAGCGCGAGGAAGCGCGCGCCGTGCGCATTCGGCAACATCCCGAAGATGCGCTCGACCGCCACGCGTTCGGCGGCCTTGCGCTCGGCCAGGCCCGTGTCGTCGTAGACGATGGTGTCGCCGGTGTCGATCTCGCCGATGTCGTGCACGAGCAACATCTGCATCACGCGGTGTACGTCCACGCCGGGTTCGGCGAACTCGGCCATCGCGCCGGCGAGCATCGCGATCTGCCAGCTGTGTTCGGCCGAATTCTCGTAGCGATCCAGGCCGATGGGGCGCGACTTGCGCGTGACGCCCTTGAGGCGATCGAGTTCGAGGATGAAGTCGACGACGTGCTGCATGGTCAATCCAGGAATTGGAGCCGCGCGAGGTCGGCGTACAGCCCGCCCTGCGCGAGCAGTTGCGCGTGCGTGCCTTCGGCGACGATGCGGCCGCGGTCCATGACGATGATGCGGTCGGCCTTCAACACGGTCGCCAGGCGGTGCGCGATGACGAGCGTCGTGCGGCCCTGCATGAGGTTTTCCAGCGCGTGCTGCACGGCGCGCTCGCTCTGGGCGTCCAGCGCGGAGGTCGCCTCGTCGAGCAGCAGCACCGGCGCGTCCTTCAGCAACGCACGCGCGATGGCGATGCGCTGCTGCTGGCCGCCGGAGAGGCGCGCGCCGCGCTCGCCGAGTTCGCTCGCATAGCCCTGGGGCAGGGCGGTGATGAATTCATGCGCTTCGGCCGACCGCGCCGCTTGTTCGACGTCCGCATCGCTCGCTTCCAGGCGCCCGTAACGGATGTTGTCGCCGGCGGTGGTGGCGAAGATTGTCGGGGCCTGCGGGACGAGCGCGATCGATTCGCGCAACCGTGCGGGATCCAGCTGCCGCAGGTCCACGCCATCGATGGCGATGCCGCCGCGTTGCGGATCGTGGAAGCGGAGCAACAGCGCGAACACCGTGCTCTTGCCCGCGCCCGACGGGCCGACGAGCGCGACCGTTTCGCCGGGCCGCACGTGCAGCGTGAAGCCTTCCAGCGCCGGCGCATCCGCGCGCGAGGGGTAGTGGAAGACGACATCGTCGAGGCGGATGTCGCCTCGCAAGGGATTCGGCAGCGCGGTCGGATGGGCGGGCGCGACGAGCGAGGCGTTCTCCATCAGCAGGTCGTTGATGCGGCCCATGCCGCCGGCCGCGCGCTGCACGTCGTTCCAGACTTCCGCGAGCGCGCCGACCGAACCGCCGCCGAGCATCGCGTACAGCACGAACTGGCCGAGCGTGCCCGCGCTCATGCGCCCGGCGACGACGTCGTGCGCGCCCGACCACAACACGATGATGATCGCGCCGAAGAATGCGGTGATCGCCACCGCCGTGACGATGGCCTGCATCGAAATGCGGCGGCGCGCGGTGGCCACCGCGCGCGCGACGGCATCGAGGAAACGCCCGCGCTCGTACGGCTCGCGCGCATGCGATTGCACGGTGCGAATGTTGCCGAGCACTTCGCTCGCCAATGCGTTCGCGTCGGCCACGCGGTCCTGGCTCTGCCGCGACATCTTCTGCAAGCGCCGGCTGCCGATCACGATCGGTGCAACGAACAGCGGAATGCCGATCATCGTGTACGCCGCCAGGCGCGGGCTGGTCACGAACATCATCGCGATGCTGCCGAGCACCATGACGAAGCTGCGCAACGCGATGGAGATGCTGGAGCCCACGAGGCTGCGCAGCAATTCGGTGTCGGCCGACAGGCGCGAGACGAGCTCGCCGCTGCGCGTGGTTTCGAAGAACGCCGGATCCAGCCCGAGCAGATGGCTGTAGAGACGTTGCCGGAGATCGGCGACCACGCGTTCGCCCAGCAGCGAGACGAAGTAGAACCGCGCCGCCGTCGCGAGCGCGAGCGCCGCCGTCACCGCGAACAACAGCGCGAAGGTCGCGTCGATGTTGCTCGCGCTGCGGAAGCCGTCGTCGATCATGCCGCGCACGGCCACGGGCAACGCGAGGGTCGCCGCCGAGGAAGCGCACAAGGCGAGCAACCACGCGACGAACAGGCCGCGCTGGCGCTGCACGAAAGGCCACAGGCCGCGCAGGCTGACGACCTTGCCTTTCGCCTGCGCGGTCTTTTCGATATCGGAGGAAGCGTCGGCCATCAGCCATTGTCCCCGATGCGCGCGCGATTGCGCGTGGCGTCGCGCAATCGGACGGCCAGGGCATCGACGCGCTCGGCCGGCAGGCGCACGCGCAGGCGCAGCCCGTCGGCGTCGAAGGCTTCGGCGAGGCGTTGCGCGCCGAGGGCGTCCAGCGCCGCGTGGACCGCGCCGGTGTCCTCGAAGCCCGCGTGGATGTCGAGTTCGCGCCAATCGACCAGCGGCAGGCGCGGCGCGGTGCGCAGGCATTCGGCCGCGGCGCCGCCATAGGCACGGACGAGCCCGCCCGCGCCGAGGTTGATGCCGCCGTACCAGCGCGTGACCACGACCATGACGCGGTCGAATCCCTGGCCGTCGATCGCCGCGAGGATCGGACGCCCCGCGGTGCCGGCGGGTTCGCCATCGTCACTGGAGCGGTAATCGCCGCCGATGCGCCAGGCCCAGCAGTGGTGCGTCGCGGGCGTGCGCGCGATGTCTTCGAGGAAGGCCAGCGCCTGCGCAGGTGATTCGACCGAGGTCGCCTGCGCGAGGAAGCGGCTGTGCTTGACCTCGATCGCGTGCGAGGCGGGCGCGGCGAGCGTGTCGCTCATTCGCCGAGTGCGCGCAGGTCCTCGGGCAACGCGTGCCCCGGATAACGTGCGCGGAACGCTTGCAGGCTCTCGCGGGCCTGGTCGAGCTGGCCGGCGCGCACGAGTTCGCGGATGCGCTGCAACCAGGCGTCGCGCACCGCGGGGTCGTTGGCGGTGGCGGGCGGCACCACTTCTTCGTCGGGTTCGGCGAACGCGGGTTCTTCGGCTTGCCTGGCTTTCGCGGCTGCGTCGCTCGCTGCGGCGGCGCGCTGGTAGCGTTGCGCGGCGTCGGCTTCGCGCTGCGACTGCATCTGTGCCGATTCCATCGCGCTCGCGGGTGCGGCCGCGGCCGCTGCGGGCGGCGCGGCTGGCGCGGCGGACGGATGCACGGCTTCGTCGAGCACGAAGACATGTTCTTCCTGCCGCGGCGG
>NZ_JRKJ01000010.1 GCF_000770795.1 Lysobacter dokdonensis DS-58 | reverse complement strand
CCGGCGCCGGCGCCGGCGCCCGCCGAAGCGCCGATGCCCGGCATGGCGGCCCCGGCACCGGCGGCGATGGAGTCGGCGGACATTGCATCTGCGTCGGCGGCCCCGGCGGCCGCGACGATCACGTTGCAACCGTGGCAGTCCGACGCGCCCTATGCGCAACGCCTGCGCGACGCGAAGCCCGACGCCGTTTACGCGCTCTATCTCGAAGAACGCGACGCCAACGCCGACAGCACCGCGTTCTACCTCGACGTCGCCGACATCCTGCTCGCAAAGGGCCGCCGCGCCGAAGCGTTACGCGTGCTGTCGAACCTGGCCGAGATGCAGCTCGAAAGCCGCCACGTGTTGCGCGTGCTCGGCTATCGACTTGTGCAGGCGAAGGAAGAACGGCGCGCGGTCGAGGTCTTCCGCAAGGTGCTCGCCATGGCCGACGAAGAGCCGCAAAGCCATCGCGACCTCGCCCTCGCGCTCGCGGCGACGGGCCAGCCGCAGGAGGCGATCGCACACCTGTACGAAGTCGTGACGCGTCCGTGGGATGGCCGCTTCGACGAAGTCGAACTCGTCGCGCTCAACGAGCTCAACGCGATCGTCGCCGCGAGCCCGAAGCCGCTCGACACCGCATTCGTCGACCGCCGCCTGCTGCGCAATCTCCCCGTCGACCTGCGCGCGGTGCTGGCATGGGACAGCGACAACAGCGACATGGACCTGTGGGTCACCGATCCCAATGGCGAGCGTTGCTACTACGGCAACCGCCTGACCTACCAGGGCGGGCAGTTGTCCGACGATTTCACCGGCGGCTACGGCCCCGAGGAATTCCTGCTGCGGGACGCCAAGCCCGGCAAATATCGCGTCGAGGCAAACTTCTACGGCGACCGCCAGCAGATCGTCACCGGCGCGACGACCCTCACGCTGACGCTGACCACCGGGTGGGGTACGCCGGCACGCAAGGACCAGACGGTGACCCTGCGCCTGGAGGATGCGAAGGAAACGGTCCTCGTCGGCGAATTCGAGGTGAAGTAGGGCGCGTCGGCAGCCGGGGGCCGTCCCCCGGCTGCTATCATTCGCGGCCGAACGCAACACGTCGCAACCGCCACATGATCGAACTCAATCCTGTCCGCCAGCGCATCGCCGACCTCACGGGCCGGCTGGATGCGCTGAGGGGGTATCTTTGACTACGACGCCCGCAAGGAGCGTCTGGAAGAAGTCAATCGCGAACTCGAAAGCCCGGATGTCTGGAACGACTCCGAGCGCGCGCAGGCCCTCGGCCGCGAGCGCAGCTTCCTCGACAAGACCGTCAACGGCATCCGCGAACTGACCGAAGGCCTGGCCGGCGCCAACGAGCTGCTGGAACTGGTCGAGATGGAAGACGACGAGGACACCGCCAACGCGATCGCCGCCGACGTCGAGCGTTACGCGAAGGGCGTCGACCAGCTGGAATTCCAGCGCATGTTCTCCGGCAAGATGGACTCGCACTCGGCGTTCGTCGACATCCAGGCCGGCGCGGGCGGCACCGAAGCGCAGGACTGGGCGGAAATCCTGCTGCGCATGTACCTGCGCTGGGCCGAATCGCGCGGGTGGAAGACCGAGCTGCTGGAAGTCTCCGGCGGCGAAGTCGCGGGCATCAAGTCCGCCACCTTCCGCGTCGAGGGCGATTACGCGTACGGCTGGCTGAAGACGGAGATCGGCGTGCACCGCCTGGTGCGCAAGTCGCCATTCGATTCCGACAACCGTCGCCATACCTCGTTCACCTCGGTGTTCGTCTCGCCGGAAGTCGATGATTCCATCGACATCGAAATCAATCCGGCCGACCTGAAGACCGACGTGTACCGGTCCTCGGGCGCCGGCGGCCAGCACGTCAACAAGACCGAGTCGGCGGTGCGCATCACGCACGTGCCCAGCGGCATCGTCGTCGCGTGCCAGACCGAACGCAGCCAGCACGCCAACCGCGACCGCGCAATGAAGATGCTGGCGGGCAAGTTGTACGAACTGGAAATCCAGAAGCGCAACGCCGAGAAGGACGCGCTGGAAGCCACCAAGTCCGACATCGGTTGGGGCAGCCAGATCCGCAACTACGTCCTCGACCAGAGCCGCATCAAGGACCTGCGTACGGGCATCGAACGCAGCGACACGCAGAAGGTGCTCGACGGCGACCTGGACGAGTTCGTGGAAGCGAGCCTCAAGTCGGGCCTGGAAGCCGGCTCCAAGCGCAGCGACGCCGCGTAAGAACAGACAAATGACCGAAGACATCCAGCAGCACGACGAAAACCACCTCATCGCGGAGCGCCGCGCGAAGCTCGCGCACCTGCGCACGCAGGGCATCGCGTTCCCGAACGACTTCCGTCGCCAGGACCACGCGGGCGACCTGCAGGCCGAATTCGCCGACGCCGAGAAATGGACAGGCGAGGCGCTTGAATCATTGCCGCGCCGCGTGCAGCTCGCCGGCCGCATGCTCGCCAAGCGCGTGATGGGCAAGGCGGCGTTCGCGCAGGTGCAGGACGTCAGCGGCCGCATCCAGTTGTTCCTGCAATCGAACACGCTGGGCGACACCTACGACGCCTTCAAGGGCTGGGACGCGGGCGATATCCTCGCGGCCGAAGGCACGCTGATGCGCACCAAGACCGGCGAGTTGTCGGTGAAGGTCGACAAGCTCCGCCTGCTCACCAAGTCGCTGCGCCCGTTGCCGGACAAGTGGCACGGCCTTGCGGATGTCGAACAGCGCTATCGCCAACGTTATGTCGACCTGATCGTGACGCCCGAGGCGCGCGAAGTGTTCGTCAAGCGTTCGCAGGTGATCGCCGCGATGCGCCGTTGGCTCGACGCGCGCCGCTTCCTGGAAGTGGAAACGCCGATGATGCATTACATCGTCGGCGGCGCCACCGCCAAGCCGTTCACCACGCACCACAACGCGCTCGACCTGGATCTGTTCCTGCGCGTCGCGCCGGAGCTGTATCTCAAGCGCCTGGTCGTCGGCGGCTTCGAGCGCGTGTACGAGATCAACCGCAACTTCCGCAACGAAGGCGTCAGCACGCGGCACAACCCGGAATTCACGATGCTCGAGTTGTACGAGGCCTACGCCACGTACGACGAAATCATGGACCTGACCGAGGACATGATCCGCCACGCGGCGCAGGAAGCCATCGGCACCACCGCGCTGACGTGGGAAGGCAACGCCATCGACATCGGCCCGCGCTTCCGCCGCTGGAAGCTCGAAGAAGCCGTGCGCGAGAACAACCCGGAGATCACCGCCGCCGATTGCCGCGACCGTGACGCGCTCGCTCGCCACTGCGAGCGTTTGCGCATTCCGGTGAAGGCGGGTTACGGGTGGGGAAAGCTGCTGCTGGAAATTTTCGAGAAGACCGTGGAAACGGGCCTCATCCAGCCGACCTTCATTACCCATTACCCCGTGGAAGTCTCGCCGCTGGCGCGCGAATCGGACACCGAGCCGGGCATCACGGACCGCTTCGAGCTCTTCGTCGGCGGCAAGGAGCTGGCCAACGGCTTCTCGGAGCTGAACGACCCGGAAGACCAGGCGGCGCGTTTCCGCGCGCAGGTCGAGGCGAAGGAGGGCGGGGACGACGAGGCCATGCACTTCGATGCCGACTACATCCGCGCGCTCGAAGTCGGGCTGCCGCCCACCGGCGGCCTGGGCGTGGGCATCGACCGCCTCGTGATGCTGCTGACGGACTCGGACTCCATCCGCGACGTGCTGCTGTTCCCCTACATGCGCCCGGAAGCGCACGGTTGAGCGGTTTTTGCCGGGGTTTTGTCCGCTAACGGTGCCCTTGTCCGTCATTGGTGAAGGACAGGGGGACACATCGGCGGTGCAAGATGCCCATGGCGCCAACGGCGCAGGACGACATCCGACGCTCGCGCGTGCACGTCGACGGCGAGGCGCTCATCCGCGGGCCGGAAGGCGACTTCCGCGCGCCCCTGCGGGACCTGTCGATTACCGGCCTCCACATGCTGCGCCCGCCCGGCTTCACGCTGCGCGTGGGGCAGGCGGTCGAAGTGGAGGTCCGTTGCGGCCCACCCGAGGCGGGCATCGAGTTCCTCCTGATGGCGCGCATCGCCCGGACGGATTCGGATACCGTGGGCCTGCGGTTCGCCCCGATGCCCGACCGTTGCGCACGCACGATGGAACGCGTGCTGACGCAATTCGGCACGCTCTACACCGGTGCGACCGACGAACGGCGGGGGCGCCGTTGATTTTTCGAACACCGCGCTGCGGACGCCGTCGCGGATTCCACTGCCGTTCCGTTTCCCCCGCCGCTCGGCGGGGTATGCTCCCGGCCAACGCCGGGGGGAGGATTCCGGGGGGCGCCAACGCATGCGGGTCAATGAAGTGAACGTGGTCATCGTCGACGACCAGACATCGGCGCGCACCATGCTGCGCCACATCCTCGAGGACATCGGTCCCGAGCTGGCCGTGCATGATTTCGGCGACCCGACCGCGGCGCTGGCCTGGTGCGAGAGCAACCGGCCCGACCTGCTGTTGCTCGACTACCGCATGCCCGGCATGGACGGGCTCGAGTTCGCGCGCCGCTTCCGCCGTCCGCCCGTGCATCGCGACGTGCCCATCGTGCTGGTCACCGTGGTCGGCGACGAGCCGATCCGCCAGGCCGCGCTGGAAGCGGGCGTCATCGATTTCCTCGTCAAGCCGGTGCGCCCGCGCGAACTCCGCGCGCGTTGCCGCAACCTGCTGCACCTGCGCCAGCAGGCCGAGACGGTCAAGCAACGTGCGCTCTCGCTGGAGCAGCGCCTGCTTTCGAGCATGAACGAGGTCGAGGAGCGCGAGCGCGAAACGCTCTCGCGCCTGGCGCGCGCCATCGAATACCGCGACATCGGCACCAGCGCTTACCTCGAGCGCATGGCGCACGTCGCCGGCCTCATCGCCGAGGGCCTCGGCCTGACGGAAGAAGAGGCCCGCCTGATCGAACTGGCGGCGCCCCTGCACGACATGGGCAAGATCGCGATTCCCGACGCCATCCTGCTCAAGCCGGGTCCCTTGACGGACCAGGAGACGCAGATCATGCGTCGCCATCCGCGCATCGGGCACGAGCTGCTCAGCGGCAGCCAGAGCCGTTTCATCCAGACCGGCGCCATCGTCGCGTTGCGCCACCACGAGCGTTACGACGGCAGCGGCTATCCCGACGGCCTCGTGGGCGAGGCGATCCCGTTGGAAGCGCGCATCGTCGCCGTGGCCGACGTGTTCGACGCCCTGATCTCCCCGCGCCCGTACAAGGAAGCGTGGACGATCGACGCGGCGCTCGCGTTCCTTTACGCGCAGCGCGGACGTCTGTTCGATGCGAAGTGCGTCGAGGTGCTGGTGCGCCAGCGTGATCGCCTCGACGACATCTGCCAGCGCTTCTCCACCGTCAGCGCGCGGCCGGCCCTGGAAGCCTGATCGTGGCGCTCGCGGCACTCCGGCAACGTTTCGCCAACCGCCCCGACAGCGAGCACGGCCAGGCGCTGGTCCGCCTCGCGGTGTTGTCGGTCGTGCTGGTGTACCTGCTGGTGCGCGGCCCGGGCAACGAGCCGTGGGCGGAATATCGCGACGTGCTGCTGATGGTGTTCACCGGGTTCGCGGTGGGCCTGGGCATCGTGTTGTCGATCATCGCAAGGCCGGGTGTCTCGCACCTGCGCCGCATCGTCGGCATGGTGTCGGACTACGGGCTCATGGGCCTGGCGATGATCCGCATGGGCGAACCGCTCGCGTGGGTCTACGTCATCCTGATGTGGGTGACGGTCGGCAACGGCCTGCGCTTCGGCAACCGCTACCTGTACATGGCCGTCGCCGGCGCGGTGACGAGCTTCGGCTGCACGCTGCTGTTCAGCGACTACTGGCATTCCAACAACAGCCTCGGCATCGGCCTGCTCGTGGGCCTCGTGGCGGTGCCGCTGTATCTGTCGGGCCTGCTGCGCGCGTTGACGAAGGCCACCGAGGAGGCGCGCCGCGCCAACGAGGCGAAGAGCCGGTTCCTCGCCAACATGAGCCACGAGTTCCGCACGCCGCTCAACGGCCTGGCGGGTATGTCGGAACTGCTGGCCACCACGCGCCTGGACGCCGAGCAACGCGAGTGCCTCAACACGATCCAGGCCTCCACGCGCACGTTGCTCTCGCTGGTCGAAGACGTCCTCGACATCTCGGCCATCGAGGCGGGCAAGCTCAAGCTGCACGTCGTGGAGTTCTCGCTGCGCGAGATGCTCGAAAACATCAACGCGATCCTGCAGCCCACCGCGCGCAACAAGCGCATCGAATACCTCTCGCGCATCGGGCCGGACGTCCCGGATCGCGTGGTCGGCGACGCGGGGCACGTGCGCCAGGTGCTGATCAATCTCGCGGGCAACGCGATCAAGTTCACCGACGAAGGCTCCGTGCGCCTTGAAGTCGCGCTCGCGCATGCGGAAGCCGACGGCAAGGTGCGCCTGCGCTTCACCGTCATCGACACGGGCATCGGCATCCCCGCCGCGGCGCGTGCGCGGTTGTTCGAAGCCTTCGAGCAAGCCGATGCGAGCCTTTCGCGCCGCTACGGCGGCACGGGGCTGGGCACGACGATCGCCAAGGGCCTGACCGAAGCGATGGGCGGCAGCATCGGCTTCGAGAGTTCGGAAAAGCGGGGCAGCCGCTTCTGGGTGGAGCTGCCGTTCGACCAGATGGTGGCGATGCCGGCGAAAGTCGCCGCGCCCGTGGCGGAAGGCAAGCCGGTTGCGCCGGCGCCGGTTTCTTTCGGCGAAACCGCGGCCAACGTCATCGCGTTCGGCGATCCGTTCCTGCGCCATCGCGCGCGCGTGCGTTCGCTCGACCTGCTGATCGCCGACGACCACGCCGCCAACCGCATGGTGCTGCAGCGCCTGCTGCAGAAGGCGGGGCACCGCGTGGTCAGCGTCGACGACGGTGAGCAGGTGCTCGATGCGCTGGCGGCCAACGGTTTCGACGCGGCCATCGTCGACCTGCACATGCCCGGCGTCAGCGGCCTGGATCTGTTGCGCGAGTTGCGCGTGATGGAAGCCGGTGGCGGCAAGCGCACGCCGGTCATCGTGCTGACGGCGGACGTGACGCCCGAAGCCATCCAGCAATGCGCGCAAGCCGGCGCGCGGGCGTTCCTGCCCAAGCCCGTCGTCGCCGCGCGATTGCTCGATACGCTGGCGGAAGTCGCGACGAGCGGCCAGGCGGCGTCGAACGTGCAGGCCACCAGCCCGCGCATCGAACTGCCCGTGTCGGACGACGATTTCGACCCGGGCGTGCTGGAAGAACTCGGCTCGCTCGGCATGGGCGAAACCTTCGTGCGCGAGTTCATCGCGCAATGCCTGCGCGACGCCGAGATGTGCCTGGCATCGCTCGAGAAATCCGGTGAAGCCGCCGACTGGCCGGCGGTGCGCGACCATGCGCACGCGCTCAAGGGCGTGTCGAGCAACCTCGGTTTGGTGAAGCTGGCCGCAGCCAGCAGCGAATGGATGCGCATCCCCGAGTGGCAACTCACGCGCGAATGGCGTCCGCGGCTTTCCGTGCTGCGCGAACGCATGGCGCAAGGTCGGGCTGCGCTGGACGCGCGCGGGCATCCTGCCGCGCGCGACAACGAAAACAGCTAGATCTGGCGGATCTTTACGTCAGGTCGAGCGGTCGATCTTCTTGCAGGGCAGGGCGGATCAAGCGGCGGCTTCGGCTCCCGAACGGCGTTCCTGCGCGCGGACGATGCGGTCCATGGTCTTGAGCGAGCGGTCGCCCAGGGCCAGCGCCGTATCCACCCACACTTCGGTAATGCCCATCAGTTCGTCGTAACCCACCGGCTGCGCGATCTGGCGCACCTGGTTGAGCGCGAGGTGCGAGTGCGGCGAGCGCTGCTGCTGACGGATGAGGTCCTGCACCGCGAGTTCGCCTTCGCCCTTCGGCACCAGGATGTCGACCACGCCGAGCTGGTGCAGCTCTTCGGTCGAATAGATCTGGCCGCTGAGGATCATCTTCTCGGCCTGCTGCGGCGTGACGCGCTTGCAGAGGAACGAGTAGGCGCCCATGCCCGGGAACAGGCCGAACAACACTTCCGGCAGGCCCATGCCGCAGCCTTCTTCGGCGACGATGGTGTGGCACGACAGCGCGAGTTCCATGCCGCCGCCGAGCGCATCGCCCTGGACCAGCGCGATGGTGCGCACGTCGCCACCGAGGCCGCCGTGGATGTGGTGCACACCGTCGACGCAGCGACGCGCGTAGGCCAGGAGCTGCTCGCGATTGTTTTCACGAATGAGGCGGGCGAACAGTTCGAGGTCGCCGCCGAGGTTGAACGCGGGGGCGTCCGAGGCGATGACGACATGGCGCAACGCGCCGGCGCGACGCTGGCCCTTCGGCAGCGTGATGCTGTTGAGATAACGCCACATCTCGTCCATCAGTTCCGTGCGGAAGCACGGACGGATGCCGGTGCCGGCGTCGGCGTGCATGTACAGCCAATGGGCGGCGCCAGACGGCTCGGCTTCCACGCGCATGGTGGGATAGCGGAGGCTGCGCTGCAGCTTCTCGATGTTGCTCATGTTGTACTTCCCCTTGGGATCCCGTCCGCGAACAGGGGTGGGCAGCGGGCGGGCAATGGCCCACAACGGGGATGCTACACCCGGCGAAACGTCATCGCCGGGTGAAAATGCAAGCGTTTCCAGTCACGGGGCGACGGACGGTAGCGAAATGAGACCGATCCCCCGAATGCGAGTCAGGCCTTGGCGGTCTGCTCCCGGAGCTCGCGCCTCAGGATCTTGCCGACGTTGGTCTTCGGCAGCTCGGTGCGGAACTCCACGTACTTGGGCTGCTTGTAGCCGGTGAGGTTCTCGCGGGCGTGGGCCTTGACCTCTTCGGCCGTCAGCTTGGGGTCCTTGCGGACGATGACGACCTTGACCGCCTCGCCCGACTTTTCGTCGGGCACGCCGACCGCGCCCACTTCGAGCACTCCGGGCATCATCGCGATGACGTCCTCGACCTCGTTGGGGTACACGTTGAAGCCCGAGACCAGGATCATGTCCTTCTTGCGGTCGACGATGCAGAAGAACCCCTTCTCGTCCATCTTCGCCATGTCGCCGGTGTGCAGCCAACCGTCGGCGTCGAGAACGTTCGCCGTTTCGTCGGGGCGGTTCCAGTAGCCCCGCATCACCTGCGGTCCCTTGATGCACAACTCGCCGACCGTGCCTTCGGCGACGACGTTGCCGTCTTCATCCTTCAGGCAGGCATCGGTGGAGGGAATGGGCAGGCCGATGGAGCCGTTGTACTCGGCCAGGTCCATCGGGTTGATGCAGGCGGCCGGCGAGGTTTCGGTCAGGCCGTAGGCCTCGACGAGCGTGCAACCGGTGACCTGCTTCCAGCGTTCTGCCACCGCGCGTTGCACGGCCATGCCGCCGCCGAGCGTGAGATGCAGGCGCGAGAAATCGATGTCCGCGAAACCCGGCGTGTTGAGCAGGCCGTTGAACAGCGTGTTGACGCCGGTGATGGCGGTGAACTTGACCTTCTTCAATTCCTTCACGAAACCGGGCATGTCGCGCGGGTTGGTGATCAGGTGGTTGTGGCCGCCGAACTTCATGAAGACCAGTCCGTTCGCCGTCAACGCGAAGATGTGGTACAGCGGCAACGCAGTGATGATCGTTTCTTCGCCGTATTTGACGTTGGTCCCGATCCACGCCGCGGCCTGCTGCATGTTGGCAACGAGGTTGCGGTGCGTGAGCATCGCGCCCTTCGCCACGCCCGTCGTGCCGCCGGTGTACTGCAGGAACGCGAGGTCCTGCGGATCGATCGCGATGTCCGGCAACTTGTGCATCTGGCCGAGCGTGAGCGCATCGCGGAAGCGGATCGCACCGTCGATGTCGTAGTCCGGCACCATCTTCTTGACGTGGCGCAGGACGAAATTGACGATCGCGCCCTTCGGGAAACCGAGCATGTCGCCCAGGCCCGTGGTGATGACCTGCTTGACCTGCGTGTCGGCCAGCACTTCCTGCACGACAGAACCGAAGTTGTCGAGCACGAGCAGCACCGAGGCACCGGAGTCGGAGAGCTGGTGCTTGAGCTCGCGCGCCGTGTACATCGGGTTGGTGTTGACGACGGTCAGGCCCGCGCGCAGCACGCCGAAGGTGGCGATGGGGTACTGCAGGCAGTTGGGCATCATGATCGCGACGCGATCGCCCTTCTTCAGTTTCAGCTCGCCGAGCAGGTAGGCGGCGAACTGCTGGCTCAGGCGGTCGACGTCGGCGTAGGTGAGCGTCTTGCCGAGATTCGAGAACGCCGGGCGGTCGCGGTATTTTTCCAGCGAGGACTGCAGCACCGAGACGATCGACGGGAATTCGGCGACGTCGATCTCCGCCGGCACGCCTTGCGGATAACTGGCCAACCACGGACGCGCCTGCTGCATGCGATCTCCCCGATGTAATCGCTTGAATATATGAGTGCGGCGCCGATGCGGAGCCGTACGGATCGCTCCCGATTGGAGCATAGGCACTACAGGCTGGCAAGGCGCTGGACTAGGCTTGCGGAATGTTCAGGGGAGAGATGCGAATGAAGCGGTTCCTGCAGGTGGCGGCGATGGTCCTGGTGCTCGCGGGATGTGCGCGGACGGCGCCGGAGGAGTCGCTGCGGCGCACCATCGGCGAGGTGCAAACCGCCATCGAAGAACGCGATGCGGGCGCCGTTGCGGACGGCATCGCGCAGGATTTCATCGGCCCCGGCGGCATGGACCGCAAGGCGGCGCAGCGCCTGGCCGCAGTGGTGTTCCTGCAGAACAGGAAGGTGGGCGTGACGCTCGGGCCACTCGACATCAAGCTGCAGCCGGGCGGGGCCACGGTGAAATGCACCGCGGCGTTGACCGGTGGCGATTCGGCGCTGTTGCCGACGTCGGGGCAGGTGTACGACGTGACGTCGACCTGGCGGCAGGACGGCGACGACTGGGAGTTGGTGAGCGCGGAGTGGGAGCCGCGCCTGTAACGAAAAAGCGGCCCGGAGGCCGCTTTTTCGGTTCTTCGAAGCCGGGCTCAGGCCGCTTTCTTCGACGCCAGCTGGCGCAGCACGTAATGCAGGATGCCGCCGTTGCGGAAGTATTCGACTTCCTTCGGCGTCAGCAGCAGCACGCGCACGTCGAAACGCTTTTCGCCTTCCGGCCCGCGCGCGACGACCGTCGCGGTGCGCGACTTGCCGTCGTCGAGGCCGACGATGTCGATCGTCTCCGAACCCGTCAGGCCCAGCGACTTCGCGTTTTCGCCTTCCATGAACTGCAGCGGGAGCACGCCCATGCCGACGAGGTTGGAGCGGTGGATGCGTTCGAAGCTTTCCGCCACGACCGCCTTGACGCCCAGCAGGTTGGTGCCCTTCGCCGCCCAGTCGCGCGACGAACCGGTGCCGTATTCCTTGCCCGCGAACACCACGAGCGGCACGCCGTCGGCCTTGTACTTCATCGCCGCGTCGTAGATCGCGAGCTTCTCGCCCGGGTTGCCGGCGCGGTCGAAGTACAGCGTATTGCCGCCTTCTTCGCCGCCGAACATCAGGTTCTTGATGCGGATGTTGGCGAACGTGCCGCGCACCATGACGTCGTCGTTGCCGCGGCGCGAGCCGTAACTGTTGAAGTCGGCCGGCTGCACGCCGCGCGCCTGCAGGAAGCGGCCCGCCGGCGAATCCTTCTTGATGTTGCCCGCCGGCGAGATGTGGTCGGTGGTGATCGAGTCGCCGAACAGGCCCATGACGCGCGCGCCGTGGATGTCGTCGATCGAACCGATGTCCATCGTCATGCCGTCGAAGTACGGCGGGTTCTTGATGTACGTCGAGGAATCCTGCCAGAGGAACGACGCGCCATCCGGCGAGGCGATCTGGTTCCAGCGCGAGTCGCCCTTGAACACGTCGGCGTAGTTTTGCGCGAACAGCTCCGGCCCGACGGTCGCGGAAATCGTGTCGCCGATCTCCTTGTTCGACGGCCAGATGTCGCGCAGGAAGATGTCCTTGCCGTCGGCATCGTGGCCGAGCGGCTCGGTGACCAGGTCGATGTTGACCGTGCCGGCGAGCGCGTAGGCGACCACCAGCGGCGGAGAGGCCAGGTAGTTCATCTTCACTTCGGGGTGCACGCGGCCTTCGAAGTTGCGGTTGCCCGACAACACCGAGGCGACGACCAGTTCGTTCTCCGCGATGCCCTTCGACACTTCATCCGGCAGCGGGCCGGAGTTGCCGATGCACGTGGTGCAACCGTAACCGACGACGAAGAAGCCGAGCTTCTCCAGGTCGCCCAGCACGCCGGCCTTCTTGAGGTAGTCGGTGACGACGAGCGAACCCGGGCCGAGCGAGGTCTTCACCCACGGCTTGACCTTCAGGCCGAGCTTGACCGCGTTGCGCGCGAGCAGGCCGGCGCCGAGCATCACGGCGGGGTTAGACGTGTTGGTGCACGAGGTGATTGCGGCGATGACCACCGAGCCGTCGGTGAGTTCGCAATCCTGGTCGGCGATGCGGATCTTCGACTTCGGCGAGGCGGCGAGATGCTCGGCCTGCGGCTGGTCGCCGCCTTCGGCATCGAAGCGCACGACTTCGGTCTTCTTCGCCTGGCGATTGGCGGTGAGGCCTTCGAGGTTGGCGTGGAAGTTGTCCTTCACCTTTTCGAGCAGCACGCGGTCCTGCGGGCGCTTGGGGCCGGCGAGCGAGGGCTTGACGTCGCCCAGGTCCAGTTCGAGCGTGGCCGAGTACGTGGCGTGCGGCGACTCGGCGTCGTGCCACAGGCCCTGCGCCTTCGCGTAGGCCTCGACGAGCGCGATCTGCGCTTCGCTGCGGCCCGACAGGCGCAGGTAGTTCACCGCTTCGGCGTCGATCGGGAAGATGCCGCACGTCGCACCGTATTCGGGCGCCATGTTGGCGATGGTGGCGCGATCCGCCAGCGGCAGGTGCTGCAGGCCGTCGCCGTAGAACTCGACGAACTTGCCGACCACGCCGAGCGCGCGGAGCATCTGCGTCACGGTGAGCACGAGGTCCGTCGCGGTGGTGCCTTCCGGCAGCTTGCCGGTGAGCTTGAAGCCCACGACCTGCGGGATGAGCATCGAGGAGGGCTGGCCCAGCATCGCCGCTTCCGCTTCGATGCCGCCGACGCCCCAGCCGAGCACGCCGATGCCGTTGATCATCGTGGTGTGCGAGTCGGTGCCGAACACCGTGTCCGGGAACGCCTGCACTTCGGTGCGGCCATCGGGCGTCTGCACTTCGCGCTCGACGACGACGCGCGCCAGGTTCTCGAGGTTCACCTGGTGCACGATGCCCGTGTTGGGCGGTACGACCTTGAAGTTGTTGAAGGCCTTCTGGCCCCAGCGCAGGAAGCTGTAACGCTCCATGTTGCGCTCGAATTCGATCTTGCCGTTGAGGTCCAGCGCGTCGGCGCGGCCGAACACGTCGACCTGCACCGAGTGGTCGATGACCAGTTCCGACGGGATCAGCGGGTTGATGCGCGTGGCATCGCCGCCGAGCTTGGCCACCGCATCGCGCATCGCGGCGAGGTCGACGACGCACGGCACGCCGGTGAAGTCCTGCAGCACCACGCGCGCGGGCATGAAGGCGATTTCGGTTTCCGGTTCGGCCTTCGCGTCCCACGTGGCGACCGCTTCGATGTGCTCCGGTGTCACCGTCACGCCGTCTTCGTGCCGCAGCAGGTTCTCGAGGAGGATCTTCATCGAGTACGGCAGCTTGGCCAGGTCGAACCTCTGACCGAGGCGGGGCAGGCTGTAGTAGGCGAGGGACTTGCCGTTGACGTCGAGTTGGGCGCGGGTGGCGAAGGAGTCGGCCATCGATTGGGCTCCGGGCTGCGAAACGGTGGGGGACGAGCGCGGAAACCGCGCCGCCGAGCCCCGTAATTATGCCGGAAGGAGGGGGTCCCCGCCCAGCTTCGCGCCGTTCAGAGCCGCAGGTGCGACTGCACGGCGGCCACCATCGCGCGCCGGCGGATCACGAAATCCCAGAAGCTGCCGCCCAACTGGCGCCACAACACGGCCGAGCGCAGCGCTGCGAGCAGCACCGCCCGGATCTCCGAGACGATGGCCGCCTGCCCGAGGTAATGCGGATTGCCTTGCACCATCACGCGCGGGCGCAGGTGGCTCACGGTGTCGGCGTAGAGCGTGCCGAGCGCGCCGAGGACGTCGGGATGCGTGCTGCCCAGGCGCGTGGCGTCGGGTGCGATGGCCACGATGCCTTCCTGCACCTTCTGCGCCGTGGCGCCTTCGCGCACGAAGCGGCGTTCGAGTTGGAGCACCGAGAAGGCCAGGCGGGGCAGGAGTTCGTCGCGCCCATCGGTGGCGCTGGTGAAATAGTCGAGCAGCAACTGCATGCCCGGCGCGAGAGAACGCTCGTCGCCGTACACCTCGACCGGCGTGTCGGCATCCAGGCGGAACACGCTGTCGGTCGCCGTCTGCAACACGGCCGTGTCGGCCTGGCCGGTCTCCGCGATCTGCCGCACCTGGCGCAAGGCCTGCGCGAGGCCCGCGAGCGCGAGCACGCGCTCTTCGATCGTGTTGGACGGTGTGGGGTTCGCGCTCATGCGTCGTGCAACTCCTTCGAAAGCATCGCTTCGGTCCGCGCATCCGTGCGGGCGATGACCGCGCCGCCGAGGCACGCATCACCGTCGTACAGCACCAGCGATTGGCCGGGCGTGACCGCGCGCTGGCCACGGGCGAAGCGTACCGCCAGCGTGCCGTCGTCGGCGACCGTCACCGTGCACGGCTCATCCTTCTGCCGATAACGCGTCTGCGCGGTGCAATCGAATCGTCCCGCGGGCGGCGCGCCGGCGATCCAGTGCGCGGTCTCCGACCACAGCGTGGACGAATACAGATGCGGGCTCTCACTGCCCTGGTCGACGATCAGCACGTTGGTGTCGACGTGTTTGTCGACGACGTACCACGGCGCGGGATCGCGTCCGCGCACGCCGCCGATGTGCAGCCCTTCGCGTTGTCCGAGGGTGAAGAAGAACACGCCGGGGTGTTCGCCGACCACGTTCCCCCGTGGATCGCGGATTTCGCCGGGCCGGGCAGGGAGGTAGCGCGCGAGGAATTCGCGGAAGTCGCGTTCGCCGATGAAGCAGATGCCGGTCGAATCCTTCTTCGCGTGCGTCGGCAAGGCCGCGTCGCGTGCGATGGCGCGCACCTGGTCCTTCGGCAGGTGGCCGAGCGGAAATAAGGTGGCCGCCAGTTGCGCCTGCCCGAGCTGGTGCAGGAAATAACTCTGGTCCTTGTTCCGGTCCACGGCGCGCAGCAAGCGCACGCGCGGGCCGTCATGGTCGACGCGCGCGTAGTGGCCCGTGGCGATGCGCTCGGCGCCCAGGGCGTGGGCGGCGTCGATGAAATGCTTGAACTTGATCTCGCGATTGCACAGCACGTCGGGGTTCGGCGTGCGGCCCGCGGCGTACTCGTCGAGGAAATGCTGGAACACACCATTCCAGTATTCGTTCGAAAAGTCGCGGAAGTGGATCGGGATGCCGAGGCGACCGCACACGGCGACCGCATCGCGGCGGTCGTCGTCGGCGCGGCAATCGCCGCTGCCGTCGTCGGCCCAGTTCTGCATGAACAACCCCGCGACCGACTCGCCCTGGTCGCGCAACAACAGGGCGGCGACCGACGAATCGACGCCGCCGGACATGCCGACGATGGTGCGCACCGATTGCATTGCGTCCACGTCGATCAGGCCAACTGCTGCACCATCGACAACGGATGGCGGCGCCCTGCGAGGTGGTCGGCGACCACGCGCCACACCAGCGGACTGCGATGGCGGTCGCGCGCGGCTTCCAGTTCGGTCGGCGTCATCCAGGTGGCGCGTTCGATTCCCGTGTCGAGCGGGCGCGCGGGATCGTGCCGCTCCGGTTCGGCCGCGAAGGCGAAGCGCAGGTAGTGGCGCCCGGTCTCCGCCTTCCATTGGTAGGCGCCGACGAACGCGGTCAGGCGCACATCCCAACCGGTTTCCTCGCGCGTTTCGCGCAACGCCGCGTCGTGCAGGCTTTCGTCCGGCTCCAGGTGACCGGCGGGCTGGTTGAGCACCAGCTTTCCGTTCACCCGCTCCTCGACCACCAGCAACCGCCCGTCGCGCACGACGATCGTCGCGACGGTCACGTCGGGTTGCCAGAACCGGCCTTCGCGGTAGCTCACGTCAGAATTCGTCCTTGCCGGGGGTGAGTTCGTTTTCCATGTCGTCGGCGGTGACGCCGGCGAGCTGCAACGCATCGTCCAGGGCATCGTCGCCGGCGTCGGCGGGGATCTTCACCACGAACAACGCATAACCGTCGGACTTCGACCACGCGCCCAGCTTGAGGTCGTCGCTGGCTTCCAGCAGGCGATTGGCCACGGTTTCCGGGATGGTCCCGTTCGGCGATTTGTACGCCGGCGCCCACACTTCGCGGATCTTGTGCGAACCGTAGGTTTCCACGGCGGAGCGGACGAACACCAACTGCGTGCGGTCGCCGTCGTCGGTGTACTTGAACACCACGCTGTAGTCGCCGTCGCCCGAGACCTCGTACTTCATCCCGAGGCGTTCGAGCTGCGCCTTCAGGGCGGGGTCGGGGGTGGCCTTCGCCGGTTCCTCCGCCATGGCGGCGAGGGGAAGCAGGGCGAGGGCGAGGCACAACGGAAGATGGGCGCGCATGCGGAAATGGTTTCCCCCGGGATGGTCGCGGCATTGTGACGGCGCGTCCCGCCGTCCGTCCAACCGACGTACGGCGATGGTCTTGCGCCCCTCCGTATAATCCCGCCCATGGCACGAAAGCACGAGCACGAGCGCGACCACGGCGCGATGGTGGAAACCAGCAAGCCGGAGACGGCGCGTCCACCCCTTTATTCGGTCCTGTTGCTCAACGACGACTACACGCCGATGGACTTCGTCGTGGACGTTTTGATGAGGTTTTTCGCGATGAACCTCGAAAAGGCGACGCAGGTGATGCTGCACGTGCACACCCGGGGCCGCGGCGTCTGCGGAGTGTTCACACGCGACGTCGCAGAGTCGAAAGTGGCGCAAGTGAATGAATATGCAAGGGTCAACCAGCACCCCTTGCTGTGTACGATGGAAAAGGCGTAAACACGAGCGCACGGCCATGATCGGTAAGCCCTGACCAAGGCCACTGGAAAAGGTATTCCGCGTTCCCCATATAGGGTCGCAGATACCTAACAGGGCCCAGCCGTCGGAGGCCACGCAACATGTTCAGCAAGGATCTCGAGCAGACCATCGGCCAGTGCTACAAGCGGGCCCGCGAAGCCCGCCACGAGTTCATGACCGTGGAGCACCTGCTCCTCGCGCTCCTCGACAACCCGTCCGCCGAAGCCGTGCTCAAGGCCATCGGCGCGGATTTCCCGCGCCTGCGCCACGAGCTGGAAAAGGCGATCGAAACCTCGGTCGCGCGCCTGGCCGACGACGACGGCCGCGACACGCAACCCACGCTGGGGTTCCAGCGCGTGCTGCAGCGTGCCGTCTACCACGTGCAGTCCTCGGGCAAGAAGGAAGTCACGGGTGCGAACGTCCTGGTCGCCATCTACGGGGAGAAGGATTCGCACGCCGTCTATTTCCTGAACCAGCAGGACGTCACGCGCCTGGACGTCGTCAACTATCTCTCGCACGGCATCACCCGCACCGGCGAAGGCGAGGAATCGCAGTCGCAGGAACAGGAACGCCAGGGCGAGGAGGGCGAACACAAGGGCGATGCGCTCGCCGAATTCGCCAGCAACCTCAACGACCTCGCGCTCGCCGGCAAGATCGATCCGCTGGTCGGCCGCGCCGACGAAGTGGAACGCACCATCCAGGTGCTGTGCCGCCGCCGCAAGAACAACCCGCTCTACGTCGGCGAAGCCGGCGTGGGCAAGACCGCGCTCGCCGAAGGGCTGGCAAAGCGCATCGTCGAAGGCAACGTGCCCGAAGTGCTGGCCGACGCGGTGATCTACGCGCTCGACCTCGGCGCGCTGGTCGCGGGCACCAAGTACCGCGGCGATTTCGAGAAGCGCCTCAAGGCGGTCCTCGCCCAGCTGAAGAAGCACCCCGGCGCGATCCTCTTCATCGACGAGATCCACACCATCATCGGCGCAGGTTCGGCATCGGGCGGCACGATGGATGCGTCGAACCTGATCAAGCCGGTGCTCGCCTCGGGCGAACTGCGTTGCATCGGTTCGACCACCTTCCAGGAATACCGCGGCATCTTCGAAAAGGACCGCGCGCTGGCGCGTCGCTTCCAGAAGATCGACATCGTCGAGCCGACGGTGGGCGAAACCGTGGAAATCCTGCAGGGCCTCAAGCCGCGTTACGAATCGCACCATGGCGTGACGTACGCCGACGATGCGTTGCAGGCCGCGGTCGATCTGTCGGTGAAACACATCGGCGATCGCCTGCTGCCCGACAAGGCCATCGACGTCATCGACGAAGCCGGCGCCCGCCAGCGCCTGCTGCCCGCCGCCGTTCGCAAGTCGCTGATCGACGTCGAGGAAATCGAGACGATCGTGGCGAAGATGGCGCGCATCCCCACCAAGCAGGTGAGCGCGTCGGACAAGGATGTGCTGAAGAACCTGGACCGCAACCTGAAGATGGTGATCTTCGGGCAGGATCCGGCGATCGACACGCTGGTCTCGGCGATCAAGCTCGCGCGCTCGGGCCTGGGCAATCCCGACAAGCCGATCGGCAACTTCCTGTTCTCCGGCCCCACGGGCGTCGGCAAGACGGAAGTGACGCGCCAGCTCGCGTTGCAACTGGGCATCGAGCTCGTGCGCTTCGACATGTCCGAGTACATGGAGCCGCATTCGGTCAGTCGCCTGATCGGCGCGCCTCCGGGCTACGTCGGGTTCGACCAGGGCGGCCTGCTCACCGAGAAGATCGTCAAGACGCCGCACTGCGTGCTGTTGCTCGACGAAGTCGAGAAGGCGCATCCGGACATCTTCAACATCCTGTTGCAGGTGATGGACCGCGGCGTGCTCACCGACACCAACGGGCGCGAGGCGAACTTCAAGAACGTGATCCTGGTGATGACCACCAACGCCGGCGCCGCGCAGGCCTCGCGCCGGACCATCGGTTTCACCAAGCAGGACCACAGCACCGACGCGATGGAAGTGATCCGCCGCAGCTTCAGCCCGGAATTCCGCAACCGCCTCGATGCGGTGTTGCAGTTCCAGGCGCTGGGCTTCGAACACATCCTGCGCGTGGTCGACAAGTTCCTGATCGAGCTCGAAGTGCAGCTGCACGAGAAGAACGTGTCGCTGTCGGCCACGCCGGCGGCGCGCGACTGGCTGGCGCAGCACGGCTTCGATCCGCTGATGGGCGCACGCCCGATGGCCCGCGTGATCCAGGACAAGATCAAGCGGCCGCTGGCGGACGAGTTGCTGTTCGGCAAGCTGGTGGGTGGCGGCAGGGTGTCCATCGACGTGGTCGATGGGGAACTGCATGTCCAGGCCGAGCCGGAGCCGGAAAAGCTGCTGCCAGTGACGGTTTGACCGTCAAACGAAAAAGGCGACCCTCGGGTCGCCTTTTTCATTCAAGCACTTAAGGTGCTTACTTCATACGGTACGTAATGCGGCCCTTGGTCAGGTCGTACGGGGTCATTTCGACCTTGACCTTGTCGCCGGTGAGGATGCGGATGTAGTTCTTCCGCATGCGGCCGGAGATGTGGGCGATGATTTCGTGGCCGTTCTCGAGCTTCACCCGGAACATGGTGTTCGGGAGGGTTTCGGTGACCGTACCCTCGAACTCGATGACGTCGTCTTTGGCCATGCGTTTCCTGACTTGAACCAGTGATTGGGGCGTGGAGCCGCCCGCAAAGTCGGGCATTCTGGCACGTCCCGCTCAGGAGCGCCAAGCGCCGGGTTCAGGCGGCGGAGAGGGTGGCGGCTTCCAGCGTGCCGAAGCGCTCGGTCCACGAGGCCGGCGCTTCGTCTGCGGACGCCTGCGACCCCACGACGCGCATGAACGCTTCGCGCGCCATCGTCCGGGCGCCCATGCGCACGAGGTGGTCGTTCTCCACCTGGGCATCGATCAACGGCCAGCCCCATTCGCGCAGGCGATGGGCGAGGGCGGCCAACGCCACCTTCGATCCGCCCGATTCGCCGCTGTACATGCTTTCGGCGAAGAACATCGCGCCCACGGCCACGCCGTAGAGGCCGCCGACCAGCCGATCACCGTCGAACACTTCGACGCTGTGCGCATGCCCGGCGTCATGCAGCGCGCCGTACGCCTTGCGCATCGCCGGAACGATCCACGTGCCGCGCTGGCCCGGGCGCGGCGTTTTGGCGCAGGCCTCGATGACCTCCGCGAAGCGCGTGTCGGCGCGTACCGACCACGCCGATCGCCGCAACTCGCGCCGGAACTTCGACGACAAGCGCACGCCGTCTTCGGTTAGGAACACCATGCGCGGATCGGGCGACCACCACAGGATCGGTTGGCCCGCGGAGTACCAGGGAAAGATGCCGTGCCGATACGCTGCGAGCAGGCGTGGGATCGACAGATCTCCACCGACCGCGAGCAGGCCGTCGGGTTCGCGCAACGCCAGTTCGACCGGGGGAAACACCGGCTCGGGACCGAGCAGCGCGGGCATGCGATGCGTCACGGCGCGCGGAACGGCGAATGCGCCTGGAGTGCGTCGAAGTAGTGCTGCACCGAGACGCTTTCGTCCGCGCACCAGTTGCGGATCGCTTCGGCGAAATCCGCTTCGCCGATCCAGTGACGGCTGTGCACCAGCGTCGGCAGGAAACCGCGCGCGAGTTTGTGCTCGCCTTGTGCGCCAGGTTCGAACCGTCGCAAGCCTTCGCGCAGGCAGTAGTCGATGCCCTGGTAGTAGCAGGTCTCGAAATGCAATCCGGGCACGAGCCGCGTCGACCCCCAGTAGCGCCCGTACAGCGTGTCGCCGCCGCGCAGGCAGAGCGCGCCGGCGATCGTTTCGCCCTCGAGTTCCGCTAGCACCAGCACCAACGCGCGCGGCATCGTGCGCGCCAAATGGCGAATGAATTCAAGGGTCAGCGCCGGTGTGTTGCCGTACTCGCTGAAGGTCTGGAGGTAGAACCCGAACATCGCCACGAGGTCGTCGTCGCTGGTTTCATCGCCATGCACGACGCGCATCCGCACGCCGGCGCGCGCGACCTTCGCGCGTTCCTGCCGGATGTTCTTGCGGTGCTTGTGGTCCATCGCCGCGAGGAAGGCGTCGAAATCGGCCCAGCCGCCGCGATTCTCCCAGTGGTATTGCACGTCGACGCGCGGGATCCACGCCTCGTCGAATGCGGCGGCCTCATCGGCGCGATGGAAGTTGACATGCGCAGACGACCAACCGGCCTCGCGCGCGATCGCAATGATCGCCGCGGCCAGGAGCGCACGCGTCGCGTCGTCCCGCGCCAGCAAGCGCGGCCCGGTGACGGGCGAGTAGGGCACCGCGCCGAGCCACTTCGGGAAATACGACAACCCGTGCTGCGCATATGCGTGCGCCCACGCATGGTCGAACACGAATTCCCCATGCGAATTGCGCTTGCGATACCCCGGCGCCGCGCCGACGAGCGCGTCGCCGTCGAACACCGCCAGGTGCGCGGGCGTCCATCCGAGCGATGCGCGCACGCATTGCTGTTCCTCGAGCCCGGCGAGGAACGCATGCGATACGAACGGGTTGCGCCCGTCGTGCAACGCGTCCCACGCCGCGGCAGGCACATCGGTCAGCGCGCCGAGGATGCGCGCGTGCACCGGCAATGCCTCAGCCTTCCTTGTCGAGGAACTTCTCGGCATCGAGCGCGGCCATGCAGCCGAAGCCTGCGGACGTCACGGCCTGGCGATACACCTGGTCGGCGACGTCGCCGGCGGCGAACACGCCCGGCACGGAGGTCTGCGTCGCCATGCCGGACAGGCCCGAACGGATTTCGAGATACCCGTTGTGCATCGCGAGCTGGCCTTCGAACAGCGAGGTGTTCGGCGTATGGCCGATCGCGACGAACAAGCCGTGCACGTCGATCTGCTTCGTGGCGCCATCCTGCGTGGACTTCAGTCGCAGGCCCGTCACGCCGGCATCGTTGCCGAGGACTTCATCGACGGCGTGGTGCCAGATCGGCTCGATCTTGCCGGCCTGCACCTTCGCGAAGAGCTTGTCCTGCATGATCTTTTCGGCGCGCAGCGTGTCGCGGCGGTGCACCAGGTAGACCTTGCGCGCGATGTTGGACAGGTACAGCGCTTCCTCGACCGCGGTGTTGCCGCCGCCGATGACCGCCACGTCCATGTCCTTGAAGAAGAACCCGTCGCACGTCGCGCATGCGCTGACGCCGCGGCCCAGGAACTGCTGTTCCGATTCCAGCCCGAGGTACTTCGCGGTGGCGCCGGTCGCGATGATCAGCGCATCGGCGGTGTATTCGCCCGAGTCGCCCTTCAGGCGGAACGGGCGCTGCGAGAGGTCGGCCGTGTGGATGTGGTCGAAGATGACTTCGGTATCGAAGCGTTCCGCATGCGCCTGCAGGCGCTCCATCAGCGCCGGGCCCATCAGCCCGTGCGCGTCGCCCGGCCAATTGTCGACTTCCGTGGTCGTCATCAGCTGGCCGCCCTGCTGCAGGCCGGTGATCACGACCGGCTTGAGGTTGGCGCGCGCGGCGTAGACGGCGGCGGTCCAGCCGGCAGGGCCTGAGCCGAGGATGAGCAGGGAGCAATGCTTCGCAGAGGTCATGCAGGGGCGTCCGGTGGGGGTTTCGCGTAAGATGCGCGACTGATTTCGACAGCCGCCGCGTGTCGCGGAATAGTGGCGGCGCCCCCACGACAACACAAGGCGCTTGCGCCTTCCACGAAGAGAACACTGCAATGCGGATCGGCGTCCCCAAGGAAACCAAGACCCTCGAAGGCCGCGTCGCGCTGGTGCCGGCCGCCGCGGGCGACCTCGTCAAGCGTGGCCACGAAGTGTGGCTGGAGCAGGGTGCCGGCCTGAAGAGCGGCTTCAAGGACGAGCAGTACACCCAGCTCGGCGTCAAGATCGCGCCGGATGCGGCCGCGCTGTACGAAAAGGGCGAGCTCATCGTCAAGGTGAAGGAGCCGATCGAAGGCGACCTCAAGCACCTGCGCAAGGATCACCTGCTGTTCTGCTACCTGCACCTGGCGGCCGAGCCCAAGCTCACGCGCCAGCTGCTCGACATCGGCCTGACCGGCGTCGCATTCGAAACCGTCGAGCTGCCCAACGGCGACCTGCCGCTGCTGGCGCCGATGTCGGTAATCGCCGGCAAGATCGCGGTGCAGGTCGGCACGCACCTGCTGCACCAGCCCGAAGGCGGCAAGGGCAAGCTGCTCGGCGGCCTGCCGTCCACCGAGCGCGGCAAGGTCGTGGTCTTCGGCGGCGGCAAGGCCGGCCGCGCGTCGGCCGAGCTCGCCGCGGCGGGCGGTTCGAACGTGGTCGTGTTCGAAATGCGCCAGGACCGCATGGACGAAATGATGCAGCTGGGCAACAACGTGACCACGTTGTATCCGTACGCCGACGTCGTCGCGCGCGAAGTGGCCACGGCCGACCTCGTCGTCGGTGCCGTGCTCGTCACCGGCGCCCGCGCGCCGCACGTACTGACGCGCGAAATGCTCAAGGGCATGCAGGACGGCTCGATCGTCGTCGACATCTCGATCGACCAGGGCGGCTGCTTCGAAACTTCGCGCCCGACCACCTGGAAGGAGCCGACGTACGTGGAGGAGGGCGTGACCCACTTCTGCGTGACCAACATGCCGGGCGCCGTGCCGCAGACCTCCTCGCAGGCCATCTGCGCGGCCATCCTGCCGTGGGTGAACAAGCTGGCCTCGGGCAACTGGCGCTCCAACGAGGCGCTGGTGCGCGGCATCAACGTCGAAGCCGGCAAGATCGTGCATCCCGCGCTGCAGGACATGAAAGTTTGACGTAGGATCAAGGCCCTAGGGGATACACCTCAAGGCAGGTCGTACGTGTCGGCAAGGCCGGTGGCGATGGAAGGCGGGAAGACCAAGCGCAAGAACGCGGCGGCCCAGGCTGCCGCGGGCGGCGGCGCACGCCGCCAGCGCCTGTGGCGCGACCTCGCGCTGATTGCCATCGCCCCGGTGCTCGTCTACCTGATGGCGAGCCTGTGGACCTTCTCGCCTGACGACCCGGGCTGGTCGGATTCCGGCAGCGTCACCGCGCCGCTGCACAACTTCGGCGGCGTGGTCGGCGCATGGATCGCGGACGTGATGCTGTCGCTGTGCGGCTACGTCGCGTTCCTGCTGCCCATCATGCTCGGCCTCATCGCCTGGATCGCGCTGTTCGGCATGGACAGCGATGGGGACGGTGAAGCCGACCTCGGCCCGGCGTTGCGGCTGGTCGGCATCGTCGGCTTCCTCGTGTCGGCCACCGGCTTCCTGCATCTGCGCATTGGCGCCGCCCCCGACTTCTCGGCCGGCAGCGGCGGCATCCTCGGCCAGCTCGTCGGCCGCTCGCTCTACCAGGCGTTCGGCCCGGTGGGCGCCAATCTCTTCCTCGTCGCGCTGCTGCTGATTTCCACCACGCTGGCCACCGGCATTTCGTGGCTGACGGTGATGGACCGCATCGGCGGTTGGGTGCTCAAGATTCCGCCGCTGTTCCGCCGCGGCACGCAGCAGGCGGCCGAATGGCAGCAGGCGCGCGCCTTCCGCGAAGAACGCGAAGAGACCCGCAAGATCGAAACCGAGCTGCGCGCCAAGCGTGCGCCGGTGAAGATCGAACCACCGCCGGCGCCCGTCGTCGAGAAGAGCGACCGCGCCAAGCGCGAAACGCAGATCCCGCTGTTCCACACCGGCGACGGCACGGGCCTCCCGCCGCTCGCCTTGCTCGACGATCCCAAGCCGCAGCCCAAGGGTTACAGCGAGGAAACGCTCGAGACGCTGTCGCGCCAGATCGAATTCAAGCTCAAGGATTTCCGCATCGACGCGCAGGTGGTCGGTGCGTATCCCGGCCCGGTGATCACGCGCTTCGAACTCGAACCCGCGCCGGGCGTGAAGGTCAGCCAGATCTCCTCGCTCGACAAGGACATCGCGCGCGGCCTGTCGGTGAAGTCGGTGCGCGTGGTGGATGTCATCCCGGGCAAGTCGGTCGTTGGCCTGGAAACGCCCAACACTTCGCGCGAAATGATCTTCCTCAGCGAGTTGCTGCGCTCGAAGGAATACGACAAGAGCGGCAGCCCGCTCACGCTCGCACTCGGCAAGGACATTGCCGGCCGCCCGACGGTGGCGGACCTTGCGCGCATGCCGCACTTGCTCGTCGCCGGTACCACTGGTTCGGGCAAGTCGGTCGCGGTCAACGCGATGGTGTTGTCGCTGCTGTACAAGGCGTCCGCGAAGGATCTGCGGATGTTGATGATCGACCCGAAGATGCTGGAACTGTCCGTGTACCAGGGCATCCCGCACCTGCTGGCACCGGTGGTCACCGACATGAAGGAAGCGGCCAACGGCCTGCGTTGGTGCGTCGCGGAGATGGAGCGCCGCTACAAGCTGATGTCCGCGGTCGGCGTGCGCAACCTCGCGGGCTTCAACAAGAAGGTCACCGACGCCATCGGCGCCGGCCAGCCGATGATGGATCCGCTGTTCAAGCCGAACCCGGAACTCGGCGAAGCGCCGCGTCCGCTGGAAACGATGCCGTTCATCGTCATCTTCATCGACGAATTCGCCGACATGATGATGATCGTCGGCAAGAAGGTCGAAGAACTCATCGCTCGCCTGGCGCAGAAGGCGCGCGCCGCAGGCATCCACCTGATCCTCGCGACGCAGCGCCCGTCGGTGGACGTGATCACCGGCTTGATCAAGGCGAACATCCCCACGCGCATCGCCTTCCAGGTGTCGAGCAAGATCGACTCGCGCACCATCCTCGACCAGTCGGGTGCCGAAACGCTGCTCGGCCACGGCGACATGCTGTATCTCCCGCCGGGCACCGCAATGCCCGAGCGCGTGCATGGCGCATTCGTGAGCGACGAGGAAGTGCATCGCGTCGTCGAGCATCTGAAGCAGATCAGCGGCGCGCCGGATTACATCGAAGGCGTGCTGGACGAAGTGCAGACGCTGGGCGAGGGCGTGGTGGTCGGCGCGACCGGCCTGCCGGAATCCGGCGGTGGTGGCGGCGACGAATCCGATCCGCTGTACGACGAAGCGGTGCGCATCGTCACCGAAACCCGGCGTGCGTCGATCTCGGGCGTTCAACGCCGGTTGAAGATCGGCTACAACCGCGCCGCGCGCCTGATCGAAGCGATGGAAGCCGCGGGCGTGGTGACGCCGCCGGAGCACAACGGCGACCGCAGCGTGCTCGCGCCGCCGCCGCCGAAGTAATGCGGAGCAGGGGCGTGATCCCCCATTCATCAATTCGCGGGCAGACTCCGCTCATCGCATTCCAGTGGACCCCGCCATGCGCCTGTTGACGCTCGCCCTGACCACCGCGCTCCTCGCCGGCACTGCCCATGCCGGCGGCCGTGACGACCTCACTGCGTTCACGAAAAACCTCAAGGGGCTGGACGGCACGTTCACCCAGCAGGTCTTCGATGCGAACGGCAAGAAGAAGGAAAGCTCCAGCGGCCGCGTCGCGATGTCGGCGCCGCGCAACTTCCGCTGGGAGTACGCCAAGCCGTTCGAGCAACTCATCGTCGCCGACGGCAAGGCCGTGTGGGTCTACGACCCCGACCTCAAGCAAGTCACCAAGCGCGCACAGGGCGTGGAAGAGCAAAGCTCGCCGCTCGCCGCGCTGATCGATCCGACGCGCCTGGACAAGGAATTCCTCGTCAAGGAACTCCCGGCCGCCGACGGCCTGGACTGGATCGAACTGCGCCCGCGCAACGCCGAGAACGCCAGCTTCGAAACCGCGCGCCTGGGCTTCGACAACGCGGGCCTCAAGCAGATGCGGATCGTCGACCCGCTGGGCCAGCGCACCGAGCTGCGCTTCGCGAGCTGGAAGCGCAACCCGAGCTTCGCGAAGGGCACCTTCACCTTCGCGCCGCCGAAGGGCGTCGACGTCGTCGCGGGCGGCTGATCGTTATCATCGCGGCGTGGCGCGAACCCGAACCCCCGCGATACCCGAACCCGACCTCCTGAGCGTCGACCGCGACGCGCTGCGTCCGCTCGCCGAGCGGATGCGGCCGCGCACGATCGACGAAATGGTCGGCCAGCGCCGCCTGCTCGCACCGGGCACGGCGTTGCGCCGCGCGGTCGAATCCGGCCGCGTGCATTCGATGATCCTCTGGGGCCCGCCGGGCTGCGGCAAGACGACGCTCGCGCAACTGCTCGCGACGTACGCCGACGCTGAATTCCGCGCGGTCTCCGCCGTGCTCGTCGGCCTGCCCGAAGTGCGGCAAGTGCTCGCCGAAGCGGGACTGCGTTTCAGCGAAGGCCGGCGCACCGTGATGTTCGTGGACGAAGTGCACCGATTCAACAAGGCGCAGCAGGATGCGTTCCTGCCGCACATCGAACGCGGCACCATCCTGTTCGTCGGCGCGACCACGGAGAACCCGTCGTTCGAACTCAATTCCGCGTTGCTCTCACGCTGCCGCGTGCACGTGATGGAATCGGTGTCGCCGGAAGACATCGCCGTCGCGTTGCAACGCGCGCTCGATGACAAGGAGCGCGGCCTCGGCGACCGCGATCTGCACATCGCGCAGGAGCAACTGCTGCTCATCGCCAAAGCCGCCGACGGCGACGTCCGCCGCGCGCTGACGTTCCTGGAGATCGCGGCGGACCTGGCGGGGGAGGGCGGCACCATCACCGAACAGACGCTCGCGCAGGTGCTGGCCGACCGCACGCGCCGCTTCGACAAGGGCGGCGAGCAGTTCTACGACCAGATCTCCGCGCTGCACAAGTCGGTGCGCAGTTCCAATCCCGATGCCGCGTTGTATTGGCTGGCGCGCATGATGGATGGCGGCGCGGACGCCAGTTACCTCGCGCGCAGGCTCACGCGCATGGCGGTCGAAGACATCGGGCTTGCCGACCCGCGCGCACTGGAAATGGCTGTCGATGCGTGGGGCACCTACGACCGCCTCGGCTCGCCCGAAGGCGACCTCGCACTCGCGCAAGTCGCGATTTATCTCGCGACGACATCGAAATCCAACGCCGCCTACATGGCCTGGAACCAGGCCCGCAGCGACGTCGAGGAATACGGCACGCTCGACGTCCCGATGCACATCCGCAACGCCCCCACGAAGCTGATGAAACAACTTGGCTACGGCAAGGGCTACCAGTACGACCACGATGCCGCCGGCGGCATCGCCCTGGGCCAGACCGGTTTCCCCGACGCGATGGGCGAACGCGTGTACTACGCGCCGACCGACCGCGGCTTGGAAGGCCGCATGAAAGAGAAGCTCGACGCACTGCGCGCCGCGCGTGCGCAAGCGCGCTCGGACACCGACGGGAACGACGCCTGATGCGTCGCGCCCTCGCCAGCCTGCCGAACACGGTGTGGCTGCTGGGTGCGATCAGCCTCCTCAACGACGCGGCAAGCGACATGATCTACCCGCTCGTGCCGCTGTATGTGGCGAGCGTGCTGATGGCCGGGCCGAAAGCGCTCGGTTGGATCGAAGGCGTCGCCGAAGCCGCGAGCAGTCTGCTGAAACTCGCGTCCGGCGCGTTGGCCGATCGCATGCGACGCATTAAACCCTTCGTCGTCGTCGGCTATGGACTCGCGGGCATCGCAAGGCCGTTGATCGGCATCGCGACAAGCTGGTTCGGCGTGTTGTTCTTCCGTTTCGTCGACCGGGTGGGGAAGGGCCTGCGCTCGGCACCGCGCGACGCGATGCTCGCCGCGAGCGTCGCCCCCGAGCAACGCGGGCTCGCGTATGGCCTGCATCGCGGAATGGACAACGCAGGCGCGGTGATCGGCCCGTTGATCGCCGCTGCGTTGCTGGCTGCCGGATTCTCCTTGCGCCACATCTTCTTGCTGGCGATCGTGCCGGCGGTATTCGTGCTGATCATGGCGTTGCGGTTGCGCGAACCGACGCCTACGCAGGTGAAGTCGACCGGACCGATCGACTGGCGTTTCACCGCGCTGCCTGCGCCGTATCGGCGATATCTCGTCGCGCTCGGGCTGTTCACGCTCGGCAACGCGTCGAACATGTTCCTGCTGCTGCGCGCGCAGGACCTCGGGCTCGGCGCAAGCCAAATCACGCTGCTGTGGGCCGCCTTCTCCGCGGTGGCGGCGCTGGCATCGACGCCGTTGTCCGCGCTCTCCGACCGCATCGGGCGCAAGCGCCTGATCCTCTCGGGATGGGCGGGCTATGCACTGCTGTACGTGTTGCTCGGCGTCGTGCCGATCGACCGGCATTGGTTGTGGGTGTTGTTTCCCGCCTATGGCTTGGTGACCGCAACGATCGAAGGCGCCGAGCGCGCGTTGGTCGCCGATCTGATTCCGGCGCGCAGTGCGGGCACTGCGTTCGGCTGGTATTACCTCGTCACCGGCTTGCTGTTGCTGCCCGCATCGGCCATGTTCGGCATGTTGTGGGAGAACGGCGCGCCGATGCTGGCCTTCGGCGCGAGCGCGGCGCTCGCCGTGTGCGCCGGGCTCGTGTTGTTGCCGTTGCAGGCACGCCCGGAAGAGGGGGTCGCATGAGCAGTTGGTGGACGCAGTTGATGCTGGTGATGGCCGGTGGCGCGCTCGGCGCCGCCGGGCGGTTCTGGGTGGGTGGGGCGATGTTGCGGCGCTTCGGTGATTCGATGCCGTGGGGCACGCTCACCGCGAATCTCGTCGGTGCGTATCTCGTGGGCTTCATCGCGGTGTGGCTTGAGGCGCGCGGGCCGTCGGCGCTGTATTGGCGCGCGTTCGTGATCGTCGGATTCCTCGGCGGGCTGACGACGTATTCGGCGTTGATGCTCGAATGCCTGCTGTTCGCACGCTCGCATCGCAGCGACCAGGCGTTGCTGTATCTCGGTGTGACACTGGTCGCAGGCTTGGTGCTGGTGTGGCTCGGCGCACGCACCGCGACGTGGATTCGCCCGCCGTACTGAGTTGCCGCGGGGCCGTGCCCGGGTGCATCCTCGCCGATGCGGCATCCGCCGCGCATCGGAAGGGGACGGCCATGCGGATCTTCGTCGCCGGTTTGATCGGCGGAATCGTGTTGTTCCTGTGGGGCGTGGTCGCCCACGTCGTGCTGCCCATCGGCGAAATGGGCATGAAGGTCGCCAGCAACCAGGACTCGGCGATGACCGCGTTGCGGGCCAGCACCGACAAGGGTGCGGGCGTCTACATGATCCCGGGCATGGACCCGGCGATGTGGCAGGACAAGGAGGCGATGAACGCCTTCACCACCAAGTACAAGGACGCGCCATCGGCCTTCGTGGTGTGGGACCCGACGCCGAACCAGAACCTGCAGACGATGGGGCCGGCGCTGACGAAGCAGTTCGTCAACGACGTGCTGATCGGGTTGCTCGCCGCTTGGATCCTCGCGATGGCGCCGGTGTCGTTCGGCCGGCGCGTGTTGATGGGCGGCGTGCTCGGCGTGTTGGCGTGGTTGGCCACCAGCGTGCCGTACTGGAATTGGTATCGCTTCCCGATGGATTTCACCGTCGGTGCGTTGCTCGATTCGGGCCTGGGCTTGCTGATCGCCAGTGCGCCGATCGCCTGGTGGCTGGGGCGAGGGCGCTGATTCTTTCGCAAGCGTTGCGCACGTGATGGCGACGGCAGTGCATTCACAGCGGTGGCCCGGGATGCCGGGCCGCCTGCTGTTGCTCGCGATCGCCACCGCGGTGTTCGCGTGGATCGCGATCGACCTGACGCGCGTCGCGGGCAGCGTGTCGTCGGTGTGGATCGCCAACGGCATCGTCGTCGGCGTGTTGCTCTTCGTGCCGACGCGGGCTTGGCGCTGGTTCATCGCGGCCGGGTGGATCGGCGAGTTCGTCGCGCGCATGTTGCACGGCGATGCGCTCGTGCCATCGGTCGGCAACTCGCTGGCCAACGTGCTGGAAATCGCATGCATCGCCGGGGCGATCCGGGTGCGCGTGCCGGACATCACCGATGCCTCGCGGCTATTGACGCTGGCGTTCACCGCCACGACGTCGACGCTGGTCGCGTGCGCGATTTCGGCATTGCTCGCCGCGTCGATCAACGCCTTGCGCGGCGGCGCGTCCTTCGGCGAGGTGTTCCTCACTTGGTACACGGCGCACGTCATCGGCATGGTGATCGTGGCGACGCTCGTTGTCGTCGCGCGGCGCGAGGGGCGGTGGATCATCGGGCGGCCGGGCCGGCACGTCGATTACGCGCTGTGCATGGGCGCGCTGATCGGTGTGTGCGCGGTCGTGTTCATGCAGGAACGGTTGCCGTTGCTGTTCCTCGTGTTCGTGCCCTTGATGCTGGTGGTGTTCCGGCACGGGTTCGCGGGCGTGGTCGGCGCGACGGTCATCATCGCGGTGATGAGCGGCGTGGCGACGGCGCTGGAGACGGGGCCATTCGCCTTGGTCTCGGGTGCGTCGTTGTTGCAGCGGACGTTGCTGCTGCAATTGTTCGTCGCGGCGACATGCATGCTCGCGTTCCCGGTGGCGACAGGGTTGTCGGAACGGCGGCGCCTGGCGGTTCGGTACCGCACGCTGGCGGATTTCTCGCGCGACCTGGTCGTGCGCATGTCGGCGGAAGGCGCGCCCTCTTATGTGTCTCCGGCGATCCGGCATGTGCTCGGGTATGAGCCGGAGGAATTCCTGCGCGCGCGTTGGGACCTGGTGAACCCCGAGGACATCCCGGAAGCGTCGGCGGCTTTCCAGCGCATCGCGGCGACGGGCGTCAGCGAGCCGGTGACGTTTCGCATCCTGCACAAGGCGGGGTACGAGATCTGGGTCGAGGTGGCTGCCGAGCGCGTGGAAAGCGGCGACCCGGATTCGCCGTGGGAGCTCGTGGCATCGGCGCGCGACATCAGCAAGCGGATGCAGGCGCTGGCGGCGCTCGATGAAAGCCAGTCGCGCCTGCGTGCGGTGGCCGACAACATGCCGGCGTTGATCGTCCATATCGACGCCGAGGAGCGGTACACCTTCATCAATGCGTATTACGAGCGCTTGTTCGGGCGCAAACCCGACGAGCTGTTGGGGCGCACGATCCGCGAGGCGCGGGGCGAGGAGGCCTATGACGAGTGGGCGCCCTTCATCCATCGTGCCCTGGAAGGGCAGGAGCAGAAGTTCGAGCGCGAGCCGAGCGGATCGTCGGCGGGGCGCTATCTGCAATCGCATTTCGTGCCGGATAACGCGCCGGATGGCAGCAATCGTGGTTTCTATGCGCTGACGTTCGACATCACGCCGTTGAAGGAAGCCGAGCAGGCGCTGGCGAAGCTCGCGCGCGTGGATACGTTGACGGGGTTGGGGAATCGGCGGCAGTTCGATGAGCGTCTTGAACATGCGATCGCGCGGTCGCGCCGACAGGGCACGCCGCTGGTGTTGATGTCGCTGGATCTCGACAAGTTCAAGGCGATCAACGATACGCATGGGCATCCGGCGGGCGATGCGGTGTTGCAGGCGTTCGCGGAGCGATTGACCGCGTGCGTGCGCGACGTCGACGTGGTGGCCCGATTGGGCGGCGATGAGTTCGTCGTGTTGATCGAAGATGCGCGCGCGGTAGAAGACGCCGAAGTCGTGGTGGGGAAGATCCTGGCGGTGTCGCAGGCACCGGTGGTGTTCGAAGGGGCGGCGTTGTCGTTCGGCGCGAGCATCGGAATCGCGTTCGTCCTGCAGGCGGCGTCCGCGAATGCATTGATCGCCTTGGCCGACAAAGCGTTGTACGAGGCGAAGGCGGCGGGGCGGAACACCTGGCGCGTGATCGAGGATTGATCGGCCGGGTTGGCGCGACGCGATTCGGGGAAATCTGACGACACGATGCGGGATTGGCTGACTGCGCTCGCGTCTGCGCATCGGCATTCTGGACACCGATGGCGGCGGCGCCCCGCTGATCCCGCGATGCCCCCAAGAACCGGAGATTCGCCGACTCCGGCAGCGGGCGCCCGCCGCCATCACTCCTTTCGATCGGAATGGATGCCGACATGCAGCGATTGCCGTGGTGGGTGTTGCTTCTCTCCTCGTCCGAATTGTTCCGCTGCGTGTCTTCCGACGGCGCCGTGTCCTATCAGGACACAGCGTGCGCCGCAGGCAGCCGGCTGACGAGGACGATCGCACTGCCCGAGTCGCGGGTAGGGGAGGGAAGCGAAGAGAAGCCGAAGGCGGCGAAGAACGCGAAGCCGAAATCGACAAAGTCCGGCGGGGGAGGGGCCAAGCCTGCGAAGGCCGACAAGCGTACCCGTCAACGCCAAGCCTGCGTCGCCGCGCGCGCGGAAGAGCAACGCGTGCTGGATGGATTGGGCCTCGAGCGCACCTTCGAGCAACTCCGCGCGTTGGGCGATAAAGTGCAGGCCGCATGCAAGGGGGTGTGATCGATGACTGACCTCCTGGCCGTGCCGTTTACGGGTGGCGGGCGGTGTTCTATTGGTATCGGGCAGCGACGATCGCGAATGATTTGCTGAATACGTGACCCATCCGGGCGACTCCTTGCGTCATCCCTCTTGCAGGGGCCGCCAAGGAGGTTGGCCATGAAGGTCACGAGATTGCAGCGCGGCGTGATCGTCGCGCTTGCACTGTGCGCGTCGAACGCAGCGTTCGCCCAAGCGGATCTCTACATCCGCGACACGCCGGCCGATACCGGCGCGCAACCCAATCCCGATACCGGGCCGATGTGGATTTCGGAAGACATCTGGGTGCGCACGAGCCCGGATCCCAATTGGCGGCCGACACCGTTCAATCCCGCGTCGCCGCCATGGACGCCAGCGGCGCACCAGAATCCGGAATATCGCGATCCGCGCTACGGGTTGCCGAACTATGTGTACGTGCGCGTGCGGAACCGTGGAACGACGGCGTCGAGCGGCACCGAGCAGTTGCATCTGTACTGGGCGAAAGCGTCGTCCGGATTGGCATGGCCGAACAGTTGGGTCGACGCCTACACCACGGTGTGTGGCGCCGACCGCATGATGGGTGCGGAGATCACCAAGCCGCGCGTCAATGCGGCCACTGCCAGCGCTGCCGAACGGACGCGCCTGCGGGATGCCTACATCGAGATCGCCACCACGCCGGCGTTCGCATTGCTCACCGGCTACAACTACTGGACCAAGCAACAACAAGTCCACGTGCGTGCGCCGGAACACGACAACGCAGGTTTCCTGCCGTGGCATCGCGAGTTCATCAATCGTCTGGAGTTGCTGCTGCAGGAGGCCGATCCGCGCGTCAAATTGATGTACTGGCAATGGACGCAGGACCCGACGAGCACCGGCGGCGTGAATCTCTACACGTCGAGCTTCATGGGCAATTCCGGACGCGGCACCGGTGGCACCGGAATGGGCGCGCCGTTGTCGCCGGCCCTGGAGCCGCACACGTCGGAAAGCGCGACGGTCGTTCGCAACCTCAGTGCGGGATCGCCGGGCACCAATTCCGATGCGACGCAGTTGGGCTGGGACAATTATCGCGGCAGCGTCGCTTCCGAGAACTTCAGCTTCCAGCTGGAGAACGCGCCGAACCACAAGACGAACCACAACTACATCGGCGGCACGGGCGGTTCGATGGCGGTCGCCGCGACGGCAGCACGCGATCCGTTCTTCTTCCTGTTGCACGGCAAGGTCGACGAATTGTGGGCGCGGTGGCAGCGCGCCAACACGGCGCGATTCGAAGGCGCGACGGCATATGGCACATCGGCGACCGCGCCGGTGCTGACGGGGGGCTTGCGACCTTGGAACGGCACCGTGCCGACCGGCTCGGCCATCGATCCGTGGACGAGCGGCACAGGCTTCATCGTGACGAAGACGAGTTTCGATCGCTCGGTGCTGACGCCACCTGTGTACGACACCGCGCCGCTGACGATCCCTGTCATCCCGGCAGGCCAGGCGGTCATCCTCGAGATTCCGTGGTATCCGCCGAATCCCGCGCATTACGCATGTCTCGGCGACGAGCATCATTTCTGTCTGCTGGGCCGCGTGACGCCGATCGCGACCAGCGAAACGACGGACATCAACGCCAACGTGCGCAACGGCAACAACCTGGCGTGGAAGAACATCCAGGTCGTCGACGACTTCACCGGCACGATGGCGGCGATGTCGATGCTGATCGCGAACGACACCGACGGCGAGATGATGGCCGATCTGTTGTTCCGCGAAGTTCCACAGCGGTACGCGGCGTTCGGACGTTACGTGCAGGCGATCGAGGTGGGCATGCCGACGGAACTGTTCCGTCGCCTGCAGGGGCAGGGCACACAGGGCAGGGTGAATGCGCGGGAGGCGCAGGGGATTCGCGGTGCGCCGAAGGATTTCGCGTTCCTGCGATTGAAGGGCACGGACGATGTGCTGAACGGAATCGCCTTGAAGCCGGGCGAGCGGTTCCCGCTGCGGGTCGTGTTCCATCTGCGTCGCAACTACAAGCCGATGAAGGCGCCGTTGCTGTTCGACGTCGTGCAAAGACGTACGGATGGCGCCGCCGGCGAAGCGATGGTCGGCGGCGTGCGATTCCAGCTGGACGTATCACAACTCAACCTGGTCAAGGAACGCAGCATTTGGCGGCATGCGACGTTCGACCAACCGCCTGGCGACTGGGCCGCACTCGATTACGACGACGCGAAATGGCAGGAAGCGCCGGCACCGCTAGGCTTCGCACCGGACGTGGAAGCGATGTCGGCCGTCGCCGCAGGGACGCGAGTTGCGTATTTCCGAAAGCGGTTCGACATCGAAGATCCGCGTTTGCTACGCGACCTGACGCTGCGCCTGCGTGCCGATGACGGCGCCGTCGTGTACCTCAATGGCCGCGAAGTGCATCGCGCCAACTTCGACAAGCAAGCGCTCAAGCCGGTCACGGGCGCTGCGGAGCTCGCGTATTTTCCGGTGCGCCTACCGCCCGATCTGCTGCACGCAGGCCCCAACGTACTCGCAGTCGAGGTGCATCAGTTCAACGACAACGCGCTGGACGACCTGGTTTTCGACGCATCGCTCGCCGCCAACCGCGCGGTTGCATCGGAACCGCCGAGCGTGCGGATGATGCTTCAAGACGCCCTGGTGCACGCGGGTCAGCCGTTGAAGTTGAACGTCGACGCGGTGGACCCGAATGGCGAGATTCGCAAAGTCACGCTGTTCGTCGATGACAAACCCGTGCAAACGGAGGCGGGCGCCAATACCTTCGAATGGACCCCGGGACTGGGCCCGCAACGCCTGCGCGTGGTGGCGGAAGACGCCGAGGGATTGTCGACGGTCGAGGACAAGCTGGTTGTTGGCGTCGAAAACCTGCCGCCGGTGGTCAGCATGCAAGCACGGCCAGGCGACGCGCCCGGTACCGTGATCCTGTCGGCGGATGCCAGGGACGACGACGGTCAGATCAAGTCCGTCGAGTTCTTCCTGGCAGACAGCGACCTGTTCGTCGCGAACTTCCAGCCAGTGGGCACGAAGACCGCGCCGCCATTCGAGGTCACCGTGCAGGTCCCCGAAACCGAACACCGAATCGTCCGGGTCGTTGTGACCGACGACCGCGGCGAAGTCAGCGACGCGAGCACCCACGTCCACGTGGGCCCGCACCGGAGTGCGAAGTAGCGGTACGCATGAACGAACTTGATGTTGGGAGCCAAAAGGCTTGAGGTGGAAGCCTCAAGCCTCTGGTTTCACTCAGATTGCTGGCCGGAGGAGAGGCGGGAGCCGCAAGGAGAACCCGCTGATATCCCTATACGAAACTTCGCATAATGCATCTTCCGTGCGAACTAGGACCGAACGTGTACTGGCACGGCTCCGGCGCCACTGGACTCCCTCGAAGCGACGCGTTGACACGCACTGCTCTTACGCTGCGATTGGTTGCCGTTGCGGCATTCGCGCGATCGACTTTGCAGGCATGGACCGCGCCCTGGATGGAACGTTGATCCGCCGTCGGCGCGTTCGCGTCTTGCCGAATTTCGTTCGCGCTCGTTCCGCAGTAAATCGCGGCGCAAAAAAAACCCGCTGACGAGTCAGCGGGTTTTGATTGGCGTCCCCACGGGGATTCGAACCCCGGTCGCTACCGTGAAAGGGTAATGTCCTAGGCCTCTAGACGATGGGGACAGTAGCTGTTTGCAACTTGAATTTTTTGGTGGAGCCAGCCGGGATCGAACCGGCGACCTCCTGCATGCCATGCAGGCGCTCTCCCAGCTGAGCTATGGCCCCACTGCTGGAAGCCGGCAAGTTTAGGGTCCACTCCGGAGACCGTCAACACTTTTTTGAAACGCCGACGATGCGGAAGCGATGCGTCGACTCAGGCCGCGATCACGACCGATTCGGTCGGCAGGCGCACCAGCGTGGCCGCTCCGTGGCCCTGCTCTGCCAGGTACTGGATCCACTTGCCCAGGAATGTGTTCATCCGCAGCCGATGGCAAACGACTTCTTCCGGCGGCGGATACATGCCGATGACGTCCTGCCAGCGCCGCCCGACGTAACAGTGCGTGGCCTCCACCTGCTGCGCATCGCGATACAGGCGCAGGTGCGCCGACGGATCCGGCTGGCCGGTTACCGGGTCGTGCATGGCGTAGCTCAATCGCAGTTCCACCGTGTAGGCATGGCGCTCGACGACATCCAGGATGACGTCGAGGCCGTCGCCCACGCTGGAGACGTAGCGGCCGACCGGCAGGTCCTGCGGTTCGAACAGGCGCACCAGGCGCACGTGGTTCTCCGCGTACAGCCCCATCAGCCAGCCGAAGCGGCTCAATTTCGGGATGCGCGTGGTGCGTGGTGCGAGTCTGCTCATGGCCCGATCCTACACGCCCGATCCCCATGCGCGCAGCATTGACGGCGCGCATTTGCAGGCCTAACGTTTTACTTTCCCAACGGCCGCAAAACGTCTCGAAAAAAGGCCCTTGGATTCACGCTGTCAGAACATCACCCGGTGGATGCCCAGCGTGGTGAGCACCTTGCCGGCGATCTCCTCGATGGACGTGTGCGTGGTGCTCAACGTCGTCAGCCGTTCGTTGCGGAAGATGTGTTCGGCCTGCGCCACTTCGCGCTTGCACGTGTCGAACTGCGCGTAGCGCGAATTGGGCCGGCGTTCCTGGCGGATCTGGTGCAGGCGCGTCGGGTCGATCGTCAGGCCGAACAACTTGTGGCGATGCGCGCGCAACTTGTCCGGGAGGCGATCGGCCTCCAGATCGTCTTCGGTCAGCGGATAGTTGGCCGCGCAGATACCGTAATGCAGCGCCAGATACACGCAGGTGGGCGTCTTGCCCGCCCGCGACACGCCGACCAGGATCACTTCTGCATCGTCGAAATCCATGCTGATGCCGTCGTCGTGCGTCAGCGCGTAATTCATCGCGTTGATGCGGCGGTGGTAGGCCTCGAAATCGACCATGCCGTGCGCCTGCCCTACCCGCAGCTTGCGCTGCTCGCCCAGCTCCCGCTCCAGCGGCTCGATGAAGGGCGCGAAGATGTCGAGCATCAGCCCGCCACTCTCGGCCAGGATCCGATAGAGCTCGTTGTCGACGCAGGAGTTGACCACGATGGGCCGCAGCCCGGCGGCCTCGCCGGCCTCACGAATGCGGTGCGAGGCCTCGCGGGCTTTCTCGGCGGTGTCGACGAACGGGATGCGGTCGGTGGTGAACCGCGTGTCCGCGAACTGGGTCAGCAGGCTGTGGCCGATGGTCTCGGCCGTGATGCCGGTGCCGTCGGAGACGTAGAAGACCGGGCGGGTCTGGGTCATGTGCAGGCAGTAGTGACACGGGGACTGTAAAATACCGCGCTTTCTCCCCCCTTCGAGCCGGAGCCCCACGCCTTGAGCGCCAATATCCTGTGGTTGCACGACCTGCGATTGACCGACTTGGCGCAGGTGGGCGGCAAGAATTCCTCGCTCGGCGAGATGATCGGCAACCTCGCGAAACTCGGCGTCTCCGTCCCCGGCGGGTACGCCACGACGGCCGACGCCTTCAAGGCCTTCATCGCGCACAACACCCTGCACCAGCGCATCTTCGACCGCCTCGCCACGCTGGACGTCGAGGACGTCCCCGCGCTCAACAAGGCCGGCGCCGAAATCCGCGGCTGGGTGATCGACGCCCCGCTCCAGCCCGACCTCGACGCCGACATCCGCACTGCCTATCAGAAGCTGTGCGCCGACAACGGCGGCGGCGAAGTCGCTGTGGCCGTGCGTTCGTCGGCCACCGCCGAAGACCTGCCGGACGCGAGCTTCGCCGGCCAGCAGGAGACCTTCCTCAACGTCACCGGCGCCGACGATGTCGTGCGCAAGGTCAAGGAAGTCTTCGCCTCGCTCTACAACGATCGCGCCATCGCGTATCGCGTGCACCACGGCTTCAAGCACGAAGACGTGTTCCTCTCCGCCGGCGTGCAGTTGATGGTGCGTTCCGACGTCGGCGCGTCGGGCGTGCTGTTCACCCTCGACACCGAATCGGGTTTCCGCGACGTGGTGTTCATCACCGCCAGCTACGGCCTGGGCGAGAACGTCGTGCAGGGCGCGGTCAATCCCGACGAGTTCTACGTCTTCAAGCCCACGTTGAAGCAGGGCAAGCCGGCCATCCTGCGCCGCTCGCTCGGCGCCAAGCAGATCCGCATGGTGTATTCGTCCGCCCCGGGCGAACGCGTGCGCAACGAAGACACGCCGGCGGAATTGCGCAACACCTTCTCCATCAGCGACGACGACGTGCACGAACTCGCGCGCCAGTCGCTGATCATCGAGCAGCATTACGGCCGCCCGATGGACATCGAGTGGGCGAAGGACGGCGTCAGCGGCAAGCTCTTCATCGTGCAGGCGCGCCCGGAAACGGTGAAGTCGCGCGGCCACGCCACGCAGATCGAACGCTACACGTTGAATTCCCGCGGCCCGGTGGTCGCCGAAGGCCGCGCCATCGGCCAGAAGATCGGCGCGGGCGTGGCGCGCGTCGTGCGCTCGCTCGACGACATGAACCGCGTGCAGCCGGGCGACGTGCTCGTCGCCGACATGACCGACCCCGACTGGGAGCCGGTGATGAAGCGCGCTTCGGCCATCGTCACCAACCGCGGCGGACGGACGTGCCACGCGGCGATCATCGCGCGCGAACTCGGCGTGCCGGCGGTCGTGGGCACGGGCAACGCGCTCGACCTGATCCAGGATGGCAATGCCGTCACCGTGAGCTGCGCCGAAGGCGACACGGGTTTCATCTACGAAGGCACCCTGCCCTTCGAGCGCACGACGACGGACCTGGCCAACATGCCGCCCGCGCCGCTGAAGATCATGATGAACGTCGCCAACCCCGACCGCGCGTTCGACTTCGGCATGTTGCCGAACGCGGGCATCGGCCTGGCGCGCCTGGAAATGATCATCGCCTCGCACATCGGCGTGCATCCGAAGGCGCTGCTCGAGTATTCGAAGCAGGACGCGGCCACGAAGCAGAAGATCGACGCCAAGATGGCCGGCTACGCCAGCCCGGTGGACTTCTACGTCGACCGCCTGGCCGAAGGCATCGCGACGATCACCGCGTCGGTGGCGCCGCATCCGGTCATCGTGCGCCTGTCGGACTTCAAGTCGAACGAATACGCCAACCTCATCGGCGGTTCGAAGTACGAACCGCACGAAGAAAACCCGATGATCGGCTTCCGCGGCGCGAGCCGCTACGTCGACAAATCGTTCAAGGACGCCTTCGCGCTGGAATGCCAGGCCGTGCGCAAGGTGCGCGACACGATGGGCCTCACCAACTGCTGGGTGATGATCCCGTTCGTGCGCACGCTCGACGAAGGCCGCCGCGTGCTCGACGTGCTGAAGGAAAACGGACTCGAACAAGGCAAGGATGGCCTGAAGGTCATCATGATGTGCGAGGTGCCATCCAACGCGCTGATGGCCGATGAATTCCTCGAGATGTTCGACGGCTTCTCGATCGGTTCGAACGACCTCACGCAGCTCACGCTCGGCCTGGACCGCGACTCGGCCATCGTCGCGAATCTGTTCGACGAGCGCGACCCGGCGGTCAAGAAGCTGCTATCGATGGCCATCCGGGCCGCACGCGCCAAGGGCAAGTACGTCGGCATCTGCGGCCAGGGCCCGAGCGACCACCCGGACCTCGCGCTGTGGCTGATGGAACAGGGCATCGAGTCGGTGTCGCTGAATCCCGACACCGTCGTCGATACGTGGCTGGCCCTCGCGAAGGCGAAGGCCTAACCGACGATCCGGTTGCGCCCTGCCCGCTTCGCCTCGTACAGCAGCTGATCGGCGCGCCGTACGAGGCGTTCGTGGTGCGCCAGGCCCGTGCGGTCGCACACGCCGCCGCTCAGCGTCATGCGCCAGCCCGGCGCGAACGCATCGCAGTTGAGGTTCTCGATGGCGGCGCGCGCGAGCTCGCAGCGTGCGCGCGCCTCCTCGAGCGTCGATGTGGGAAACAGTACGGCGAATTCTTCGCCGCCCCAGCGCGCCAGGAGCGCGTCGTGATCCAGCGCCTCAAGTAGGACGCGCGCGACTTCGCGCAGCGCCTCGTCGCCCGCGGCGTGCGAATACTCGTCGTTGATGTGCTTGAAATGGTCGATGTCCAGCAGCGCGAAGCTCAGGGGCTGCTGCGTGCGCACGGCCGTGTCGAATGCGTGCGCGAGGCGTTCGTCGAGGCTGCGCCGATTCTGCAAGCCGGTCAGCGCATCCTCGCGCGCCTGGCGCTGCAGGTCGCGCGTGCGTTCTTCGACGACGCGCTCCAGTTCCAGCGCACGCATGCGCAGGCTGCGCGTGCGCCAGCGGATGTAGAACAACACCAGTAACAACAGGCCGACGCCGCACAGCGCCATGAACCACGCGTTCTGCCAGAAGCGCCGCTGGATCTCGATTTCCAGCGTCGTGACATCGGTGTTCCACCCCTGCCCCAGCCCCGGCGCGGATGAGGTGACGAAGAACCGGTACTTGCCCGGCGCCAGGTTGGTGTATTGCGCGACGCGCTGGTTGCCGCGTTCGTTCCAGCCGGCGTCGACGCCTTCGAGGCGGTAGCGATACCGCAGCAGGCGCGGCATCTGGAAGCTCAGGCCGGCGTAGTGGAATTCGAGCTTGCGCGTGCCCGGCGGCAACACGATGCGCGATTGCGCCGGCAGTTCGCGATCATCGGCGAGGACTTGTTCGATCACCACCGGCGGCAAGTGGCGGCGATAACTGTGGAGCACTTTCGGATCGACCATCGCCGCGCCGCGCGCGGTGGCCACCCACAGGCGCCCCTTCGAATCGCGGATCGCCGCGGGGCCCGAGCCACCGTTCGCCTGGCTGCTCGCCAGACCATCGGGTTCGCCGAATTGATCTGGATTCACCGTGCGCTGCGTTCCGGCGAGCACCGCTTCGGCATCGCGGCGCGCGACGCGCAGCACGCCGCGATTCGACGTGAGCCACAGGCTGCCGGCCTGGTCGTCGACAACCTGGAACAGCGTGTCGATCGGCAAGCCTTGCGCCAGGCCGATCGCAGCGATACGTCCGTTGCGATAACGCACGAGACCGCGGTCGGTCGCGATCCACACCGACCCATCGCTGTCTTCATGAAAATCGAAGACGTCCTGCGCGTCGTTCATCGCGTGGAGGTCGATCGGTTCGACGCGGTCGTCGATGACGCGTGCGGCGCCGTTCGCCGTGCCGACCCAAACCGCCCCATCGCGCGCGACGTGCAGTGCGAGCACGAAATCGCGCGGCAATCCCGCGGCTGCGCCGAACAAACGGAACCGGCCGTCCTTCCGCTGCACGAGCCCGCGTGACGTGCCGATCCACAGCGATCCATCGCGCCCGTGCGCGAGTGCGCGCACCTGGTTGCTCCCCGGCATGCCGTTGCCGGTGTCGTAGTGTTCGACGACCTTGCCGTCGCGCAATCGCAACAAGCCGCCGACGTACGTGCCGACCCAGAGGCTGTCGTCGTCTTCGGTGAGCAGGCTGAGGATCGAGTCGCCCGGCAGGCCGTCCGCGCTCGTCAGCACATCGACGACCTTGCCGTCCTTCCAGCGATTCAGGCCGCGGCTGGTGCCGATCCAGATGCTGCCGTCGCGGCCTTCGACGATCGCGCGCACGTAGTCGTCGCTGAGGCCCTGCTCGGTGTTGAATGTGGTGAACGGCGCGTCGCGCAGGCGCAGCAGGCCCGCGTTCGTGCCCGCCCACAGGCTGCCCTCCCGATCGACGAACAACGCGGCGACGCGGTTGTTCGGCAGCCCCTTCTGGCTGCTCAGCGCATCGAGCGTGCCGTCGGCGCCCAGGCGCAACAGGCCGTGGTTGATCGTGCCGACCCACAGATCGCCGCCGACATCGCGCACGAGGCTCGGCACGCCGTCGGCGGGCAATGCGGCCGAAACCGGCTCGAAGCGTTCGCCGACGCGGCGGTACGCGCCGCGTTCGGTGCCGGCGTACAGCGTGCCGTCGGGCATCTGTTCGAGGTGGAAGATCGGCGCGTTCGGCAGGCCGTCGTCTTCGTTGTAGACGATGGGCGCCTTGTCGCCAACGAACCTCAGGACGCCCGCGGCGGTGGAGGCCCACACAGAGTCGTCGCGATCGCGCACGAGGCCGAAGGTGATGTTCGTCGGCACGCCGGTCGATTGGTTGTACTGGTGCGCGCGGCCGTCGGGATCGATGCGCGTGAAGCCCGCGCTTTCCGTGGCGACCCACAGGCGGTGCTTCGCATCGAGCACCGCGTCCATGACTTCTTCCTGCGCCAGCCCTTCGCGCTTGCCGTACGTGCGCCACGCGCCATCGCGCAGCACGCTGACGCCACCGCGCGACGTGCCGACGACGAGCGCGCCATCGGGCGCGACGCGGATCGAACGGATGCCGTTGTCGCGCAAGGCCGGCGTGTTGCGGCGGTCGATGACGTGGAATTCGAGCCCGTTGTAACGGACCAGGCCTTCCCATGTGCCGAACCACAGATAGCCGTCGGGCGACTGCGCGATCGCGTTGACCTGGTTGTGCGGCAGGCCTTCGCGGGTGGTCCAGGTTTCGCGGAAGTAGGCGTTGACGGGCTTGCCGGCGGCGTTTGCGCCGGCAGCGAGCATGCACAGCAGAAGCAGTGCGAGTAAGCGCCCCACCTTACCCCGTCGGCAGTCCGGACAAAGGCCCCATGTGGCGCCGATAGTAGGTCAGTTCGGCGATGGAATCGCGCACGTCGCTCAGGGCCGTGTGTGCGGATTGCTTCCGCACCCCGGCCAGCACCGAGGGCGCCCAGCGGCGCGCGAGTTCCTTGACGGTGCTGACGTCGAGGTTGCGGTAGTGGAAGTGGCGTTCCAGCGCCGGCATCAGGCGATGCAGGAACCGGCGGTCCTGGCAGATCGAGTTGCCGCACATGGGCGAGGCGTTGCCCGGCACCCACTCGGACAGGAAGGCCAGCGTGCGTGCCTCGGCTTCGTCGAGGGTCACGCGGCTGTCGACCACGCGCTGCCACAGGCCCGACTTGCGGTGCTGGTTGCGATTCCATTCGTCCATCGCATCGAGCACCGATTCCGGATGCGCGATGGCGAGCTCCGGGCCTTCGGCGAGGACCTGCAGGTTGGAGTCGGTGACGATGGTGGCGATCTCGAGGATCGAGTCCCGTCCGGTATCGAGCCCGGTCATTTCCAGGTCGATCCAGATCAACCGGCCTTCACTGTCCATGTGGTTCGACATCGTGCTCGCTTGGGAAACGGGACCTGTCGCATGATAGCCCGATGCCCCAGCTCCAATCCGCCCTCGCCCACTACGCCATCCTGACCGCGATGCTGGCCCCGGCCTTGCTGATGGCCGCCACCGCCTCGCTGCTGACTTCGGCCAACGCGCGCCTTGCCCGCGTGGTCGACCGCCTCCGCGCGCTGATGGTGAGTTGGGAATTCGACGCACCCGACGCCACCGAACGCCAGGACCAGATCAACCGCCACCGTCGCCGCGCGCACCTGGTGCTGCGCGCGTGCCAGTTGCTCTACGGCGCGCTCGGCGCCTTCGTGGGCACGAGCCTCGGCCTGGCGGTGGATGCCTTCACCGGATTCCGCCTCGGCGTGATCCCGACAGCGCTCGCGGTCCTCGGCGTGTTGTTCCTGCTGCTCGCGAGCATCGTCATGGGCAGCGAAGTGAGCCTCTCCGTATCGAGCTTCGACCTGGAGATGGAGCAGGAGATGCAGCGCAAGCGGAAGTGAGGCGCGGCGTCCTTCAGATCGCCGGCTTGCCCCGCTTCTTCCGGAAGTAGTTCGTCAGCCTTGTGCCCGCTTCTCCCGCGAGCACGCCGCCCACCACTTCGACGCGATGGTTGTGCCGCGGGTCGGCCAGCAGGTCGAAGACGCTGCCGGCGGCGCCGGTTTTCGGATCGCTCGCGCCGTACACGACGCGTGCGACGCGCGCGTGCACCATCGCCATCGCGCACATCGCGCAGGGCTCCAGCGTCACGTACAAGGTGCTGCCGAGCAATCGATGATTGCCCACGCGCGTGCCGGCCTGTCGCAATGCGACGATCTCGGCATGCGCGGTGGGATCGCGGTCGGTGATGTTGCGGTTCCAGCCTTCGCCGATGACCTCGCCGTCCGCCGACACGAGCAGCGCGCCGACGGGGATCTCGTCGTCCTCGTGCTCCGCGCGTTCGGCCAGTGCGAGCGCGCGTTGCATCCACGCGATGTCGGCGTCGGTTCCGCTCACGCGACCCCGAGCCTGCCGCGTTCGCCCTCGCGCGGCGCCGCCGCGAGTTCTTCCGGCGACACGAAGCCTTCCAGGTCCGCCGCTTCGAAGAACGGGCGGATCTCGACCGCGCCCATGCCGAAGTTCGGGGCCTTCATGGCCCAGGCCAGCGCCTCGTCCATGTCCTTCACTTCCCAGATCGAAAAGCCGGCGACCACTTCGCGCGCTTCGGCGAACGGACCGTCGACGACCATGCGTTCGGACCCTTGGTCGACGACGCGCTTGGACTCGGATTCGGGCTTGAGGCCGGCGCCGGCCACGAACACACCGGCGGCGACGAGCTCGTCGGTGTAGCGGTCCATCGCGGCGAAGGCTTCCACCTGCTCGGGCGTGGGCTCCATGGACATGTCCGCGGGCACCTTGGCAAACACCATGACACGCATTGTCGATCTCCTCGTTGGCAGGCCGTGTCGGCCCTTACCCTTGACGACGAACGAAGGGGGCGAAAATCGACACGCCCCCGGAATTCATTTGTGAGGCCGCCCTACTCCCACTCGATCGTCGCCGGCGGCTTGCCGCTGATGTCGTAGACCACGCGCGAGACGCCGCGCAGCTCGTTGATGATGCGGTTGGACACCGTGCCGAGGAACTCGTGCGGCAGGTGCGCCCAATGTGCAGTCATGAAGTCGATGGTTTCCACGGCGCGCAGCGCGATCACCCATTCGTACGCGCGCGCATCGCCGACGACGCCCACCGACTTCACCGGCAGGAACACCGCGAAGGCCTGGCTGACCTTGTCGTACAGGCCGTTCTTGCGCAGCTCGTCGATGAAGATGTGGTCGGCCTTGGCGAGCAGGTCGGCGTACTCGGGCTTCACTTCGCCCAGGATGCGCACGCCCAGGCCCGGGCCCGGGAACGGGTGGCGATAGACCATCGACGGCGGCAGGCCGAGTTCGACGCCGAGCCGGCGCACTTCGTCCTTGAACAACTCGCGCAGCGGTTCCACCAGCCCGAGCTTCATGTGTTCGGGCAAGCCACCGACGTTGTGGTGGCTCTTGATGACGTGCGCCTTGCCGGTCTTGCTGCCGGCGGATTCGATGACGTCCGGGTAGATCGTGCCCTGCGCGAGCCACTTGGCGTTCTGCAGCCTGGCCGATTCTTCGTCGAAGATGTCGACGAAGAGATTGCCGATGATCTTGCGCTTGGCTTCCGGATCCGCGACGCCTTCGAGCTTGGCGAAGTAACGCGGCGCCGCATCGACGCGCAGCACCTTGACGCCCATGTGTTGCGCGAACATCGCCATCACCTGGTCGCCTTCCTCGAACCGCAGCAACCCGGTGTCGACGAACACGCACGTCAGCTGGTCGCCGATCGCGCGATGCAACAACGCCGCGACGACGGACGAATCCACGCCGCCCGACAAACCCAGGATCACTTCATCCGAACCGACCTGCGCACGCACGCGCGCGACGAGGTCGTCGATGATGTTCGCGGCGGTCCATAGCGTGTCGCAGCCGCAGATGTCGACGACGAAGCGGCGCAGCAGCGCCTGCCCCTGCCGCGTGTGGGTGACTTCGGGATGGAACTGCACGCCGTACCAGCGCCGCGATTCGTCGGCCATCGCGGCGACGGGAATGCGATCGGTGCGCGCGGTGACGGTAAACCCCGGCGGCGCGTGCGACACGTGGTCGCCGTGGCTCATCCACACGTCCAGGCGCGGCGGCGAACCGGGGTGGTCCTTCAGTCCGTCGAACAACGCATCGTGCGCGACGATTTCCACCTGCGCATGACCGAACTCGCGCTGGTCCGCGGCCTCCGTCGCACCGCCCAACTGCGCGGCCATCGTCTGCATGCCGTAGCAGATGCCGAGCAACGGCAAGCCGCAATCCCACACTTCCTGCGGCGCGCTCGGCGCACCCGGCAACGTGGTGGATTCCGGGCCGCCCGACAGGATGATGCCCTTCGCGCCGAACTTGGCGATCTCCGATGGGTCGTGGTCCCACGCCCAGATTTCGCAATAGACGCCGAGCTCGCGGATGCGGCGCGCGATCAGCTGCGTGTACTGCGCGCCGAAGTCGAGGATGAGGATCTTGTCGCTGTGGATGTCGTGCGTCATGCGGGGGCCCGATGCGAAAGCGCCGGCAAGAAGCCGGCGCAGGGAGGATCAAGAAGCGCGGTAATTCGGCGGTTCCTTGGTGATCTGCACGTCGTGCACGTGCGACTCGCGCGTGCCGGCGGCGGTCACCTTCACGAAGGACGGCTTGGTGCGCATCTCCTCGATGGTCGCGCAGCCGACGTAACCCATCGTCGCGCGCAGGCCGCCGGCCAGTTGATGCACCACGCCGCTCAGCGGGCCGCGATAGGGCACGCGGCCTTCGATGCCTTCGGGCACGAGCTTGTCGGCGTCGCTGGCATCCTGGAAGTAGCGGTCCTTCGACCCCTTCTCCATCGCGCCCAGCGAGCCCATGCCGCGGTAGCTCTTGTAGCTGCGGCCCTGGAAGAGTTCGGTCTCGCCCGGCGATTCCTCGGTGCCGGCGAACAGGCCGCCGATCATCACGCTCGATGCGCCGGCGACGATCGCCTTGCCGATGTCGCCCGAGTAACGGATGCCGCCGTCGGCGATGAGCGGGATGCGGTCCTGCAACGCTTCGGCGACCATCGACACCGCGGTGACCTGCGGCACGCCGACGCCCGCGACGATGCGCGTGGTGCAGATCGACCCCGGGCCGACGCCCACCTTCACCGCATCGGCGCCCGAATCCATCAACGCGAGCGCCGCATCGCCGGTAACGATGTTGCCGCCGATGACCTCGAGCTTCGGGAAGGACTTCTTGGCCCATGCGACGCGGTCGAGCACGCCCTGCGAATGGCCGTGCGCGGTGTCGACGATGATCACGTCGACGCCGGCGGCGACGAGCGCCTCGATGCGTTGCTCGGTATCGCCGCCCACGCCGACCGCGGCGCCGACGAGCAGGCGCTCGCTCGGGTCGTACGCGGCGTTGGGGTTGTCCTGCTTCTTCTGGATGTCCTTGACGGTCACCAGGCCGCGCAGCTCGAAACCGTCGTTGACGACGAGGACCTTCTCGATGCGGTGCTTGTGCAGCAACTGGATCACTTCATCGTCGCTGGCGCCTTCGCGCACGGTGATGAGGCGATCCTTCTTGGTCATGATGTGGCGGACCGGATCGTCGAGCTTGGTCTCGAAGCGCATGTCGCGCCCGGTGACGATGCCGACGAGCTGTCCGTTCTCCACCACCGGCACGCCGGAGATGTTGCGTGCGCGCGTGAGCCGGAGCACTTCGCCGATCGTGGCTTCGGGCCCGACGGTGAAGGGTTCCTTGATCACGCCGGCTTCGAACTTCTTGACGCGTGCGACTTCCGCCGCCTGCCGTTCGACCGACATGTTCTTGTGGAGGATGCCGATGCCCCCGAGCTGCGCCATGGTGACGGCGAGGCGGGCTTCGGTGACGGTGTCCATCGCGGCCGAAACGATCGGCATGTTCAGGCGCAGGTTGCGCGTGAGGCGCGTGGCGAGGCGGACGTCCTTGGGGAGGACCGTGGAATGCGCGGGGACGAGCGAGATGTCGTCGTAGGTAAGCGCTTCGGCCAGGATGCGGAGCATTGGGCGACCCGAGTGCGGGAAGCGATGAATTGTAACCCGAGATCAGCCCGCGTCCGAAGCCTCCGCTGCCTCCAGTGTGTTCTGCATGAGTGTCGCAACGGTCATCGGCCCCACCCCGCCCGGCACGGGCGTGATCCAGCTGGCGCGTTGCGCGGCCGCTTCGAAGCCCACATCGCCCACCAGGCGGCCGTCGTCGAGGCGGTTGATACCCACGTCGATCACCACCGCACCGGGCTTGACCCATTCGCCGGGGATCAGGCGCGGGCGGCCCACGGCGACGACGAGGATGTCGGCGTTGCGCACCGAAGCCTCGAGGACCTCGGGGGGCGTGAACTTGTGGCAGGCCGTGACCGTGCAGCCGGCGATGAGCAGTTCCAGCGCCATGGGGCGGCCGACGTGGTTGGAGACGCCCACGATGGTCGCGCTCGCGCCGCGCACGGGGCGGTCGGTGTAGGCCAGCAGGGTCGTGATGCCGCGCGGCGTGCACGGGCGCAGGCCGAACTGGCGCAGGGCCAGGTGGCCGACGTTCTCGGGGTGGAAGCCGTCGACGTCCTTGCGCGGGTCGATGCGGTGGATCAACTCGGTGGCGTCGCGCCGGTCCGGCAGGGGCAGCTGGACCAGGATGCCGTGGACCTCCGGGTCGGCGTTCAACCGGTCGACCAGCGCCAGGAGCTCGGCGTCCGTCGTGGATTCGGGCAGATCGTGGTCGATGGCGCGGATGCCCACCTTCTCCGCGGCCCGGCGCTTGTTGCGCACGTAGACCGAGGAGGCCGGGTCGTTGCCCACCAGCACCACGGCCAGGCCGGGACGGGGCTTGCCCGCGGCCACCCGCGCCGAAACCCGGGCGGCGAGCGAGTCGAGCAGGTCGTCGGCGATGCGCTTGCCGTCGAGGATGCGTGCGGGGGGCGTCGTCATGCGCAGGCGACCGGCCATATGGTGGAGTCGGGCCGCATAGTATTGCCGACCCGATGTTGGGACGACAGGCAGGCCGCATGACCGGGCAGGATTTCGAGAACATCCAGATCGAGGCAGCGGTCTTCCGCCGCCTCGTCGAACATTTGATGCGCGAGCGGACGGACGTGCAGAACATCGACCTGATGATCGCGGCGGGCTTCTGCCGCAATTGCCTGGCCGATTGGTATCGCGAGGCCGCGGAACAACGCGGTATTGCGTTGACCAAGGAAGAGGCCCGGGAGGCCGTGTACGGAGAACCCTTCCGCGACTGGAAGGACAAGCACCAGCGCGAGGCGACGCCCGAGCAGCTCGCCGCGTTCGACGCCGCGCAACGCAAGGAGGCACCGCGATGAAACTCCGCAAACCCGTCGTCATCAGCCTGATGGCCGCAGCCCCCGTCCTCGCCTACGCAGGCCTGTGCGGATGGATGTACGCCAAGCAGCGCGACCTGCTCTACCTGCCGCAGACCACCAAGGCCGACCCGAACGAAACCGACTTCGGCATCGCGCGCAACGGCGTGATGCTCAACGGGTGGCTCGTGAACATCGGCCAGCCCGGCGCGGTGGTGTATTTCGGCGGCAATGCCGAACGCATCGAGGACCGCAAGGCGGACTTCGCGCGGCTGTTCCCCGATGCCAGCACCTACCTGGTGCCCTATCGCGGCTACGGCGCGAGCGAAGGCAAACCGACCGAAGCCGACATCCTCGAAGACGCGCTCGCGGTTTACGACCAGGTCCAGGCGCGGCAGCCCGGTGCGCGCATCGTCGTCATCGGGCGCAGCCTCGGCAGCGCGGTCGCGAGTTACGTCGCATCCAAACGCCCCGTCGCGAAACTCGTGCTCGTCACGCCCTTCGACAGCATGGCCAACGTCGCGCAGGCGCACTACCCGTGGTTGCCGGTGCGCTGGATCCTGCAGGACAAGTACGAACAGGCGACCTACCTGCGGGCCTACAAGGGTCCGTTGCTGATCGTGCGCGCAGGCCGCGACGACGTCGTCCCGCCCGCGAGCACCGATCAACTGATCGCATCGTTGCGCAACAAGGCCGAAGTGCTGAACCTGCCCAACGCCGACCATTCCAGCGTGTCGGCCAGCACGACCTACGCGCGCACACTCGCCGCTTTCGTGGGGACCCCGTGATGAATCAATCGCAATGCCCGAAGTGCGACAAGCGCGTGCTGCACGTCAACGTCGAACAGGCGGTCGCCACCGTCGACGGCGATGCCAAGCAACGACGCGTCATGACCTTCTCGTGCATCCACTGCAACGCCGTGCTCGGCGTGCAGATGGACGAGCGCACCAAGCCGCGGCCGAAGCGCGCGGCGCCGGCGGCGTGATTCAGGGCGTCGCGGGCACGGCCTGCGGCGCCACCGGTTTCTGTTGGACGGGGCAACGCTGCATGTTCGCGGGCATCGGCAGCGGACACAGCGTGCAGCATTGCGTCGCCGGCATCGGCGGCGGCGCGCTCGCCTTGGGTTCGAGTTTCAGCAGCGCCACCCAATCCTGGCGGTTGAAAGTGCACCCGGCGCTCGCACCGGGCGAACACACCGCGCCCATCGCGCCCTTGTGCGGCAGGTTCCACAACGCGCCGGTCCGGTTGACGTGCAGCGTGCGCATCGTGACGCCCTGCAGCACGTTGCCGCCGACGGCGTACAGCTTGCCATTGTCGATCGACACGACGATGTCGCAATGCATCGCGATCGCGTCACCGCTGCGCGATGCGTAGGCCCGGATTCCCGCGGGCCCCAGCGGCGCACCGTTCCCGCGCGTGAAGCACAACAGATCGCCGACGGCGGGCGCTTCGGTGTCGATGTCCGCGAATCGCAACGGCGCATCCGCCCCGCCCTTCAAGGCCTGCCGCACGAAATCGAAATGACTCGCCGACGGCGCGAAGCCCGGCACGCCCGCGCGGATGTACGCGAACGAGACGAACACCGCCGACCACGGCGTGTCGATGACGAAGGCGCGGCACGCCGCGGAGCCTGGCCACAGATCGAGCGACATTCCGCATTCGCTCGCGCCCATGTGCCCTGCCATGCCGGAGAGCAGACCAGTCGCCTTCCAGTAATCGACCACGCGCCGCCATGCGGTGGTGCTGCCGTCCTGCAGGCGGCTGTTCTCCGCTTCGGCGATGCGGATGCTCGCAAGGCGCCCCTGGTCGTCCAGGAACGGCGAATACCACAGGCGGCTTTCCGCGCACGCCACGGCGGCGACGCGCTGGCCCCACGTGGTGGCCGGCGGCGCTGCGACGTCGCACGGTTCGCCCGCGCGCGCTTCATGCATGCCGGCCAGGACGAGCGCGACCAACAACAGCAACGACGACAACAGCTTCCGAACGCCAACTTCCATGTCACCCCCGGTCCCGTCGTGGGGCCGCTCGTCAGCCCCCTGCGCAGAACCTCGCATAGTCCATGTAACCGGGAAAATCACGCCCGGGAGGACACACGGGGCAATCGGGATCGGGCGACAGCCGCGTTTCGCGGAAGCGCAGCCCGAGCGTATCGACATGCAACAAGCGCCCGGTGAGGGGCGTCCCGATGCGCAGGACCAACTTGATCGCTTCGGTCGCCTGCAACAAGCCGATCAATCCGGGCACGACGCCGAGCACGCCGGCTTCGGCGCAATTGGGCGCGGCTTCGGGCGGCGGCGGCTCGGGGAACAGGCAGCGATAACACGGCGCCGAGCCGCGATGACGCCCCGCATCGAACACGCTCACCTGCCCTTCGAAGCGATGCACCGCGCCGTACACGAGCGGTTTGCCGAGCTTCACGCACGCATCGTTGAGCAGGTAACGCGCGGGGAAGTTGTCGGCGCCATCGATGACGACATCGACGCCTTCCAGCAGGCGTTCGACATTCGCCGACGTGACACGCTCGCGTACCGCCTCGATGCGCGTGCGCGGGTTGAGCGCGCTGAGCGCGGCGTGTGCGCTCTCGACCTTCGGCGCGCCGATGCGCGCATCGGTGTGCAGGATCTGGCGCTGCAGGTTGCTGCGGTCGACGACATCGTCGTCGGCGATGCGCAACGTGCCGATGCCCGCGGCCGCCAGGTAATACGCGACCGGCGAACCCAGGCCGCCGGCGCCGATGACGAGCACGGTCGCGGCTTCCAGTTGTTTCTGTCCCGCCAGGCCGACTTCCGGCAATCGCAGGTGCCGCGAATAGCGATCGCTGAAATCGTCGTCGAGCGCGGGCGCGTCCATGGGCAACCCCGCCGCGGACCAGGCGAGCGTGCCGCCGGCGATCGATGCGAGGTTCGTGTAGCCGCGCGCGGCCAGCGCATCGGCGGTGAACTGCGAGCGGCGGCCGCTCTGGCAGATCAGCAGGATTTCGGCGGCGCGGTCCGGCAGGTGCGCCGACGGATCCGCTTCGAGTTCGCCGCGCGCGATGCCCCGTGCGCCGTGCGCGGTGCCCAGCGCGCGCTCGTGGTCTTCGCGCACGTCGACCAGCAACGCGCCGGCCTGCTGGCGCGCGAGCGCCTGGGCGGGAGTCAGTTCGTGGACGGCCATGGCGGGATTATCCGCCTGGCGCGTCAATACGGCAGCACGTCGACGACATCGCCGATGGAAAGCTGCCTGGGCCCTTCCGGAACGACGATCAGCGCATCGGCCATGGCCGCCGCATGCAGGCGGTGCGAGCCGGTGGCCGCGTCGGGGTGCGCGCGCAGGGTGCCGTCCTCGGTGGCTTCGAGGCGCCCGCGCACGAATTCGCGGCGCGCATGCGCCTTGTCGATCGGTGCGGCGAGCCGTGCGCGGAAAGCGCGGCGCGGTTCGGTGCGGCCCTGCAGGCCGTCGAGCAGCCTGCGCCCGAGTGTCGCGTAGGTGGCGAACACGGACACGGGGTTGCCGGGCAATCCCAGGAAGCGCGCGGTCCCGAGATCCCCGAACAACACGGGCATGCCGGGCTTCATGCGCACCTTCCAGAAATGGATGCGGCCATGCGTATCGAGCAACGCGGGGATGTGGTCCTTCTCGCCCGCCGACACCGCGCCGCACGTGATCACGACATCGAAGCTCGACGCCGCATCGCGCAGCATCGAGGCGATGCGCACCGGATCGTCGGGCAAGGTCGGCCACGCGGTGGGTTCCAGGCCGTCGGCGCGCAGCAGGCCCATCAGCAGTTCGCGATTGCTGTCGTGGATCTGGCCGGGTTCGAGCGGAATGCCGGGCGGGATGAGTTCGTCGCCGGTGGTGAAGACGGCGACGGTCGGGCGCGCGGATACGGTGAGTTGGTCGATGCCGAGCGACGCGGTGGTCGCGACGCGCGCGGGCGTCAGTACCTGGCCCGGCGACAGCACGCAATCGCCGATCCGCACGTCTTCGCCGGCGCGGCGCACGTTGGCCTGCGCGCGGATTCCGGCGGGAATGGCGATGCGATCGCCCTCGACGCGCACGACTTCACGCACGACGACGGTGTCGGCGCCGGCGGGCATCGGTGCGCCGGTGGTGATGCGGATGCATTGGCCCGGTTCGACGCGCAGGTCCAAGGCACGGCCCGCGAATTGTTCGCCAGCCAGTTGCAAGGTCGTTCCACCCTCCGCGACGTCGGCGTGGCGGATCGCGTAACCGTCCATCGCACTGTTGTCGAACGGCGGCTGCGGAATCGGCGCGACCACCTCCTGCGCGAGGATGCGGCCCTGCGTGCGCGCGATCGCGAGGCGCTCGGCGGGCAAGCGGTCTTCGGCCGCGGTGGCGTCGACGATCGCTTGCGCTTCGTCGAAGGTCAGTTGCGTGGGGAAATCGTCGCGCATCTCAGGGCAGCGTCGCATCGGCGGCGGCGAGATCGCCAGGGGTATTGAGGTTGCCGAGACGGACGCCGGTCAGGCGGATGCGCGCAAGGCCCATGTCGCGTTGCAGCGACTGCACCGACAGATCGGGGCGGGGGAACGCGGCGCGCAGCGCCTCGACATTCCACAACGCGACCAACGGTTGCACCCCATCGTCATCCTCGATGCACGCCCCCTGCCCGCCCGCGCTGGCGAGCGTCTGGATCAGGCAATCGTTGACGAACACCAGGTCGACAGGCAACGACAGCAACCACGGCGTGTCGCAGGCATGCGCGAGCGCATCGAGGCCGCCGATGGGACCGAGGCCGGGCATGCGATCCACCACGACGGTGAATCCGAGCGATTCGAATCTTTCGGGGTCGCGGTTCGCGCTGACGAGTGTCCGCGACACTTCGCTCGCGAACCGTTGCGACAGCCGCTGCACCTGCGTGACGCCGCCGCGCACGATCCACGCTTTGTCGATGCCGCCCAGCCGCGTGCCGCGACCACCGGCCAGGATCCCGAGCGTGATGTCGCCCGCTGCGAGCACGCGGGCTTACTTGCCCTTGACGTGCCGCATCAGGCGGCGCTTCTTCGCGACCTGGCGGTCGGTGAGCGCGTTCTTCGGCTTGTCCTTGTACGGGTTCTCGCCTTCCTTGAAGACGAAACGCACCGGCGTGCCCACGAGCTTGAACCGCTTGCGGAAGAAGTTCTCGAGGTACCGGCGATACGACTCGGACAGCGTGCGAAGCCGCGTGCCGTGCACGATGAACGTCGGCGGGTTCTCGCCGCCCGGATGCGCGAAGCGCAGCTTGGCCACGTGCCCGCGCACGACCGGCGGCGGGTTGGTTTCGTAGGCGATTTCCATCGCCTTCGTGATTTCCGCGGTCGTGAATTGCCGGGTCGCGGACGAGTGGGCGCGATGCACGGCCTTGAACAGTTCGCGCAGGCCCGAGCCGTGCAGCGCGGAAATGCGCACCGCTTCGGCCCAATCGACGAACGCGAGCTTGCGCGAGAGCAGCGCTTCGTTCTGCTGGCGCTGGTAGTCGGTCAGTCCATCCCACTTGTTGATCGCGACGACGAGCGCGCGGCCGGCGTCGAGCACCGCGCCGAGCACGCTGGCGTCCTGGTCGGTCACGCCTTCGACGGCGTCGAGCATGATCACGGCGACCTGGCATTGCTCGATCGCCTGCAACGTCTTGACGATGGAGAACTTCTCCACGGCCTCCTCGACGCGGCCCTTGCGGCGCAGGCCGGCGGTGTCGATCAGGCGGTACTTGCGGCCGTCGCGTTCGAGGTCGACGGCGATGGAATCGCGCGTCGTGCCCGGGACGTCGGACGCGATCATGCGTTCTTCGCCGAGGATGCGGTTGACCAGCGTCGACTTGCCGACGTTCGGGCGGCCGACGAAGGCCACGCGCATGCGCTCGGGATCATCGTCGAGGATTTCGGCGTCGCCGTCCTTCGGCAGCGCGGCCAGCGTCTGCGCCAGCAGCTCGTCGATGCCGGTCTTGTGCGACGACGAAACGGCGAGCACCTGCTTGAAACCGTAGCGCGCGAATTCGTTCAGCGCGGTTTGCGTGTCCAGGCCGTCGATCTTGTTGACGACCAGGAACGTCTGCGTGTCGGCCTTGCGCAGCCACGCGAGGATTTCGTCGTCGAGCGCGGAGGCGCCTTCGCGGCCGTCGACGATGAAGAGGATCAGGTCCGCTTCTTCGGCCGCCGCGCGCGATTGGCGCGCGGTGGCGCCGGCCAGGCCTTCTTCGACGCCCGCGATGCCGCCGGTATCGACGAGCACGAACGGACGCTCGGGCTCCAGGCGGCACACGCCGTAGTTGCGGTCGCGCGTGACGCCGGGCTCGTCGTGCACGAGGGCGTCGCGCGAACGGGTCAACGCATTGAACAGCGTCGATTTACCGACGTTCGGGCGGCCCACGAGGGCGACGAGGGGGAGCATGTTGTGGAGTGTCTTCTTACTGCAGGCGGAACGCCGTGACTTCGCCGTCGGTGTTCTGGATCAGCAACACGCCGTCGGCGACGACGGGCGCGGCCTTGACCGCATCGCCGCCGACGCGTTCGCGCGCGGCGAAGGCACCGTCGGAGAGCTTGAGCCAGTGGACGTAGCCGTCGTAGTCGGCGACGACCGCGTAGTCGCCCTGCACCGCCACGCCCGTCACCTTGCGGCGTGCGAGCGCGGGCTGCGACCACAACGCGCCACCGGTGGCCTTGTCGATGGCCCACACGGTGCCGGCGGGGTCGGCGACGATCACGCGGTCCGGCGCGTTGCCGATGCGGCCGGCGCCGCCGTTTTCGCGCTGCCACAGCGGGCGACCGGTGGGGCCGTCGATCGCCATGGTTTCCTTCTTGAAGCTGGTGGCGTAGATCGTGGTGCCGTCGAGGACGGGGGTGCCGTCGACGTCGGCCATGCGATCGAGTTCGCTGCGGCCTTCGGGCTGCGCGATCGCCTGTTCCCACAACAGGCGGCCGTCCTGCGTGGACAGCGCGGCGACCGAGCCGTCGTCGTTGCCGACGAACACGAAGCCCGGGCCGAGCAGCGGCGCGTCGTTGCCGCGCACGGTGAGCGCAGGCAGGTCGCGCTGCCAGAACCAGCGGCGCGCGCCGGTTTCGGCGTCGAACGCGGTGACGCGGCCATCGTTGCTGCGCACGAGCACGAGGCCCTCGCCGATGGCCGGCGCGGCGATCACTTCGGCGCCGACCTTGCCCTTCCATTTCTCGGCGCCGGTGGCGGCGTCGAGCGCGATCACTTCGCCGTCGAGGCCGCCGACCGCGACCACGCCGCCGCCCACGCCGGGGCCGCCGGAGAGGCGCACGTCGGGCTTGTCTTCGACTTCGGCCGGTTCGTACGTCCACGCCACGGCGCCGGTCTGCAGGTCGAGCGCGCGCACGCCGCCCTTGATGGCCGCCACATACACCTTGCCGTCCGCGACCGCGGGGCCCTGGCGCACGCCGATCTTGCCTTCGCCCTTGCCGACGCCGGCCGACCACAGCCTGGAAACCTGCGCGGACGCGCTGATGTCGGTGAGTTCGGCGGGCTCGGACGCCTTCTTGTCGTCCTTGCCGCCGAACCAGCCCTTGATGGTGGTGCAGCCGCCGAGGGCGACCACGCACGCCAGCACGAGGGCCGCGCGCGTCACGATGCGATTGTTGCGGGAGGACATCAGATGCTGGTCTCCGAACGGGCCGGCGTCCCGCCGACCTGGATGAGCTTGAGTTCGACGAGGCGACGCGCCGGGGTGGCGACGTCGAGCTTGGCGAGCGCCTGGGTGTAGGCGGCGCGCGCGTCTTCGACACGGCCGAGCGCGAAAAGTGCATCGCCGCGGGCTTCGATGGCGGCCGCGCCTTCGGGCTTGTCGCCGAGCAGCGCGAGCGCGTCCTTCGGCTTGCCGGCGTCCAGGTACAGGCGCGCCAGGCGCGAGTTCACCACGCCCATGATGGCCGGGTCCTTCGCATGCACGCCCTTGAGCGTGGCGATCGCGGCGTCGCGCTGGCCCTGTTCGACCTGCGCGCGCGCCAGCTGCATGCCGGCGAGCGCTGCGTATTCGGTGTCGCCTTCGGCCAGCGTCCTGAACTCGGCGGAGGCCTTCTTCATGTCCTTCGCGGCGATCGCGTCGACGACGGCGCCGTAATGCTGGCCCATCTGCGCGCGCTTGCCCGCTTGTTCGTTCTGCCACCAGTTCCAGCCGCCGATGACGGCCAGGCCCAGGGCGATGCCCGCGATCAGGCCGGCGCCGTTCTGGCGCAGCCAACCGCGGACGCGTTCGCTTTGTTCGTGCTCATCGAGCAAATGGTCGACCATGCTGCCTCTTGGGCTTGTTGCTGTCGGGGGGCGATGCCGCGCGTGCGTCAGGCGCACCGCGCCTGCGCCTGGCTTGCGGGCCCCGGAATGCGCGGGTCAGTCGCGGACCGGCGCCAGGGAGCCGTCAGAGGATACCGTAAAGCGCGCGACGTTCGCGCGCTGGAAGGGCGCGAGGTCCTGTGCGCGATCGCCCTGCTGGACGACGACGGCGGACGCATTCCCCAACGTGACACGGCCGACTTCACCCGCCGCGTACGAGCGCATCGTGCCTGCAGAGAGCAGGCCTTTTTCGATCGTGCGGCCGTCCGGTGCCTGCACCTGCACCCAGCTGTCGCCGGTCAGGCGCAGCACGAGTGCGGACTTGGCCGCAGGACGCGGCGACAACGTCGGCGTCATCGACGCGACGACGGTGGGTTCGTTCACGACCGGCGTGGCCGCATCGGTGGCGCCGACGGTGGGCGCGCCGACGAGGGGCGCGTCGAGTGACTGCACCGTCGCCGGATCCGTTCGGCCCATGATGTGCGGCTTGGTGGCGAGCCACGCGGGAACGACCAGCGCGGCGGTCAGGATGATGTAGACGAGGCGACGCTTGCCCTGTTCGAACCAGCGCGCCATGCGCGGCGTGTAGCTGCGCGCGACGATCGGCGTGGGTTCGATGGGCGCGATGCCGGAGGCGGCGATGGTGGTCGAGGTGACCAGGCCGAGCAGTCGCGAGTAGCTGCGCAACTGGCCGCGGACGTACACCGGCGCGCCGAGGCGCTTCCAGTCTTCGGATTCCATTGCCTCGACGACGCGGACCGGCATCTTCAGGCGCGCGGACACCTCGTCGATGCTCAGGCCGGCGGCGATGCGCGCTTTGCGCAAACGCTCGCCGACACCGGGCTCTCCGCCGGATGCGTAGGCGTTGTCGTGTTCGCTGTTCATTGCGACTTCGATCCCCCCGCGTTCCCCTGCGCAGCGCCGGGGAACTCCTCCCTCAGGCGGCGAACGTAGCGCGCCGCCGCGGCACTGTCGCCGAGTTTGTCTTCGATCTGTGACGCAAGTATTAGCGCTTCGGCGTCCGCCGGGGCAGCCGCCAGTCGGCGCTCGGAGAACGCGCGCGCTTCGAGGTAGCGGCCCGCGCGGAACTGCACGCGTGCGAACGCGCCCAGCGCCACCGGGTTTTCGGGCGATGCGTCGATGGCCTGGCGTAGGTCGCGCTCGGCGCGGACCGTGTCTCCGGCATCCAGTGCGCAGCTGCCCGCGTTGGCGAGTGCGGCCGCGGGCGAGCCATAGCCCGGGGCCTGCAGCGCGCGGTCGAACCAGTCGAGCGAGGCCCTCGCCTGCCCGTTCTTGCACAGCCAGGCGCCGTAGTTGTTGAGCGTGCGCCCGTCGGTGGGCGCCATGTCCGCGGCGCGCTGGTACTGCTGGCCGGCCTGTGCGGACTGGCCCTGCACGTCGGCGATCGCGCCGAGCATCGTGTAGGCGTCGGGCGAATTCGGATCGGCCTTCAGCGCTTGCTTCGCATACTTTTCCGCGGCGGCGAAATCGCCGGAGCGCAGGCGTTCTTCCGACAAGGTGAGCGAATTGCGCGCGGTGAGGCGGTTGCGGCTCGCGGCGGTTTCGTGGACGACCACCGGCTCGGTGGTGGACTCGAAGTCCTTGCGCGAGGGGTCGGTCTTGACGAAGGCCACGCGCGAACAGCCGGCCCCGGCCAGGGCCACGAGGAGTGCGAGGGCGGCGACCTCAGGCCGCCGCATCGCCGATCCCCTGTTCGGCCAGGCGCTTGCGGAACTCGGCCTGCCGCCGTGTCCGGTCGAGCACCTGCCCCTTCAGCTGGCCGCACGCGGCGTCGATGTCGTCGCCGCGGGTGCGGCGCACCGTGGCCAGCACGCGCGCTTCCTGCAAGGTTTTCTGGAACGCGCGGATATCCTCGTCCGCCGAACGCTCGAAGCGCGTGCCGGGGAACGGGTTGAACGGAATGAGGTTGACCTTCGCCGCGTCCTTCATCTGCACGGCGTTGTCGAACTTGTGCATCAGGCGCGCGAGTTGCTTCGCGTGCTGCGGCTGGTCGTTGACGCCCTTCATGAGCGTGTATTCGAACGTGATCGACGTGCCCTTCTTGCGCGATGCGTAACGCACGCACGATTCCAGCAGCTCGGCGATCGGGTATTTCTTGTTGAGCGGCACCAGCTCGCTGCGCAGCTCGTCGTTCGGCGCATGCAGCGACACGGCGAGCGAGACGTCGCTCACCTCGCCCAGCTTGTCGATCATCGGGACCATGCCCGCGGTGGACAGCGTGACGCGCTTGTTGGCCAGGCCGAAGCCCAGGTCGTCGCGCATCACGCTCATGGCGCGCACCACGTTGTCGAAATTGGCCAGCGGCTCGCCCATGCCCATCATCACGACGTTGGTGAGCTTGCGCTGGTGGTGCGGCACGTTGCCGAGGTGGCGCGCGGCCACCCACACCTGCCCGATGATCTCGGCAGTCGAGAGGTTGCGGTTGAAGCCCTGTGTGGCGGTGGAACAGAACTGGCAGTTGAGCGCGCAGCCCACCTGCGAGGACACGCACAGCGTGCCGCGGCCCTTGTCGGGAATGAACACCGTCTCGATGGCGTTGCCGCCATCCATGCCGAGCAGCCACTTGTGCGTGCCGTCGGCCGAAGGCTTTTCGAATTGCACCTTCGGCACGACGATTACCGCCGATTCCTCAAGCTTGGCGCGCAGCGCCTTGCCGAGGTCGGTCATCTCCGCGAAATCGGTGACGTAGCGATGGTGGATCCACTTCATCACCTGGTGCGCGCGGAAACGCTTCTCGCCGAGCGTGTCGGCGAAAAAGTTTTCCAGGCCCTCGCGATCGAGCTCGAGGAGGTTCTGCTTGGTGGAAATCGCGTTCACTGCGTTCGTGTCGATGACCTTGATTGCCTGTGCCTTAGCGGGCGTAGACGTCGGTGGCGGGGAAGAAGTACGAGATTTCGATCGCGGCGTTCTCGAGCGAATCCGAACCGTGCACGGCGTTGGCGTCGATGGAGTCGGCGAAGTCGGCGCGGATGGTGCCCGCGGCGGCGTCCTTCGGATTGGTGGCGCCCATCAGGTCGCGGTTCTTCAGCACGGCGCCTTCGCCTTCGAGCACCTGGATCATCACCGGGCCGGAGATCATGAAGTTCACCAGCGCGCCGAAGAACGGGCGCTCGCGGTGCACGGCGTAGAACCCTTCGGCTTCCTGCTTCGACAGGTGCTTCATCTTCGCGGCGACGACCTTCAGGCCGTTCTTCTCGAAGCGGGAATAGATTTCGCCGACGACGTTCTTGGCAACGGCATCGGGCTTGACGATCGACAGGGTGCGCTCCAGCGCCATGGGGAAACTCTCCGGGCAGGCGGGCTCGCGACATGCGCGCGAGCCCGAGGATAACAGAAAAACCCGCGACGGAACGCGGGTTTAGCCGATATGGCTGGCGGTGATTCTAGCCGTTGCACGCGGCACTTGCACGCGTGGAACACAACCCGGCGTAAGCGGCCGCATTCAATCGACCGTTTGACGATACGCCTGCGTACGCAATAGGATCGAACAAGCGTTTGAACCACGCGCTTGAATCCGCCGTCCGAAGGAGCCCCGATGCCTGCCACCGTCCACTTCTCCACCAAGGACCGCATCCTTGGGGCCGCCGAGGAGCTCTTCGCCCAGTTCGGGTTCGCGGGCACGTCCCTGCGCCAAGTGACCAGCCGCGCGGACGTCAACATCGCCGCGGTCAACTACCACTTCGGCAGCAAGGAGAACCTGGTCAACGAGGTCTTCCGCCGCCGCATGGACGACATGAGCGCGCACCGCCTCGACGCACTGAAGGCCGCGATGCACGACCACCCGGGCGAACTCGAACCCATCCTCGCTGCCTTCGTCGAACCGGCGCTGGCGATGGCGCAAGACCGCCACGGCGGCGGCGCGTTCATCCGCGTGATCGCACGCGCGTACGCGGAAAAGAACGACGGTTTGCGCAAGTTCCTGTCCGATCAGTACGGCCACGTGCTGCGCGAATTCGCGAAGGCCATCGCCGGCTGCATGCCGGGGTTGTCGAAGGAGGCGCTGTACTGGCGCCTGGATTTCCTGTCGGGCGCGCTGACGTACGCGATGGCCGACTTCGGGCTGATCAAGCGGCCCTCCGGCGTGTCCGAAGCCACGCACCGCAAGCATGCCGCCGAGGAGCTGATCCGCTTCGCGGCCGCCGGCTTCAAGAGTTGAAGCAATACATGAAGTTGTCCGACTTCCACTTTCCCGTTCAAGGGCTTACGTAACATGTCGAAGAAATTGCTTGTACGCCGGGCCGCCGTGCTCGGCGCGGGCGTGATGGGCGCGCAGATCGCCGCGCACCTCACCAACGCCGGCGTCGATACGGTGCTGTTCGACCTGCCTTCGAAGGAAGGCCCGCCCGACGGCATCGCGATGAAGGCGATCGCCAACCTCGCGAAGCTCTCCCCCGCTCCGCTCGCCGACAAGGCGCTGGCCGAGCGCATCGTGCCGGCGAACTACGACACCGGGCTGGACCTGCTGCGCGGCTGCGATCTGGTGATCGAAGCGATCGCCGAGCGCATGGACTGGAAGCAGGACCTCTATCGCAAGATCGCGGATTACGTGCCCGACCACGCGGTGCTCGCGAGCAACACCTCGGGCCTGGGCATCAACGCGCTGGCCGGCGTGCTGCCCGAAGCCCTGCGCCACCGCTTCTGCGGCGTGCACTTCTTCAACCCGCCGCGTTACATGCACCTCGCCGAACTGATCCCGGCGCACACCACCGACCCGGACATCCTCGAAGGCCTCGAAACCTTCCTCGTCACCACGCTCGGCAAGGGCGTCGTCTACGCGAAGGACACGCCGAACTTCATCGGCAACCGCATCGGCGTGTTCTCGATGCTGGCCGCGATGCACCACACGCAGCGCCTGGGCCTGGGCTTCGACACGGTCGATGCGCTGACCGGCCCCGCGATCGGCCGTCCGAAGTCGGCGACGTATCGCACCGCGGATGTCGTCGGCCTGGACACGATGGCCCACGTCATCAAGACGATGGCCGACACGCTGCCGAACGACCCGTGGCATCAGTACTTCAACGCGCCGGCGTGGCTGCAGGCGCTGGTGTCGAAGGGCGCGCTCGGCCAGAAGACCGGTGCGGGGTTCTACACCAAGCGCGGCAAGGACATCCTCGTCGTCGACCTGGCGAAGCAGGACTACGTGCCCAGCGCCGGTGAACTCGACCCGTCGGTCGCCGAACTCCTGAAAGAACGCGACCCCGCGAAGAAGTTCGCCGCATTGCGCGCCAGCGAACATCCGCAGGCGCAGTTCCTGTGGGCGTGCTTCCGCGACACGTTCCACTACACCGCATACCACCTGGCCGACATCGCCGACACCGCGCGCGACGTCGACCTCGCGATCCGCTGGGGCTACGGCTGGTCGCTCGGTCCGTTCGAAACGTGGCAGGCCGCGGGTTGGAAGCAGGTCGCCGATTGGATCGCCGAAGACATCGTCGGCGGCCAGGCGATGGCGAATGCGCCGTTGCCGGACTGGGTGTTCGATGGCCGCGAAGGCGTCCACGGCGCCGCCGGCAGCTACAGCCCCGCACGCAGCGCAATGGTGCCGCGTTCGGCCAACCCGGTGTACCAGCGCCAGCGCTTCCCCGATCCGGTGCTCGGCGAGAAGTTCTCGCAAGGCCGCACCGTGTTCGAGAACGACGGCGTGCGCATGTGGGTCGACGAAGGCGACGACATCGCGGTGGTCGGCTTCAAGACCAAGCTGCAGACGGTCAACAACTTCGTGCTCGATGGCCTGCAGGAAGCGGTCGGGATCGCCGAACGCGACTTCAAGGGCCTGGTGATCTGGCAGCCGAAGGAGCCCTTCTCCGCCGGCGCGGATCTCGCCGGCGCGCTCGGCCTGCTGCAGGGCGGCGACGTCGCGGGTTTCGAAGCGATGGTCGCCAACTTCCAGGCCACCAGCCAGCGCATCAAGTATTCGCTCGTGCCGGTCGTCGCAGCCGTGCGCGGCCTGGCATTGGGCGGCGGGTGCGAATTCCAGATGCATGCGGCGCGCACGGTGTTCGCGCTGGAAAGCTATGTCGGCCTCGTCGAGGCGGGCGTCGGTTTGCTGCCGGCCGGCGGCGGGCTGAAGGAACTCGCGCTGCGTGCCTCGCAGGCCGCGGGTCCGGGCGGCGATGTGTTCGCGCAACTCAAGACGGCCTTCGAGTCCGTCGCGATGGGCAAGGTGTCGGCGTCGGCACTGGAAGCCAGGCAGTTGAAACTCGCGCGCGAGGGCGATGTCGTCGTGTTCAATGCGTTCGAATTGCTCGACGTCGCGCGTGCCCAGGCACGCGGGCTGGCCGATTCCGGCTATCGCCCGCCCCTGCCCGCACGCAACATCCAGGTCGCGGGCGATGTCGGCATCGCGACGTTCAAGATGATGCTCGTCAACATGCTCGAAGGCCGGTTCATCTCCCCGCACGACTACGAGATCGCAACGCGGATCGCCACGGTGTTGAGCGGCGGCGCCGTCGACCGCGGCACGACGGTGGACGAGGACTGGCTGCTCCGCCTGGAGCGCGAACATTTCGTGGCGCTGGCGCAGATGCCGAAAACGCAGGAACGCATCGCGCACATGCTCAAGACCGGCAAGCCGCTCAGGAACTGACTGACATGACCAAGCAAGTACAGGACGCCTACATCGTCGCGGCCACCCGCACTCCCGTGGGCAAGGCGCCGCGCGGCGTGTTCCGCAATACCCGCCCCGACGACATGCTCGCGCACGTGTTGCGTAGCGTCGTCGCGCAGGCGCCGGGCATCGATCCTGCGCGCATCGGCGACATCATCATCGGCTGCGCGATGCCCGAGGGCGAGCAAGGCATGAACGTCGCGCGCATCGGCGCGCTCCTCGCCGGCTTGCCGAACACGGTGGCCGCGCAGACGATCAATCGTTTCTGCTCGTCGGGCCTGCAGGCCGTCGCGCTCGCGGCGGACCAGATCCGCCTCGGCCATGCGGACCTGATGCTCGCCGGCGGCACCGAATCGATGTCGATGGTGCCGATGATGGGCAACAAGGTCGCGCTGAGCCCGTCGGTGTTCGACCAGGGCGGCGAGAACGTCGCCATCGCCTACGGCATGGGCATCACCGCGGAAAAGGTGGCCGAAGAGTTCAAGGTCACGCGCGATGACCAGGACGCGTTCGCGCTGGCCTCGCACCAGCGCGCGCTCGCCGCCATGCAGGCCGGTGAATTCGATGCGGAGATCACCCCGTACGAAGTCGTCTCGCACATCCCCGATGGCAATGTCATCCGCGAAGTGCGCCGCGTGGTGAAGCTCGACGAAGGCCCGCGCCCGGATACCTCGCTCGAAGGCCTGGCCAAGCTCAAGCCGGTGTTCCGCAACGGCCAGTTCGGCGGCTCGGTCACGGCGGGCAACAGCTCGCAGATGAGCGACGGCGCGGCCGCGGTGCTGCTCGCCTCGGAACAGGCGATCAAGGATTACGGCCTGACGCCGCTGGCGAAGTTCAGCAGCTTCTCCGTCGCCGGCGTGCGCCCGGAAGTGATGGGCATCGGCCCGATCGCAGCGATCCCGAAGGCGCTGGCACAGGCCGGGCTCACGATCGACCAGATCGACTGGATCGAACTCAACGAAGCCTTCGCCGCGCAGGCGCTGGCGGTGATCCGCGATTCGAAACTCGATCCGGCGAAGGTGAATCCGCTCGGTGGCGCGATCGCGCTGGGCCATCCGCTCGGCGCGACGGGCGCGGTGCGCACCGCGACCATCGTGCACGGCATGCAACGGCGCAAGCAGAAGTACGGCATGGTGACGATGTGCATCGGCACCGGCATGGGCGCCGCGGGCATCTTCGAAGCGGTGTGATCCACGCGTGCGGCGCGCTCGCTATTCGCGGCGCGCCGCCCTCGCCAGCAGCACCAGGAAGATCGCCAGCACCAGCACCGAGGCGAGCAACAACGCGAGCAGGCATCCGGCGTAAACGGGGACCAATGCGGCGCCCCACCCGCCCAGCGCACCGATGCCCGCGGCGAGGCCGGCGAGCGTCAGCAACGACACCAATGCGAACGGAAAGAACGGCACGCGCGGCGGAAAGCCCTCGCGCGTGAGCCGCCTCCCGGCGCGCACCTGGACCGCGACCAGCGCCAGCGTGTGCACGCACGCGACCACGCTCGACAGCTGATAGACGAGGGGCTGCGCAAGGTCGAACAACGACAGCCACAAGGGCAATAGCGCGAGTACGAGCGCGCCGATGCTCGTGCCCAGCATCCACGACAACGACCAGATGTCGCGCGGATGCCAGCCATCCGGCGATGTCGTTCGGATCGCCGCGATCAGGCCGGAGAAACCCGCCAGTGCGACGCCGAGTTGCGCGATGGCGAGGAGGAAATCGGCGACGGGCATCGCGCCTCCCCGCCCTGCATCACTTGAGCTCGACGACGCCGAGTTCGTCCAGCGCCGTCTGCATCGTGCGCGCCGCGGCTTCGCTGAGCTTCTCGTGGTCGAGCGCGTAGCGGATCGTCGCTTCGATCAGCCCGATGTGCGTGCCGCAATCGAAGCGCGTGCCCTTGAAACGATAGGCGTGGACTTCCTGTTCGGTCAGCAACTGCGCGATCGCATCGGTGAGCTGGATCTCGCCGCCCGCGCCGGGCTGCACCTGTTCGAGCAGGTCGAAGATGCGCCCGTCGAGCACGTATCGGCCGACGACGGCCAGGTTGCTCGGCGCATCTTCCGGCTTGGGCTTTTCGACGATCGCGCTGATGCGGCCGTTGCGGCCACTGAAGTCTTCCGTCGCCACGATGCCGTAGCTGCCGGTCTTCTCGCGCGGCACGTCCTGCACGGCGAGCACGCTGGCGCCGGTCTGCGCGGCGTGGTCGGTCATCTGCTTCAGTGCGCCGGGGCCGCGGTTCCAGATCAGGTCGTCGGGCAGCAGCACGGCGAAGGGCTCGTCGCCGATCACTTCCTTCGCGCACAGCACCGCGTGGCCGAGGCCGAGCGCTTCGGCCTGCGTCACGAACACCGCGCGCACGCCGGGCGGCAGGACGTTACGCACCAGTTCGAGTTGTTCGTGCTTGCCGGCGCGCTCGAGTTTCTGTTCGAGTTCGTAGGCCTTGTCGAAATAATCCGCGACGGCGTGCTTGTAGCGGTTGGTGATGAACACGAGCGTGTCGCAACCGGCTTCGATGGCTTCATCGACGGCGTACTGGATCAGCGGCTTGTCGATGATCGGCAGCATTTCCTTGGGCACGGTCTTGGTGGCCGGAAGGAAGCGCGTGCCGAGGCCGGCGACGGGGAACACGGCCTTGCGCACGCGGCGGTTGGCGTTGGGGGATGCGGGGGTCATCAGATCCTGCGGGCGTTGCGGGCGGGAAAGTTCACCACGGTGGCGGCCGGCGCGTGCACGGCGGGTGCAGGCGCGAATTCGGGGACCGAAGCGCGCAGCACGCGCGACATCGTCTCGAGGTCGTACTGCGCGCAGGCCGAACGCAATTGCACGATGGCCTCGCTCACCGCATCGGGCGAGACGGCGCGCGGTTCGGCCTGCAGGATCTTCGGGTGAGAGGTCGGGCGATAGCGTTCGTCGGCGTGGAAGAGCGTTTCGTGCAGCTTCTCGCCGGGGCGCAGGCCCGAATACACGATGGCGATGTCGCGGCCGGGTTGCTTGCCCGCCAGGCGGATCATCTGCTCGGCGAGCACGCGGATCGCGACCGGTTCGCCCATGTCGAGCGTGTAGACCGCTTCGTGCGAGCCGATCGCCGAGGCCTGCAGGATCAACTGGCACGCTTCCGGGATCGTCATGAAGAAGCGGGTGACTTCCGGATCGGTGACCGTCACCGGCCCGCCCTTGCGGATCTGTTCGCGGAACAGGGGCACGACGCTGCCGGCCGAATCCAGCACGTTGCCGAAGCGCACGGTCACGAACCGCGTGGAGCGGCGGTCGACCAGCGACTGGCACGCGATCTCGGCCAGGCGCTTGGTGGCGCCGAGCACGTTGACCGGATCGACTGCCTTGTCCGTGGAAATCAGGACGAATGTCCCGACGCCGCTGTCATGGCACGCATGCGCCACCGTGTCCGTGGCAAGCACGTTGTTGCGCACCGCTTCGCGCAATTGGTCTTCGAGCAACGGAACTTGCTTGTATGCGGCGGCATGGAAGACCGCGTCGGGTTCCGACAGGCGCAATGCATGCGCGATGACCGCGGGGTCGCCGCAATCGCCGAGCAGCGGCACGCAATCCAGGTCCGGGAAGTCGCGCTGCAGTTCCGCGACCGTGGTGGTGAGCGCGAGTTCATCGATCTCGACGATCGCCACGCGCCGCGCGCCGTGCTTCGCGCACTGGCGACACAGCTCCGCGCCGATCGAACCACCGCCGCCGGTGACGAGCACCGAGCGGCCGCCGAGCCAGCCACGGATCGCCTTCCAGTCGGGCATCACGGGGCTGCGGCCGAGCAGGTCCTCGATCGCGACTTCCTTCAGTTCGCCGGGCTGCGAGCGGCCTTCGAGCATGTCGTCCAGGCGCGGCACCATGCGGAACGGGATGCCGGTGCGCTCGCACACGGCGACCACGCGTTGCAGGAGCGTGGCGTGCACCGACGGCATCGCGATGACGATCAGGCGCGCGGCGGTTTCGCGCGCGATGGATTCCAGGTCGGCGATCGGCCCGAGCACGGGCACGCCCTGCACCTTGCTGCCACGCAATTGCGCGGCGTCGTCGAGGAAGCCGACCGGTTCGTACGCACCGGTGCGATGCATGTCGCGCACGAGCGCTTCGCCGGCCAGGCCCGCGCCGAGGATCAGCACGCGCACGCCCTGCGCGTGGTTGCGCGCGAGCGCATGTTCCTTCCAGACGCGATACAACAGGCGCGGCGCGCCGAGCAGGCCGACGAGCGCGAAGGGATACAGCACGAGCACCGTGCGCGGCACGGTGTCCAGGCGGTTGTAGAGGAACAGGCCGATGGTGATCGCGATGACGCCGAGCAATGCGGCCTTCGCCAGGTTGAACAGGTCGGGCACGCTCGCGAAACGCCACAGGCCGCGATACAGGCCGACGCGCCAAAGCACGAGGCCCTGCGCGAAGAGCACCAGCAGCATTTCGGGCGAGGTCAGCGGGGGGACGTCGACCGGCGTGCCGGCCAGGCCATGGCGGACGAGCCGCAGGCCGTTCCAGCTGAGCCAGACCATCATCAGGTCGTGTGCCAGGACCGCGGTACGCGGCAGCACCGACGCCCAATTCGGACGCCACGACATCATTCGGTGTATTCCTTCACCGCGGCACTCCTTTCCGTTTGCAGCATCCACCAAACCCCTGCACCGGCGGTATACCACGCGACGGCGACAGCGGACACCCACGTTCCGCTCCGCCCGGGGCTTCCGAGGGCGACCATCAGACCGATGGACGCGAGCGTCCACGCCGCGTAAGCGAGCGTGACCTTCGCGTGCGACCCCGTGCGGCGCGCCCACTGTTGGTACAGGTGCTGGGCGTGCGGTCGCCACCAGCGTTCCCGGCGCACCACGCGCCGGGCCAGCGTCAGCGTGGCGTCGATGGTAAAGGCCGAGAGCGGCAAGGCCCAGAACCACGCGTTCACGGGCGGACTGTTCGCCACCATATTGATGAGCAAGGCCGCGAGTGCGAATCCGAGCGCCCCGCTCCCCACGTCGCCAAGGAAGATGCGCGCTTTCGGGAAGTTGAACGGCAGGAACCCCAGTGTCGCGGCGGCCATTCCGAAGGCCCACCAAGACCACGGCCCTGGATGCAGGACGCCGATGGCCAGCGCGCACAGCAGCGCCTGCGACGCCGCAATGCCGTCGATCCCGTCCATGAAATTCCAGATGTTCGCCAGCGCCATCGCCAGCACGAATGCCGCGACAGCGAAGATCGGTTCATGCGTCGCGTGCCACGTGCCCATCGCGAGCAGGCCCGCGGCGACGATCTGAACGCCCAGGCGCAGGAAGGGCGACAACGGACGATGGTCGTCGACCAGGCCCACGCCCGCGACGAGCGCCAGACCCGCGAGCGCGCAGCCCAGTTCGACCGGATCGTTCACGACGCGCAGCAACCACAGACCCGTGAGCAGCAACGCGACCACGATGGAAATTCCGCCGCCGCGCGGCGTTGGCACCGAATGCGCGCGGCGTTCGCCCGGAGCGTCGAGCACGCCGCGGCGCAGCGCATAGACGCGCGCGAGCCACGTACCCGCCACACCGATCGACAGGCTGGCGCACAGCCAGGCGGCGAACATCAGACGACCGCGTAGTTCAGCAACGGCTTGATCGAACCCCATTCCTTGCAGCTGGGGCATTGCCAGTGGTGCGCGCGTGCGCCGAAGCCGCAACGGTTGCAGCGGTAGCTCGGATTGCGCACGAGCAATTGGTCGGTGATGTGCTTGAGGTCTTCGAGCGTGGCGGCCGGATCGCCGCCGTCGGCGAGCGTGAGGTCGATCAGCGCCGCTTCGCCGCGCACGGAAGGACGATCCTTGAGCTGCTGCGCCAGATATGTGCGCGCAGAGGTGACGCCCTCTTCCGACTCGACCATCTTCGTCAGCGCGAGCACCGGCGCGACACCACGATAGTGCTCGATCATCTCGGTGAGGAAGCTGCGTGCGCCCGACAGGTCGCCGACGCGTTCGTACGCGGGCAGCAGCTGCGGGAGGATTTCCGGCAGGTAGTCGGCGTCGATGCGCGCGACGCGCTCGAACGCGCGGATCGCGGCGGCGTCGTTGCCGTCGTCCAGTTCGATGCGGCCTTCGAGGATGCCGGCGCGCACGGAGTTGGCATCGGCTTCGTACGCACGGGCGACGGCGGCGCGTGCGGCTTCCACTTCTCCCGCGGCGCGATGGCGGTCGGCGAGTTCGCATTCGAATTGCGCGACCAGCTTGCCCATCGGCTCACTGGTGATTTCCTCGAAGCGCGTTGCGTTCTCGATCGCCTTCGCCCAATCGCGTTCGGCCTGGTAGATGCCGATCAGATGCTTGAGCGCTTGCGGTGCGCGCATGTCGAGGCGCACGAGGTCGCTGAAGACGGTCTCCGCGCGATCGAGCAACCCCGAGCGCATGTAGTCCTCGCCCAATGCGAGCAGCGCCTGCACCTTCTGCTGGTCGGACAGGTCGGGCCGCTGCACGAGCGCCTGGTGCAGGCGGATCGCGCGATCGACTTCACCGCGACGGCGGAACAGGTGGCCCAGGGCGACCTGCGTTTCGAACGTGTCCTTGTCCAGCTCGGCGATGCGCAGGAAGACTTCGATCGCCTTGTCGGGTTGCTCGTTGAGCAGGTAGTTCAGCCCGCGGAAGTACGTCGTCGACAGACGACTGACCTGCGTGTCGCTGTGGCGCTCGCCACCGCGGCGGCCGATGAGCCACCCGCTCCACGCCGCGAGCGGCAGCAGCAGGAAGAACCAGAACCACTGGTTGACGAATTGCAGCATGCGTCAGGGGATCGGCCGGTCGATGGGGGGACGAGCGTCGCCAGGCTTCTGCGCGCGACGCAGGCGGTGGTGCAGGGGCAGGATGACGCTGGCCGCAAGCGCGAGGCCGCCGGCGACGACGCCGACGAGCAGCGACACCAGCACGATGACGCCGAGCGAACTGGTCGCGCGCGCGAAACCGAAGTCGAGCACCGCCGGTTGCGGATTGAGCGCGCCCACGACGATGCCTGCCGCGAGGCATGCGAGGGCGATGAGGATTCGGATGAGGCGGATCATTCGGCGCTGCGGCTCCTTCGCATACGAGGGATCAGCTTAGCCGATGGGTCAGGCGTCCGGTTCGACGGGCACGACGCCGCTGACGCGTTCGCGCAGTTCCTTGCCGGGCTTGAAGTGCGGCACGTGCTTGCCCGGAAGCGCGACGGAGTCGCCGGTCTTCGGGTTGCGCCCGAGGCGCGGCGGGCGGTAGTGCAGCGAGAAGCTGCCGAACCCGCGGATCTCGATGCGTTCGCCGCCACTGAGGGAGGCGCCCATCATCTCGAGCAACGACTTCACCGCGAGATCGACGTCGTCCGCCTTCAGGTGGCCCTGACGCGCGGAGAGGATCTCGATCAGTTCGGACTTGGTCATTCGGGCTCGTCGGTCGCTGGCGGGACGTGCGGGTCTTGCTTGTGCGAAAGGCGGCCCGGGTCACCGGGCCGCCTTCGCGGGACTACCTTACTCGGACTTGTTGTTCAGCTGCTCGCGGAGCAGCGCGCCGAGGCGCGTGGTGCCCGTGGAAGCGTCCGATGCCTTGTTGTACTCGGCCAGGGCTTCGGCGGTGTCCGCCTCGTCCTTCGCCTTGATCGACAGCTGCAGCGTGCGGCCCTTGCGGTCCATGCCGATGAACTTGGCTTCGACCTGGTCGCCGGCCTTCAGGTGCTGGGTGGCGTCGTCGATGCGGTCGTGCGAAATGTCGCGCACGGACACATAGCCTTCCACGCCGTCGCCCAGGTCGATGGTCGCGCCCTTGGCGTCCACTTCCTTGACGGTGCCCTTGACCTTCGAGCCCTTCGGATTGGCGGCCATGTACTGGCCGAACGGATCCTGCTCGAGCTGCTTGACGCCCAGCGAGATGCGCTCGCGTTCCGGGTCGACCGCGAGCACGACGGCGTCGAGGTTGTCGCCCTTCTTGAAGTTGCGCGCGACGTCTTCGCCGGTGGAGTTCCAGCTGATGTCCGACAGGTGGATCAGGCCGTCGATGCCGCCATCCAGGCCGATGAAGATGCCGAAGTCGGTGATCGACTTGATCTGGCCCGACACCTTGTCGCCCTTCTTGTGGATCGCCGCGAACGTTTCCCACGGATTGCTGGTGACCTGCTTCATGCCGAGCGAGATGCGGCGGCGCTCTTCATCCACGTCGAGCACCATGACCTGCACTTCGTCGCCGACCTGGACCACCTTGGACGGGTTGACGTTCTTGTTGGTCCAGTCCATTTCGGACACGTGGACCAGGCCTTCGACGCCCGGCTCGATTTCGACGAACGCGCCGTAATCGGTGACGTTGGAGACCTTGCCGAACACGCGGGTGTTGGCCGGGTAACGACGGGCGATGTTGTCCCACGGATCCTCGCCCAGCTGCTTGAGGCCGAGGCTGACGCGGTTGCGCTCGCGGTCGTACTTGAGCACGCGGACGTCGAGTTCCTGGCCGACTTCCACGACTTCGGACGGATGGCGCACGCGCTTCCAGGCCATGTCGGTGATGTGCAGCAGGCCGTCGATGCCGCCGAGGTCCACGAACGCGCCGTAGTCGGTGAGGTTCTTGACGACGCCCTTGAGCACCGCGCCCTCGACCAGCTTCTCGAGCAGCTGCTCGCGCTCTTCCGAATGTTCGCTCTCGACCACCGCACGGCGGGAGACGACGACATTGTTGCGCTTGCGGTCAAGCTTGATGAGCTTGAACTCGAGTTCCTTGCCTTCCAGGTACACCGGGTCGCGGACCGGGCGCACGTCAACCAGGGAACCGGGCAGGAATGCGCGGACGTCCTTGATGTCGACGGTGAAACCGCCCTTGACCTTGCCGCTGATGCGGCCGGTGATGGTTTCGTTCTTCTCGAGGGCCTGCTCGAGTTCGTCCCACACCATCGCGCGCTTGGCCTTTTCGCGGGACAGCACGGTTTCGCCGAAGCCGTTCTCGAGCGAGTCGAGCGCGACCTTCACTTCGTCGCCCACACCCACGTCGATTTCGCCGGCGTCGTTGCGGAACTGTTCGATCGGCACGATGCCTTCGGACTTCAGGCCGGCGTTGATGACGACGACGTCCGTGCGGACCTCGACGACGACACCGGTGACGATGGAGCCGGGCTTGAGCTTGGCCAGGCTGGCCTGGCTCTGTTCGAACAGTTCGGCAAAAGATTCGGTCATTGCAGCGGACATTGGAAATTCTCAGGCGGTGCTTCGGGATGAAGCGCCAGGGGGTTGGAGGAATGAACCGCGACGCGCACCCATGCGCGCCGTGGGCTTTACTGCATCAGTGCGAGCACGCGCTCGACGACGGTCTCGATGGACAGGCCCGTGGTATCGATGCGGACGGCATCATCGGCCGGCCGCAGCGGTGCCACTGCCCGGTTCGCATCGCGGGCGTCGCGGGCGAGGATCTCCCGCAGCAGACCGGGCAATGTAACGGAAACTCCCTTGTCGCTCAACTGCTTATGGCGCCTTTCGGCCCGTTCCTCGGCACTGGCCGTCAGGAAGACCTTGATGGCGGCGTCGGGGAAGATCACGGTGCCCATGTCGCGGCCGTCGGCCACCAGGCCCGGCGGGCGGCGGTAGGCGCGCTGGGCGTCCTTGAGCGCAGCGCGGACTTCGGGGATGGCCGCGATGGCGGAAGCGGCCGCGCCGGCGGTCTCGGTGCGCAGCTCATCGGTGGCGTCAACGCCGTTGACGATGACCCGCGGCTCGCCGCCATCGTCCTCGCGGAAGTCGATGACGGTGTCGAACGTGCAGCGAACGAGCGCCGAAGCGTCGGAAAGGTCGATATCGTTCCAGCTGGCGCTGATGCCCACCGCGCGGTACAACGCGCCCGAATCGAGGTAATGCCAGCCCAGGCGCTGGGCCACGTGGCGGCTGATGGTGCCCTTGCCGGAGCCGGAAGGGCCGTCGATGGTGAGGACGGGCGGGAGGGAAGTCTGAAGGGGGGCGTCGGTCATGGCACGGGATTGTAGTGCAACCACTTGAGCGGCCGAAGAAAACCCGTCAGAATGCGCGGCTTCGCGTCATCCATCCATTCAACCGTTGCCGAGGTTCGTATCATGAAGGTCCTGTCCTCCCTGAAGTCGGCGAAGGCCCGTCACCGCGACTGCAAGGTGGTCCGCCGTCGTGGCAAGGTCTTCGTGATCTGCAAGTCCAACCCGCGTTTCAAGGCGCGCCAGCGCTAAGCCGGGCCGCGATTTGCCGGTACGTCGAGAGCCGCCGCGAGGCGGCTTTCGCATTTTTGGATTCCGCCCTGTGCTTACAATCCGCCCACTGCATTCAGGTTGAATGCCTCCGGGGAGAGCTCGCATGGTCGTTCGCATCATTGCCGTATCCGTCTTCGCCCTCGCCTTCGCCGGCCCCGCCTTCGCGCAGGACACCGCGACGGGCACGCCCGTCCAGGCCGTCCGCGTCACCGAAGGCGACACGCTGCTCATCGAGCGCGTGCGCGAAGAGAACACCGCCGCCATGCCCCCCCGCGGCATGAGCGCGCAGGAAGTGGAATCCAAATTCGGCGCGCCGAGCAGCAAGCTCGACCCGCGCGGCGGCCAGAAGCGCCAGTGGCCGACGATCAACCGCTGGACCTACCCCACCTTCACCGTCTACTTCGAAAAGAACCGCGTCATCGATGCGGTGGCCAACAAGGCCGACGCCAACGAAGTGGGCCCGAAACCCGCCATCCGCTGATGCCCCAACACGCTGTCGAACGTTTCCCCGCGGAATGGGAGTCCCAGTCCGCGGTCCTGATCGCATGGCCGCACGCCGACACCGACTGGGCCGATCGCCTGGGCGAGGTCGAGGAGACCTACATCGCGCTCGTGGCGGCGCTGGTGCGGTACACGCGCGTGATCGTGTGCGTCGCCGACGAAGACCTGCAGACGTATGCCGAAGCGCGCCTGCGCTCGGCGCGCGTGGACCTGTCGCGCGTGCGCTTCGTGGAAGTCGAATACGACGACACGTGGCTGCGCGACTCGGGCCCGATCACGCTGCGCACGCCCGACGGCTTCCGCCTGCTCGATTTCCGCTTCACCGGTTGGGGCGGCAAGTTCGAAGCCAGCCGCGATGACCAGTTGATCGAACGCCTCGTCGAGCAAGGCGTGTTCGAAAACGCGGAGCGCACGTCCATCGATTTCGCACTGGAAGGCGGCGCCATCGAAACCGACGGCGCCGGGACGTTGCTCACCACGTGGAAGTGCCTGCACGAGCGCCATCCGGAGTCCGATCGCGCGTCGCTCGATGCGCGCCTGAAGGAATGGCTGCGCCAGGATCGCGTGCTGTGGCTCGACCATGGGTATCTCGAGGGCGACGACACGGATGCGCACATCGACACCCTCGCCCGCCTCGCGCCCGACGATGCGATCGTGTTCCAGGCCTGCGACGACCCTTCGGATTCGCACTACGCCGAGTTGGGCGCGATGGCCGACGAAATCGCGGCGCTGCGCACGAAGGACGGCAAGCCCTATCGCCTGTTCCCGTTGCCGTGGGCACGGCCGGTGCTGGATGAAGGCCGTCGACTCGCAGCCAGCTATGCGAACTACCTGATCATCGACGGTGCGGTATTGATGCCGGCCTACGGCGACCCCGCGGATCCGGCGGCAGCCGCCGTGCTTGGAACGGCCTACCCCGGCCGCGAGATCGTGCAGGTCCCGTGCCGTCCGCTCATTTGGCAGAACGGCAGCCTCCACTGCATCACCATGCAATTGCCGCAAGGACTCGTCCGATGAATCCCAAGACTTCCCTGCCCGTCGCGCTCATCCAGGAACGCAACCACGGCGCGGCCGATGCGAACCTGGAAGTGATCGAAGCACGCGTGGCGGAAGCGGCGGGCAACGGCGCGAAGCTGGTGATGCTGCAGGAACTGCACAACGGCCCGTACTTCTGCCAGCACGAGAACGTGTGCGAGTTCGACCTCGCCGAAACGATCCCGGGCCCGAGCACCGAGCGACTGTCGAAGTTGGCGAAACAGCACAATGTCGTGCTGGTGACCTCGCTATTCGAAAAACGCGCGACGGGCCTGTACCACAACACCGCGGTCGTCTTCGACAGCGACGGCTCCACCGCGGGCAAGTACCGCAAGATGCACATCCCCGACGACCCGGGCTTCTACGAGAAGTTCTACTTCACGCCGGGCGATCTGGGATTCGAACCGATCAACACCTCGGTCGGCCGCCTCGGCGTCATGGTCTGCTGGGACCAGTGGTATCCGGAAGGTGCGCGCCTGATGGCGCTCGCCGGCGCGGAACTGCTGCTTTACCCGACGGCAATCGGTTGGGACCCCGACGACGAGCAATCCGAGAAGGACCGACAGCGCAACGCGTGGATCCTCAGCCATCGCGGGCACTCGGTCGCCAACGGCCTGCCGGTGTTGAGCTGCAATCGCGTCGGGCACGAGCCCTCGCCCATCGGCGCCTCGGGCATCCGCTTCTGGGGTTCGAGCCACGTGCTCGGCCCGCAGGGCGAGTTCCTCGCCGAAGCCCAGACGGACGAGCCCCAGGTGTTGATGGCCGAGGTCGACATGGAACGCAGCGAGCACGTCCGCCGCATCTGGCCGTTCCTGCGCGACCGTCGCATCGATGCCTACCAGGATCTCCTGAAACGATATCGGGATTGACCGACGAGCGGTCATCCACAAACGAACGGTCGTGCTATTGTCCGCGACCATGAGTACCCCGACCGCCACCCCGAAAGGCGCCGCCACCCGCGACACGATCGTCGGCCGCGCCTACGACATCGCCCGCGCCTCGGGCGTCGAAGGCTTGTCGATCGGTCCGCTCGCCGCCGCGGTGGGCATGTCGAAGAGCGGCGTGTTCGCGCATTTCGGTTCGCGCGAAGACCTGCAGCTCGCCGTCCTGGAAGAAGCGGCGCTGCGTTTCGGCAACGCCGTGTTGATGCCCGCGCTGTCGCAACCGCGTGGCTTGCCGCGCGTGCGCGCGATCATGCAGAACTGGTTCGAATGGGTGCGCAACACCGCGGGCGGCGGCTGCGTGCTCATGGCGTCGGTCATGGAATACGACGACCGCCCCGGTGCATTGCACGACCAGGTCGTCCACAACGAACGCCGCTGGCGCAGCGAACTCGCGCGCGCGGTGCAACTGTCCATCGATGCGGGCCATCTCGCCGCCGGCGATGTCGACCAATACGTCTTCGAGCTCTACGCCATCCCGCTGACCGTCCACCACGAAGCCGGCCTGTTCGGCTACGACGTCGCGCGCCGCCACGGCGATGTGGCCGTCGAACGGTGGATCGCGTCGAACTCCCCCCAACGCTGATCGCACGACGGAGGCCCCCATGGCCAAGAACACCTCCACAATTAGCACGACCGTTCGCGCTTCCCTGCAGCTCGCGACCATCCGTCTCGGCTTCCGTGTCTTCGGCGTGCTGAATCCGAAGCCGACACTGCGCGCGGCGGGCAAGTTGTTTTCCACGCCCTTCCGCTCCAGCCGCGCCCGTGCACTCGCCGCGCCCTGCGGCGACGCGCGCATCGAGGAGATCACGGTCGACGGCAAGCGCATCGCGACCTACACATGGGGCGATCCGCGTCGCCAGCCGTACGTGTTGTTCGCGCATGGGTGGTCGAGCCACGGCACGCGCTTCCTGCCCTGGGTTCCGCGACTGCGCGCCGAAGGCTATGCGGTCGTCGCGTTCGACCAGCCGGCGCATGGCCGCAGCACGGGCGAACACGCCACGCTGCCCGCATTCGCCGACACCCTGCTCGCTGTGGGCGCACGCTTCGGACCGGCCGCATTGCTGGTCGCGCATTCGCTCGGCGGCGCGGCCGCGAGCGTCGCGCTCGCGCACGGATTGCAGGCCGATCGCGTCGTGCTGATCGCGCCGGCGGCGGATCCGGAAGCGGCGACCGAACGCTTCGCCACGACCATCGCCCTGCCGCAGCGGCTGTGGCGGGCGCTGATCCGCTCGTTCGAGCGGCACGTGGGCATCGCCTTCGACGACTTGCAGGCGCATCGCAACGCGCCGTGCATCGCGCGGCCCGCGCTCATCGTGCACGACGTCGAGGACCGCGAGGTGCCGTGGTCGGAAGGCGAGCGCTACGCGCGCTACTGGCCCGACTCGCACCTGCTCAGCACGCGTGGCCTGGGCCACAACCGCATCGCGGGCGACGCCGGCGTCATCGCGGCGGCGCTGCGCTTCGCGCACGGTGAAACCGTCGGAGACCGCGTGGTGTCCTCGCCGAACCTGCCGTACGGCTTCGCCTGACGGAGGCGAACGGCGATACTGCGCGGATGACCGACCCCACCGCGCAGTCCCCCGCCCCGCTCGTCGACCAGCCGCACGCCCGCGTCGAACGCGATGGCGTCACCTACACCTTGCTGGGCACCGCGCACGTCTCGCGCGCCAGCGTCGATGCCGTGCACGCGGCGATCGCGAGTGGCGACTACGACACCGTCGCCGTCGAACTCGACCCGCAACGCCTCGCCGCGCTGAGCGATCCCGATGCGCTGGCGCGCATGGACCTGGTGAAAGTGTTGCGCGAGGGCAAGACGGCGTTGTTCGCGGCGAACCTGGGCCTGGCCGCCTACCAGCGCCGCCTCGCCGAACAACTCGGTATCGAACCGGGCGCCGAACTCAAGGCCGCCGTCAACGACGCGCGCGAACGCGAACTGGCCGTGCACCTGATCGACCGCGATGTCGGCCTGACCTTCAAGCGCGCCTCGCAACGGCTCGGTTGGTGGGGCCGCGCGAAACTCGGCGGCGGCATCGTCGCCTCGTTGTTCGGTGACGAGGAAGTCGGCCACGACGAAATCGAGAAGCTCAAGCAAGGCGACCTGCTCGAATCGAGCTTCGGCGAATTCGCCCAGGAAAGCCCCGAGCTGTACGACACCGTCATCGGCGAGCGCGACCGCTACATGGCCGCGCGCCTGCGCGAGAGCGCGACGTCGCAAAGCGGCGCGCGCAACGTGCTGGCCGTGGTCGGCGCGGGTCACCTGCAAGGCCTGGCGAAGCACCTGCGCGACGAAACGCGTTCGCCGGCCGACATCCGCGCCGAGCTCGAAACGGTGAAGGAGAAGTCGTCCTTCCCGTGGTTCACGCTGATCCTGGCGGTGTTCGTGCTCGGCGGATTCGCGTTCGGGTTCTGGCGCGGCGGCCTGGATGTCGGCGCGGACCTGATGCTGTACTGGGTGCTGATCACCGGTTCGCTCGGCGCGGTCGGTTGCGCGGCGGCGGGCGGTCATCCGCTCAGCATCATCGCCGCGTTCTTCGCATCGCCCGTGACGCCACTGCATCCGGCGCTGGCGTCCGGCACGATCAGCGCATTGGTGGAAGCATGGGTGCGCAAGCCGACCTACGCCGATTTCATGGCACTGCGCGACGACGTGCAGAGCGTGCGCGGCTGGTACCGCAATCGCGTCGCACGCGTGCTGCTCAACTTCTTCATGACCTCGTTGGGCACCGCCGTCGGTGTGTGGCTCGGCGGTGCCCGCATGCTGGGCAAGTTGCTCGGCTGATCAGTCCGCGCTGATCGCAGTCACCGACGCGGCGACGGGCGTGGTCTTCCCGCGCGCACGATGGATCGTGCGCACCGTGCCGAGCCGCAGGTCGTCGAGCATCGCGTAGATCGTCGGCAGGAACAGCAGGCTGACCACGGTCGAGAACGCCAGGCCACCGGCGATCGCACGCGCCATCGGGTAGTACGCCGGGCCGTCGCCGGCCATCTGCGTATTGCCCACCGCGATCGGCACCATCGCCAGGATCGCCGTGCCCATCGTCATCAGGATCGGGCGCAGGCGTTCCTTGCTGCCTTCGACCAGCGCATCGGTGCGCGACAGTCCACGTCGGCGCAGATTGTTGATGTGCTCGACCATCACGATGCCGTTGTTCACCACCACGCCCATCAGCACCAGGATGCCGATGAAGGCCATGATGTTGAACTCGGTGCCGGTGAGCCAGAACAGCCAGTACACGCCGAAGATCGAGAACAGCACGCCGCTCATGATGGCCGAGGGGAACAGCAGCGATTCGAACACCGCCGCCATCACCACGTAGATCATCAACAGCGCGATGCCGAGGTTGAACATCATCTGCTTGACGGCCGCGTCGTCGCTCATGAACTGCGGGCGGTCGAACGAATAGCTGTACCCCGGCGGGAAGCCTTCGCGCGCCTTCTCCAGCGTGTCCTCGATGGCCTTCTTCGCTTCGGGCTGCGTGGACTTCTCGGCGATGCCGGCGGTGATCGTCAGCGTCGTCTGGCGGTTCGTGCGCTCGATCGACGAAGCCGCCGGACGCACCTGCACGTTCACCATCGCCAGCAGCGGCACGCTGCGGCCGTCGGGCGCACGCACGGTGAAGCTGGCGAGGTCTTCCGTGCCGTAATCGTCGGCGCCGGCGAAACGCACCCACACCGGCACTTCGGTGTCGCCGCGGCGGAACTCGCGCAACGGGGCACCGCGCAACGCCAGGCCGACGAAGGTCGCCACGTCGTTCGCGCTGAAGCCGAACGCCGCCGCGCGATCGCGATCCACCTGCACCGTCAGCTCGCTGTTGCGGTCGCCGCTGTCGACGCGCACGTCGCGCAATTCCTTGTGGCGCGCGAGCAGCGGCACGACGTCTTCGGCGATCTCGTTGAGCGTCTGCGTGGAGTCGCCGACGAGCATCACCTGCACTTCCTTGCCCTGCTGGTCGCCGCCCGGGCCGCCCTGGTCGCCGATGCCGATGTTGGCGCGTGCCGATTTCGGCAGGTCCTTGCGCATCGCTTCGGTGATCTTGGCGACCGCTTCGCGGTCCTTCGTCGCCAGCTTGACGTTGGTGCCCGCCCAGCCCTGCTCGCGATAGCGCGAGAACACCTGGTCGATGCCGAATTCCTTGCGGTGCGCGTCGAGGTATTTCTCGACCTTCAGGATTTCGGCCGACATCTGTTCCTTGGTGTAGGCGCCCTTCCACTGATAGAAGATGTCGATCTCGCCGACATCGTCGCCGCCGAACATGTTCGACTTGGTCCACATCACCGGGCCGATGCTGGCCACGACGATGATCAGGATGCCAAGCACGCTCGCGCCGCGATGGTTCAGCGTCCAGCGCAGCAGGCGCGCATAGCGGCGCTGCAGGCGCGAGATCAGGCCGTTCTCGTCGCGCACGGCCGGCGGCGTCTTCATGCGCGCCGACAACATCGGGATCAGGCTCACCGCCACCAGCCACGAGGCGAGCAGCGAGACACAGATCGTGATCGCGATCTGGCCCATGTAGATGCTGATCATGTTCTTTTCGCCGAACAGGTTCGGCACGAACACGATGCAGTGGCACAACGTACCGGCGGACAGCGCGATGGCGACGTGGCGCGTGCCGATGATCGACGCGAGCTTGGGCTCGCCGCCGAGGCGTTCGCGTTCCTGGTAGATGCTCTCCACCACCACGACCGCGTTGTCCACCAGCATGCCGATGGCGAGCAGCAGGCCCATCATCGACAGCACGTTGAGCGTCACGCCGGCGAAGTACATGAAGCCGAGCGTCATGATGAAACAGATCGGGATCGCCAGCGTGACCATCATCGTCGACGGCCAGTGGCGCAGGAAGAAGTACAGCACGGCGATCGACAGCAGCAGGCCGATGCCGCCGGCCTCGGCCAGGCTCAGCAGCGAGCCGGTGACGCTCTCGCCCGCGTCCCATTGCACCAGCAGGTCGATGTCGTTGGTGCCTTGCTCGGCGTTGATCGCGTCGAGTTCGGCGCGCACGTTGCGGGAGACGTCGACGAGGTTGGCGTCACGTTCCTTGTAAACGTCGATCCCCACCGCCGGGCGCCCGTCGAGGCGACGGCCGTAGGGCATCTTTTCGGGCTTCAGGCGCACGTCGGCGACGTCGGACAAGCGCACGCCGCGAGCGAGCGAGATGTCGCGCAACTGTTGCAGGTCGGTGAGCTCCCCGATCGGCTGCACGCGCAGGCGCTGGACGCCATCGTCGATCTGGCCGGCGGACACGGAGAAGTTGACCGCGCGCAGGCGCTGGTCGAGATCGTTGAGCGCCAGGCCGTGCGCGTTGAGGCGGTCCTGGTCGATCGCGATTTCGACCTCGTTCTGCGGCGCGCCTTCCACTTCGACCTTCGCCACGCCCGGCAGGCGTTCGAGGCGCCGCTTGTAGACGCGGTCGATGCGATCGAATTCCTTCGTCAGGTCGAGCGACTTGCTGGTCAGGCGCAGCTCGAGTGCGGGCTCGTCGCTCGTCGACCACTTCCAGACGAAATAACGCTGCATGTCGTCGGGCAGGTCGTCGCGGATGGCGTCGATGCGTTCGCGCGCTTCGGCCGCGGCGATCTCGATGTCGCGGTCCCAGTCGGAGAACATGACGAACACGCTGCCCTGCTCGGACGTCGCGTTGCCTTCCATGCTCTTGACGTCGGTCATCGTCGAGAGCGTTTCCTCGACGGGCCGCAGGATCGTGCGCTCGACTTCTTCCGGCGTGGAGCCCGCGTAGGGCAGCTGGATGAAGAGGAACGGTGCAGAGACGTCGGGCATCGCTTCCAGCGGCAGGCGGACCGCGGCGATCAGTCCGACGACCACCATCGACACGAACAACATGATCGTGGTGACGGGCCGCCGGATGCTGAGCTCGGCGACGCTCACTGGGCGGCCTCCGGCGCGGAGTCGCCCGAACCGTTCAACGGATCCTGGTCATGTTCGATGAGCGACTTGGCCTTCTTCGCTTCGGCGCGCTGCTTGCGCAGCTTCTCGGCGTAGTACTCGTCCGAGCGGCGATCCAGCAGGTCGTACACCACCGGGATCACGACCAGCGTCAGCAGCGTCGACACCAGCAGGCCGCCGATCACGGTGATCGCCATCGGCGAGCGCACTTCGGCGCCCTCGCCCATCGCCAATGCGAGCGGAGCGAAACCGAACAGCGTGCAGAGCGTGGTCATCGCGATGGGGCGCAGGCGCGAACGCGCACCGTCGATCAAGGCCTGGCGCTTGGGCACGCCTTCCTCGCGCAACTGGTTCACCTTGTCGATCAGGATGATCGCGTTCTTCACCACCAGGCCGACCAGCAGGATCAGGCCGATGAAGACCACCACCGAGATCGCGGAATTCGTCAACAGCAACGCGAGCACCGCGCCGACGAGGGCGAGCGGAATCGTGAAGAGGATGACGAACGGGTGCAGCAGCGATTCGAACTGCGAGGCCATCACGAGATAGACGAGGAACACCGCGAGGCCGAAGGCGAACAGCAGCGACTTCACCGAGCGATCGAGTTCCTCGCCCTGGCCGCCGATGTGCATGCCCACGTCCGCACCGAGCGGCGAGTCGGCCACCATCTTGCGGACTTCCTGCACGGCCGCGCCGAGGTCGATGTCGCGCAGGTTGGCCGAGACGATCGCCACGCGCACCTGGTCGGCGCGGTGGATTTCGCTCGGACCCGTGCCCGCGACGACGTCGGCGACCGACGACAGGCGCACCGGAGTGCTGCTGTTCGGATTGACGATGAGGTTGCGGATGTCGTCGACCGACGCACGGTCCGTCGCCTGCGCACGCACCAGCACGTCGATCTTGCGGTCGCGGAAGGAATAGCGCGTGGCGACTTCGCCGCGCACCTTCTTCACCACGACGTCGGCGATCTGGCGCGTCGTCAGGCCGAGCGCGGCCGCGCGGTCCTGGTCGAACTTGATCTGGATCTCCGGGAAGCCCTGCTCCACCGTCGAGGTCACGTCGGCGTAGTGGTCGTTCGAGCGCAGCATTGCGGCGAACTTGCGGCCGGCGGCTTCGATCTGCGGCAAGTCCGGGCCCTGCAGTTCGATTTCCAGCGGCGTGGAGAGGCTGAAGAGTTCCGGGCGGCTGAAGTCGAGCTGCGCGTCGGTGCGATTGGCCATGCTCGCGCGCAGCTTTTCGGTGACTTCCGCTTCGACTGCTTCGCTGCCGCCGTCCTTCATCACGGCCGAGAGCTTGGCGATGTTCTCGCCGCTTTCGGTCGGGCTGGCATCCAGGCGCGTGCCGGTGCCGCTCACGCCGTACAACGCGGTGAGATTCTCGTCCTTGCCGTGCTGGCGCTGCAGTTCCTGCACGACCTGGTCGGTGTCGCGCAGTGGCGTGCCGGGCGGCAGCTTCACCGTCATTTCGAAACGATCCTGCGCCAGCTGCGGGATCAGGTCGGCGCCGAGCAACGGCACGACCGCGAGCGTCGCGAAGAACGCCAGCGCGGCGATGGCGAGCACCTTGCGCGGATGTTCGAGCGCGTTGGGCAGCGTACGCAGGTACGTGGCTTCCAGGCGTTCGTAGATGCCCATCGCGAAGCGGCTGGCGGTGCGCATCACCGGCCCGACGACGGCCACCAGGCCGCGCCAGCCACGCACGAACAACCAGAAGAAACCGAGCGAGAGGAAACGGAAGAGCATGCCGATGATGCGGCCGACCCACGCGAAGGGAATCTGCCACCAGCGCGTCGGTTCCCAGCGCGGATGCGGCGCTTCTTCCTTGAACGCCAGCGGCGCGCGGCCGCGGATCGAGGAGAGCATCGGGATCAGCGTCATCGACACGACGAGCGAAATGAAGATCGCGAGCGCGACCGTCAGCGCCTGGTCGCGGAACAGCTGCCCCGCGATGCCTTCGACGAACACCAGCGGCAGGAACACCGCGATCGTCGTGAGCGTGGAGGCGACCACCGCCATCGAGACTTCGCGCGTGCCGGCGATCGCCGCCTCGACGATGCCCAGGCCGCGTTCGCGCGCCTTGGCGATCGATTCGAGCACCACGATCGAGTCGTCGACCACCAGGCCCGTCGCCAACGCCAGGCCGCCGAGCGACATCACGTTGAGGCTCAGGTCGAACTGGTCCATGAAGAAGAACGTGGTGATGATCGACACCGGCAGCGACAGGCCGACGACGAACGTGCTCCAGCCATCGCGCAGGAACAGGAAGATCACGAGGATCGCGAGCAGGCCGCCGATGATGGCGTCCTTCTTCACGTCGGCGATGGCGTGGCGGATGAACTGCGACTGGTCGTCGATGACGGTCAGTTCGATGTCCGGCGGCATCTGCTTCTTGATCGCATCGATCTGCAACTGGATCGCGTCGGCAGTCGACACCGTGTTGGCGTCGCCTTCCTTGTAGATCGCCAGCTCGACGGCTTCATGGCCGCCGAGGCGGATGATCGCCTCGCGCTCCTTGTAGCCCTGGCGCACGTCGGCGATGTCCTTCAGGCGGATCGGCATGCCGCCGGCCGCGGCGGAACTGCCGTTGGATGCGCTCTGCACGCCGGAGGCGGCCGCCATCGCGGCGGCATTGCCCGTGGCCGCGGCCACGCGCGCCATTTCTTCGGCCGCGCTCTGCGCGCTGCCGCCACCGGCGGCCTGCGTGGTGACGAGCATGTCGCGGATCTCGTCGACGGTCGCGAACTGGTTGACCGTGCGCACGAGGAAACGCTGCGAGCCTTCTTCCAGGCGGCCGCCGGAGATGTTGATGTTCTCCTGCTGCAGGCGCTGGATGACGGTGTCGATCGGCAGGTTGAGCTGCGCGAGCTTCTGCTGGTCGATGTCGACCTGCACTTCATCTTCCAAACCGCCACCGACCTTCACCGCGGCGACGCCTTCGACCGGTTCGAGCTTCTTCTTCAGGTCATCGTCGGCGTAACGGCGCAACGCGGTGAGCGCGCCCTGCGAATCCTGGCCCTTGTTGGCGAGCACCAGGCGCATGATCGGCGCGGTCGACGGATTGAATCGCAACAGCACCGGCGGCTTGGCTTCCAGCGGCAGCGCGAGCGCTTCCATCTTGTCGCGCGCTTCGAGCGAGGCCTTGTCCATGTCGGTGCCCCACGCGAACTCGAGCACGACATCGCTCTGTCCCGTGCGCGACACCGACTTGAGCTTGCGCAGGCCCTTCACCACGCCGACGGCTTCTTCCACCGGCTCGGTGATCAGCGTTTCGATTTCCGCCGGCGCCGCGCCCGTGTATTCGGTGCGCACCGTCAGCGTCGGATAACTGAGGTCCGGCAGCAGGTTGACCTTGAGGTTGGTCAACGCGATGAAGCCGAAGATGAGGAACGTCAGCGTCGCCATCATCACCGTGACGCGGCGACGCGTGGAGAACTCGACGACGTTGAACGATGCAGGATCGGAGGAATGATTCACGCGCGAGCTCCGGGGCGTTGTCGTCGATCAGCGCGCGGCGGTGGCGGCGGCGACGCCACCCTTGCCGGCCGCCGGCGCGGCAGGCTTGGCCTGGTCGCCGACGATCTGCACCGCGCTGCCTTCGCGCAGCGCCACCTTGCCTGCGGTGACGACCTGGTCGCCCGGCTTCAGGCCCTCGCGCACTTCGGCCCACTGGCCGTCGAGGTAACCGAGCTTCACCGGCACGCGCACGGCCTTGCCCGCCTTCACCGCGAACACGGCCGGATCGCCTTCGTCTTCGAGCAGCGCCATGCGCGGCACGACGAGCGCGTCGGTGCGCTGGTCGTAGTCGATGCGGATGCGGCCGAACATGCCCGGCTGCAGCGCGCCGCCGCCTTCGAAGGAGCAGATCACGCGGAACGTGCCGCTGCCCGCGTCGACGACGGGCGCGATGCGGTCGATGGTGCCGGCGAACTTCTTGCCGGGCAGCGCGTCGACGGCGAGGTCGACCTTCAGGCCCTGCTGCAACGTGGCGACTTCGCGTTCGGGCACGTTGAGCGTGGCTTCCAGGCGCGAGGTGTCGACGATGCGGAAGATCGGCGTGTTGATCTGGACGAAGTTGCCGTCCTTGATCTTGCGTTCGGCGATGACGCCGGAGATCGGCGCGACGACGTTCGCGTACGACAGTTCGAGATTGGCGAGGCGATTGGCGGCGCGCGCGTTCTCGAGGTCGTAGCGGATCGTGTCGATGTCGTTGGCGCTCATGAGCTTCTGCTCGGCGAGCGTGACCGAACGCTTGTAGTTGGCTTCGAGCTTGCCCATCAGCGCGGCGGTCTGCGCGGCCTGCAACGCGGCGCGCGAGGAATCCAGGCGCACGAGGACCTGGCCGGCGTGCACCTGCTGGCCTTCCTGCACCAGCACCTGGAGCGCGACGCCGGAGGTCTTGGCGACCACCTGCGATTCGCCGCGGGCTTCCAGCGGCGCGGTGCCGGTGTAGCTGGCGGCGATCGGCCGCTTGGTGGCGGCCATCACCTCGACCGGGATGGCCTCGGGGCCCTTTTCCCCTTCCTTGCCCTTGGCCTGGGCGTCTCCGTCCCCCTTCTTGCAGGCGGTCAGCGCCAGGGCGCAGGCGATCAGGAGGGCACCGGCGCGCAGCGTGCGGCCGTGGATGGAGGCGTTGGCGGACATGTGGGCTGACCCCTTGGGTGTTGTAGTCAAGTAAATCACTCCCTCTTTGTTACCGCCATGCGCCATAGGTCATGGTGACTTCACGGAGGATTCCTGCTTGATGCGCAGAAGGAGAGAAGCGGACGCTGGTTGCGAGTGGAGTTGCGCGTGATCGATCAATGGATGCGGCGGGCGTCCGACCGGTTGCACGCGCGCGCAAGGCGATCGCGGCCACCCGTTTGCCGGTTCCATTCACGTGCAAGCTATACTTCGCCGCTTGCGAGACGCCCGCATGACGCACGCGTCGCGCGACCGAACTTCCACCGTGGACTGACTTCATGATGCGACCGCTGACGATCGCCGCCGGCCTGCTGCTGGCGCCCCTGCTCTTCGCTGCCCACGCGCAGCAGACCGCCGCCGCGCCGGCCACGGCCGCCGCACCGGCAGCCGCTTCGGTCGCCAAGCCGGCCGCGCCCGCGGAAGCCAAGGCCGCCGACCTCCAGGGCGATCCGGCGAAGGGCAAGGAACTCACCTTCACCTGCCGCGGTTGCCACGGCATCGAGGGTTACAAGAACGCCTACCCGAGCTACCACGTGCCGCGCATCGGCGGCCAGTCGCCGCAGTACATCGCCTCGGCGCTCACCGAATACCGCGAAGGCAACCGCAAGCATCCGACCATGCAGGCGCAGGCGGAAAGCTTCTCGGCGCAGGACATCGCCGACATCGCCGCCTATCTCTCGACCGTGAACGCGAAGAAGTGAGCCACCCCATGACGATCAAGAAGCCCGCGTTCGCCATCGCCCTGCTCGCCCTCGCGCTCACCGCCTGCTCCGGCAACGGCGAGGAAGGCCACACCGAAGGCGGCCACGCGGAAGGCGAAGCGCCGAAGTCCTCGTCCGCCGGCCTGCCGTCGGGCAACATCGAAGCGGGCATGAAGCTCGCCACGACCAAGCGCAACGGTTTCGCGTGCGTGGATTGCCACGGCGCCGAAGGCAACGTGCCGACCGACAAGACCTACCCGAAGCTCGGCGGCCAGTACTCCGATTACATCGAGCACGCGCTGCTCGCCTACCGCAAGGGCGATCGCGAGAACGCGCTGATGAGCCCACAGGCGAAGGAACTCACCGACCAGCAGATCGCCGACCTCGGTGCGTATTTCCACTCGACGGAAAGCCACCTGTCCGACCTGCACAACGTGCAGTAACGGACAATCCCTTCCCCGCCACGCGGGGAACCGGTTGGAAAAAGGCCCGCGAATGCGGGCCTTTCTGCGTCTACGGATTCGTGCTCGCGGGCGGCTGCACCGACGTGTTCGGCGGCGGCGGCGCTTTCTTGATGCTGCCGTTGTCTTCCTGCAACCAAGGCTTGAAGGGCACGTCCGGCGGCGGTCGTGCACGCGCGGCCTGCGCGTTCGCGTTCGGATCGGTCAGGCCGCAACCGCCACCGAACTGCAGGATCGAAATGACGCAGGAGATCTTCTTGTCGGTGCCCGGGATCGGGATCGACAGCGACTTGATGCCCTTGCGCACCCATTCCTGCAGCAGGGTTTCGTTCGGCACCCAGTACTGGTCGAACGTCGTCGGCGTGTAATCCATCGGCGGGCGCTTGAGCCAGCGGCCCGCGCGATCCAGGTTGGCGATGTGCGCTTCCATCGTGCCCGGCGCGTTCTGCCCCGGCGTCGGGGGTTCGCCGAGATTCGGGCGGCCCTGCGCATCGTAGATGCCCGGCTTCGCGCCCGACCCCGGCTTGCCGCCCGGCGTGTTGCGCGTGCCCACGCCCCAATCGTCGCCCCGGTTCGGCGAGGGCCATGCGCCTGGCGGTGCATTCGGCGTCGTGCCGGCGCCCGGTTGCGCGGCGGGCGACGTGCCGCTGCCCGGCGCTTGCTGTCCGCCCGGTGCGGCGCTCGTCGCTGCGGTCGACGACCCTGGCGCGCTCGACGGTGCATTCGACGTCGACGCTCCCGGCGCCGTCGCGCCCGGTGTCGTGCCGCGCGACGGCATCGGGATCGCGCGCGTTTCACCGCGCAATGTCGGCAACGCGATCTCGCGCGATTGCGACGGCGCGGTGGTGATCCGGATCTGCTGCGTCAACCGCGCCGACTCTTCGCCGCGCACCTGCGGCGGCGTGATCGCGATGCGTTGCACTTCGACGCGTTGCGTGTCGATGGTTTGCCGCTGCGTTTCGACGCGCGAGATCGCCTGCGTCGGCTGGCGCAATTGCGGCACCGCCAGGTCACGCGGCGCGACGTCCACTTCGCGCGGCCGCGGCGGCGGCAACACGAACGACGTGTCGGGCTGCGGCACTTCCGTCACCTGCAGAGGTTGCGGTGCGGGCGGGACTTCGACGACGGGCTGCGGTTCCGGTTCGGCCTGCGGCGGCGGTTGCGCGGCGACCGGGGTTTCAGGCGCCGGCGCGGGTTCTTCCGGCTGCGGCGGCGGTGGCGGTTGCACCGGTGCGTTCGACGGTTGCGGCGTGGCCGCGGGCGGAGACGGCGCAGCCGCAGTCTGCGCGGGTTCCGGTTGCGGTCCTTCGGGCGCGCCGCCGCCGGTTTCCTCCGGCGTGCCGGTGCCGATGAACTCGGCCTGCACCACCTGCTCGCCCTCGCCCGCCGGTGGCGGCGGTGGAACGAACACGTATGCCAGCCACAACAGCAGGAATGCGAAACACAAATGCAGCACCGCGCTGAACGACGCAGCGAACCACCGCAACCCGCGCTCTTCGGGGATCGGTGGATGCCACTGCTGGCGCCACAAGGTCGCGAACGCGCGCCAGCGATTGAGCTGCGCATCGCGCGCCGGCGGCGATGCGAGCGGCCGCTGCACGAGTTCTTCGATGAACGTCGCAGGCAGCGCGCCCTTCACCGCATGCGGCGAGGCGTGCATGCCGTCGAACCACGCTTGCCAGCCTGGCGGAAACGTGCCCGGCGCCTGCGGCCGGATGGACTTCACCCGGCGCCGGTGCGCGAGGGCTTCGATGATGTCGGCGGCGGAGAACACTCGGAGGGGAGCCGTTCTCGACGCGAACGGTCAGGCGGCGTCGCGCGGCATGTAAGGTGCCGTGCCTGTCGCATGGTCGGTCGCATCGCGCACCGCGGTGACGCCGGGCACGCGCGTCATCAGCGTCTGCTCGATCCCCTGCTTCAGCGTGACATCCGCCATGCCGCAGCCGTGGCAACCACCGCCGAAGCGCAACAGCACGACGCCGTCTGCCGTCACTTCCTGCACCGACACATGCCCGCGATGCTGCGCGAGCTGCGGATTGACCTCATGTTCGACCACCCACCGCACGCGCTCGACCAGCGATGCGGTCTCCGCCGGCGCTTCGCCCTTGATCTTGGGCGCGCGGATCTGCAACTGCCCGCCGGTGGGCTGCTGCACGAAGTCGATCTCGGCCGCATCGAGGAACGGCGCGCTCGCCGGGTCGATGTAGAGCGTGAAGCCCTCGCAATCGATGGCCCACTCGTTACCGCTGAGATCGGCCGGCTCGGCGAATTCGAGGCGCACGTCGGCGCGGGGCGTGCCGGGATGCACGGCGGAAAGGCGGACGCCGAGGCCCGGCAGGGCTTCGCGTTCGATCAGGCGGCGGAAATGCGCCTGCGCGGATTCGGAGAGTTGGATCATGCGGGCTATTCTAGCCACCCCTTCCGGTACAGCGCGCAACGCAGCGGAGCCGCCCCATGTCCGACCTGATCGCCCTCGCCGACGCCCACTGCATCCCGCGCCGCGGCACCGAGCACAAGCTCAACGAAGCCCGCGTGCGCGAGCTGTTGCCGCAGATTCCCGGCTGGGAGCTGGCCGAGGACGGCCACGCGCTCGTGAAGACGTTCAATTTCAAGGATTACTACCGGACGATGGGGTTCGTGAACGCACTGGCATACATCGCCAATGCCGAAGACCACCACCCGGACCTCGGAGTTCACTACGACCGCTGCGTGGTCCGCTTCTCCACGCACGACGTGGGCGGCCTGAGCGAGAACGACTTCATCCTCGCGGCGAAGACCGAGCGCCTCGCCGGCCCGAAGGCCTAGGCGAGGCGATCCAGGACGTCGACCAGCTCCGGCGCCAGCGGCGCGTTGAGCGAGTACGGCGCTTTCCCGCCATCGAGCGCGAATTCCAGCGTCGAGGCGTGCAGGAACATCCGCTTCAGCCCCACCTGTTCGCGCAGGCGCTTGTTGGCGGCCGGATCGCCGTACTTGTCGTCGCCGGCGATCGGATGCCCGATGTGCTGCGCGTGCACGCGGATCTGGTGCGTGCGGCCGGTTTCGATGCGCACTTCGCAATAAGACTGGCCGCCGCGGCGTTCCAGCGCCCTGAAGTGACTCACCGACGGTTTGCCGTCGGCATGCACCTGCACGTGGCGCTCGCCGCCCTGGCGCAGGCCGATGTGGAGCGGCGCGTCGACCGTCATCGTGCCGTTCGGCAAGCGACCGACCAGCAGCGCGAGGTAGCGCTTGGCGATGCCGCCGTCTTCGCGCATCAACGCCTGGAGTTCGGTCAGCGCCGAGCGCTTCTTCGCGAGCACCAGCAAGCCGGAGGTATCGCGGTCCAGTCGGTGCACCAGTTCGAGGTTGTCCTTCGGCCGCAGCGCGCGCAGCGTTTCGATCGCGCCGAAGCTGATGCCGCTGCCGCCGTGGCTGGCCACGCCGGAAGGCTTGTTGATCGCGAGCAGCCGGTTGTCCTCGAAGACGATGCTGGCGTCCATCGCCTCCAGCAAACCGCGCGCGGGCGTGCCCCGGTCGGCTTCTTCCCCCAGGCGCACGGGCGGGATGCGGACTTCGTCGCCGGCTTCGAGCTTGCGCTCGGCCTTCGCGCGGCCGCCATTCACGCGCACCTGGCCGGAGCGCACCAGTTTGTAGACGAGCGAGCGCGGCGCGCCCTTCAACTGCCCAAGGAGGAAGTTGTCGAGGCGCTGCCCGTCGCGATCCTCGGGCACCTTCACGGTGCGCGCGGGAGCCGCGGGGCGGCTCGGGGCCGGTTGCGTGGGGTCCATCGTCGCCTTTGACCTGCTACACTCGCCGCGCGAAGTAAGGGTTTGATTTCGCAGGGAGATTGCGCGAAGGACCGCGAAACCCGCGTTCCCGCGCAGCCAACGGGCCGAAAGCCCGCCTCCCGCGATCCCCGACACAGTGCGCGACCACCGCCCCCGGGGCGGCCATGTTAGCGGCTCGTCGGCAGGCCCGGCCATCGCCCGATGCGTCAGACATCGGCGCTGAACAACGACCCGCGCGACGCGAACGCCCCCCGGCCGCCACGTCGCCGGCCCGCAAATTGGACATAGGCAATACAAGCGCTCCCGCGGCATGCCGTGGTGTCGTAGCGCTGGCATATCAAGACGCGACAGCGATGCGCCTGCGATGGCGCGCCGATGGCGCCGCGGTATCCAGAGGCGAACGCCCACGGCGTTCCGCGTGCGACAGCGCGCGAGGAACGCACAATGAAGCGAATGCTCATCAACGCGACGCAGGCGGAAGAACTGCGCGTCGCCATCGTCGACGGTCAGACCCTTTACGACATCGACATCGAACAACCGTCGAAGGAACAGAAGAAGTCCAACATCTACAAGGGCCGCATCACGCGCCTCGAGCCCTCGCTCGAAGCGGCCTTCGTCGAATACGGCGGCGAGCGCCACGGCTTCCTTCCGCTCAAGGAAATCTCCCGCGACTATTTCCAGCAGGGCGTCGACCACAACAAGGCCGGCCTGCGTGAACTCCTGCGCGAAGGCCAGGAAATCGTGGTCCAGGTCGACAAGGAAGAACGCGGCAACAAGGGCGCGGCGCTGACGACGTTCATCTCGCTCGCCGGCCGCTACATGGTGCTGATGCCCAACTCGCCCACCGCCGGCGGCGTCTCGCGCCGCATCGAGGGCGACGACCGCGCCGCCCTCAAGGAGGCGATGGACAAGCTCCAGATCCCCGACGACATGGGCGTGATCATCCGCACCGCCGGCGTCGGCCGCGATGCCGAAGAACTCCAGTGGGACCTCGACTATCTGCTGCAGGTGTGGAAGTCCATCGCCGAGGCCGCGCTCAGCAAGCCGAGCCCGTTCCTGATCTACCAGGAATCGCGCCTGATCATCCGCGCCCTGCGCGACTACATGCGCGCCGACATCGGCGAGATCCTCGTCGACACGCCGGAAATGTTCGACGAAGCCCGCGAGTTCGTGCAGCAGGTCATGCCGCACAACATGCGCAAGCTCAAGCACTACACGGACGACACCCCGCTCTTCAACCGCTTCCAGATCGAATCGCAGATCGAGAACGCGTACGAGCGCACCGTGCGCCTGCCCTCCGGCGGCGCGCTGGTGATCGACCAGACCGAAGCCCTGACCGCGGTCGACGTGAACTCCGCGCGCGCCACCAAGGGCGGCGACATCGAAGAAACCGCGTTCCAGACCAACCTGGAAGCGGCCGAAGAAGTCGCCCGCCAGTTGCGCCTGCGCGACCTCGGCGGCCTGGTGGTCATCGACTTCATCGACATGGCGTCCAACAAGCACCAGCGCGAAGTCGAGAACAAGCTGCAGCACTCGCTCAAGTACGACCGCGCGCGCGTGCAGCTCGGCCGCATCTCGCGCTTCGGCCTGCTGGAGATGTCGCGCCAGCGCCTGCGCCCGAGCCTGGGCGAATCCAGCCAGCTCGTCTGCCCGCGCTGCGAAGGCCACGGCCGCATGCGCAGCGTCGAATCCCTCTCGCTGTCCATCCTTCGCCTTGCCGAAGAACACGCGATGAAGGAAAACACCGGCCAGGTGCTGGTGCAGGCGCCGACGGAAATCGCCAACTACCTGCTCAACGAAAAGCGCCGCGCGCTCGGCGAGATCGAAAAGCGCCACGACGCGCCGATCGTCATCGTCGCAGACGATCAGCTCGAGACGCCGCACTTCGAAGTCACCCGCATCCGCGAGAACGAACTCGGCGAAGAAAGCAGCAAGCCGAGCTACCAGCGCGGCACGCCGCGCAAGCTCGCCACGCATGCGCTGACCAAGGCCCACCTCAACATCCCGAACCTGCCGGCCGTCACCAACGTGCGTCCCGCGCAGCCCGCGCCCGTGCGCGAAGAAGTGCGCGAGGAAGCCAAGCCGGCCGCCGCGCCCGTCGCCGTCGCGCAAGCGCCGGTGGCCGCACGTTCGAGCGGCGGACTCGCCGGCTTCTTCAAGCGCCTGTTCGGGGGCGCAGAACCGGTGGCCGCATCGCCCTCGCCCGCGGCCCGTTCGCAGGACGAGCGCAATCGCAACCGCGATGGCCGCCGTGACCAGCGCGACGGACGCAACCGCAACCAGCAGGGCCGCCGCGACGACCAACGCCGCGACCAGAAGGCCGGCCAGCAGCAGAAGGGCCCGCAGCAAGCGCAGCAGCCCAAGCAACCGCAGCAGCCCAAGCAGCAACAGCAGCAGAAGCAGCCCAAGCCGCAGCTCGACGAAGCGCAGAAGGAACAGCGCCGTCTCGAACAGCAGCAGCGTGCCGAACAGCAGCGTGCGGACCAACTGGCGCGCAACGAAGCCAAGCGCCAGCAGCGCGAGCAGCAGGCCGCAGCCGACGCGGCGAAGGCCGCCGAAGCGAAGCCTTCGGACGCGCAGGCTGCAGCCGTCGCCATCGTGCCCGCGATGAACGCACCCGCCGCGGATGCCGTGGTGGCTGTCGCCGATGCATCGCAGGCCGCCGAGGCCGCGCAGCCGGCCGCCGGTGGCAACGAGTTCGTGCAGGACGCGCAGGCCGAATCCGGCGAAGGCGGCGGCCGTCGCCGTCGCGGACGTCGTGGTGGCCGTCGCCGTCGTCGCGGCCAGGGTGGCGCGGAAGGCGAAATGGCGAACGAGGCCAACGTCGAAGGCATGGAGCACGACGAGGCCGACGGCGTCGAAG
>NZ_JRKJ01000001.1 GCF_000770795.1 Lysobacter dokdonensis DS-58 | reverse complement strand
GTCCTGCGCCTCGCCCAGCAGCACGAGCGCGCCGCGCCCTTCCGCGGCGATGGCCTTCAGCACGTCGCCCACGGCCGGCCCGAAATCCGGCCGGCGCCAATGCACCGCGTCGGCCAGCGGATTGAGCGCGTGGACGCGCACGAGGGTCGGCACGCGCGCATCGGCTTCCCCGCGCAGCAGCGCGAAATGCAGCGCGCGACTCACGCGGTCGCGGTAGGTGTGCAGTGTGAAGGGGCCATGCTCGGTGTCGATCTCGCGATGGTCGACGCGCTCGACCGTGTGTTCGGTCGCGAGGCGATAGCGGATGAGGTCTTCGATCGACCCGATCTTCAAGCCATGTTCGCGCGCGAAGACTTCCAGCTCAGGGCGGCGCGCCATGCTGCCGTCGGGATTGAGGATCTCCACCAGCACCCCCGCCGGTTCGAAGCCCGCGAGCAACGCCAGGTCGCTCGCCGCTTCGGTATGCCCCGCGCGGCTCAACACGCCGCCCGGCTGCGCCTGCAACGGAAAGATGTGGCCCGGCTGCGACAGGTCGGCCGGCTGCGCATCGGGCTGCACCGCCGTGCGGATCGTGTGCGCGCGGTCGTACGCGGAAATGCCGGTGGTGACGCCTTCGGCCGCCTCGATCGACACGGTGAAGTTGGTGCCGTGCGGCGAGGTGTTGTCGCGCACCATCGGCGGCAGGCCGAGCTGCTTGCAGCGCTCGCGCGTCAGCGACAGACACACCAGGCCGCGCGCGTGCGTGACCATGAAGTTGATGTCGCCGGGACGCACGACTTCGGCGGCCATGATGAGGTCGCCTTCGTTCTCGCGGTCTTCGTCGTCGACGATCACGACCATGCGGCCGGCGCGCAATTCGTCCAGGATCTCGGGGATGGTGGCGAAGCTCATGCGTGCGTCTCTCGCTCTTTCATCAGGCGCTCGACGTATCGCGCGAGCATGTCCACTTCCAGGTTCACGGCATCGCCGGGTTTGGTTTCTCCGAACGCGGTGTGCGCGATCGTGTGCGGCACCAGCGCGACTTCAAATCCGCGGTCATCGACCGCGTTGACCGTCAGGCTCACGCCATCGACGCAGATCGAACCCTTCGCCGCGATATAGCGTCGCAACGAGGCCGGCGCTTCGAACACCCAGCGCTGCGCGCGCCCGTCGTCCCAGGAATGCACCACTGCGCCGACACCATCGACATGGCCGCTGACGAGATGGCCGCCGAGGCGATCGGTCGGGAGCATCGCGCGTTCGAGGTTCACCGCGCGGCCGATATGCAGGTCGCCGAGCGTCGTGAGCGCGAGCGTTTCGTTCGATGCATCGGCCTCGAAGCCCGCATCGTCGATGGCCACCACCGTCAGGCAGGTGCCGTTGACGGAAATGCTTTCGCCCATGCGCACGTCGGCGGCCTTGCCCCACGGCAGCGTGCCGATGTCGAAGCGCAACCGCGCATCGCCGCCGCGCATTTCCCGCGACGCCAGCCGGCCCACGCCGGCGATCAATCCGGTGAACATCCGTCCTCCAACTTCCTGCGCGCATGCACGAACATCGGCCAACGCAACACGCGCGTGGCATCGGGTTGGCCCCACGCCTTCGCGATCGCCGGCGCGTGCGTCGCCACCGGATCGACGCCGTTCGCATCGATGTAACGCTTGGTCGCCGAATAACTCGAGAAATAACCGAGCATGCGCGCCAGCGTCCATTCCGCGCGCAGCTCGAACACGGGCGTTGCGATCCATTCGAACGGAAACGCGAAATCGCGATACGCCTGGTCGATCATCCGCCGCTCCGGCGGCCAGTACGACTCGATGGCCAGGCGAAAGGGCTGCAACGCCGCCTCCAGGTCGTCGGGCGCGATCATGTCCTGATAGCCCCAAGCGAACAGCACGCCGCCCGGTTTCAGCACGCGGTCGCATTCGGCGAAGAAGCGCGACTGGTCGAACCAATGCAGCGCCTGCGCCACGCACACCGCGTCGACGCTCGCGTCGGCGAGCGTCGTGGCCTCGCCGGGCTCGACGACGAATTTCACATTCGACGGCCCGTGCGCCTGCGCGATCTGCGAGGCGCTCGGATCGGTGGCGTGCACGCGGTCGAAGACAGGCGCAAGGTCGCGCGTCGCCTGCCCGCTGCCGCAACCGGGTTCCCACGCCAGGCCGTGCACCAGCACGAGCGACTCGATCCAGCCGAACAGGTCGCGCGGATATTCCGGCCGCGCCTGCGCGTACTGCGCGGCGACGGCGGAGAAGTGATCGTGGAACGCCGCGTTCATTGCGGGCGCGGGCCGGGATGCACGAACACGCGCACGTCGTCGCCGATGCGGCGCGTTTCGGCGATGTGCATGTTCAGGCGGTTCGTCATCTCGTCGATCTGCAGCCCGTCGAACAACGGACGCGCGCGTTCGCCGAGCATCACGGGGGCGACGTACAGCAGCAGTTCGTCGACGGCGCCCGCGGTGAGGAACGCGCCGGCGAGCGTGGCGCCGGCTTCCACCTGCACCTCGTTGATTTCGCGCTCCGCCAGCAACTTGAGCACCGCCGCGATGTCCATGCGCCCGCCTTCGACGGGCACCGCGACATGGTCGGCTTCCACGCCGCGCGGCATGCGCGCATCGGACGCGTGGATGTAGAGGGTCGGCGCGCCGCCTTCGCGCACGTGGCCGCGCTGCACGGTCGCAAGCCCCGGATCGAGCACGACGCGCAACGGCGGCACGAACGGCGTGTCGTCGCCCAGGCGCACGGTGAGGTGCGGATCGTCGATCAGCACGGTGCCCGCGCCGGTGAGGATGGCGCCGGCGCGTGCGCGCCACTTCTGTACATCGCGGCGCGCGGCCTCCCCGCTGATCCATTTCGAATCGCCGGAGGCCAATGCGCTGCGGCCGTCGAGGCTCGTCGCGAGTTTCACGCGCACCCACGGGCGGCCGCGCTCGATGCGCGAAAGAAAGCCTTTGTTGAGCTGGCGCGCCTGCGCTTCCATCAGGCCGATGTCGACCTGGATGCCGGCGGCACGCAGCTTGTCGAAACCGGCGCCGTCGACCTTCGGAAACGGATCGCGCATCGCACCGACCACGCGCGTCACGCCCGCGGCGATCAACGCCTCCGCGCACGGCCCGGTGCTGCCGACGTGCGCGCACGGTTCGAGCGTGACGTAGGCGGTGGCGCCACGCGCGCGTTCGCCGGCGGCCTGCAGCGCGAACACTTCCGCGTGCGGCCCGCCCTTGCGCTCGTGCCAGCCGGTGCCGACGACTTCGTCGCCCACCGCGATCACGCAGCCGACCATCGGGTTCGGTTTCGTCGTGTATGCGCCCTTTTCCGCCAGGCGCAGCGCGCGCGCCATCATCGCGTGGTCGGTGGCGGTGTACGCCTGCTTCGGTTGCGACATGCTCATTCGCGGACGTATGCGCCGCGTTCCTCGTTCCTGCGGAAGTCATCCATGTCCCACGGCCACGACGGCACCAGGGTGCCCTCGTCGATGCGCAGGTGCATGCGGTCGAATTTGGTATCGGGAAGCTGCGGCGGATAGCCCATGTCCTTCACGACGAGGTCGATGCCGTCGCCCGCGCGCACCCACGTGCCGCGAGCGGCGAGATCGAGCGCGCCGTACGTGAAGAACCAGTCGAACGTGCCGTCGCCCTGCAAGCGCAGGCCCGAACCGGTCTCCATCACGCCGTCGAGATGGTACTCACCCGCGAGCGTCGCCTGCGCTGCATCGGCGGCATGCTGCGTTGCATCCTGCGCGTGGGCCATCGGCGCGAAGGCCAGCGCCGCGGCGACGAGCAGGGCGCGCAGCGCGCTCACCGGCGCCGCACCTTCTCGGCGGGTTCGCCATCGAGCAACGGCAACTGCCCCTCGCCGGGCGGCAGCTCGCGTTCGAGGCGGTCCAGTTCCTCACGGAAATCGGCGACGTCCTCGAACGAGCGATACACCGACGCGAACCGCACGTACCCGACGTGATCGAGCTTGCGCAATTCGGACATCACGAATTCGCCGACGCGGCGCGACGCCAGCTCGCGCTCGGTGGTCATGCGCAACTGATGCACGACCGCACGTACCGCGGCTTCGATCTGCTCTTCCGACACGGGCCGCTTCTGCAAGGCCCGATCGAACCCGAGCCGCAGTTTGCGCGCATCGAACGCTTCCCGCCGTCCATCGCTCTTGATGATCAGCGGCAGCTTGAGTTCGATCGTTTCCAGCGTGGAAAACCGCTCCCCGCACGCCTCGCACTCACGGCGCCGCCGGATGGTGGCGCCGTCTTCGGACACGCGCGAGTCGATGACGCGGGTGTCGACGTGCTGGCAGAAAGGGCAATGCATCGGTCAGCCGTAAACCGGGAAGGCCTTGCATTGCTTCGTCACTTCCTCGCGCACGCGATCGATCACGGCCTTGTCGTTCGGCGCATCGAGCACATCGCAGATCCAGTTGGCCAGCGCGACGCATTCGGCTTCGTTGTAGCCACGCGTGGTCACCGCAGGCGTGCCCAGGCGCAGGCCCGAGGTCACGAACGGTTTTTCCGGGTCGTTCGGCACGGCGTTCTTGTTCACGGTGATGTGCGCCTTGCCCAGCGCGGCTTCCGCGTCCTTGCCGGTGATGCCCTTGCCGATCATGTCGACGAGCATCAGGTGGTTCTGCGTGCCGCCGGAGACGATCTTGTAGCCGCGCTTGATGATGGTGTTCGCCATCGCCTGCGCGTTCTTCACCACCTGCTGCTGGTAGGCCTTGAAGTCCGGCTCCAGCGCTTCCTTGAAGGCGACGGCCTTCGCCGCGATCACGTGCATCAGCGGGCCGCCCTGGATGCCGGGGAACACGATGGACTGCAGCTTCTTCTCGATCTCTTCGTTGGCCTTGGCCACGATGATGCCGCCGCGCGGGCCGCGCAGCGTCTTGTGCGTTGTGGAAGTCACCACGTGCGCATGCGGCACGGGATTGGGGTACACGCCCGCGGCGACGAGGCCGGCGACGTGCGCCATGTCGACGAACAGGTATGCGCCCACCTTGTCGGCGATGGCGCGGAACTTGGCCCAGTCGATGATCTGCGAGTACGCGCTGAAACCGCCGACGATCATCTTCGGCTTGTGTTCGACGGCGAGGCGCTCGACTTCGTCGTAGTCGATCAGGCCCTGGTCGTTCACGCCGTACTGCACGGCGTTGAACAGCTTGCCGCTGATGTTGACCTTCGCGCCGTGCGTGAGGTGGCCGCCGTGGGCGAGCGACATGCCGAGGATGGTGTCGCCCGGCGCCAGCAGCGCGAGGTACACGGCCTGGTTGGCCTGCGAGCCCGAATGTGGCTGCACGTTGGCGTAGTCGGCGCCGAACAGCTGCTTGCAGCGCTCGATGGCCAGGCGCTCGGCGACGTCGACGTATTCGCAGCCGCCGTAATAGCGCTTGCCCGGGTACCCTTCCGCGTACTTGTTGGTCAGCTGGCTGCCCTGGGCTTCCATCACGCGCGGGCTGGCGTAATTTTCCGACGCGATCAGCTCGACGTGGTCTTCCTGGCGGCGGTTCTCTCCGGCGATGGCGGCGGACAGTTCGGGGTCGAAACCTTCGATGCGGGCGTCGCGGGGAAACATTCGGCGGTCCGTGGTCGTGGGGAAAGGCCGCAAGTTTAGCGGTTCACGACGCCCCGTCGGCTGGCGTCCCCTATAATCCCGCGATCCCGATTTCCCCTCGCGGCCCTGCCCCTGCGCAGGACGCCCGCGCCCGACTGCGGAGCTTGAATGCAGTACATCTACACCATGAACGGCGTGTCCAAGACGGTCCCGCCGAAGCGCCAGATCATCAAGGACATCTCGCTGTCCTTCTTCCCGGGCGCCAAGATCGGCCTGCTGGGCCTCAACGGCGCGGGCAAGTCCACGGTCCTGAAGATCATGGCGGGCGTCGACCAGGACTTCAGCGGCGAAGCCCGTCCGCAGCCGGGCATCAAGGTCGGCTACCTGGCGCAGGAGCCGCAGCTCGACCCCGGCATGACCGTCCGCGAAGCCGTCGAGGAAGGCGTGGGCGAAGTGCTGCAGGCCCAGGCCGCGCTCGACCGCATCTACGAGGCCTACGCCGAGGAAGGCGCGGACTTCGACAAGCTCGCCGCCGAACAGCAGCGCCTGGAATCGATCCTGGCCGCCGGCGACGCGCACACCCTCGAGAACCAGCTGGAAGTCGCCGCCGATGCGCTGCGCCTGCCGCCGTGGGAAGCCACCGTCGGCAACCTCTCGGGCGGCGAGAAGCGCCGCGTGGCGCTGTGCCGCCTGCTCCTGCAGAAGCCGGACATGCTGCTGCTCGACGAACCCACCAACCACCTCGACGCCGAATCGGTCGAGTGGCTCGAGCAATACCTCGCCCGCTTCCCGGGCACCGTCGTGGCCGTCACCCACGACCGCTACTTCCTCGACAACGCGGCCGAATGGATCCTCGAGCTCGACCGCGGCCGCGGCATTCCGTGGAAGGGCAACTACACCCAGTGGCTCATCCAGAAGGACGAGCGCCTCAAGCAGGAAGAGTCCTCCGAGAAGGCGCGCCAGAAGGCGATCCAGAAGGAACTCGAGTGGGCCCGCCAGAACGCGAAGGGCGGCCGTTCGAAGGGCAAGGCGCGCCTGCAGCGCATCGAGGAACTGCAGTCGGTCGACTACCAGCGCCGCCAGGAAACCAACGAGATCTTCATTCCGCCGGGCGAGCGCCTGGGCCAGAAGGTCATGGAGTTCAAGAACGTCTCCAAGCGTTTCGGCGACCGGCTGCTGATCGACGACCTGAGCTTCATGGTCCCCGCGGGCGCCATCGTCGGCATCATCGGCCCCAACGGCGCCGGCAAGTCGACGCTGTTCCGCATGATCATCGGGCAGGAAACGCCGGACAGCGGCTCGATCGAAACGGGCTCGACGGTCAAGCTCGCCTACGTCGACCAGAGCCGAGACAAGCTCGAAGGCAACCACAACGTCTTCCAGGAAGTCTCCGGCGGCGCGGACATCCTCAACATCAACGGCGTCGAGATCCAGTCGCGCGCGTACATCGGCCGCTTCAACTTCAAGGGCCAGGACCAGCAGAAGATGGTCGGCGCGCTCTCGGGCGGCGAACGCGGCCGCCTGCACCTGGCCAAGACGCTGTTGCAGGGCGGCAACGTGCTGCTGCTCGACGAACCGTCCAACGACCTCGACGTGGAAACCCTGCGCGCGCTCGAAGACGCGCTGCTGGAATTCCCCGGCAACACGTTCGTCATCTCGCACGACCGCTGGTTCCTGGACCGCATCGCCACGCACATCCTCGCCTTCGAAGGCGACTCGCACGTGGAGTTCTTCCAGGGCAACTACCGCGAGTACGAAGAAGACAAGAAGCGTCGCCTGGGCGAGGAAGGCGCGAAGCCGCATCGCCTGCGCTTCAAGGCCCTCAAGTAAGGAGCACTCGATGAGTTTCACGCAGGCGTTGAAGGCGCGTTGGTCGTCCAGCAATTCCCTCGTCTGCGTGGGGCTCGATCCGGAGCCGGCGAAGTTCCCGAAACGCTTCGCCGGCGACGACGACGCGGTGTTCGCCTTCTGCCGCGACATCGCGGATGCGACGGCCGAATACGCATGCGCCTTCAAGCCGCAGATCGCGCACTTCGCCGCGCTGTCGGCCGAAGACGCGCTGCAGCGGCTGATCGCGCACCTGCATGAGAAGCACCCCGGCGTGCCGGTGATCCTCGACGCCAAGCGCGGCGACATCGGCAGCACGGCGCAGCAATACGCGCGCGAAGCGTTCGATCGTTACGCCGCCGACGCGGTCACCGCCAATCCTTATCTCGGGCGCGATTCGGTGCAGCCCTTCCTCGATCGCGCGGATCGCGGCGTCGTCATCCTCTGCCGCACCTCCAACCCGGGCGCGGGCGATCTGCAGGACCTGATGGTCGACGGCCGCCCGCTTTACCAGCGCGTCGCCGAAAAAGTCGCCAACGAATGGAACACGCAGGGCAACTGCGCGCTCGTCGTCGGCGCCACCTGGCCGGAACAATTGCGCGAAGTGCGCGCCATCATCGGCGACATGCCGATCCTCGTGCCGGGCGTCGGTGCGCAGGGCGGCGACGCGGAAGCGGTGGTGCGCAATGCATCGACGCAGGACGGCACGGGCCTGCTCGTGAGTTCCTCGCGCGCGATCCTCTACGCCTCGTCCGGCGAGGATTACGCCGACGCCGCGGCCCGCGCCGCGTGCGCGCTGCGCGACATGATCAACGCCGCGCGCTGATCGTCAGCGCCCCACCGTGCTGCGCGCCACCGCACGCAGCGCGGCGAACGGAAAGCGCGCCCAGATCAGCAGGAACACACCGAAGCGCTGCACCGCCGACCGTTGCGGCGCTTCGAACTTGGTGAAGTAGCGCCAGAACCCGCGGTGTTTGTGCCATTCGACGAACACCGGGCGCGCGCGCGAGGACACACCGCGCACGTGCACCACCTGCACGTCGTTGGCCACCGCGACGGTCGCGCCCAATGCGCGTGCGCGGCGGCACAGGTCGAGATCCTCGGCATGCAGGCGGTAGCCGGTGTCGAAGCCGCCCAGTCGTTCGAACAGCGCGCGCGGCAGCAGCATCAACGCGCCGGAAATCGCTTCGACGCGTTGCAGGGGCTCGTCGCCTTCGATCGCCACGCCGAGGTTCGCCTGCTTCGGCGAACGCAACATCTGCGCGAAATCAGGGTCGCGCCTGCGCGCGGCGGGGTCGCGTTCGCCTTCGCCGTCCACCTGGTCGGCGCCGACGAGCGCCGCACCGCCGAGGTCTTCGGCCGCTTCGCGCAAGCGCACGAAAGTGTCCTGCGCGACGAGGCAATCGGGATTGACGAACGCGAGCCACGCGCGGTCGCATTCGGCCGCGCCCTGGTTGCATGCGGCGGCGAAGCCGGGATTGTCGGGATTGGCGACGAACCGCACGCGCGCATCGGCCGCCGCATGGCGTTGCATGATCTGCAGCGTGCCGTCGCGCGAGCCGTTGTCGATGATGCGGATCTGGCCGACGTCGTCGGCATGGCGCAGGCGCACGAGACAATCGTCCAGCGTCTCCGCGCTTTCGTGCGCGACGACCACCGCGGCGATGCCGCCCTCGCTCACGCGAACAACTCCCGCTGCGGCGCAGGCGGGCCGACCGTCGCGAGCTTGGCCGACAACTCCTCGCGCACATGGCGCAACGGATCGTCCATCAGGAAGTGCGCGAGGCGCGCATGCCACGCGGGCCATCGCGCCGCCAGCGCATCCATGTCGCCGTCGAACGGGAAGCCTTCGACCGAGCGTGCGACGAACGCGGTTTCGCACAACGCATTGCGCCAACCCAGGCCGGCCAGGCGCAGGGACAGATCGATCAACGCCGCCATCCACGAGCCGTAACTCGCTGCGTCCAGCCCACCGGCGCGTTGCCGCGCACGACCACGCAACATCACCGCATGGCCGACGGCCGCCGGCAGTTCCGGATGCATCGGCGGCATCGCCGCGCAGGCCCGCGCGATGCGTTCGAGATCGGCGGGCATCGGCCCGATCTCTCCCACGCGCGGCCATGCGGCGACTTCGCCGGCATTGCTCCACGGCGTCGCGGTGGCGATCGCCGGATCGCGCGCCAGGCACGCGACGAGTTGCGTCATCCAGCCCGGCGTTGGTTGCGCATCGGGGGCGAGCACGACGACATCGGCGTCGCCGCATGCCGCCAGTACTTCATCGAGATGCGCGACATCGCCGACCATGCGTTGGCGACGCGTGTAATGCGCATCCATCCGCGTGTGCGCGAGCCACCCCTGGATCACGGCGTGTTCGCGCGGACCGGCGCGCGCGTCGTCGGCCAGCCACACCCGCGTGCCCGCGGGCGTGCCCGCATCGAGCGCGGCCAGGCACGCATCGAGCGCGCCATCGTCGACCGACACCGGCAGTACGACGATGGGCGCCATCGGTCAGGAAACGCGCCGCCGTTGGGCGGCGCGTAGGAGACTATTCGAGCCTGACGTCATCCACGAAGGCATAGCTGGGTTCGCTAATCCCGCCAGTCTGGCCATTGCGGACTCCCGTGTTTCCCCTGATGACCAATCTTACGGTCTTTCCCCAATAGGGCGACATGTCCAAGGTCTGCGCCCGGTAGATCGGACAAGGGAATTCCCCATTGCCGCAGACGATGTTGTGCCCGGCCTGCGAAAACAACATCGTCGCCTGCCCGTTATCGATCACGTGCACCGACAACCCGACTGGCTCGATCTGGTATTGGCTCGCGTAAATTCCTTCGCCCAGCTTGGCGGAGAATTTCAGCTGCTTGCCCACGGGCACGTAGACCATTTGCTCGAGTTGGCGGCACAGGGTCCACGCCCCCGGGGCATAGCTGATGAAGGGCGTGGCTTGCGCAACCGTGCCCGACGCGGGCGCGGTGCCCTTTTTCGAGGTGTTCTTCGTAGTCGCGGTGTACGGGGCGCTCGAGCAGTCGGTGCCGCCGCCCTGCGCGAAGACCGCATCGCCCACAGTCCAGGACGCAAATCCGCTGGCGAACGTGCCGTTGGCTACTTGCGCCTGCGCTTCGAACGGCGCGACCGCCACTGCAAGCGCAATGGTCAGTGCGAATGGATGATGCATGGTTCCTCCTTTGTCGAGACGGACGATCCGTCTCCCCGCGAGAAGAATTCCGTTGCAGTCGATCACGTGAACAGCTGGCGGGGGCGCGAAATCGCCGCCCGCCTTCTTCACCATCCCACGGAAAAACCTTGCATCACTTGCGATACAGCGGTTCCAGCGCGCGGAACTTTTGACCGTATTCGTCCGTGAGGTCGCGCGCTTCCTGTGGGTTGCGGATGATGGTCGGCGTCAGCAACACGATAACTTCCGTACGGTCTGCGCCGTTTGATTGCGTTCCGAACAGGCCACCGATCCACGGAATGCGGCTCAATCCCGGGACACCCGACGATCCCTTTGTCCGTGTGTCCTGGATCAGGCCCGCCAGCATGACGGTTTCGCCGCTCTGGATCGCCGCCTCGGTTTTCAGGCGTCGGGTGTCGATGCGCACGTTGCCGTTCGCATCCGCCGTCGCGTCGGAGCCCGGCGTGCTCACTTCCTGGACGATGTCGAGGAAGACCATCCCGTCCTTCGTGATGCGCGGACGGACCTTGAGGATCGTGCCGGTGTCGAGGTACTGCACCTGGCTGATCGTGTTCGTCGGATCCGATGTCCCCGTGTTGACGCTCACGGAGGAGATCGGAATGCGGCTGCCGACGTTGAAGGTGGCTTCGGCGTTGTTGCGCACGAGGACCGACGGCGTCTGCAGGATGTTCACGTCCGTCACGCGGTCCAGTGCGCTGACCACCGCCATCGCATTCGGGCCGAGGAAGGTGAAGGACAAGCCGCCGGTGATGGAGCCATCGCCGCTGGTCTGCAGGCCGCCCGCGCTGCCGGCGGTCGAACCCCAGATCGAACGACCGAGCGCCAGCGCACGCAACGTCGGATCGGGAATCGCGTTCTCGAAATACCAGTTCACGCCGTAGCGGAGATCGCCGGAAAGCTTGACCTCCGCCACCTGCGCTTCGATGTGCACCTGCAGCGGCATCGTGTCGAGGCGTTCGATGACGTCGCGGATCGATTGCCATGCGCCGGCGTTGGCGCGCACGAGCAGCGTGTTGGTTTCGTCGACCGCGGCCACGCCGACGGTGTCGCCGTTGACCTGCAGCGTGACGCTGCCGTTGCCGCCGCCCTGGCGCGGATTGAGCGACATGCCTTCGCCCAGGCCGCCGCCGGAACTCGACGAATCGCCACCGATCGGCGCGTTGCTGGTGCCGTCGTTGCCGACGCCCGCGTCCTTGATTTCGGTCGATTCCAGGCCCGGCATCAGCGAGGGCGAACCGCTGCCCTGGTCGGAACTGCGGCCCGCGCCGCCGAACACCTGGGCGAGGCGGTCGGCGAGGTCCTTCGCCTTGACGTACTTCAATTCGTAGGAGAACAGCTGCACTTCGCCGCCCGCGCCTTCGATGCGGTCGAGCCACGACTGGATTTCATCGAGGTAACGCGGCTGCGAGGTGATCACCAGCACGGCGTTGGCGCCGTCGAGCGGCATGAAGCGGAACATGCCCGCCACTGGCGACTTGCTCGCCTCGCCGAACACTTTTTCCAGGTCCGCGACGACCTTGCTCGCCTTGCCCGATTTCAGCGGGAACACGCCCACCGACATGCCCTGCAACCAGTCGACGTCGAAGATCTCGATCGTCCGCATGTAGTTTTCGAGTTCGGCGCGCGTGCCGGCGACGGTGATGACGTTGCGGGAGTTGTCCGTGGTGATGATGGCGTTCGGGCGCGCGTAGGGCGTCAGCACCTTCTTCATTTCCTCGGCGGAGATGAAGCGCAGCGGGATGACGCGGGCTTCGTAGCCGCGCGCGAGCGCAGGCGAACCGGTGCGCGGCGCGACCGTGCCCGACAGCGCCGCGTCGGCGGCGACGATGTTGTAGCGCCCGTCGGCGTACACCATGCGCGCGTTGTTCCAGCCGAGCACCTGTTCGAGCAGCGACATCGCCTGCGCGGGACTCACCGGACGCGGCGTGGCCAGCGTCACCGTGCCCTGCACGCCCGGCGCGATCACGTAGTTCTGTCCGAGCATGTCGCCCAGGATCGCCTTCACCACCGCGTGCAGCGATTCGCCTTCGAAGTTGAACGTCGCCGCGCCCGAGCTGCCACCGAGGTTCGGCGGTGGCGCGCTGGCCGCGTTGCGGTTGATGACCTCGCCGCTGCCGCGCTTGAGTTGCGCCGAGGGCGCGCCTTCGGCGGGCGGCGTGTCGGTCACCGGCGCGGTGGTGGTCCCCGTCGTCGTGTCCATCTGCGGGCGCGGCAGGTTGGACTGGACGACCGGCACGGCGCGGTCGCCGTCCTTCCGGATGTCCGCGACCGGTTGCGACGTGCAACCGGCCAGCGCCACCAGGCAAGTGGTGAACGCGAGGATCGCGAGTTTGGATCGATAGGTCGTCATGGCTCGCTCTCTGGTCATTTCGCCGGCGTCTTCTGGCTGTTCTGTTGTTGCTGCGCTTCCTGTCGCAACTGCGCGCGGCGTTGTTCGATGCGCTTGCGGATCGCGTCCATCTGCTGTTCGGGCGTCATCGGGGCGTCCTCGAGCGTCGAGCCGGTCTGTTGCGGCGCGTTCGCTTCGGTCGAGGGCGCGGGCGGCGGCGCGGGCATGGGCGCCGGCATCGCCGCCGTCGCATCGGCGGGCGCGGCGTCCATGTTGATGTCCACCGGCGCGGCGGTGGTCGGCGCAGTGCCGCCCTTGCCGTCGAAGGTGCGCAGTTCCATCCGCTTTTCGCCCTGCGGGCCGATGAAGGTGGCCGCGCGCGGTTCGAGCGACACCAGGCGCCAGCCTTGGGCTTCGGCCGGCGCTTCGTCCTGCTTCATGCGGATGGGCTGGCCGCCGTTGGTGGGCGTGATGATCGCCATCTGCAGGCGCGGCGTGATCAGCACGCTGGTCAGCACGAATTCGAATTGCTGCGCTTCGGTCTGGTCGCCCTGCGGTTGCAGCGAGAACGGTTGGAAGCGACGGTCCTCGGAGAACAGCGGACGCTGCGCGGTTTCGGCGTATTGCGCGATCGGCCCGATGCGTTCGGGTTGCGCCTTCGGCACGTCGGGCAATGCGCGCAGCAACGAGGGATCGTCGGCGAGCTTGCCGATGCGGCCGCCCATGCCCACGAGTGCGAGCACCCAAGCCAGCAGCGCCCAGCCCGCGACGGTCGCGAGCAGCCAGGTGCGCGGGCCGGCGTCACTCAGTCTCATTGAGGCCTCCGGTTTCTTCCGGCGGCGGCGGTGGTTCCGGCGATGCCGTCGGCGGCGCACGCGCGGGGCGGCCCGGCGCGCGCGGCGCGATGTAACCGTAGAGATCGAAGCTCACGTCGAGCCCGCCGCTCTGCGCCTTGCCCTGCCCCGGCATGTAGAAGTATCGCTGCGCGAGGATGCTGAGGTTCTCGACGAACACGCGCGGACTACCGCTTTCGAGTGCGTGCAGCGCGGTCGCGAGCTCGCCGGTGCCGCAACGCAAACGCACCTGCACGGTGACGCGCTGGAAGCGTTCGGCGGGGCGCTGGTCGGCGAGCGGCGAGCGGTTGGTGATGGCGCAACTGCGGTTGCCGGGGCTGGCCTGCGCGACGACCGCTTCGAGGCGTTGCACCAGGCCCGCGGTGGCGAGTTCGGGCGTGGCTTCGGGCAGGAAACCGGGACGGCCGCGCAAGGCTTCGCGCACTTGCACCAGGCGGCGTTCGACGGCCGGCGCCTGCGCCAGTTGCGTGCGCACGCGCAGTTCGCGCGATTGCAGGTCGGCGATGCGGTCCTCGGTGTCGAGCATCGGCACCGTCCACCACGGATGCAGCAGCACGAAGTAGGCGATTGCGAGCGCGGCCACGAGCAGGCCGAGCGCGAGCCAGCGGTCGCGGTCAGTCGTTGCCGGCGCCACGGGGCGTGGTCTCCTGGCTGCTCTTCACGGTGTTCTGCACCGTAGGCGCGACGACGGCGAGGTCGGCCGTCAACGTGAATCGGTCGCGGCCCGAACGCGGATCGGGTTGCAGCGCGCCGGTAAGCGCTGGTGCGCGCCAGAGCTTCGAGCCTTCGAGGCGCTGCACGAGCGAGGAGGCTTCGCTGCTCAAACCGATGAGCGTGAGCTTGTCGTTCTCGATCGCGACCTTTTCCATGTACGTCGAATCGGGCAGGCGTCGCGTGAGTTCGTCGAGCACTTCGATCGCGCTCGGGCGGCCGCGGCGCATCTGGTCGAGATAGGCCTGGCCTTCGACCATGTCGACGAGTTCCTGCCGGCGCTGCGATGCCGTGCGCGCCTTCGCCGTCTGCGCGGAGACCTGCGTCGCGAATTCGTCGGCGGCCGCGCGGCGGTTGTCGAGGACGTGCCACAGCGCCAGCGCGAGTGCGAGCAACGCGACCAGGCCGAACACCCAGTTCCATCGCGCGAGCGGATCGGCGCGATGGCGGCGCTGCGAAGGCGCGAGGAGATTCACGCCGAGCGGCACGCCCGCGTTGTCGGCCAGGTCGATGCCGGCGAGCGTCGACTGGATGCCGCCGAGGGCGTCCATGCGCGGCTGGATCGCGGTGAGCGGGACGGCGATCAGCTCGACGTCGAGTTGTCCGTCGCTCGCGCGGCGGCCGAGGATGCGCGCATCGTAGGCGGCGGTCTCCGCGGTGAACGGCGTCTGCCGGTCGATTTCGAACGACACCACGTCGCGCAGGCGCTCCGCGGCGGCGGCGGGCAACGTCAGGCGACGCCGCAACCCGCTCGCGGCGGGCATCACGAGCCAGCGCGGCAGGTCGACGATCGAAGGGGCGAGCACGGTGGCGAGCGGATCGGCGTCGATGCCGAGTGCATCGCCCGCGGGCAATCGGCCGACATCGCGGATGGCGGCGGTATCGACGTCGCCGGATTGCAGGCGCACCTGCAATGCATCCTCGCCGGTGCCGGCGTCCTGCGAGAGCAACAGGCGATCGCGCCCGAGGCCGAGCGCGGCACGCCAGCGCACGGGCAACCAGGCGGCGAGCGCGCGCGACCACCACGACAGCCATCCGCCCGCGCCCGGCAGGACGCGTGCTTGTAGGCGGGCCATGCGGCCCTGCAGTGCGGTCATCGCGGCGATGCTCCCTCCTCCCAGCGCAGCGGCGTGTACGCGGAGCCGGGCAGGCCGTTCCCGCCCGCGCGCACCACGACCCGCAGCCTCGCTTCGCGTCCATCGCGAAGCCGTGCACGGCTGTCGATACTATACGTGCCGCTGCCGCTGCTCACTAAAGGCTCTCCGCCTTCCAGCACCGGCGCGGGCTGGCCGGAGGTGGGGTCCCATGCGCGGCGGCGCGCGATCGTCGGTTCGGGGTCGATCCCCATTGCCTGCAGCACGCCCGGGGATGCGAACGCGGGGTCCGGCCGGGTGCGGCCGCTGAAGACCGTCAGGTCCGGCGCGACCTTCGCGTACAGCGCGGGCGTCATGCCCAGCACTTGTTCGAGTTCGGCGACGCTTTCGAACGGCGCGTCCTTCGCACCGTAGGGGCGTTCGGCCGCGGCGTAAGCGGGATCTTCTGCGCCGCCTTCGGGTTGCGTCAGCAGGTCCGGGTCGCGCCAGTCCATCACCGCGGCCGCGAGTTGGCGCGCGTCTTCCATCGGCATCGCGCCCTGCTCCTGGAACAGTGCCGCGAGCAACGCCAGGTCCGCCTGGTTGAGGTCGATCTTGCCGTTCTCGTCGGTGAGCGACACCTGCACCGTCGCGTCCGCGAATTGCCAGTCGTATGCGCGGCCATCCGGGCGCCACTGCCGACGCGGATCCGGATCGGTCACGCGCGTGAGCGCGTATTCGACGCCGGCGCGCGCAACCTCCTCCGAAATCACGCCGCGATGCAGCACGCGCCCCTGCAGGCCTTCGATCTTCGCGGTCAGCGCGAACGCACCGATCAGCGCGGTCAGCAGCGCGATCAGCCACAGCACCAGCAGCAGCGCGACGCCGCGTTGCATGCGATGCGCGCTCACAACGCCGACCCCACGTAACCCGCCGCCAGCGGCAGCGTCACCACGATCGGCGGCCATGCACGGCCGTCTGCGTCCTGCAACGTGACCTCGACCTGCAACGGCAGGCGATCGCCCGTGGCCCACTGGTCCTGCCATTCGCCGAGCGTGTTGTCGGCTTTCATCGCGCGATAGCGGAACGTCGCTTCGCGCAGGGGCGCTGCGAGTTCCTCCGGTTCGCGCGGCGGCGTCTCCGCCTTGGTCTCGCCGGCGAGCACGAGCGTGAAGGTCACTTCGAGGCGCTGGCCATCCTGCCCGTCGGCGATGGTGAGTTCATGCAGGTACGGCCCGCCGCGCCCGAGGTAATCCGGCAGGTCCGCGACGAATCGCATGTGCGTGGCATCGCCTTCGAAGCGCCGCGGCATGCCGGTGTCCTGGTTCAGCCCGAACTGCACGGGCCGCGCGCCGCCGATGCGGCGACGCAGGAAGAGTTCGACCGCGCGCATGTGCTCGTTGCGCTGCGCGATGGTTTCGCCGCGCGCGGCGGTGGCCGTGGCCGCGCGCAGGCTGGCGAACGCGAGCGCGAGCCCCGCGGCGAGCAGCATCGTCGCGAGCAGCACTTCGATCAGCGAAAAGCCGCGTTGCCGGTTCATTGCGGCGCTCCGTTGAACGACGGCGCCACCAGCCGCAACGACTGGATGCGCAACCGGTTGCGCGGCGCGCCGTCGCCCCATTGCACTTGCAGGTCGAGCGCGAACATCTTCGCGGCGTTGGGATCGACCGGTTGCGGACTTTCGGCGACGACACTCGGATCGCGCCACGGCTCGACGTCGAGCGTCCAGCGGAACTTGCCCTGTTCGAACACGCCTTCCTTGTGGCCCTGTTCGAGCGGCACGCCGACGCCCTGCTGCGCGATCAACGTTTGCGCGTGCATCGCCGCGCGCCCTGCATCGTCGGCCCAGCGCACCTGCTTCGTCGCGCCCGACAGGATGCCGAGGAGGATCGTCAGGCCGAGCGCGAGCAGCGCGAAGGCGAGGATCACCTCGATCAGCGTGAAGCCCGCGGCGCGACGATGGAAGCTCATTCGCGCACCTGCCCACGCCGCACTTTCACTTCGCCCGTGAGCCAGGCGACATCGACGTTCCATGCGGCGTTCTTCTCGCTCAACTGCACGCGCCCGCCGGTGGATGCGCCGTCGGAAAAGAACACGATGCCGCCGATTCCGTTGCGTGGCTGCACTTCGCGCGCGCCGGTGAAGGTGATGCCGAATTTTTCGTCGATCTTGCCGCCGCGGTCGTTCGGCGCCGCCCACGTATGCGCGGCCGGGTCGATGATGAAGCGCTGCGGCTGCCCGGTGGAAATGGCCTGCGCGCGCGTGTAGCGCAGCTGCGCCGCGATTTCCTTCGCGTCTGCACGCAACCGCATGCCGGAGAAGCCGCCGGTGATCGCCGCGGCCGCGAGCGCGCTGGCCACTGCGATGAGCAGCAGCACCATCAACACTTCGAGCAGCGTGAAGCCGCGCGGCAACGCGACCGGGCGCATGGGGTTATTCGAACGCGATGTCGCCGTCGACGCTCGTGCCGCCCGGCTTGCCGTCCTTGCCCAGGCTCAGCAGGTCGAAGGCCTTGCCTTCGCCCGGCGCCTTGTAGACGAAGGGATGGTTCCAGGGGTCGTTGAGCTCGCCGGTCTTGGCGTAGGGGCCGAGCCACCCGCTCGCATCGCTCGCGACGAGCGCCTGCAACGTGGGCGGCAAGGTGCCGGTGTCCTGCTCGTACTGCTGCACTTTCTCCGCGAGCGTCTGCACCTGCGCCTTGGCGAGGTTGACCTTGGCGCGGTCGCCACCGCCGAGGATGCGCGTGGCCGCGAAGGCGACGATGCCGCCGATGAGCACGACGACGATGATGATCTCGATCAGGCTGAAGCCGGATTGCGCTGTGCGCGCGGACGGCGCTCGAAGGTTGCGGTTGATCATGTTGGTCATCCGATGGCGTTGGTAAGGTCGTAGATGGGCATCAGCACGGCCATGATCACCACGCCGACGACGGCGGTGAGCACGAGCGTGATGACCGGGACCAGCGCGGCGAGCATGCGGTCCAGCGCCTGTCCGGTTTCGGCTTCGAAGGTGTCGGCGGTCTTCAGCAGCATGGTGTCGAGCGCGCCGGATTCCTCGCCCACCTGGATCATCTGCAATGCCAGGCGGGGAAACCGCTTGCCCTTGCCGAGCGCCGTCGACAGGCCCACGCCGCTCTTCACGTCGTTGGCGGCCGATTCGACATCGGCCTGGAGCATGAGGTTCCCCATCACGTTGCGCGCGATTCCCAATGCGGTCAGCAAGGGGACGCCGTTGCGCAGCAACGTGCCCAGGGTGCGTGCCAGCCGGGCGGTTTCCAGCCGTGCGATGAGCGGGCCGACGATCTTCTTGCCCAGCAGCCATTCGTCGAAGCGCGCGCGGAACGCGGGATCGCGACGCTTGCGGTCGAACCACCACAGTGCGAGCGCGGGCAGCACGACGATGACGATCCACCAGTCGCGCACGAACAGGCCCAGGCCGAGCACGAGCTTGGAAAACCACGGCAGTTCGGCATCGAGGCTGGCGTACATCGCCGAGAACTGCGGCACGACGTAGCCGAGCAGGAACAGCAACGCGCCGCCCACGACGAGCAGCAGGATCGCCGGATAGATCAATGCGTTGACGACGCGGCCGCGCAGCGCGCGCGAGCGTTCGAGGTAGTCGCCCAGGCGCTGCAGCGTTTCGTGCAGCGTGCCGCCCGCTTCGCCGGCGCGCACCATGTTCACGTAGAGGCGCGAGAACGTGCCGTGCTGCCGTTCCAATGCGGTCGACAACGCGCTGCCGCCACGCACCGAATCGCGGATGTCGGCGATGGTGCGCTTGGCCGCTTCGTCTTCCGGCAGCTCGAGCAGGATGGTCAGCGCGCGATCCAGCGGTTGGCCCGCGCCGAGCAGCGTCGCCAGTTGCTGCGTGAACTGCACCAGCCGCTCGCCCGCGAACGGTTTGGGCTTGAACAACGCGCGCCAGGCCGATTCCCCGCCGCCTTCGGAGGCGAGCTTCGTCTCGACCGGCAGGTGCCCCTGCTCCTGCAGGCGCAACGCGACCTCGCCTGCCGTGCCGGCCTCCATCTGGCCGTCGAGCAGTTCGCCGCGTGCGTTGAGCGCCTTGTAGCGAAAGAGGGGCATGGGCTTATGCGTCTTCGGTGACGCGCAGGACTTCTTCGATGGTGGTGGTGCCCGCGAGCGCCTTGACGATGCCGTCCTCGTACATGGTGCGCATGCCCGACTGGCGCGCGAGCTGTTCGAGCTCGCCCATGCCGGCGTGGCGCATGACCGCGCGACGCAGGTCGTCGTTCATCACGAGGAATTCCATGATCGTCGTGCGCCCCAGATACCCCGTGGGCGAAACCTCCGAGCCTTGCGGACGATAGAGATGGATGTCGCCCTCCGGCTGGTATTTGCGCAGGCCGAACTTTTCGATCTGTTCCGGGGAGGCGCGATACCGCTCCGCGGTCTCCTTGTGGAGCCGGCGCACGAGGCGTTGGGCGAGGATGCCGTTGACCGTCGAGGTCAGCAGGTAATCCTCCACGCCCATGTCCAGCAGGCGCGTGATGCCGCCGGCGGCGTTGTTGGTATGCAGCGTCGACAACACAAGGTGGCCGGTGAGCGCGGACTGGATCGCGATGCGCGCGGTTTCCAGGTCGCGCATTTCGCCGATCATGATGATGTCCGGGTCCTGCCGGACGATCGACCGCAGCGCGTGCGCGAAGTCGAGCCCGATCTGCGGCTTGGCCTGGATCTGGTTGATGCCTTCGATCTGGTATTCGACCGGGTCCTCGACCGTGATGATCTTGACGTCGCTGGTGTTGAGCTTGCTCAGCGCCGTGTAGAGCGTGGTCGTCTTGCCCGAACCCGTCGGGCCGGTCACCAGCAGGATGCCGTGCGGTTGTTCGAGCACGTGCTGGAACTGCGGCAGGAACTCGTCGGTGAAGCCCAGGCGTTCGAAATCGAACACGACCGTTTCGCGGTCGAGCAGGCGCATCACCACGCTCTCGCCATGCGAGGTGGGCATGGTGCTCACGCGCAGGTCGAGTTCCTTGCCCTGCACGCGCAGCATGATGCGGCCGTCCTGCGGCAGGCGGCGTTCGGCGATGTTGAGCTTCGCCATGATCTTGATGCGGCTGATGATCGCGGCGGTGAGGTTGGCCGGCGGGCTTTCGGATTCCTCGAGCACGCCGTCGACGCGGTAGCGCACCTTCAGGCGGTTCTCGAACGGCTCGATGTGGATGTCCGACGCGCGCAGTTCGACGGCGCGCTGGATGATCAGGTTCACCAGGCGGATGACCGGTGCTTCGGACGCGAGGTCGCGCAGATGCTCGACATCGTCGACGTCGCCGGTTTCGCCCTCGGCGGTTTCGATGATCGCGCCCATCGCGCTGCGGCCCTGGCCGTGCCAGCGTTCGATGAGGTCGTCGATCTCCGAACGCAACGCGATGCTCGGGCGCACCTCGCGGCCGGTGGCCAGGCGCACGGCGTCGAGCGCGTAGATGTCCTGCGGGTCGGCGATCAGCACGTCGACGACGTTGCCCTCTTCGGCGACGGCCACGACGTGGAACTGCTTCATGAATTTCGGCGAAAGCGCCACGGTCTCGGGCGGCAGCTCCGGGGCGTCCTTGACGCTGACCATCGGAAGGCCGAGCACGGCCGAGGCAGTTTCTGCATGGTCGCGTTCCGACACCAGCCCCAGGCGCGCGAGCAATCCGAGCAGGCTGCCGCCGGTTTCTTCCTGCAGGCGTCGGGCGCGGGCGAGGTCGGCATCCTTGAGGCGGCCGCGCTCGACCAGGGCGGCGACGATGCGGTCGTCCGCACCGGCCTCGAGACCGCCCGTATCGGCTTGCGTGGTGTCGACGATGGCGTTCATGCGTCCTCGGTCCGCTGACGGTCGGGCCCTTCCATGACCCGGGTCGCGACTGTAGCAGAGGGTCCGTGGCGGCCGATTCGACGGCCTTTTCCGCTAGCTGCGCGGAGCGATCTGGCCGGTTGTCCGAATGTGCGCCGTTGGCGCTGAACACAGGGACCTGCAGGGGAAATCCGATGCGCACGCACCTCGCCACGGGCCGGGGCTGGGGCCTGTTCGGCTTCGCCATCCTCGCCTCGCTCGTCGCCGCACCCACATGGGCCGCCTGCAACGGCAACCCCAACGCGCGCATCGACCCGGGAACCCAGACGGTGCCCGAGCGCACCGGGAGCGCGGCGACCATCGTCACGCTCGACGGCAGCGGATCGACGCCGAAGAACGACGACGTCGTGCTGTCCTGGCAATACCTGGGGAGCACGCCGGCGGGGCTGTCGGTCACGCTCAACAATCCGAATACGGCCAAGCCCACGTTCGCCTCGCCGAACGTGGGCGTCGGCGGCGCCTCGCTGCGGTTCCGACTGACGGTCACGTGTGGCGGCACGAATTCGCTCGAGACCGTCGTCAACGTCACCGACGTCCTCACCAACTCGCCGCCGACGGCGTCGGCTTTCATCTCGCCGCTCAACCCCACCGAAGGCCAGCTGGTTACGCTGGACGGTTCGGCGTCGTTCGACCCGGATCCCGGCCAGTCGCTGACCTACACGTGGACGCAGATCTCCGGCACGCCGATCGTCGCGCTGACCAACGCGAGCGCAAACGGGTCGATCAAGACCTTCATCGCGCCGAACGTGCCGACCACGCGCACGCTCGGCTTCCGGCTCACGGTGTCCGACGGCACGTTGTCGGCCATCGCCGATCGCACGGTGAACATCACATGGACCAACGATCCGCCGATCGCCGCTCTGGCCTGCCCGGCCGGCGGCGTGCGCGTGGTCGATGAGGGCCAGTCGGTCACGTTCGATGCAAGCGCATCGCACGATCCCGACGGCGCAATCGCCGCGTATGCCTGGTCGCAGAACGTCGGTTTGCCGAACCTCGGCATCGGCGCGCTGACGACCGCGTCGATCACCTTCACCGCGCCGCAGCTCGGATACAACCAGCTCGGCGGCATGACGGTGACCGCGACGGTGACCGACGGCAGCGGCGTTTCGGCGTCGGCCGCGTGCGGCCTGTTCATCAACGACAGGACCGCGCCCGTGCTCGTGGTGCCAGTCGACAAGCTCGAGGAGGCGACATCGCCGGTCGGTGCGCAAGTGTTCTACATCGCGACGAAACAGGACGCGGTGGAAGACGCCCTGCCCGTACCGATCGCCTGCACGCCGCCGTCGGGCAACGTGTTCGCATTGGATGCGAGCACGACGGTCGCGTGCAGCGCCGTCGACACCGCGGGCAATGCGTCGAACGCCAGCTTCAAGATTTCCGTGGTCGACACGACACCGCCGACACTCTCGGTGCCCGGCGACACGATGGTCGAAGCCACCGGCCCGTCCGGCGCGATCGGCACGTTCGTCGCGACGACGTCCGACCTCGTCGACGGAAATGGCGCCGCCGCGTGCACGCCGCCCTCGGGCAGCGTGTTCCCGCTCGGCGACACGCTGGTGACATGCTCGGCCGCCGATGCGCACCACAACGCCGCGAGCGACAAGACGTTCACCTTCAGCGTCGCCGACTCCACGCCGCCGACCGTCGCCGTGCCGGCGACGATCACGAAGGAAGCGACCTCGCCTGCGGGTGCGAATGCGACGTTCGTGGTATCGGCGAACGATGTCGTGGATGGTGCGCTGACGCCCGTGTGCAAGATCGGCGGCAACCTCGTCGCCTCGGGCGACGTCTTCGCACTCGGCACCAACCACCTCCAGTGCGCTGCCACGGACACCGCCGGCAACACCGGCACTGCCGGCTTCGACATCATCGTGCAGGACACGACGCCGCCGGCGCTCTCGCTCCCCGACGACCTGGTCGAGGAAGCGACCTCCGCCGCGGGCGCCATCGTGTCGTTCACGGCGACCGCGAACGACATCGTCAGCGGCAACGTGCCTGTCACGTGCACGCCGTCATCCGGCGCGCAGTTCGCGCTCGGCCACGCCACCGTCCACTGCAGCGCCACGGACGGCGCGTCCAACACCGCCAGCGGCAGCTTCGACGTGCACGTGCGGGATACGACGCCGCCAGCGCTCACGTTGCCTGCGGACTTCGATGTCGAAGCGACCTCGCCCGCGGGCGCGGCGGTCGGCTTCACCGCCACCGCGAACGACCTGGTCAGCGGCGACGTGCCGGTGACGTGCACGCCGGCCTCCGGCACCACGCTGGCGCTCGGCCCGACCACGGTGTCGTGCAGCGCGACCGATGATGCGGGCAACGCCGGCAACGGCAGCTTCGTCGCCACGGTCGTCGACACGACGCCGCCGGCGCTCGTCGTCCCCGCCGACATCACAAGCGAAGCGACGTCGGCCGCAGGCGCGGTCGTGACGTTCGCGACGAGTGCCAGCGACATCGTCAGCGGCAACGTGCCGACCACGTGCATGCCCCTGTCTGGCACGACGTTCGCCCTCGGCGCCGCGACGGTGGCGTGCACAGCAATCGACGGCGCGGGCAACACGGGCAGCGCGACCTTCAAGGTGACGGTCGTCGACACGACGCCGCCGCAACTGACGGTGCCGGCGAACATCATCGAAGAGGCGACCTCGCCCGCCGGCGCCACCGTGCACTTCACGCCGACCGCGACGGACCTCGTCGATGCGAACGTCGCCATCGTCTGCACGCCCGCGTCGAACACGACCTTCGGCTTGGGCATCACCACCGTTTCCTGCACCGCGACCGACGATGCCGGCAACAGCAGCGGCGGCTCGTTCACCGTGACCGTGCGCGACACGACCGCGCCGACGCTGCACCTGCCCGCCGACTTCACGCGAGAAGCGACGTCCGCCGCCGGCGCCGCCGCAACCTATGTCGCCACCGCCGACGACATCGTCGACACGAGCGTCACGGCCACGTGCCTCCCGCTGTCGGGTAGCACCTTCCCGCTGGGCTACACCACGGTGGCGTGCAGTGCGACCGACGATGCGGGCAACTCGGCAAACGGATCGTTCAAGGTCCGCGTGGTCGACACGACCGCACCGACGATCGCGGCGCACGCCGATGTCGATGCAACCGCGCAATCGAACTCGCAGGCGGCGGTGACCTACACGAACCCGACGGCGACCGACCTGGTCGATGGCAACCTCGCCACGACCTGCGTCCTCGCGTCGGGTTCGACCTTCGCCGTCGGCGCGACCACCGTGACCTGCACGGCGACCGACGAGGCCGGCAACACGCGCACGAGCACCTTCAAGGTCAACGTCCGTTATGCGTTCAACGGCTTCTTCCGCCCGATCGACAACCTGCCGATCGTCAACTCGGTCAACGCAGGCCAGGCAATTCCGGTGAAGTTCTCCCTCGGCGGCAACCAAGGGCTGCAGATCTTCGCCGCCGGGTGGCCGAAGGTCGCGTGGATGGCGTGCCAGGCCAACACGGTGCAGGACGTGGTCGAAGAGACCGTCACCGCGGGCAACAGCAGTCTGTCGTACTCCGCGGACGGCCAGTACAACTACGTCTGGAAGACCGACAAGGCGTGGGCGGGTACGTGCCGGCAGTTGCAGTTGAAGTTCGCCGACGGCACCACGCAGACCGCACACTTCATCTTCAAGAAGTGACGGCGACGACGGAACGTGGAAGGGCCCGCTTGCGCGGGCCCTTTCCGTTTCATCCCAACCATTTGCGCGCGTTGCGGAAGATCCGCTGCCACGGGCCGTCGTCGTCCCAGTTGCGCGGCGCCCAGCTGTAATTCGCCGTGCGCAGCGTGCGCTCCGGATGCGGCATCAGGATGCTGACGCGGCCGTCGGTGGTGGTCAGGCCGGCGATGGCGTCCGGGGAACCGTTCGGGTTGGCCGGATACAGCACGGCCGGCTTGCCCTCGGCATCGACGTAACGCAGCGTCACGAGCGCACGCTTGGCGTCGTCGTCGTTGGCGAACGCGGCCCGGCCTTCGCCATGCGCCACCGCCACCGGGATGCGCGAGCCCGCCATGCCCTGCAGGAACAGCGACGGCGACTCGACCACTTCCATCAACGCCAGTCGCGCTTCGTATTGTTCGCTGCGATTGCGCAGGAAGCGCGGCCAGTGTTCGGCGCCCGGGATGATCGGCTTGAGTTGCGCCAGCATCTGGCAGCCGTTGCACACGCCGAGCGCGAAGGTATCGCCGCGCTCGAAGAACTTCGCGAACGCCTCGCGCATCTCCGGGCGTTCGAGCACCGAGGTGGCCCAACCGCGGCCCGCGCCGAGCACGTCGCCGTAGCTGAAACCGCCGCACGCGACGAAGCCGCTGAAGTCTTCCAGCGACGCGCGGCCGGCGATGAGATCGCTCATGTGCACGTCGATGGCGGCGAAGCCCGCGCGGTCGAAGCCGTACGCGGTTTCCACCTGGCTGTTGACGCCCTGCTCGCGCAGGATCGCCACGCGCGGACGTGCGCCGGTGTTGACGTACGGCGCGGCGACATCGTCGGCCACGTCGAAGGTCAGGCGCGGCTGCAGCCCCGGGGAGTCGAAGCGGCGCGCCATTGCGTGTTCTTCGTCCGCGCATTCGGGGTTGTCGCGCAGGCGCTGCATCGCGTGCGTCACCGACCACCATGCATCGAACAAGGCATCCCAGCGCCATTCGGTGAGCACCGCGCCTTCGCGCAGCACGCGCACGGTCGGCGCCGTCGTCGGGCGCGCGATGCGCTGCGCGCAATCGATCAGCCCGTGGCGCGCGACGAGGTCTGCGAATTCCGCGCGGTCTTCGCCGCGGATCTGCACGAGCGCGCCGAGTTCTTCGTTGAACAGCGTGCGGAACGGATCCTCGCCCCAGTTGTCGAGCGAGATGTCCAGGCCCAGGTGCGAGGCGAACGCCATTTCGCACAGCGCCGCGAACGCGCCGCCGTCGGAACGGTCGTGGTAGGCCTGCAACAGGCCGGCCTGCCGCGCGTCGCGGATCAATTCGAAGAACGCACGCAGGCGCTGCGGATCGTCGAGATCCGGCACCGGGCCTGCGAACGCGGGCAGCGCGGCCGACGCACCGACGCCGGCGGCCGGATGCGTCTGAGCGAGGATCGAACCGCCGAGGCGCTGCTTGCCGCCGCCCAGGCCGATCAACCACACCTCGCTGTCGGCTTCGCGTTCCAGCAGCGGCGTGAGTTGCAGGCGCACGTCGTCGACCGGCGCGAACGCCGAGACGATCAGCGACACCGGCGAGACGGATTTCTGCGCGACGCCATCGGCATGCCACTGCGCCTGCATCGACAACGAATCCTTGCCGACCGGAATGGCGAGGTCGATTTCGGGCGCGAGTTCCATGCCGACCGCGCGCACCGCTTCGAACAACTTCGCGTCTTCGCCCGCGTGGCCGGCGGCGGCCATCCAGTTGGCGGAGAGCTTGATGCGATCGAGCGCGGTCACCGGCGCGGCGCACAGGTTGGTGATCGCCTCGCCCACCGCCATGCGCGCGGCGGCCGCGGCATCGAGCAGCGCCAGCGGCGTGCGTTCGCCGACGGCCATCGCTTCGCCGCCGAATCCGGCGTAGTCGGCGAGCGTGATCGCGCAATCGGCCACCGGCATCTGCCACGGGCCGACCATCTGGTCGCGCGCGGTGAGGCCGCCGACGGTGCGGTCGCCAATGGTGATGAGGAAGGACTTGGACGCGACGGTCGGATGCGCGAGCACGCGCAGGCCGGCGTCGTTGAGGTCGAGGGCGTTCGTCGACAGTTCCGGCCAGCGCGGCGCGGGCGGCGTGGTGGTGTCGCGATGCATCTTGGGCGGCTTGCCGAACAGCACGTCCATCGGCAGATCGATCGCGCGATCTTCCGGCAGATGCTCGAGCGTGGCGCCGTGCGCGACGATCAAGCGTTCCTCGGCCGTCGCGTGGCCGACCACGGCGAACGGGCAACGCTCGCGCAGGCACAGCGCGGCGAATTCGCCGACGCGGTCGGGCGCGATGCCCAGCACGTAGCGTTCCTGCGATTCGTTGCACCACAACTGCATCGGCGAGAGCGACGGATCGTCGGTCGGGATGCGGGCCAGGTCGATGATGCCGCCGACGCCGGAGTCGTGCAGGAGTTCGGGGATGGCATTCGACAGACCGCCCGCACCCACGTCGTGCACCGACAGGATCGGGTTGTCGTCGCGCAACGCCACGCAGCGGTCGATCACTTCCTGCGCGCGCCGTTCCATCTCGGGGTTGTCGCGCTGCACGGAGGCGAAGTCGAGGTCTTCGGCGCTTTCGCCGGAGGCCACCGAACTCGCGGCGCCGCCGCCCAGGCCGATCAGCATCGCCGGGCCGCCGAGCACGATCACCGCATCGCCGGGCGAAAGCGGGCGTTTGGCGACCATGTCACGGTCCATCGCGCCCAGGCCGCCGGCCAGCATGATCGGCTTGTCGTACGCGCGGACCAGGCCGTCGCCTTCGCCGAGCTCGAACGTGCGGAAGTAGCCGTTGAGGTTCGGGCGGCCGAATTCGTTGTTGAACGCCGCGGCGCCGAGCGGGCCGTCCAGCATGATCTCGAGCGCGGGCGCCATGCGCGGGTTCAGCGCGCGCGGCGCTTCCCACGGTTGGGGCAAGGTCGGAATGCGCAGGTGCGAAACGGAGAAGCCGGCGAGGCCCGCCTTCGGGCGGCCGCCGCGGCCGGTGGCGCCTTCGTCGCGGATTTCGCCGCCCGCGCCGGTGGAGGCGCCCGGGAACGGCGAGATCGCCGTCGGATGATTGTGGGTTTCCACCTTGATGCAGAACGCGCCAGGCTGCGACGGCTCGCTGCGGTATTCGTGCGTTTGCGGATCGGGGCGGAAGCGCGCGGTCGGCGCGCCTGCCATCACCGCGGCGTTGTCGCTGTAGGCCGACAACGTATGCGCCGGCGTGCGCGCATGCGTGTGCTTGATCATCTTGAACAACGAGGCGGTCTGCCCGTTGATCTGCATGTCGCGGCCATCGATGGTCCACGACGCGTTGAAGATCTTGTGCCGGCAATGTTCGGAATTGGCCTGCGCGAACATCATCAGTTCGACGTCGTGCGGGTCGCGGGCGAGTTCGGTGTAGCGATCGCGCAGGTATTCGATTTCGTCGGAGGCCAGCGCCAGGCCGAGGCGCGCATTGGCGGCGTCGAGCGTGGAGACGGGGACGACTTCCAGCCGTGCGCGCTCCGGGGTGGCGAACATCGCCGCGCCCGCGTTGCGGTCGTCGACGAGCGATTGCGTCATCGGGTCGTGCAGCAATCGCGCGAGCGCCGATTGCGTGGCCGCGTCATCCGGCCAACCGGTGAGGTCCAGGCGCAGGCCGCGTTCGACGCGCTTGATGGGCAGGTTGGCGCCGTGCAGCAGTTCGGTCGCCTTGCTCGCCCACGGCGAGATGGTGCCCAGGCGCGGGAGCACGTAGCGCGAGACCGCGCCGTCGGTGCGCGTCGCCTGCGTGTCCCCGGCTTCGAGGATGCGATGGAGTGCGTCGCGGTCGACGCGGGCGTCGCCGTTCGCCGGTTCCACCCAGTACGTGAACCAGGCGCCGGCGATGCGCAGCGCGGGGGCCAGCGCCCGGAGGCGCGCTTCGAGCCGTTCGCGTCGGAACGGCGAAAGGGCCGGCAGGCCCTCGAGGACGATCATCTGGGAACAGACCGTGGGAACGGGCCCGGCATTCTACCCGGTCAGCGGCTTCCGGCCCCGCCCTGCCCGGAGGCCGGTTCGGTCGCCGTCGACCGGCCCACCGCCTTGCCCGCGGCGAGCTGGTCCAGCGCGGCGCGCAACTTGGCCGGGGGCAGGTAGCCACCGAGGGCCGTGCCGTCGGGCGCGAGGATCATGGGCGTGCCGGTCAGGCCCGCGCGGCGGCCCACGTCGTATTGCATGGTGACCGGGTTCTTGCAGTCGACGCTTTTCACGGCGCGGTCGCTCTTGGCGTCGGTCAGCGCGCGGCGGCGGTCGGCCGAGCACCACACCGACACCATCTTGCGGAAGTCGTCGCTGCCCAGGCCCATGCGCGGGAACGCGAGGTATTCCACCGCGATGCCCTGGCGGTTGATCTCGCCGATCTCGCTATGGAACTTGCGGCAGAACCCGCACTCGACGTCGGTGAAGACGCTCACCGTGTACTTGGGGTTGGGCGGCGAGAAGACGATGCGGTCGGCCTTCGGCACGGTGGCCAGCAGCTTGCGGCGCACGGCGTTCATCGGCGCATCGCCGATGTTGGTGTCGGTCAGCGTGTCGAACACCTGGCCCTGCATGAGGTACTTGCCGTCGTCGCTGACGTAGACGACCTGCCCACCGACCACCAGCTGGCGGAAGCCCGGGAACGGCGCGGGGCCGACCCATTCGATGGTCACCTGGTCGTTGATGCGGCGGATCGCGTCGCGCGCCCGCGCCTCGGGCGTGCCCGAGCGGATGAAGGGTTCGATGGCCTTGGGCGTCGTCGCGGGGGCCTTGGCCTTGGCGCCGGGCTTGGCGGCGACGGCCGCGGGCCCGTCCTGCGCACACGCGGACAGGCTGAGGGCGACGCACAACACACCGGCGGACAGACGCATCATCGAACGATCCTGGAAGAAGGCGGCGCGATCATGGCACGGGCCGCCTGAAGGGCCAGTACCGCTGGTCACGATTCGCCCATCGCCGGGCGCATTCACCCGCGCGGATGGTGTTTGGCGTGCAGTTTCTGCAGATGTTCGCGCGCCACCAGCGTGTAGATCTGTGTCGTGGACAGCGAGCTGTGGCCGAGCAGCATCTGCAGCGCGCGCAGGTCCGCGCCGTGGTTGAGCAGGTGCGTGGCAAAGCTGTGGCGCAACCCGTGCGGGCTGATGCGGCGCGGGTCGATGCCCGCGGCGGCCGCGTATTGCTTCACCAGTTGCCAGAACCGCTGGCGCGTCGGCGGCTGCCCGCTGTGTTCGAGGAACAGGGGCGCGCGCGCGCGCTTGCCGGCGATCTGCGGGCGCGATTCGGACAGATACCGCTGCAACCAGTGCTGCGCTTCCTCGCCCAGCGGCACCATGCGCTCCTTGCTGCCCTTGCCCATCACGCGCAGTACGCCCTGCCGCAAGTTGAGCGCGGTGGCGGGGAGGTTGCACAACTCGCTCACGCGTAGCCCGCAGGCGTACATGAGCTCGAACATCGCGCGGTCGCGCAGTCCGATGGGATCGGTGATGTCGGGCGCGTTGAGCAGCGAATCGATGTCGGTTTCGGACAACGCCTTCGGCAGTGAACGCGGCAGGCGCGGGGGATCGATCAGCGCGGTCGGGTCGTCCTCGCGCACGTGGCGGCGCACGCAATGCGCGTAGAAGGCGCGCAGCGTGGAGAGCAATCGCGAATTGCTGCGCGGCGAGTAACCGGCGTGCGTGCGTTCGGCGAAATAGTCGAACAGTGCCGCGCGATCCGCCCCCTGCAGCCCGCCGCCCTGCCCTTCGCGCCAGCGCGCGTAGCCCTCCAGGTCGGTGCGATAGCTCTCGAGCGTGGCCTGCGCGACGCCCGACTCGGCCCACAGCGCATCGAGGAAATCGGCGATGGCCCGTTCGTCCGCATCCGGCACGGGGCCGCGCTGCATTGCGAGCGTGCGTCGTTGGGAAGGCGAGGACGGCATGCGGGCGAGCTTATCCGACCGGTATCCTTGCGCGATGGAACCTGTGACCGAAAAACCCCGCGCGCTCGTCTTCTGGCGCCTGTTCGCGCTGCTGTACGACGCCTTCCCGGTGATCGCGCTGTGGTTCGTCGCGTCCCTGACGTTCACGCTGGCCTACACGTTCGGCGGCCACCACGACGCGCACCAGAACATCGCGCCCTTCAGCCCGTTGCAATGGCTGCTGTGGGGCGTGTGCTGGACGATGGCGGGCCTCTACGCGGTCCTGAGCTGGCGCCGCGGCGGGCAGACGCTCGGCATGCGGCCGTGGCGGTTGCGCGTGGTCGGCGCCGATGGCGGCAGGCCGTCATGGCGCGCGTCGTGGATCCGCTATGCCGTCGGTTCGCTGTCGTTGTGCGCGGCGGGCCTGGGGTTCTGGTGGGCGTGGGTCGACCGCGACCGCCTCACCTGGCACGACCGCGCCAGCGGGACGCGCATGATCCGCGAAGCGAAACGCTAACCGCTGCGGCGCCGGAACAACACGGCCGACACACCGAACATCACCGCCAGCGGCAGCAGCATCGCGATGCGCACGTCGAAGTGGAACGCCTGCGCGAGATTGCCGAACAGCGTCTGCAACATCCAGAAGCCCAGCGCGAACACGATGCCGATGAACAACCGCTTTCCCATGCCGCCGCTGCGCAGCGAACCGAACGCGAAGGGCACCGCGGCCAGGCACAGCGCGAGCACGTTGATCGGGTAGAACCAGCGTCCCCAGTAGATTTCCTCGAAGTCGCCGGCATCCAGGCCGTTGCGCTTGAAGTAGTCGATGCTCTGCGCCAGGTCGCGCGAAGGCAGGTAGCGCGGACGCGTGACGCTGGCGGCGAGCGCGGCGTCGTCGAGCTGCGTCTTCCAGCGTTCGATCGGGATGACTTGTTGTTGGACCGACGTCGCCCCGAATGTCGTGCGCGTGACGTTGCGCAGCACCCAGCCGCTCGGGCGGTGCTCGGCGATGGCGGCCTGCGCGATGGATTGCAGGCGGCCTTCGTCGTCGAACTGGTACAGGCTGACGTTGCCCAACTCGAGCCACTGGTCGCCGTTCGCGGTGCGTTGCTGGCCACTGCGCGCGTTGAAGAACACATCGCCCTCGCGCGCCCACACGCCGGCATATTGGGCGAGGATCGCGTTGTTCGAACGCGCCTGCGCCTTCAGCTGGTCGGCCTTGCGCTGGCCCCATGGCGTGAGCGTTTCGCCATTCGCCACCATCAGGAGCGTCAACACCGCGAGCGCGAGCGCGACCGCGCCGCTCAACCGGCGGCGCGAAAGCCCGACAGCGCGCAGCGCGGTGAGTTCGGACGTGGCAGCCAGTTGCCCCAGGCCCATCAGCGCACCAACGACCGCGGCCGTGGGGAACAACGTGTACGCGCGGCGCGGCGCGGTGTACGCGACATACACCAGCGCTTCGACGAAGCCGTACTGCCCCTGTCCGATGTCCTTCAATTCGCCGAGCAGGAACGCCTGCAACAGATCGAGCCCGAGCACGACCGCCCAGGTGATCAATACCGAACCCAATACGACGCGACCGATATACAGATCGTGCAACTTCGGGAACGTCATGCGGCGCTCCCCCGGCGCGGGCGGCGCATGCGGCCGTCGCGGAAATACAGCCACGCGGCGAAGGCGAGTAGCGGCAACAGCAGCCACCACAGGCCGACCATCCCGGGCAGGCGCCCGTCCTCGATCCATTGCCGGCCCAGTACGGTGCTGAACATGCCGACGAGATATCCGAGGAAGGCGATCATGATGCTGCCGTAGCGCGCCTGGCGCGGCGCGCTGCGCGACAGCGGCACGGCGATCAGCGCGAAGGCGAGCGTCAGCAGCGGCGGCGCGATGCGCCAGTGCAACTGCGCGGCCGCCGCGGGGCGCGGATCGGACAGCAGGTCGGTCGTCGTCGACAGTTCCGGATCGTCCTTCGCGCGCTTGGCTTCGGTGTCGGGCAGGCGCAGCTCGTTGCTCGCGTAGCGCATCAGGCGGTAGTCGCGCCCGGTGCCCGAGGGGCCCTCGACGCGGAAGCCATCATCCAGCTTCAGGTAACGCGACCCATCGGCATCGACCGTGAGCGCGCCGGTCATCGACGTGCTCACGTCGACGCGGTCGCCCGAGATGCGATGGACGAACATGCGCGAGAAACGCGTCCCGTCCGGCGACATGCCGCCGACGTAGATCACCCCGCCGTTGTTGGGCAGCGCGATGAAGCGGCCCGGCTCCAGGCCGGTGAGCACGAGGTTGCGGTTGGCTTCCCAGATCATGCGCTCGCCCATGCGCAGGGCGGCCGGGCCCAGCCACAGCGAACACAGCGCCACGACGGCGACCGCGGGCCCCACCACCCACAGGAAGGGGCGCAGCAACCGCTTCGGCCCCACGCCGACCGAGGCCAGGACGGGCATTTCCGAATCCCGGTACAGCCGGCCCATGGCCAGCAGGATGCCCAGCATCAGCGACAGGGGCAGCAGGATCGGCAGGAAGTTGATCACGCGCAGCCCCAGCTGCGAGAGCATCAGCCCGGCGGGCACGCGCCCGCGGGCGATCTCGCTGAGCAGGTCCGCGAAGACGCCGCCGAGGCTGATTAGGCCGAGGACCACGATCGCCGCCAGCACCGACTGGGCGAATTCGCGCGTGAGATAGCGGTCCAGCTTCGGCATCGGGCCTCGTTGCTCTAGAATTCCGCCTTCGTTCGCCGGATTTCCGGCTGCGTGGCATGAAGGCCGTGCGATTGTACGGAAACCGGCGCTGCCCCGAAGTCGCGGCTGCCTCCCAATACCCCCCGAGACGTTGCGATGTCCCTCGAATTCACGTTGAACCCGGCGGCCGCCGCAGGCGTGCCCACCGATTGCGTCATCGTCGGCGCGTTCGCCGACGGCAGCCTCGCGCCCGCCGCGCAGGCCATCGATGCCGCCAGTGACGGCCGCATCCAGTCCCTCATCGCCCGTGGCGATGCAAGCGGCAAGACCGGCCGCACCGCGTTGCTGCACGACCTTGCGGGCGTGAAGGCGCCGCGCGTGCTCGTGGTCGGCCTCGGCGAGCGCGACAAGTTCGGCACCGCGCAATACCTCAAGGCCGTCGGCGACGCCGCGCGCGCGCTGCGCACCGGCCCGGTCGCCTCCGCGCTCTTCACGTTGTCCGAGATCCCGGTGAAGGACCGCGATGCCGCCTGGAACATCCGCCAGGCCGTCGTCGCCGCCGCGCACGCCTGCTATCGCTACACCGCCACGCTCGGCGCCAAGAACAAGAAGCGTGAAGAGACCGGCCTGAAGTCGATGGCCATCGCCGGCGACGACGCGCAGGCGCTCGCGCAGGGCAAGGCGATCGCCGCGGGCGTCGCGTTCTCGCGCGAGCTGGGCAATTTGCCCCCGAACATCTGCAACCCCGCGTATCTCGCGCAGCAGGCGCAGGAATTTACCGCGCGCTTCCCGCAGGCCGAGAGCGACATCCTGGACCGCGACGCGATGGACGCGCTCGGCATGGGCTCGCTGCTCGCCGTGGCGCGCGGTTCGGCCAACGCCCCGCGCATGGTCGTCATGAAGTGGAACAACGGCGGCGCGTCCAAGCCCTACGTGCTCGTCGGCAAGGGCATCACCTTCGATACCGGCGGCATCAACCTGAAGACGCAGGGCGGCATCGAGGAAATGAAGTACGACATGTGCGGCGCCGCGACGGTGATGGGCACCTTCGTCGCCGCGGTCGGCATGCAGTTGCCGATCAACCTCGTGGTCATCGTGCCGGCGGTGGAGAACATGCCCGACGGCGACAGCTATCGCCCGTCGGACGTCATCACCTCGATGTCGGGCAAGACCATCGAAGTCGGCAACACCGACGCCGAAGGCCGTTTGATCCTGTGCGACGCGCTCACCTACGCGCAGCGCTTCGAGCCGCAGGCGCTGGTCGATGTCGCCACGCTCACCGGCGCGTGCGTCGTGGCGCTCGGCAAGTACGCCAGCGGCCTGATGACCAAGCACGACGACCTGTCGGCCGAACTGCTCGCCGCCGGCGAGACCACGTTCGACCGCGCATGGCGCCTGCCGCTGTGGGACGAATACCAGTCGCTGCTCGAGTCGAGCTTCGCGGACGTCTACAACATCGGCGGCCGCTGGGCCGGCGCGATCACCGCAGGTTGCTTCCTGGCGCGCTTCACCGAAGGCCAGCGCTGGGCGCACCTGGACATCGCCGGCGTGGCCAACGACGAAGGCAAGCGCGGCATGGCCACCGGCCGTCCGGTCGGCCTGTTGTCGCAGTGGTTGCTGGACCGCGCGGCCTGACGTGCCGCGCGCCGACTTCTACCTGATCGCGAAGCCGCGGTTCCGCGATGAACCCCTGCGGCTGGTGTGCGAGCTCGCGCGCAAGGCGCACGACGCGGGGATCTTCACGCTGATCCTCGCGCGCGACGCGCAGCAAGCCGAGACGCTCGACGATCTGCTGTGGGACATGGGCGACGACGCCTACATCCCGCACCAGATCGCAGGGCAGGACGCCGACGAAGAAGAGGCCGCGGTGTTGATCGCGCCACCCGACGTCGATGCCGCGCTGCGCCCGATCGTCATCAACCTGCGCGATGGCGCGGTGGACGGCGCGGTCGAACGCGTCCTGGAAGTGGTGCCCGCCGACGAAAGCGCGCGTGGCCCGTTGCGCGAGCGCTGGAAGCAGTACGCCGCGCGCGGTTTCGATGTGAACAAGCACGACATGTGACCCGATGAGCGACCCCCTCGCCCCCAGCTACGACCCCTCGACCTTCGAATCCCGCCTCTACACGGAGTGGGAAAGCGCCGGCACGTTCAAGCCGCGCGGCGTGGGTGAACCCTACGTCGTGCTGCTGCCGCCGCCCAACGTCACCGGCACGCTGCACATGGGCCACGCGTTCCAGCACACGCTGCAGGACGCGCTGATCCGCTATCACCGCATGCGTGGGTTCGACACGCTCTGGCAGATGGGCACCGACCACGCGGGTATCGCGACGGAAATGGTGGTCGCGCGCAACATCGGACGCGAGGGCCTGACGCGCGACGGCCTCGGCCGCGCGGGCTTCATCGACAAAGTCTGGGAGTGGCGCGAGCGCAGCGGCCACACCATCGAAAAGCAGATGCGTCGCCTCGGCACGTCGGGCGATTGGTCGCGCAGCATGTTCACGATGGATCCGATGGCCGCCGACGCGGTGGTCGAATCCTTCGTGCGGCTGCATGAAGAGGGATTGATTTACCGCGGCCAGCGCCTGGTCAACTGGGATCCGGTGCTGAAGACCGCGATCTCCGACCTCGAAGTGGTCAACGAGGAAGAAGACGGCCACCTGTGGTCGATCACCTACCCGCTCGCCGATGGCAGCGGCGTGCTCGTCGTCGCGACGACGCGCCCGGAAACGATGCTCGGCGACACCGCGGTGATGGTGCACCCGGAAGACGAACGCTACGCATCGTTGATCGGCAAGATGGTCAAGCTGCCGCTGACCGATCGGCAGATCCCGATCATCGGGGATGCGTACGTCGATCGCGAATTCGGCACCGGCGTGGTCAAGGTCACGCCCGCGCACGATTTCAACGATTACCTCGTCGGCCAGCGCCACGGCTTGCCGATGATCAACATTTTCACGCCCGACGCCGTCACCAACGACAACGTGCCCGAGGCGTATCGCGACCTCGACCGTTACATCGCACGCAAGCAGGTGCTCGCCGATCTCGAGGCGCAGGGACTGCTCGTCGAAACCAGGCCGCACAAGCTGCAGGTGCCGCGCGGCGACCGCACGGGCCAGGTGATCGAGCCGTACCTGACGGACCAGTGGTTCGTGAAGATGGACGGCCTGGCCAGGCGCGGCATGGAACTGGTCGAGAAGGGCGACGTGCAGTTCGTGCCGCCCAACTGGATCAACACCTATCGCCATTGGATGGAGAACATCCAGGATTGGTGCATCAGCCGCCAGCTCTGGTGGGGCCACCGCATTCCGGCGTGGTACGACGACGCCGGGAAGATCTATGTCGGCCGCGACGAAGCCGACGTGCGCGCGAAGCATGGCCTGGGTGGCGACGTCGCGCTGACGCAGGACAACGATGTGCTGGAGACGTGGTTCTCCTCGCAACTGTGGCCGATCAGCACGATGGGCTGGCCCGACGAACAGAAGATGGCGCAGCTCGGATACGAGCGTTACGTGCCCTCGTCGGTGTTGGTCACCGGCTTCGACATCATCTTCTTCTGGGTCGCGCGCATGATCATGGCGACCGACCACTTCACGGGGCGCGTGCCGTTCCGCGACGTCTACATCACGGGCCTGGTCCGCGACAAGGACGGCCAGAAGATGTCGAAGTCGAAGGGCAACATCCTCGACCCGATCGACATCATCGACGGCATCGAACTCGAGGCGCTCGTCGCCAAGCGCACCACCGGCCTGATGAAGCCGAAGGACGCGCCGAAGATCGAGAAGGCCACGCGCAAGGAATTCCCCGACGGCATCGCGGCGCATGGCGCGGATCCGTTGCGCTTCACGATGTGTGCGCTCGCAGGACCGGGGCGAGACATCAAGTTCGACCTCGGCCGCGCCGAGGGCTACAAGAATTTCTGCAACAAGCTGTGGAACGCCACGCGCTTCGTGTTGATGAACACCGAGGGCAAGGTGTTTGCAGGCAAGCCGTCGCCAACGACGGATGCCGAGCGCTGGATCCTTGCGCGCCTCGAGAACGCATCCACGCAGGCGGCAGCGCATTTCGCGTCGTACCGCTTCGACCTGCTCGCGCAGGCGCTCTACGAGTTCGCGTGGAACGAGTTCTGCGATTGGTTCGTCGAACTCGCCAAGCCCGCGCTCACCGGCGACGACGCGCAGGCTGCGGACAGCACGCGCCGCACGCTGTTGCACGTGCTCGAAACGCTGCTGCGCCTGCTGCATCCGCTGGTGCCGTTCGTGACCGAGGCGCTGTGGCGTTCGGTTGCGCCGCGCCTGTCCATCGACGCGCCCACGATCTCGCTGCAGCCCTACCCGCAGGCGGGCGACAACGCCGGGGATTTCGCGGCCGCCGAAACCGACGTCGAATGGCTCAAGGCGATGGTCAGCGCGTTGCGTCGCATCCGCAGTGAACTGGGCGTCTCGCCGACCAGGCAGATTTCGCTGCTCGTGCAGGGCGGCGGCGAAGCCGAATGCAAGCGCCTGGGGCGTTTCGATTCGCAGCTGCGCTTCCTCAACCGCATCGAGTCGATCGACGTGCTGCAGGGCGAACCGCCCGCCGCGGCCGCAGGCCTTGTTGGCGAAATGCGACTTTTCGTTCCGCTGGAAGGACTGGTCGACCTCGGCGCCGAACGCACGCGCCTCGACAAGGAGCTCAAGCGCGTCGAAGCTGAGTTGATGAAGTCCACCAACAAGCTCGCCAGCGAAACCTTCGTACAGAACGCACCGCCCGCCGTCGTCGAGCAGGAACGCCAGCGCCTGGCCGACTGGACCGCCCAACGGGACGCGTTGTCCGCGCAGCGCGCGCGCCTGGGCTGACCATGCGGCTCGGGCAATACGCGACCGGTCGCGACAACAACTTCAACCTCGTCCGCTTCATCGCGGCCTTCGCCGTGCTGTGGTCGCACAGCTACGCGATCGTGATCAGCCCGGCGTTCGAACCGTGGGTGCAGTGGCTCGGTTACACGCCCGGCGGCGTGGCGGTCGACGTGTTCTTCGTCACCAGCGGGTTCCTGGTGACGGCCAGCCTGATGCGCCTGGACAACTTCAGGGCGTTCGCGCGGGCGCGCGCATTGCGCATCTTCCCCGCGTTGCTCGTGATGTCCTTGTTGCTGGCGCTGGTCATGGGCCCGTTGCTGACGACCCGGCCCCTCGATGTGTATTTCAGCGATTCGGCGGTGTGGAAGTTCATCTGGAAGAACTCCACGATCCTGACCGGCGTGAAGTACAGCCTGCCCGGCGTCTTCGAAAACAACCACATGCAGGTGGTCAACGGTTCGCTGTGGACCCTGCCGTTCGAACTGCGGTGTTACCTGACGCTCGCGCTGGTGTGGTGGCTGGCGAGCTTCGTGAAGTCCGACAAGGCGCGCATGTTCACGCGCATCGTGGTGGTCGGCACGGCGTTGATGCTGGTGTCGTTCTGGGTCGCGCACCACTACGCCTACAAGCACTGGCACACCTTCCGCCTGTTCTACTTCTTCTTCCTCGGCGCGGCGATGTGGATCTACCGCGCCCGCATCCCGATGTCGGGGACGTTGTTCGCCGTGGCGTGCGTCGCGCTCATCGGCGGCATCGTGCAGCCGAAGACGTTCTTCTGGATCTACCCGCTCACCGTGCCCTACATCGTGATGTGGCTGGCCTATGTGCCGGGCGGCGTGCTGCGCCAGTTCAACAAGCTCGGCGACTACTCCTACGGCATCTACATCTACGCGTTCCCGATCCAGCAGGCGCTGGTGGCGACGGTCCCGGGCATCACGCCGGAGCAGATGATCGCGGCCGCGGGCGCGGGGACGGTCGCACTCGCGGTGCTGTCCTGGCACCTGGTCGAAAAGCCGATGCTGGCGCGGAAGAAGCCCTAGCGTTTGACGGACGCGGGCACCGGGTGCGCGCGGTCGTACTTCTCGCCTTCGACCAGCGTCCAACCCACGAGGTCGGTCACGGCCGCGGTCAGCGCGGCATCGAAGGCGCGCGAGACATCGCCCACTTTCGTCGACGCGGCCGGCGCGGACTGCTTCAGCGTGCGCGTGGCGACGACGGCGTTCGCGCGATTGGCGACGAGCTTGGCGACGATCTCCACGTTCGCGTTCGGCGTGGCGCCGCCGGCGTAGTCGGATTCGAAGCGGCGGATGTCGAGCATCAGCTCGTAGTCGCCGTTGATGCCGGTGCCGCGACGCGCGACGCCGCCGATGCGGCCGCTGTCTTCGAACGCACGCAATACCGCGTCCTGCACGAGGTCCGGCGTCGGTTCGGCCCAGATCGCACCGTGGTAGACCTGCAACTCGCCGTCGGCGGGGCGCACGACGATGCGCGGCGAATCGAGCAATTCGGACGCATGCGGGCGCGGAATCTGCAGCGCCCACTTCACCTGCGGCCAGGCCGGATCGGCCTGCACCGTCGCGTCGGGCGCGTACAGCGACAGCGGCTCCTTCTTCGGCACGATGCTGCAGCCGGCGAGCGCCGCCAGCAACGTTGCGGCCAGCATCGATCGAACGGGCGTGGTCATTCGGGCACGAACTCCTTCGGTTGCTGGCGGCCGAGCACGTAGCCCGCCGGGTTGGCGTCGAGGCGGCTGGCGACGCGGCGCAAATCGCGCACGAGGCCCCGCAATTCGGTCATCGCCGGACCGAGCTGCTGGATCCCGTTGGCGAGCGGCGCTCGATTGTCGGCGACGATGCCGTTGGCGTTGGTCGCGACCGACTCCAGTTGCGTCAGCGTGCGATCGAGTTTGTCGACCAGCGCGGGCAATTGCCGCACGACATCGCGGTCCAGGCGCTCGACGGCGCCGTTGGTCGTGACGAGCGTGGTCTTCAACTGTTCGCTGGCCTCGCGCGCATTGACGATCAAGGCGCCCAGATCCTGGCGTTGCGCGGCCACCGAATCGGTCAACGCTTCGATGTTGGCCAGCGAATCGGAAATGCGCCGCACGTTCTCGTCGCTGAGCAGCACGTCCATGCGCGCGACCAGGCGGTTCGCGGTGTCGGCGATGTTCTGCAGCGCGGAGGGCTCGGTGGCGATGGTCGGCACGACGTCGCTGTCGTTGGACACCAGCAGCGGCGCGTTCGGGCTGCCGCCGCTGAGCTGGATGAAGGTCGGGCCGGTGAGGCCGTCCTGCGAGATCTTGGCGTGCGTGTCGGTCTTGATTGGCGTGTTGGTGTTGATGCGCACCGTGGCGATGACCTTGCGCGGATCGTTGGGCGCCAGGCGCAGCGCGTCGATGGTGCCGACGGTGATGCCGTTGTAGCGGACGCTGCCGCCTTCGAACAAACCGGTGACCGCCTCGTTGAAGACGATGCGGTACTTGTTCCACTCGCGTTCGGAAGACCAGTTGGCGGCCCACAGGGCGAACAGCAGGCCGAAGATGCTGATGGCCAGCGTGAAAGCGCCGATCAGGACGTAGTTGGCCTTGGTTTCCATGGGTCCTCCCTTCAGGCCATTGTGCCAGCGCCCGCTTCGCCAGGATGGCGTGCGGCGCGTGCGCGCGGGCCGTGGAAATATTCCTGCACCCACGGGTGGTCGAACCGTTCGACCTCCTCGATGGGCGCGTTCACCACCACGCGCTTGTCCGCGAGCACCGCCACGCGATCACAGATCGCATAGAGCGTGTCGAGGTCGTGCGTAATGAGGAACACCGTCAGGCCGAGCGCCTGCTGCAGCGTCAGGATCAATTGGTCGAACGCCGCCGCGCCGATGGGGTCCAGGCCCGCGGTCGGCTCGTCGAGGAACAGCAGTGGCGGGTCGAGCGCAAGCGCACGCGCCAGGCCCGCGCGCTTGCGCATGCCGCCGGAGAGTTGCGAGGGCAGCTTGTTGATCGCATCGGCGGGCAGGCCGGCGAGCTTGACCTTGAGCAGCGCGAGCTCGTAGCGCAGCGTTTCCGGCAATTCGGGGTGCTGCTCCTTGAGCGGCACCTGCACGTTCTCGCCGACGGTGAGGGAGGAGAACAGCGCGCCGTCCTGGAACAACACGCCGGTGTTGCGCTCGATGCGGTTGCGGATGTCCTCGTCGGTGCTGCGGGCGTCGACGTCGAGCACGCGGATCTCCCCCGCATCCGGGTGGCGCAGGCCGATGATCGAGCGCATCAGCACCGATTTGCCCGCACCCGAACCGCCGACCACGCCGATGATTTCGCCGCGGCGCACGTCGAGGTCGAGATTTTCGTGCACGACCTGTTCGCCGAAGGTATTGCGCAGCCCGCGCACGCGGATGATCGGCTCGTTGGCGTCGATGGCCATGCGTCAGATCTCCATCTGCATGAACCACAGGGCCATGATCGCGTCGATCACGATCACGAGCGAGATCGTCTGCACCACGCTGGAGGTGGTGCGCTCGCCCACCGATTGCGCGGTGCCTTCGACCTGCAGGCCTTCCAGGCAGCCGATCAAGCCGATGACCAGCGCGAACAGCGGCGCCTTCGACAGGCCGACGAGGAAATGCCGCACTTCCATCGTCGCTTCCATCCGCGCGAGGTATGCCTGCGGCGGGATGTCGAGGCTGAAGGCGCCGACCGACAGGCCGCCAAGCAAGCCCGCGATCATCCCGATGAACGTCAGCAACGGCAGCATCACCAGCAACGCGATGACGCGCGGCAGCACGAGCAGGTCGATCGGGTCCATGCCCAGCGTGCGGATCGCATCGACTTCCTCGCGGCTCTTCATCGCGCCGATCTGCGCGGTGAACGCGCTCGCGGTGCGGCCGGCGAGGATGATCGCGGTGAGCAGCACGCCGAACTCGCGCAGGAACGCGACGTTGACCAGTTCGACGACGTAAATCTCCGCGCCGAAATCGCGCAGGATGTTCGCGCCGAGGAAGGCCACCACCGCGCCGACGAGGTACGAGAGCAGGAACACGAGCGGCACGGCATCGAGGCCGACCTGTTCCATGTGGTAGACCGTGGCGGTGAGCCGGAAGCGCCGCGGCTGCGCGAGCATGCGGCCGAACTTCATCAGGTTCTCGCCGAGGAAGCCGATCAGCGCGAGGATTTCCTTCCAGTTGTCGTGCACCGCGAAGCCCAGGCGCGCGAGCGCGGCGCTGACGCCGTATTCGCGTTTCTTCTTGGGGCGGTCGTCGGCGACGTCCTCGATGGCGGACACCAGCGGAACGTGGTCCTCGCGGAAGTGGAAGTCCTCCAGTTCCAGCCCGTTGCGGCGTGCGTAACGCAGCAGCAACAGGACGCCGGCGGAATCGAGGTGTTCGATCTCGTTGGCGTCGACGCGTTCGACCTGCTCGGGGGCCTGGCGCAATTGTTCGGCCATGGCACCGGCGTGCGCGAGCGTCCAGCTCCCGCGCAGGTGCAGGCGCTGCTCGGCGTCGGATTCCAGGCTGGGCGGGCGGCTCTCGTCGCGCATCGGGTCCCCTTTGGCGCGGAGCATACAGAAGCGCGGTAGCCGCGGGCGTGGACGCGTCCTTTACGGCAGCGGCCTTGCGTCCGACTTGCGGTACCACGCGCTGATGCGCGCGCCGTCCCAGCACAGGGTGACGTGCTCGGCCTGTTGCGCCGGCGGCACGGTGGCCTTCGGCGTGAACAGTGCGACGCACTGGCCGGCGCGGCGACGCACGCTGTCGTGGACGATCCCCAGCTCCCCCGCGTCGCGCTGCACGCGCGCGAAGGGTTGCGAGGCGGTGTAACCCGACGGATCGAGCACGCCCGGCGGCGCGCGGCGCCCGCGCAGGTCGAGCAGCCGTGCGCGCACCGGCACGCGATAGCAGCGCAGGTCGATCTCGATCGGCGGTTCGGCGGTGCGCGCCAGGAAGCGTGCGCGATGGTGGCTCACTTCCGAAACCGCGGTGTCGAGGTCGCTGGCGGCGTAGTACACGCCCCACGTGCCATCGGAAAACCGCGAGCCCTCGGGATTGAGATGGGTGAACGCCGACATGATCGGTGTCGTGCCCGGCCCGCTGACGCGGTGCGCCTTCGGCAGCAGCGACAACACGCCCGCTTCCTGCCGCAGGCGCGGATTGCCCAGGGCTTCCACCGCGAAGACGACATCGAGGTCGGCGGGGTCGGCGACGTCGTCGAACAGGCCGACGACGGGGAACCGGCTGGCCACGAGCCGGCACGAGGTTTCCCACGCGAGCTGGACATGCGTCAGCCGCACGCGCGCCTCAGGACCATCCGCCGCGTTGCGCGTCGAGGTACTGGCGCACGACGTACAGGTCCGACACCTGCCCGGCGAGCATGCGATCGAGCGCGGACTTGCCGCCGAACAACGGCGCGGTGTTCTCGCGCTTGACCCACGCATGCGCGCGTTCGGGCACGGGCAGCAGCACCTGCAACGCGGCGTGGATGCCGAAGACGTGCGACAGGCGCTCCAGCGTGGCGTTGTCCAGGCCGCGCTTCACCCGCCCGCTTTTCCATTCGTAGAACGTGCTGCGGCCGCAGTCGAGCAATTGGCGTTGCTGCTCGTTGGACAGGCCCCAGGCTTCCGCGATGCGGAAGAAGGTGCGCAGCGCGGCGGACGCGGCCTGCGCGGAAGTCAGGTCCGGTACGTGCGCCTGCGGTGTTTCGAGCGGGTGGGCCATGGCGGATCCCGGAAAGGCGGCGAACCCGTTGTAATCCATTTTGGGACGTAAATCAATGATCTGTCCGTTCACGGACAACGCGGCCGATTGCGCCTTGCATCGGGCGGCATGCGCGTCGTGCAATGCTTCTCGCATGAGTGCTCCTCCTTCCGTGGTGGTTGCGCCGCCCGCGTCGCCGAACGATGCGGCCAGCGCCGGCTACGCCGAACGCATCGACTTCGTCCTCGAAGTCGCCGAACACCTGCACGCTTACGGCACCACCGCGCAGCGACTGGAAGGCGCGGTGACGGCGGTGGCGCAGCGGCTGGGACTGGATTGCGAACCGTGGTCCAACCCCACGGGGATGATCCTGTCCTTCAGCGATCCGCGTCGACCCGCCGGCGTCTCGGATACGACACGAGTGATCCGTTTGGCGCCCGGAGACACGGACCTCTACAAGTTATGCGAGGCCGATCGCATCGCCGAAGACGTGATGGCCGGTCGTGTCGGCATCGCGCAAGGCCATGCGCAACTTCGCGCGCTATCCAAACCGCCGACGAATCGGCAGCGCGCCGTGCAGGTGTTCGGTTTCGGCCTGGCTTCGGCCGCCGTCGCGGGCCTGCTGCGGCTGCCCTGGCTCGACATCGCGACGGCGGGGTTGATCGGCCTGGTGATCGGCCTGATCGAGCTGGCATCGCACAACCGCCCGCGCCTGAACGAAGCCAGCGACGCGATCGCGGGGTTCGTCGCGGGCATCGTCGCCATCGCCATCGCCAGCCTCGTCGGGCCGCTGAACCTCAACACGGTCACCATCGCCGCATTGATCGTGCTGCTGCCCGGCATGACGCTCACCAACGCGGTCAACGAGCTCACGAGCCGGCATCTGGTCTCGGGCACCGCGCGATTCGCCGGCGCGCTGACGACGATCCTCAAGCTGACGATCGGCACCGTCATCGCTTTCAAGCTCGCGCAACACCTCGGACTGCACGCACAGGTGCGTGCGTCGCGGCCGCAACCGGACTGGGTGGAAGTCGTCGCCGTGGTGTGCGGCGCGTTCGCCTTCGCGGTGCTGTTCCGCGCGGCCTTGCGCGATTACTGGGTGGTGATGCTGTCGGCGGCGACGGGCTATGTCGTCGCGCGTTTCGGCGGGCAGATGTTCGATAGCCACGCCGGCGTGTTCCTCGCCGCGCTCGTCACTTCCGCGCTCGGCAATGCGTACGCGCGGCTGGCGCAGCGGCCGGGCGCGCTGGTGCGCGTGCCCGGCATCATCATGCTGGTGCCGGGCAGCGTTGCGCTGCGCGGCGTGATCAACCTGGTGCAGCAGCAGAACGTCGACGCGGGTGGCGATGCCGCGCTCGCCGTGCTCAACACGCTGATGGCGCTGGTGGCGGGGCTGTTGTTCGGCAACCTGCTGGTGACCGCGCGCCGCAACCTCTGAGGCTCAGCCGATCAGGAAATCCTCGAGCTTGCGGCCCGCGGCGATCTGCGTGGCCATCCACTTGGGCTGCTGGCCGCGGCCGGCCCACGTTTCCGACGGGTTCTGCGGGTTGCGGTACTTCGGCGCGACCTTGCCCAGCTTGTAGCCCTTGGTCGACTTGCGCGCAGGCGCGCCGTTGGACGCGGCGGCCTTCCTCGCCGGCGCCGGCGACGCCGCACCGCCGAACAACTCGGCCACCGTGTAACCCTCGGCCCGCGCGAGCGCGGTGAGTTTCTTGCGCACCAGCGCGATGGGCTTGCGCTTGCTCAGCGTGGTGCGGCGCTTCTTCGCCTGCGCGATCAGCGCGTCGAGTTCCTTGGCCGACAGGCCGTTGAGGTCGATGGACATCGGGGCGTTCCTCCGCAAGGTGAAGGGGCGTGCAATCAACCGCGCAGGCGCGCGAACAACGTTTCGCGATCGAGCTGCTCGGCATCGGCCGCGGTGCGCGCACGATACTCGAACGTGCCCGCGGCCAGGCCGCGCTCGGACACGACCACGCGGTGCGGCACGCCGACCAGCTCGATGTCGGCGAACATCTGCCCCGGGCGCAGGCCACGGTCGTCGAGCACCGTGTCGATGCCGGCGGCATTGAGCTCGCGGTGCAGGGTTTCGGCGGCGGCGGCCACGGCGGCGTCGTTCTTCGGGTTGATGACGCACACCGCCACCTGCCACGGCGCCATCGCTTCGGGCCAGAGGATGCCGTTGGCGTCGTGGTTCTGTTCAATCGCGGCGGCGACGATGCGCGAAACACCGATGCCGTAGCAACCCATCATCGGCACCGTGGCCTTGCCCGCCATGTCGAGCACGGTGCAGCCCATCGATTCGGCGTATTTGCGGCCGAGCTGGAACACGTGGCCGACTTCGATGCCGCGCGCGATGCCCAGCGTGCCCTTGCCGTCGGGCGAGGGATCGCCGGCGACGACGTTGCGCACGTCGGCCACGATGTCCGCTTCCGGCAGGTCGCGCGCCCAGTTGACGCCCGCGACGTGGTAGCCGTTTTCATTGGCGCCCACGACGAAATCGCGCATCGCATCGACGCTGCGGTCGGCGATGACGGTGACGGCGGCGCGCGGCTGCAGCGGACCGAGGAAGCCCGGCTCTGCACCGAGGTGCTCGAGGATTTCCGCTTCGGTGGCCATGCGGTAGTCGGCCAGGCCGGCGACCTTGCGCAGCTTCACTTCGTTGACGACGTGGTCGCCGCGCACGAGCACCAGCGCGAAGCCGTTCTCACCCATGACCGCAACCGACTTCACGGTGCGATCGAGCGCAATCCCCATCAACGCGGCGACGTCTTCGCAGGTCTTCTGCGTCGGCGTCTCGATCTTGCGCAGCCCCTCTTCCGCCGATTGCCGCGGCGCCGGCGCGAGCGCTTCGGCCAGCTCGATGTTGGCGGTGTAGTCCGAGCCGTCGGAGAAGGCGATCGCGTCCTCGCCCGATTCGGCGAGCACCTGGAACTCGTGCGAGGCATTGCCGCCGATGGCGCCGGTGTCGGCGAACACCGCGCGGAACTTCAGCCCCAGGCGCGTGAAGATGCGGCCGTAGGTGTCGTACATGTTGCGGTATTCGTCGGCGAGCGAGGCTTCGTCGACGTGGAAGGAGTAGGCGTCCTTCATCAGGAATTCGCGCGCACGCATCACGCCGAAGCGCGGGCGGATCTCGTCGCGGAACTTGGTCTGGATCTGGTAGAAGTTGACCGGCAGTTGCTTGTAGCTGGAGAGCTCGTTGCGCGCGAAGTCGGTGATGACCTCTTCGTGCGTGGGGCCGTAGCAGTACTCGGCGTCCTTGCGGTCGCGGATCTTCAGCAACTGGCCGCCGAACTTCTGCCAGCGGCCCGTCTCTTCCCACAGTTCCTTCGGCTGGATCGACGGCATCAGCAGTTCGATCGCGCCCGCGGCGTTCATCTCTTCGCGCACCACCGCCTCCACCTTGCGCAGCACGCGCAGGCCGAGCGGCGACCATGTGTACAGGCCGGCGGCAAGCTTGCGGATCATGCCCGCGCGGAGCATCAGCTGGTGGCTGACGACTTCGGCGTCGGCGGGCGTTTCCTTGACGGTGCGGAGATGGAATTGCGACAGGCGCATCGGGGGGACTTCAGGACGGCGGAAAGACCCGCATTCTGCCATGGGCCGCCCGCCTTCCCCCTGCCCCGCGCCGGCTGCGCGAGGGGTTCCCGACGTCAGTCGCAGTTCGCGGCGGCGACGGTCTGCATCGCCTGCGTTTCCTGCGCGCGCTGGTTGGCGTCGAGCACGGCGTCGGACTTGCCGTCCCCATCGCGGTCCACCGCCACGCCGGCCTGGCTGTTCAACACCGCGAGATTGGCCTGCGCCTGCTTGCAGGCGGTGGCGCGCTGTTTGGCCTGCTGCTCGGCGGCGGCGGCCGCGGCGGCGGGATCGGGCCCGCCCTGTGCGGCGGCAACGGTGACCTTCGGCGCGGGCGTGGAGGACGGCACCGGGTCCGCGGCGGTCTTGACCGTCTTCTTCTTCGCGCCGGCAGGCGGCGGCGAATCGGAATAGTGGGTCACGCCCTTGTCGTCCTTCCAGGTGTAGACGGCCTGCGCGAAGGCAGGGATGCACACCGCGAGGGCGAGGGCGAGCGCGCCCACGAGCAGGCGGATGGAACGTTGCATGGCGGTGGTCCCCTCGGAGGCGTGGGGGGATTGCAGCACTGCGACGGGGGGCGCGCAAGCGACTTGCGTCGCAGGCGCTACACTTCGGCGCATGGAGCCCATCGAACCGGCGCGGCCACGCCCGCGCGGCATCTACCTGCTGCCCAACCTGTTCACCACCGGCGGCCTGTTCGGCGGGTTCTTCGCCATCGTCGCCGCGGCCCAGGGCAAGTTCGAGGAAGCCTGCATCGCGATCTTCATCGCGGCGATCCTCGACGGCATCGACGGGCGCGTGGCCCGGATGACGAACACGCAGAGCGAGTTCGGCGTGCAATACGACTCGCTGGCGGACCTGGTGAGCTTCGGCATGGCGCCCGCGCTGGTCATGTACCACTGGGCGCTGTCGTCGATGAAGCTGGACGGGGCCATGTTCGGCAAGGTCGGCTGGCTCGTCGCGTTCCTCTATGCCGCGTGCGCGGCGTTGCGCCTTGCGCGCTTCAACAGCCAGGTGGGCCAGGTCGACAAGCGCTGGTTCATCGGCCTGGCCAGTCCGGCGGCCGCGGGGCTGATGGCGAGTTTCGTCTGGACGTGCGACGACCTCGGCCTCGCGGGGCCCGAGTTGCGCTGGCCCGCCGCCGCGGTGGCGGTCGTCGCCGGCCTGCTGATGGTCAGCCGCGTGCGTTACAACAGCTTCAAGGGCAGCGGCCAAGGCGCGCGCGCCGAGCGCGTGCCGTTCGCGACCATCGTGATCGCCGTGGCCATCCTGATCGCGTTGTGGATCGACCCGCCGCGCGTCCTGCTCGCGGCGACCGCGTTGTATGCACTGTCCGGCCCGGTGATGTGGTTCCACCGCCGCAAGATCGCGAGCGAACCGGCATGAGCGACGCGCCGGCGGCATGGGACGACTTCCAGCGCGAGATGCTCGACGCGCTCGGGCACGTCGTCTATCGCGTGCAGGCCGCCGAAGCGCTCGAAGACACGCCGCTGACGCAAGCCATCGCCCGCGCGGCGAAGACCGAACTCGCATCGCTGCCCAGGCTCCTGCCGCTCGCGCAATTGCGCACGCCCGCCGGCAAGCGCGCGGTGTGGCCGCAACTGCGCGCGTTGCGCAAGGCCGCGCGGACATGAGCGCGCTCGCCGCCGACAGCATCCCGCTGCCGTCGCTTCGCCCGATGCGCGAAGCCGACCTGCCCGAGGTCATGGCGATCGAGCAGCGGGCGTACGCATTCCCGTGGACGCAGGGCGTGTTCCGCGATTGCCTGCTCGCCAACCACCCGGCGTGGGTCCTGGTGCAGGACGGCGAGATCCTCGGCTACGGCGTGATCAGCGTCGCCGCGGGCGAAGCGCATGTCCTCAACGTGTGCACCGCGCCGGAAGTGCAGGGCCGCGGGCATGGGCGGCGTTTGCTGCGCGCGATCCTGCAACTCGCGCGCGGCCGCGGCGCGCAGCGCGTGTTCCTCGAAGTACGCCCGTCCAACAAACCCGCCATCGCGCTGTACCACGACGAAGGCTTCAACGAGATCGGCCGACGCCCGCGCTATTACCCGGCGAAAGACGGCCGCGAAGACGCGCTGGTCATGGCGCTCGAATTGCTCGCCGACGAAGACTGACCGCTAGCGCGGCAGCACGCGCCGGAACGTCAGGTTGATCCGCGGCCCCACGGCGCGCGCGGTCGGCGGCACGGCGTGCAACCAGTTGCGTTGCGTGCCACCGGACATCACCAGCAGGCTGCCATGCGTCAGGTCCAGGCCGAGCGTCCCGTCGCCTGCGCGCGCACGGAAACGGAAACGCCGCGTCGCACCGAGGCTCACCGATGCGATCAGCGGTTCCGGGCCGAGTTCGGGTTCGCTGTCGCGATGGAAACCGAGACGGTCGCCGCCGTCGCGATACAGATTGGCGAGCACGCTGTTGAAGCCACCGTGCAGTTCGCCTTCGAGCCGCTCGCGCACCCGCGCCAGCGCCGCGGGCCACGGGTGCGGTTCGAACAGCGTCCCCGAATATTTGTACGCCACGTCCCCGATCCAGCAACTCAGGCGCGGCGCATCGAGCGTGCGGCCGTACACGGTGATGCGGTGGCGTTCCCACGGCAGGCCGTCGCGCAGGGCGTCGAACAAGGCCCGCGCGGGCCCCGCCTCCAGCCAGTCCGGATCGAACATCACGTCCGCGCCCGGCAAGTGAATCGCCATCGCCGCCATGCGCCTTAGAATGGCGCGATTCCACGGAGGCTTCCATGACGACTGAAATCGAACGCGACGTGATGGAGTACGACGTCGTCGTCGTGGGCGCCGGTCCCGCGGGCCTGGCCTGCGCGATCCGCCTCAAGCAGCTCAGCCCCGACACCACCGTGTGCGTGATCGAGAAGGCCTCGACGATCGGCGCGCACATCCTGTCGGGCGCGGTGATCGAGCCGCAGCCGCTCGACGCGTTGCTGCCCGGCTGGCGCGACAACCCGCCGCCGATCTGCGTGCCCGCGGGCGAAGACGAATTCCTGTTCATGACGAAGACCGGCGCGCACAAGCTCATCGTGCCGCCGCAGATGCACAACAAGGGCAACTTCATCGTCAGCCTCGGCGCGCTGTGCGCGTGGCTCGCGCCGCAGGCCGAAGCGCTGGGCGTGGAGATCTACCCGGGCTTCTCCGCGAGCGAAACATTGCACGACGAAGACGGCCGCGTGAATGGGGTGCGCATCGGCGACATGGGCGTGGCGAAGGACGGCACCCACAAGCCCGGCTTCACGCAGGGCATCGACATCCGCGCGAAGGTCACCGTGCTCGCCGAAGGCGCGCGCGGCCATCTCACCAAGCGCCTGGTCAAGCGTTTCGGCCTCGACGCCGACAGCGATCCGCAGGGCTATTCGATCGGCATCAAGGAACTGTGGCAGGTGCCGGAAGAACGCACGACGCCGGGCAAGATCGTGCACACGCTCGGGTGGCCGGCATCCAACGACATCTACGGCGGCAGCTTCCTCTATCACCTGGACAAGGGCCGCATCGCGCTGGGTTACATCAGCGGCCTGGACTACAAGGATCCGGAATACCGCCCGTGGGAAGCCTTCCAGCAATGGAAGAACCATCCGTCGGTGAAGGGGCTGCTCGAGGGCGGCACCATCGTCTCTGCCGGCGCGCGCGCGATCGTCACCGGCGGTTACCAGTCGCTGCCGAAGGTCGAAATGCCCGGCGCGCTCCTCATCGGCGACACGGCCGGCACGCTCAACGTGCCGAAGATCAAGGGCACGCACCAGGCGATCCGTTCGGCGATGCACGCAGCCGAACATCTGGTCGCATCGCAACTGTCGTCGGCGGGCTTCGATGCGAAGCTGCGCGGATCCGACGTGATGGCCGAGCTGCGCAAGGTCCGCAACATCAAGCCGGGTTTCAAGAAAGGCCTGTGGTTCGGCCTGTTCAACGCGGCGTGGGAAACGGTGACGATGGGGCTTTCACCGTGGACGCTGAAGAACAAGGCGGACTGGTCGGCGACGGCGAAAGTGTCGGAACACGAAACGCCGAAGCGCGATTACCTGCAGCGCGAGCTCGCGCCGCGCGATCGCCTGGCCGGCGTGTATTTCGCCGCGACCGAGCACGACGAAGACCAGCCGGTGCATCTGGTGGTGCACGACCCCACGGTCTGCGTCACGCGGTGCGCGGCCGAATACGACAACCCGTGCACGCGCTTCTGCCCCGCCGGCGTATACGAAATCGTCGACGATCCCGACGGTCCGGCGAACACCGGCAAGCGCCTGCAGATCAACGCCGCGAACTGCGTGCACTGCAAGACCTGCGACATCAAGGATCCCTACGAGATCATCACGTGGGTCACGCCGGAAGGCGGTTCGGGGCCGAATTACCAGAACCTCTGACGCACGCACGTCCCGCAAACGAAAAGCCCCGGGCGTTCGCACGCCCGGGGCTTTCTTCTTTCCCCTGTCCTTCGGTCAGCCCTGCACGGCCCAGGTCAGGTTGCCGACCGGCGTGACCGGGAGCTGCGTCGCCGCATTGCCCGAGCGCCACACCAGGTTCTGGCCGGACTGGCTGTTGCGCCACAGGATGTCGCCGACGCCGTCGCCGTCGTAGTCACCCGTGGAGGCGACGCGCCAGTTGAGGTTGCCGACCAGCGCGACCGACTGCTGCGTCGTGTTGTTGCCCGAACGCCAGATCGTGTTCTGGCCGTTACCGGCGTTGCGCCACAACAGGTCGGCATTGCCGTCGCCGTTGAAGTCGTTCACGCCGACGATGGCCCACGACAGGCTGACGCTGACCATGGCCTGCTGCGTCGCCGCGTCGCCGCCCAGCCAGATGCTGTTCGCGCCCGACTGGCTGTTGCGCCACACGATGTCGGAGCGGCCGTCGCCGTTGACGTCGCCCACGCCGGCCACGGCCCACGCCTGGCTCGGCACGGAGGCCAGCGTGACCTGCGTCGTGCTGCTGGCCGAACGCCAGACCAGGTTCGCGCCCGACGAGGTGTTGCGCCACAGGATGTCGGACACGCCGTCGCCATCGAAGTCGCCGACACCGGCCACGCGCCACGCGGTGTTGCCGACGGTGGTCACCGCCTGCTGCGTCGCGCTGTTGCCCGAACGCCAGATCAGGTTCTGGCCCGAGTTCTGGTTGCGCCACAGGATGTCCGACGAACCGTCGCCGTCGAAGTCGCCCATGCCGACCACGTTCCAGGCGAGCGACGCGGTGGTCACGGCCTGCTGCGTCGCGCTGTTCGCGCTCAGCCAGATCTGCGCCGCGGCGCTGCCGGTGTTGCGCCAGAGGATGTCGGACTGCCCGTCGCCGTTGAAGTCGTTGCGCTGGGCGTTGCCGAAGGGCACGACGTTGGCGCGGAACTGCGCCACTGCCGGGATCGTCTGGCGCAGCGCGCGGGCGGCGTCGGCGGTGGCCGCGTTGCCGCAGGGGAACGTGCCGCAGGTGACGTTCGGGTTCGAGTAGATGAACTGCGCACCCAGGCCGTTGCGGCGCAGCGCCATCGTGTCGAAGAAGTTGCCTTCCGTCGGCGAGGCGACGTAGCCGAACGCATACGAGAACGCACCGAATTCCACCGGATCCAGGTCGATGGCGTCGCCGTCGCTGTCGCTGTCGCGATCGGCCGCGTCGCGGTCGTGCGCGATGCCCATGTTGTGGCCGAGCTCGTGCGCGAGGTTGTCGTTGCGGCAGGTGCCGCCTTCCGGATCGGGGAAGGTGTTGCCGCTGGTGTCGCTGACGACCGCGTAGCCGAACGGCGCGTCGGCCGAATCGATCGGCCTCTGGCCGTTGCCGTTGAGCCAGCCCACGCCGCAGCTGCCGTTCTCCGGCGCCTGGAAGGTGCGGACCAGGACGACGAGGTCGGCGCCGAGGGTTTCGCGCGCGGCGGCGAGCGTCTGCAACGCGGCCGGGCGCGTGGCCGGCGAACACGTCACGCCGCGATCGGGCAGCTGGCCGCCCGGCGCGTTGGCGCACGTCACGCCGGTCAGCTCGAACAGCGCGTTGATGTTGGTGTTGGTGTCGGCGTAGTCGACCGGCATCGTGCCGACCAGGCGGATCTGCGCGTCGACCAGGCTCGAGGCCAGGATGTCGTTGGTGGTGTCGACCATGAACTGCAGGCGCGTGTTGGCGCCCGAGTCGCCGCCCAGTCGCGTGGCGAAGGTCGACGAATAACCGAGCAGCAGGTCCACCGTGTTCGCGGCGGTCACGCCGGCGGCGGCGGGCTGCGCGCCCGCGGTCGTGCGCTGTGCGGCGGAGGCGGCGGCGCGCTTGATCGTCGAGACCAGGGCGGCGTCTTCCATCGTCGGCGACGGGATCGCGTCGACGTCGCGCGCCGGCACGTCGGCGATCTTCGAAGCGTCGGCTTCGATCAGGTACGTGCGGCCGCCGACCGTCGTGACTTCCAGGCGCGGCTTGTCGCCGTTCGGGATCGAGGCGAACACCGCCTTCTCGCCGAAGGTGATGATGGCATCGTGGCCCGGCTTGGCGCCTTCGGCGCGGCCGACCCAGGTCCAGTTGCCGTTCTTGTGCTCGGTGTGGGAGACGGTCTTCAGGCGGATCGGCGTGCCGTCCGGCGCGGCGATTTCCAGCGTGCCGGTGGCGACCGCGCGCATGGCGTGCGCTTCGCTCAGTTGCACGTCGTGCCACGTGTAGGCGCCCTTCACCTGCGGCTTGGCGTTGGCGTAGGCCATCAGCGTGCCGTGGTCGGGGGCGCCGGCGATCGAGTCGCGGTTCGAGAACGTGGAGGAGACGAGCTGCGGCGCGGTCGCGGTGGCGCGCTTGCCCGATTCCTTGCTTGCATTCAGCGCGGTGCCGGCGTTGTCGCCCTTGCAACCCGCGATGAGACCCAACGATACAGCCGCGACCAACGCCAACTTACGCATGACGGGAACCCCCTGCTATGGAGCGCAAAATTTGCGCGCCGGCTCATCAGTGCCGCGTGATGGCGACTGGGGTGTGTTTCGCAGAACCAAAAAAAAGCGCGCCCGTTCGTCGGACGCGCTTTTCCCCGTGAAAACGGCGTGATCGGGTGGCGTTAGCGCGCCACCTGCCAGGCTGCGGCCGTCGTCGAAACCGTCACCGCGTTCGCCGAATTGGCCGCCCGCCAGTACTGGTTCTGGCCGTTGGTGTTGCGCCACAGGATGTCGGCGAAACCGTCGCCGTCGAAGTCCACAACGTTGGCCACAGTCCACGACGGATTGCCGACCGTGGCGACCGCGGTCTGCGTCGCGCTGTTGGCCGAACGCCAGATCGTGTTGACGCCGTTGACGCTGTTGCGCCACAGGATGTCGTCGTTGCCGTCGTTGTTGAAATCGCCGACGCCGGCGATGTTCCAGGTCGTGCCGACGACCGGCATCGCGATCTGCGTGGTGTTGTTCGCCGAACGCCATGCCTGGTTCTGGCCGGTGTTGCTGTTGCGCCACAGCACGTCGTCGCGACCGTCGCCGTCGAAGTCGCCCACGCCGACGATGCGCCAGTCGAGGTTGTAGACCGGCGCGACCGCCAGTTGCGTCGTGCTGTTGCCCGAACGCCAGACCTGGTTGCCGCCGCTGGTGTTGTTGCGCCACAGCAGGTCGTCCTTGCCGTCGCCGTCGAAATCGCCGCTGCCGGCGACGCGCCAGTTCTGGTCCGGCACCACCGGCATCGCCTGTTGCGTGGCGTTGTTGCCCGACAGCCAGATGGTGTTCTGGCCCGACGCGGTGTTGCGCCACACGACATCGGCAACGCCGTCGCCGTTGTAGTCGCCGGTGCCCACGATCGTCCACGCGGTCGAATTCACCGGCGCGATCGCCTGCTTCGTCGCCGAGTCGCCCGAACGCCAGATCTGGTTTTCGCCCGTCGTGGAATTGCGCCACAAGATGTCGGCATGGCCGTCGCCATTGTGGTCGCCCCGCGTCTGCGCGGACACGAGCGAGGTGTAGAACGAGGCGATGACCGGGATCGTGTTGTTGAGGCTTTGCGCGTTGTCCGCGTTGGCCGTGCCGCAGGCCGAACCGCAGTAGGCGATGCGCGGGTTGGAGAACACGCGATAGCCGATCTGGATGGGGTCTTCGCGATACGCCATGATCGTGAAGAAGCTGCCGGTGCGATAGCCGAAGGAGTACGGGTACAGACCGTATTCGCCATCGTCGAGCGTGCCGTCGACGCCGGCGGCGGTGGTCGCGTCGTGCTGCGAGCCCATGTTGTGGCCCAGCTCGTGCACGAAGGTTTCTTCGCGGCAGACGTAACCGTTGCTCGGGAACGACCCCGGGCCGTCGCCGTTGGAATCGCTGACCACCGAGATCGCGCTCGCCACGTCGCGCGTCGGGTCGATCGGCTCCTGGCCGCCGCCGTTCAACCACGCGATGCCGCAGCTGTTGTTTTCCGGATCGTTGAAGTTGCGCACGATCGACATCAGGTCGGCGTGCAGCGTTTCGCGCGCGTTGACGAGCGGCTGCAGCGCCGCGGGGATCGGCGCGTTGCTGCAGCTGAGCGAACCGTTCGGATTTTCCGTGCACGTCACGCCGCTGAGTTCATAGAGCGTCGCTTCGTTGTCGGTGTTGTCGGGGTAGTTCACCTGCACCGTGCCGACCATGCGCAACGCGCCGTTGATCTGGCTGTTGACGAAGGCCTGGTTGGCGGTGACGAACAGGTTGTTCAAGCGCGTGACCGCCTGCGACTGGCCGCCCAGGCGCGAGGCGAAGCCGGTCGTGTAACCGACGACGACGTCGACGGTGTTGGCCTGCGGCACTGCGTTGCCCGTGACGAGCGATTGCGGCCGCGGCTGCGCGGCGGCGCGTTGCAGCACCTTCTCGCGCGCGGCGGCCAGGGACGGGGGAACCGGGATGGCGTCGCGACCGGTCGGGCGCTTGGCGAGCGCCATCCGCGTCGGGTCGGTTTCCATCAGGAACAACCCTTCCTGCGTCGAGGTGATGCGCAGCGCCGGCTTGCGGCCGTAAGGCACCGAGCCGAACACGGCCTTCGGGCCGAAGGTGATGATCGCTTCGGTGCCCGGCATCGCGCCGGCGGGGCGGCCGATCCAGGTCCAGTTGCCGTCGCCGTGGTCGACGGCGCGGTCGTACTTCAGGTGGATCGTCGAGCCGTCGGGCGCCGGCACGTCCAGCGTGCCCGAGGCGATCGCGTTGAGCGCGTGCGCTTCGCTGAGCGCGATCGGGTGCCAGGTGTAGGCGCTTTTGCTCACCGCCGAGGTGGACGTGTAAGCGAGCAACTGCCCGCGGTCCGGCAATGCGGCGATGGCGCGCGCGCGATGGTCGCGCAAAGGCGACGGCGCATGCGTGGCGGTGGACGTCGCCGCGGCGGTCGCGTCGACGCCGGCGGCCTTGCCATTGGCGTCTGACGCGTTGTCGTGTGCGGTGCATGCCGCCAGGGCGATCGCGCTGGCGAGTAGCAAAGGAAGGCGCATTCGAATGATTTCCCGTTGGAGTGGTGTCGCGCCGCGAACCGTTGGGAGACGGTCCCCTGATGCGGCGTGCGCGGAGCCGTCCTGGCTCCGGGTCGCCTAAGAATTATCCCTGTCCGCACGCAGACGCAAGCCGCCCGCCATCACAAATGGCCTGCGCGAGGCGATCGGTTACGGATCGGTTACCGGAAGTGACGCTCCGGGTTCAGCGAGCGCCGCGCTGCGGCGCCCGCCTGCCTGAACGCGTCAGGCTGCGTGGACGGTCACGCCGGTCTTCTCGGCCAGTTCGGCCGGGGTCACGCCGGGGGCGAGTTCGACGAGCTTCAGCCCGTCGGGCGTCACGTCCAGCACCGCCAGGTCGGTGATCACGCGGTTCACCACGCCCACGCCGGTCAACGGCAGCGTGCACTGCGAGAGCAGTTTGTGTTCGCCGTTCTTCGCGGTGTGCTCCATCAGCACGACGACGCGCTTCACGCCGGCGACCAGGTCCATCGCGCCGCCCATGCCCTTGACCATCTTGCCGGGGACCATCCAGTTCGCCAGGTCGCCCGTGTCTGTGACCTGCATTGCGCCGAGGATCGCCAGGTCGATGTGGCCGCCGCGGATCATCGCGAACGAATCGTGGCTGCCGAAGTAGCTGGCGCCTTCGCGCGCGGTGACCGTCTGCTTGCCGGCGTTGATCAGGTCGGCGTCGACTTCGGCGTCGGTCGGGAACGGCCCGATGCCGAGCAGCCCGTTCTCCGATTGCAGCCACACGTCCATGCCGTCGGGTATGAAGTTGGCCACGAGCGTCGGCAGGCCGATGCCGAGGTTGACGTACGCGCCGTCGGTGAGTTCCTGCGCGGCGCGCTGCGCCATCTGGTCGCGGGTCCAGGCCATCACACGCCTCCCTGGCGGACGGTGCGCTGTTCGATGCGCTTTTCGGGGGTCGCGTTGACGACGATGCGGTCGACGTAGATGCCGGGCAGGTGCACGTGGTCGGGGTCGATGTCGCCGATTTCCACGAGCTGCTCCACTTCCGCCACGCACGTCCTGCCGGCCATCGCGACGGCGGGATTGAAATTGCGCGCGGTCTTGCGGAAGACGAGGTTGCCGGCCTTGTCGGCCTTCCACGCCTTGACCAGCGAGACGTCGGCCTTGATCGCGGTTTCCATCACGTAGTGCTGGCCGTCGAACTCGCGCGTTTCCTTGCCGTCGGCGACCACGGTGCCGTAACCGGTGCGGGTGAAGAACGCGGGGATGCCCGCGCCGCCGGCGCGCAGGCGTTCGGCCAGCGTGCCCTGCGGGTTGAATTCGAGTTCGAGTTCGCCGGCGAGGTACTGCCGTTCGAATTCCTTGTTCTCGCCGACGTACGACGAAATCATCTTGCGGATCTGCCGGGTGGCGAGCAGCTGGCCCAGGCCGAACCCGTCGACGCCCGCGTTGTTGGACACCACGGTCAGGCCCTTCGCACCGGTGTCGCGCAGGGCGGCGATGAGCGCTTCGGGGATGCCGCACAGGCCGAACCCGCCAACCGCGAGGGTCTGGCCGTCGGCGACGAGGTCGGCCAGCGCCGCGGCCGCGTCGGGGAATACCTTGTTGCCGGCCATGGGGCCTCCGGTGCAAAGAGCGAAGGATTCTAGCGCCTGGCGTGCCTGCGCCCATCGGACTTTCGTCCACCGGCCACCCCGGCCGGGCTAAAATCGCGGTTCGCTTTCGCTCATCGGTGCCCTGCCCCCCATGAAGATCCTCGTCGGCTACAAGCGCGTGGTGGACTACAACGTCCGCATCCAGGTCAAACCCGATGGCTCGGGCGTGGTGACGGACGGCGTCAAGCTCTCCGCCAACCCCTTCGACGAAATCGCGCTGGAAGAAGCGCTCCGCCTGCGCGACAAGGGCATCGCCACCGAGGTGATCGTCGCCACCATCGCCCCCGCCGACGCCCAGGCGCACCTGCGCAACGGCCTGGCGATGGGTGCCAATCGCGCGATCCACGTCGTCGCCGATGGCCCCATCTCGCCGCTGGCCGCCGCGCGCACGCTGCTGAAGCTGGTGGAAAAGGAATCGCCCGACCTCGTCATCCTCGGCAAGCAGGCCATCGACGACGACGCCAACCAGACCGGTCAGATGCTCGCCACGCTATGGGGCCGCCCGCAGGCGACGTTCGCCTCCAAGCTCGACGTCGAGGGCGGCAAGGCCAAGGTCGTGCGCGAAGTCGACGCGGGCCTGGAAACGCTCGAAGTCGACCTGCCCGCCGTCGTCACCACGGACCTGCGCCTCAACGAGCCGCGCTTCATCAAGCTGCCGGACATCATGAAGGCCAAGAGCAAGCCGCTCGAATCCATTCCGTTCGGCGATCTCGCGGTCGACGCGGGCGACGAACTCAAGACCACGCATTACGCACCGCCTGCCAAGCGCAGCAAGGGCGTGATGGTCAAGGACGCGGCCGAACTGGTCGCCGCACTGAAAGCGAAGGGGTTGCTCTGATGGCCAAGGTCCTCATCGTCGCCGAACATCTCGACGGCAAGCTCAACGCCGCCACCGCCAAGTGCGTGTCCGCGGCGAAGGCGCTGAACCCCGAATCGATCGACGTCGTCGTGCTCGCCGCCGATCCCTCGGGCGTCGCCGCGGAAGCCGCGAAGTTGCAGGGCGTCGCGCGCGTCATCGGGGTCGGCAACGCCGCGAACGCGAACGCCATCGCGCAGGTGCAGGCCCCGCAGGTGGCCAAGCTCGCCGATGGTTACACGCACGTCTTCGGCCCCAGCACCACCTTCGGCAAGGACCTGATGCCGTGTGTCGCCGCGCTGCTCGGCGTCTCGCAGGTGTCCGATGTCATGTCGGTCGAAGGCGCGTACACGTTCAAGCGCCCGATCTACGCGGGCAACGCGATCGTCACCGTCGAAGCGCCGCAGGGCCGTCCGGTCGTGGCCACCGTGCGCACGGCCTCGTGGCCGGAAGTGGCGCGCGACGGCAGCGCGTCGGTGGAACAGGCCTCGGTCGATGCGGCGCTGCCGACGCACACGCGTTACGGCAACCTCGCGGCCGGCAAGTCCGATCGTCCCGACCTGCAGAGCGCCAAGCGCGTCGTATCGGGCGGGCGTGGTGTCGGTTCGGCGGAGAATTTCAAGATCGTCTACGCACTCGCCGACAAGCTCGGCGCGGGTGTCGGTGCCTCGCGCGCCGCGGTGGACGCAGGCTACGTGCCGAACGAGCTGCAGGTCGGACAGACCGGCAAGATCATCGCGCCGGAGCTGTATGTCGCCGTCGGCATCAGCGGCGCGATCCAGCACCTGACCGGCATCAAGGACGCGGGCACGATCGTCGCCATCAACAAGGATCCCGAAGCGCCGATCTTCGAAATCGCGGACATCGGCCTGGTCGGCGATCTGTTCAAGTTGCTCCCGGAACTGGAACAGGCGCTCGGCTGAGCCTGCGCATGCGGGCGCTCTTCGTCACGCGCAAATTCCCGCCGTCGGTGGGCGGCATGGAAACCTGGTCGAAGGAATTCCATGCCGCGTGCGTGGCGTCGGGCGCCGACGTCGATTTGCTGAAACCGGCGAGCGACCACATCGGTCGCCCGAGCCTGGCGCAGATGGCCGCGTTCTTCGCATCGGCCTCGTGGGCGCTCGTGCGCCACGGCCGGCGCTACGAAGCGGTGTTGCTCGGCGATTTCGCGCTCGCCACCCTGGCCATCGTCGCCAAGCTCGCGACGTTCGGCCGCATCCGCACCGTCGTGCAGTTGCACGGCAACGATCTCTACTTCATGCGGCAGCGCGGCCTCGTGCCGACGTTGTATCGCGCGTTGTGCGCGTTCGTCGTGGGCACGCGCGCGATCGACGCGACGGTCGCCAACAGCCGCGCCATTCGCGACGAAGCCGCGATGCGCGGGTTGCCGGCGTCGGTGGTCGTCCCCCTGGCGACGCACGCGCCGGCCGATGACGCCCTCGTGCAACAGCCGCGCGCGATGCGCCTGGTCTTCGCCGGCCGCCTGATCCGCTACAAGGGCCTGTCGTGGTTCGTGCGCACGGTCTGGCCGAAGCTGGACCCGACGTTCGAACTGGTCGTCGCCGGCGGCGTATGGGACGCCGAAGAACGGGCCTGCCTCGAGGGCGATGCACGCATCCGCTACGTCGGCGCGCTCGACCCCGCGGCCTTGCAGGCGCTGCGCGCCACCGCGATCGCGTGCATCATGCCCAACGTGCGACCCCAGGCGAACGAGCAGGACGAAGGCTTCGGCCTCGCGGCGCTGGAATCCCCGGCCGTGGGCACGCCGATCCTTGCGTCCGCATGCGGCGGCCTGCCCGATGCGGTGACCGATGGCGTCACCGGGTTCCTGTTGCCGCCGGGCGATGCGGACGCGTGGGTCGCGTGCCTGCATCGCGTCGCGCGATGGACGGCCGGAGAACGCATCGCATTCGGGACGCGCGCACGTGCGCACATCCTCGAACACGCGACCTGGGACCGCGTCGCGCGCGACACACTCGCCGTACTGGCGGCGCGCGCATGACGGGCGGCCCGTGGCGCCGCATCTACCCGCTCCTGCGTTGGGGCTTCTTCCTCGCTTCGATCGTGTTCCTCGCCGTGTTCGCGCACGCGACGCTCACGCGCGGCGGCGCGTCGCTGTGGCCGATGTTGCGCGCGGCCAGCGGCGAAACCGCGCTGTCGGCGGTGTTCTTCCTGCTCGCCGCGATGGCGACCGTGCCCGCATGGCGCGCGTTGTTGCGCGCGCTCGGCGTGGCGAGCGCACCGCCGCGCACGGTGTTGCGCATCTTCTGCCTGACGCAGATCGCGAAGTACGTCCCCGGCAACATCGGGCACCACGTCGGCCGCGTCGCGCTCGCACGCAGCGCGCTCGGCATTCCGGCGGCGACCACCGCGCTGTCGATCCTGCATGAAGGCGCGCTCGTCGTCGCAGCGGCCGTCATCGTCGGCGTTGCGAGTTACGCGGTTCCGCACACGGCATCCGCGCACGATCACATCGGGCTGCTCATCGCCGCGCTGCTGGGCGGCTTCGGCGTGCTCGCGCTCGTCAATCGCCACCGCACGGCGCTGGCGGGGAACGGAGGATCGGCGTGGCGCGGGTTCGTGCTGCGCGCGGCGCCGACATGGCCCGCGGTGCGTCGCGCGCTGCCCTGCTACGTGTTCGTGCACGTCGCCAACGGCGTCGCGGTTGCGTGCATCGCCTCCGCATTCATGCCGATGGACCTGCCGACCTTCGCGCTCCTCGCCCGGGCGTACGCGTTATCGTGGGTGCTAGGATTCCTGCTGCCGGGTGCACCGGGGGGATTGGGCGTTCGCGAATCGGCCTTCGTGCTGCTCGCATCGCCTGCGTGCCCGCCGGACGTCGTGTTGGCGGTCGCGACGCTCTCGCGCATCGGCAACATCGCGGCCGACCTGCTGATCTTCCTCGCGGGCGGTGCGTTGTCGGCGATGCAGGCCCCCTCGTCCACTGAAAGGAATCGGACCGGATGAATCGACTCTTCGCGCTCTTCGGTCGGCTGGCACCGCTCCTGGGGTTCCGCGGTTCGCGCAACTACTGGGAAACGCGCTATCGCCTCGGCGGGCATTCGGGCGAAGGCTCGCGCGGCGTGGCCGCCGACTACAAGGCGCGCGTGCTCAACGACTTCTTCCGCGCGCAGGACGTGCGCAGCGCGATCGAATTCGGATGCGGCGATGGCCACCAGCTCAAGATGCTGCACGTGCCCGCCTACATCGGCGTGGACGTCAGCCAGACCGTGTTGAAACAGTGCCGCGACCTGTTCGAGGGCGATGCGACCAAGCGGTTCGTCTCCGTCGACGACTACGCGGGTGAACGCGCCGATGCGTCGATGTCCATCGACGTGATCTTCCACCTGGTCGAAGACGCGGTGTACGACGAATATCTCGCGCGCCTGTTCGCCGCGGGCGAGCGCTTCGTGATCGTCTACTCCACCAGCGCCGACATGCCCGCGACCGGCATCGCGCACGTGCGCCATCGCGACGTGGCGGCGGACATCGCGCGCCGGTTCCCCGGCTTCACGCGGATGGAAGCCGAGGAAGCCATGCTGCCGCCGCCGGTCAGGGCCGATCGCGGCCTGCCCGTGCGTTTCTTCCTCTACCGCCGCGACTGACGCCCTCGCATGAAGCTGATCATCCAGGTCCCCTGCCTGAATGAAAGCGGCACCCTCGCGGTGGCGATCAACGCACTGCCTCGCGAAGTGCCCGGGTTCGACCGCGTCGAATGGCTCGTCATCGACGACGGCTCGACCGACGGCACCGCCGAACACGCCAAGGCCCTCGGCGTCGACCACGTGGTCCGCCATCCGGTGAACCGCGGCCTGGCGGCGGCCTTCATGACGGGCATCGACGCGTGCCTGGCGCTCGGCGCGGACGTGATCATCAACACCGATGCCGACAACCAATACAACGCCGACGACATCCCGGCGCTCGTCGCACCGATCCTCGAAAGCCGCGCGGACATGGTCATCGGCGCGCGCCCCATCGACGACACCGTGCACTTCGGCTGGGTGAAGAAGAAGCTGCAGCACATCGGCAGTTGGGCGGTGCGCGTGGCCAGCCATACCGAAGTGGCCGATGCGCCGAGCGGGTTCCGCGCGATTTCGCGCGAAGCCGCGATGCGCCTGAACGTGTTCAATGGCTACACCTACACGCTGGAAACGATCATCCAGGCGGGCGTGAGCAACATGCGCGTGGTCTCGGTGCCGATCCGCACCAACGAAGACCTGCGCCCCTCGCGCCTGGTCAAGAGCATTCCGAGCTACGTGCAGCGGTCGCTCGTGACCATCCTGCGGATCTTCGTGATCTATCGCCCGCTGGTGTTCTTCGTCTGGCCGGCAACGCTGCTGATCCTGCTCGGCGCCGCGGTGTCGGCGCGCTTCCTGTGGTACTGGTTCGGCGGGAACGGCACCGGCCACGTGCAATCGCTCGTGTTCGCCGTGCTGTGCATCCTGCTCGGCGCGCTGATGCTCGTGGTGGCGTTCCTCGCGGACATGATCTCCGCCAACCGCAAGCTGCTCGAGCGCGTGAGCGTGCGCCTGCACCGCATCGAAACCTCGCTGGCCGACCGCCACGAGGACGGCGGCGCATGATCGCCCGCGCCCCGCGCGGCTGGACCTGGGTGTTGTCCGTTGCGTTGCTGCTCGTGATCGGGTGGCAGTGGCTCGGCGTGGCGTCGTACGCGGCCACCGAGAACATCGAGTTCGACGGCGGCATGAACCTGGAAGTCTCCAAGTCGATCGCCAACGGCGAAGGGCCGCGCGGCCGCTACCATCAGGCCCTGTTCTATCCGCCGGCGGTGCAGAGCAAGGAACCCTTCTTCATCGTCGGCGCCGCGGTGTACAAGATCGCGGGCGTCGGGCCGGTACAGAGCCAGGCCACCAACCTGTTGTTCCTGTGCGTGCTGCTGGCGCTGATCGTCGCGATCGTCGCGCGCGCGACGACGTGGGTCGCGGGCCTGGTCGCGGCGTGTTTCGTGTTGTCGCTGCCGCACCTGTCGCAATACGCACTCAACGGCTACGGCGAAGTCGCGACCATGTGCTTCGGCCTGGGCGCGATGATGGTGCTCGCCTGGCCGGCGCGGCTCGATACGCGCGGATGGAAGCGTCCGTTCTTCGCAGGCGCGCTCGGTGCATTGGCCATCGCGACGAAGGTCGTCGGCGTGGTGCAGTTCGCGGCGATCGCCTGCCTGCTGGTCGCGCGCGTGGTGATGGATGCGCCGCCGGGGCAGCGGGTGCGCGACCTGGTGCGCGCGTGCATCGCCTTCGGCGTCGGCGCGCTCGTGCCGGTGGTGGCGCTCGAAGCGTGGCGCCTGTACTGGCTGGGCGCGGGCGATTACGGACGCTGGTGGGCGCTGCAGTTCGAACGCATCGGCAACCAGTCCGGCGCCGTGCCGCGCGTGGCGCAGGTCACCTGGATGGACAAGGTGCCGCGGCATTTCGGCACGCTCGGCGTCGAGCTGCAGCGCCGTTGGTTCGGCACCGCCGGGTTGCTCGCGTTGCCGTTGCTGTCGGCGGCGGTCGTGCTCGCGCGCCGCGTGCTGCGTCCCGCAGGTGCGGGCACGCGCACGTGGATCACCTTCGGGCTCACGCTCATCGCCGCGGCGTACATCCCGTGGTGGCTGGGCATGGTGCCCGACGACAAGGTGTGGCTGCGTTACCTGTTCATCGCACTGATCGCGCTCGCGATGCTCGGGGCGATGGGGTTGATCGAACATGCCTGCGCCGCGTTGCGGCCGCAGGCGGTTGCGCGCCGCGTGGTGCATGCGGCGATCGCGATCGGGCTGGCCGCGGTGTTCGTGCCGTTCGTGTGGCGCTCCCTGCCGAAGGAAGCCTTGCGCACCACGCCCACCGAAGAACGCCAGGCCGCGCAATGGGCCGCGAAGGTCGTGTCCGGGTTGCCGAAGGATCGCCTCGTCTTCGGGTGGGGCTGGTTTTCCGCGCCGGTGGTGCAGCTGTATTCCGATCGCCCGTTCTACGATCTCACCGACTATCCCATCGGGTTGTTGCAGCGCGCGCCGGCGTATCTCGTCGCGGACCGGCAGGCCTACGCCGTCGGCGTGATCGACCCGATCCTCGCGCGCTATCCGTACCGCAAGCTGATGCGCGACAACCCGTATGGGCAGGTGTACGAACTCGATTTCGCGCATCCGAACGATCCGTTCGCGGCGGCCGATCAATCGTCGGCGCAGCCCTGGGTCGACTTCGCGGCGCCGGAAGGTTACCCGCTGGCGCGCGGCTATCTGCCGTACGACGCGTCCGTCGGCGGCCGCATGGCGTGGAGCGACAGCGAAGTGTTGCTGCGTTACGGCAACCAGGCCGACCTCGCATTCGCCGCGCACATGGCCGAACCGCGCTGGTACCTGCGCAAGGCGCTCCTGCGCGGGCACGCCATCGTCGACGGCTGCCCCCCGATGCCCTTCGCGTTCGAGCACCCGGGCTGGAAGCAGTTCTACCTGAAGCTGGACTGCAAGCCGCGCCCGGGCAACGTGCGGGTGCGCCTGTTGCTCGACAACGTCTTCGACCTGGCGTGGGAGAAGACGCAGCAGAACGCGATGCTCGTGCGGAGCATCGGCTTCGCGCATTGAAGCGGACCGTCAGGGGCCGATGGTCACCTGGCGCCCGTTGTCGCACGCGAACGACGCTTGCCGCTGCCGCGTGAACACCGTGAACAAGCGATACGTGCCGTCGGGCACCGTCGAGAAATCGACGACCGCCGCATAGCCGGTCGCCGCGTACGCCGTGTCGCCGCCCAGCACGCCCTGCACGTCGCTGCGCGGGAGGTTCGGCGTCACCGCGATCTTCCACGCGTGCTGGTCGTCGACCAGGCGCAATTCCACCGTCGCGGGAACCACCTTCAACTCGGTGTCCGCGAACCACCCGACCACGCGCACCGGCTTGGCCTTGGAGATCGGCAGGGGCGTGGGGCCGAACGTGCCCGGATCGATGCGCTCGATGTTGCAGCGCCCGCCCGAGCCCTGGATCGCGCTCTGGCTCGGCAACAGCGCGGACGGTTGCAGCAATCCCGCGCGCTCGACCTTGCCGGCCTGCGGGCCGGTCGGCGTGAAATCCACGGGCTTGTCCGTCGGCTTGCACGCACCGAGCGCGAGGACGCACAGCGGAATCGACAACAGCAGCGGGGACCTGGTCATCAGCGCTTCCTCAGCACGAAGCCGATCTGGTCGTACTTGGTCGGGTCGAAGCACGCGGCGACGACTTCGAAACGATCGCCGTATTCGCGTTCGAGCCACGCCTGCGGGATCCAGCTTTCGCCGTAGAAGGATTCGTTGCGCACTCCGCCGCCCGACACGCCCATGGCGGTCGCGTGCACGAATTCCCCGCGGCGCAACGCGGCCATCGGCACGGCGGTGTCGTCGAACAACTCGCCGAGGGCCTTCGTGTAGCCCTGCACGCCGGGCGTGTTGCGCGCCCATTCCAGGTACGCGAAGAACGATTCGTGGCGCGTGGTGAAGCCCACGAACCCGCCGGGCTTCAGGATGCGGTGGAACTCGTCCAGCCATGCGGTGGCCGCGGCCTGCGAGAGATGCGAGAACACCGAGTACGCCACGACGAGATCGAACCCTTGCGCAGGCAGCGCGCCATCCGGCATCGGCGCGCAGGTGCTGAAGCGCTCCGACCCGAACAATTGCTTGCACAGCGCGATGAAGTCCGGATCGACGTCGATGCCGTGCAGGTCGTTCGCGGACACTTCGCGCAGGAACATGCGGCTGATGCGGCCCCAGCCGCAGCCGAAATCGAGGACCTGCATGCCCGGGCGCAGCGGCGCGCCCGCGCGCGCCATCGCGCCGACGACATCGTCGTGGAAGCCCGCGGCCTGGCGCACGGCGGCCTCGCCGGACAAACCGGTCGTGTTGGCCTGCAACGTGGCGTCGGGGAAGTGCGGCAGCGGATCGCCGTGCGGGCTCGACTGCGGCGCGTCGATGCTCGCGATCACGCGGCGGGTCCACTCTTCCGTGGAGACGGTGTTCGTCATTTCGATTCCTTGGTCCAGATGTCTTGGGGTTGCCCGTCCAGGCCGAACTGGCGATGCAGCCGCTCGGCGTACGCTCTCGCCTGTGCGCGTGCGATCTCGCTGATCGGATGGTGCGTGCGCACGTAGTCCTGCATGCGCATCACTTCGTCCAGGTGCGGCCGCAGGTCGCCGCCGAGCGTGACGCCTTGTGCGTGGCGGCGATGCAGGTTGAGCGATGCGGGGATGAAGGCAAGCTTGCCGCGTTCCAGCACGCGCAGGTAGGCCAGCCAGTCGCCCGCGATGCGGTAATCGCAGATCGCGTCGAGGTCCTCCGTCAGCACGTCGCGCAACACGTCGCGGCGGAACACGGCGGCGCTGACGTTGGGGATGGTGTTCTTCACCGCCAGGCCGCGTTCGAGTTCTTCGCCGAGCGTCGCGAGGAACGGCGCGCGCCAACGGTCGGCGCCGAACTCGGAGACGTAATCGAGGTAATCGTTGGCGAGCACGCCGCCGTCGGCGTCCATCTGCCGCGACTGCGCGTAGGCCATGACGGCTTCGCCGGCGATCAGCGGCGGCAGCACCTGTTCGAGGAAGTCCTGTTCGGACAGGTCATCGGCTTCGGCGATCCAGACGTAGTCGCCGCGCGCCAGCTCCACGCCGCGCTGCCACTGCCGGAACACCGACCCGGAATTGCGCGCACCTTCGACGACGCGCACGGGCACGGGTGAAGCCGCCTGCAACCGCGCGAGCACCGCGAGGCTGTCGTCGGTGGACGCATCGTCGAGCACGAGGATCTCGTACACCGGCAGGGTCTGCCCGGTGATCGACGCCATCCGTTCGGGCAGGAAGCGTGCGTAGTTGTAGTTCGGCACGACGACGCTGACCTTCGGCTTGCGCAGCGATGTCCAGCCGAGCAGATCGAGCACGTAGGAACGGAAGGCGTAGTCGGCGGCGACCAGGTCGCGTGCGCGCAGGCCGAGCGTTTCGCGGCGCTTGTCGTCGCCGAGCAGCGCGCACACCGCGTCGGCCATCGCATCGACATCCTCCATCGGCACGAGCGCGCCATGGTCGCGCACCAGCGCATCGAGCCCGCCGCAACCCGCGAACCCGACGACGGGCAGCGCCGCGTCGAAGGCTTCCAGCACGACCGACGGATACGGATCTTCGCGCGAGGTGAGCGCGTAGACGTCGGCGCCCGCGTAGCACGTGTCGGTGTCGGTGCGGCGCCCCGGGAAATGGACGCGCCCGGTGAGCCCGTAGCGCTTGATGCGCGCGTGGATGTCGGACTCGAGCGTGCGGTCCACGTGGCCGATCCAGACGAAGCACGCCTTCGGATCGCGTTTGCCGATCTTCGCCGCGGCATCGAGGAACAGGTCGACGCCCTTGCGCTTGTCCGCATAGCCCACGCACAACACGATGCGGCAATCGGCAGGCAGCCCGAGCGACGCACGCAACTCCTGTCGCGCGCGCGCGCGTTCGGTGGGATCGCGGCGCGCGTTGCGCTTGTAGAGCCCCTGCGGGCGGATCGCCGATTGGCCGCCCTGCAGCTGCGCGAACTGCGCGAACCCCGCCTCCACCGCGGGCGCGGCGAACACGATGCGGCCCGCGTATTCGGCGAGTGCGCGCGCGTTGGATTGCAGGCCGAATTCTTCGATCACGCCGGGCAACTCGTGCACCATCGCGACGACGTCGATGCCTTCCTCGCGGAGGAACCGCGCGAAGTGGCCGCTGGCGAGCGTGTTGACCAGGGCCGCGCGCACGCCGCGCCGGCGCAATGCGCGTGCGGCGGCGGCGAACGTGGCGTCGTCCGCGCCCGCGAGGACGGCGGTCGGCGCGGTGTCGCGATAGTCGTCGAGCAGCGGCCCCTCGCCGAGCACGATCAGTTCGACCGGCACGCGCATCGCCTTGAGCTCGCGGGCCAGGTGCAACGCAAGGTATTGCGCGCCGTGCGGGTGCGCGTCGTGCGACACGACGACGACGCCATCCTCGCGCGCCATGCCCTGTTCCAGCGCATCGCGCGTGGCCTGCAGGTACGCATAGCCGTGGCGGCGATCGGGCTCGAGGTACGCGCCTTCGCCCCACTCGTTCCACGCGTTGATGAAAACGACCGCATCCCCTTCGACGGGATGCTCGTTCGCGTGCGCGATCGCATCTTCGAGCCAGCGCCCGTACAGCGCGGGCGTCGAGTTCGCGAACACGTACCCGCGCCCCGGCTTGCGCGCTTCGTTGTCCCAGGAGGGGAACACGCCGCGGATCAACGGATAGTCGGCTTCCGGCCAATGGCACGCCTGTTCGACGACGTCGGCGTATTCGACGACGTGGCCCGCGTACTCGGGGTTGACGACCTTCAGCTTCCAGTTGATCGGATGCAGGCCGCGCGCGACCTTGTGCGGCGGGAACTCGATGGCGGCGTCGAAGCCGTATTCGCGCGGATCGTCGACATCGAACTGCGCCATCGCGAGGAACACCTCGCCGATGCCTTCCTTGCGGCAGACGTCGCGCCAGTGCTCCAGGGTGCGCGCGCACTGCGGCAACAACGACGGGCGATACACGACGATCAGCGGCCGCTCGCCCAGGCGGATGTAGCGGCGGTCGCGCAGCAGCGGCAGCAGGTCGCGGATGAACGCTTCGTCGTTCTCGTCGTTGTGCACCTGGCCGAGCAGGATGTCGTGCTCGGCGCCATCCCAGCGGCGCGTCCAGTTCTCGTTGGCCCAGCACACGCAGAACGGGAACTCGATATCGCTGGCGAGGAACTGGTCGAGCGGACGCTCCAGCAAGCGCCGCCCCGCGAACCAGTAGTAGTGGAAGCAGAAGCCGTGCACGCCGTACGTGCGTGCCAGTTCCACCTGGCGTCGCATCACCTCGGGCACGCGCAGGTCGTAGAAGCCGAGTTCGCCGGGCAGGCGCGGCTGGTCATGGCCGACGAACTGCGGCACGGCCTTCGACACGTTGGTCCACTCGGTGAAACCGCGGCCCCACCACGCGTCGTTTTCCGGGATCGGATGGAACTGCGGCAGGTAGAAGGCGATGGCCTTCGCCGCGAGTGCGGACGGCGGTGCCTGCGTGGTGATCGCCACGTGCGTGGGTTGCGGGAACGGTTGGCGCATCGCGCCGGCGACATATTCGACGAGCGTGTCGTTGTCCTGCGACCAGCGTGCGTCGATGCGCAGTTCCGACTCGCGCACTTCCGCATCGTTGCGCTGCCCGGCTTCGACGGGATCGGTGCGGTGTTCGAGCCACCGCTGATACGTGTTGGTGTGGCGCAGCAGCGGCGCGAGCCACGTGAACAGGCGGTCCTTGATCGCCAGCCGGGTTTCCCAGCTGATCGGCGAACGCGCGTACAGCGCGTGCAACCAGCGCCCGAGGGTCTGCTTCAACATGGTTACGCCTTGCCTCGCGCCAGCGACGACAACCGGCGCAGCCACGCGGTCGCGCGCCAGCTGCGCGATTGCCGCATCTGCTGGAGTTCGGCGTTGAGCGCCACGGTCTGTCGATGCGATTCGTACAAACGGTGGGCCATGTCTTCCATCGCGCGCGCGTGGTCGTTGGCGAGCGCTTGCGTGGTCGCTGCGTGTTGTTGCGCCATTTCGGCGACGGCGTGCGCGTGCGCCTGCGCGGTGCGTTCGCGCTCGGCGGCCTGCGCCTGGAGCGTCTCGCGCGCATGCGCCAGGTGCGCGTGGACTTCGTTGACCTGCGCCTGCAAGGCCGCCACGTGCACTTCGAGCGCCTGCGCGTGGGTGCGGTATTCGTCGAGCCCGTGCTGGCGCGAGGCGACGTCGTCGCGCAGGCCGGCGACGGCGTGGCGCAGCGATTCGACTTGCTGTTCCAGCGCGTGCGCGTGGGGGCGCAGGCCGGCGAGTTCGCCCTGAAGTTCGTCCACGCGCCCTTCGAGTGCCTGCGCATGCGTGCGATAGGCGACCACGCCGTCGTGGTGCCCCGCCGCGGCGCGCTCGGCTTCCTCGGCGCGCGCGCGGTCGCACAGGCCTTCGCCGAGGCGCTCGAACAACGCTTGCACTTGCGCGCGTTCGTCGGCGTCCATGCGGGTGATCGCGCGCACGGCCTCCGGCGCCTGCGCGCCGACGAGCAACACGCCGAGCCCGTGGCTGTGCGCGAATTCGAACGACGGGAAGCGCGCGCGCACCTCGTCCCAGAACTTCCACACGCCGAAGCCGCGCTCGCGCACCTGCGTGTCGTGGAAGAGCACGACGGCGCGATCGGAGAGCTTGCCCCGCCAGGTTTCGAAATCGTGGCGCACAGCCTCGTAGGTGTGCAGGCCATCGATGTGCAGCACGTCGACCGACGCATCGGCGACCGCGTCGGCGGCCTCGTCGAACGTCGTGCGCAGCAATTCGGAGAACGATGCGTAACGCGGGTCGTGGTAGCGGCGCAGCGTGTCGAGGACTTCGTCGCCGTAGGCGCCTGCGTGTTCGTCGCCAGCCCATGTGTCCACCGCGAGGCACCGGCCTTCGACGCCGTTCTCGCGCATCGCCTGGCAGAACGCCAGGTACGAAGCGCCGTGGTGCGTGCCCAGTTCCACCAGCATCCGCGGGCGCAAGGCTTCGACCAGCCACATCGCGAAGGGAATGTGGCCCGTCCATGCGCTCGGCGGCAGGTGGTCCGGCCGCGACAGCAGGCTGGCGTTGGGACGGAAGTGCGCGTGCGCGATGGCGGTGACCGTGTTCATGGCGTGCCCCGATCGACGTCCTGGACCAGTTGGCGCAAACCCCACGCCCCCATCATGCGCCTGGCGCGGTGGAACCAGCGCATCGGCGGCTTGCGGAAGACTCCGACGGTGTCGCCCCAGTCGGCGCTGCTCGGGTCGGGGTGCGGCGCCCAGTCGGTCGTCACCTCGACCAGTTCGCAGGCGCCGAACTTCGCCAGCGCGCGCCAGGCGTCGGGATAGAAGCGCCAGCAGTCCTGCGGATAACGGTGTTCGTAGCCACGCGACGGGGCGATGAGCAGGATCAGCCCGCCCGGCTTGAGGACGCGCAGCATTTCCAGCCACGTGACCCAGAAGAATTCGACATGCTCGAAGGCCTGGCCCGAGACCACCACGTCCACCGAACGCGTGGCCATCGGCAGCCGATACGGCGAGGCCAGCACGACGTCGACGTTGTTGCCGGCTTCGAGGTCCACGCCCGTGTAAGACCAGCCCGGGTGTTCGAACAACGGGCGATACGAACCGTTGACATCCTGCGAACCGATGTCGATGACCGACAGCGCGCGGCCGCGGTCGAGATAGCGCGCCACCAGGTCCTGCATGTGTTCGTAGGAACTCACGTGCACGCCGTCATTCCTCCGATTGCAGGCGGATGCCCGGGAACGGCAGGCCGACCAGGCCCGTCGTGACGCCCGAGGCATGCGATTCGAGCACGAAGGCATCGTGCATCCATTGCGCCTGGCGATGTTCGAGCACCGTGCCGTTCGCCACCGCGACATCCAGCGAATAGCGGCCCGCCGGCAGGATCGGCATGCGGAAGTCGAACTCCGCGCTCAGGCGCGCGCCGGCGTCGATCGGCACCGCCCGGTCGCGATAGGTCGACCAGGTGTTCTCGCCGAACAGCACCTGGCCGAGGCGATCCTTGAACAGGAAGCCGAGGATCGGACTGTCCAGCGCATCGAGCGCTTCGGCCTCGATGCGCAGGGTGACGTCTTCGCCGCCCTGCACGAAGGACAGGGCTTCGCGCGTGGTGGCATCGAGCAGCTGTACCGAGCGGATCGTCGCGGTGCCGTCGCCGAAGCCCGCGCCCGGGTCGAAGCGGAACACTTCGATGGGATTGGGCACCGCGGCCGCGCCGAGCCTGGCGACCGACGCGGCGTCCGCCGCCGAATCGCGCACGGGTGCGGAGACCACGCGCACGGTCTCGCCGTACGCGGAGGCGTGGTAGGCCTCGGTCACGGCCTTGGCGTCGCCTTCCATGCGCATGCGCCCGTGCTCGAGCCAGATCGCGCGGTCGCACAGGTTGCGCACGGCCGCGGCGTCGTGGCTGACGAAGACGACCGTGCCGTTCTCCTGGAACTTGCGCAGGAAGCGCATGCATTTCTGCGCGAAGAACACGTCGCCGACCGACAGTGCTTCGTCGATGACGAGGATGTCCGCGTCGCAATGCGCGATGACCGCGAAGGCCAGGCGCACGTACATGCCGCTGGAATACGTCTTGACCGGTTGCTCGACGAACTCGCCGATGTCGGCGAATGCGAGGATGTCGCTGAAGCGCGCGTCGATCTGCTCGCGCGTCATGCCCAGCACCGCGCCGTTGAGATACACGTTCTCGCGGCCGGTGAATTCGGGATTGAAGCCAGAGCCCAGTTCCAGCAGCGCACCCACGCGGCCGCGCACGTCGACGTCGCCTTCGGTCGGCGTCAGCGTGCCGCACAGGATCTGCAGCAACGTCGACTTGCCCGAACCGTTGCGGCCGATCACGCCGAGCGTTTCGCCGTGGCGCACGTCGAGCGCGATGTCGCGCAGCGCCCAGAAGTCGCGGTAGAAGCGCGCGGGCCGGGCGCCGAACAGGCGCTGCATGCGCGGCACGATCGCCTGCTTCAGGCGGTCCTTCGGGTTGTCGTAGATGTGGTAGTTCTTCGACACGCCCTGCATGCGCACGGCGAGCGGCGCCTGCTTGCCTGCCTCGGCGACCCCGGGCACGGGTTCACAGGACATCGGCGAACCCCACGCGCGAGCGCTGGAACCACCAGAATCCGAACCACGCCACCGCGATGGCGACGAGCGAATAGATGCAGAAGCCCGTCCAGTCCGGCATCTGCCCGGCGATGAGCACCGCGCGCGATTGCTCGACGACCCACGTCACCGGGTTGAGGTACAGCAGCGGGCGATACGCTTCGGGGATCGCGGTGATCGGATAGAACACCGGCGCGAGGAACATCATCGCGGCGGTGACGATGCCGACGATCTGCGCGATGTCGCGCACGTACACGCCGATGGCGGCGAGCAACGAGGTCAGCCCGAGGAGCAACACCGCGTACGGTGCGAGGATGAGCGGGAAGAACACCACCGTCCACGGCACCGACTGCACGAGCAGCGCGCGCACGACGATCAGCACCAGCGTGCTGATGCCCGCATGGAACAACGCCGACCACACCGTGACCCACGGCAGCACTTCCAGCGGGAAGATCACGCGCTTGACGTAGTTCGCGTTGCCGAGGATCAGCGCCGGCGCCTTGCCCAGGCACTCGGCCAGGATGGCGTGCACGATGATGCCGACGAACAGGATGAGCGCGAATCCGCCCGGCGCGTCTTCCAGCGCCACGCCCCAGCGCGCCTTGAACACCACCGAGAAGACGAACGTATAGACCGCGAGCATCAGCAGCGGATTGAAGAACGACCAGGCGATGCCGATCACCGAGCCACGGTAACGGCCGACGACTTCCCGCCTGGACAGCGAGGCCGTGAGTTCGCGATGCCGCCAGGCGCTGGCGATCAGTTCCCCCAGGCCGGTGCGGCGGCGCGCATGCGCGTGCATCGGTCAGGACCCCAGCGCAGCGCCCAGGTCGCGACGGAGATCCTCGACGTCCTCGACGCCGACGCTCAGCCGCACGAGGTTGTCGAACAAGCCCAGTTGCGCGCGGCGGTCCGGCGGGATGGACGCGTGCGTCATGATCGCCGGGTGGTTGACGAGGCTTTCCACGCCGCCGAGCGATTCGGCGAGCGTGAACAATTCGGTGCGCTCGCAGAAGCGCTTCGCCGCCTCCAGCCCGCCCTTCACGAAGATCGTGACGATGCCGCCCGCGCCGTCCATCTGGCGCTTGGCCAGGGCGTGGTGCGGATGCGAGGCCAGCCCCGGATACGCGACGCGCTCGATGGCCGGTTGCGATTCCAACCACTGCGCGAGCGCGAGGGCGTTCTCGTTGTGCGCGCGCATGCGCAGGTGCAAGGTCTTCAGGCCGCGCAGCGCGAGGAAGCTGTCGAACGGGCCCTGCACCGCGCCGATGGAGTTCTGCAGGAAGGCCAGCTTCTCGGCGAGCTCGGCGTCGTCGCCGACGACGAGGATGCCGCCGACCATGTCGCTGTGGCCGTTGAGGTACTTCGTCGCCGAGTGCATGACGATGTCCGCGCCGTGTTCCAGCGGGCGCTGCACCATCGGCGAGGAGAAGGTGTTGTCGACGACGACCAGCAGGCCGCGCTGCTTCGCGATCTTCGCGATGGCTGCGATGTCGACGATCTTCAGCAGCGGGTTGGTGGGGGTTTCGATCCACACCATCTTCGTGTTCGGGCGGATCGCCGCTTCGAACTTCGCCGGGTCGGTGAGGTCGACCCAGCTGAAATCCAGGCCCGCCGAACGGCGGCGCACGCGTTCGAACAAGCGGAACGTGCCGCCGTAGACATCGTCCATGGCGACGACGTGGTCGCCGCTGTCCAGCATCTCCAGCAACGTGGAGGTGGCCGCCAGGCCCGAAGCGAACGCGAAGCCGCGCGTGCCGCCTTCCAGGCCGGCGATGCAGCGCTCGTACGCGAAGCGCGTCGGGTTGTGCGTGCGCGAGTACTCGAAGCCCTGGTGTTCGCCGGGGCTGGACTGCGCATACGTGGAGGTGGCGTAGATCGGCGGCATGACGGCGCCGGTCGACGGGTCCGGCGACTGGCCCGCGTGGATCGCCAGGGTGCCCCGTCCGTAGTTGTTCCCGCGACCCTGGTCCGTCATGTCGTGCCTGCCTGTCGAGTTAGCCCGGAAGTCTAGCCCATCGTTTGTTTACTGCACCCGACGGCGCAGCCAGTTCAACAGGTCGATGCGCGTGATCAGGCCGAGGAACCGCCCGCCCTCGGGGGACCCCTCGGTCACGATGGCAACGTGGCCGCGGTCGAAGACCGGCAGCAGCGATTCCACGGGCGAGCGCACGTCGAGGATGTCGAGCTTGGAGACCATCGCGGTGGACACCGGGTCGCGGAAGCGGTCCTCGTTGCCGTACACGTGCAGCAGCACGTCCGATTCGTCGACGATGCCGACGATCTTCTCGCCGTCCATCACGGGCAACTGCGAAACGTCGTAGAGCTTCATGCGCTGGTAGGCGGTGACGAGCAGGTCGGTCGGCGCGACCACCACCGTGTCCTTGCGCGAATACGGACGCAGGATCAGGTCGCGCAGGTCGCCGTGCGTTTCGCGCTCGAGGAAGCCGTTGTCGAGCATCCAGTAGTCGTTGTACATCTTCGACAGGTACTTGTTGCCCGTGTCGCAGACGAAGACCAGCACGCGCTTGGGCGTCGTCTGTTCGCGGCAGTAGCGCAACGCCGCGGCGAGCAGCGTGCCGGTGGACGAACCGCCGAGGATGCCTTCCTTCGACAACAGCTCGCGCGCGGTGAGGAAGCTTTCCTTGTCCGCGATCGCGTAGGCCTGCTTCACCCGCGTGAAATCGGAGATCGGCGGGAGGAAATCTTCGCCGATGCCTTCGACCATCCAACTCGCCGACTTGTCCGACAACGTGCCGCGGTTGATGTATTCCTCGAGGATCGAGCCCACGGGGTCGGCGAGGATCAGCTCGGTCTTCGGCGAGTGTTGCGCGAAGCAACGCGACAAGCCGGTCATCGTGCCGGAGCTGCCGCAGCCGAAGACGATGGCGTCGAGGTCGCCGTCGAGCTGCTGCAGGATCTCGGGGCCCGTGCCGAACTCGTGCGCGGCCGGGTTGTCGGGATTGCCGAACTGGTTGATGAAGTACGCGCCGGGCGTTTCGCGCGCGATGCGTTCGGCCATGTCCTGGTAGTAATCCGGATGGCCCTTGGCGACGTCGCTGCGCGTGAGTACGACCTGCGCGCCCATCGCCTTGAGGTTGAAGATCTTCTCGCGGCTCATCTTGTCGGGCACGACGAGGATGAGCTTGTAGCCCTTCTGCTGCGCGACGAGCGCAAGGCCGATGCCGGTGTTGCCGGCGGTGCCTTCGACGAGGGTGTCGCCCGGCTTGATGTCGCCGCGTTTTTCGGCCGCTTCGATCATCGACACGCCGATGCGGTCCTTCACGGAGCCGCCGGGGTTCTGGCTTTCGAGCTTGAGGAACAGCGTGCAAAGGCCGGTGTCGAGGTGCTGGGCCTGCACGACGGGCGTCTGCCCGATCAGTTCGAGCACGGATTGGTGGATCGGCATGCGGGTGTCGCCCTGCGGGTACGGCCGCGTCGCGCGGCGGAGCGGGCGATTATCGCCGAGGGCGGCACCGGCGGACGAGGACGCCGGTGCCGCCCCGACTGGGATCGTGGACGCGTCAGTGTCGTCCGTTGTCGTACATCGACACGAGGCGGTCTTTCGCAGCGAGCTTTTCGCGCTTCATCTTCGACAAGGTCAGATCGTCGACGGCGAGCACGCCGAGTTCGGCGTCGAGCACTTGTTTGTCGAGTTCCTTGTGGCGCTGGTACAGGGTCTTGAACTCCTGGTTGCTCTTCATCAACGCATCGAGTTCCGCCTGCGGTTGCCCTTCGAACATGTCAGCCTCCTGTGGATCGCACTACGCATGAAACGCGAACGCCCCGGGCCGGGCGGCACGGGGCGTCCAAGGGTGAAGGTCGATGGTTGCGCGGGCCGCCGTGGCATTGCATCCGGCGCCCGCCCGGACGCTGGGTCCGGCGGCACGCTCCTCGGATGCTGGCGTTTGCGTCATCGGCATCGTCTCTTCAGGGCCGGGTACGCGAGGTGCCCGGGGAATTGACGCTACTCCCCTCCCCGAGACTCGGCAAGGGGACGTTCGATGATTTGCCGCCGCTTGCCGACAACCGGCAAGACGGCGTCAAGATGCTGAAAATAAAAGGTTATTTGTCTGCGACGATGATCTCGACACGGCGGTTGCGTGCGCGTCCCGCGGCGGTGTCGTCGCTGGCGATCGGAGACGATTCACCCTTCCCGGTGGCCTGCATCCGCGACTTCGGAACACCGCCGGCGGCCAGGGCGTCGCGCACCGCGTTGGCGCGGCGCTGCGAGAGCTCCTTGTTCGCGGCCGCTTCGCCCTGCCCGTCGGTGAAAGCGTCGATGCGGATCTTGCCGGTCGGCGCGGCGGCGATATACGCGGCCAGCGCGCGCAGGCTCGATGCGCCCTTCGACGACAAGGTCGCCTTGCCCGAGGCGAACGCGTCGCCGCCGAGCGTGAAGACCTCGGCGCCGCCCGAACGCTTCGACGGCGGCAGGTCTCCGAC